>NZ_CP013476.1:1300000-1315000 GCF_001543345.1 Turicibacter sp. H121 | reverse complement strand
CCGGTACTGCTTCACCGCTGTTAGAACGCTCTCCTACCACTGACTCTAAAGTCAATCCGCAGCTTCGGCGGTCCGTTTAGCCCCGGTACATTTTCGGCGCAGAGTCACTCGACTAGTGAGCTATTACGCACTCTTTAAAGGATGGCTGCTTCTAAGCCAACCTCCTAGTTGTCTGTGCATCTCCACATCCTTTTCCACTTAACGGACACTTGGGGGCCTTAGCTGGCGGTCTGGGCTCTTTCCCTTTTGACCATGGACCTTATCACCCACAGTCTGACTCCCGATTATATCTATCTGGCATTCGGAGTTTGATTGAGATCAGTACCCCGAGGTGGGGCCATCACCCATTCAGTGCTCTACCTCCAGTAGACTTAACATCGAGGCTAGCCCTAAAGCTATTTCGGAGAGAACCAGCTATATCCGTGTTCGATTGGAATTTCACCCCTAGCCACAAGTCATCCAAGCACTTTTCAACGTGCCCTGGTTCGGCCCTCCAGTCAGTGTTACCTGACCTTCAGCCTGCTCATGGCTAGCTCACACGGTTTCGGGTCTACAACATCGTACTCTTCGCCCTATTCAGACTCGCTTTCGCTACGGCTCCGCATCTTCTGCTTAACCTCGCACGATATCGTAACTCGCCGGTTCATTCTACAAAAGGCACGCCATCACCCATTAACGGGCTCTGACTATTTGTAGGCACACGGTTTCAGGTTCTCTTTCACTCCCCTTCCGGGTTCTTTTCACCTTTCCCTCACGGTACTGGTTCACTATCGGTCACTAGGTAGTATTTAGCCTTACGAGATGGTCCTCGTTGATTCCGACGGGATTCCACGTGTCCCGCCGTACTCAGGATTCCTTCCATGCATCTCACAATTTCACCTACGGGACTCTCACCCCCTACGGTTGGCCTTCCCAGACCATTCGGCTATCATGATTTGTCAATTATGAAGGTCCTACAACCCCGGATAAATCCGGTTTGGGCTCTTCCCACTTCGCTCGCCGCTACTACGGGAATCGATTTTTCTTTCTTTTCCTCCAGGTACTTAGATGTTTCAGTTCCCTGGGTCTGTCTCCTATATGGCTATGTATTCACCATATGGTGCTAGCGTATAACCACTAGCGGGTTTCCCCATTCGGATACCCCCGGATCAATGCTCACTTACAGCTCCCCGAGGCGTTTCGCCGTTTGTCGCGTCCTTCTTCGACTCCTAGTGCCAAGGCATCCTCCGTGCGCCCTTATTCACTTAACCTAAATCAAATCTATTGTTTGTTTCTTCTGAATGAAGATATCTAGTTTTCAAAGATCAACTTTGGAAGAAATTCTTCCAAAACTAAACAGAACGTCTCTTTCTCCATAGAAAGGAGGTGATCCATCCCCACCTTCCGGTAGGGATACCTTGTTACGACTTCACCCCAATCATCTACCCACCTTAGGCAGCTCCCTCCTTGCGGTTAGGCCACTGACTTCGGGTGTTGTAAACTCTCGTGGTGTGACGGGCGGTGTGTACAAGACCCGGGAACGTATTCACCGCGACATTCTGATTCGCGATTACTAGCGATTCCAACTTCATGTAGGCGAGTTGCAGCCTACAATCCGAACTGAGATTGGCTTTATGAGGTTTGCTCCACGTCACCGCTTCGCTTCTCTTTGTACCAACCATTGTAGCACGTGTGTAGCCCAGGTCATAAGGGCATGATGATTTGACGTCATCCCCACCTTCCTCCAGTTTGTCACTGGCAGTCTCGTTAGAGTCCCCAACTGAATGCTGGCAACTAACGACAGGGTTGCGCTCGTTGCGGGACTTAACCCAACATCTCACGACACGAGCTGACGACAACCATGCACCACCTGTATCCATTGTCCCCGAAGGGAAAATCCTATCTCTAGAACGGTCAATGGTATGTCAAGACCTGGTAAGGTTCTTCGCGTTGCTTCGAATTAAACCACATGCTCCACCGCTTGTGCGGGTCCCCGTCAATTCCTTTGAGTTTCAGTCTTGCGACCGTACTCCCCAGGCGGAGTGCTTAATGCGTTAACTTCAGCACTGAGGTTCGACCCCCAACACTTAGCACTCATCGTTTACGGCGTGGACTACCAGGGTATCTAATCCTGTTTGCTCCCCACGCTTTCGCGCCTCAGTGTCAGTTACAGACCAGGAAGCCGCCTTCGCCACTGGTGTTCCTCCATATCTCTACGCATTTCACCGCTACACATGGAATTCCACTTCCCTCTTCTGCACTCAAGTCGACCAGTTTCCAATGACCCTCCACGGTTAAGCCGTGGGCTTTCACATCAGACTTAATCAACCACCTGCGCGCTCTTTACGCCCAATAATTCCGGATAACGCTCGCCACCTACGTATTACCGCGGCTGCTGGCACGTAGTTAGCCGTGGCTTTCTCATAAGGTACCGTCACACTCTAGCCATTTCCTACTAAAGTCGTTCTTCCCTTATAACAGAATTTTACAACCCGAAGGCCTTCATCATTCACGCGGCGTTGCTCGGTCAGGCTTTCGCCCATTGCCGAAGATTCCCTACTGCTGCCTCCCGTAGGAGTCTGGGCCGTGTCTCAGTCCCAGTGTGGCCGTTCACCCTCTCAGGTCGGCTACGCATCGTCGCCTTGGTAGGCCTTTACCCTACCAACTAGCTAATGCGCCGCAGGCTCATCCATCAGCGGTGCCAGAAGCACCTTTAAACTTTCGTCCTATCCGGTATTAGCGATCGTTTCCAATCGTTGTCCCCGTCTGATGGGCAGATCACCTACGTGTTACTCACCCGTTCGCCGCTCACCACCGAAGTGGTTCGCTCGACTTGCATGTATTAGGCACGCCGCCAGCGTTCATCCTGAGCCAGGATCAAACTCTCCATAATTAAATGTTTGTTTTTATCCTAAGCTTCCTTAAGAAACTTAATTCTTAAATAAATGTTTGTTGACGTTCTGTTTAGTTTCAAAGAACTTCGTGTCACCTTGTTTTGGCGACTTTATTAGTTTATCATGTCTGTCTCTTTCTGTCAAACACTTTTTAAACTTTTTTTCGAAACTTTTTATTTCGTTTCCTTGTATCGTTCATTTCTGACGACCTTGTTATCTTACCATGATTGTCGAATACTGTCAAACACTTTTTTATTTTTTTTATCATCCTTATTTCATATTCTCACAAGGGATAAAAAAAGCACTCAAAGAGTGCGACTATTCGAATTGGAGCGGGTGAAGAGAATCGAACTCTCACAGTCAGCTTGGAAGGCTGAAGTTCTACCATTAAACTACACCCGCATATAGGTTTGGCCAGCGACGTCCTACTCTCGCACTTGCGTACTACCCTCGGCGCTAAGGAGCTTAACTTCTGTGTTCGGTATGGGAACAGGTGTGCCCTCCTTGCCATCATCACTAGACCATTGAAAGATGTTGTTAATCTTCCAAAACTAGATATCTTCTTCAGTTTCTTTGGTTAAGTCCTCGATCGATTAGTATCAGTCCGCTCCATGTGTCACCACACTTCCACTCCTGACCTATCAACCTCGTCGTCTTCAAGGGATCTTACTTCTTTCGAATGGGAAATCTCATCTTGAGGGGGGCTTCACGCTTAGATGCTTTCAGCGTTTATCCCGTCCACACGTAGCTACCCAGCTATGCTCCTGGCAGAACAACTGGTACACCAGCGGTGTGTCCATCCCGGTCCTCTCGTACTAAGGACAGCTCCTCTCAAATTTCCTACGCCCACGACGGATAGGGACCGAACTGTCTCACGACGTTCTGAACCCAGCTCGCGTACCGCTTTAATGGGCGAACAGCCCAACCCTTGGGACCGACTACAGCCCCAGGATGCGATGAGCCGACATCGAGGTGCCAAACCTCCCCGTCGATGTGAACTCTTGGGGGAGATCAGCCTGTTATCCCGGGGTAGCTTTTATCCGTTGAGCGACGGCCCTTCCATTCGGTACCGCCGGATCACTAAGCCCGACTTTCGTCCCTGCTCGACTTGTAGGTCTCGCAGTCAAGCTCCCTTCTGCCTTTACACTCTTCGAATGATTTCCAACCATTCTGAGGGAACCTTTGGGCGCCTCCGTTACTCTTTGGGAGGCGACCGCCCAGTCAAACTGCCACCTGACACTGTTCCCTGACCCGATAAGGGCCACGGGTTAGAACCCCAGTGACACAAGGTAGTATCCCAACAGCGACTCCACCAAGACTGGCGTCCTGGTTTCTTCGTCTCCTACCTATCCTGTACATGTGCCACCAGTGCTCAATATCAAGCTACAGTAAAGCTCCACGGGGTCTTTCCGTCCTGTCGCGGGTAACCTGCATCTTCACAGGTACTATGATTTCACCGAGTCTCTTGTTGAGACAGCGCCCAGATCGTTACGCCTTTCGTGCGGGTCGGAACTTACCCGACAAGGAATTTCGCTACCTTAGGACCGTTATAGTTACGGCCGCCGTTTACTGGGGCTTCAATTCAAAGCTTCGCTTGCGCTAACCTCTCCTCTTAACCTTCCAGCACCGGGCAGGCGTCAGCCCTATACATCACCTTGCGGTTTAGCAGAGACCTGTGTTTTTGATAAACAGTCGCCTGGGCCTATTCACTGCGGCTTGCTTTCACAAGCACCCCTTCTCCCGAAGTTACGGGGTCATTTTGCCGAGTTCCTTAACAAGAGTTCTCTCGCTCATCTTAGGATTCTCTCCTCGCCTACCTGTGTCGGTTATCGGTACGGGCACTTATTAAATTAACCCTAGAAGCTTTTCTTGGAAGCGTGACGTCAGTTGACTTCGCCATTCGGCTTCGGCATCACAGCTCAATGTTATGCCATGCGGATTTGCCTACATGACCACCTCACTGCTTACACGTGAATCCAATCACACGCTCAACTTAGCCTTCTCCGTCACTCCATCAGTTTAATAAGTGGTACAGGAATATCAACCTGTTGTCCATCGGCTACGCCTTTCGGCCTCACCTTAGGTCCCGACTTACCCAGGGCGGACGAGCCTTCCCTGGAAACCTTAGGCTTTCGATGGATAGGATTCTCACCTATCTTTCGCTACTCACACCGGCATTCTCACTTCTAACCGCTCCACAGCTCCTTCCCGGTACTGCTTCACCGCTGTTAGAACGCTCTCCTACCACTGACTCTAAAGTCAATCCGCAGCTTCGGCGGTCCGTTTAGCCCCGGTACATTTTCGGCGCAGAGTCACTCGACTAGTGAGCTATTACGCACTCTTTAAAGGATGGCTGCTTCTAAGCCAACCTCCTAGTTGTCTGTGCATCTCCACATCCTTTTCCACTTAACGGACACTTGGGGGCCTTAGCTGGCGGTCTGGGCTCTTTCCCTTTTGACCATGGACCTTATCACCCACAGTCTGACTCCCGATTATATCTATCTGGCATTCGGAGTTTGATTGAGATCAGTACCCCGAGGTGGGGCCATCACCCATTCAGTGCTCTACCTCCAGTAGACTTAACATCGAGGCTAGCCCTAAAGCTATTTCGGAGAGAACCAGCTATATCCGTGTTCGATTGGAATTTCACCCCTAGCCACAAGTCATCCAAGCACTTTTCAACGTGCCCTGGTTCGGCCCTCCAGTCAGTGTTACCTGACCTTCAGCCTGCTCATGGCTAGCTCACACGGTTTCGGGTCTACAACATCGTACTCTTCGCCCTATTCAGACTCGCTTTCGCTACGGCTCCGCATCTTCTGCTTAACCTCGCACGATATCGTAACTCGCCGGTTTCATTCTACAAAAGGCACGCCATCACCCATTAACGGGCTCTGACTATTTGTAGGCACACGGTTTCAGGTTCTCTTTCACTCCCCTTCCGGGGTTCTTTTCACCTTTCCCTCACGGTACTGGTTCACTATCGTCACTAGGTAGTATTTAGCCTTACGAGATGGTCCTCGTTGATTCCGACGGGATTCCACGTGTCCCGCCGTACTCAGGATTCCTTCCATGCATCTCACAATTTCACCTACGGGACTCTCACCCCTACGGTTGGCTTCCCAGACCATTCGGCTATCATGATTTGTCAATTATGAAGGTCCTACAACCCCGGATAAATCCGGTTTGGGCTCTTCCCACTTCGCTCGCCGCTACTACGGGAATCGATTTTTCTTTCTTTTCCTCCAGGTACTTAGATGTTTCAGTTCCCTGGGTCTGTCTCCTATATGGCTATGTATTCACCATATGGTGCTAGCGTATAACCACTAGCGGGTTTCCCCATTCGGATACCCCCGGATCAATGCTCACTTACAGCTCCCCGAGGCGTTTCGCCGTTTGTCGCGTCCTTCTTCGACTCCTAGTGCCAAGGCATCCTCCGTGCGCCCTTATTCACTTAACCTAAATCAAATCTATTGTTTGTTTCTTCTGAATGAAGATATCTAGTTTTCAAAGATCAACTTTGGAAGAAATTCTTCCAAAACTAAACAGAACGTCTCTTTCTCCATAGAAAGGAGGTGATCCATCCCCACCTTCCGGTAGGGATACCTTGTTACGACTTCACCCCCAATCATCTACCCCACCTTAGGCAGCTCCCTCCTTGCGGTTAGGCCACTGACTTCGGGTGTTGTAAACTCTCGTGGTGTGACGGGCGGTGTGTACAAGACCCGGGAACGTATTCACCGCGACATTCTGATTCGCGATTACTAGCGATTCCAACTTCATGTAGGCGAGTTGCAGCCTACAATCCGAACTGAGATTGGCTTTATGAGGTTTGCTCCACGTCACCGCTTCGCTTTCTTTGTACCAACCATTGTAGCACGTGTGTAGCCAGGTCATAAGGGGCATGATGATTTGACGTCATCCCCACCTTCCTCCAGTTTGTCACTGGCAGTCTCGTTAGAGTCCCCAACTGAATGCTGGCAACTAACGACAGGGGTTGCGCTCGTTGCGGGACTTAACCCAACATCTCACGACACGAGCTGACGACAACCATGCACCACCTGTATCCATTGTCCCCGAAGGGAAAATCCTATCTCTAGAACGGTCAATGGTATGTCAAGACCTGGTAAGGTTCTTCGCGTTGCTTCGAATTAAACCACATGCTCCACCGCTTGTGCGGGTCCCCGTCATTCCTTTGAGTTTCAGTCTTGCGACCGTACTCCCAGGCGGAGTGCTTAATGCGTTAACTTCAGCACTGAGGTTCGACCCCAACACTTAGCACTCATCGTTTACGGCGTGGACTACCAGGGTATCTAATCCTGTTTGCTCCCACGCTTTCGCGCCTCAGTGTCAGTTACAGACCAGGAAGCCGCCTTCGCCACTGGTGTTCCTCCATATCTCTACGCATTTCACCGCTAACATGGAATTCCACTTCCCTCTTCTGCACTCAAGTCGACCAGTTTCCAATGACCCTCCACGGTTAAGCCGTGGGCTTTCACATCAGACTTAATCAACCACCTGCGCGCTCTTTACGCCAATAATTCCGGATAACGCTCGCCACCTACGTATTACCGCGGCTGCTGGCACGTAGTTAGCCGTGGCTTTCTCATAAGGTACCGTCACACTCTAGCCATTTCCTACTAAAGTCGTTCTTCCCTTATAACAGAATTTTACAACCCGAAGGCCTTCATCATTCACGCGGCGTTGCTCGGTCAGGCTTTCGCCCATTGCCGAAGATTCCCTACTGCTGCCTCCCGTAGGAGTCTGGGCCGTGTCTCAGTCCAGTGTGGCCGTTCACCCTCTCAGGTCGGCTACGCATCGTCGCCTTGGTAGGCCTTTACCCTACCAACTAGCTAATGCGCCGCAGGCTCATCCATCAGCGGTGCCAGAAGCACCTTTAAACTTTCGTCCTATCCGGTATTAGCGATCGTTTCCAATCGTTGTCCCGTCTGATGGGCAGATCACCTACGTGTTACTCACCCGTTCGCCGCTCACCACCGAAGTGGTTCGCTCGACTTGCATGTATTAGGCACGCCGCCAGCGTTCATCCTGAGCCAGGATCAAACTCTCCATAATTAAATGTTTGTTTTTATCCTAAGCTTCCTTAAGAAACTTAATTCTTAAATAAATGTTTGTTGACGTTCTGTTTAGTTTTCAAAGAACTTCGTGTCACCTTGTTTTTGGCGACTTTATTAGTTTATCATGTCTGTCTCTTTCTGTCAAACACTTTTTAAACTTTTTTTCGAAACTTTTTATTTCGTTTCCTTGTATCGTTCATTTCTGACGACCTTGTTATCTTACCATGATTGTCGAATACTGTCAAACACTTTTTTATTTTTTTTATCATCCTTATTTCATATTCTCACAAGGGATAAAAAAAGCACTCAAAGAGTGCGACTATTCGAATTGGAGCGGGTGAAGAGAATCGAACTCTCACAGTCAGCTTGGAAGGCTGAAGTTCTACCATTAAACTACACCCGCATATAGGTTTGGCCCAGCGACGTCCTACTCTCGCACTTGCGTACTACCCTCGGCGCTAAGGAGCTTAACTTCTGTGTTCGGTATGGGAACAGGTGTGCCCTCCTTGCCATCATCACTAGACCATTGAAAGATGTTGTTAATCTTCCAAACTAGATATCTTCTTCAGTTTCTTTGGTTAAGTCCTCGATCGATTAGTATCAGTCCGCTCCATGTGTCACCACACTTCCACTCCTGACCTATCAACCTCGTCGTCTTCAAGGGATCTTACTTCTTTCGAATGGGAAATCTCATCTTGAGGGGGGCTTCACGCTTAGATGCTTTCAGCGTTTATCCCGTCCACACGTAGCTACCCAGCTATGTCCTGGCAGAACAACTGGTACACCAGCGGTGTGTCCATCCCGGTCCTCTCGTACTAAGGACAGCTCCTCTCAAATTTCCTACGCCCACGACGGATAGGGACCGAACTGTCTCACGACGTTCTGAACCCAGCTCGCGTACCGCTTTAATGGGCGAACAGCCCAACCCTTGGGACCGACTACAGCCCCAGGATGCGATGAGCCGACATCGAGGTGCCAAACCTCCCCGTCGATGTGAACTCTTGGGGGAGATCAGCCTGTTATCCCGGGGTAGCTTTTATCCGTTGAGCGACGGCCCTTCCATTCGGTACCGCCGGATCACTAAGCCCGACTTTCGTCCCTGCTCGACTTGTAGGTCTCGCAGTCAAGCTCCCTTCTGCCTTTACACTCTTCGAATGATTTCCAACCATTCTGAGGGAACCTTTGGGCGCCTCCGTTACTCTTTGGGAGGCGACCGCCCCAGTCAAACTGCCCACCTGACACTGTTCCCTGACCCGATAAGGGCCACGGGTTAGAACCCCAGTGACACAAGGGTAGTATCCCAACAGCGACTCCACCAAGACTGGCGTCCTGGTTTCTTCGTCTCCTACCTATCCTGTACATGTGCCACCAGTGCTCAATATCAAGCTACAGTAAAGCTCCACGGGGTCTTTCCGTCCTGTCGCGGGTAACCTGCATCTTCACAGGTACTATGATTTCACCGAGTCTCTTGTTGAGACAGCGCCCAGATCGTTACGCCTTTCGTGCGGGTCGGAACTTACCCGACAAGGAATTTCGCTACCTTAGGACCGTTATAGTTACGGCCGCCGTTTACTGGGGCTTCAATTCAAAGCTTCGCTTGCGCTAACCTCTCCTCTTAACCTTCCAGCACCGGGCAGGCGTCAGCCCCTATACATCACCTTGCGGTTTAGCAGAGACCTGTGTTTTGATAAACAGTCGCCTGGGCCTATTCACTGCGGCTTGCTTTCACAAGCACCCCTTCTCCCGAAGTTACGGGGTCATTTTGCCGAGTTCCTTAACAAGAGTTCTCTCGCTCATCTTAGGATTCTCTCCTCGCCTACCTGTGTCGGTTATCGGTACGGGCACTTATTAAATTAACCCTAGAAGCTTTTCTTGGAAGCGTGACGTCAGTTGACTTCGCCATTCGGCTTCGGCATCACAGCTCAATGTTATGCCATGCGGATTTGCCTACATGACCACCTCACTGCTTACACGTGAATCCAATCACACGCTCAACTTAGCCTTCTCCGTCACTCCATCAGTTTAATAAGTGGTACAGGAATATCAACCTGTTGTCCATCGGCTACGCCTTTCGGCCTCACCTTAGGTCCCGACTTACCCAGGGCGGACGAGCCTTCCCCTGGAAACCTTAGGCTTTCGATGGATAGGATTCTCACCTATCTTTCGCTACTCACACCGGCATTCTCACTTCTAACCGCTCCACAGCTCCTTCCGGTACTGCTTCACCGCTGTTAGAACGCTCTCCTACCACTGACTCTAAAGTCAATCCGCAGCTTCGGCGGTCCGTTTAGCCCCGGTACATTTTCGGCGCAGAGTCACTCGACTAGTGAGCTATTACGCACTCTTTAAAGGATGGCTGCTTCTAAGCCAACCTCCTAGTTGTCTGTGCATCTCCACATCCTTTTCCACTTAACGGACACTTGGGGGCCTTAGCTGGCGGTCTGGGCTCTTTCCCTTTTGACCATGGACCTTATCACCCACAGTCTGACTCCCGATTATATCTATCTGGCATTCGGAGTTTGATTGAGATCAGTACCCCGAGGTGGGGCCATCACCCATTCAGTGCTCTACCTCCAGTAGACTTAACATCGAGGCTAGCCCTAAAGCTATTTCGGAGAGAACCAGCTATATCCGTGTTCGATTGGAATTTCACCCCTAGCCACAAGTCATCCAAGCACTTTTCAACGTGCCCTGGTTCGGCCCTCCAGTCAGTGTTACCTGACCTTCAGCCTGCTCATGGCTAGCTCACACGGTTTCGGGTCTACAACATCGTACTCTTCGCCCTATTCAGACTCGCTTTCGCTACGGCTCCGCATCTTCTGCTTAACCTCGCACGATATCGTAACTCGCCGGTTCATTCTACAAAAGGCACGCCATCACCCATTAACGGGCTCTGACTATTTGTAGGCACACGGTTTCAGGTTCTCTTTCACTCCCCTTCCGGGGTTCTTTTCACCTTTCCCTCACGGTACTGGTTCACTATCGGTCACTAGGTAGTATTTAGCCTTACGAGATGGTCCTCGTTGATTCCGACGGGATTCCACGTGTCCCGCCGTACTCAGGATTCCTTCCATGCATCTCACAATTTCACCTACGGGACTCTCACCCCCTACGGTTGGCCTTCCCAGACCATTCGGCTATCATGATTTGTCAATTATGAAGGTCCTACAACCCCGGATAAATCCGGTTTGGGCTCTTCCCACTTCGCTCGCCGCTACTACGGGAATCGATTTTTCTTTCTTTTCCTCCAGGTACTTAGATGTTTCAGTTCCCTGGGTCTGTCTCCTATATGGCTATGTATTCACCATATGGTGCTAGCGTATAACCACTAGCGGGTTTCCCCATTCGGATACCCCCGGATCAATGCTCACTTACAGCTCCCCGAGGCGTTTCGCCGTTTGTCGCGTCCTTCTTCGACTCCTAGTGCCAAGGCATCCTCCGTGCGCCCTTATTCACTTAACCTAAATCAAATCTATTGTTTGTTTCTTCTGAATGAAGATATCTAGTTTTCAAAGATCAACTTTGGAAGAAATTCTTCCAAAACTAAACAGAACGTCTCTTTCTCCATAGAAAGGAGGTGATCCATCCCCACCTTCCGGTAGGGATACCTTGTTACGACTTCACCCCAATCATCTACCCCACCTTAGGCAGCTCCCTCCTTGCGGTTAGGCCACTGACTTCGGGTGTTGTAAACTCTCGTGGTGTGACGGGCGGTGTGTACAAGACCCGGGAACGTATTCACCGCGACATTCTGATTCGCGATTACTAGCGATTCCAACTTCATGTAGGCGAGTTGCAGCCTACAATCCGAACTGAGATTGGCTTTATGAGGTTTGCTCCACGTCACCGCTTCGCTTCTCTTTGTACCAACCATTGTAGCACGTGTGTAGCCCAGGTCATAAGGGGCATGATGATTTGACGTCATCCCCACCTTCCTCCAGTTTGTCACTGGCAGTCTCGTTAGAGTCCCCAACTGAATGCTGGCAACTAACGACAGGGGTTGCGCTCGTTGCGGGACTTAACCCAACATCTCACGACACGAGCTGACGACAACCATGCACCACCTGTATCCATTGTCCCCGAAGGGAAAATCCTATCTCTAGAACGGTCAATGGTATGTCAAGACCTGGTAAGGTTCTTCGCGTTGCTTCGAATTAAACCACATGCTCCACCGCTTGTGCGGGTCCCCGTCAATTCCTTTGAGTTTCAGTCTTGCGACCGTACTCCCCAGGCGGAGTGCTTAATGCGTTAACTTCAGCACTGAGGTTCGACCCCCAACACTTAGCACTCATCGTTTACGGCGTGGACTACCAGGGTATCTAATCCTGTTTGCTCCCCACGCTTTCGCGCCTCAGTGTCAGTTACAGACCAGGAAGCCGCCTTCGCCACTGGTGTTCCTCCATATCTCTACGCATTTCACCGCTACACATGGAATTCCACTTCCCTCTTCTGCACTCAAGTCGACCAGTTTCCAATGACCCTCCACGGTTAAGCCGTGGGCTTTCACATCAGACTTAATCAACCACCTGCGCGCTCTTTACGCCCAATAATTCCGGATAACGCTCGCCACCTACGTATTACCGCGGCTGCTGGCACGTAGTTAGCCGTGGCTTTCTCATAAGGTACCGTCACACTCTAGCCATTTCCTACTAAAGTCGTTCTTCCCTTATAACAGAATTTTACAACCCGAAGGCCTTCATCATTCACGCGGCGTTGCTCGGTCAGGCTTTCGCCCATTGCCGAAGATTCCCTACTGCTGCCTCCCGTAGGAGTCTGGGCCGTGTCTCAGTCCCAGTGTGGCCGTTCACCCTCTCAGGTCGGCTACGCATCGTCGCCTTGGTAGGCCTTTACCCTACCAACTAGCTAATGCGCCGCAGGCTCATCCATCAGCGGTGCCAGAAGCACCTTTAAACTTTCGTCCTATCCGGTATTAGCGATCGTTTCCAATCGTTGTCCCCGTCTGATGGGCAGATCACCTACGTGTTACTCACCCGTTCGCCGCTCACCACCGAAGTGGTTCGCTCGACTTGCATGTATTAGGCACGCCGCCAGCGTTCATCCTGAGCCAGGATCAAACTCTCCATAATTAAATGTTTGTTTTTATCCTAAGCTTCCTTAAGAAACTTAATTCTTAAATAAATGTTTGTTGACGTTCTGTTTAGTTTTCAAAGAACTTCGTGTCACCTTGTTTTGGCGACTTTATTAGTTTATCATGTCTGTCTCTTTCTGTCAAACACTTTTTAAACTTTTTTTCGAAACTTTTTATTTCGTTTCCTTGTATCGTTCATTTCTGACGACCTTGTTATCTTACCATGATTGTCGAATACTGTCAAACACTTTTTTATTTTTTTTATCATCCTTATTTCATATTCTCACAAGGGATAAAAAAAGCACTCAAAGAGTGCGACTATTCGAATTGGAGCGGGTGAAGAGAATCGAACTCTCACAGTCAGCTTGGAAGGCTGAAGTTCTACCATTAAACTACACCCGCATATAGGTTTGGCCCAGCGACGTCCTACTCTCGCACTTGCGTACTACCCTCGGCGCTAAGGAGCTTAACTTCTGTGTTCGGTATGGGAACAGGTGTGCCCTCCTTGCCATCATCACTAGACCATTGAAAGATGTTGTTAATCTTCCAAAACTAGATATCTTCTTCAGTTTCTTTGGTTAAGTCCTCGATCGATTAGTATCAGTCCGCTCCATGTGTCACCACACTTCCACTCCTGACCTATCAACCTCGTCGTCTTCAAGGGATCTTACTTCTTTCGAATGGGAAATCTCATCTTGAGGGGGGCTTCACGCTTAGATGCTTTCAGCGTTTATCCCGTCCACACGTAGCTACCCAGCTATGCTCCTGGCAGAACAACTGGTACACCAGCGGTGTGTCCATCCCGGTCCTCTCGTACTAAGGACAGCTCCTCTCAAATTTCCTACGCCCACGACGGATAGGGACCGAACTGTCTCACGACGTTCTGAACCCAGCTCGCGTACCGCTTTAATGGGCGAACAGCCCAACCCTTGGGACCGACTACAGCCCCAGGATGCGATGAGCCGACATCGAGGTGCCAAACCTCCCCGTCGATGTGAACTCTTGGGGGAGATCAGCCTGTTATCCCCGGGGTAGCTTTTATCCGTTGAGCGACGGCCCTTCCATTCGGTACCGCCGGATCACTAAGCCCGACTTTCGTCCCTGCTCGACTTGTAGGTCTCGCAGTCAAGCTCCCTTCTGCCTTTACACTCTTCGAATGATTTCCAACCATTCTGAGGGAACCTTTGGGCGCCTCCGTTACTCTTTGGGAGGCGACCGCCCCAGTCAAACTGCCCACCTGACACTGTTCCCTGACCCGATAAGGGCCACGGGTTAGAACCCCAGTGACACAAGGGTAGTATCCCAACAGCGACTCCACCAAGACTGGCGTCCTGGTTTCTTCGTCTCCTACCTATCCTGTACATGTGCCACCAGTGCTCAATATCAAGCTACAGTAAAGCTCCACGGGGTCTTTCCGTCCTGTCGCGGGTAACCTGCATCTTCACAGGTACTATGATTTCACCGAGTCTCTTGTTGAGACAGCGCCCAGATCGTTACGCCTTTCGTGCGGGTCGGAACTTACCCGACAAGGAATTTCGCTACCTTAGGACCGTTATAGTTACGGCCGCCGTTTACTGGGGCTTCAATTCAAAGCTTCGCTTGCGCTAACCTCTCCTCTTAACCTTCCAGCACCGGGCAGGCGTCAGCCCCTATACATCACCTTGCGGTTTAGCAGAGACCTGTGTTTTTGATAAACAGTCGCCTGGGCCTATTCACTGCGGCTTGCTTTCACAAGCACCCCTTCTCCCGAAGTTACGGGGTCATTTTGCCGAGTTCCTTAACAAGAGTTCTCTCGCTCATCTTAGGATTCTCTCCTCGCCTACCTGTGTCGGTTATCGGTACGGGCACTTATTAAATTAACCCTAGAAGCTTTTCTTGGAAGCGTGACGTCAGTTGACTTCGCCATTCGGCTTCGGCATCACAGCTCAATGTTATGCCATGCGGATTTGCCTACATGACCACC
>NZ_CP013476.1:1130000-1295000 GCF_001543345.1 Turicibacter sp. H121 | reverse complement strand
TCTAATAAATTACATTCTTTCTGGTGCATCTACACCGATTAATTCTAATGCATTCTTAATTGTTACTTCTAATGCTTTGATTAAAGCTAATTTTTCATTTGTTTTTTCTGTATTTTCTTCATTAATAACTTTCTCTGCATTATATAAACTATGGAATGCTGTTGCTAAGTCATTAATATAATTACAGATTAAGTGTGGTTTACGTTTTGCAGCTGCATCTGCGATTACCATTGGGAATTCTCCCATTAGCTTAATTACTTCATATTCTTTTTCATGTGAAATAAACTCATATTCATCTTTTAAGACTGGAGAGAATCCTTTTTCTTCTGCTTGTCTTAAAATTGAACACGTTCTAGCATGTGCATATTGTGCATAGTATACTGGATTTTCGTTTGATTTCTTAGTTGCTAAATCTAAATCGAAGTCCATTTGTGTTTCTCCACTACGCATTACGAAGAAGTAACGAACAGCATCTACCCCTACTTCGTCAACTAAATCACGAATCGTAACAGCTTTTCCTGTGCGTTTTGACATTTTAAATTCTTCGCCATCTTTAATTAAACGAACCATTTGAATAATATCTACTTCTAATTTATCTGCTTCATAACCTAAAGCTTGCATTGCTGCTTTTACGCGGGCAATATATCCATGATGATCTGCTCCCCAAATATCGACTAATTTATCATTTCCACGATTTAATTTTTCGATATGGTTAGCGATATCTGGTGTTAAATATGTATATGAGCCATCAGATTTTCTTAATACACGATTTTTATCATCTCCAAAATCTGTTGAACGGAACCAAACAGCTCCATCTTCCTCATAGATATATCCTTTTTCTTGTAATAGATCAATTGACTCTTTTACTAGATTTTTATCATAAATAGCTTTTTCACTTGTAAATAAGTCAAATTCCACACCAAACATATTTAAATCTTGTTTGATTTTGTTTAATTCATAGTCTAAAGAAATTTGACGAATTAAATCATAATTTTCATCTAATTTATCAACAAATTGATCTTGATATTGTTCTGCCATCATTTTTCCTAATGAGATGATGTCAGGTCCATAGTAACCATCTTCAGGCATTTCGGCGTCTTTACCTAATGCTTGTAAATAACGAGCATATGCCGAGATTACTAAGTTATGAATTTGATTTCCAGCATCATTAACATAATATTCACGTGTTACATCATATCCAGCTTTAGATAAAATACGACATAATGAATCACCTAATGCTGCTCCACGTGCATGCCCTAAGTGTAAATCACCTGTAGGATTTGCTGAAACGTATTCTACATTGTATTTTAAACCATTCCCTGAATTACTTTTTCCATATTCTTGACCTAATTCAATAATATTTTTAATTGATTTAGTAAATGCATTTTTATTCATGAAAAAGTTAATAAATCCTGGTCCTGCAATTTCTACTTTTTCAACATTAGCATTTTCATTATTAAAATTGCTTAATAATTCTTCTGCAATCATACGTGGATTTTTTCTTGCTAATTTAGTAAGTTGCATTGCTACGTTTGTAGAATAATCCCCATGATTTACATCTTTTGAATTTTCTAAAATGATGTTAAATTCATCTTCAGCTTGAATATATCCACACTTTAATACTGCGTCTTTAATTTCTTTTCTTAAATTATCTTTTAATGTTTGGATCATATATATTAAATATCCTCCTTATTAAATTGAATTATTAATTTATAATTCCCTGATCTTTCACCTGATACAAATAGATCATAGTCCAACGTTAACCGGATAGATGTATCATTTTCTTCTAACATATAGCAGTGTGTTTTAACTTCACTATCTAACTGACCATAAACTGTTTTAATATAACCTTGTACAGTTTCAGTAGTTCTATATGTTTGATCTATAATGACTTGACCATCACGACGCACACGAATTTGATCATGATTAAACTCAATCCTACACTTTGTAGTTGAATTATCATCAAAGTTTGTTTCATCGAAAAATAGATAATATTTACCATTTTTTTTATAAAGAATCCCTGAAGTCTCATAATTAGTCTCAGTTACATCTAATCCTTGTATAACTTTCATACAAAAACTAACTAATCCAGATATTTTATTCATACTCATTTTACCATCATCCATAATGTGTAAGTTTATCTATTAATTATAGCACAATTTATTTTATCGATTCTATATGATTATTGCAATAACTTTATAAATATATACAATACAAACTATCATTTAACAGTTATCTAGATTAATCTATTTTTTCTTTAAGAGCTCTATTGTAAAGAATCATTAATTTTTTTCTCCTATTCACATAAGAAATAAGTCTTAAATTTATAAGATTATCTGATATGTAAAGTAGTTTTAATTTACAAAAATTTATTTTTGAAAAAGGAATATTTTTAATAGGTTATAATCTTTGAAATGCTATTAAAGTCAGACATCTCTTTTATTTTCAAAGTAATCGTTTACACATCACTGTAAGCGTATACTTTGATTGACCAAAAAATGGTACAATTTAAAATGTAATTTAATATAGGGGGGATAATATGAAGCGTTTAATTTCATTACTACTAGCAATAGCGATTGTAGTAACATCACTTTTACCAAATGGGAGGATTTATGCAACAGATAATGCAAAACTAACAATCCATTATCAACGAACTGATGGAGTATATGATGATTGGAATATCTGGGCTTGGGATACGGGAACGGAAGATATGGAACAAATTGACTTTACTGCTAGAGATGACTTTGGTTACATTGCAGAAATCGAAGTAGCTGTAGGTAATGAATCGGGATTCATTATTCGTAAAGGGGATTGGGTAGCTAAAAACTGTGATGAAGATCAACGTATCTTAGTTGAACAAGATACTGAAATTTGGGTAACAGAAGGACAATGTGGATATTTAACTGAAGCACCAGAAGGTGCAGGTGGTGAAGTTGTACAATTACCAACTGCTGCAAATGCTAATGAATCTACAGTAAGTGATGAAGAAGTTGAGATGCAAGTATTTGTACACTATCGCCGATATGATGATAAATATAAGAAGTGGAATATTTGGGGATGGATTGGAGATAAAGAGGGATTATCTTATGCATTTAACGATGAAGATGATTACGGAAAGATTTTTAAAATGAATTTAAAAGATTTAAATGGGGCTCAACAACTTGGAATTATTATGAGAAAGGGAGATTGGGACTCCAGAGATATTGATCAAGATCGTTTTATTGATTTAACAAAAGCGAAAGATGAGGTATTACATGTTTATTTATTAGAAGGAGATCCTAATATTTACTATAATGAGGATGATGTAGATTTAAGACCTCGTTTATCTTCAGCTACTTTTACGTCATTAAAAAAGGTTATTCTAACAGCACCAATTCCATTCACTTCAACAGATGGAATCGAAATAAAAGATAATTCAGGAAATATACTTGAATTAGATCGAGTGTTGGTAGATCAAACAGGTTCTACGATTGTAGTATTATTAAAAGAAGATATTAACTTAGAAAACTCTTATACAATTTCAAAAGAAGGATTTAAAGATGCAATCGAGGTATCTTATACAGGACTTTTTGATTCAGAAGAATTTCATGATGTATTTTATTATGATGGTGATGATTTAGGATTTACTTATTCTAAAGATAATACATCATTTAGAGTATGGGCACCCACTGCTAGTAAAGTCATTTTAAATTTATATGAAGCGGGTAGTGGGGATAACTTAATTGAAAAAATCGATATGACTCGCGATGTTAAAGGAACATGGGTAGCAGAAGTTTCTGGTGATTTAAATCTTACATATTATACATATGAAGTAACAGTTGGAAATCAAACAAACGAAGCTGTTGATCCTTATGCACGTGCAGTTGGAGTCAATGGAAATCGTGCGATGGTTGTAGATTTAGATTTAACAGACCCTGAAAATTGGGCTGAAGATGTAGCTCCTGAATTTAGCGGAAATCCAACAGATGCTATTATCTATGAGTTACATATGCGTGACTGGTCAACTCATGAATCGTCAGGATTAGAAAATGTCGGGAAGTTTTTACAATTTACTGAAGAAGGTGGAACAGATCACTTAACAGATTTAGGAATTACACACCTTCACTTACTTCCAGCATTTGATCATCGTTCAATTGATGAAACGAATTTAGATGAAGCACAATTTAACTGGGGTTATGATCCTCAAAATTATAATGTTCCTGAAGGTTCTTATTCAACAGATCCTGAAAATGGTGAAGTTCGTATTAATGAGTTTAAACAAATGGTTCAATCATTACATCAAAATGGAGTTCGTGTTGTAATGGATGTTGTTTATAATCATACAGGTGCAACCGCCGATTCAGATTTTAATAAAATTGTTCCAGGATATTATTATCGTCAAACAACAGATGGTGGATTCTCAAATGGTTCTGGTTGTGGTAATGAAACAGCTTCTGATCGTTCAATGATGCGTAAGTTCATGATTGATTCAGTTACATACTGGGCAACAGAATATAATATTGATGGATTCCGTTTCGATTTAATGGCTTTACATGATATTGACACAATAAATGAAATTCGTAATGCTTTAACTGAAATTGATCCAACAATCATTACTTATGGTGAAGGTTGGGATGCAGGTGGTTCAGCATTAAAACCAACTGAAGCTGCATTAAAAATCTATGCTTCTCAAATGCCAGGAGTTGCGATGTTTAGTGATGATATTCGTGATGGTATAAAAGGTAGCGTGTTTAATGCTGAAGAGCCTGGTTTTGTAAATGGGCAATTTACTTTTGATGAGCGTGTTAAATTTGGTATTGTTGGTGCAACAGAACATTCTCAAATCGATTATAATCGCGTAGCTTTAGCAGGTGGAGCAAGTGGTCCTTGGGCAACTGAGGCAGCTCAATCAATTAACTATGTCTCAGCACACGATAACAACACGCTTTATGATAAATTAATCGCAACTCTTCCAGATGCGGATGAAGAAACAATTAAATTAATGCAAAAGCAAGCAAACGCTATCATATTAACTGCACAAGGTGTTCCTTTCTTACATGCAGGTGTTGAAATGATGCGTACAAAAGATGGAGATCATAATAGTTACAATGCTTCGGATGAAGTTAATCAAATTAATTGGAATTGGAAAAACGAAAATCAAGATGTTTATAATTACTATAAAGGATTAATTTCACTTCGTAGGGCACATCCGGCCTTCCGTATGTCTGCACAAGAAGATATTCAAAATAATTTAACATTCATGGAAGATATTCCTCTTGGAGTTGTTGCTTTCAATTTAGAAAATAATGCAAACGGGGATTCAGCATCAGATATTACAGTTATCCACAATGCTACAGATAGCGAACAAGTCATTTCTTTACCGAAATCTGCAGACTGGCAATTAGTTGTAAATGGTGAGACAGCTGGAACTGAAGTAATTGAAGTTATTAAAGGTGATTCAATAACAGTAACGCCACATTCTTCTTATGTATTAATGATTGATGATTCAATGAATACAACAGAAAACTTTAACCAATTATTATTAATTGCTGGAGCAGCATTACTTGTTATTGCTGGAACAGCTAGTTATATTATTTACGATAAAAAAAAGAAAGCTTCTAAATAATTTCTAAAAGAGACTAGTCGATGAGATTAGTCTCTTTTAATTTTCCTTAAATTTTAATAGATACCTAGACTTTTTTATAACTATTGCTAATAAATGTGTTTCATGTTTTAAGAAGAAACCTGTTATAATGTCGATAGACTGAATTTGACGAGTTGATAATATGTCAGAATTTTTACCAGTAACACACGAGGAAATGAAGGCTCGTGGTTGGGAACAGGCTGACTTCGTTTATATTACGGGTGATGCTTATGTGGATCATCCTTCATTTGGTGCTGCGATTATTACAAGAACACTTGAAGCATATGGTTATAAGGTTTGTATTATTTCACAACCAAATTGGAAAGAGGTTGAAGAGTTTAGACGTTTTGGAAAGCCTCGTTTAGGTTTTTTAATTTCTTCTGGAAATATTGATTCGATGGTCAATCATTATTCGGTATCTAAACGCCGTCGTAAAAAAGATTCTTATACACCGAACGGTGAGATGGGAAAACGACCTGATCGTGCAACGATTGTTTATTCACATATGGCACGTCAGGCTTATCCTGATGTTCCGATTATTGTGGGTGGAATTGAGGCATCCTTACGTCGTTTAGCTCATTATGATTATTGGGATGATAAAGTACGTCGCTCGTTATTGTTAGATGCCAAGGCTGATTTATTACTGTATGGTATGGGTGAAAAAATTATTATTGAGGTTGCAGATGCCTTAAATGCTGGAATTGCAGTTGAAGATTTAGTTTATATTCGTGGTTCAGTATGGAAGACAAAAGATTTAGACCGCGCGTATGATTATATTATGCTTCCAAGCTATGAGGAAATTGTAGCGGATAAAATGACCTATGCAAAAGGTTTTAATATTCAGTATGAAAATACTGATTCAATTGTCGCTAAGACATTAGTGGAGCCTTGCCAAGGTTGGTATGTAGTTCAAAATCCACCAGGTGAACGTTTAACTCAAGAGGAAATGGATTATACGTATGCCCTTCCTTATACGAGAAAGTATCATCCGATGTATGAAGAAATGGGTCATATTCCGGCGATTGATGAAGTGAAGTTTAGTTTAATTTCTAATCGCGGATGTTATGGTGGGTGTAATTTCTGTGCTCTAACCTTCCATCAAGGACGTACCATTCAAACACGTTCTAAAGAATCAATTATTGAGGAAGCTAAGAAGATCACGGAAGATGTTAATTTTAAAGGATATATTCATGATGTTGGAGGACCAACAGCTAATTTCTATGCCCCAAGTTGTGATAAACAAATAACAAAAGGTGTTTGTAAGAAAAAGCAATGTTTACATCCTAATCCATGTAAACAATTAAAAGTAGATCATAGTGAGTATCTTGATCTTCTTCGACAATTAAGAACTTTACCAAATGTGAAGAAAGTATTTGTTCGTTCAGGAATTCGTTATGATTATGTGATGTATGATAAAAATGATGAATTTTTCCATGAATTAGTTGAACATCATGTCAGCGGACAATTAAAAGTGGCCCCTGAGCATGTTTCAGATAAGGTGTTACATTATATGGGGAAACCAACACGTTCTTTATATGATCGATTTGTAAGAAAATATTATGCAATTAATAAAAAGTTAAATAAAGATCAGTACTTAGTGCCATATTTAATGAGTTCACATCCAGGTTGTGATTTACATGGTGCCATTGGATTAGCTGAGTATTTACGTGATATTAATCATCAGCCAGAACAGGTACAAGATTTCTATCCAACACCAGGTACGTTATCCACAACGATGTTCTATACAGG
Organism: Turicibacter sp. H121; assembly: GCF_001543345.1. Taxonomy (NCBI): domain Bacteria; kingdom Bacillati; phylum Bacillota; class Erysipelotrichia; order Erysipelotrichales; family Turicibacteraceae; genus Turicibacter; species Turicibacter sp. H121. The sequence continues at coordinate 1,287,628 of NZ_CP013476.1, read as the reverse complement.
CGTCGATCCTCGTACAATGACACCAGTTTATGTTCCAAAAAATCCTAATGAGAAGGCAATGCAACGTGCCTTAATTCAATATAAAAATCCAAAGAATTATGATTTAGTTTATGAAGCCTTACAAAAAGCCGGACGTTTAGATTTAGTTGGCTATGAACCTGAATGTTTAATTAGACCAGTAAAACCAAAATTACCAGTAAAATCAAGTAAACTAACGACTAAATCAAATCAAAAACAACAAAAAAATTATCAAAAGCCAAGCCATAAAAAGGCTTATGAAGGTGGAAAGAAAAAAAGAAAATCTCGCTAAATTATAAATAACATAAAAGCTTATTAATTTATTAGTTAAAAAACACGTCAATTAAGCCGACGTGTTTTTTTGTCTCTTTTATACTTTAGTAATTGATATACTTTTGGACAAGGATTCTTTATAATGCCCACTATATATGCTATTACACATTTTACAAAATTAAAACTCTCGTTTGCACGAGAGTTTTTAGTATTTTAGAATTCTGCATTTTTAGGTGTACGTGGGAATGGGACTACATCACGGATATTTTCTACTCCTGTGATGTACATGATCATACGTTCAAACCCTAAACCGAATCCAGCATGTTTGACTCCACCATAACGGCGTAAATCTAAATACCAATCTAATTCTTCTTTTGGTACTCCGATTTCGTCCATACGTTGTTCTAGGATTTCTAAACGTTCTTCACGTTGTGAACCACCGATTAATTCACCAACACCTGGTACTAAAAGGTCCATCGCAGCAACAGTTTTTTGATCATCATTTAAACGCATGTAGAAGGCTTTGATATCTTTTGGATAGTCTGTTACGAAAACTGGTGCTTTAAATACTTCATCAGTTAAGTAACGTTCATGTTCTGTTGATAAGTCAATTCCCCAAGATACTGGGTTTTCGAATTTTTTATAAGCTTGTAATAAGATTTCGATTGCTTCTGTATATGGAAGGCGTTTGAAATCAGATGCTGCTACTGCTTTAACACGCTCTAAAACTCCTTTGCTTACGAATTGATCAAAGAATGCCATTTCTTCTGGAGCATGCTCTAATACGTAGTTGATAATATATTTAACCATACCTTCTGCTAAATCCATATCATCTTGTAAGTCAGCAAATGCAATTTCTGGTTCAATCATCCAGAATTCAGCGGCATGGCGTTGAGTATTAGAGTTTTCTGCACGGAATGTTGGTCCGAATGTGTATACATCACGTAAAGCCAATGCGAATGTTTCAGCTTCTAATTGTCCTGATACTGTTAAATTTGTTGATTTAGCGAAGAAGTCTTGTTTGAAATCAACTGCTCCTTCTTCAGTACGTGGAACATTGTTAAAATCTAATGTTGTCACTTGGAACATTTCTCCCGCACCTTCAGCATCAGATCCCGTGATAATTGGTGTATGAACATAAACGAAATTTTGCTCTTGGAAGTAGCTGTGAATAGCATGAGCAACTAAAGAGCGAACACGGAATACTGCAGCGAATAAGTTTGTGCGTGGGCGTAAGTGTGCAACTTCACGTAAGAATTCACGTGTGTGGCGTTTTGGTTGGATTGGGTAATCTTCAGGACAATCGCCTTCTAAAATTACCTCCTGTGCTTTGATTTCAAATGGTTGTTTAGCATCTGGTGTTGGCACTACTAATCCACGAACTGTGACTGCTGAACCAACACGGAACTTTTGAACTTCTTTAAAGTTTTCTAAGTTTTCCTCATAAACAACTTGGATTGTCTCGAAGAATGAACCATCATTCACCATTAAGAATCCAAATGATTTTTGAGCACGGTTATTACGAACCCATCCGTTTAATTCAACGATTTGGTTAGCATAACGATCTAAGTTTCTAAATAATTGACGTACAACGATTTTTTCCATTAAGAGGTCCTCCTTTTATAATAAATCAATATTTTGTTGCTTGGATATTTCAAAGATATCCACAAATCAAATTAAACTTTAAACTTCTCTAATAAGTATTTTGTCAAGGAAAAACATACATAATCTAGATTGTCTAATGTTTAAATTCCTATAGATGAAATTTCAAATGCTTTTTTTGAATTTGTGGATAAGTTATTGAGAATCACCTCGGGCAACAAAAAAACAGTCTTCGCCCAAAAGGGACGAATGACTGTTGATCCGCGGTACCACCCTAGTTTAAGAACTAATCTGTTCTTACCCTTTACCTTTAACGCAGGATCTACGACTTAGTCTACTCACAATTTTGCTTTCGGTAAGTAACTCCAAGGTGTTCTTCACTTTCAACGCCATATCAGGCTTCCACCGTCCCTGATTCGCTATAACTTAATTAAAAGCTACTCTCCTTTTCAACGTAAGTATTTACTTAATTAAGATATTATACTGTAAGTCATTATTAGTCAATAATTATCCCCAGAATTATCAAAAAATATATTCTGTCATTTTAGTTTAATTTTTTGAAGTAAAAAATATTCTCGTAAATAGAAAAATTATTCTTTTCATAAAAGAGTTGTGCTTTTTTATTTTGTCATATTGTTTCCAAACAAATTGTATCATTTTGTTCTAAATATTTAAAAAATTTTGTGCTAATTCACTTACTACGATATGACTCTTTAACAAATAATTCGTCAACATATACTATGTCTCCTCCATATTCATTACTCCAATAATTTATAAGTAAGGCATACCCAATTATTTCCCGATGTTGTTTAAAAAGTAGAATTTTGTCGAGTTGTAGACGAATAGGATAGTGTTTAATATTTTTTGAATTTTGTCTAATGATATAGATTGTTGTTGAATCTTATCTTTGTATAATTTTATCATCATATGAAGTAATTCGTTATAATTTGATTGTATGTATGGGATTATTTTAAAGTTCGTTAATAGGGACCCTTTATTTGTGTTATAATAACTCATTATATTTTGAATAAAAGGAGTTTTTAAGATGGGAATTATATTAGCTTCTCAGTCTCCAAGACGAAAAGAATTATTAGAGTTAGCGGGAATTGAACATCGTGTGATTGTGAGCCAAGTGGATGAGATATTAGATGAGGATTTAGATGTAGCGGGACAAGTTCAAGATCTTGCGATTCAAAAAGCTTGTGCAGTTGCTGAGTTATTTCCTCAAGAGACAATTATCGGTGCTGATACGATTGTTGTATTTGGTGGAAAGATTTTAGGGAAACCTAAAAATGAAGAAGATGCATTTAATATGCTAAAATCATTATCAGGACGTAAACATCAAGTAATGACTGGAGTCAGTATTATTAATAAAGATAAAGAGTTATTAACAAGTTTCGTTAATATTACCGAAGTAGAATTTTATAATGTAACTGATGAATGGATTTTAAATTATATTCAAAGCGGAGAACCTATGGATAAAGCAGGTTCATATGGAATTCAAGGAAAAGGGTTTGAATTAGTTAAATCTATTTCTGGAGATTATTATAGTGTGATGGGATTACCTATTGCTTCATTAAAACGTACATTAACACATTTAGGTTTAATTTAGGAGTCGGATCGATTTGATCCGTTTTTTTTATAGTTAATATATTATTTATTTAATAATAACTTTAATAATAATGTTTGGGGATAGTGGGGATAAGTGTCTGAAAATGTCGGTTTTCCTATGTTTTTGACTGTGTAAATCTTGTGAATAAGTTGTAGATAAGTGTCGATTATTGTCCACATAGGTGTGAATTTGTTGTAGATAGTTGTTTTTATTTGTCGGTTTTTAGTAATCTAAATTTCAGTGATTTTCCCTGTTATATTTTTAAAATTCGTAGATTTATGATGAAAAATAAGAGATTTTTAATAAAAATGGAATGAGGAAATTTCGACATTTTTTTTAAAATATAATGATTTTATACATTTTAAGATTATTCAGCAAATTTAGAGTTAAAAAGATAGAAAGTAACTAATTTTTTATATAAGATGTGAATTAATACATATTTTAAAGGAATTTGTTTTAATATCTGGGGGTTAAATTTTAATTGAGAAATTTATATTAAGATAAAATTAATTTAATTTAATTCAGATAGCTGGCCATATTCTTTATTAAAGAATATGGATGAATTTTTTTATTTACGACAAAGTTTGATATTATATTATATATTTTTTATTTATAATAATAACAATAATAATAAATGTTGTGAATAATGTGGATAAACGTCTGAAAATGTCGATTTTACCATGTTTATACCTGTGTGTATCTTGTGAATAAGTTGTAGATAAGTGTCGATTATTGTCCACAGAGTTGTTTACAGTGTGTAGATAACTTATTTTATTGTCGAAATTTTAGAATAGAAGCAAGCGGAATTATAACACGAAAATAAGATGCATTTTATTTTAATTTTGAGATATTTTTCCTGTATTAGTGCATAAAAAAAGATTAGAGATAAAACTCTCTAATCTTTTTTATTTACCTAAACAGAATTTACTGAAGAGTTCATCTAGTAACGAATCTCCAATTTCTTCTCCTAGAATTTCTCCAAGTGAATACCAGGCATTTTTTATATCGATTTCTACCATATCCACAAGCATTCCCATTTGCATAGCATTGATGGCATCTTCAATTGAAGTAATGGCTTGTTTTAATTTTGCAATATGGCGTGCATTTGATAAGTAAGTCATATCAGATGAACCAATGTCCCCGATTTCAAACATTTTTTTGATACTATTTTCTAAGACTTCGATTCCTTGCTCAAGTACCATTGATGTTTCTACATACGATGGTAATTCAGAACGTTCAATGTTAGTTTCTAAGTCAGTTTTATTTAAGATGATGATACGATTTTTATCGGCAGTTAATTGTAATAATTCACGATCATCAGCAGTTAATGCTTCATTATTATTTAAAACAAGTAAGACTAATTCGGCTTCATTGATTAATTTCTTAGATTTTTCGACACCAATCGCCTCAACGATATCTTTCGTTTCACGAATTCCAGCTGTATCAATTAAGTTTAAGGTTAATCCCCCGATATTGATATATCCTTCTACTGTGTCGCGTGTTGTTCCAGCAATGTTGGTTACGATAGCTTTTTCTTCGCGCATTAATTGATTGAGAAGGCTCGATTTTCCGACGTTAGGACGCCCGATAATTGCAGTTTTAATTCCATCTCGTAGGATTTTCCCTGTTTTAGCTGTGTCGAGTAGTTTTAACATTTTTTCGTGAATCTCGATTGAACGAGGAAGTAAAATGTCATTCGTCATTTCTTCCACATCATCGTACTCTGGATAGTCGATGTTAACTTCGATGTTAGCAACAATATTTAAAATTTCTTCGCGCATTTCTTTGATTAGGCGAGATACACGTCCATCTAATCCATTTAAAGCAAGTGATAAGGATTGTTCACTTTTGGCGTGAATAATGTCCATGATTGATTCAGCTTGTGCTAAGTCGATACGTCCATTTAAGAACGCACGTTTTGTAAATTCTCCTGGTTCAGCGATTCGTGCACCAGCCACCAATAATAATTCAAGAATTTTATTTGTGACTAAGATTCCACCGTGACAGTTAATTTCAACGACGTCTTCGGCTGTGAATGTTTTAGGTGCTCGCATAACAGAGACTAATACTTCATCGACTTTTTTATTTGTTTCAGGATCATATATAAAACCATAGTTAATGGTATGGCTCGGTACTGTTGTTAAATCTTTACCACGGAATAGTTTATTGGCAATTGGTAAAGCGTCATCTCCACTAACACGAATAATTGAAATGGCACCTTCACCCATTGCGGTTGCAATTCCCGCAATTGTATCTTGTAACATGTGGACACCTCCATTACAGTTATGTTAATTTTATTTAAATTTTATTCTAGATGTATTTATTTTAACACTTTCTCTAAAAAAACGTCAAAATAGACCTCTTTGGAGGTCTATTTATCGTTTATATTTAATCATAATGTATCGGTTCGGATCGGCACCTTCAGACACGGTCTGGATGTGTTTCCAATCAGATAAAGCTTGATGGATTAATCGGCGATCGTATGCATTCATCGGATCAAGTTTAGCATCGATTTTTGTTTGAGTGACTTCTTTAGCAATTTTGCGTGCGAAGTACTCAATTTTTTGGTTGTGTTGTTGTTTATAGCCGTTAATATCCACAAGTACTTTTAAATGAGATTTGGTATATTGATTCACGACTTGGCTAGTTAAGGTTTGAATGGCTTGAAGTGTTTTTCCTTCACGTCCAATAATCATTCCATTGTTATTGCTGTCTATGTTAAATGTGACAGAATGTTGTGCCGAATCTACTTCGACAGTTCCTTCTAAACATAAATCACTGAGTAGTTGAAGAAGATATTTCTTTCCTTCTTCGATTGGATCAAGATTTAATGTGACCTTTGCTTTAACATAGGCTCCAATTCCGAAGATCCCTTTTTTCTCTTCCAATACATGAATCGTCAAATGTTGTTGGTCGTGGTGAAAATGATTCTGTGCTGCCACAATGATATCATCCATAACTTTTCCTTCGAATATTTTGGATTTCATCTAAATCACTTCTTTCTTTGAAATATTTCCGACCAACGTTTGAATCCATGCTATGAATGTCTGCCAGTTTTTATTTCAACAGATGGTCGACACGTCCTAATACAATTGTAATCCTTTTTATTTTGGAATAATATCCATTTTTTTATATAGTTGTTCTAATTTTTCTTTAAAAGTTGCATAGTCTAAATCTTTTACGCCTTTACGAGCGATTACGAAGTAATCATAATCTGGATTCATTTCATGCTTATGTTCAGTTGTGACGTTACGGATGTAGCGTTTGATTTTATTACGTTCAAAGGCTTTTCCGACTTTTTTCCCAACTGAGATTGCAATTCTGAAGTTGTCAGTCTCTTTATTGGCATACTTATATACAATAAAGTAAGGATTCGCTTTTGAACGTCCTCGTTTCATGACTTGTTCAATTTCTTGACTTTTTTTAATTCGATAACTTTTTTGCATGTTCTCACCCGCTATATTTTTTTAGCTAGTAAAAAGACCACTTTAAAGAGTGGTCTTATGCACATAACACTTTTCTACCTTTTTTACGACGACGAGCTAAAACATTGCGTCCTCCTGGTGTTGCCATACGAGCGCGGAAACCATGAGTTTTTGCACGTTTACGTTTGTTTGGTTGCCAAGTACGTTTCATCTATAACACCTCCTAAGAGTTTTATACCATAGCATAGTTCAATATTATAGTGAATCATCACTATAAAGTCAATCATTACTTTTTGGATATATGTGTATCCAAAAGTTATCCATTGTGGATATGTGAATATAGATGAGTTATACACCACTTAACTTTTTTATTCCACAATATTATTCACAATTCGACACGGTGTTTATACCTTACTCTGTGGATATTGGGGATAAATGTGAAAAACGTTGATATTATCAATAAAATTGCTGTGAGTTATCCACTGTCGATTGTCGAAAAGTGTAGGAGTTTGTTAAATGATATCACATATCCACAAGCATGTTTATAACTTTTTGTTGATTTTTTGAACATTGTGGACTTTTTTAATATTTTGTTATGCTATAATGTTGATAGAAGAGACTTTAGGATGAGGTGTATGCGGTGGAAAAATATCAACGAATATGGGATGATGCTATTGATCGATTAAAATCGAATATTTCTCAACAATCTTTTGATATGTTCTTTAGCACTCCAAAGAAAGTGTATAAAGTTAAAAATAATAAAATGTATGTTGTGGTTCAAAATAATCACGAACAATTTATGCTAGATAAATTTTATTTAAAAGAAGTTGTTGAAATGATTGCTGAAGTATCAGGTTTCAACTACGATGTTAAATTTATTACGAATGATTATGTAAAAAATGATCAGCAAGCATTTGATTTAACCAAACCCGATCCTAATCTTCCAAAATATTATCGTGGAAACTTAAATACGACGTATACGTTTGATCGCTTTGTTGCGGGGAAAAGCAATCGTTTAGCGTATATGATTGCTTTACAGGTTGCAGAACGTCCAGGAGAAGTTGCCAATCCACTTTATATTTTCGGTGGGGTAGGTCTAGGAAAGACACATTTAATGCAAGCAATTGGAAATTTCATTTTAGATGATAATCCTTCATCTCGAATTTTATATTGTACATCAGAGAAGTTTATTGATGATTATCGTCATGCGACGCTAGATAATAATTTTGAAGCATTTAAAGAAAAGTATCGTAATATTGATGTTTTATTAATTGATGATATTCAGTTTTTATCTAAAAAAGAACAAACACAAACTGAGTTTTTCAATACGTTCAATGAACTTTATAATAATAATAAGCAAATTGTTATTACATCAGATCGTCCAGCATCTGATTTAAAAGATATCATGGATCGTTTAACTTCACGTTTTGAATGGGGATTGCAAGCTGATATTCAAATTCCAGATACGCAAACGCGCATCGAGATCATGAAGAAAAAATTGGCCGGAGAAAATATTAATCTAGAAGAATTCCCAGAGGAAGTTTTAGAATTTATCGCAAGTAAGTTTAATAGTAATGTTCGTACATTAGAAGGGGCATTGAAACGATTGATTTTTTATGCGACAATTAATAATTCAGACTTTACGATTGAACTGGCAAATGAAGCGTTAAGAGATCTATTTAAAGCAGAGCAAAAAAATTCAAAAGTAGATGTGAATAACATTATTAAAGAAGTCGGAGCGTACTACGATGTGTCGGTTGCTGACATTTTATCGAAAAAACGTAAGAAAAATATTGCGTATGCTCGACAAGTTGCGATGTTTTTAACACGTGAATTAACGGGAAGCTCGTTCCCAAAAATCGGGGAAGCTTTTAGCGGACGAGATCACACAACGATTATGCATGGTTGTGAAAAGATTGAAAAAGAGCTTAAAGAAAGTGATGAACTTAAAAAAGCAATTAGCGATTTAAAACAAGTTCTATCTTAACTTATAAACAGGTAAGTGGAGAGAAAATGACGGTTTATCTACACACTATCCACAAGTTATCCACAAGGCTAAAACCTCAATTTTATGATGTTTTTAGTCATTATCCCCTATATCCACAAAATTTATTACTAAAAAGATTATTAAAAAGCTATAATATATAATTATATAGGAGTGATTAAGTTGAAAATTAAAGTTGATCGTCAATTGTTACTAACCCAGCTGTCGTATATTAGCAAGGCAATTCCTACAAAGACACCACTTCCAGTGTTAACAGGGATTAAGTTTGTTGTTGCAGAAGAAGGTCTTTACTTAACAACGAGTGATTCAGATATTACGATTAATACTTTTTTACCGTTAGAGGTAAACGATACGCAAGTGATTCAAATTGATTCTGTCGGATCAATCATTATTCCAGGGAAATATTTTATTGAAATTATTAAAAAATTAAATGGTGACAATATCGAAATCAGTACATTTGAAGGAAATTATGTCACAATTAAATGTGGACGAAGTGAGTATACGTTAAATGGATTTGATGTGACTCAATATCCAAATATTGAGTTAATCAAACATGATAATCCAATTCATTTAGAAAAACAATTATTAAAAACGATTATTCGTCAAACGGTATTCTCAACAGCAAATAGTGAAAACCGTCCAGTGTTAACAGGGGTTAATTTCCGTTATGATGCAGATGAGTTAATGTGTGTAGCAACAGATAGCTTCCGTTTATCGAAAAAGCTTGTTCCGTTAAACAAGTTACATGAACCATTTAACATTGTTATTCCAGGACGTAGTTTAATCGAGTTATCAAAAATTTTAGATGATTCTCATGAATCAGTGGATGTCTATTTAGCAAATAATCAAATTTTATTCCAAATTGGAAATATTTCATTCCAATCTCGTTTATTAGATGGGATTTATCCAGAAACAAAAGAATTCGTTCCAACGACATTCGGGATTGAAATCAAAGCAAATTATCATGAATTATATAATGCATTTGATCGTGCTGCTTTAATTGCACGTGATCAAGTTTCAAATGTTGTTAAATTAAATATTTTACCTGAAGAAGGTAAGTTATTAATTACAGCAAATTCTCCAGAGGTTGGAAAAGTTGAAGAAGAAGTTCAAGTTGAAATGATTTCAGGTGGAGAATTACGTATTGCATGTAGTGCTTTATTTATCATCGATGCTTTAAAGGCAATCAATAATTCAGAGGTAATTATGAGTTTCAATGGTGATATGCGTCCATTTATTTTACGTGATCAATACGATGAAACAACAATTCAATTAATTGTTCCAGTTCGTATGGAGTAGTTAAGAGCCGCTAGGCTCTTTTTTTTGTGTGGATAAATGAACAGTTATACACAGGCTAGTGGAATACATTTGATAAGTTTCGACAAACTATGCAAAAGTTCGCTAATGATTAATCATAAAATTAGTTCAAATTAGAAGAAAGAGCTTGTGGATAAGATGGATAACTTTTGGTGAATCTCCCCTACAAGGAAATATCTCGTTAAAAAGAGGTCAATTGTAAGGAGGATTTCTATGCTCATATATGGGAATTAGTGCGGATCATTGCCCTTGAAAAATCAGGTAAAACTTGATACGCCAGACTCAACAATTGAAGTGATTCATCATGTTTTATTGTCTATTTTAGATGTAGGATTTAATGGAATTTTTGTGGTGATTTTAACTTGAGTAGAAGTGGTGCGAACTATATCCACAAGATATTTGTTTTTTTTACATAAGGTGATTGGAGATATAACTTGAATGTATTGTTTCAGAAGAAATTGGTATGGTTAGTCATTGGAGCGTTCGAGTTTAAATGAAAGAAAATCTCCAGTTCAGGGGATTTTTTTGTTAAAAAAAGACCAACTACAAGAGTTGGTCGGAGTAATCAAGTTATGATTTTTTTGTTGCCTGAATAAATTTTTTGATGACTGAATCACCTGAGTAGTTCAAGACTCCATTTTTGTAAACACGTGCTCCAAATGTTAGAATCACGACGATCACAACAATGTTTAAGGCAATTGAAAGCCAAATCATTGGGGTTGATACGGTCATTGTAGCGACGCGAAGTGGCATGATATAAGGTGAAATGAATGGAATCATGGACATGATTTTGATAAAGGGTGCCTCAGGTGCAGTCATTCCAAAGATTCCGATGTAGAATGAAACGAGTCCAATGACCATGATAGGTGAAATGGCGATTTGATATTCTTCCACAGAACTGATAATTGAGCTTAAAATGAGTACACTTACGAGATAGACTAGGTAAGCAACGATAGCAAAAATAATGATGTAAATAACGATTTTTGCTTGTTCGGGAGAAATCATGACTGAGACCGTATCAAGTACTTCGGTAGGCAAACTCTTTAGCATGTATTGAATTGAAATAGTGAATAAGACCATGAAAATGGTAAGTTGCGTTAAGGCGTATAAGCTGTTATACACAATTTTTCCGTAAAGTTGTTTGATTGGCGAAATGGAAGTAATAATAATTTCCATGACTCTTGATGTTTTCTCTTCCATGATTTCTTGACCGGCATAGACCGAGTAAAGATATGAAAATAAGAAGATGAGGATAATGGCAATATAAGCTATGGCTAAGTTGCCCATTGATTCCTCAGCGGTTTGTGCATTTTCATCTAATGAGATTTTTTCCATTGAGAAGTTTTGATTGAGTAAATTAACTTGCTCTTGAGTCAGCTTCGCCGATTTCATAGCAATTTGCTTGTTATAACCTGAAAGAACTTGCTCTCCAATGGTGTAGTAAGAGCTGTTAGAAAAATCTTTGGCCACATAGGTTGCACTAAGGAGATTTTGTTCATTGTAGTTGATGATGAAATAGGCTGAGATATCCCCATCTTCGACTTTTTGGTTAAGAACGTCTTCTGACTCAGTCCCTTGTTCTAAGATCACTTCAGGTAATAAATTATTAAAATCTTTTTGAAATTGTGAATAGAGTTGATTTGTTTCATCCACAATATAAATTGTTTCAGAGTAATCAAAAGTTTCATTAAAAAATTTAACGATGGATCCGAGTTGGCTGATGAGTAATCCAACAATGATTAGAAAGATATTAAATCCAATAAAAGCTTTACTTTTAATTTTACGTAAATAGTTATACAAAACATAATTCCAAAACTTACTACTCTTCATAGGCTTGTCCCACCTTTTCAATAAAAATTTCATGTAGTGATGGCTCACACACGAGGAATTTTTCAATGGAATGTTCAGGTTTTAAAGCATTGAAGATGGTTGAGGTATGCTGTTTATGATCAATTCGGACGCACCAATCGTCTTGCTGGCGAGTCACCTCAACGACATGAGGAATTGATTTTAAGTAATCGGCATCAAGCTTTCCTTGAATTAAAATCGTTCTTGCATTGTAACTTTGTTTAATTTCTTTGAGTTGGCCTTGTAAAACGGTGCGTCCTTTGCGAAGAATTGTTAGACGATCGCAGAGGGTTTCAATATGTTCCATTCTATGAGAAGAGAAGATAATTGTTTTTCCTTGGTTTTTAAAGTTAATAATTTCTTCTTTCATCATTTCCAGATTAATAGGATCAAGACCAGTGAAGGGTTCATCTAAAATAATGAGTTCGGGATTGTGGATAACGGCGCAAATAAATTGAACTTTTTGTTGATTACCTTTTGATAATTCTTTAATTTTTTTGTTTTTATAGTCGGAGATATTAAATTTTTCAAGCCACGCATCTAGTTCTTTTTCAGTTTTATCTTCAGACATTCCTTTTAGCATGGCTAAATAGCTAACTTGTGTTTTAACCGTTAATTTTTGAAGTAGTGCTCGTTCTTCAGGTAAATAACCGAGAAGATCATTAATTGATTCATTCATCTTCTGACCGTCCCACGTAATTTCACCAGACGTCTGCTCATAAAGACCTAAAATCATACGAAAGGTTGTGGTTTTTCCAGCTCCATTCGCGCCAAGTAAACCATAAATTTCTCCTTTTTGAAGACTAAGATTTAAATCCACGACGGCATGTGTATCATGAAAAATCTTATTCACATTCTTTAAAACTAGCATGCAAGTCTCCCCCCTGTTGTCATAATAAAAGTTCAAATCGAATGAGTATACGACATTGATATGTCTATTATGATATATACCGTTTTGAATAACAACTTTTTTCTGTTACAAAAACTGGATATTGAATAATGATTTTCATTTTTAATTTAAAAATGTAGGAAAAAAGCTAAAAAGTTGTTTTATATTATCGATTTTTGTTTACTATTTTATACACAGATGTTATTTTTATTGTTTATTGTCGAGTTTTAGATGTAAAATAAGAATAGTCTTTTGATAGAGTTGAAGTTTATTTGTTTACTGTAAGGAGTGAGCTTTATGATATATGATGTAATCGTCGTAGGTGGAGGGCATGCCGGAATTGAAGCAGCTCTTGCTCCAGCACGAATGGGTTGCAAAACGTTAATGGTAACTGGAGATATTAATCGTATTGGACATATGCCATGTAATCCAGCCATCGGTGGACCAGCGAAAGGAATCGTAGTTCGTGAGATTGATGCTTTAGGTGGAGAAATGGGTGTTAATACAGATAAAACGCATATTCAAATGCGTATGTTAAACACAGGGAAAGGTCCAGCGGTTCGTGCACTTCGTGCTCAAGCAGATAAAGTGGAATACCCTCGTGAGATGCAAAAAACAGTTTTAGCACAAGAAAATTTAGACGTTAAAGAAGCAATTGTGGATAAGTTAATTGTTGAAGACGCAGAAGTGAAGGGAATTCAGTTAGAAACTGGGGAACAAATTTTCTCAAAAACGGTTATTTTAACAACAGGAACTTACATGCATTCAAAAGTTATGATTAGTGATGAGATTACGTTAAGTGGCCCAGATGGTGCGAAGACCTCATTAGGATTATCTCAACACTTAAAAGATTTAGGGTTTGAATTATTCCGTTTAAAAACAGGAACACCACCTCGTGTTGCAGCGGATAGTGTTGATTTCTCTAAAACAGAAATTCAACCTGGGGATGACGTCATTCGTGCGTTTAGTTTTGACACTAAAGATCATTTACCACTTGAAGATCAAGTGCCATGTTATTTAACTTATACAGGTGAAGAAACACATCGTATTATTATGGATAACTTAGAGCGTTCGTCAATGTATTCTGGAGTGGTTGAAGGGGTTGGGCCACGTTATTGTCCATCAATTGAGGATAAAATTGTTCGTTTTAATGATAAGCCTCGTCATCAAATCTTTTTAGAGCCAGAAAGTAAACACATCCCTGAAATTTATGTTCAAGGGTTCTCAAGTAGTTTACCACGCGATGTTCAAGAGCAAATGATTCGTACGATTCCAGGTCTTGAAAATTGCCGCATTGTTAAATATGCGTACGCTATTGAGTATGATGCGATTAAGCCTGTCCAATTATGGCCATCATTAGAAACTAAATTAGTTAAAAACTTATATAGTGCTGGACAAATTAACGGAACAAGTGGATATGAAGAAGCAGCGGGTCAAGGAATCATGGCTGGAATTAATGCTGCCCTTCGTGTTCAAGGAAAAGATCCATTAATTTTAAAACGTAGTGAAGCTTATATTGGGGTATTAATTGATGATCTAGTTACAAAAGGAACATTAGAACCTTATCGTTTATTAACTTCTCGTGCGGAGTATCGTTTATTATTACGTCATGATAATGCTGATTTGCGTTTACGTGAATATGGTCGTCAAGTAGGGTTAATTAATGATGAAAAATACGCAGCATTCTTAGATAAAAAAGCTGAGATTGCAGCAGAAAAAGAACGTTTATCTGAAATTAAAATTACACCTAAAGGAAATACTAATGAGTATTTAGCGACAATTCCATCATCACCATTAAAGGATGGAATTACGGCATTAGAATTATTAAAACGTCCAGAGATTACTTATGAACATATCCACAACTTAATTGAAGAGAAAAATGAATCAATTTCTGCTGAAGCAATTGAGCAATTAGAAATTCAAGTTAAGTATGAAGGATATATTAATAAGGCTCTTCAACAAGTAGAAAAAGTTCAAAAAGTTGAAGAGAAAAAAATCCCGGATCATATCGATTACGATGATGTGCCAAACTTAGCGATTGAAGCAAAACAAAAGTTAAAAGACATTCGACCATTAACGATTGGTCAAGCAAGTCGTATTTCAGGGGTAAATCCAGCGGATATTTCAATTTTAATGGTTTACATTGAATCAGGACGTGCAAATAAAGTAAGTGAATAATAAATCAGAGTTAAGAGAGGAGACTTTCTTAACTCTTTATGTAGTAAGGAGTGGAAGATATGACACCGGAACAATTTTATGACAAGGTAAAAGAATTTGGAATTGAGTTAACTGAAGAACAAAAATGGCGGTTACATCGTTATTATGAATTATTAGTTGAGTGGAACGAGAAAATGAACTTAACTGGAATTACAGAAGTAAATGAAGTTTATTTAAAGCATTTCTATGATTCGTTACTTGGCTTTTTAATGTTTGAAGATATCCACAACTGCAAAACATTATGTGATGTTGGATCAGGAGCTGGATTCCCAGCTTTACCTGTTAAAATCGTTTTTCCACATTTAAAGATGGATTTAGTCGATTCCCTAGGAAAACGCGTTAATTTCTTAAATCATGTCATTGCAGAAACGAAGCTTGAAAATATTAAAGCGTATCATTCACGTGCGGAAGAATATGCATCGAAGCATCGTGAATCATTTGATATCGTCACAGCTCGTGCGGTTGCTCGTTTAAATATTTTATCTGAGTTATGTGTCCCATTAGTTAAAGAAGGTGGATATTTCATTGCGTTAAAAGGACAAACAGGTGATGAAGAATTAGTAGAGTCAAAACGTGCCTTAGATACATTTGGTGTAGAAATCATTGATGTGAAGCATGTTGAGTTACCGGAAGAAGCGGGATCACGCACTAATATTTATACAAAAAAATACAAGAAGACGCCGAATAAGTATCCTCGAGCTTATGGTCAAATCAAAAATAAACCATTAAAATAGCATTAAATGTCACCGGCAGGGACATTACTATAGAAATTCTAGAAAAAAGAAGAAAAATACGCTATAATTTAAACATTAAGATTGATTTTCGATTTTTATTATAAGGGGGATATAGGGTGTTTAACATTTTTTCACGAGATGATTCACGTAATCAGCCAAAAGATGAAGTAACTCAATTGCCTATCTCAAAAATCGTTCCGAATAAATATCAACCACGAAATATTTTTAATGATGAAAAAATTTTGGAATTATCAGAATCTATCAAAGAACATGGTGTGATTCAACCGATTGTTGTTCGTAAGTTTAAAGAGGGTTATGAAATTATTGCGGGAGAAAGACGTTATCGTGCATCTAAGTTAATTGGACTAGATAAAGTTCCTGCGATTGTCCGAGACTATGATGATAAGCAATCAGCTTCTATTGCAATTGTTGAGAATATTCAGCGAGAGGATTTAACTGCAATCGAAGAAGCATTAGCTTATAAACAGTTGATTGATTTACATGGGATTACTCAAGCTGCATTAGCAAAGCAAATGGGAAAATCTCAATCAACAGTCGCAAATAAAATTCGTTTATTAAATTTATCTGAGCATGTTCAACAAGCAGTTTTAGAGCGTAAAGTGACAGAACGTCATGCGCGTGCATTATTATTAGTTAAAGATGAAGAACTGCAATTCCAACTTTTAGAGAAGATTATTGAGAAGGATTTAAATGTTTCAGAAACTGAGCGTTTAATTGATGAAACGTTAAATCCAAAAGAGAAAGCAGTAAAACCACAAACGATTTCTCGTATGCCAAGAGATTGTCGTATTGCCATGAATACTTTTAAACAAGCCATTATGATGGTTGAAAAAACAGGTATGAGAGTCGAACATGAAACTGAAGAGTTAGATGACTCATATGTGATTAAAATTTCATTACCCAAACATAAACATTAATAAAAAGAGAAAAGACAGGCGATTGAATGCCTGTCGTTTTTCTTTGTTGTGGATAAATTAGAGGAGATCAGAAAATGAGAGTTACAGTTAGTTCGTGTTTGTTAGGGATAGACTGCAGATATTGTGGAGATGGTTATCCACAAGAAGGAATTTTGAAATTAATTAAGGACCATCAAGTGATTCCATTATGTCCTGAACAATTAGGGGGTTACCTATTATTCTACGGCAATCAGTTGAATTGGTGAATGGGCGTGCTGTGGATAAGTTTAGATGTGATATGACGGAGTAGTTTTTAAAAGGGGCAGAAGAGGTTGATAAGATTGCTCATTTATTTGAAGTTAAGGTTGGAATTTTAAAAAGTAATAGTTCATCGTGTGGTTGTGGATAAGTTTATGATGGAACATTTAGTGGTCAATTAACGAGTGGCGATGGAATGACAGCCCGTTTATTGAAGAAATCGGATATTAAAATTTATAATGAGGATAATTTCAAGAAAGCTTTCTAATATTAAGTTTTCTACGACATTTTTCACCACCTATTTAATAAAAAAATCGAAGTTTGTAAATAATAATCACTAATAAGATTAGTCGTTTCAAAAAGTTCAAAATTTACTGATCAAGCGCCAAATTTATTTTTCATAACCTATCATTTCGTGGTAAAATATTAACAAGTATGACTTTAGGAGGGTTAATATGGGGAAAATTATCGCTATAACGAACCAAAAAGGTGGAGTTGGTAAGACGACATCTAGTATTAACTTATCAGCATCCTTGGCTTACTTGGGTCATAAAGTATTACTTGTTGATATGGATCCCCAAGCTAACGCCTCTACTGGTATTGGTGTTTATAAAGGCGATGCTGAGTTAACTGTTTTTGATTTATTGGTGGATGAAATTCCAACTAATCAAGTAATTTTAAAAACGAATGAAGAAAATTTATTTTTAATTCCATCGTCTCAAGAATTAGCAGGATTTGAGTCGATGATTGTCATGGAAAAAGACCGTGAGTTTAAGTTATTACCAAAACTTGAACAAGTCAAAGAATATTTTGATTATATTATTATCGATTGTCCACCATCACTTGGACTTTTGACAATTAATGCGTTATCTGCAGCAGATTCGACATTGATTCCAGTACAATGTGAGTATTATGCATTAGAGGGATTAGCACAATTATTAAATACAATTCGTATTGTTCAACGCCGTTTAAATCGAAATTTATCGATTGAAGGGGTGTTATTAACAATGCTTGATCGCCGTACTCGTTTAGGATTAGATGTAATCAATGAAGTTAAATTATATTTCAAAGAGAAAGTGTTTAATACTATTATTCCACGTTTAGTTCGTTTAAGTGAGGCGCCATCATTCGGAAAGTCAATTATTGCTTATGATCAAAAATCGTCAGCTGCTCAATTTTACATTGATTTAGCTAAAGAGGTGGTTAAAAATAATGTCGACTAATAGATTAGGAAGAGGTTTAGGTGCACTATTTCAAGAGCATGATATTGAGAGTCTTGAATCGTTTGAGCAAGTCAAAGAAGGGGAAGTGATTCACCAATTAGAGGTGAAGAGTTTAAGACCTAACCCATATCAACCACGAAAGTATTTTGATGAGAATAAGATTAAAGAATTAGCGATGTCAATTAAAGAACATGGTGTGTTCCAACCTATTATCGTTAAAAAAGATATTAAAGGTTATATTATTATTGCAGGGGAGCGCCGATTTAGAGCTGCTCAAAAAGCGGGATTACCAACTATTCCAGCAATCATTCGTGAGTTTAATGATCATTTAATGATGGAATATGCATTAATTGAAAATTTACAACGTGAAGATTTAACAGCCATTGAGGAAGCCGAAGCTTATCGTCTGTTAATGCAAAAATTAGATTTAACTCAAGAGCGCTTAGGTGAACGTCTTGGAAAGAGTCGTGCCTACATTGCCAATACGATGCGTTTGTTACAGTTACCACGCTCTGTGCAAGATGATATTGAAAATGGTGTCATTTCAGTTGGACATGGAAAAGTATTAGCTGGGTTAAAAGATGAAGAATTAATTTTAAAGTTTACGAATATTATTAAAGAAAAACAAATTTCAGTGCGTGAGTTAGAAGATTTAGTAAAACAAGTTGGAACGGCTCAAGCTGAAGAAGATAAAAAGACGAAAAGAGAAGTAAACCCCCATTTAGAGTACGTGGAGTCGAATTTGAAATCGTATTTTGGAACGAAAGTCAAACTTAAAGAAAAGAATGGGAAAGGTCAAATCATTATTGATTATATGACTATGGATGATTTAAATCGTTTACTCGAGATGATGGGTTTAGAATAAAAACTAAGGAGTGAGCTATTTGAATTTATTATTTTTATCAAATGTATTAGCTGATAAAATTCAGAACTTTTTGGCAACAGATCAGTTAAATACTTTTTTAATCAATGCTGGATTTAAAATTGTTAGTGTTATTTTAATCCTTGTAATTATGTCAATCGTCAGAAAACTCGGTAAGAATATGATTAAAAAAGCATTTGCCGTGAATATTGAACGTATTCAAAAAGTAACGGGAGGAACGGAAAGACGAAAAGAGACGTTTGAAAGTTTAGCTCTTAATATTTGGCGTTATGCGGTGAATATTGTTTTAATTTTATGGTTATTATCGGTTTTTGTCTCATTAGATAAGTTATTAGTCGCTTCAAGTGCACTTGTTGTGGTCATTGGATTTGCGGCAAAGAGTATGCTTGATGATATCACCATGGGATTCTTTATTATTTTTGAAGATTTATTTTCAGTTGGAGATTTTATCGAAATTGATGGAAATACCGGAACAGTTACAGAAATCGGATTACGTTCAGTTAAAATTCGTGTTTTAACGGGTGAAATCGTGATTATTCCAAATGGGAATATTGGAAAAGTTATTAACCATTCGGTCTCAAATGGTCAAGCGGTATTAGATATCGGAATCGCCTATGAGGCGGATCTTGATAAGGCGATTTCAGTTTTACAGAAGGTTGCGTCAGAAGCTTTTAATCAATATGACGATATCCTTCAAGTTCCTCAAGTTTTAGGGGTACAGGAATTAGCAGATTCAGCTGTGGTGATTCGTATGATAGCTGAAGTCTCACCACTTCAACAGTGGCACATTCAACGTGAATTACGTCGCTTAATCAAGTTGACGTTTGACCGAGAGAATATTGAAATCCCTTACTCTAAAATGATGGTTTATCAAAAGAATGAAGGGAGTCTATCTCATGAATAATGTGACATTTGGTTTAAATGATATTGTTGAGATGAAAAAGCCACATCCTTGTGGCACAAATCGTTGGCAAGTGGTCCGTTTAGGAGCAGATATCAAGATTAAATGTTGTCATTGTGAGCGTATGTTAATGATGCCACGACCTGAATTTAAGAAAAAGATGAAGAAGGTTTTAGAGTCAGCACAAGAGAGTGAAAATATCTAATTTTAAAACTGGAAAAAAAGCGTTGAAATCCATTGATTTCAACGCTTTTTATTTGGGATTAACGTATTAAAAAAATGTAAATTATGCTATAATATATATAGAAAGAAAAAGGTGATTAGCATGCGAACTGAAGTATTTATTACAAGTGAATTTATTACTCTTGGACAGTTTTTAAAGTTCGAGAATCTTATTGAAAGTGGTGGAAGTGTAAAGTTCTTCTTAGAAGAAATTCCTGTCTTTATTAACAACGAGCAAGATAACCGCCGTGGTCGTAAACTTTATCCTGGAGATGTGGTTTCGATTGAAGAATTTGGTGAGTTTATCATTGTAGCTGAGTAGTAAAGGAGATTATCATTGTTTATCAATCGATTGTCACTTAAACAGTTTAGAAATTATCAAGATGCTTGTGTAGAGTTTAAGAAGAATATCAATATCATCATCGGAAATAATGCACAAGGAAAGACGAGCTTGATTGAATCAATTTACGTGTTATCGACGACAAAGTCGCATCGAACAAGTAAAGATTCACAGCTGATTTTATTTAATGAAGACTTTGCCCGTATTGAGGCAGATATTACGCGAGAACGGGATGATTTGCATTTATCTTTAGTTATTTCTAAAAAAGGTAAGAAGGCAAGTTATAATGGAATCGATCAAAAGAAATTAAGTGAGTATGTCGGTAAGCTTATTGTGGTGATGTTTGCACCTGAGGATTTATCGCTAGTTAAAGGTGGACCACAGTATCGTCGACGCTTTATGGATATGGAGATTGGACAGTTATCCCCAACTTACTTATTTCATTTAGGACAGTATTCGAAATTGTTAAAGCAACGTAATGAGTTATTGAAACAGCTTCGTATGAATCGCTCGAATGATTTGCTTTTAGATGTCATTACAGAGCAATTAGTGCCTCATGCGGTTTATGTGCTAAATAGTCGGATTGAGTTCTTAAAGAAGCTTGAGAGTTTTTCGAAAAAAGTTCATGGTGAGATTTCAAATCAATTAGAAGAAATAGGTTTAGATTATATCAATTCATTTAAGAACCTTGAGTTAAATGAAGAAACAATTTTACAGAAATATAAAGATTTATATGATCAGGATATTCAATTAGGATCAACTAGTTTAGGCCCTCATCGAGATGACTTTAGTGTTTCAATTAATGGTGTGAATACACATCAGTTTGGCTCACAAGGTCAACAACGAACAGCTTCGTTATCGATGAAGTTAGCTGAAATCGAGTTGATTTATTCTGTTTTAAATGAGTATCCCATTTTATTGTTAGACGATGTTTTAAGTGAATTAGATGATGCACGTCAAACACAGCTATTAAATACGATAAAAAATAAAGTTCAAACCTTTATAACGACAACGAATATTGATGGAATCGATGAAAATGTCATTGAACTGGCTGATATTTTTACCATTAATAACGCGAAGATTAGGATAGGTGATAAGAATGACGCAAGAAGTATCGAAAACACAACAGTATGATGCTAGTAATATTCAAGTATTAGAGGGTCTTGAAGCGGTTCGTAAGCGCCCTGGGATGTATATCGGTTCAACAAGTGGCCGTGGATTACACCATTTAGTTTGGGAAATTGTTGATAACTCAATCGATGAGGCATTAGCTGGATACTGTACAGAAATTAATGTTGCAATTACTGAAGATAATGAAATCATCGTTAAAGATAATGGACGTGGGATTCCAGTTGATATTCATAAACAAACTGGAAAATCAACAGTTGAGACAGTTTATACGGTTTTACATGCCGGAGGAAAATTCGGTGGTGGCGGATATAAAGTTTCTGGGGGATTACATGGTGTAGGTGCCTCTGTAGTAAATGCCTTATCTGAACACTTAGAAGTAACAGTAAGTCGTAATGGTAAAAAGTATTTCCAACAGTTTGAAAAAGGAAATCCAATTGATGAATTACACATCATTGGTGAATCTGATTCTACTGGTACTGAGGTTAAGTTTACACCGGATCCAACTATTTTCACAGAAACGACAGTTTATGACTATGATATTTTACGCAACCGTATTCGTGAGTTAGCCTTTTTAAACAAAGGATTAAAAATTACATTAGAAGATCTTCGTTCAGATAAACCACAACGCCATGAGTTCCATTATGAAGGTGGAATTAGTGAGTATGTACGCTTCTTAAATAAGAATAAAGAAGTCATTCATGAAGAAGTGATTCATGTTGAAGGTGAGCGCGATGGAATTAGTGTTGAAATCGCGATGCAATATAATACAGGTGTAGCTGGAAATATTTATTCGTTTGCGAATAACATTAATACGCACGAGGGTGGAACGCATGAAGCGGGATTCCGTGCCGCATTAACTCGTATTATTAACAGTTATGCGAAAAAATTAAATTTATTAAAAGGTGACGATACATTAATCGGGGAAGATATTCGTGAAGGATTAACAGCGATTATTTCTGCGAAGCATCCAGATCCACAGTTTGAGGGACAAACAAAAACGAAGTTAGGAAATAGCGAAGTTCGTCGTATTGCGGATAATATTTTCTCTGAAGGATTTGAACGTTTCTTGATGGAGAATCCACAAGCAGCTAAAATCATTATTGATAAAGCATTAATGGCGGCTCGTGCTCGTATGGCTGCAAAACGTGCGCGTGAGATGGTACGTCGTAAGTCTCCACTTGAATCATTAGGATTTAAGAGCAAGTTAGCCGATTGTCAGTCACGTGATGCGAATATTTCTGAATTATTTATCGTCGAGGGAGATTCTGCCGGAGGATCAGCAAAACAAGGTCGAGATAATAAATTCCAAGCAATTTTACCTCTTCGTGGTAAGGTTTTAAATGTTGAAAAAGCTCGTATTGATAAAGTTTATGCGAATAACGAAATTAAAAGTATGATCCATGCGATTGGAACAGGTGTTGGAGATGAATTTGATATCGAGAAAGCTCGTTATCATAAAGTGGTTATCATGACCGATGCCGATGTCGATGGAGCACATATTCGTACGTTATTATTAACATTCTTCTACCGTTATATGAGACCTTTAGTAGAGCATGGGTATGTCTATATTGCGCAACCTCCTTTATATAAAGTTTCTCAAGGAAAAAAGGTAGAATATGCTTATGATGAAAAACAATTAGAAGAGATTATGTCTAGTTTAGCAGCAACGCCTCGTCCAAATGTTCAACGTTACAAAGGGCTTGGAGAGATGAATGCTGAGCAGTTATGGGAAACAACAATGGATCCAGAAGTACGTACATTATTACAGGTTACTCTTGAGGATGCTGTTGAAGCTGATGAAATTTTTGATATTTTAATGGGTGATCGCGTAGAGCCACGTCGAGAATTTATAGATGCTAATGCTAAATACGTTAAAAACCTAGACTACTAATTTGAAGCAATCACATCTATAAGGAGGAACGAAAATGTCTGCATATGATCAAATTAAACCGCATAATATTGCTAAAGAGATGAGAACTTCATTCATCGATTATGCGATGAGTGTTATCGTATCACGTGCCTTACCAGATGTTCGTGACGGGTTAAAGCCTGTTCACCGTCGTATTTTGTATTCGATGAATGATTTAGGGATGCACAGTGATAAGCCATATAAGAAGTCTGCTCGTATCGTCGGGGACGTTATTGCCAAATATCACCCTCATGGGGATTCATCAGTTTATGATGCAATGGTACGTATGGCACAGGATTTTAGTTATCGCTATCCATTAGTAGATGGACATGGAAACTTCGGTTCAATTGACGGTGATGGAGCGGCCGCTATGCGTTATACTGAAGCAAGAATGTCTAAGCTTGCGATGGAAATGATGCGTGATATCAATAAAAATACGATTGATTTCCAACCAAACTTTGATGGTGAAGAACAAGAACCTATCGTTTTACCTGCTCGTTTTCCAAGCTTATTAGTCAACGGGACAACAGGGATTGCTGTTGGGATGGCGACTAATATTCCACCACATAACTTATCTGAAGTTATTGATGGATGTTTAGCTTATATGGATAATCCTGAAATTGATGTTTTAGGATTAATGCAATTTATTAAAGGACCAGATTTACCAACAGGTGCTTTAATTTTAGGGACAAAAGGAATCCGTTCGGCGTATGAAACGGGGAATGGATCAATCATGATGCGTTCAAAATGTGAAATTGTTGAAGGTCATGGTGGAAAATATTCAATTTTAGTCACTGAAATTCCTTATCAAGTGAACCGTGAGCGTTTGATTGAAAAAATCGCGGAATTAGTTAAGGAAAAACGTTTAGATGGAATTACAGACTTACGTAATGAGTCAAACCGTGAAGGAACACGTATTGTTATTGAATTACGTAAAGATGTTAATCCACAAGTGATGTTAAATAATTTATTTAAATTAACTCAATTACAAGTGTCTTATGGAATTAATATGTTAGCACTTGTAGATGGACAACCTAAAGTTTTAAACTTAAAAGAAATTATTGCGGCATATATCAAACACCAAGTTGAGGTTATTGTTCGTCGTACGCAATTTGATTTAAATAAAGCGGAAGATCGTGCTCATATCTTAGAAGGGCTTCGTATTGCCTTAGATCATATTGATCGTATTATTGCGATTATCCGTGGTTCATCTACAGATGAAGAGGCATTAAATTCATTAATGTCTGAATTCTCGTTATCTGAACGCCAAGGGAAAGCTATTTTAGAGATGCGTTTACGCCGTTTAACAGGATTAGAGCGCGGTAAAATCGAAGAAGAATATCAAGGGTTAGTCGCATTAATTGCTGATTTAAAAGATATTTTAGCGAACGAAGACCGTGTTCATGCGATTATCCGTGAAGAGTTGTTAGAAGTAAAACACAAACATGGAGATGAGCGTCGTACAGAAATCGTCCGTGGATCTGACTTTGATATTGAAGATGAAGATTTAATTCCAGAAGAACAAGTCATCATTACATTAACAAATAATGGTTATATTAAGCGTCAGCCAATCTCAACATATCGTTCACAAAACCGTGGTGGACGTGGTGTTCAAGGAATGGGAACACATGATGATGATTATGTTAAGGAATTATTATCAACATCTACTCATGATCATTTATTATTCTTTACAAGTAAAGGAAAAGTTTATCAGAAGAAAGCTTATACAATTCCTGAGTACGGTCGTACAGCTAAGGGATTACCAATTGTTAATATTATTGAGATTGCCCAAGATGAGTACATTAGTGCAATCATTCCTGTTAAAGAATTTAATGATAAAGAATTCTTATTCTTTGCGACTCGTTCAGGGGTTGTAAAACGTACGATGTTATCAGCATTTGGTCATATCCGTACCAATGGTTTAATTGCTCTTTCTTTACGTGAAGATGATGAGCTAATTGGTGTCAGAAAAACATCTGGTAACGATGATATCATTATTGCATCAAGTGGTGGAAAAGCAGTTTGGTTTGAGGAAACTGAAGTTCGTCCGATGGGACGTACAGCTGCCGGAGTCCGTGGTATCTTCTTAGAAGAAGGAGAAGTAGCAGTAGGAATGGAAATGGTCACAATGGATCAGGAGATTTTAGTTGTTACGGAAAACGGGTTCGGTAAACGTACTTCAATTCAAGAATATCGTAAAACAAAACGCGGTGGAAAAGGTGTTAAAACATTAACGATTACAGAGAAAAACGGGACATTAGTAGCCATGAAGGCTGTAAATGGTGATGAAGATTTATTAATCGTGACAAATAAAGGTGTTATTATCCGTACACCAATTCATCAGATTTCTCAAACGGGGCGTGCAACACAAGGGGTTAAATTAATTCGTTTAACAGATGATCAATTAGTATCAAGTGTAGCAGTTGTTGAACATGAAGAGGCTGAGGAAAGTGTTGAAGCTGACACAGTGGCTAAGGAAACTGAAACAACTTCAACAGAAGAATAGAATGGTTACATACAAATAATTAGGTCTTATGCGCATATAATTAGAAACACGATATATACTAATATTGACAAAAAAAATAGTTAATGCTATATTACAATTAAATAAAAAAGCATTGATTAGGAGTAGTACTTTTTACTTGATAGCATAGAGAGTCAGTGGTTGGTGGAAACTGATGTATGAGTAACTAGAAATCAACCTAGGAGTGGAATGAAGAACACAATGATTAGTATTCATTCACGGTCTAACCGTTATCTTTGTAAGTGGTCTCACTTAAATGTTCCACGTGGAACGCTTAGTGAACAACTAGGGTGGCAACGCGGGTTAAATCTCGTCCCTAAATTAGGGACGGGATTTTTTTGTTTTCTAGAACGACTAATCAAAATCAATTAATAGGAGGAAATACACATGTTAGATTTAAAACGAGTACGTGAAGATTTACAAGGTACAATTAATCGCTTAGAAACACGTGGTGGAGATTTCAGTTATTTAAATAAAATTACTGAGTTAGATGAACAACGTAAGAACATCATTTTAGAAGTAGAGCAATTAAAATCAAATCGTAATGAAGTATCTAAATTAATCGGACAATATAAACGTGAGAAAAAAGATGCTTCTGAATTATTAGCTCAAATGAATGGTGTTGGAGAAAAAGTTAAAGAATTAGATGAACAATTACGCAACATCGATGAAGAAATCAAAAATCTTTTATTAGGTACTCCAAATGTTCCATGTGGAACAATTGCAGTTGGTAAAGATGAAAATGATAATGTTGAAATTCGTAAATTTGGAGAACCAACTAAGTTTGACTTCGAACCAAAAGCACACTGGGATTTAGTAACTGATTTAGATATTATTGATTTTGAACGTGCTGGAAAAATTACAGGAAGCCGTTTTGCTGTATATAAAGGGTTAGGAGCTCGTTTAGAGCGTGCTTTAATTAGCTTTATGTTAGATTTACATACAGGAGATCATGGCTATACTGAGATTTTACCTCCAGTTATCGTTAATCGTGCAAGTATGACAGGGACTGGACAATTACCTAAGTTTGAAGAGGATGCATTTAAATTAGTGGATACTGACTACTTCTTAATTCCAACAGCTGAGGTTCCAGTTACAAACTTACACCGTGATGAGATTTTAAACGCTGAACAATTACCAATTAAATATACAGCATATAGTCCATGTTTCCGTGCAGAAGCTGGTTCAGCTGGTCGTGATACTCGTGGTATTATCCGTCAACATCAATTCAATAAAGTTGAATTAGTTAAGTTCGTTAAACCAGAAGATTCTTATGAAGAATTAGAAACTTTAACAGCAAATGCTGAAAAAGTATTACAATTATTAGGATTACCATACCGTGTCATCGAATTATGTACAGGAGATATCGGATTCTCTGCTGCTAAAACATACGATATCGAAGTGTGGTTACCATCTTATAATGAATATAAAGAGATTTCTTCTTGTTCAAACTTTGAAGATTTCCAAGCCCGTCGTGCAAATATTAAATTCCGTCGTGATGCAAAAGCTAAACCTGAATTCGTTCATACATTAAATGGTTCAGGGCTTGCAATTGGACGTACAGTAGCTGCTATTATTGAAAACTACCAACAAGCTGATGGAAGCATTGTTATTCCAGAAGTATTACGTCCATACATGCGTAATTTAGAAGTTATTAAATAAGCATTCCATAAGAAAAAGAGTACCTTAGGTACTCTTTTTCTTATGGAATTCACTAGGACACTCTATCTTTAATTAAAATATTAGTATAATATATCATTTAAAGTGAGTAATAAGGTAGATTATCTTTTCGTTTGCTACATTTGCCAGTATTCCTATGTAATGTGGACATAACAGACAAAGAAGTGATATGATTTAACCGTGTGTATGTTTATAATCAAATGATTAGAGTTTTAAGTGATGAGTATCGAATCCCTTAAGTTTTTATTAATCATCATAAGTGGTTATCTTTTATGAGATAGTCTTTCTTTTTTTATCAAATTGATGCTTAATAGGGGTTTGTACTGGATTCATCATGATAAAAATGTTAAAATGAATAATCGAAATAAAAAAGGCTTATTTGGAGTATAAAAAAAGTTTTTTGAATAGAAGAACAGGTGATAGAATGAGAATCTGTGTATTGTCGAGTGGAAGTGTCGGAAATGCAACGATTATTGAAACGGAACAGACAGCAATTTTAATTGATAATGGGTTATCGTTAAAAAAATTACAGGAATTGATTAAAAAAAGTGGATTTGATGAAAATAGAATAGAACATATTTTAATTACTCATGAGCATGGTGACCATATTAAGGGTGTAGGGGTTTGTACTCGTAAGTGGAAATTAAATGTTTGTGCAACGGCAAAAACGATTGATGAGATGTATCGTAAAAATATTATCAAACCAGGTTTTGAACAGACGACAGCGGTTGAAAAAAATGTTTGGTTCGATCTAGGGGATTTATCGATTATGCCATTTAGAATTTCTCATGATGCGGTTGATCCGGTAGGTTATATGATTAAGCAAGGTGAAAAGACGCTTGTTTATGTGACAGATACCGGATATATTACGGGTGATATTTTAAAAACATTAGGAAATGCAGATGCCTATATTATGGAGACGAATCATAATGTAGAGATGCTTCAGATGTGTAATAGGCCATGGTCGTTAAAACAACGTATTTTAGATGATTGTGGTCATTTATCAAATGAAGATTCAGCGTATGCGATGAGTCAGTTAATTGGGGAAAAGACGAAACTTATTTATTTAGCTCATTTAAGTCAGGATGCTAATTTACCTGATTTAGCAGAAATGACAGTTCGTCATATTTTAAAAGAAGAAAATGTTGATTTAAGTAAGTTAAATTTACATATGACGTATGCGATGCATCCATCGAAAGTGATTACGTTATAGGAGGAATAGGCATGTACAGTTGTTTAGAACATATTGAAGAGTCAATGGATCGTTTTTTAGATGAGTATGGAAAGTTACCAATTTTAGTTGAAGTAGAAATTGAACATAAATGTGAGCACTGCGATCAAGTAGCCGTTTATAAAGTGATTGAAGGTATGATGGTCGAAGATGAGGATGAGCTATAAAATCTAGAAAAGTTAGACTAATCATACTGAATAATAGGTTCTAATCTTCGCAGAGATTCTAGTATAATCTCTGCGAAGATTTTATAATAGATAACAATAAAAAATTCCCTGATTAAATGAGGGAATTTCTTTTCATGTATTGGAGGTTTTTTAATGAATATTACAATTATTTCAGTCGGAAAGATTAAGGAAAAGTATATTAAGCTAGGGATTGAGGAGTTTTCTAAACGTTTATCTCGTTATTGTAAGTTAACAATGGTTGAAGTTCCGGACGAAAAAACGCCTGATAATGCGTCAGAACGTGAAATGGAACTGATTAAAGATAAAGAGGGAAAACAAATTTTAAATAAAATTAAAGATAATATGTATGTGATTGCGATGGATTTACAAGGTGATATGAAGACATCTGAGCAATTTGCTAAACAGTTAAGTCAATTAGCTTTAAGTGGAGATAGTAATGTGGCTTTCATTATCGGTGGTTCACTTGGTTTATCTGACGAAGTGAAAAAACGTGCGAATTATAAATTATGTTTTTCTAAAATGACATTCCCTCATCAATTATTTAAGTTAATTTTATTAGAACAAGTCTATCGTGCCTATCGAATCAATAATAACGAACCGTATCATAAATAGAATAAATTAAAAAATACTTCAATTGATTATGTTAAATTTTAAACGAATTTATTCATCCATTGAAGTATTTTTTTGAATTTTTATAAGAGAATCAAAGAGGATTGAAATAAAGGATAAACTAAAATTTTGTTTTAAAAATGTTGAGTCCTAAGATAAAAACTTTCAATAGGAAGTTTATTATCGTATTCTATTAGAGACGGAACATATTGTGGATTGGGTTTATGAGGTGTGAATCAGTTAATAGAAGATTTAACGTGGAAAGATAACCATAAAAGTTTTAGAGCTGCTCAACTTTTTTCTAATTTAGCTATAAGTGATCATGAGAAAAGAATGTTAGTTGATTTTGCTAAACTATATGACGTGGCTAAAAATCCTAAATTTGTGATGGCAAGACATAGTTTGCAAAGAATTTGGCAAGTTGTATTAGCCGGTGAAGAGCAAAAAGATATGATTATGAATCATTTGATTGAGGGTTTTAAAAGTTGAACAGATGAAAAAAATTATACTTTAATTCGATTTGATATCGTGAATGGCTTCAAAAATCTATCTGTTCATTTGAATGACGAAGAAATAAAACTAAAGGCATTAAAATTAATTAAATTAGAGGAAGAGATTAAGTATAGAAAGAAATATACAAGGATATGAAATGAAAAGAGACGTTAATTTCGATAAAAATGAAGCATAAGAGAGTGTATCTATTCTGATACAGTCTCTTTTTTATTTGGAACTTTGTCAAATAGTGTTGCTGATTAAATGGTGACCTGCTTACAATGAATAATTAAATGGAAATCCTAGTGGCTAATCTGCTAGGATTTTTCTTTTTGGTTTGGTTAAGTTTTGAATCATGAGAATACGGGATTTAATTACCCTACTAGTGGAGGAAACATGCTTCGCATGGCAGGTGACCCAATGATAGAAACTACGATAGCCAAAGGCAATACGCTTAATCACTTTAATTTTGTTATTGATTCCTTCAATCGGACCATTGGTGTATGGCGTTGTGAGCGTATTTTTAATGTAAGATTGATACATTTTAAAGGTTTGAAAAGCGGTTTGAAGTTCAGGAGAGATAAGAGGGTGTTCTACTTCAAGTAAGTGATTGAATCGATCTAAGTTTTTTGTTTGAAGAGCGAAAAGTAAGTCTTGATAAAGATCATAAGTCGATTTTAGCTCAGGAGATAGATCGAGTAGAAAGTTTAAGATATCAATTTCTCGCATCGGTTGTTTGAAACAGTAAACCGATCGATAAGTGGTGGTATTGAG
The DNA here is from genome assembly GCF_001543345.1 of Turicibacter sp. H121. Classification (NCBI taxonomy): domain Bacteria; kingdom Bacillati; phylum Bacillota; class Erysipelotrichia; order Erysipelotrichales; family Turicibacteraceae; genus Turicibacter; species Turicibacter sp. H121. Next base: position 1,256,406 of record NZ_CP013476.1, on the reverse strand, counting down.
CAAGGTATGAGATTTTAAAAATAATCGCCAATAACGTTTAAATTTGCGACTGTGTTTTTTGAATTGCTTCATGAATCGAACCCTCGTTTTATTCAACGCACGGGAGATATGTTGAACTAAATGAAATTTATCAAGAATAATTTTGGCGTGAGGAAAAAGCTCCTTAATCAAGCTAATATAAGGGGCGTACATATCAATCACAATATGTTTAACACGAGAACGTGCTTCTTCAGTATACCGTTTAAAATAAGCCTGAAGAGAGCTTAAACGACGATCTTCAACAATATCAATGATTTGTTTCGTATCAGCATCACAAAAGATAAAGGACATGTGACCCATTCCCTAGCAGTGGAGGATTTATGCTTCGCATGCCAGGTGACCCTCAGCAGACTTAACCGATTTAAATTCATCAAAACAAAGGTTTTCAGGAAGGTAATTAAAGTTGAGAGATTGAGATTCATAGAAGCTATGAATGATGCGATTAACTGTTGAATGAGACACTTGATGACGACGGGCAATATCGTATTCAGAGATTTTATTTTGAGCCTCTAACGCAATCGCGTGTTTGGTGTTGTAAGAAATATAACAGTTCTTTTCAACGATAGAGGTTTTTAGTGTGAATGTGGAATGACAATGCCCACAAAAGTAACGTTGTTTCCTTAAGTCTAAATAAGTATCGTGTAACGATACTTTGGGGATCACTAAACGAGAAGTTTTGAACCCATGCTTTTTAAACTTTGAATCGAAAAGGGTCCCACAGTGTTCACAATGAGTGGGGTGATAAGATAAAATTCCTTTAAAAATAAAGCTAGTCACACCATTTAATTTCACTTCCTCAAGATAATCTTCCGGGAATGTAATGTTTTTATCTTTAATATTTAAGAGTTTTCTAGTAAAATATGAGTGAGACATCAAATTCAATCCTTTCAATATTGTTTTAGCCGATAACATTGTAACAGGATAGAGACGTGATGTCTCTTTTTTTTATGCCATGAAAAAAGGCGTTGCTTAGTCAGCAACACCAAATATTATAGAACCCCATATTAGCAATAGCATTTGGTGTGGCTCCCATTCCAAACCCACAGGTTGCAGAGGCAAAGACAGCTCCTTCGTAATTTTTTCCCATGATACGGTAGGTAATAAAGTAGGCAAATAGTCCAACTAATACAACTTGAGCGATAAGCATCACAAGTAGTGGTAAAGCTAAATCGAGTAGTTGCCATAGTTTAAGTCCCATTAATGCCATCGTTAAGAAAAAGGATAGTGAAAGACCACCAATTGTCTCGATTTCTTTTTCATCAATTGATCGTCCTCTGAAATCAAAGAAGTTTCTGATAGTAGCTGCGACTAACATTGCACCAATGTAAGATGGGAAGGTGAATCCTGATTTTTGAATCAGGTCTGAGACAATTGAACCGCTTCCCATTGCGATAAATAAGAAACAAGATGCATTCATTAATTTTTTAAATGATAAAAGATTATGATTCTCTTCATTATAGTCTCCCATTTCTGTTGGAGGTGTTGATGATGATTCATGACGAACTGTTTTTAATTGATGTCTAATAATTAGGTTACGGGCAACTAATCCACCAATAATGCTTCCCATAATTAACCCAAAAGTTGCGGAGGCGACAGCGACCGTTGTTGCTCTAGCAACCCCCATCCCTTCAAGCATCGGTCCAAATGATCCAGCTGTCCCATGTCCACCAATCATAGGAATGGATCCCGTACAAAGACCGAGTAAAGGATTTAAATTGAAGAGTGAAGTTAGTATGATACCGATTGTATTTTGTAAAGTGACTAGTAATGCAGCAAGACCAAGGAAGATTATAACCTGTTTACCTCCTTGTTTTAAAATTTTAAAGCTAGCGGTGAATCCAATACTAGTAAAGAAAGCAGTCATAAATAAATTTTGTAAACTCATATCTAGATTAATCGTTGCTAAATTCGTTTCATGTAGTAATAAAATGAATAAGGCAAAAATAAATCCTCCAACAACTGCAGGTGGAACGCAATATTTTGATAAAATTGAGAATCTATTTCTCGTATATCGACCAAGATAGAAGACGATAGAAACTAATGCCATCGTTTCATAGATGTTTAAATTAAGCTCCATATAGCATAGTATCCTTTCTATTAGATATAAATTTTATCTACTATTAGTATAGTCATCTTTTATTATATCAAATGTTTATCTCAGATAATATGAAGGATGAGCTTATGAATTCTTCAGGGTATTTTTCATTTTTCAAAACTATATTAAAATGATTTTAATCAATCGGATGTATAATCGTAGAATATTTTCTTTAGAACGGATAAAGGTGATGTAATTAGAATTAAAATTACTCAAAAATCAAAACAGTGAATCGATGATACTGTATTGCCAAGTTAAGCTTAAAATTGATAACTTGTACGATGCGTACAGGGTATTTTTTATGTTTACGAAAAATAAGGTGTCTGATAAGCTAGTAAGTATAGATAGGAGTGGAGTTGGATGTTACGTGAAAAAGGATATGATGAGGCGTTATTTAATCATTTAAAGATTGATTGTTCGAAGTGTTTTGGTCTTTGTTGTGTGGCATTGTTTTTTTCGAAGTGCGATGGGTTTCCAACAGATAAGGTAGCAGGAAAACCGTGTTTAAATTTAAAGGATGATTTTAGTTGTTACATTCATCAAAACCTTCGTAATCAAGGGCTTAAAGGTTGTACCACGTATGACTGTTTTGGAGCAGGTCAGAAGGTGGCGCAAGTTAATTATGAAGGTTTGAGTTGGAAGGAAAATTCAAATGTTGCACAACAGATGTATGATGATTTTCTAATAGTTAGACAGCTCCATGAGATGATGTGGTATTTAACAGATGCTTCAACGTTCATTTTACCTAAAGAATTAAAAGAAAAGTTGCATCTGCTGATAAAAGAAACAGAAAAATTAACGGAGGAGCCTACGATCGTAGAGGTGGATGCTTATCGTTTGAAAGTTAATACATGTTTAAAAGAAGTACAGGCGTATGTCAGTCAAAAAGTAGCAGGAAATCAAGTCATTTCAGGATTTGATTTTATCGGAAAAAATTTAACGAGAAAATCTTTGAGAGGGGCTAATCTTGCGGGTTCATTATTAATTGCAGCTAATTTACGACATACGGATTTATCGGGCGCTAATTTAATTGGAGCTGATTTACGTGATGCTGATATTCGTGATGCGAATTTAGCGGACTGTTTATTTTTAACGCAAATTCAGGTGAATTCAGCAAAAGGAAACGCAGCAACAAAATTACCTAGATGGATTGTTCGGCCGAGTTATTGGGAAAAATAGTAACATTTTATTAAATGCTACTATTTTTTTAGGACTATTATTTTATTTAAGTACTTTTTTATTGAAAATGTATAGTGTCACTGGTGAAGCTATTCCAATTGGAGATGGACGAAATCATTTTGATGCCGTATGTGGGTAAATGACTGTTGTTGATGGACACCGTCATGATTTCTTATTCAAAACTGAAATGGATGCCTCTTTAGTTTAATTTTATCAGCCCTTTGTAGGTAGGAAGCATAGTATTTTAATTTTTGAAACTGAAAGCTACGTTGAATGAAAAGAACCTATTATTCTTAAAATAATAGGTTCTTTTTAAGTTATTTCATCAGTTAATAGGTATTTTTTTATTATAGGTAATATCTTAGCTCATGAACTAAGTTGTCTTCAATTTTAATTAATTGGTGAACGATTTCTTTTACATCATCTTGTGAATTAGGGTATTGATTTAAATATCTAGAGATAGATTTAATTCCCATATTACAACCTTCTGTTATAATATCAGCTATCTTTTCATCAACATCACCCGTAAGTAGTTTTAGATTGGTACTCATCCAAGACATAGCTTTAGCGATAGTACTTGGTTCCTTATCTTTATCATGAAATTCATTTAGTTTTTGATGTGTTAAATTTCCTAATTTTTTGTGTTCTTCAAGAGAATTTTTTAAAAGTGTTATTAATTTTTCATTTTTAGCTTTATTGATGACTTCATCTAAGCTCTCAACTGCCATTTTGATTCCTGCATTACATTCGTTCAAAAGTTTAATAGTATCTTGTGTTGGCATGATGTCACCTTCCTTTAAATATAAAATTATTGTTTGGAATTTCATTAACTTTTATTCTATAGGTTGGATAAGGGGGATCATAAAAAAGTGGGACAAATAATTTGTCTCACCTTTTTTGGTTCTTCATTTAAATTTTTATTAACATCTATTTAAAACACAGCGTTAAATTAAAAAGATTGGTTAGGAATAAGTACCCTTTTATATCCATTCGAATACTATGTTACTAGAAAGGAGTAGGATAAAGCATGAATTTAGAAGAGAATAGCTATCAGCAAGATTCTAAGCAATGGCAGGATAAGTGCAATCGTTTATTATATTATCATGTTGTCTTAACCTTGAAAGATGGAAATACTGTTGATGGAATTATTGGACGTGTTGACGATGATCAAGTCATTGTGTTAGTAGGTGAAAATGTCATAGAAGATGAGAGCCGCTTTGGGAGACCTCTAGGTGGTGGAGGAGGAAGATTCCGACGCTTTGGACCAAGAGGATTTCCTTTTGCTAGCATAGCAGCCTTATCATTACTAGCTTATCCATTCTTTTTCCCGCCATATCCTTACTATTATCCATACCCTTATCCGTATCCATATTATCCTTATTAATAAGTGTAATGAAGTAGATGTCTATTTAGGAGTTAGAGCTAGTATTTTATGACTATAATATTGGCTCTTTTTTAATGTAGTTTATTCTAAATAAGAGAAAGGGTGAAATAAGGTGTGTACAGCCATTACATTAAAAACAAGCGAAAATCATCATCTTGTTGGACGGAATTTTGATATTCACCCAATGAATGATTTATCAGTTGCTTTAGTTCCACGAGAATTTGAATATGTAAATCGTGTGACGAATGAAGAAATGAAAACGAAATATGCAGTTTTAGGAATGGGATTATTTTATGAAAATCATATTCTTTTTTGTGATGGAGTAAATGAAAAAGGATTATCTTGTCTGATGTTACAATTATCTAAGTTTTCTACTTGGAGTCATAAAATCAGGAAGGATAAGGTCAATATAGCCCCATATGATGTAGCTTTTTGGGTTTTATCTAATTTTTCAACGATTTCTGAATTAATGGAAGGTCTTAAACAGTTAAATATTGTGGCTCTTCCTGATGATCAAACGGCATTATCGACAGAAATTCATTGGCTTGTTAGTGATACGAGTGGTCAATCGATCGTCATTGAGCGAACAAGAGATAAGTTAACAGTTTATAATAATAAGGTAGGCGTTTTAGCAAATTCTCCAACCTTTGATTGGCATTTAAATAACTTAGATTGTTATATTAATGTCAAATCAGAGCAGCCAGAGGAAACTAAATGGGGACAACAAATGTTATCGCCTTATTCTAATGGCTTTGGTACGATTGGACTTCCTGGCGATTTTTCTTCTCCGTCACGATTTGTAAAGGCTGCTTTTTTACGAAATCATGTGAACGTTGGGGAAGGTGATGAATCAGCAATTAGTGAATGCTTTCATATACTAGATAACTTTGTTGTACCACGTGGGGTGGTTGAGACTCCAAAAAGAAAAGAGTGTCATTTGACTAAGTATAGTGCATGTCTTTGTTTAGAGACTCAATTATATTATTATAAGACCAGCAGTAATCAGCAAATTCAAGTCATTGATTTAAACAAAGAAAATTTAGATGCTAAAGGATTAAAACTATTTCCTTATCCAACAAGATTAACAGTCCATGATCAGAATTAGAAAAATCATATCAAAAGATATGATTTTTTTTGCTATAAATTAAACTTTTATATACCAAAGGGGGAACAGCTATATTGATGAATGATTTTCTGTCTTTTGTAAAAGTGCCATACTGAGTTAAATAAGAAGGAAGATGTTAGAGGGACACTTGTCCATAATTTTTCATGATAAGAGAATAAATAGATAGAATATTGAGTCTTTAAGAATTGCTTATGAGGGGGATGTTGTTATGTTAGGTTGTGGAAAACGGGCAAATTTTAATTGTTATAAAGGTCTTGGAAGGATGAAAATTTTTATTTATACTAGATGATAAAGAAATGATGATGAGTGATTATTATGTTATTGATGAAGTTATCCACAACTTAGATTGTTTCATCGAGTGGTTTGGAAAAGTTTCAACTGAGGATTATTTTGTCTTATATCTAGTTATTTCAGAAAGGATGATTTTAATGAAAATTGGAGTGATTTCAGATACGCATAATGTTTTAAGAGATGATGTGTTAATCTATTTAAAAGAATGTGATTATATTATTCATGCTGGAGATGTTTGTAAAGAAGAGATCATTGAACGATTAAACGAGATCGCAAACACGTTTGTCGTACGTGGAAATAATGATAAATTTGAGGGCTTGCCTGATTATTTAGAGCTTGAGATGAATGAGTTGTTAATTTACGTGGTTCATGATAAAAAAGATATTCCTAAACATGTGGATAACTTTGATTTAGTGATTTATGGGCATTCTCATAAATATGAATATGAAGTGAAGGATGGGGTGGTCTATTTAAATCCAGGTGGTTGTGGACGACGACGCTTTTCCTTGTCATTGACGATGGCTATTGTTACGATAGAAGATAAGGAAATAAAGGTGACACGAATTAATCTTGAAGATTAATAAAAATTTAGATTTATCATACAATCAAAAATTTTATTAATGAATTAAGGATTTAACGATGATTAAGATTCATTAAGGTCGTATATTCTAATAAAGGATTAAGATTTAATGATTCAACTGTAGAGGCAACTTTGAAAAAAGTTGTTTTTTATGATATGATAATGACTTATGAGAGTCGTTAGAATGGAGGAATAAAGATGTCAGCTTTACCAAATTGCCCTAAATGTAATTCAGAATATACATATGAAGATGGAAGCATGTTAGTTTGCCCAATGTGTGCTCATGAATGGAGCCCTGCTGCTGAGGCAGAAGCTGCAGAAGCAAACGTAATCCGTGATGCTAATGGAAACATCTTAGCTGATGGAGATACTGTTACAGTTATCAAAGATTTAAAAGTTAAAGGAAGTTCTTCAGCTATTAAGCAAGGAACTAAAGTTAAAGGAATCCGTTTAGTTCATGATTCAGCAAATGGTCATGATATCGATTGTAAAATTGATGGATTCGGAGCAATGAGCTTAAAATCTGAATTTGTTAAAAAAATCTAGCTAAAAAGACGTTCAAAATGAACGTCTTTTTAATTTGTAAGATAGAACTTATTTAAAGGAGATGCTAACTAGTCATTAAAATCGCTGAAGTAACTAATAATAGAATAGCTTATTTAACGGGATGGGATTGACGGGGAAATCGAAAAGATCTGACTCATATCGACTGAGTGCTATAAATGAATTTGTGGATAACCATTTTTAGAGCAGTTCAGTATTATCCACAAGGTACAAGCGTATCACATAGGAAGAGATTATGATTTTAGTTTTCTTATCCACAGCAGGAGAGCGGTCATAGGGGAGATAACTATCCAGGATAATAATCTGTTTTTATAATGCAGAAAAAAATGCATTAAATCTCGATAAATTTATAAAGAGTAGTTGTTTAAAGACTTCGTCTTTTGTACTATAATCCATAGATAGAGTTAAAGATGAAAGGATGAATCAAAATGTCGTTACCAAAAGACTTTTTAGATAAAATGCAGACGTTACTTAAAGAGGAGTATGAAGCGTTTATTAATAGCTATGAACAAGAGAAGTCTCTTGGGCTACGTGTTAATACATTAAAAACAACATTAGACCAGTTTGAAACATTAAATAAGTTTGATTTAAAATCAATTCCATGGGTCCCTGAAGGTTATTTTTATCAGCAAGCTGACCGTCCAGGTAAACATCCTTATCATGAAGCAGGTGTTTATTATATTCAAGAACCGAGTGCGATGTCAGTTGGGACTTTTGTTGAAGCTGTACCAGGTGAAAAAGTACTAGATTTATGTGCAGCTCCAGGTGGAAAAAGTACACATGTGGCTTCTCAGTTGCAGCAAGAAGGATTGTTAATCACGAATGAAATTTATCCACAGCGTGCTAAAATTCTTTCGCAAAACATTGAGCGCATGGGAATTAAAAATGCAGTTGTGGTTAACGAAAGCCCACAGAAATTAGCAAAGCATTTCCCTTCATATTTCGATCGTATCGTTGTTGACGCGCCATGTTCAGGAGAAGGAATGTTTAGAAAAGATGAAGTGGCACAAGAAGAATGGAGTTTAGAAAACGTTCGAATTTGTGCAGATCGTCAAGCTGATATTTTAGAAGAGGTTGCTACGATGTTAAAACCAGGCGGACGTATTGTTTATTCAACTTGTACGTTTGCACCAGAAGAAAATGAGCAAGCAATTGGCGCGTTTATTGAATCACATCCCGAATTTAAAATTGAATCGATGAAAGCTTATGAGGGCTTTAAACCGGGACGTCGTGAATGGTCAAATAGTGAGGCTGAAGGCATTGAAGAAACTTACCGTTTATGGCCACACTATATCCATGGGGAAGGACACTATGTTGCTGTATTACGAAAAACAGAGAATGCTGAGTTTAAAGAGCCAAAACGTCAGTATGTGAAGCCATTAAATGATAAGAAGAAGATTCAAGAATTTTTAATGTTCGCGAAAGTTGCATTAGTTGAAGTTCCTAAAGGGGATTACGTGTTATTCGGTGATCAATTATATATTGTTCCAGAGGAGATGCTAACCTTTGATAAATTAAAAGTGGTTCGTGCTGGGTGGCATTTAGGAACAATGAAGAAAAATCGTTTTGAACCTTCACATGCCTTGGCGTTATCATTAAGTCCACAAGACGTGAAGCATTCTATCTCATTTGCAGCAGATAGTGATGAAATTCGTGCTTATTTACGCGGTGAGACAATTCCTTTTGAAGGAGAAAAGGGATGGTATTTAATTTGTGTCGATGGTTACTCACTAGGATGGGCTAAACTTGCAAACAATATGTTAAAGAATCATTATCCAAAAGGATTACGTTGGAATTAATCATATTTAAAAGCCACCTTAATGATAGAGGTGGCTTTTCATTTTTCTATGAAAATTGAGATAGCTATTTACAAAAAAAATTAATAAATATGGAAATTCATTGTAATTTTAAGAACAACATAATATAATAAAGTGGTAAAAATGAATATAGACTCGTATATACCTGGTAATATGGACTGGGCGTTTCTACCTGCAAACCGTAAAAGTGCGGACTACGAGGCGTTGTTGGATGATTTTTTGATATATAATTTTTTATTATATATCTATTCGCGCAGCACCTCGTTTTAAAATGGGGTGCTGCTTTTTTTATAACTACTTGGCCATAAGTAGGTAAGTCCAGATAAATTTTATCTGGACTATAGTTAGCCTTGAATTAAAAAAGGCCTAGGAACTGAGGATAATTTTTCATAATGTAGACTATTTCTCTGTTTCTATTAGAAAAAGGAGTGTATGATGAAGATGAGTAACAAAGAACAAATTGGGAGTCAAACAAATTTAATTTATGGAGTCGATGATAATCCGACGGTTGGAAAGAAAGTTTTATTTGGATTGCAACATATTTTTGCAGCTTTTTCAGGAATTGTCGTCGTCCCACTTGTTATTTCAGGAGCATTAGGATTTGATAGTGCCATGACCACGTCACTAATTAGTGCTTCAATTTTAGCAGCCGGTCTAGCAACTATTATTCAAGCTTATGGAGTAGGGCCTGTTGGGGCTCGCGTGGCTTGTATTATGGGAACAGATTTTACGTTTGTGTCTCCTGCGATTTCAGTAGGATCAACGTTAGGAATGGCTGGTATTGTTGGAGCAACGATTTTAGGTTCATTATTTGAAATTATTTTAAGTTTCTTTATTAAACCGTTAATGAAGTTATTCCCACCAATTGTAACAGGAACAGTAGTTTGTTTAATTGGATTAACGTTATTACCAGTGTCTATTGACTGGGCAGCTGGTGGAACGGGTTCAGCTGATTATGGAAGTTTATTAAATATCTCTATTGCGATGTTAGTTTTAGTTGTTACACTATTATTAAATCGTTATGGTAAAGGAATGATTAGTAGTGCTTCTATCTTAATTGGGATGATTGTTGGTTATGTGGTTTGTATTCCATTTGGGATGGTTGACTTTACAGCAGTAACAGAGGCAAGTTGGTTTGCGATTCCTAACATTTTGGAGTATGGAATCATTTTTGATTGGAAGGCTGTTTTAGCATTTATTCCTGCTTATTTCGTAACGACGATTGAAACAGTCGGATGTTTAAAAGCCATTGGAGAAACATCTGATGTTGAAATGACAGATAAAAAAATTGGGGCTGGAATTTTAGCTGATGGTTTTGGTAGTATTTGTGGTGGATTAGTAGGGTCATTCTCTAATACATCATTTAGTCAAAATGTTGGTTTAATTTCTTTAACGAAAGTTGCAAGTAAGCATGTAGCAGTAATGGCAGGTATTTTACTTGTTTGTTTAGGGCTATTCCCTAAGTTAGCAGGTGTCATTAATGGAATTCCACAACCTGTTTTAGGCGGGGTTGGACTTGTGATGTTTGGTATGGTGGCTGCAGCTGGAATTAAGACATTAAGTCGTGTTGAGTTAACAGACCGTAATCTTTTAATTATTGCAACTTCAATGGCATTAGGTTTAGGTGTAACGTTCCGCCCAGAGTTTATTTCGGGATTACCTGAAGCGTTACAAATGATTTTTTCATCAGGAATTTCAACAGGAACGATTGTTGCATTAGTTTTAAATTTAGTATTAAAAGAGACTCAAGTGAGTGCAGAAAAGTTAAAAAAAGTGGAGGTTGCTTAGGTGAAAGCTTTAAAACAACGAATTTTAAATGATGGAATGGCATTAAATGAGACAGTTCTAAAGGTAGATTCTTTTTTAAATCATGGGGTTGATGCTCATTTAATGTATAACATCGGAACTGAGTTTAAGAAATATTTTGAAAATCATGGAGTGACTAAAATCTTTACGATTGAAAGTTCTGGAATTGCACCGACGGTTATGACAGCAATGCAAATGAACTTACCGATGGTGACATTAAAAAAACAAGCATCTAAAATTTTAAAAGGTGACGTGTATCAAACAACAGTTCATTCTTTTACAAAAGCAACAGATTATGAACTAACATTATCTAAGAAATACATCTCAGAAGATGATCATATTTTAATTATTGATGATTTCTTAGCCAATGGTGAAGCAGCTTTAGGTGCGATTCGCTTAGTTGAAGAAGCGGGAGCAAAGGTAGCGGGAATTGGAATTGTTATTGAAAAATCATTCCAAGCAGGACGTCAATTATTAATCGATAAAGGATATGACGTGTATTCCTTAGCACGTGTAAGTAAATTAGGTGAAGGAATCATTGAATTTATAGAAGAATAAAAGCAAAAGCGAGACTCTTTGAGTTCTCGCTTTTCTTATTTATAAGATTACTTCTCATATAAGTAATCCCGTGTGAGTGGAAGATGATTATTTACTCCTTTAGTAAATACAATTTGGTGAAGATCAATGACACCATTATTAAATGAGGCAGCACAAGAACATAAGTACATTCGCCACATTCGAATAAAGCGTTCATCGAATTTTTTGCTAATTTCATCAATATGGTCTTCGAAGTTTTTGTACCAATGAAGAAGTGTCATGCGATAGTGAGGACGTAAGTTTTCAACATCTATGACATGGAAGTTATAGTCAGCAGACAAAGAGATGATTTCGCGTAAAGATGGAATGGTTCCACCAGGGAAGATATATTTTCGAATCCATGCATCTCCCTCACCTTCTTTAACCCCACTAATGTAGTGAAGAACGAAAATTCCTTCCGGTTTTAAAACAGCATTGACGTTTTTTAAGAATAGGTCGTAATTTGTACGTCCGACATGCTCAAGCATTCCGACACTAACGATTTTATCAAATTGTAAGTTAGAATGCTCAAGATCACGATAATCCATTAATTTGACTGTCAAGTAATCTTCTAGTTGTTCGTTTTTAATACGTTTAGAGAATTCATTGAATTGCTCTTGGCTCAGTGTAATTCCAACACCTTTAACTTTATATTTTTTGGCTGCTGTAATTAAAAGACATCCCCAACCGCAACCGATATCGAGTAGGGATTCACCTTCTTTTAATTGAAGCTTGGCAAGAAGATGATCGATTTTATTAAGTTGTGCTTGATGTAATGACTCATCTTCATGTTTGAAATAAGCACATGAATAACAAAGTGTATCATCGAGCCAAAGTTTATAAAAATCATTTCCAATATCATAGTGAGAGGAAACCTCTTCTTTTTGCTTAGCTTTTGCTGTACTATTATGAAATAATTTAGGAAGGGCCTTAAAATCTGTCGTGAAGTGATCAATATGCTTTAAGATGGCATCTAGCGCTGTATAAAGGTCACCTTCAATCTCAATTTTTTTATCCATATAGGCTTCACCAAGTGCTAAAGAGGTACTTGTTAATAGATCTTTTTGATTAATTGGTTCACGAATAAAAACTTTAAAGACCGGTGCTCCCTCACCAATTGTAAAAATCTCATCATCCCAAAATTGAACAGTGAAGGGAACGCTATTGAAATTTTTAAGTAAATTTTTAAGAATAATTTTATCGAATGCCATTAACTCCATCCTTTCGTTTATCATAAAATATTCAATTATTTTTATTATTTGCCACAAACTTAATTTTTATAATAAACCTGAATTATTCATGACCATTCAAAAAAAGCTGTGGACAAACTAAATTTTAGTCTAAACCACAGCTTTTTATCGTTTTAATCTTAAATTTGAGTTAATTCATACTCCAAATCTCTAAAAAAGGGTAGACTCCCCCCTTGGTGATGTGTTTCTCTAAAAAATATCTCATTTTCAAAGAACGACTTCAGTCACTTACTCTAACTGAATGGCCTGAATCGTTTTTAAACAGTGATGGAAAACTTCTTTGTAAGGATGGTGACTACAGAGTTTGAACATGATTCTTCGTGATTGTTTCACTCGCTTGGCAGCGATTTTAATGAGTTTGATCCGTAAGGTTTCAATCTGCATCTTAGAAAACTCATGAGGTAATGTTAATCGTCTGAATCCATTGATGAGATTGTAAGCTAACACCATGAGTTGAATTCGGTTAACATTTGTCATCCAGTGCTTATGACTGACTTTATCCATTCTAAATCCATTTTTACACTCTTTGATATAGTTTTCCATCGTCCCACGTTTAGCGTATAGACTGATAACCATCTCCGGTCTTGTTTCCATGTTCGTCACTAAAAATAAATAATCGGGAATAAGTTCGCCTGCTTTTCGTCTCACTTGAACGATGACACGTCTTGGCCGATCCCAACTTTTTGCTTGATACTCAAACTCCCCATAGAATTGTTGAGAATATTGAAGTGAACACTCTTCCAAAAAAACATCCATTACTTCTTTAGCTAAACGATAGAGAGTAGCATTTGCCTTTAAACGGATCACATAGTTTGTGTTTAACGTTTCGCATAACTTATACAGTTCCTTATGAGCAAATCCACTATCTCCGCGAACGATTCGATAGCTCGATGGAAACCTCTTTTGATAGTGTGATAATAAGGGACCGATAAAAGAAACGATATTTCGTGAGGTATAAACATTCCCCGCACGAAGCTCAACTTTTAAACAGTCTCCAGTCATTCCATCAAAAACCATGAGAGGATGAAAGCCTTGTGCTTGATAGTGGGCATTAAAGGCCTTCCCATATTGATGACCATAGGTTTGAAAATGAGTGGAATCCACATCAAAAATAAAATGATTAGGCGTTTCGACTTGATAAAATTGCGATAATAGTTTTTGATTGATGAGTTCAAATTGCTTGCTTGTTTCCTTCGTCAATCGATGAGTAAAACGAGATAAAGTCGGTTGAGAAGCTAACGAGGGCTTATCAAGCAAAGTAGTTAATAAAGGGTCAACTCGTAACTCATCCGCATCATCAGCACAGTGATAACCAGCAATGGTTTGATAAATTTGTTGGAGACAGAGGTCGTGATTCGTATGAGTTCGAATCGCCTGATCAGTCTCTAAATAAAAATACTGTTTTAAGAGTTCTGGAAACTTCATGTGATGCATAAATTCTTGGATTAACAACAGTCCTGCATCCGACGTTAAATCCCCACCCTTGAAATTAAATTTAATCTTTTTATTGAAACGAAGTTGTTCTTGATGTATCATAAAAATGTAATCTCTCCTTAGTTTTGGTTTGGCGATTAAAACGATATCAAAAGAGAGATTATTTTCATAGTAAAATGCTTCACTTAAAAGGTGAAATAAAAAATAAAGAAAAAGCGTTGATTCCACTAAGGACTCAACGCTTTTTACATTTTTATAGTGAATAATTTAGGATAAATATGGAATATTTATAAATAATTAACTTATATGTATGATAAAAAGAGTTAATAAAGGAAATAGACGTAAAGCTCATGTGACAATAGTTGCCTTTGATAAAAATGTAGGAGCTTATTTATAGTCAGATAAAGGAGTTATTCAATAAGTTAATACGCATCAAAATATGTATAACTATCCTAAAAATAAATTCGTGGCCAGCTTCATGGAGAGCCCACAAATGAACTTTCTGACTGAGATTGTGACAAAGGATAAATATCTAATATCTGTTGTTATTAGAAATGAACGAAATCGTTGATGTCGTTGCACTAATGGGAGCAGAAAGTTAGATCCATGTGAAACATGGAGAAGAAATAGTCGTTGTGCAATAGATAAGAAGATGGGAATGAAATCGAGATGTATATCAATCTTAATTAGACGCACCTCTTCGATATGGAAATAGAAGAACGTATTTAATAAGATTGGTTAGGGATGACTAAAATTCAATCTTTTTATCTCACCTAATGCGTCATATAGCCATCAAAAAAGAAGGACTTAATAAAAAGTCCTTTTTTTGATTTTTGACTATTTTTTTGACAAATTTAGATTAATATCTAGAGAATTAGCTACAAAAAACCACTTATCCACAGAACCAAAAAGTTCCATGTGGAACATTTTTAGGAAATGTGGATAAGTGATGCATAATAATTAAGAATTTTGATTATCAGTTGTGACATAAATATGAGGAATAATCCAGGAAATAAGAAGCTAATGGTTACGATGATAAGGTGTTTTTTGTTTATCACTCATCGTGCAATGGATTTCTAAATTATAGCATTAGGTAAGAAATAGTTTCTCATGTTAGACTCAATTTATTGTGCATTTAATCTGACTTGCCAATAAGGGTTGAATTTGTTTACTAATTATCCATTAGTCAAAATAAAGATAAAATGATGATTTAATTTTGACTTACGTTACTAAAATAAACAGGAAATACTTAAAAGTTAAAGAAAATAAAAAGTAACTCAACTAATTTTATTTAATAAGATATTGATACGCTCTAAAGTACGATATCATGGCGAATTTATCGCTAAATCACAGGAGATTAGCGTTTATTTTTCGTTCTTTCTTCATGATGATACCGACATTAATTAATAGGAGCATCACTCGCAGATACACATGGAATCAGAGAGCGAATATCCCCAAGATAGCTAGAATAATAAAGATAAGCATGAGTAAAATGCTGTTGCTAGCAAAGTTGATATACGTGAAACCAACGATTGATAAGAAGTAGTGATTTTATAAACGGTAGAATGATTGAGTGTTTCTATAGTGAGTCTGAGTTACAGATATGTGATTAATCAGTTACTATATATAAGCCCGGATAAGTTCTTCATATCGTAAAAACTTTTAAGACCCTACCAGCGTTAGATACATTTTCTTCAAAATGGTAGGTACGACAAGCCCTAGTAGTTGAGGAAAAGATTTCTTTCGGAAATCACTAGGTAGCCTCGAGACTATAGGATGTCTTCTTAGCAAAGTGTTTTAGAAATTAAGACTGATTCTGAAAATGGAAATACATTTCGCTATACAAATCTCTTCAGAAGAAGTTAATTGAAGTTAAACTGAGTGTAATCATTAGTTTTAATTAATATAGAGTGTTACTAGAATCAGTTGAAAATTTAATAATTAAATTAGTGCTAGTTCGTCATGTTGTAAGCATCGGAAATTAGAAAATAAATTTATAGGTTCGACAGATGTAGAGTTATCTGAAAATGGGTTAAGAGAGACTACAATGGTGACTAAATTTCTACGTGAAAATGGAATTGAGTTTGATGGTGAGCCCTCATATCTTAAATACGTCATTGGAACTCTAGGGATTATTCTTTATGAGATGGTTTTAATATGGATTCCTGTTCGTATGCCATGGAAGGTAAATGAGCGTTCTTATGGTGCGTTACAAGGTTTAAATAAGTAAAAAACAGCTGAGATTTATGTGGAAGAATAAGTTCATAAATGGTGTTATTATGTAGGGGGGCGCCCACGAGGTTTAACAAAAGAGGACCGACGTTATCCAGGATATGAATTTAAAGATTATGATTTAAACCAAGAGGAGTTCCCGTTAACGGATAATGTCTCTAACACTGAAAACATGTTTGAGAAGAATGGATGAATATATTGTGTCAGATTTAGGGAGGTCGAAAGAAAACTCGTGATTATTGTAGCTCATGGGAGTACGTTAAGCGTGTTATAAAGTATGTAGATAATATTTTAAGCGAGGGGATTGCTAAATTAAATACCCCAACACCGTTGGGGTATGAATTAAATAATGAGTTAAAACTAATCTGAAACTATTATTTATCTCTAGATGGAATGATTCCTGAAGGGGGGGATACCTAAGCAGTTAGAATCATCCACAGATTAAGAAAAAGAAGTGATGATTTTTATCCATATGGAAGTCGAGATAGGAGATTTAGGAAAGTGTGGATAAAAAATGAGTCCAATCGGTGCGAAAATTGTTGAAATATGAGTTTTTGTGAAGAAAAAGACGTAAAAAAACACCTCAAATGTTAACTGAGGTGTTTTTTTACTATTCAAATAAGTCATCAAACTCTTCATCTTCAAGATCTTTTAGACGTTTTATTTCATCAGATTTAGCTTTTTGTTGTGCCACTTTTTTTATTACATGATTAGTACCCATACCGATTCCAACAATGGCTCCTGTAATTAAAAGAGCAGTAAGACCACGTTTTTTTATTTTTTTGTTTTGTATCTCCATTTTTAAGCACCCCTATTAATTAAAGTGAAGTAATACTATGCCTACATTATAACCGATTTTGTTGAATTTTGATATTATATAGCACATTTTATTAAATATTTTTACACCTTAATTAAGATGATGCATGATGAAACAATAGGATAAGAAATAGGAGAAATTGTAATCGAATCTTTCAGATTATAATTTCATTTTTAAACTACTCTTTATCCTTCACCACTTAGTTTGTTCGATGTTATAGAAGGAGGAGAAAGGGATCAATTTTTTGACTGATTTTATAAAAATCGTTCTTTTTTATTGTGTCTTGTTTATTCTTATTTTCTATTATCCTCTTTCATCTCCTCTCTTTTTTTGTCCTCTTTTTTTCTCTACTGGGGCTATTTTTTTATCATATTCCCTATTATCCTCTATGATTCTATTAATTCTCCATTTTTAAATACTATTATAAAACTCAAGATTAAGTATTATTAAACTTTTTCAACCCGCTTTTTCCAGTCAATCCACCACATCACCGTAAAGCTATAAAGCTGATTAATAGATATATTCTATAAATTAAAATACACATGTACGTAACTTGTATTGTTGGTTTGGGAAATAATTTGGTTGAATTTTTGTAGTTCAAGCATACCTGATTAGGGGTAAAAAAATTGTTAAATTATAAAAGAGAAGTTCGACATCTTTTGATGAGCATTTATCTTACATAAATAGAAGATGATTATTAAATAATAATTATGAATGCATGAATAAGGCGGTGAAGTGATGAACGTATTTAGAAAATTATTGTTCACATTTATTTCAATCTTTCTTTTAACCTATTCTGTAAAGGCAGCTGATGGGCCAAATCTAAAAGAAAGCGACTACTTGAAGAAAATTGATTTAATCTATCTAGAACTAAAAGATAGCCTTGGTTCCACAGAAAAAACAGGCGATTTAAATACTGATTTTTTAAATCAGGTCTTACAATATCAAAGAGCATTAATTGCTTTATCTAAAAATGAACTTCAATATGGTGAACGAAAAGAATTAAAACAGCCGGTCGATCAATTCATTGATGGGTTAAAATTAAATTTAAAGAAAATTAGTAAAGTTCAAAAGAAGGTTAGTGAGAATCCTGTTTATGATGAAACCAAAGAAGCTACCTATTTATCTAGCTATGAAGAGATTTATCAACAAATTTTAACGAATCTTAAAGTTGAAGGTGAGCAACCTACTGTTTTAATTGGGAATAGTATTGATATGGACTTTTTAACACGATTGTCAAAACAATGTGAGGTGTGGACGATCTTTATGAATAGTATTTTGCAACAAACGGAAGATGATGGGGTCAAGGAGTTAGCAAATGACTTAATTCAGAGTTCAGATAGATTAAAAGGTGAGATACAAGCATTAATTAAACAAATTGAACAATAGAAAAGGAGACTAAGTTAATTTAGTCTCCTTTTTGTTTGAAAGAAATAATCGTTTTTAGTTGTTGATGCACACTAATATTTTTTCCATCACTTCGAATGACGATAGGTCCATCACTCGTCATGAGTGTTTGGACATGATGTTTTGCTAATAATTCAAGCACCTCTGTATCAGCATATTCTTCTTCTGAACAAGTAATAATTCCATAGGTTGGTGAAATAGCTGTTAATAATTCATCGAGTTTTTCACTATATCTACCATGATGAGGTAATTTTAATAATGTATAGTGTAGTGGACTTGTCGCTAAAAATTCGCTAAGGCGGATACTTTCAGCATCTCCTGCAAATAGGAAGCTTTGGTCTCCATATGAAACAGAAGTAATGAGTGAATAGTCATTAGATAGTTCATATTCTTCTTGTAATGGAGGAGAAATGATGAATGTTGCATCATTCAGTTTAAAGGTCATATCATTTGCTAGATAAATGGGATTTAGTTCATGGTCTTTTAGTGCTTCTGTATATTGTTTATATTGTTTTGTATCACGGGTATAGTTAGGCTGAATCACCTTTGAAACAGCTACTTCATCTAAAATAGTTTCGGCTCCACCAATATGATCTTTATCTAGATGAGAAATAATGAGGTAATCAATGACATCAATTTGTTCTTTTTCTAGAAAATCTGCGATTTTTTCACCATTTTGATCAAGACCTGTATCAATCATCACCGTTTTATCCTCAACTTTAATAACGATACAATCCGATTTTCCTGTTTCGAGAATATTGATTTCTAAGGGAGCATCGCTTAAATTAACAGAGGTGCTAAGTCGATTTTCTTTACTTAAATCACCTGAGTGACAAGCGGATAAGAGCGTGATATTAATGAGAAGAAGCAATGTAAAATGTAGTTTTGAGGAAGAGGTTTTTGTCATATATAAAAACTCCATTCTATAACATCATTGTGAACCGATATTATTTGAATTTAGCATAGCACAAAATCATAAAAATCTCGGTAGTATTAGTATATAAAAAAAGTAGAAATTCATTGAAAATGATTTATATTTTATTAGTTTATCAATCGTATTTTGGAAACATAGCCTCACAATTTGAAAAAAATAATAGATATTTCGCATATAAAAATATGCTAATTTTAGTTTATATATAGTATGTTTGTCGTTTATTAACTTTAAACAGTAAAAAAATGGGTTTTATAGTGAGAAAGTGATAAGTTTAATCATTTTATAAAATGGGCTATTTGATAGGAAATCAGTAATTTTACTTTTCATTAAATAAATAAAAAGTTCGGCATTTGCCGAACTTTCAATTTTATAAAGGTAACCATTCGATTACTTTTTCGATGTAGGTATCCCAGAATTTCCAATCATGGATTCCAGGAGACTCAATATAAGTAAAATTAATAGCTTCTTGTTTTAGAAAGTCACGATAATCACGATTTTGTTCAATTAAGAAATCTTCTGTTCCACATGCGAGATAAATTTGTGGAATATCCACAGCTTCATTTTTCAACTTTTGAATTAAGGCTTTGTAATCTTTATCACTTCCGATAAGTTCATCTAAGTTTCCAAAGATACTTTCAAAATAAGAGCGACGTTCAAGAAGTGATTCAGCATCTGGTTTTGAATTTAGAACGCGATCTAAGATAAAGGCTGATGATAAGCCAGCGATATGACTAAATGTTTCGTGATATTTTAATCCATTTCGGACAGCTCCATATCCGCCCATTGAAAGGCCGGCAATAAAGGTATCTTCACGTTTTGGTGAAAGATGGAACATTTGTCGTGTTTGTTCTACAAGCTCACGACCGATAAATTCACCATATAGATGACCACGTCGTTCATCATCGACATAAAAGCTATTTTCTCCTGCCGGCATGATAACTGCTAAACGAGATTGCTCGGCAAGTAGACCGATACGTGAGCCAATCATCCATTGAGTGTGATTATCTGTAAATCCGTGTAAAAGGTAAAGTGTTTTAAATGGTTCACCTTTTGTTAGATGCTCGGTTGGAATGATTGCTTTATAAGTGACCATTCGGTTGAGACATGTTGAATGAAAATTTACTTCTACTATTGCCATAAAAATTCCCCCTAGGATAGAAATGATAATCCTACCATATCATACATCACTTGTTAAATAAAAGCGTTTACTGACGCTAGAAATAAAGATTATGTCGAAAAAATGAGAGTGAAAATAGGGATGATTTGTTTCGATTGAATTGCTGTTGCATAGACTAATACTAGTAAAAGAACTCGTTGTAGGGAGGATGAATCATGAAATTAAAGTGGGGGTTAATAGGGATTTTAATTGGAATTTTATCAGCATGTCAGTCGAGTAATCAACCAATGGATATTACTTATCCACAACCTTCTATAAATATTCCAGCTGAAGGACAAAAGCCGCCTATTGACTCCGAGGTAGAAATTAAAACACCAGTTTTAAAATCAGATCAAATCGAAGAACCTATTAATCAAACAGACGAAAATGAGGAGCGTGTCGATTCTCTTGTGAGTGCGACGGTCAATCAGGCAGTGGAATTACTACAGTTACAGATGAGTGAGAAACAACTCGCTGCTATTATTCATGAACCAACAGAGCAACAATTAGCTATAGTAGACCATTTGGATGTGATTGAATATAATCAAGAACCAAGTGATGAACGACTGTTGGTTATTCCACAACATATTGGCTCAAAGATTACAATTTATCAAGTTAGATATGAAGATGATAAGTTAATTGAAGGTACTCCTTTATTAGAGACACAAATTGTCGAAGATGGTCAAATCTTAGATATAGAATGTTCATTACCGGAAGGCATTCCACATACTAAAATTGTGATTGAGTATAAAGAGAATCGAGTCGATTATTTAATAACTTATGATGGGGTAGGAACACGGCCTCAAGTTGAATTTTTAGAAGATGAAAACTGAAGCATAAAAGATTCGGTCCAGCAGGAAACTGAGGCTGAATCTTTTTTAATTGGAGGATAATGTCAGTGAAAAATACATAATTATTCTACTAAATTATGATATGATTAATTAAAATAATAAAATTCTCGATTTATTTAATGATTTTGCAACAGGATTTAACACGGGAGGGATTAAGATGAAATCGGAGAAAAAAGATGAATTTGATGGAAAAGTCACTTCATGGACACAGAAGCTTGGTGTTTCAATTATCGGGCTTTTAACAGCATTAGGTGCGGGATTAATTGTTTATACAGGTGTTATGGCTGCTACGTATGAGCAACCTAAATCTGAAAATGATTATTTAACTTATGATAAAGTTGAAGTGGAAACATCAGATGATTCAATAGATGTAAATCAAGATACAGCGGTCGATCAAAAGCCAGAAGAAGTGACACCACCAGCAACAGATTCATCAAATGAGCAGTCGTCAGATCAAACACATGAAACTGGGCAGCAACCATCTGAAAAACCAGCACAACAGGAACAAACTCTGGTTCAAACAAATAATAATGAGGCTTATTGTAATGTTGATGGAGTAAATGTTCGTGCGAAAGCGGCAACAGGAACAGATATCATCGGAAATTTAGATGCAGGAGACAAGGTTAAGGTATTAGATCGTTATTATAGTGATGAATGGATTCAAATTTCTTTTGAAGGAGAAATTGGATACGTTTATGCGGAATATTTAACATTTAAATAATGAAAAGGGGTTATCTCATTTTGAGACAGCCCCTTTAATGTTTTTATTCATAATGATAATAACTAGCATATCTTTTCGTTAAACTAATAGAAATCACGACAGTGATGAACTCAGCAAATGGGATGGTTAACCAAATACCGTTCACTCCGAGGAGGATTGGTAAGAGGATAACACCGATGATGACGAGAATTAAACTTCTTAAAACTGAAATTAGTGCTGATACTTTTCCGTTAGAAAAAGCAGTGAACATAGCGGAAGCAAAAATATTAATTCCAATCGGTAAGAAACTAAAGGAGAACAGATAAAAGCCACTTTTTGTGATATGATAGACCTCAGTTTCACCACCGGTAAATATCTTAATAATGGTTGACGCAAGAATTAAGGCAAGTACAAACGTTACAACTGAGGCAACGCTAATGAAGTGATAGCTATATTTGATTAATTGTTTTAATTGTGGATGATTGTTTTCACCATAACTGAAACTAATTAAAGGGGCTGCTCCTGATGAAAATCCTAAGTACACAGACATTAATAAGAATTGAGCATATAAAACAATGGTAATCGAAGCAACCCCATCTTCACCTAAATACTTAATCATCATTAGATTAAAAAGAAGTGTCGTGACAGCTGTGGATAAGTTTGTGACCATTTCTGATAATCCATTTGACATACTTTGAATGAGAACATCCCATTTTAATTTAGGCTTCGTGAAATGAAGATAATTTTTTTGGTTCATGAAATAGATTGAACCAATCATAGAAGGAATTAAAAGTCCAATCCCTGTTGCTAACGCAGCGCCTGAAATCCCTAAATTAAAAACAACGATAAAGACATAATCAAGAATCATATTCGTAAATCCACCAATTAACGTATTTATGAGTCCTAATTTAGGATTGTTTGCGGTCACCATGAAATAATCAAACAATGA
Source organism: Turicibacter sp. H121 (assembly GCF_001543345.1). Classification (NCBI taxonomy): domain Bacteria; kingdom Bacillati; phylum Bacillota; class Erysipelotrichia; order Erysipelotrichales; family Turicibacteraceae; genus Turicibacter; species Turicibacter sp. H121. The sequence continues at coordinate 1,233,219 of NZ_CP013476.1, read as the reverse complement.
TTTTAGGATTGCAATTGGCGTAAATAAAGTGATAATAAATCCATACTCATAACAATAAGAATAAAGATTCTCTGTTGCACCAAGAAGCTTTAGTAGATTTGTAAGAAATGTAAGTTCTATAATCATTAAGAACATCCCAATAATCACACTGCATAAAACAATGAATGAGAAATTTTGTTTCCCTTCCAACGAATTGCCTTCCCCAAATTTTTTTGCTACAATGGCACTACCACCGGTTGCAAACATAAATGCAATCCCATACGTTAAGCTAATCAGTGGAAGCGTGATATTAATGGCTGATAATGCATTTTGTCCAACAAATCGTGAGACAAAAATTCCATCAATGATCGTGTAAAGTGATAAAAAAACAATCATAATCATCGTTGGCGTTGTAAAAGCCATAAATGATTTAAAGGTTAACTGTTTACTATCTGTATTCATTAGGTTAATCCCACCTTTCTTAATTATCATAAAGTATATGGTTACCGTATAGTCAAGAGGAGCATGAGGTATGAATCAGTATTTTACGACTGGAGAATTTGCAAAACTTTGGGGGGTTAAAAAGCAGACCCTTTTTCATTACGATGAGATTGGAATTTTTAAACCAGCGATTAAAAAGCCTAATGGTTACCGTTACTATAGTTATCAACAGTTTGAAGTTTTTGGGGTGATTTCGGTATTAAAGGAAATGGGAATGTCACTGCAAGAAATTAAAACTTATTTAGATAGTCGCAGTCCAGAACAACTGATCCACCTTTTTTCTCAGAAGATAGATCAAATTGATCGAGAAATTGAACATTTAAAGACTTTAAAACAAATCATGCATGAAAAAGTCGAAATGACAAAACGAGCGATCTTGTTAATAGGCGATGAAATTGAGTTAAAGCAGATGGAAGCAGAATATTTTATGATTAGTCCTGAATTAGATCAATTTAATCATCGAGAATTTTTTGATCATTTATCTGAGTTTATGAAGCGGGAAGATTTTAATTCATATACGACTTGGGATTCTGTAGGAGTCATGATTGATCCACAGCGGTTAGCTAAGAAAGAGTATCTAGACTATACTCATTTTTATTCTCGAATCGAAGATGTCACTCAAGCTCAGACGGTTTTTTTGAAACCAAAAGGATTATATTTGATTGCTTATCATCGTGGGTCATACGATACAACGTATCAAACCTATGATCGAATGATTGAATTTGCTAAACAAAATAACCTGGAATTCTCAGGTTATTCCTACGAAGAGTTTATTCTAGATGAAATTTCAGTTATTGGATACGATAATTATTTAACGCAAATTCAAATTCAAGTTCAACTAAAATAAAAGGGACTATCTCAAAATAGATAACCCCTTTTTCTTATCAACTTAATGAATCTGTTAATGTAAACGGATGACGCAATATTTACAATAAAATTAAGGAATATCAAAGTTATCCACAAGTGATGCAACGTTTAAAAAATATGATGTAATGAAAAAGACCTTGCTTTGCAAGGTCTTTAATGTTTAAGTTCTAAAATATTTTCTAAGATTGGGATGCAGCGTCCACAGACTGTCCCTGCTTCTGTAAGCTCTTGGATTTTTTCAACTGTATCTGCACCATTTTGAACAGCAATCGCTACTTCTTCAACTGATACCTTTTTGCAGCTACATGCAAGATATAGAACATCCTCAATTTCTTTCATTTTTTCAGGAGTATCAGCTTGAATGGACGTCATTTTTAAGATGTCATCAATCGTACGAGCTCCTTTAGCTTGAGCATGACGAATTTCAATATATTCTTCTCTTGGTAAAGACATCGGCAATGCCTCCTTTCTGTATAGATTATATTTTTAGAATGAGAGATTACCTCCGTTAATATACCTATTTATAATTCTTTAATAGGACTTTTGACGGTTAATAATTTTTTAGTGCCAATCATTTCTCCTACTATTGCGACAAGTAAAGATGGTAGAAGCCAGTTTAAACCTAAATTTGCTAAAGGTAGTTCATTCATAAATGAAACATTAGCGGCAGATAGAGCACTGATTAGTAATGTTGTGTATCCTGCAAAAACGAAGGATAAATTGTTACTAAAGAATTTTTTTAAGACACTTAAAATAACTAGGATAATGGATACTGGGTAAATAATAGTTAAGATAGGAACTGATAGCGCAATAATTTGATCGACTCCAATTGTTGAGGCAATTGTGCTAAAGGTACAAATACAAATAGCGATGTGTTCATATTTTAGTTTTTTGTTTGTCACGTCTTCGAAATATTTACTTGTAATAGAAGTTAGACCAATTGCTGTTGTTAGGCAAGCTAATGCGACAATAATACCTAAAATAATTGTTCCTGATTGTCCCATTAATTGATGAGTAATTGCAACTAATAAAGCAGTTTGAGAAACAGAGGCATCAAATTGATTAGAAACAGTTGCTCCTAAGTAAGTTAACCCACCGTATATTAAGGCTAACCCACAACAAGCAAGTATCGTTGCGTTAATCGTTAACTTAATACGTTCTTCCTGTGAGGTATATCCTTTCCCTATGAAAGAAGCTATCATGAATGCAGTGATTCCTCCAACTCCTAAAGCATCCATTGTTTGATATCCTTGCGTTAATCCAGTAACGAATAATTCATTTGAATTAATCTCATTATTTAATGTTCCAAGTGGAGATATCATTCCTTTTCCAATCAAGAAAGCTAGACAAATTAATAAAACAGGAGTTAGGAACTTCCCGATAATATCCATTACTTTTGTTGGACGAATCGTTAATATAAGGGTTAAGGCAAAGAAGATAATTGAGAAAAAGACTGAGTTTACTCCTGGAATTAATGGCGTAATACTTAACTCAAATGTAGTTGCGGCTGTTCTAGGAATAGCTAAAATTGGCCCTAAACAAAGCATCATAATAATTTCTAGGCTTAGTCCAAAATTTTTACCTGCACGTCCAACAATGGATTGATAATCACCACATTTAGCGATGGCATAAATTGAAAGTAAAATAATTCCGACATCCCCTAAAACAAACCCTAAAAAGCTTGTTAACCATTCACTTCCGGAAGTAACCCCGATAAATGGTGGGAAAATTAAATTACTTGCTCCGAAAAATACTGAAAATAATGCAAATCCTACAATAATGATATCTTTTTTTTGCTTCATCTTTTTTTCTCCTCTTTTCTATCGTATGAATAAAAAAACCACATAGTTTCAATAGACTATGTGGTAATTCGATAAGCTTTTAATAAAAGGGCCACATAGTTTTTTATCTATGTGGCATCTATTTTATATAAGAGATAGCCATCATAGAGACAAACGTCTAAAAGTTTGTACCTATGATGGGAATGACTCCAAGCATAAATACAAACTTAACAATAATAGCTATAATCATACAGATTAGTTAATGTTGAATTCATCTGGCGACATCCTTTCTTAATTATAAAATATGATTGAGCTTATTATACTAAAATTTCCAAATGAAAGCAATTAATAAGGATTAAATAGATTAATAAATCTTTCGACATTTAAAGTGAAATTAATTTAAAAATAGTATTTGTGATTTAAATTTAAGGGGAGTACAATATAATTTTGTAAAGATAACAAACGAGAGTATAGAGGATGAGCAGATGAAAGTATTTTTTAAGCGATTAGGGTATTTGATTTTATTTGGAATTTTAATCATACTTTATTCAACCTTTGTTGAACCAAAGTTGTTACGAGTGATTTCTCATGATGTGCCACTTAGTAAAATTCAAGGCGAAGCGATTAAAGTCGTGCAATTTTCAGATACACATCTAGGTGACTTTTTTACGATTGAAGACTTACAAGAAGTCGTTGATAAAATCAATGAACAGGAGGCAGATCTCGTTTTATTTACGGGTGATTTAATGGATAATGCGGCTAATTATGATGGAGCTATCGATGAAATAGCAATCGTTTTATCTAAAATCAAATCTAAATTTGGAAAATACGCTGTTTTTGGGAATCGAGATTATGGTGGGGGAGCTGAACGTTTTTATGAAGATTTAATGGAATCAGCTGGTTTTAACGTGTTACTCAATAATCATGAAACGTTGAATATTAAAGGAACGACGCTTAGTCTCTTTGGAGCTGATGATGCCTTGATTGGATATTATGATTCGGTTCAGACAATGAAAGGCATACAAGAAAATCACCTTAATCTTTTAATGTTACATGAGCCTGATTTAGCTGATGATTTTATCAATTATCCAGTCGATTTAGTGGTAGCGGGACATAGTCATGGAGGACAGGTATACATCCCGTTTGTTGGACCTTTAATGACAACAGCGTTAGCTGAAAAATATGTACGTGGGTTTTATGAGATTAATCGTGATATGAATTTATATGTTAATACGGGAATTGGAAATACAAAGGCACCTTTTCGATTGTTCAATGTGCCACAGATTACCGTTTTTTATTTAAAAACAAAATAAAAAAACTCCATCACTGATGGAGTTTTATTTTTTGGCAGCGACAACAGCTTCTAATAAATGAATACAACGTCCACAAGCTGTAGCAGTTCCTGTAATTTCTTTGATTTCTTCAACTGTTTTTCCTTCATTCGCTAAAGTAACCACTTGTTGTAATGAAGTTCCTTTACATCCACAGATACTTGCTAAGATAGCTTTAATGTCATTTTCGTATTCCACTGTATCAAGATCTGTCATGACTTTAACATCTTCAATGGTACGAGCCCCTGCAATCATTGCATGACGAACTTTTAAGTAATCTGGTTTTTGAATTTTTTCTAATTTCATTATTTTTCCCTCATTTCTCTATTTTGGTTAAGCTCTTCAATTATCCATTATAGAGAATAACTCACGTTAAGTCCAATCATCGACGTGTTGTTTCAAATTATTTATTTCAAACTAAACTCATGAAAACATTGATATCAAGACGTCCTATAGTCCCATTAAAATTTTTTTACGATATGAAAAAATTAATGGAACTGATATCATTTAATAGTGAGTTCTGAAGCAGTTCCTTTACATGTATCAATGCGACAGCTACCTTCCTGTTATTTCAGTGTATTGAAGTGTTAAATTTTTGAATCTTTTCTTGTTATCTATTACAATATATGTATAATATTTTTTAAAGGAGGAATGGAAATTATGACTAGTTTATCTAAAAAATTAGGATTAGTTAGTATTGTTATTGGATGCCTATTAAATATTTTAGTATTTGCTTATTTAACTTCTTCAATGATTGCTATGATTCTATTAGGAATTATCGGGATAGTCTTATCTATATTATCGCTATTTTTGAAATATGAGAAAAAGTGGATAAGTCTTTTAGGACTAGGATTAAACCTAATTCCTCTATTATATTTTGCATTATTATTTGTAGCTTCAGGTTAAGTTTTTTAGAGATTTATATGCTGAGTCAGTTTAAATACTAAATAGTTTCAGGTTTGGGATTGAAAAACTAAATTTACTTCAGTTTTTACAACAAAAAGCAGTCATTTTTATAATGGCTGCTTTTTTGTTATGATCAATGATTTTGAGACTTTTGTATTGAATTTTTGCATGATAATCACAACCTTATCAGTGAGATATAGAAACAGATAAGGTTTAACATCTTAAAAACTAAGGCCTTACCAGTTAATTATAAATACTTCGCATGGTAGGTGACTCATCCCTACTATAGTTGGCCTTTTTATCAAAAAGACTTGTGTACTAAGCCTGATGGTTAGAATATGAAATACATTTTGCTATGTATATAGATTATTATACTATGCATTTATGGACGTCGATACAATGAGCGCATCCAATCAATGATTTGTTTAAGATGCACCATTTCTTCTTCAATCACTTTTTCTTGGCGAAACTCTTCTTCTTTTAAGATCTCTTTTAGATGCTGGATTTCAACATAAATATCTTCCCAAGAATGCTTACGCTGAAGCGTTTCAATAATATCATAAAGATCGAGCTCACTTAATAATAAATCTCGTCCCCAAGTTAAATGTTCGTCATCTTGATGACAGGACTGATGAATATAGAATTGATATGTTTTTTTATCGAAGAAGAAGGCATAGAGATTCAGGTCAACTCGACAAAGCTGTTCAACGGCAGATTTTAGCTTTTCTTTTTTTAATAGTCGAATCGCCTCACGAAGATGAAGGATATTTTCTTGATGAGCTTCGTGTGGGAAAATATTTGCTCCATACCATGAAAGTCGTACAAAAGATTGCTGAATCATTAAGTAGAGATAGTGAAGCTGTTGATTAATATATTTCGCTTCAGAATCAGTAAAGTGATTACGTTGAGTAAACTCATAAAGATTTTTAGCGCACCATTTCGCATCATGGATGAGGAAATAGAGCTCTTTATAATGATGATAAGATTCAAAGTCGAGACTTTCTTCTAAGGCATGAAACAGTTTCTCAAAATTGAAGGGCTTAATCTTCATTTGATCAAATAAAATGATGATCGTTCCATATAGTTTATGACAATATTCAAAAGCTGATCGACTAAAGTGATTGTGAATTAGGTCATAGTTTGTCTGATAAGTCGTTAAATGGTTCTCGTTAATTGGGCGATAACTAATAATCGTAGGTACCCCACTTTGAGAGTAGGCAAAGTCATCACTTAAGATGGTGGTTGGTGCATCAATGAGACAACCTTGTTTATAAGGACAGCCCGTTACAATTTTTTGAATCGCATTAACCAATTCCTTATATTCATAAGCCGTACGGATATGATGATAATCGTATTCATCATGAGCGACAAAACCTTCTAAATTAATAGCAACGAATGCTTTTTCGGCCCATTCAGGATGATTTTTAGTAATCTGTTGATATCCACCAATGGACCAATTGAAAGAGGAATTTGTTAATCCCCATTCTTTCGCACTATGGGCAATGAAGATAATTGTTTTACTCGGAATATAATGACTATTAATTAAAGCACGGGCTAAGCTTAGTAGTAAACCACACCCACAAGCTCCGCTATGAAAATTGTGAAATAATCCATCATAATGAGACATAACTAAAATAATATCATTGGTATCTCTACCTGGAATCTCACCAATAATATTATATGAGGTACTATCAGGTGAAACTTTACTATAACAATTCAAGATAACCGAAATCTTAGAAGAAGGTGATTGAATTAATAATGTTTTAAGAATATAACCATCTTTTAAACTAATCGAAAAGGCTGGAATATCAGCGGGTGCCGTAAAGTTTTCATAAGTGAGCGCATCAGTTGGAAGTTTTTGATTTTCATTTATAGGAGCAGCAATGATTCCATAAGCTCCTTTTTGTCTGGCCTGTAAGGCGCAAATACCAATTTGACAACCAATATAAGAGTCTAAATCAATGAGTACTAATTTTCCTTTAACGTCGATGTTCTCGTAATCTTTTTTTGTTCCTTTCCCCACATAAACAAGGTCAAAGGTTTTATTCTCACGAATACAGTTGCTTGCATAGGCGCTTAAAGTGATTTTTTTGGGTGTATTCTTTTGATCTAGATAATAGAGCTCTCCATTCTTAAACTCCCATGAATCAACGATTACTTTTTCTTTTCGAACATTTTTTAAACCAATGCTGTTAAATTCTTGGTATAAAAAATGACCGGCTGCAAGTTCTGCTTCTGAACCAGCCATTCGAAATCCAAGAGTTTCATTTGATCCAAATTGAGAAAGAGTATTAGCCACATGGGCTGCATAATCAACATTAATAGAATCATAAAAGGCATCTAAATCTTTTTGGTAGTCCATACTGTCCTCCTCCTTATTTCTATCGCTTCTATATCATAGTAGAAAAGTAGTAAATAGGTTCCTGTCATGATGAGAAATGTATATCTATTATAGAAAATGAATACGATAGAAGTAAAAAGGGGGATAAGAGATGGAGTTTAACGAAAAACTACAATTATTAAGAAGAGCGAAAGGGATTTCCCAGGAAAAACTGGCAGAAGAAATTGGTGTTCCACAACAGTTAGTTGCAAAGTGGGAAGAAGGGGACGAAATACCAGATATGCATAGTTTAATGGCATTATCAGATTGGTTTAATGTAAGTTTAGATGAATTATTAAGAGATCGAATTAACCTCAGAACATTAGAGCGTTTAGGATTTTATGAACAAGAAGTTGAGACGTCTGAAGATGATTTAATAGAGAATAGTATTTTGATCATAGGGATGATTTTAATGATGATGGGATTTATTTTTAATCATCTAATGGTAGGGATAACTTGTGGTGGGATTGGAGTCGGATTTTATTACTTAATAAGATTAAAAAAACGCCGATGAATCGGCGTTTTAATTTTATACAAAAATTAGAGAGGTCCCTAATACCATCAAGAAAGTAACGAAGATTGGAATAACAACGGATGTCACAAAGATATCTTTATAAGCTTGTTTGTGTGTTAGGCCAAAAATCGCTAGTGTTGTAATGACGGCTCCGTTATGAGGAAGTGTATCTAACCCGCCAGATGATAAAGACGCAATACGATGTAGAATTTCTGGTGTAATTCCAAGAGGCTCACTCATTTGTAAAAATGTTGGTGCTAAAGCATTTAAGGTAATTCCAAGACCACCTGAGGCAGAGGCAGTTAGACCGCAAATGATATTAACTGAAAGGGCCTCAGCAATAATTGGATTCGGTGAAAGGTTTAAAATCATGGTTTGAATTCCAAGGAAAATAGGAAGTGTTTTAATGATACTTCCATAACCGACAATAGCACTTGAGTTTAAAAGGGGAATAAATGAATTTTTAACTCCGGTATCTAAAATAGATTGGAGGTTTTTAATTTTTTTGATATTCAATAAAAGGATAAATAAAATCGCAATTACGATTGAGATAATAACGCTCCATGTTCCAGACATACTATCGAGTGTTGTATTGAATGATTCTAGATAAGTCCCATCTACATTCGGATAGTAGACTTTTGAGAAGAAGAGGTTCAAGGTGAAGATGATTACAATCGGGGAGAGAGCTAACCAAATTGATGGTTTTTTAGAAGACGTTTTTGATTTCATTTCTTCATTAAACCCATAGCCCTCATGATTTTTATGGGCAGATTTTGCTCGAAAGTTTAGGTAGATCATTCCTAAAGTAAACATCAAGATGCTAGCAATGAGGCCAATAATTGGAGCAGCAAAAGTATCTGTTTTGAAGTAAGTCATAGGAATGACGTTTTGAATTTCAGGACTTCCTGGTAAAGCTGTCATCGTAAATGTAAAAGCACCAAGAGCAATTGTTCCAGGAATGAGTCGTTTTGGAATATCGGCTTCTTTAAAGAGTAATGTTGCAATGGGATAAAGAACAAAAGCAACGACAAAGAGAGAAACACCTCCATAAGTTAGGAGTGCACCGGAAAGGACAACGGCTAAAATCGCTCGCTTAGGTTGGATCCATTTGGTTATAAAGTGAGCAATTGCATGCGCATAACCAGTTTCCTCCATCAACTTAGCAAAAATTGCTCCTGTTAAAAATAGTGGAAAATAGTTTTTAACAAATCCCGCAAATCCGTCCATATAGACTAGAGTATAGTTAGCCATCAGATGACTATCTAATCCAAAAGTCAGAAATAAAGTTATGAGTGAAATAATGGGGGCGGTGATAATTGTCGAGTATCCTCGGTAAGCTAAAATCATAATCGTGCTAAGTGAAAGTATTAAAATGATGAGATGACTCAAGAATCATTACCTCCTTTCAATTTTTGAAATCAAATTTTATTATTTTTTTACAATTTATATTATTGAATGATATTAGTATAGATATATGTTGGTATTTTGACAAATAATATACAATGTTATGCCTAAAATTGTAGAAAAATAATGTATTTTTAACCATATGGAAAAAAATACAGTGGAAATTAGTCGAATTTTATAGGTATAATTAGATATGTTTAACCATATAAACTACCTCACCCAAATTATGGGAAAGGGATTGAAATCAAGGAGGTATTCTATGAGTGAGAAAGTGAAAAAGAAGAAATTAACTCTTCTAGACCGAGTAGAAAAAGTCGGTAATGCATTACCACACCCAGCAACAATTTTCTTAATTTTAAGTGCAGTAATTGTTGTTTTATCAGCTATTTTATCAGCTGCAGGTGTATCAGTAACTTATGAGGGGATCAATCGTACGACAAATACGGTTGAAGAAATGACAGTAACAGTTCAAAGCCTTTTATCAAGAGAAGGTGTTCAATATTTATTTAAATCAGCAGTAACAAACTTCACAGGGTTTGCCCCACTTGGAACAGTATTAGTTGCTTTACTTGGGGTTGGACTTGCTGAAGGAACAGGTTTAATTGGATCATTATTAAAGAAATTAGTAATGAGTACTCCAAAACGTTTAATTACAGTTGTAGTTGTACTTGCAGGGGTTTTATCAAGTATCGCATCTGATGCAGGATACGTTGTGTTAATCCCGTTAGGAGCTATTATTTTCTTAAGTATGGGACGTCACCCAATTGCAGGTCTTGCAGCTGCATTCGCCGGGGTATCTGGTGGATTCAGTGCTAACGTGATGGTTGGTCCTACTGATTCATTATTAGCAGGATTAACAACAGAAGGTGCTAAATTAGCCGATCCAAATTATGTAGTAGAGATGACAGGTAACTGGTGGTTCTTAATCGCTTCAACAGTATTAATTACAGTTATCGGTACAATTGTAACTGAAAAAATCGTTGAACCACGTTTAGGAAAATATACAGGTGATGCGACAGTTGAAGAAAGTGCAATGACAGTTTCTAAAGAAGAACGACGCGGGTTACGTTTCGCTGGAATCGCAACATTATTATCAGTTGCAGGTTTAGCAGCATTAGTCGTTCCAGCTAACGGATTCTTACGTGGAACTGATGCAGGGATTCAAGGAATCTTAAAATCACCATTCATGGATTCAATGGTTCTTATCATTGCTTTAGTATTTGCCATTGCAGGGATTGCATATGGAGTTGGAGCTAAAGTGGTTAAGAATGATAAAGATGTCATGAACTTAATGGGTAAAAGTATGGCTTCAATGGGATCATACATTGTGTTAGTATTCTTCGCATCTCAATTCGTTGCTTACTTCAATTATTCAAACTTAGGAACAATCATTGCAAACAAAGGTGCAGAGATGTTAAAAGCAATCGGATTACAAGGTATTCCATTAGTCATCTTATTCATCTTAGTTGTAGCGTTCATTAACATCTTCATGGGATCAGCTTCGGCTAAATGGGCAATCTTAGCTCCAGTATTCGTTCCGATGTTAATGGAAGTTGGATTCACACCAGAATTCACACAAATGGCTTACCGTATCGGAGATTCAACAACAAACTTAATCTCTCCATTAATGAGCTACTTCGCATTAATCGTAACATTTGCTGCTCGATACGATAAGAAATCAGGAATCGGAACTTTAATTTCAACAATGGTTCCTTACTCAGTATTCTTATTAATCGGATGGACATTATTATTAATTGTATGGTTCGTATGTAACTTACCATTAGGACCTGGTGCTTCAATCTTCTTACCAGGATTCTAATTTAATCATTAAGACTTAAGCTTTGGCTATCTAATAATCAATAAAAGGTACGAGGATAAACCTCGTACCTTATCTTTTTTGAAAGAGAATATAAAGTCCAATGATAATTAAGCAAATAGCAAGTAGTAGTGATGATGAAATGAAAAGTTGAACATAAAAAAGAAGTGAAATGAAGCAAAGAATCGTAATGGGAATTAAGAGTCCTTTGTCTTTATGATCATATAAATAAAGTTGTAACAATCCAAATGCTACAGCTAGTAAGTAAACAGGCCACGTATAACTAGAATAATGCCATTCTGTTAAAATTTCAAAACAAAATAATAATCCAATTACGGTTAAAATTCCTCCTGGGACTAGTTGCCCAGGATTTTTTTTCGTTTGAAAATAGTTCATCTCAAAGTAAAGACCTGGGATTAACACGCATAAAAACCATAGATGATGAATGAGCTCGTTATTTAAATGAAAGGTATATGTGATAAGTGAAAATCCACCTATTAAAATGAGTAAAAATCCGATTAAAAATTGAAGTGTTCTCATACTAACAATTCCCCCCTTTTGGTCTTAACATAACATGTTTAATTGAAAGAAAAAAGAGGAAAAGTTTAAAAAGCAAAGGCACTAGCCTTTGCTTTTTTACATATAAGGATGAGAGGATTTTGGCATATCGATAACAATAAAGTGTGACGTATGAGTTGCCTCAATATGAATATTATCTTCGATAATTTCAAGCGCATCTTTTTCTTTTAAAGCAATCTCATTGACCGTTGAGAAACCTTCGATTTGCATGAGATAAGCTTGGCGCCCAAAGGCTACATTAATATCGGCAATATTTCCTTCATCTAATAAAATAGTATAAATATTCACATCTTGATTAATAGTGATAGGAGCATCCTCGTGGATGTCAGAAACCATATGAAGCCATTGGTTATGACGTGCTTCCCAGTCAAAGTGATATTCGCCATATGTTGGTTGATGCCCTCTTTTATCCGGTACAATCCAAATTTGAAGTAAGCGTAAAGGAATGTCAGTATTGTTATACTCACTATGAGTAATACCTGTTCCCGCACTCATATATTGCATTTGTCCACGTTTTAAGACGCCGACATTCCCCATGCTATCTTTATGAGTGAGTTCTCCCTCAATGACATAAGTGATGATTTCCATGTCTTTATGGGGATGTGTCTCAAATCCGGTATGAGGAGCGATTATATCGTCATTTAGGACACGAAGAACTCCAAAGTTAATATTTGCTTCATTATAATAATCGGCAAATGAAAAATGATAGGTTGTTTCTAACCAATCATAAACAGCGCCACCCATATATCGATGATCGAGTTTTCTAAGCATGTGATTCACTCCATCTCTTAAAAAAATTCAGGCGTTCGCCTATTCATAGTATTGTTCAGTCGAAATAAACTATACTACATAATAGTCGTATCTTCGACAGGAAAAATGTCATCAAAAAGGATGTTTAAGGTTTTTCTAAGGTTTGTGTATTACAATCTCCTTAAATCAAAAGGGTTAAAAGAGAAAGGAGAACCGTATGAGAAGAAACCGAAAGAGGCGCTTAATGAAGCGTAATTTAATTTCATTATTCTTAATGGTAGCAATCATGGGCGGTCTTGCATTATCAATTTATTATTCAAAAACCTCGCAAACTATGATTGCACAATCTTATTATGAAACTGAACGCACCGTTACCACTACTCAGCCATTGATTATTATTGATGCGGGTCATGGTGGGATTGATCCGGGAAGTGATAGTCGTGGTATTTTAGAAAAAGATATTAATTTAGAAATTGCCTTAAAACTTCAAGAAGTATTACATGAAAATGGATATTCTGTTTTAATGACTCGTGAAGATGATAACTCTCTCTCTCTAAGAGAACGTTCAGATTTCGCCAATGAAAAAGAGGCAGACTTATTTATTAGTCTTCACCAAAATTGCTATGCTCAAGATGCAAGTGTTCATGGAATAGAAGTATATTACAATAGTGACAAAACAACAAACGATCAACAATTAGCGCAAATGATTCAAGAGTCACTAATTAATGAAACAGGGGCAAAAAATCGCGGAATTCACTCAGATAATGGTTTAGTCGTGACACGTGAAACAATAATGCCCGCTGTGTTAGTCGAGACAGCATTTATTTCTAATGATGATGAACTTGATTTGATTATGTCGGATGATTATCAAAATAAAGTAGTGAAAGGAATAGTAGTAGGAATTGAAGAATTCTTAAATGAATTAGACCGAAATCCAGAATGATGATATGAACATTCTGGTTTTTCTTTTATCGTATGTTTTGGAGAGAATTAACTATACTACATAATAGTTTTATATTCGACAAAATAGGTAGCCATTAGACGAAAGGAAGATAAAATTTGATCAATCACTTAAAATCTAAACAGGTTGCTACATTTATCATGGTTTTTCTTATGATAGGCCTTTTATTTAGTCCATTTCAATTAAGTTTAGCTGCCTCGATACAAAAAACACAGTGGTTTGATCGATTCTTTAGTCCCCCTAAAAAAATTATTATTATTGATGCGGGTCATGGTGGAACGGACCCAGGGAGTGTTAAACAAGGAATTCAGGAAAAAGATATTAACCTTCAAATTGCACTCCAATTACAAAAACGATTAGAAGCAAAAGGCTATAAAGTTGTGATGACACGTGATGATGATACAGCAATTAGCTTAAAGAATCGTGCAAAATTAGCTAATCAAGCAAAAGGTGATTTACTGATTAGTATTCATCAAAATAGTTTTAGAGATGCAAGTGTTCATGGAATAGAAGTTTTTTATACCCCTGGTAAAGGAACATATGATGATCGATTAGCGAACTGTATTCAAGAAGCGTTGATTAGTTATACACAAGCTAAAGATCGTCACGTTAGAGAGATAACTAATTTATTAATTATTCGGGAGTCTAATATGTCAGCCTGTTTAATTGAAAGTGCCTATCTCTCAAATGATACTGAACGTGAGCTTATTCAAACTAAGGACTATCAAGATAAAGTGGTGACTGGGATTATAGAAGGAATTGAAAACTTTTTAAACGAACAAGCAAAAAGTAGCTAATTTGTAGCTGCTTTTTGAATAAGGAGTAAATTTTTATTTAAAATATTTCGTTCAGATTGTTTGAGTAGAGCAACTAAAAGGCCAAAGGGAACAAATCGTAGGATATTTAGAGTAACTCGTTTTAATGTATTGATAATAGGAAAGATAGTTGGAGAAGTGTGAAAGTCAGAAAAATTACGTAAGTAAATGTTAAATATCCCTGTTACGCGTAAAAGATTAACGAAGTAACAATAAAAAATAAATTCAATGAGGCAGATGGGAGTTTCCAATCTGTTCTTTTTTTAATAGTTTTAAACTTAAAGTATAAAGCAGATAAATGTGAGTAGCGAAAATTAGCGTAAATAAAAGCAGGTGAATCAAGCGTTATTCCTCCTTATTTAACGTAATATATTTGTCATTGATTTAAATCTTTTGAACTGTGGATAACTCTAATAGACTAGGAAATAGCATTTTTATAACAAATTCTGAGTTATCCACAGGATTACTTGTTACTTGGCTACTTAATTCAGATTCAAGAATGTCACCATTATGAAATACTTCCCTTGTCATTGTAATTCATCTGCTGTTACCAAGGTTTCATTTAATGACCTCGCTTGCATCATCTCACTCTCCTTTCAAATCCTACTCTTAAAACGGATTAATCGTATCTTTTGTGACCATTTTACCTAAAATTGTTTAAAAAATAAAATTTTATTCAATAATAAGGCAATGAAGTGGTGAAGACTTGTGGTATTAAGTCAAGTATATGATTGAAAAAAATAGATAAAGATTTTTAAAAGTTGGACGCACTGAACTAGACCCTCGGCTAATTTTTTAAAAATTTAGCCTAGCGCCAGACAGAAAGGATTCAAAAGCAATCAGTTAGCTTTTGAGTGATACGCTCCTTTCCGGCGTGTAGAGTTGGTGGTTACGTAACAGCGTATCCACCAAACGCACTAATTTTCTAGCGGTTAGGACGAGGGCTCGTTTGTGTTTAAATTTCGGAACTTCATCGTATTTTTTTTGGTAATACAAGCGGTAAGTATCTTCGTGTCGTCTGATAGAGTTGGCAGCTTCAACCATATAATACCGAAGATATTGGTTGCCTGTTCGTGTCAGTGGTGTACGTTCCGATTCAAAGTTTCCAGACTGATTTTTTTTCCAGTAGAGACCGCAATATTTGGCTAATTGGGCTTCATTTTCAAAACGTTCAATTTGACCGATTTCAGCGACAATACCGGCGGCATAAACAATACCGATACCTGGAATACTTTTTAAACATTGGGCTTCTGTTACAATTTCAAAGAGCGCCACAATGCTTTTTTCTAAATCTTTAATCTGTTTTTTCAACGTTTGGATTAATCGTGCATAAGTCGCTAAAACCATGTCTACTGATTCTTGAACGACTTTACCCAATCGATAAGAATCACGAATAGCTTTTTTAATGGTTTTAGCTAATTTCTGTGGATCACTAAAACGACCTCGACCTTTTTCTTGTAGAAGGTTAGCTAAATCTTCTAACTCCATTTCGGCCATTTCATCGAGGGTTAGTGCATCAGAAAGAAGATCGAGCATGGTCGCACCAAAAACAGAGGTATCGAGCTCTTTAGAGAGGGTATTACACTTGTAGTAAAGGTTCTCAAGAAAGTGCTGTTTACATTCGGTGAGTTGATGAACCATTTGATATCTCGAACGAGTCAGACGTTGAAGAGCGACATAGCGTTCCTCTTTTAAAACTGTCTTATTAAATCGTTCAATACGTAAGAAGTCGGCAATACGAAAGGCATCAATTCGATCGTTTTTATCTTCTTCAAAAAGCCCTTTATAACGATGAATGGACTTAGGGTTTTGGATAACGACTTCAACGAGACCTAAGGATTTTAGTTCAAGATCTTCAGATAAAAAAGTTGCAGGATGAAAACTGTAAATCGAAGTAGACTCCATTCCAATCACGATTTTTTCATAGTTAAATGATTGGTGAAACTGGAGAACATCATCTTTGATAGAAGAGGCACCGTTAATGTTATTAGGAAGGGTAACTTCTTTTAACGTCGTGTCTGAACTATCAAGAAAACAAACATCAAGTTTTTCAGAGCTAACATCAATACCGACAAATAATTTCATGGAAGGGACCTCCTTTCTTTTGAATGAATTTGGAATAAACTCGGATACGGCTGGACATCCCTAGGGTCCCAAACGTGGCGACAACCTCGCGTATAAGTATTCTAAAGACCCCAACTATGAGTGCTGCCCTCAACCCTGTTAAGAAGAGGAACATAGAAGGAGTTGATACAGCTTGTGCGTATGCCGAACAGTTTGGGTCTGGGTCACAGTCTTCAAATGTAGTCGAACTACAGGAGGGAAAAGTATATTCCTGATGGATCCAATTCCATTACCTATATGATGGAATGTCCGAGGGTATCTGAGACAAAAAGAGATCAACCAACAGAAGTATTTAGGGAAAGAAAAATCAATGAATGATTCAGTTTTCAAAGAGCAATACCTGCCCTCAATGAAGGGCTTAAACTTATTATACGAGGAGGATGCTAGATGAGTAGAATAAAGATTTTAATGATGGTAGTGAGTGGTTTATTCATGATGATTGGAATCATAACGATGATTTCAGCGGGAGCAGAAGCTGTCTCATTAAATGATGATAGTGTACCTGCCTTTTATCAGGATATTATACAAGTCGAAAATCCTGATAGTTTAAGTGTTTTAGTAAACAAAAATTATAGTTTGCCAGAAGATTATGAACCAGATGATTTAGTCTTTTTAGAAGTTCCTCTCTATAATAATGATAAGAATAACGAAGCGAATTATTTAAGAAAAGAGGCCGCTGATGCTTTAAAAGAATTATTCACAGCTGCCAAAAAAGAAGGTTATGAATTAATCGCTAGAAGTGGTTATCGCTCTTATGCGACACAAGCTTCTTTATATGGACGATATGTGGAACAAGATGGGGTTGAAGCAGCTGATACATATAGTGCACGACCAGGGCATAGTGAACATCAGACAGGGTTAACTATTGATATTACATCAGATGGTGTTCACGGTGGTTTAACTGAATCATTTGGAGAAACAGAAGAAGGGAAGTGGGTTGCTGAAAATGCGTATCGCTTTGGTTTCATTGTAAGATATCCACAAGATCGAACACAGGAAACAGGTTATCAATATGAGCCATGGCATCTTCGTTATGTAGGGGTACAAGCTGCTACCGAGATTTATCAGGATCAATTAATTTTAGAAGATTATGTTTTAAGTGTGATGAATCGAACGAGCTTTTTATGGGATTAAATTAAAAGACTGTCAGGATGAATGACAGTCTTTTCTAAATATAAAAGTTTAAATGAATTTATATAGGATACTAATTTAAAAGGGTAAGATATATTTCTATTTTTATATCGAATGAATCAGATAAGTGGATGACTAATTGACCGTACTTAATTTTAGCCAGTTTCTAAATCCATAAATTCCATTGATTAGATAAGCTGAGAACATAATAATCATTGTGACGCTACCTTCCGGTGTTCCGAGTAATAGCGACCACATCGTAATCGAGAACACATTGATAATCATCCATAAAATCCATTGTTCCATAAAACGACCAATCTGCAGTAAGAAGGCAACAATCGAAAGAACGGTTGTAATTGAGTCAATTAATTGAAGATTTCCTCCAAGTGCAACAAGAACACGCCAGTAAGCTGTAATAGCGATTAATAATCCAATAATTAATAAGATGATTTGTTTAGCTGTTAAACGACGTGCAATAACTGTTCCTTCATCATCTTTTTGTTTACGCCACATATAAAAACCAACGATATTCATTGGTAAATAGTAAAATCCATTTAACATGACTTCACCAAATAGTCGATTTTGATAAGCAATAATCGCATAAAGTCCAACGTTAACACAGGCAAATGCATAGGTTGAAATTTTACCTTTGGCACAAAGAACAACTGAAATAATACCTGTTACTCCACTAATCAGTGCCATAGGTGAATCTCCCCAAACGATACTTAACGTTAACATGGTTAAGGTGGAAATGATTAACCATGAAATTTCGAATAATGTCCAATCGCTAAAATAGTTTTTTGTTTTCATCACTAATGTTGACATAAAAGAAAGTCCCCCTTATTAAAATTTTCTTTTTCTAATTTACTGCTTTCTAAACTCACAACTTTTGCTGCTACTTTATTAGCAACTTCACAACACGTTAAAGTGTCATATCCAAGTGCACGCATTGCTAAGATTGCTCCTAAATGACTATCCCCTGCTCTGATGGTATTTACAACAGTTGCTGGTACCGATGGAATGAAGTTAGCCATTTCATGATAATGAAGAACGCCCTTTTCCCCTAGTGTAATAAAGACTTCATTTTGTGTTCGTTCAACTAAAGATTGAGCTGCTTCTAATAATTCAGTTGTTTGAGTAAATGATAAAGCTTCTGATTGATTAAGATGTAAAATAGGTTTTAAATTTAAAAGTTTATTCATTGTCTCCTCTTCAATAAAGGTAATGCGTGGACCTGGAGCAAAGTAAATGTTTGGAATGGATTGTTCACTTAACCACTGACTAATGATTTCTCCACTTTTTCCTTCCATGTCATAACCTGATAAATAAACCGCATCATAATTAGAGGCATCTAATTGAGATAGCCATTCTAATTTATAGTCTTTCTCAATACCTGGAACGGTGATAAAAGTCCGCTCTCCCCCATCTTCTACTAAACAAAGACAATAACCGTTATCAGCACGGTCATCTTGAATATGAAGCTGATAGCCTTCATGAATAAGTTCTTGTTTAATCATGGTTGCATATGAACCTTCGCCAATCGGAACGACAAGATCATGATTCACATTAAAGTGTTTTAAAATAGTTGCAACATTATATGCACATCCCCCAATATTGACGGCTTGTTTTTCACAGTAAATATCATCTCCTGTTTGAGGTAAATGTTTAATATTGAGTATGACATCAACAATGGCGTTACCCAAAACTAATATTTTCATGTCAAAGTCCCCCTTGCCTCGTTTAAGTGGTTCGCATATCTTATAAAATTAACTGAATTGGATTGATTAATTTCTACAATGAGTTCGGAACGAATGGAAGAATAACCTTCATATGCTCCACGAATGGCACAAGCCATCGCTCCAATTGTATCGGTATCGCCCCCTAAATTAGCACAAAGTAAGCTACAATGTTCGACATCTTTAGCATAATAAGCAATAGACAAGGCGGCAGGAACAGATTCACTCATTAAAACACCACATCCAATGGTTTGATAGATAGACTCTAGAAAGTTTTCATCATCTCCTGCATGTTGTTTAGCTAATTCAATGCCTAAACGGGTACGCGTACTTAATGAAGGGTTAATGGTTTCGAATCCTAATTCTCTTGCAGGTGCCTCTGTTGGATAGACAAATTCTAAGATTTGATCAAAAGTGTCATAAGCCATAGCTCCACTGACAGCAGCGGCAATCATACAAGCACCAGCAAGGGTCACATCGCTACTATGAGTGACTTTAGAAATTTGACTAACGAATTTAATTAATTCAGCTTTTTGTTTAGGGTGAAATAAACACCCAATTGGTGCAATACGCATCGCTGACCCGTTTGTTTGTGCTTGGTTCGTAATTTTTGTGACATCATCGCCTGCTTGAATACCGAGTAAAGCTGCTTTAGAACTTGGACCTAAGATATTTTTTTCAAAAGCTTTTTCCTCTTTAGCCCAATTTAATAACCGTTCAACAAAATCATCAGGCTCGAAGTGGAAGTTTTTTGCGATAAGTGAATCTAGTACGAGAAGAGCTTGGGCCGTATCATCCGTAAACTGCCCTTTTTTTATATTGGTAAGCGACCTCGTTTTCACTAGGTCCATCTAGGAAAGTATGGATATTACCAAAAAAAATTTTAACTTTTTGACGACTCCAGAGTTCAGATGGCATTCCCATGGCATCTCCGATTGCCATTCCATACAGTGTCCCAAGAATTTGATTGATCATATGAATCTCCCCTTAAGTTTACAGGTGACAAGACACCTAATGGTTAAGATTTTAGAACAAATGATGGAAATAGTCAATGCAAAGTGTCCAATTAAAAAAACATTTGGTAAAAACATACAAAACTTAAGAGGATATAGTATAATAGCGGTAATACCTTAATTATCTAAGATGTGGGGAAACAAATTAGAATGAGTTATTTTAGATAGTGCAAATTATAAGGTAAATGGAATCTATGTTAGGAGTGAGATAAATGAAATTTTCTGAGTTTAAATACGAACGACCAAACTTTGATCAATATAAAGCGACCATGACGTCATTAATTGATCAATTTAAGGTGGCATCAAGTGCCTCAGAACAACTCAACATCGTGACTGAAATTAATGAGACACGCAATCATATTGAGACGATGGCTACATTAGCATCAATTCGTCACAGCATTGATACACGTGATGAATTTTATGATGCGGAGCAAAATTATTGGGATGAATATGGACCGCTTTATGAAGAAATTAATTCATTATTTTATGATGCCGTCGTTTCATCACCTTATCGAAATGAATTAGAAGAAAAGTTAAGTAAACAATTCTTTACCATTTTAGATTATCGTTTAAAAGCTTTTTCTCCTGAAATTATTGCAGATTTACAAGAGGAAAATAAATTATCGAGCCAATATACGAAATTATTAGCGTCAGCTAAAATTCCATTTGATGGTGAAGAACGTACCCTACCTGGAATGGGGAAATATTTATTAAGTGAAGATCGTAATGTTCGTGAAGCTGCTTCAAAAGCTAAATATGCCTTCTTCGAGGAGCATGAAGCAGAAATTGATGAGATTTATGATCAATTAGTTAAAGTTCGTACACGTATCGCAAAAAAATTAGGATTCAATAATTTCGTTGAACTAGGATATGTTCGTATGACACGTAGTGATTATAATCCTGAAATGGTTGAAAACTTCCGTAAGCAAGTTTTAGATTATATTGTGCCAGTGGCAACCTCATTATATAATCGCCAAGAGGCACGTTTAGGATATGGAACCCTCCGTTATTTCGATGAAAAATTCGAATTTAAAACAGGAAATGCCACACCTAAAGGAGAACCAGAATGGATTTTAGAAAATGGTGTGAAAATGTATCATGAATTGTCGCCACAAACAAAAGAATTCTTTGATTTTATGGTGGACAGTGAGTTATTAGATTTAGTGAATAAACCAGGGAAAGCAGGTGGTGGATATTGTACTTATATCCCAGAATATAAAGCGCCATTTATTTTCTCAAACTTTAATGGAACAGCAGGAGATATTGACGTTCTAACGCATGAAGCGGGACATGCTTTCCAAGTTTACTCGTCACGTTGGATTGAGACACCTGAATTAAACTTCCCAACTTATGAAAGCTGTGAAATTCACTCAATGAGTATGGAGTTTTTCACTTGGCCTTGGATGAACTTATTCTTTAAAGAAGATACTGAAAAATATAAATTTACTCATTTAGGATCAGCGATTAAATTTATTCCTTATGGAATTGTTGTCGATGCGTTCCAACATTTTGTTTACTATAACCCAGATGCAACGCCAGCCCAACGTAAATCGGCTTGGCGTGAACTTGAAAAACAATACTTACCACACAAAAACTATGAAGGATGTGACTTCTTAGAGCGCGGTGGTTGGTGGTTCCAACAATCGCACATTTTTGGTAGTCCATTCTACTACATTGATTACACATTAGCGCAAATCTGTGCGTTACAGTTCTGGAAACGTATGCATGATAATCGCGAGGAAGCATGGAATGACTACGTACGTTTATGTGAAGTTGGAGGAACAAAATCATTCTTAGGATTAGTTGAGTATGCCAATTTAAAATCTCCATTTGAAGATGGATGCGTTAGCTCTATCATCACAGATATTAAAGCGTGGTTAGACGCTGTGGAAGATCAACAGTTATAATATTTAAATCGTTCCATCTATTTTGTAGGACATCCATATAGCACATCACTACCTTACCGAGCCAAAAAAGCGGGTGCATTTATGCACCCGCTTTTAATGTGATTTCAATTAAATGTGGACGATTAAAGAGCTGTTGGGGAATAATGCTGTTTCCAAGGCCTCGGCTAATAATCATCGTTGTTTGATTTTTTGTATGAGTTCCCTCTGAAAACTCAGGGAAGAGTCCTTGATTTGGGGCAACTAGTCCTCCGATGAAAGGAAGTCTAAATTGTCCACCATGAGCATGTCCAGATAAGACAAGATCAATGTTTGATTTAACGTAAATTTCAAATGCTTCAGGACGATGGGACAATAAAAGTTTAAATTTATCTGACTCACTCTCTTGTAATGCAACACGTAAATTGTTATCCACAGATGAACCAAAATCAGGATCATCAATTCCGATTAATTCAATCGACTGTCCATTAATTTCTAATGTTTCTTGTTTATTCTGTAAGACGTGGACCCCTACTTGAGTCAGAAGATTTTCTAATGCTTCAAAATGGTTTCCC
Organism: Turicibacter sp. H121; assembly: GCF_001543345.1. Lineage (NCBI taxonomy): Bacteria > Bacillati > Bacillota > Erysipelotrichia > Erysipelotrichales > Turicibacteraceae > Turicibacter > Turicibacter sp. H121. Next base: position 1,210,173 of record NZ_CP013476.1, on the reverse strand, counting down.
CATGCTTCATGATTTCCCGTCACAAAATAAACGGGATAATCACTTAGCTGTTCGATTAAGCTAAAACTTGCTTCATCATCATAAGATGAATCGAAAAGGTCCCCCGTAATAGCGATTAAATCTGGTTTAAAGGTATTAATTTTTTTAAGTAAATCATTCTGATTTTTTCCAAAGTATTGTCCATGTAAATCAGATAGATGCATGATTTTAAATCCATCAAAATTTTTTGGAAGTCGTGTCGATTGTACGGTGATTTGCTCTAGACTAATCCATTTATTTTGTGAATACAAGAAAATACTTAGTATCATGAAACTAATGAGTGTGATAAGAAATATTTTTAATTTTTTCATTCGTTATTCCCCCCTTTTTTAATGATTATAACGGATATTACGATGAAATTTTATGCAATTTTAGTATTTTCTTAACAAGTAATCCGTAGTATCATAAAGAGGTTATAGAAATCAATGCTTATTGGGGATTGATTAAAGATTAGAATTTAGGAGGGTTAGTTGTGGATTTTATTGAGATTTTAAAGGTAATCTTCTTAGGAATTGTTGAGGGGATTACGGAGTGGCTACCTGTAAGTAGTACAGGACATATGATTTTAGTCGATGAGTTTATTAAATTAAATATGACGCCTGAGTTTATGGAAATGTTCTTCGTTGTCATTCAGCTTGGAGCGATTATGGCGGTTGTTTGTTTATTTTGGGATAAGTTATTCCCATTTGAGTTTAAAGGTGGATTTAAAGTTAAAAACGATACGATGAATTTATGGTTCAAGATTGTTGTCGCTTGTTTACCAGCTGCTGTTATTGGTTTATTATTTGATGATTGGTTAGACGAGCATTTTTATAATTATCAAACAGTTGCGTTAATGTTAATTATTTATGGGGTTCTATTTATTATTATTGAAAATTATAATAAAGGGCGCCGTTCAGTGATTAATGATTTATCGCAAATTACGTATAAGTTTGCTTTAATGGTTGGAGTATTTCAGTTATTAGCGTTAATTCCGGGAACATCTCGTTCAGGAGCGACAATTATTGGAGCTATTTTAATTGGTGCCTCACGTTATGTGGCTTCAGAGTTCACGTTCTTCTTAGCGATTCCCGTGATGTTGGGAGCAAGTTTATTAAAAATATTAAAGTTTGGATTTGTTTTTACATCGGCAGAAGCTATCATATTAGGAACAGGAACGTTAGTGGCATTCTTCGTTTCAATCTTAGCGATTAAGTTCTTAATGGGATACATTAAGAAACATGACTTTAAAGTATTCGGTTGGTATCGCATTGTATTAGGAATTATCGTTCTTGCGTATTTCTGGTTCATGGCTGCTTAATTTCATTATTTAAATCATAGGCTTTATGCCTATGATTTTTTTGTTAAAAACAATAATTTTGAGGTAATCCATTTAAAAAAATAAATTGTGGATAACTTTTTACGAAGATCAAATTGAAATTTTAAGAAAATCTTCATAAGTTCTTACGTTTTCCTTAAAAACTTATTGCTAAACTAGCAGTAAAGTGTAAGAAGGAGGATAGGATAATGGAGATTTTTGATTATTTAGTCACAGGCTCATTGTTAATGATCATGGCAGGAATTTTTTATTTACCTGTTTATTTTATTTTGAGAAAAAAGAAGATTCCTATTTTAAAACAATTAAGTTGGGTGTTGCTCGGGGGTGTTATTTTTGTTATTTTAGTGGCGACGATTTTACTTGATGTGATTGCAGGTGGTCTTACTTTTAATCCACCGATTCATCATTTGAATTTGGTTCCTTTTAGTTGGCTCTTTGAAACATGGGAGATGGGACCACTAAAAATGATATCTCAAGTCATTGGGAATATTTTGATGTTTATTCCATTAGGATGCTTATTACCTATTGTATTTAAACGATTTACGTCATTTAAAAAGACATTCCAATTTATTGTTTTATTCTCATTTTTTATTTATAGTGAAGCTAAATTTATATTATTTCTCCAAATCATTACGTATTGAATAGCGCGTATTAAATTATATATCTATTTATTTACGTCTTAATATTGACGTGATAATCTTTTTATTTTAATATATAGAATGTTAAGAATAATAGAAAGAGTGATATAAATGTTACAAAATGAAATTAAGGTACATGTAATGGAAAGCAGACAAGTTGGGTTTGCTACTCCATCAATTATGGTACCTGCGATTGCTTATTATAGTGGAGGGAGAATATGGTATGCCATGACTATTCCTTTTAGCCAATTAAGAGGAGGATTAATCAAGACCTCTACTATTAAGAAAAAAGGACAAGAAATAATTAAATCAGAAATTAAGAATCGTTTTTTAGATAAAGCGCATAAGGATGATATTAAAAAATATATGGAGGAAGAGAAAAGATATACAATCCCCCCTGTAACCCTAGTATCATTGGAACGTTTACCATTTGAACCTATTTTATTTGGTGGAACAGGAAATGAGATTAATTCAATTGAAGAATTATATGAGACTTTAAAAGTGGTAGGCTCAATGGGAGGCGTTATACAATTACCTCTTGACTATCAATTTGAATGTTTAGATGGAAACCATCGAAGTGTTGCAATTCGTGAGTTAGCAGAAGAAAATCCAGAAATAACACAAGGAAGTAATTTATTATTAAATATTGTTTGTGAGGATGATATTCTTAAAATTAGACAAGATTTTGTTGATGTAAATAAAAATGTTAAGCAAACAACTCCGTCTATTAATACTTTATTTAATACAAGAGATCCATTACCACATTTAGTGTCAGTTACATTAAATCAATTTAAATATCTAGAGACAATCACTGATTTATTAAATACGAGTGTTTCTAAAAATAGTTATGATTTATATACATTAAATAATCTTAAAAATGCATTGATTGAGTTATGTGGTTTTGACTCTCAAGTAGGAAAAAGCGCTGAAGCTAAAGCTAATAAATATTTATCCGATGAAATTAATAAGCATAATGTTAAAGTAAAAGCAGATTTATTTTTTACGTATTTGCAACGAAATTATTTTATTAAACAATGCTTAGAAAATAAATCGTTAGTAATGATGAATCGCTCAAGTTCTATTATTACTACAGGAATTGGATTATCTATTATGTCTTATTTAGCAAATTGTATTTTTGATCTATATCAAGATTCTAACTTACGTGAGGATCAATTAATTAAATTGATGAATTACGATTGGAGTAGGAATAATCCTATATTCTTAAAATCAGGAATTGTTACAAATAGCTATTCTATTGTAAATAGTAGAACCACAATTTCACAAACGAAACAGCTATTAAAAGAGGATCTTGGAATATAGATTATAAGTATAGGAAAGTATTATTAGCCGAATATATTGTTACTTTAATAAGATTAACGTACTTAAACCAGAAAAAATCCCTATGCCCGAAGGTCATAGGGATTTTTTCTGGCTCTTTGTCAACTGGTGTGGGTGAAGAAATATTATACCTGTAATCGTGAGGGATTAAGCTGCTCATTGAGCAGTTTGATTCCTTTTATTTTTTTGTTCAAAGGTGTACTTATGGATAATCAAAATTCTAGCTTTGAAATGATAGAAACTACGGTATCCAAAGGCCATGCGTTTAATCACTTTAATCTTGTTATTAATCCCTTCAAGCACTCCATTGGTATAAGATGTTTCAATCGTATTTTTGATATAATCTTGGTAGTTAGTTAATGTTTTTAAAGCTGTTTTCATTTCAGGTGAAAGTAAGTCAGAGGGGTTTTGAATGGCATGATGAAAAGCATCAAAGTTGCGAAGTTTGATGGCCTGTTTGATGGTTTGATAGAAGTCATAAGTGGCTTTTAATTCCGGATCTAAAGCGAGTAAAAAGTCGATGATTTCTTGTTGAGAAATCTGCTTTTTGAAACAGTTAGAATAGAAGTAGTGGGTAGAATGGATATCCTCTTGGGCTTTTAATAAAAGGCGCCAATAATGTTTGAATTTATTGTAGAATTCTTTGTTTTGGTTCATGAAGCGAATACGAGTTTTATTGAGGGCACGAGATAAAAGTTGAACGACGTGGAACTTATCTAAAACAATTTTAGCGTTGGGAAACACCTCTTTAATGAGTGTCATATACGGAGCATACATATCAATAACAACGTGAGTTACACCTTCACGGGCCTCCTTAGAAAATCGCATGAAATAAGGTTTTAAAGTGCTTAGACGACGGTCTTCAACGATATCAATTAACTTCCCATTAGAAGCATCACAAAAAATGAATGACATAGCCCCTTCCGCTGATTTGACCGACTTAAACTCATCAAAACAAAGCACCTTTGGAAGAGAGTTAAAATGAAGGGATTGTTCCTCGTACGATGTATGAATGATCCGATTGACCGTTGAATGGGATACGTTGAGTTCACGGGCAATATCTGACTCGGATTTTTTATGGCTAGCCTCTAGGAAAATGGCTTGTTTAAGGGGATTAGAAAGGTAACAATTAGATTCCACAAGAGAGGTTTTAAGCGTAAAGGTACGATCACAATGACGGCATTTATAGCGTTGCTTTTTTAAATCGAGATAGGTATCAAAGCCAGAGAGTTTCATCATCTTAATACGAGAGGTTTTGAAGCCGTGTTTAATGATTTGTGAGTCAAAGAGATGACCACAGTTGTAACAATGGGTCGGTTGAAAAGAGAGGATACCAGAAATCACCTTAGAGCGGATCCCGTTAATCTGAACATCTTTCATCCAATTTTCTGAAAAAGTAATATTTTTATCTTTTAAATCGAGTAAAGTTAAGATACAATTATTGTGAGACATAAACCCAATCCTTTCGTGTTTTTTTTGGTCAATTACATGGTATAGAATTTGGGACGTGATGTCTCTTTTTTTATACTTATTTTTTATTCCAAATAAAAGAAGTGTGGGAATCACCCACACCAAATATTATAGAACCTTTTTTCTTTATAGTGAAGCTAATTTGAGGAGAGTCCCATCTGGACTCATCTTATAGTATTTGATAGTTTTGATTTTTTATACTATTTTAATCATTAAAGAGCCCCTTCTAAGATTTTGCGACTAATTTCTAGTGTGATTTCTCCTCTTTCTCCTAATGCCGTCATATGGTGGGATTCAAGTGCTGCGAGAATTGAGTCGATTTGATCCGCGCCAATTCCATAGTCACTCAATCTTGTTTTGATTCCTAAGCTTTCGAAGAATTGACGAGTTGTTTCAATGATTTGGTCAATACGGTTCTCTTCGCTACCAGTCGTAATATTTAGGACACGTTCACCATATTGTAAAAGTTTTTCTCGTTTTGTCTCACGCATGATATTCCATAAAGATGGCATAATGATTGCTAATGTTTTGGCATGATCGATTCCGAAAAGGGCTGTTAATTCATGACCAATTCGATGAGTTGCCCAGTCCTGAGGAACGCCAGCTCCAATTAAACCGTTTAATCCCATTGTTGCACACCAAACAAGATTAGCGCGTAAATCATAATCTGTTGGGTTATCGATTGTAGCACGTCCGATTTCAATTAAAGTTTGTAAAATTCCTTCAGACGTACGATCTTGGAAACGTCCTTCCGCTGGATATGTCATGTATTGTTCCATCACATGAACAAATGTATCGACGACTCCATTTGCGACTTGTGTTTCTGGTAAAGTAAATGTTAAGCTTGGGTCTACTAATGAGAATTTAGGGAAGACTAAATCATTTCCAAATCCTAATTTTCCAATCGGTGAACTAACAACGCCTCCGCGATTCATCTCAGAACCTGTTGCAGCTAATGTTAAGACTGCCGCTAATGGTAAAGCTTGTTTTAAGTTAGCTGTGATGCTTCGATCACGTAATAAATCAAGTCCATCTCCCTCATAGTAACTTGCTAAGGCGATGAATTTTGTTCCATCGATGACTGATCCACCACCGACTGCTAATAAGAAATCAATCTTTTCTGCACGTACCACATCCACAGCCTTCATTAATGTTTCGTAACGAGGGTTAGCTTCAATTCCACCGAATTCTAAAATCTCACGATTAGGTAAAGCTGCTAAAACACGATCAAGTGTTCCAAATTTTTTAACACTTCCACCTCCATATAAGACAAGGATTTTAGCATCCTGTGGCACTAACTGATCTAACTCATTAAATCGATCACGGCCAAAAATAATTTTTGTTGGATTATAAAAATTAAACTGATTCATGTGATATCCCCCCTATTGCTTTTGAGCTTATTATAAGCACTCTAGTATGCTATAAGCAAGCTAAAGGCTTTGATTAGTTGAATTCTTGCTTTAAATTTGTGTCACATGGAATCAGAAACTTAGGATCAGGTGTTAAAATCAATCCCATATGATTAAAAAAGTCGATATTTGAAAGAAAAATGACACATTAAAAAGAAGAATCTATCCAAACTAAGAGTAATTGTAATATTAGGAAGGGTTGATACGATGGCAACACATAATATGTATGTGCAAATTATTTTTGATGAAAAAACGAAGAAATTTAATTGTTATGCTGATTTAGGAGAAGTTTTAACGACCTTAAATGATGGAGATGTTTTTACCATTAGTCAACAAGATACAACGAATGTCTTAGGAACGATTAAATACTCAGAAGATTGTAAGCCTTATGGATATTATTTTGTTTCGAATGATGGTCAGCTAACCATTGAATTAAATGATGGAATGTATGGATTTATTGAACGTCAACGAGAGGATGAAAATGATTGATGAAAAAAGGTCTCACCGATTGGTGAGACCTTTTAAATTTTAAAGAGGTAAATCGCGCTTAGTAAAGAGATAGGCACCAAGTGAATAAAGGAGAGTAGCGATTAGCAGTAGAATCCCAGCTTGGAAAAGACCATTCGTTTCATGGCTAGCAATCTCTTGGGCTGGGAATAAGGTTAATAAAGTGACATATTTAAGTGAGTCGAGTTTATCACTAATGTTTGAGAGTATTTGAATGAGAATAAAAAGAATTGGGATTCCAGCCCCGATTAGATAAGAGTTTTTCATTTCATTACTAATACAAGAACCAAAGAAACAGATACCACTTATCGCTAAATGAAGACAATATAATCCAATATTCATGTAAATCAGACGAGAAACATCTAAATCACCTGGGAACATCAAGTGAGAAACAATGATTTGAGCAAGCGTCATCAAGCAAATTAAAGCAGCTAAAGTTATCCACAGAACCGAAATTTGTGTCATAATAATGGTTTTTCGACTCACGGGTGTGGATAATAAGTAGGCCATTGATCCGCGATCGACGTAGCGGGCAACCAACTTATTCGCAACAATGATTTCAAAAATGAGTGGGAAGACGAGATAAATAAAGCCGTATAAATAAGATGATAAAAATTCAATAAGCGTTGAACCGGGACTCGTCATCCCAAAAGCACTCATCAGTTCAGGCATTGTTTGAGAAAATTGTTCTAGAATCGACCCAAGATTAGGGTCAAATAAACTAGTAACTACACTGGTATACATTAAAAGGACAGCAAAAATAATAATAAACACTTTATAGTTTGATTTGATTTCACGCTTAAATAACGCTAAATTCATGACTCATCCCCTCCGTAAAAATGTAAGAATAATTCTTCAAGTGTTGGTTTGGTTATATCTAAATCGATAATATCATAGCGACTTAAGGTAGCTAATAAATAGTTTAGATTATTTCGGGGTACAACTTTGATGACGTTTGATTCTACTTGTTTACATTCAAAGCCCTCATCCATAAATTGTTCCACTAGTTCTTGTGTGGCAAATGTGATTTGATAAGTTTTATGTTTAGAAGCCTTTAACGTTTGAAGTTCTTCAATTGAAATGAGACGTCCATCTTTAATCATCGCTGTTCGGTCACAGGTGCGTTCAATTTCTTCAAAAATATGAGAGGACATAAAAATCGTTTTTCCACGTTGCTTTTCTTCTAACACTAATTCAATAAAACGATTTTGCATCAGTGGATCTAACCCGCTGCTTGGCTCATCTAAAATTAACAGTTCAGGGTCATGCATAAAGGCACAAATAATCCCGATTTTTTGCTTCATTCCTTTAGACATTTTTTTATTTTCCCCTGTGGATTGAGCTCGAAGCGCTCCATTAATTCATACGCTTTGGTTAAATCAGTCATTCCTTTCATTTTTGCCATAAATTTAATAAATTCAAGGCCTGTCATATCATCCATGAAGGCTATTTCACCTGGAAGATAGCCAAGTGCTTGTTGAATACGGGCATGATCTCTTAAACAATCAAGTCCATTGATTTGGCAACTTCCTTGATCGGCTTGAATAAACCCCATTAAATGTCGAATCGTTGTAGATTTACCTGCTCCATTAGGGCCTAAAAATCCAAACACTTCGCCTTTCTTAACTGATAATGAGACATCAAAAATTCCGCGATTATTACCATAATCTTTCGTTAATTGTCTAATTTCGATGACATTTGTAGTCATAAAATTTCCCCCTGATAAATTCCTTATTTTTCAATATATCAGTATTATAGGAGGATTAGTCCTATCGGTCAACTATCTGCTGATAAAGAATACTAAAGATTAAAAAAGAAGGGATGTCCCTTTTTTTATGAGGTTGCAAATTTGACAATGGCTTTAGAAACTTTATCTTTTTCTTCAAAAAATGCAGCGTGTCCACTTTCAGTGAGCGAGATGAGTTTTGAATTTTGATATTGGATAGGTCATTAAATAATTGTTCATCGCGTAAAGCCATTAAAGATTTAGCAGTAGACCATCCCGCTGCTCTCAGACATAAATTAGTGAATCAGACAACTGTTTCACAGGTTGTGTATTGATAGAAGAAAAGATTACGAACTAATTGAATAAATTTAGGTCGGTTGTTCAAGTGTTGAGCAATGAATTCTTCGTATAGTCATAATTCTACTCGGTAGTTTTAATCCAAGCTAGAATAGCAGCGCCTAAAAGAACAAGTTTTGAAACACTATGAGCATTATATTTTAAAACATAGTACGTCGCAATGGCTCCTCCCATAGAATGCCCCACTATCCCGCTGCCTTGATAGGTAAAACATATCAGTCTTTTTTATTTTCTACTTGAGAGGTAGAATACTTATCTGTTTATAATAGAAATTAAAAAAACAGCTTCTAATTAGAAGCTGTTTTAGAACATTATTTAAAATAAGTGATTAAGCTTGTAGACGTTCATTCACTAATTGTTGAATGATTTGTTTTAATTCATTGCTTGATTCGATATTTTCTAGTTGAGATTGAAGCTCGCCTTCTTCATCATCAAAATGATTCATTTCATTATAAGTTTCAGCAATTTCTCTAACCTTATTAATATCTTCATTATGCTTAGTCGCTAACTCTTTTAATTCTTTATCTAATGACTTGATATCTTCAATACATTTGAATGATAAAACCATATCAATTGGCATAATTCCATTACTTTTAGTTCCATCTGGGTATTTCATAGTGACACTGATTTCTTCTAAATGCCCATCAACCATAAAGCTATATAAGTCTGTAAAGCTTTTGAACTTCTTATGTTTCGTTTTAATTTCCATTTGGTAAACTTCCTTTCAGTAGAGAAAATAATAAATAGCGTAAATACGTACTTTATTGTTATTATCATCCTTCATCTGATGAGATATGAGGAGATTTTTCTATCCTCTTAATTTTAAAATAAAAATACCACGTACTACGTACGTGGTACAGAGAAGACTAGAGTAGGAAAAAGTGCCCCAATCTAGCTTCGAGTTACCTGCAACTTTTTAGAATATCTAATTCGTTAGAATTTAGATATTGTTATCCTTTAGGGCAACCTTTTATTCTTCTTCTGGTAATTCTACGTTGTGGTGTACTTGTTGTACATCGTCTAAGTCTTCTAAAACGTCTAATAATTTTAAGAATTTAGCTAATGCGTCACCTTCTAATTCTACTGTTGATGTTGGTAACATTGTTAACTCAGCAACTTCGAATTCAGTGATTCCCATTTCATTTAATGCTGTTTGTACGGCATGGAATTGATCTTGATCAGCGTATACTGTGATTTCTCCATCTTCTTCTTCAACGTCACGAACGTCTACGTCTGCTTCCATTAATCCTTCTAAAATTTCATCAGCAGAGTTTCCATTGAATCCGAATAATGCAGTTGCTTCGAACATGAAGGCTACGGCACCACTTACACCGATTTTCCCACCATTTTTATTGAAAGCTGAACGAACTTCAGCAACTGTACGGTTTACGTTGTCTGTTAATGTATCAACAATAACGGCAGAACCATTTGGTCCATATCCTTCATAACGGATGAAATCGTAGTTCTCATCTGAACCACCTTTTGCTTTATTGATTGCGCGGTCAATGATTTCACGGTTAACCCCTGCAACTTTAGCACGGTCAATAACAGAAGCTAAGTTACGGTTTAAGGCTGGATCTGGATCACCATTTTTAGCTGCCATGTAAATTTCTTTTCCGAAACGAGCTAAAACTTTTGAACGAGCGGCATCTTTTGCAGCTTTACCGTATTTAATGTTATTCCACTTACGACCCATTGGGTATCACTCCTAATTGTAATTTTTATTAAATGACGATTGTCAGAATACTAACTATACATTTATTTATTATACTCCTCTCACTCCTATCTTTTCAAGTTTTATCCGAATTATGGACTTCTCATCCCTGAAAAATGCAATATTAGACATAAATTAACATCTTAGTGAATTAAAATATGATAATCTGAAGTTAGACTTTATAGATACGTCTATGAAAGAAAACTATTCTTTTATAAAAGTTTTTATCTAGATTAATATAAATTGTTCTGTGTATCTAAAAGAAATAATCATCATATTCAAGTTCTTTTTTTTCATATAATGTATAACTAATATTGATAATGAGTAGATTATTTTTTACTAAATGAGGTGAGGTTATGAAGATTGAAAAGTATGTTTGTCCCAAATGTGAAAATAACAGTTATGAAGTAGATGAATTTTGTGCCACAGGTAGTGGACTTTCTAAATTGTTTGATGTACAAAATCGCAGATTTACGACTATTACTTGTACGAAATGTAAGTATACAGAAATGTATAAAGGAACAACAAGTGATTTAGAAAATATCTTCGATTTCTTAATTGGAGGATAATAGGAAATAAAGATATGAAGTTTATTACTTATAGGTGATATGCTTGAATAGTTTGTATTCCCTGAGCTAGTTAAAGTGAGTAATTATCTAGGCTATTTAACATTTTTTAATATGAGAAAGAGGAGGTCTAAATTTAGACCTCCTCTAATCTTATACGATTAAGCTTTTTCTGCTAATAAAGCATCAATTGTTTCTTGTAGACGTTTAACGCATCCTTTACAAGCCGTTCCTGCTTTTGTTTCTGATTGAATTTCTTGTAATGTTGTTGAACCTGATTCAATTTCTTTTTTAATATCTCCAACTGTTACATTGAAGCAGTAGCAAATTTTTTGATTTAAATCCATTATACTTCCTCCTTTTTTCTTTATGTTTCCATTTTATCTGAAGTCATGGTTTCAAACAAGCTGATTGCTTTTTAAGGTTGGATATAAAAATATAATAGAAGTTTTTTTATCTAATCAGGAGCAATGACTTAATAAGGTGATGGATTTCGTGATTTAGTTATCCACAGGTTCTATTAAAATCAAAGGAAGCTTGATTGAGAATAACTATCCATTTTGAATTCTAGAAGGGATGGATTTTTATTAGACATAAGTAGAATAAATTCGTCATATACTTTAACAGATAGCGGAGGGAGGAATCAAAATGTTGATTGTGACAACAGATTCAATTCCAGGGAAAGAGATTGTTGAAGTTAAGGGACTAGTCAAAGGAAGTACGGTACGTTCTAAGCATATTGGAAAGGACATCAGTGCTTCACTTAAAACAATTGTTGGTGGAGAACTCAACGGCTATAATGAGATGCTCATAGAAGCTCGTCAAATTGCATTTGGACGAATGGCAGATGAGGCACAAAGCATGGGAGCAAATGCGATTGTAGGGGTTCGATTAATGTCATCTGCTGTGATGGCTGGAGCAGCAGAGATGGTGGCCTATGGAACAGCTGTGGTGGTGAAATAAGATGACAGCGATATGGGTAAACATGATTATTGGTGGGATATTACTTTTTTATCTGAGTGGAATTCTAGTTGTAATTGGCTTACTCATCGCAAAGGTTACAGAACGACAACGAGAACGAAAAACTGAAAAAGAAAAATTCAAAGATTATAAGGACTATTAAATGAAAACTAGAGAAGCTCTCTAGTTTTTATTTTGGAGGGAAGGGAGATGAATTTGAAATTGGAATTACAACCTAAAGAAGTATTTAGTCGAATCGGATTTTCATTGGCGATTAGTTTTCTAGTAGTAAATGGGATTCAACTGGCTATAATCGCGATTTTAAAAACCATGGATTCTCCTTGTTTGCAATCACAATGGCTCACTTGGATATTAATAGTGATTAGTTTTTACTTAATTGGATTTCCTTTATTTTGTTGGATGGTTAAAGATTTACCTAGTGTTTCAATGGACGGTGTACAGAAACTAAAACTTTTTAATCTCATTGAATATGGATGTATAGCTTACACATTGGCGTACGTCTTTAATTTATTCACCCTATTATTAATGGCAGCCATTGAATCTTTAAAAGGAAATTTCATTACAAATGTTGGAGAAAATCTCGTTGTTGGGACGTCTTCAATCGGATTATTTATTTGTGGCGTCATTTTATCCCCTATTATTGAAGAAATCCTATTTAGGAAAATTCTAATCGATAAAATCAAATTATATGGTGATAAAGTGGCTATTTTAGTTTCAGCAGTTACCTTTGGAGTGTATCACGGAAATTTATCTCAAGTTTTTTATGCCACAGCTTTAGGAGCTATTTTTGCCTATGTCACATTAAAAACTAATCGAGTTCAGTATGCTATCATTTTACATATCTTTATTAATGGGATGAGCGCCGTTATTATGCCAGCTATATTAGGTGATGGTACAGAAGTGATACGAATTGCGTTAGCCATAGGAGTCGTTTTTACGATTCTTGTTGTAGGAATTGTTGGGTTAATTAAACTGATGAAAAAAATCAATCTGAATTCAGGAACCTATTATATTCATCGCCATCGATTAGTTCAAACCATTTTTGGTAATGGAGGGATGATTGGTTACCTCGTCATTAGCTTTGTCGTAATTATTCTGACTATTATAACAACATAAAAAGGCAAAACGGAATTTCCATTTTGCCTTTTTATAATTTAGTTAATCACGAGTATCGTCTGATTGGGGGTCTGAATTTGATAATGATAAATCATCATTTGAGTGTTCCCAGTCTGCTTCGTCCTCTTCTTTAGAATTATCTGGTTGGTTTATCGCAGGGAGCGGAGGTAAGTTTTCTTCTTCGTCAACCGGAGGTTGTGGATCTTCAGAATCGCCTTTATCATCCTCTACAGGAGGAACTGGTTTATCTTCAGGTTTATCTTCAGGTTTTGATTCAGGTTTTGATTCAGGTTTTGATTCAGGTTTTGATTCAGGTTTTGATTCAGGTTTATCTTCAGGTTTTGATTCAGGTTTTGATTCAGGTTTTGATTCAGGTTTTGATTCAGGTTTTGATTCAGGTTTTGATTCAGGTTTTGATTCAGGTTTTGATTCAGGTTTTGATTCAGGTTTTGATTCAGGTTTTGATTCAGGTTGAATAGGAGTTTGAGTAGGTTCATCACTCGGTTGCTTATCTTCTGTTTGTATAGGAGGGGTTGGTTTTTGTTCGATTTGATTAGGTTTTGATGTATTTAATGGTTTCGGTATTTCTTGCTCATCTTCAGGATTGACTTCTCGGATAAGTTCTTCTTCGTCAGATTCCTCTTCTTCAACAACGGTTTCTTTGACTTGAACGGTAAAGGCATGGTCTGTATAAGTTGCATCCAATACTCGCTCGATATATTGAATAGGAACATAAATTTCATCATCAATGAGCTGAGGTGTTACCCATTTAATCGTCATTAAATTTGTTTCTTTGTCAATTTCTATGAATAAAGCCTCATTTTCGCCATTCACCTCGCTATATCCGTAGTTAAGATTTAGTTTAATTTCTTGACCTTGAATTCTGTATGTATAAGTATCTGTTTCTTCATCTAAAGTCACACTTCCTTCTAAAGTAGCCATGATGTCATCTAATGATGCAAAATCTTCATGAATATCGACAGGAATATTAATTGGCTTTAATGTTTCTTGGTTACTTGTTAAGAAAGCTGGTAAAAGCGAAAATAAAAAAATGATTGGATATTTCATAACTGAGTTCCCCCTTAACCGATTAAACGTGTTTTATAAATTAAATAATTTGGCTGCTCAGATAAATAGTAATAAGTTTCTGTATCACTAATTTCTGATTGAATCGTGGCCGAAGCTTTTTCGGTATTTTTAAAATTGTAACGAATCATTTCATCGGCTAACTCATTTAATAGTGATGTCACTTCTTCTGGTGATAATGTTTTCGGTAAGATGGCACTGAAAGTGAGTTCATTTTTAGATAGCTGTGAATCTTTAATCTCCCATTCAGTTGAGAATAATAAATCGTTAGTTAAATTCGCTGTATGGAGTGGCTCGTATTGATAAATGTAAGAACCATTTGTTTCAATGGTATAGCGATATGCTTGATCGGTGAAATCAACTGAATCTTTTGTCGTTTTTGTTGTTTTTTGTTGATAAACGTTCATGTTTAACTTCACGGCATTTGTTTGATCATATTGTTCAAGTTCTTTTAATAATTTATTGGCTAATAAAATATTATCAGCATACGAGAGCTCAGCTTGAATATCAACCTCATAGGTTTTTTCTTTTTTATGACGACGAACATCTAAGACTTCATAAGATGTGTCGATTAATTGTTCGAGTTTTAGTTCTTTATTTTTAGCTGATGAAATACCATAAATGATGGTAACCACTATTAATAGAGTCAATAAACTACCTAAAATAATAATTGGCTTCTTTGAAATATTACACTGCATAAAACTCCTCCATTTTCATCATTTTAAAAATTCCCCAAAATAAGTGATTCAGTAATCATTTCAGATGAAAAAAAAGGAAAATACAATGAAGATAACAAAATAAGGAAACAACTTCATCGCTGTTTCCCTATTTTATTGAAGTTTATTAATTCATTCAGCCGTGATGAGATGATGTTTTAAATGCTAAGTTAGTCAAATAGTACTTTATAGTAGGATAGGAAGATGAATTTAATGAAGAGACAGATTGTTAAATAAGATTAGAAATGAAGATAATTAGTAATTTAGTACCATCACATGTTCTTGACCAAAAATTTGTCCATTAAATTCGAATCCTACTTGTTTATAGAGATGGATTGCAGATTCACTTTCAATATGAACACCTAAAAAGATTTGGTGACGAGTTTTATCATTTTTGATGAGTTCAATCACTTGGTGGAGAGCTTCAGTACCAAATCCTTGATTTTGATAGTGTTGATCAATCATCAGGCGATAAATCCAATATTCATCATCGTCAGTATCCAGGCAATACATGACGAATCCTACCATCACATCCTCATGATAGATGGCTAGTGGGATACATTCTGGTTGTATTTTAGACTGGGCAATTGAAATAGCATTTGAAGTGACAAAGCTTTGTTGTTCGGGATGGACCGCTAAATCTATGCAGTCCCAGAAATTATCTTTTGAAATAGGTCTTAGTGTAATCATTTTTGCTCCCCCTTATAAACGATTATCCTTGGTATATTCATTATAATCAGGAGCGTAGGCATTTATACGGCATCGCAAAACTAGTGATAAACTTTGAGTATTTGACTCTATCTGTCATCAAAATGATGAAAAAATAAAAAACCACGTACAAAAATGTACGTGGTTAAGTATATAAAAGCTTAGAAATGAGCGTCATGCCCGAATCTAGCTTCGAGGCGCAACTGCTCTATAAAGTCTCCTACCGAACGATAGGCAATATCACCCCATCAGTGGTGGAAACCTAACTTTTAGTTAGAATGGGGGCTCCACTTTTACGCCGAGTTAAGCGCATCTCTCAGCTTTTTATGCTAAAGCTAAATATTCATCGTATGTTGTTTGTTTGTCAACGATTGAACCGTCTTCTTTGATGTCGATAATACGGTTAGCAATTGTTTGGATGAATTGGTGGTCATGTGATGCGAATAAGACGTTGCTTGTGAAGTCTTTTAATCCGTTATTAAGTGCTGTGATTGACTCAAGGTCTAAGTGGTTAGTTGGTTGATCAAGCATTAAAACGTTGGCATTTGCTAACATCATGCGTGATAACATACAACGTACTTTTTCTCCCCCTGATAAAACTGAAGCTTTTTTAAGGGCTTCTTCACCAGAGAATAACATGCGTCCTAAGAATCCACGAACGTAGCTTTCTGTTTGGTCATCAGAATATTGACGTAACCAGTCAACTAGTGATAATTCAGAACCGTTAAAGAATTCTGAGTTATCTTTTGGGAAGTAAGCAGTTTTGATTGTAACACCGAACTTGAATGTTCCACTATCTGCTTCCATTTCTCCATTTAAGATTTTGAATAAGGTTGTAACAGCAATTTCGTCTCCGATGAATGCAATTTTATCGTCTTTACGAACCATGAAGCTAACGTTATCTAACACTTTAACTCCATCCACTGTTTTTGTTAACCCTTCAACCATTAAGATATCATTTCCAACTTCACGTTCAGGTTTGAATCCAACGTATGGATAGCGACGACTTGATGGCTCTAAGTCTTCTAATTTGATTTTATCTAATAATTTTTTACGAGATGTCGCTTGTTTAGATTTAGAGGCATTAGCCGAGAAACGAGCGATGAAATCTTGTAATTCTTTAATTTGTTCTTCTTTTTTCTTGTTAGCTTCTTTAGCCATACGGTTTAATAATTGACTTGATTCGTACCAGAAGTCGTAGTTACCAACGAATAATTTGATTTTTCCAAAGTCAACATCACAGATGTGTGTACACACTTTGTTTAAGAAGTGACGGTCATGGGATACAACGATAACTGTCCCTTCAAAGTTGATTAAGAACTCTTCTAACCAGTTGATTGATTGGATATCTAAGTGGTTGGTAGGCTCATCAAGAACTAAAATATCAGGATTTCCGAATAAAGCTTGAGCTAATAAAACTTTAACCTTTTCGGCCCCTGTTAAATCTTTCATTAATTTATCGTGTAATTCAGTTGGGATTCCTAATCCTTGTAATAAAGCAGCTGCATCAGATTCTGCTTCCCATCCGTTTAATTCAGCGAATTCACCTTCAAGTTCAGCTGCACGAATTCCATCTTCCTCATTGAAGTCAGGCTTCATGTATAATGCATTTTTCTCTTCAGTGATTTGGAATAAACGTTCATTTCCGCGGATAACAGTTTCTAAAACTGGTAATTCATCATATTGATAATGATCCTGTTTTAAAACTGACATACGTAAATCTTTTGGATAACTTACGTGTCCTGTATTAGGTTCAATTTCACCTGCTAAGATTTTTAAAAAAGTAGATTTTCCAGCTCCATTTGCTCCGATAACACCGTAGCAGTTTCCAGGAGTGAATTTTAAGTTAACTTCTTCGAATAACTTTTTATCACCATATCGTAAACCGACATTAGAGACTGTAAGCATGTAACAACACCTCCGTGTAATTTATCTTGAAACATTATATCATATTTTTCATCTTTATTACATGAATGATTAGCCATGCCCATTCATTAACAGCAGTTGAGATGATCACTTGAATCTAAATGGGAAAAAATAACTCATTTTTCTTTTTTATCAATGAAAATTAAGAGATAAATTCGTTCATAATAAAGTTGATAAAAATGTTTAAATTGGGACACAGAAATAACGTAGGGGCTCGAACCAGACAATAAGAATTAATGGTTGGCTAAAAGTTAACAAATCATCCGTTAAGACGAGCAGAACTGGATGCTAATAAAGCTAATTTGGCTTGAATTAGAGCACATCCATCTATAGAATTCACATTGGGTATACATTTGTGTAGACTTAAATAGAATAGGCGTAGCGGAAGCGATAACATCATCTGACTCGTATTGCAAATGAAAAAAAATTATTGTATAATAAGTGGACACTTCGTAAAAACATACACTATCGTAAGTGATCGTTGGTTCATTTACGTTTTTTTGTGTTTAAATAGAAAGGAAGCAAAGAATGACTGAAATTACATTTAAAGATCTTGCTTTATCGCCTGCAATTTTAAAGGCAATTGAAGAAATTGGTTACGTTAAACCATCACCAATCCAAGCAGAGGCAATCCCAGTTGTATTATCTGGAAAAGATATTATCGGACAAGCACAAACAGGAACAGGAAAAACTGCTGCATTCATGTTACCAATCCTTGAGAAAATCGATCCTAAGAATCGCAACGTTCAAGCATTAGTATTATGTCCAACTCGTGAATTAGCTGTCCAAGTTCATGAAGAATCTAAAAAGTTCGCTCGCAATATGCGTGACGTGCACATTTTATCAATCTATGGAGGACAATCATACGATCCTCAAATCCGCGCGCTTAAAAAAGGTGTTCAAATCGTTGTTGGTACGCCAGGGCGTGTTATGGACCACATGCGCCGTGGAACTTTAAAATTAGAAAACTTAAAAATGTTAGTTTTAGATGAAGCTGATGAAATGTTAAACATGGGATTCAAAGATGATATCGAAGAAATCTTAGAAAAAACTCCTGAATCTCGTCAAACAGTTATGTTCTCAGCGACAATGGCACGTGAAATCATGAACATCGCTAAAACTTATCAAAAATCTCCTGAAATCGTTAAAGTTGTTTCAGAAGAATTATCAAACAAAAAAATCGATCAATACTTCGTTGAAGTAAAACGTCAAGACCGCGTTCATGCAATGATCCGTTGCATCGATATGATGGGATTAACTTCATCAATCGTGTTCACAAACACTAAACGTGAAGTTGATGAATTAGTTTCTAAATTACAAGAAGAGGGATACGTAACTGAAGGGTTACACGGAGATTTAAAACAAGCTCAACGTGACCGCGTTATGAATAGCTTCCGTCGTAAAAATGTTAATATCTTAGTAGCAACTGATATCGCGGCTCGTGGAATCGACGTAAGCAACGTTGAAGCAGTATTCAACTACGATATTCCTTTAAATGAAGAAAACTATGTACACCGTATCGGACGTACAGGTCGTGCCGGTATGACTGGATTATCAATTACATTCGTATTCGGAAAAGATATGTTCCGTATCCGTCGTATTGAAGACTATACAAAAACAAAAATGTCTAAAATGCCTATCCCAACAGTTGAGCAAATCCAAGAAAAACGTTCAAGTAACGTTATTGAAGATGTGATTGCTAACTTAGAAGGACAAGACTTTACAAAAGAAAACGAATTAATTGCTGCAATCTTAGAAAAAGGATACAGCTTAGAACAAGTTGCTGCAGGATTATTACGTATGAACATTGGTCAAAGTACGAAAGAGTACGCACATATCGAAGAAGTGACATCAAACAATAAATCTAAAGGTATGCGTAAAAACGAAGTTCGTTTATTCGTAAACGTTGGATCTAAACAAAAAGTTAAAGCAAAAGACTTCGTTGGAATGTTAACGAAAAAATCAGATATCCCAGCTCGTGCAATCGGAGATATCGATGTTTATAAAAAATTCTCATTCATTAATGTAGATAAGGCACATGCAAATGCAATTATCCGTAAATTAAACTCTAAATTAATTAACGGTAAACCAGTTCGTGCTGAAAAAACTGCACCAGGTGCAACAGCTCCAAAAGGTAGATAATTGTAAGAATAATGTGTAAAAAAAGCCTTCATAACGTGTTATGGAGGCTTTTTCCTGTGGTATAATATTAATCGTTGTTTTAAATTGCTAAATATTAGAAAATTTAATGTCTGAAGCAACTAATTCGAAAGGGAGTATGAAAGGTGTCGACAAGGTTAAAGCCTAAGTTACTATCAGTTATGAAAACTTATAATAAGGAGCAATTCGTCAAAGATGTTATTGCTGGATTGATTGTCGCAATTATCGCATTGCCACTATCAATCGCGTTAGCTATTTCTTCAGGTGTTTCCCCTGAACAGGGGCTATATACCGCTATTATTGCAGGTTTCTTTATTTCTTTACTTGGTGGAAGTCGTGTTCAAATTGGTGGACCGAGTGCAACATTCATGGTGGTTGTTTATAGTGTTGTAGCTGCTCATGGAACGGAAGGATTATTAATTACAACGATCCTAGCCGGAATTATTTTAATTCTATTTGGATTATTGAAATTAGGAAGTGTCATCAAGTATATCCCCTATCCAATTACTGTTGGATTTACGAGCGGGATTGCATTAACCATTTTTAGTTCGCAAATTAAAGACTTCTTTGGGATGAATCTTGGTGCGGTTCCAACAGGATTTATCGATAAGTGGAAACTTTATTTTGCATCATTTGATCAAATACAATGGATGCCATTTATGATTGGAGCCATTGCATTAGCCATTTTAATTATTTGGCCAAAAATTAATAAGAAAATTCCCGCTTCATTAATTTCAATCATTGTGACAACAGCTTTAGTTGCCTTTTTAAAATTAGATGTTCAAACGATTGGGACCCAATACACGAATTTATCATCGTCATTCCCAATGCCGTCAATTCCACATATAACATGGAGTAAAATTGAAACTTTGTTGTCACCAGCTTTCACTATCGCTTTCTTATGTTCACTTGAATCATTACTTTCAGCCGTTGTTTCAGACGGAATGATTGGAAGTAAGCATCGTTCAAATATGGAGTTAGTTGCTGAGGGTGTTGCCAATATTGCCTCTGGTTTATTTGGGGGAATGCCTGCAACAGGTGCGATTGCGCGAACAGTGGCGAATATTAAAAATGGGGGGGCGTACTCCAATTGCAGGAGTTGTTCATGCCATTACGTTACTATTTATTTTATTATTCTTAATGCCACTTGTAAAAATGATCCCGCTAGCGACATTAGCTGCTGTCTTAATCATGGTTTCTTATAATATGAGCGAATGGCGTATGTTTAAAAAGTTATTAAGTGCGCCAAAAAGTGATGTCGTTGTCTTATTATCAACGTTCTTCTTAACTGTTTTATTTGATTTAACATTAGCTATCAGTGTTGGAATGGTATTAACAGCTTTCTTATTTATGAAGCGTATGACGGATGTCACAGATATCCAAGGAATTGAAATGAATGATGACGATGAGGATTTAGAATTATTAGATGAAGAATTAAAAGAAGCTTTATCAGATGAAATTTTAATTTATGAAATTAATGGGCCATTCTTCTTTGGAGCTGCGGATAAATTCTTAGATTCTATTCAATCGTTACAAGGACCATCAAAAGTGTTAATTATTCGCCTTCGTAATGTTCCAGTTATTGATGCGACAGCTGTTCATGCTTTAAATTTATTACATGATAACTGTCAGCGTTCAAACACGACATTAATTTTAAGTGAAGTTAATGACAGTCCTTATAAAGTCATTAAGCGTGTTGGATTGGTACGTGAAATTGGACGAGCGCAAGTTTGTCGTCAATTTGATCAAGCGATTGATCGTGCAAAACAATTAATTCAAACTGTTTAAAATAAAAAAAGTCTTTGCAAAATAATCATTGCAAAGACTTTTTTTATGAAATAAAGCTCAAAAGAGAGCTTTTATCAATTATTGTTCATCATTCATAAAAAAGTAACGATCGCTATTAAAATGATTTTGAACGTCCATTAATGTTTCACCGAAACGTTGGAAGTGAACAATTTCACGTTCACGTAAATAAGCTAAAACACGTTTAACATCGTCATCTGTTGCTAAATCAAGTAGATGTTCATAACTTGCACGTGCCTTTTGCTCAGCAGACATATCTGCTGTTAAGTCAGCAACAGGATCTGCTTTTAATGAAACATAAGCCGCAGTCCAAGGGACTCCATTTGGATCTTGAGGGAAAACTCCAAGACCGCGACCGGCATAACTAGTATCTAATCCAGCAGCTTTAATTTCTTCAATGGTTGCTCCATCTGTTAATTGATAAATCATAGAAGCAACAATTTCAAGATGTGCTAACTCTTCTGTTCCAATATCATTTAATGTCGCAATCGATTGACCAGTTGGCATCGTATAACGTTGGTGTAAATATTGCATTGAGGCATTTAATTCACCGTCTGATCCACCTAAAGCATCATAAATATCTTTTGCCATTTTTAAATCTCGTTTTTTAATATCTACAGGGATTTGTAATCTTTTTTCATAAACCCACATTTAACAATCTCCTCCTTACTTATTTTGCCAAGGCCATGGTTTGCTAACCCATTCATTATGATTAGTAATTGATTGATGTCCAAAGCTTACAAGAGGTCCATATTGTTTTTCATATTGATCTTTTAATGTTTGAAATTGTTTTGATACTTTTTCATAATCTTGTAAAGCTTTTGTATCATTTGGATGAGTATCAAGGAAAAGATGTAAATCAATAGCGATTAAACTAACTGCTTGGATTTGGGTTAAAAGTTGTTTTTCATTCATTAGCGTTGCCCCCCTTTAAGCATAAAAACTGTTGGTTTTCCGACTTTTCGAGGAGTATATGGATCGTAAAGTGCATTAAATGTAGTTCCTTGTTGTAACGTTTGAGTTGGATCATCGAATCCAGTATAAGTTTGTGTTCGAATATAAGTAGTTGCAAGCGGTAAGTTTTCACACGTTAATGCGGTTTGATCAGCTCTTGTTCGTGGTGAAACAGTTTTTTTGTAAGTTGGTTGATCATCAGAATAATATTCATTTTCCATTAAATATAAGTTATAATCTTGCATCGTTGAATTTTTTAATGGTTTTTGCTCAACATAAACAATCTCATCACTTACAGGATATGTTTTTTTCTCAACAACTTTTTTTGAAACAGTTGGCTGCATTAATGGAACCTGTGCATCCACTGGTTCTAAATAGGCTTCAACATACGTTGTTTTTTTGTGTTGAGCAGTCGTTGCTTGTGTGCTAGCAACTTGTGGTTGAACGGGTTGGACTTGTTGAACCGGTTGGACTTGTTGAACAGGTTGAGGAATAACCACTGGTTGTGCCATTGGAACTCCACAAACCGGAGTAGGAACACCACAAGTTGGAACTGGGACAGTTTGAACAGCTGGGAATGCTTGTTGAACGGGTTGATAAGCAGTTGTGTTAGCTAATTGTGTTGTTGCTGAAGTTGGATAAGTAGCTGTAGGCATAACAGATTGTTGGGCTACTGGATAGCTAGATTGTTGTAGCATAGAAGATTGTTGTGCTGCTGGATAACTAGTTTGTTGTAGCATACCAGGTTGCATAAGCCCTGGATTTTGAACGGTTGTATTATAAGGATTATAAATCACGTTTGCACCAAATCAAAACGACTATGTTTTGACACTGTTCACATGAGCTCGCTAGACTCATGCAGTTCATTGAAGAACATCTCATATTTTCATATGAGTGCAGACTATATCATTACCCTTTTATAAAGTAGAAGGGTATCCTCCGCTTCGGCTATCAATCGCTTATAGCCTACTCCTATTTAGGATAGTCGTTGAAGTTTCCTCTATTCGAGGCTTACCTGCTGATGATCCATTGTCCTAGCACTTAGGATTTAACCATATGCCATCTCATTCATTTTTTCTACTTTCGTCACCTTCACGCTTAAAGCTATTCGCTTTTACGTTGTGGTTGAATGAGCTTTAGGAAATTCCAGCAATTCAAAGGATGTTGAAGAGTGATCTCTTACTCCATGCTCGTTTCTGAACATGGGAGGCATTACCTCCATATAACATGTTTAAGAAACTACATAACATCCTCCAAGTAATGAAGCTTCTTAAACTAATAGGCATCATCATCTTGCCTAATTTAAAATATGTCTATTGGCTTATAATGGTGACATTGAACGAGTATTAAAATAAAATCCCTTAATCATTAGATTAAGGGATTAGTATATCAATTATCATTTGCTATCTTTGAAAAAATATTTATCATGAGCTAAGTGCTCTTGAACATGAACTAGTGTTTCACCAAAGCGTTGGAAATGAACAATTTCACGTTCTCTTAAATAAGCAAGGACTTTTTTAACATCTTCATCTGTTGTCATATCGAGTAAGTGTTCATATCCAGCACGAGCGCGTTGTTCAGCCCCCATATTCGAGGTGATGTCAGCAACTGGATCACCTTTCATATCAATATAAGCAGCTGTCCAAGGTGTGTTTTCAGGATCAGCTAGGAATACAGAAGTACCACGTGAAGCATATATTCCATCAAAACCAGCACGTTTAATCTCTTCCATTGTTGCTCCAGTAGTTTATCTATAATTATATCAATTAGATCGTTTATTTGTAAGTGACTATTTATGACAGGATAAATAGTAGCGGGATTAAATTCTCATCCGCATGCTTTAGTATATGATCGACATTTTTCAATGAAAAGGATGATTATCTCGTTAAATTAAAATTTAAGAAATAAAATTATCGATTACGTTTAAAGATTTTGGATACGCTAATAATGTTAATAGTTGATGAAGGGAGATGATTTGTTGAATACACTAGAAGCAATTGCTAAACGAAGAAGCCATCATGAATTTAAAGGCACAAAATTATCGAAAAATCAGTTGGAACTATTAATCAAATGTGGTCTTAGTGCGCCAAGTTGTAATAATGAGCAGCCTTGGTTTCTAGTTGGTATTTTAAACTGTGAGATTATTCATCAATTAAATGATGAGATTGGAATGGTTAAAGGCCATATAGGACATGATTATTTTTATGGAGCACCAGCTCTAATTTTGATTTTAGGAGATAAACTTGCAACTAATGCTATGGTTGATTGCGCAGTGTGTACTCAAAATATTTTACTTGCTGCTGAAGATTTAAATCTTGCAAGTTGTTGGATTGATGAAGTTAAAGCGTTGAATCAAAGTGAAAAGTTTTATGACTATGAAGGAAAATTAAAAATTCCAGAGGGTTATGAATTTATGGGTGGTGTTGCCTTAGGCGAACGTGTAAACACACCGGAAGAACCTGAACAACGAAGAGGAACATGGACGATTATCGATTAAAAAAAGCGACGACAATTAATTGTCGTCGCTTTTTTTATTAAGATGATGCCAAGCTCGCCAAAGAATAAGGGCTGAAATAACAAAGGCCGTAAAATCAGAAATGGGAAAAGAATACCAGACACCGTTTAATCCAAGTGAGGTATATCGAGGTAAGATGAGAATAAGTGGGATTAAAATAATGAATTGTCTAAGGATTGAAAGAAATAGTGAAGGGATTGGTTTTCCTAATGATTGATAAAAGGTTGAGGCTACCATTTGTAGTCCGATGGTCCAAAAGAAAAGAAGTTGTAATCGTAAAACAAAAGTTGCCTCGGAAATTAAACTTTTATCTTTTGTAAATAAGTTAATCACCGTACTTGGAAATAAAATTCCGACGATTGATCCAATAGCCCCGATGATCGTCGTATATATAAGTGCGAGTTTAACGACTTGTTTAATTCGATCCGGTTGTTTGGCTCCGTAGTTATAACTAGCGATCGGTTGTAATCCTTGATTGATTCCCATGATTGGTAAAAAGAAAAAGGAGATGATTCGATTAACTGTTCCAAAGGCTGTTAGCGAAACAGTTCCTCCATAACTTCTTAAGGTTGCGTTCGTGATGAGAGCAAAGAGTGAGCTTGCTCCATTTCGTGCAAAGGCCGAAAACCCCACACTAATAATTGAAGTGGAAACTTTTAAATTTGGGATGAAGTATTTTCGCTCAAACTTAACAATACTGCGATGACTAAGAATAAAGAATAAAGAGAAAGCAGTCGCTAAGGCTTGTGCAAGGACAGTAGCTAAAGCTGCACCTTTAATTCCCCAGTTTAAAACAAAAATGAATAAAAGATCGAGTGCTATATTGAATAATGATCCAATTAACACTGTGATCATTGAAATTTTAATATTTCCTTCGGAACGAAAGACAGCGCTAGAAAGTAAAGCAAGAGCATTAAAAGGAATAGCCCAGATTGAAATGAGCAAATAATCACGTGCATAAGGAATTAATTCTTCATTTGATCCAAAGATATATAAGATTTGATTAATAAAAAAGAAGCTAGTAATCATTAATAAGATTGAGATAATGGTTGTCAAAATATAGGCATTAGTCATTACCTGATTAGCACGATTATTATTTTGTTCACCTAAACTTCTTGAAATTGCTGAAGCTGCTCCAATGGAGATCATTTGAGCAAATGCAGCATATAACGTTTGAATGGGAAAAACAATCCCAATCCCACCTATAGCTAAAGTTCCGATTCCTTTCGCTACAAAGATAGTATCGACTATATTATAAATCCCACTAGCAAGCATGGCGATAAAAGCGGGCATAGAAAAAGACAAAAGGAGTTTGCTAATTTTTTCAGTTCCCAAGAATTCACTACTACAATTTGCTTTCATTAATGTTTCACTCCATTACTTAAATCATTCTGTTTTAGTATGTCTAATTCTACGGGTATTAAAAAAATGTGGGTGTATTTTAAAATTAAAATAAGTCATCGTCTCATAGGACTAAATATTCAAAAAAAGTAAATATTAATAATTAGTATAAGTAGGTGATAAAACGGTTTATAAATTTGATTTTGTTCCATAAATTATGAAAATAATCCAATAATAAACTAAAATTATCTATTTTATCCCTAATTATTACATAAATTACGTGTATTAATTACTAATCAATTATCCTATAATGAATTCTGCAAAATTTTCATAAAGGAGTGAACATCTTGGAAAATCCACATTTTCTTCCTGCAATTATCATATTTCTGATTGCTTATGGAATTATTATTTCTGAAAAATTTAATCGAACTGTGATTGCATTAATTGCAGCAGTTCTAATGGTAGTTTTTCATATCTTTAATCAAGAACAAGCTTTAGAATTTATTGATTTTAATACCGTTGGTTTATTAATTGGAATGATGATTATTGTTAACATTTTAAAGCGTACAGGAATTTTCCAATACGTTGCAATTAAAACAGCTAAGTTATCAAAGGGAAGTCCTTGGCGAATTATGGTTTATTTCGCTATTATTACTGCTGTTTCATCTGCTTTACTCGATAATGTTACAACCATTTTATTAATTGCTCCAGTGACCTTTGTTATAACAGAAACATTAGGTTTAAATGCAATACCGTTTTTATTAACCGAAGTCTTTAGTGCAAATATTGGTGGGCTTGCGACATCAATCGGGGATCCAACCATCATTATGATTAGTGGGGCAACAGGATTATCTTTTACGGATGTTTTATTTAATTTAGGACCGATTGTGCTTGTTATTTTCACTGTTGTGTTATTGATTTTAAAACTTATATTCCATAAACAATTACACATTAGTGAAGATAATAAGAAGAAAATTGAACAGTTTGATGTGTCTAAGGCAATTACTGATTCAACCCTACTCAAAAAAAGTGGAATTATCTTATTGTTAACAATTGCTGGATTTGCTACACACCATGCAATCGGAATTGAATCAGCGACTATTGCCTCATTAGGTGCTGGTATTCTTTTATTAATTAGTAAAGTTGACGTAGAAGAAGTGTTAGAGGAAGTAGAGTGGCCAACCATCTTCTTCTTTATGGGATTATTCGTTATGGTTGGAGCACTTGAAACAGTAGGTGTCCTTGAAGTATTAGCAAGTGGATTAATTAGCCTAACAGGTGGAAGTGTGATGATTACGTCACTATTAATCTTATGGGTAGCGGCCATTGCTTCGGCTTTCTTAGATAATATCCCATTCGTCGCAACTATGATTCCGTTAATTTTAAATATCGGACAAATGACAGGAATGGATACAACGGCTTTATGGTGGTCATTAGCTTTAGGTGCATGTTTAGGTGGAAATGGTAGTATCGTTGGTGCTTCATCTAATGTTATTGTTAGTGGGATGTTGCACAAAAAAGGATATAAACTATCATTCGGTGACTTTTTGAAAATTGGGTTCCCAATCATGATAATTGCTGTTGCCATTTCCACAGTCTATATTCTGATCTTTTATGTCTAATTAGAATAAATATCCTATAAATACTATTACTTCTTTTAAAGGAGAATGAATTATGCCAAAATACTCGCGAACTTATAGACCTACTCGATCTTATACAACTTCAGGCGTTTTAACTCAAGCTAGTTATTTAGAAATGGAAGCTGAACAACATGAAATGAAACTAAGACAAATGGGGGGAGAAGTTCTCCAATTAAGTGCAAAATGTTGTTATGTGAGATTTCATATTGGAGAATTTAAATTATCTTATGTCTATAATATCAATCGATCAAATCGTTATTTCTTAGAACGTCTTAAACCGTATCCACTTCCCTTAAAAGAATACGAAAATGAAGATGATGTAATTGAAATGATTCGCCTTGATTTAGAACATTTCCAAAATGCAGCTAAGAGTAAAAATATCACTTCGTTTATTAAAATTAATCAAGAGTTAAATCGAACAGCTAAAGCGTTTGAAGATTTATTTTTATACTATAACGTAGAAACATTCCATACAGATACAATTTTACAAAAGCTAGATGAAATTAAGGATGAAATCCGTAAAACAGTAGATGATTCAGAACGTTTATTTGATGATGGTGAGCCATGCTCATTAATTCAATTTTTAGAAACTCCAGTAAAATAACAGAAAGGGTCGTAAAGTTTAACTTTACGACCTTTTCTTATTCATAATAACTTTAACCTCTTTAGCCAAATAACAAAGGGCCATAACATTAATTGTGGCAGTTAATGCAACTCCTAAGTCGACAAGTGACCAAATCAATGAGGCTGAGCCGATGGATGAAATCAAAATCACAATTAACACAATTACTCTGACAGGATAAAGAATCTTTTCATTCTTACATAAATATTTTACATTACATTCACCATAAAAATATCCAGTTAAAATGGTACTAAAAGCGAAGAAGAAAATAGAAATCGCTAAAATAACTCCACCAATTGGGCCAAATAGTTCTGTTAAAGCATACTGAGTTAACTCGATTCCATTACTGTGAGTCGTGCCAACTTCCACGGCATTAGTCACCATAATTAAAAAAGCAGTAATCGTACAAATAAATAGTGTTGTAACATAAACTCCAAAAGATTGAATATAGCCTTGATCAGTAGGATTATCGCTATTAGTTACCGCGGCTGCATGAGCACCCGATCCCATTCCAGCTTCATTAGAAAAAACACCACGTTTAATTCCAATGATGATGGTATACATCACGGTTCCTCCAATTAAGGGAGATGGCTGAAAAGCATCTTGGAAAATAGTCATAAAAAAAGTTGGAATATAATCAAAGTGAGTAATCATAACAAAAAGACCAATTCCTATATAGAATAGAGCCATAATTGGAACAATCTTTGATGTCATTTTAGCAATTGTTGAAGCCCCACCAAAAATAATCATTGAAGTGATCAATGCTAATCCAACTCCAGTTAATAGTGGAGGAATAGATAATACATCCCTAAATGACGTTGCAATAGTATTGGCTTGAATTGCACTGAAGCCAAATGTATAGGTTAAGACGATAATAAAAGCATAAATAACTGCAAATCCTTTTTGATGCATTCCATATTCAATGTAGTAAGCAGGCCCTCCAATATAAATATCCCCATCTCTTTTTTTATACAGTTGTGCAAGTGTACTTTCAACGAATGAAGCGGCTGCTGTAATTAAGGCGCTTATCCACATCCAAAATACACTTCCAGGTCCTCCGATGTAAATTCCAAGAGCAACTCCAGCTAATGAACCAACGCCTACTCGCGCAGCTAATGCCATTGTAAATGACTGAAAGGAGGACACACTACTATTAGATGATTTTTTAGTTAAGCACTGAATCATTTTTTTAAATCTAAATTGAACGCCTTGAAAATAGAACGTAAATATTAAACTAACAAATAACAATATTGGAATTGCTAAGTATGACCAGATAATATGTTCCAAATCTTTGACTAGTTCTGACATATTTAATCCTCCATCAATGTTTCATAATTAATATCTAATGTATTTTAAGAAGTGGAGGATTATGATTAAAAACAAAAAAAGAGATATCGTTAGACGATATCTCTTTAGATTAGGCATTATCCTTGTAATTCTAAGTATTTTGCGATTGTACGAACCATAACTCCAGTTCCACCTTTTGGACCTAAATCATAAGCTGTTTTTGAATCAGCAGTTCCAGCAATATCTAAGTGAATCCATGGTGTATCTTCAACGAATTCTTTTAAGAAGGCTGCAGCCATAATCGCTCCAGGTTTTCCGATTGGAGCATTGTTTAAATCAGCTACATCACTATTACGAAGAGCTTTTTGATCACGAGGGAATAAAGGCATTTGCCACATATATTCATTTGTTAAATCAGCAGCTTTCTGAAATTCATCTAAGAAGGCTTGGTTATTAGTAAAGGCTCCTGTTGTATCAGCACCTAATGCTGCAATAATTGCTCCTGTTAAAGTAGCTAAATCAATGATTTTGCTTGCACCTAAGTGTTTAGCAAATGTGATACCATCTGCTAAGATTAAACGTCCCTCAGCATCTGTGTTTGTTACTTCGACAGTTTTCCCACTCATTGTTGTTAGGATATCACCAGGTTTGATTGCATCTCCGCTAATCATGTTATCTGTTGATGGAATAACAAGTAATAAGTTGACTGGTAAGTTTAAGCGTAC
The DNA here is from genome assembly GCF_001543345.1 of Turicibacter sp. H121. Lineage (NCBI taxonomy): Bacteria > Bacillati > Bacillota > Erysipelotrichia > Erysipelotrichales > Turicibacteraceae > Turicibacter > Turicibacter sp. H121. The sequence goes on along the minus strand of NZ_CP013476.1, from coordinate 1,179,508 downwards.
CGCAACTTGGAAAGCACCGAATGCAGAAGCGGCTCCCCCCATATCACCTTTCATTGCTTCCATCCCAGAACGTGGTTTTAGACAATATCCACCTGTATCGAACGTTAAACCTTTACCAACTAAGGCAGTGATATTTTCAAAGCGTGGTGTTCCTTGATATTTCACGACAATCATTTTTGGAGGTTGGACGGATCCGCGGTTAACACCAAGGATTCCACCCATTCCTAGTTGTTCCATTTCATCTTTTTCAACGATGCGAATTTCTAATTCATGTTCATTAGCGAATTGAGCGATATGACTCGCTAAATCTGTTGCCGTTAATTTATTACCTGGCTCATTTAATAATTGACGAGCACTGTTTGTTGCCTCTCCGTAAATCACTCCACGATTTAAATCATCTGTAATTTGTGAATCGCAATGGATGAAGAAATTAACAGGTGTTGTAGCTTTCTCTTCAGTCTTATAAGTTTCCATTTTATATGTTGATAAAGTGATAGCTTCAGCACAAACTGTCGCTAATTCATTAATTGAGACAGCTTTACAATCGAATGTTTCTAATAAGATGGTTACATCCTCTTTTGCTGCTTTTGCGACTTTTCCTAAAACTTTACGACATTTTTCAACCGTAAAATCTGTTGATTTGCCTAATCCCACAATATAAACTTTTTTACTTTCAATTTGCCCTAATGGATAAATTGGCGTGATATCTTTAAAGTTAGTTGGAATTAATCCCTCTTCTAATGAAACTGATAAACGTTTATTTAATGCTTTATCTAATTGAGTAATAATGTCATGAGAGATATCTGAGAAAACGCCAACTACTAAATTTGTTTTTTCATTTTTAATCTTTAAACTCGATTTGAATTCAATCATCGTTCTCACCCTTTCTTTGTTTCAATATTATACCATAAATTACCTGTATTTATGGTATAATCTATCAATTTATATTATGGCTCTTTTATAGCATTTATTATTTCATACTTTTTAAACGTAGGATATGAAAAAGCACTCGATTTACTTGAGTGCTTTTAAATGAATTATTCAGAAACAGGAACAACCGCTCCTGCATATGTTTCAACAATGAAATCTTGGATTTCTTTAGAACGTAAAACTTCAACTAATGTTTTAATATCATCACGGTTTTCATCTCCGCTATTAACAGCGATGATATTTACATAAGGAGATTCAGATCCTTCCATAGCAATAGAATCAGTCATTGGATTTAATCCACCGTCTAATGCATAGTTTGTGTTAATTAAAACCGCATCTCCTTCATTTTGTTCATAAACAGTAACTAACATACCTGGATCAATATCGGTTTTGAATGTTAAGTTTTTAGGATTTTCAATAATATCTTCTACTGTAGCAACACTAGCATCTACATTAGAATCTAAAGTAATTAATCCTTCTGTTTGTAATAAGGATAACATACGTCCATGATCAGCAACTGAATTACTCATGATAATTGTAGCGCCTTCAGGTAATTCATCTAAAGATTTATAATTTTTAGAGTAAATACCGATTGGCTCGATGTGAATTCCACCTGCATTAACTAGATGTGTTCCATGCTCTTCATTAAATCCCTCTAAGTAAGAGATGTGCTGGAAGTAGTTCGCATCTAATTCTCCTTCATCTAAAGTTGTATTGGGTAAGACATAGTCTTGGAATGTGACAACATCTAATTCAATTCCTTTTTCCTTAAGTAATGGTTTGGCTTGTTCTAAAATCTCTGCATGAGGAACAGCTGTTGCTCCAACTTTTAATGTTGTTTTCTCTTCACCACTATTTCCACATCCAACTAAAGAAATAGCTGCCACTAAACTTAATAAACCTAATGATAATTTTTTCATTTTTAACTTCCTCCTTAAATTTTCATATTCTTTGCTCGTTTTCCCCAACGAGTGATATATAAATCTTAATCAACTGATTAAGGATTTAACTGAATAAATAGTTTTTATTAACGTTTGTCAATTTGTTTAGTGATCATATCTCCGATAAACTGAATCACAAAGACAATTACTAAAATAATGACGGTTGCTACAAAAACAACGTCAAATCGATGACGTTGGAATCCATCTAAGTAAGCTAGATTTCCAAGACCACCTGCACCGATAACACCAGCCATTGCTGTATATCCAACAAGTGAGATCGTTGTAACCGTAATTCCTGAAACTAAAGCAGGTAAGCTTTCAGGAATGAGGACTTTTCGAATAATCGTCCAAAGTGAAGCTCCCATTGCAATGGAAGCTTCTATGACACCTTTATCAATTTCGCGAAGCGCGATTTCAACAAGACGCCCATAGAAAGGAGCGGCTCCTATAATTAAAGCTGGTAGGGCTGCATTCGGCCCAAGGACCGTCCCAACTAAGAATTTTGTAAAGTTTAACAAAAGAATGATTAAAATGACAAATGGAATTGAACGAAAAATGTTAACAAATGCTGATAAAACACGATTAATCCATTTATTTTCTAAGAGTTGATTCGGTGCTGTTAAAAATAAGACTAACCCGATAATTAATCCTAAAATAAAGACGAAGATACCTGCGATAGCAGTCATATATAATGTTTCAAGCGTTGCCGAGAACATTTTATCCCATTTGACATTTGGTAGTAATAATAAAAACATTATGAAATCACCTCAACTTCTACCCCAACTTCTTTTAAATAATTAAGAGCTGGAATGATTTCTAGACCCGTAAGTTGAACATAAAGAGAACCGTAGCCACCCTCTTGAGTTTGTACGACCTTTCCTTGAATAATATTAATGTCCACTTGGTAGTTACGAATAACGTTTGTGATGAAAGGTTGTTCTGCTTTTTCTTTTAGATATTTCAGAAGAACAATTTTTCCTTTAGGGAACTTTTTAATTAGATGTTCGACCGTCTCAATTGAGTCATCTTCACTCGCTACTTGTTTAACGAAACGTTCAGTAACTGGATGCTGAGGATTAGAGAAAACCGTTAAGACATCTCCTTGTTCAACGATACGCCCACTTTCCATAATCGCCACATGATGACAAATTTTTTGAATCACACGCATTTCATGTGTGATTAGAACAATAGTTAAGTTATATTTTTTATTAATTTGAACAAGTAAATCTAAAATTTCATCTGTTGTTTGCGGATCAAGGGCTGAAGTGGCTTCATCACAAAGTAGAACTTTAGGATTGTTAGCCAATGCACGTGCAATCCCAACGCGTTGTTTTTGTCCACCACTCAATTGAGAGGGATAATTGTCTTCTTTTCCACTTAAACCAACTAATTGAATAAGCTCTAAAACTCGTGGCTTGATTTCGTCTTTGTTTACTCCTGCAATCTCAAGTGAGAAGGCGATATTTTCAAATACCGTACGTGACCAGAGTAAATTAAAGTGTTGAAAGACCATTCCAATTTGTTGTCGAGCCAATCGAAGCTCTTTAGAGGAGATTTGAGTTAAATCTTTCCCATCAATGGTAACTGTCCCTTCAGTTGGACGTTCCAGTAAGTTTAACATTCGAATTAGTGTACTTTTTCCAGCCCCACTGTAACCGATAATTCCGAATATTTCCCCTTTTTGGATAGACAAGTTAACTGAATCTACAGCAGTGACACGTCCAGAATTCGTATTAAATATTTTTTTTATTTGATCAAGAACAATCATGAAATTCTCCCCTTTCGTTCTCTTAATCAGATGCTACAATTTTCTTATTTATGAAATAAAAAAACCTTTCTACTTCGATAAGCAGAAAGGTGTATTACATAATTTATATGTAGATCACACTTTCCCTTATCTTTCAGACAATGTCTGCAGGAATTGGCACCGTATCATGACTGATTGGTTGCCGGGCATCATTGGGCCTGTCCCTCCGCCTCTCGTGATAAGAGTTTGTTAAGTTGTATAAAATTGTAAATCTTAATAACTATTATAAATCCTATTTGTGGAAAGTCAATCATTTTTTACCATAAATGAAGCGAAGTTATTAAATCTTATATAAGGATAATACGAGATAGAAAAATTTTAATCATATATTTGTAGTGATTTAGATAAGATGTAAAGATACAAGGAAACTAAAGTTGGGGTGAGAATCGTTGAAAGAATATTTAGTAGTTATCATGATAATGTCAGTTGCATTAGCTATGGATGCATTTGCGGTCGCTATTACATTAGGAATGGATGGATTAGCCCATACAGTGAGAGATCGTCTTAAAGTATCCATTAGTTTTGGCTTTTTTCAAGGTCTGTTATTTGTCATTGGAATTGTTTCATTAAAGTTTGTTAGTGGAGAAATCACGACATATAATCATTTAATCGCTGGTGTGATTTTAATTATATTAGGTGTCAGAATGTTAAAAGAAGCTTTTGAAAGTTCGAAAGAAGAATATATTGAATCTCATGAGATGGGCTTCAATAAAAAAAAGGGTTTATCCTTAAAGTTACTTGCGATGTTTGGGATAGCGACAAGTATTGATGCTTTAGCAGCCGGAATTACTTACGGGTTAATTTACGAGCAATTAATTTTGGCTACTATTCTCATAGCAACTATTGCATTTTTATTTTCCTATATAGGATCAACCTTTGGAAAAACATTAGGGCATATGATAGGAAATAAAGCAAACATCTTTGGAGGAGTTATGATTATTTTACTTGGAGTTAACGCCTTATTTTTTTGATTACAATCAGTAGCAGATACGCTTTATTTTATTAGGAAAGAGATATCTTTTTTTAATATCAAAATTATGATTTTATCTTTATTTTCTATATTATATTGGTAAATTATCCATAAGATTGTAAGCGTAACCCCTTATATTAGAAAAAAATAAAAATATTTAAAAAAAATTAATGTATATAAGTTGATTTTTTCCAGTGTTGGAAATATAATAATAACTGTAAAAGATATATACGTTATAATGTTTAAGGGGAGTTATTAAATATTATGTTCGTATAGTGTAACCCCTTTACAAAGGGAAGAATCTTATTGTAAAATTATGGTAACAATAAGATTTGAAATTTCAGAGAGAGGTTCTTAAGAGAACTATAAGGAGGAACTATCATGGAAGCTTGGCAAGGCTTTAAAGGTACAGAATGGCAAGAAAAAATTGATGTGCGTGACTTTATCAATCAAAACATCACTGTTTATGAAGGGGATGACTCTTTCTTAGCAGGACCAACTGAAGCAACAACAAAATTATGGGACCAAGTAATGGAGTTAACTAAAGCTGAGCGTGAAGCTGGCGGAGTTTTAGACTTAGATACAAAAATCGTATCTACAATTACTTCTCATGAACCAGGATATTTAAATAAAGATTTAGAAAAAATCGTTGGTTTCCAAACTGACAAACCATTCAAACGTTCATTACAACCATTCGGTGGAATTCGTATGGCTGAAAAAGCTGCTGAATCTTATGGATTCCATGTAGATCCAGAAGTATCTCATATCTTCACTGAATACCGTAAAACACATAACCAAGGTGTATTCGATGCTTACACTCCAGAAATTCGTGCAGCTCGTAAATCAGGTGTTATCACAGGATTACCAGATGCTTACGGACGTGGACGTATTATCGGAGACTACCGTCGTGTCGCTTTATACGGGGTAGATCGTTTAATGGCTGAAAAATTAAAAGACCATAACAACACTTCACGTGTCATGGATGAAGAAACTATTCGTTTACGCGAAGAAATTTCTGAACAATATCGTGCTTTAAATGAATTAAAACAAATGGCAGCAAAACATGGTTTCGATATCTCTAAACCAGCAACAACTGCTAAAGAAGCAGTTCAATGGTTATACTTCGGATACTTAGCTGCAATTAAAGAACAAAATGGTGCTGCGATGTCTTTAGGACGTACTTCTACATTCTTAGATATCTATATTGAGCGTGACTTACAAAATGGTGTAATTACTGAAGAAGAAGCACAAGAGATTATGGACCACTTCGTAATGAAATTACGTTTAGTTAAATTCTCTCGTACTCCAGATTACAATGAATTATTCTCAGGAGATCCAACTTGGGTAACTGAGTCAATCGCTGGTATGTCAACTGATGGATTCCCATTAGTAACTAAAAACTCATTCCGTGTATTACACACATTAGATAACTTAGGACCAGCACCAGAACCAAACTTAACAGTATTATGGTCAACAAAATTACCTCAAGGTTTCAAAGAATACTGTGCAAAAATGTCAATCAAAACTTCAGCAATCCAATATGAAAATGATGACATCATGCGTCCAATCTACGGTGATGACTATGCTATCGCATGTTGTGTATCACCAATGAAAGTTGGTAAACAATTACAATTCTTTGGTGCACGTGCTAACTTAGCGAAAGCATTATTATATGCAATCAACGGTGGTCGTGATGAAAAATCTAAAGTACAAGTTGGACCACACTGGGCACCAATTACTGATGAAGTATTAGATTACAACAAAGTAATGGAACGTTACGATGAAGTAATGGAATGGTTAGCAGATTTATATGTTAATACATTAAATATCATCCACTATATGCATGACAAATATAGCTATGAGCGTATTGAAATGGCATTACACGATACAGATGCAGAACGCGTTTCAGCAACAGGTATCGCTGGATTATCAGTAGTAGCTGACTCATTATCAGCTATCAAATATGCAAAAGTTAAACCAATCCGTGATGAATTCGGTATTGCAGTTGACTTCGAAGTTGAAGGAGACTTCCCTAAATACGGAAATAATGATGATCGCGTAGACCAAATCGCAGTAGACGTTATGTCATCATTCATGACAAAAATCCGTAAACATAAACCATATCGTGCAAAATTACAAACTCAATCTATCTTAACTATCACATCAAACGTTGTATATGGTAAGAAAACAGGAACAACTCCATGTGGTCGTAAAGAAGGTGAACCATTTGCACCAGGTGCAAACCCAATGCACGGACGTGACTCTCACGGAGCAATCGCTTCAATGTCATCAGTAGCGAAGTTACCATTTGAATCTGCACAAGATGGTATCTCAAATACATTCTCATTAGTACCTAAATCATTAGGACGTACAGATGAAGAACGTAACAAAAACTTAGTAGCAATCATGGATGCTTATGTTGCTAAAAAAGGTCACCATTTAAATATCAACGTATTTAACCGTGATACTTTATTAGATGCAATGGAACACCCAGAGAAATACCCACAATTAACAATTCGTGTATCAGGATACGCTGTAAACTTCATTAAGTTAACACGTGCTCAACAATTAGATGTAATCAACCGTACAATGCACGAAAAAATGTAATTTGTGAATAAGAGAAGATAAGGTGATTAGTATGAATGGATATGTACACTCAGTAGAATCTTTCGGAACAGTTGATGGCCCAGGACTTAGATTTATTGTCTTTGTCCAAGGGTGCGGACTCCGATGCGCATATTGCCACAATCCTGATTCGTGGAAAATGAAAGAAGGAAAAGTAACGGAAGTTTCTGAAATTGTGTCAGAATTAGTGAAGTATAAAGAGTTTTTCGATGCCTCAGGTGGAGGGATCACGGTAAGTGGTGGAGAACCTTTATTACAGATGGAATTCGTGACTGAATTATTTAAAGAGTGTAAAAAACATGGCATTCATACTAACATTGATACTTCAGGTGATTTAAAGTTCAATACTGAGGAACGTAAACAACAATTAAAAGAGTTATTAGCTGTTACTGACATGCTAATGCTTGATATTAAAATGTTTGATGCACAAAAGCATAAACAATTAACAGGAAAAGACAACGCACACATATTAGAATTTGGTCATCTAGTCTCTGATGCAGGCATTCCAATGTGGATCCGCCGAGTTCTTGTACCAGGATTAACAGATGACGAAGATGATTTACAAAAAACTGCCGAATACATCAAAACTCTGAAAACCGTTAAAAAAATTGAAGTTTTACCATATCACAGTATGGGTGAATACAAGTGGAAACAACTCGGATATGATTATCCGTTAGATGGACAACTCCCACCAAGTGACGAACTTGTTAAACATGCAGAAGAGATTCTTGGTAAAGCTATCTAATCTTTTAAAACTAGCTTCCCTTTTTGGAGGCTAGTTTTTTTGTAGGCAATAATAGTATGAATAGAGAAGAAGCAGTAAAATTTTTATGACGTTAAAAAACTTTACCGTTTCTATTGATAACCTATATTCGAGTTTAATATAGATCCGATTATAAAAAAGACTGAGTTGTGGATAACTTCATTTGGAGTTATCCACATTTTTATTTTCCCATAATAAAAAGAGCCTTTCGGCTCTTTAAGAGATTAGTAGTTTTCTGAACGGATTTCGAAGTGTGCTTGATCGTATGAGCAAACTGGACATACTTTCGGCGCCTTTTTCCTGAAATGAATGTGTCCACATTCTTGACATACCCAAGCAACTTCTTCTTCACGTTCGAATACTTGACCTTCTTCAATATTTTTTAATAATTGTAAATAACGCTCTTCATGGTGTTTTTCAATTTTTCCCACCATATCGAATAAAGCAGCTACACGGTTGAATCCTTCTTCGCGAGCAGTTTGAGCGAATGTTGCATACATATCTGTCCACTCATCATTTTCACCAGCAGCAGCATCTTTTAAGTTTGTCATTGTATCTGCAATTTCACCTTCATGTAATAATTTGAACCATAATTTTGCATGTTCCATTTCATTACGAGCTGTTTCTAAGAAGATGTTTGCGATTTGTTCATATCCTTCTTCCTTAGCTTTAGCTGCATAATAAGTATATTTGTTACGAGCCATTGACTCGCCAGCGAATGCATGCATTAAGTTTTGTTCTGTTTTAGTACCTTTTAAGTTACTCATGAGATTCCCTCCATATATTTCATATAGGAGTAAATTATAGCATTGGTTTATGACCGTTTTAAGTTCGAATCATAGAAACCATATAAAAAGCTATCTCCATAGTGGAGATAGCTTAAGACGATTCATTAATAGTTCTCTGAGTTTAACTCAAAATAAGCTTTTGGGTGAGCGCATACCGGACATGCTTTAGGAGCTTTTTTTCCATAATGGATATGTCCACAATTTAAGCAAATCCAAGCAACTTCTTCTTCGCGTTCAAATACTTGACCTTCTTCAATATTTTGCACTAATTTTAAATAACGTTCTTCATGGTGTTTTTCGATTTTTCCAACCATTTCAAATAACACAGCGATACGATTGAACCCTTCTTCGCGAGCAACTTGCGCAAAACGAGCATACATATCTGTCCACTCATCGTGTTCACCAGCGGCAGCATTTTTTAAATTTGTCATTGTATCAGCGACTTGTCCATCATGAAGTAATTTGTACCACAATTTTGCGTGTTCTTTTTCATTGTTAGCTGTTTCTAAGAAGATATTAGCGATTTGCTCGTATCCTTCTTTTTTAGCTTGAGAGGCATAGAACGTATATTTATTACGCGCCATTGATTCTCCTGCAAAAGCAGTTAATAAATTCTCTTCTGTTTTTGATCCTTTTAAGTTATTCATGAAATTCCCCCCTAAACAATAATTACACGGTTATTTTAGCATCTTTCAATTATTTTTCAAGGTGAGAAAAAGAAGAGGTTTTGGCATAAAAAAGAGATTCATTTTTTGATAATTAAGTAGGAAGAAAATAACTAAAAAAGATAATCCGAAGATTATCTTTTTTAGTTATTAAGAATAAATTTTTCGATTACTTGAGCAATTCCATCTTCATCATTTGTAGCAGTAACATAGTTAGCAGCGGCTTTAACTTCATCAACTGCATTTCCCATTGCGACTCCAAGACCTGCAAATTCAATCATTGGTAAATCGTTGTATCCATCACCACAAGCGATTAATTGAGATTTATCTAATCCAACATGCTCTAATAATTTTTGTAATGAATAAGCTTTATTGATATTTTGAGGCATGAACTCTAAGAAGAATGGAAGAGAACGAGTAATACTTAAACGATTTCCTAAACGTTCTTTCATTTTAATTTCAACTTGAGCTAAATACTCAGGTTCTGCTGTGCATAAACATTTGACTGAGTTGAAAGTGACTGAGTCTTTAAAGTTTTCAACGCGATTGATTGGCATTCCGTTGATATGGGCTTCTTTTTGGATGTATTGATCATCATCAGCTGTTATAATAGCCTCATCTTCGTAAGCCATGATATTAACGTTCATTTCACGAGATAAATCATATAATTCATGACAAATCTCAGGTGTTAAGGAATCATCATAAATCATTTCATTTGTTTGAACTGAAATGATGCGTCCACCATTATAAGATAAGATATAACCTGGATATTCATCTAATCGTAATTCTTTAGCAGCTTTCACCATTCCATAAGTTGGACGACCAGATGCTAATACAATCATAACACCTTGTTCTTGGGCTTTAAATAACGCCTCTTTTGTTTTTGGTAAGATTTCATTTTTAGATGACATTAATGTTCCATCTAAATCTAAAACGATCATTTTATAACTCATATAACTCTCCCTTTCGGTTAATTAAATAGTAGGTCAATTAAATGCGACATCTTAGGTTTCAAATTGGGAAGTTTATTCATAATTGCCAATGTGTTATTAATATAAGATTGGCAAACGTCCTCTGATTGTTGAATATAATGTCCGGAATTAATTCGTTTGCAAAGTGAATCAAAGGTAGATGATTCTTTGTTCAAGTGTAATGACATCAACTCTTCTTTGATTAAATCATCCTCGAGAGCAAAAATCGTTGGAAGTGTAATAATGCCTTGTCTTAAATCATTACCAACGGGTTTCCCAAGACTTGAAGAGAGGCTTGTAAAATCTGAAATATCATCTTTTAATTGATAAGCAATTCCAATTGAATGACCAAGTGTTGATAGTTCATCAAGTTCATCATTTGATAAATGAGCAATTAGTCCCCCGATGACAAGACTCACAGAAATTAAAGTCCCTGTCTTTTGATGACTTTTTTCAATATAATCTTCGAGTTGAAGATTAAAGTTAAAAAGGTCCTCTTTTTGTTTGAGCTCTCCTAAACATAGTTGCTTCATGGTATGTGCTAATTGTAAATGAAGCCTTGGATCATCAAAGTGAGAAAAAAGTTCAAGACTTTTATTTAAGGTATAATTTCCTAGTTTAAGTGCTATTTTAGCTCCATAGCGTTCATGAAGGGTAAGTACATTATGTCTCATTGGAGAATGATCAATAATATCATCATGAATCAGTGAAGAAAGATGAAGTAACTCAATCGCAACGGCTGCTAAATAGCAGTCTTCTTTCTTAGGATAACTTCCTAAATCAGTTGCCATTAATAAAAAGAGAGGGCGAATTCTTTTTCCACCCTGACTAACTAATTCGCAAAGCGCCTTTTTTAATGCGTCATCCTGTTTTAATAAGGCATCATTCTCGATATTTTGAAGGAGAATTTTATTAAAATAGACCTCATCATATCCAAACTTAGATAAGTAACCCATCATTCAACCCCTCCTGTTTCATGATTTTAATCCATGTGTTTAATAAATAAACGGATGAATTTTGATGATGAATAGATTGAATTTCAATTGATTCGAGAACGCGAGCCATATTATGTTTAATCAGTGAAAAGGTATGTTTAATCGAGTATTCATAATAAAGACTATAAAATAAATCACCGTATAAAATAATATTTCTACATTGTTCTTCATTTGATGAATCTAATAATTGATTATGGGTATCTAAATGGAGTAGTAAAAGCCCATATGAGACAAAATAAGGGAAGTAATCTTCAGGATGCATGGATTGATCAATCATTCCATCATAAAGTTTTTGTAATTGATATTCGTTAATTTGACAATCGATGATATTTGCACATTGAAGTTGTTGTTTGATTTCACTTATGACTTGTTTAATCATCACCTAATCCCCCGTTTCTAATGAGAATATCATTAGTATTCCAAGGATTAGAATAAATATACAAATGTTAGAATTCTTATAAGTTTGTTAAGATTTCTTCTTTTAATGCCGCTAATGTCTCTGGTGTATAATTAGACATGTTATTTGTATATTTGACATCAAATGAATCTTCAAACGTATAGCGAGGAATTAAGTGAACGTGATAATGGAAGACCGTTTGTCCCGCTACAGGTTTATTGTTGTTGACAATGTTCATTCCATCCGCATTAAAGGTTGTTTTTAATGCATTTGCAATCTTTGGAACAACTGAGAAAACATGTGCCATATCTTCTTCAGTCATTGAAAAAACATCTTCCACATGGTTTTTAGGGATAACTAATGTATGACCTTTTGTTGTTTGAGAGATATCTAAGAAGGCTAACACATGCTCATTTTCAAATAAAATATGTCCTGGAATTTCTTTATTAATAATTTTACAGAAGATACATTGTTTCATTAGAGTTCCTCCTATCAGTTATTGAAATCGTTCTTAACTCTTGAATGACATAATTTTATCAAATATTAACAGAGTTTTAAAGTGCTAACATTCTGTCGAGAAAAGGTGTTTTTTGATTTGCTCCTCATGATATAATAGATTTTAATGTTAGGTGGGAGGTTTTAGACGTTGAATCAAAAAAAAAATCGTGAAAACTTAGAAAAAATGATGTTAGTTATTTTGATTGGGGCATTAGCCATTGTATTAGGAATTATTGAATCGATGATCCCTATTAAATTACCGATTCCAGGAATGAAACTAGGATTAGCTAATATTATGATTGTGATTGGGTTGTATTATTTAGATGTTAAAGATATGTTTTTTGTTATTATGTTAAAAACATTTTTAACAACGTTATTGCTTGGAACATTTTCTATGTTTGCTTATGGTTTTGTAGGTGCTTTATTGAGTTATATTTGCATGGTATCAGCCTTTAAAGTATTAAAAGAGAAGATTAGTTTAATTGGGATTAGTATGATTGGTGGGGTCATGCATAATATTGGTCAAATTATAGTAGCTATGATTTTAATTAAAACTAAGGCCATTGCATATTACATGATGTTTTTACTTCCAATAGGACTTTTAACGGGAGTTGTTATTGGATTAGTTGCAAAATTAGTTATGTCTCGTTTAAATGAATTTCAATTATTTCGAAATCACTATAAATTAAATAACTAATGAGGAGAATTGTATGAAAAAGTTATGGCTTGGAAGATATATTAGTGTTCCATCATTTTATCATTCACTTGATTCACGTGCTAAATTATTAATGATGGTTCTTAATATCATCATGATGATTTGTATTTCAAGATGGATACAACTTTTACTTGCCGCTTGTTTAATATTCATGTTCTTATATTTAAGTAAAATTCCATTTTCTTTTTATTTGAAGCAAGCAATGTTTCTTAAATATATGTATTTATTTTTTATCGTGTTCTTCACCTTAACAGAAGGCACAAAGACATTATTTCAAATTGGATTTCTTCAGGTCACATTAGACGGATTGATGTTAGGAATATTCTACACCGCAAAAATGATGTTATTCGTATTCATGGGTGCGCTACTAACTTTTACAACCGCTCCAAGTGAACTCGTCGCAGGAGCAAAAGCCTTAATTAAAGGCCAGTCTATGGAGCAGTTTGCTTTTATGACAAGTTTAGCGATTCGTTTAATTCCGATGATTTTAGATGAGGTGAAGCTCATTTATAGTGCTCAACAATCTCGAGGATTAGATTTTAGTGAGATCTCATTACAAGAAAAATTATCAAAACTAATGGCTATTATTATTCCGGCGATCTCAAATACAATTAAACGATTAACCATGATGATGGATGCGATGGAATGTCGAGGATATATTGTCGGTCAACGTCGTACTTCGATTTATCGTTTAACATGGAAAATGGAAGATACTGTTATTTTAGCAAGTGGAATTATTACGTTAGTCGGTATTATTTTGCTGTAAGTCGCAGAACCTGTTAACAGGTTCTTTTCTTTTAAAATAAATGAAAGGGTGATTATAAGATGTTTATTCATAATGATTGGGATTTAATCTTAAAACAAGAATTTGAACAGTCGTATATGAAGGAGCTTTTTAATCAATTGCATCAGCAATACGAGACGGAAGTCGTTTATCCTCCAAAAAATGAAGTGTTTCATGCCTTCCAGTTAACCCCGTATTCAGAAGTCAAGGTCGTGATTTTAGGACAAGATCCTTATCATGGTCCAAATCAAGCGAATGGTCTAAGTTTTTCAGTTGAAGCAGGAACGAAGCTGCCACCTTCTTTGCGTAATATTTTTAATGAGTTAGTGGAGGATATCAAATGTGAGTATCCAAGTAGCGGAGATTTAAGTAAGTGGGCGAAACAAGGCGTTTTATTATTGAATACGACGTTAACAGTCAAAGAAGGTCAACCGATGTCACATGTTGGAATGGGATGGGAGACCCTTACAGATGCAGTTTTACGTTATTTAAATGAAAAACCAACACCTGTTGTCTTTATTTTATGGGGGAAACACGCCCAAAGTAAGAAAAAGCTGATTGATTTAAATAAGCATTTTGTGATTGAATCAGCCCATCCTTCGCCATTATCTGCTCGTCGTGGATTTTTTGGAAGTGCTCCTTTTTCAAAGACTAATGAATTCTTAGCTTCAAAAGGATTGAATCCGATTGACTGGTCATTAAATTAAAAAAAGCATCTCTTTTTTGTAGAGATGCTTTTTTGCTTAAAATTGTTCTGAATTACCATAAGGTGGTTGAGGCATATAGTTATTTGATTGTTGAATTTGTTGGTGAGTAAAGCTTTCAGGAAGTTGGTTATAGTATGGATACTTTTGCTTATAAAGTTCGTCTTGTTGTTTTTGATAGTTATAAAGTGCCCCTAAAGAAGGGAATTTTTCAAATAAGTCAGGATCCACCATATTAAGTGTATTATCGAGTGGATAATAGTAGTTGATTTCTTCTGGGAATTCAACATAATCTAAATAAACAGTTAATAAAATGAAACGATGACCTGTGTTTGGATCACTTAAAACGATATGGTCGCGTCCTGCCGCTTCAATAATTCCGACAAAAGTACGTCGAGCAGTTGCTGCATCATTACCACTGAATGTCATATAAACGGTAGCTAACTTCCCACGATTAAGTCTTAGAATATTACTTACGTAACTGCTACCTTGTGCCATTGAGATCACATTTCCTACTGGAACTTCAAATCCTCCAAATGTTACACCACTTACTGATGGTCCAGTTATTCCTTGTCCAGGTTCAGTTGGCGTTTGTGGTGTAATTGGGGCCCCTGCTGGAAATGGTGGTTCCACTGTATTTGGGTTTACATTAGAGTAACTTCCTCCCATTGGATTTGCTTGTTGATATCTCCAGTATGGATCACTTGGATTTGGAAAAGGTCCCCCATAAGGATAAGAGTAATAATAATTCATAATGTCTCTCCTTTCAAATTACAATTAGTCATAACAGTGTTCGGATTCAAGTGGGATATAGAAGCAGTGATCTCCATATCGACCTGAATTCCATTGTCCCCAAAACTGAGGCGGACAACTTGGTTGGAAAGGATCGTAGAACCATAATGCCGTTGTCGCAGGTTCAAATCGCTCTCCATTAATGACCCTTCGCGCTAGCCTAATTTCATTATCTCTCGCGCGTTGATAGAAGTAATCGAATTGTACGGCTTCAAATCCCCCAGGAGATTGAAAGACCATTTGCTGAATGGTATTAATGTTTTTAAAATCGTGACAATTAGCTAAGACACGATTGACACAAACATTACCGACAAGTAACATTCCCATATTTCCATCGCTTTCGGCTTCAGCACGCATGAGTCGGGCAAGTAACTCAATATCTTTTTGGGTTGCTTGAACAACTCCCATGATAATCACCTCTCGTTTCATCATATGGTCGACATTGACGAAACATGAATAAATTATTTAAAAAAATAAAAGGTATTAACCTTTTATTTTTATGGAAAAAAGAGTACAATAAAAGTAACAAAAACATTAAAGGTGGTAAATTCAATGGATATCATGACAAGTTTAAAAAACCAAATCATTGGAAAAAATATTCGCATCGTTTTCCCAGAAGGTAACGAACCACGCGTTGTTCAAGCCGCTAGTTTGTTAGCACGCGAAAACATGTTAAAACCAATTTTAATTGGATCAATTGAGGAAGTACAAGCTGCTGCTGGAACCTATTCACTAGAAGGATGCGAAATTATTGATCCAAAACATTATGACAAATTAGATGAAATGGTTACTGAATTAGTTGCTGTTCGTAAAGGAAAAGTAACTGAAGAGCAAGCACGTGAATTAGTCTTAAACGTGAACTACTTCGGAACGATGTTAGTACACATGGGATTAGCCGCAGGTTTAGTTTCAGGTGCTATTCACTCAACTGGAGACACGGTACGTCCAGCCTTACAAATTATTAAAACAAAACCGGGAATCTCTAAAACATTCGGATACTTTGCTATGTTACGTGGAGATGAGCGTTATATCTTTGCTGACTGCGCGATCAATCCAAACCCATCAAGCAGTGATTTAGCAGAATTCGCCATTGAATCAGCACGTGTTGCACGTATGTTTGATATTGAACCAAAAGTTGCCTTATTAAGCTTCTCAACAAAAGGTTCAGCTAAAACTGAAGAAACTAAAAAAGTAACAGAAGCAATGGAAATCTTAAACGGAATGGAATTAGATTTCGATTATGATGGAGAGTTACAATTTGATGCTGCCTTTGTTCCAGCAGTAGCAAAAACAAAAGTTAAAGATTCTAAAGTAGCAGGACAAGCCAATGTATTCGTATTCCCTGATTTAAACTCAGGAAACATCGGATATAAAATTGCTCAACGTTTAGGTGGATTTGAAGCAGTAGGACCAATCTTAGCTGGATTAAATAAACCAGTTAATGATTTATCGCGTGGATGTTCTCCAGAAGATGTTTACGGAACAGCAATCATCACGGCTAACCAAACATTATTATAGAAATAAAGTTATTTTTTAAATAAATGAGAGAGAGATGAGCTTTGTGTTTTCATTGACAGAAAGCTCATTTTTTTATAAACTTTTATAGAGATACACTTCAAAAATTTTAGAAAAGGGAAGGTGTAATCGATGTTTAATTTAGATGATTTATTTGCAGAACCAAATGAGTTCCGCGTTTGTGATAAATGTAAAGCAACAAATTTAAATACATTATTACCACGCTTAAAAGCGATTGACCCAAAAGCGAAAATTTATCAAGGATGCCAGTCATATTGTGGACCAGGTCGTGATCGTTCTTTTGTTTTCGTTAATAATAAGCCAATTTTAGCGGAAAATGAAGATGAGTTAATCCAAAAAGTAAAAGAATTCTTAGGAAAATAAAGAATAAGAAAAGGACAAGGAGTCAAAATAATCGACTTTCTTGTCCTTTTTTGTGTTAAGTGCATAAAAGTAGTAAAAGATAAAAATATGATTAATTAATTATGATTCACCAAGATAATAGTATTCATTTCCAAAGTGATGGATTTTAAATGTTTTATTAGCTAGTAAATTAGCCATATAGGAAACTATATCGAGTTCATTTTTAAATAAGATTAGCGCCTGTGGTTCGTTTTTTATCACAAATCGAATGCGAGCTTTTAGAAAAGGGGTTAATTGTTGAAAAATTTGCTCAATGCTTAAAGGTTCAGGTTGATGAAGGGTGAGAAGGTCATAGATTTCACAAATCATCATGGAAAAAAGTTGATGATGCTTTAAGAAAGACTCTTGATCATTAATGAAGTAATCTCTTGTTTTCAAACACATAGAACCACGCCCTTTAAAAACGTTATCATATTGGTATTATAACATATTTATATGATATTATTTCAAAAAGGTATAGATTATTTTTAATATTTAGGAAACGTTTTGTCATGTTAGTTCAAGTCTGTCAAGAATGTGGTATACTTATAATGTAAGAAATCAAGATTTTTGCATTATTTTTAAAAATAATGATGGTATATAGATGGTGATGCGAATGACAAAGTTAGAAGAAAAAGTATTTAGAGATCCGGTATATGGATATGTTCATGTTTATGATCAATTAATTTGGGATTTAATTCAAACAAAAGAGGTGCAACGATTACGCCGTATTAAACAGTTGGGTGGAACGTATATGGTTTTCCATACGGCAGAACATAGCCGTTTTTCACATTCATTAGGTGTGTATGAAATGGCACGAAAAATTATTCGAGCATTAATGCATCGTGGAACGATATTAAGTGAAGATGAACGTTTACTAGTTTTATCAGCTGCGTTACTTCATGATTTAGGTCATGGTCCTTTTTCACATTCATTTGAATCTGTTTTTAGTGTACGCCATGAGCTATTTACAGAACGCATTATTATGGAAAACACGGAAGTGAATCGAGTATTAGAAGCCTATCAAAAAGGATTTGCTACGAAAGTTCGAGATGTGATTAATAAAACATATCCGAATCCATTAATTATTAGTATTATCTCAAGTCAATTAGATGCTGATCGCTTAGATTATTTACTTCGTGATGCTTATTTTACGGGGGCTCCGTATGGAGAAATTGATGTTGAGCGAATTCTAAGAACGATGCGTGTTGTTAATAATAAAATTGTGTACAAAGTGTCAGGAATGCATGCGATTGAAGATTATTTAATGAGTCGTTATCAGATGTACTGGCAGGTCTATTTACACTCAACCGGTCGAAGTTTTGACTTAGTTATTCAAAATATGCTTCGTCGTGTTCGTGAATTGATTTTTTCTGGCTATGAATTTAAACGTCCACTGGAGGCACTAAAAGATTTATTTTTAGAGGAAGAGCCTTCAGTTGAAACATATTTAAAATTTGATGATTCAACAATTAGTTATTATGCCTCTTTATTTACCGATGAGGAAGATGAGATTTTACGTGATTTAGCCGATCGTTTTATTAATCGTCGATTATTAAAAGAGGTGCACTATACACCAAATGATGAAACTAATGAAAAGCTAAAGCAAGTGAAAGAATATATGATTGAATTAGGTATTAATCCAGACTATTATTTATTAACTGATCATAGCGTCAAAACACCATACGATTACTATGGACATAAAACGAATTGTTTACCAGACTGTATTGAATTATTGATGCGTGATGGCTCAATTCAAGAAATCTCTGAAGTATCAACCATCATTAAAGGAATTATTGCGGTCAAACCAAAACAAGAACATAAAGTTTATTTCCCATTAGATTTAATTCGATTAAGTCCAGATGGGGAAGCGAAACAAAGAATTCTAGAATTATTACATGAGAATGTTCAATAAAATTTTATAAAAGAAATTGAGGAAAAAAATATGTTTAAAGAAGTTATTGTCGTAGAAGGTCGCGACGATACCCGACGTCTAAAAGAAGTCTATCCTGAAATTGAGACGTTAGAAACGAATGGCTCAGCCATTAATGAGAAAATATTAGAGCAAATTACAACACTTCAAATGAGTCGTGGAATTATTGTTTTTACTGATCCTGATTTTCCGGGAAATAAAATTCGCCAGACCGTTATGCAGGCTGTTCCAAATTGTAAACATGCTTATTTACAAAAAGTTGATGCCATTGCTAAAAATGGAAGTGGGGTTGGTGTTGAACATGCGAGTGATGAGGCGATTAAAGCGGCATTAGGTAATTTAGTGACACCAAAAGAAGCGGTCATTGAGGAAATTGAAACACAGTTCTTATTTGATTTTGGACTCATCGGTCATCCAAATAGTGCAAAGATTCGTGAGAAGCTGAGTGAAGCCTTAGGGATTGGCTATGTGAATGGTAAACAACTTCAAAAACGTCTAATGATGTTTGGGATTACGAAACAACAAGTTGTAGATGTCTTAACTGACTCAAACTAGAATTGTTTAAAATAAAGGAGCTATTTAATATATGAGAGATATTGCAACAAAGTCGAACACAAAAGAAATCATTGAAAGACATGGATTTACTTTTAAAAAGAGTTTCGGACAAAACTTTTTAACGGATACTAACATTTTAAATAAAATCGTGAATGCGGCTGATTTAACAGATGAAGTTGGAGTCATCGAAATCGGTCCTGGTATTGGGGCGTTAACAGAATTCATTGCTCGTAAAGCGAAAAAAGTTGTCGCTTATGAGATTGATCCTCGCTTAATTCCAATCTTAGCTGAAACATTAGCCCCTTATGATAATGTAAAGGTGATTCATCAAGATATTTTAAAAGCTGATGTGGCTTCTATGATTGAAGAGGAATTCAAAGATGTAAAAGAAATTGCAGTTGTTGCAAATTTACCATATTATATTACAACGCCAATTTTAATGGGATTAATTGAGAAGAAATTACCAATCGATCGTTATGTGACGATGATGCAAAAAGAAGTAGCGGAACGCTTATCTGCAAAACCAGGATCAAAAGACTATAATGCATTGTCAATTGCGGTTCAATACTATACAGAAGCAAAAATAGCTTTAACAGTTCCAAAAACAGTCTTTATTCCAGCACCAAATGTCGACAGTGCAGTTGTTCGTTTAACAAGACGTGAGCAACCAGCGGTTGAAGTGATTAACGAAGACTTCTTTATGGAAGTGGTTCACGGAGCTTTCAAACAACGTCGTAAAACATTACAAAATAACTTAAATCAACACTTCGCAGATTTAACGAAGGAAGAGGTCACAGCTGTTTTAGAAGAAGCTGGTATCTTACCAAATCGTCGTGGAGAATCATTATCAATCGAAGAATTTGCGAAATTATCAAATGCATTTTATCAACATTTAAATAAGTAATAAAAAGAAGGTCTTCTATCATAAGAAGGCCCTCTTTTTTTATGTACCGATTTTTTAGGGATTGCATATAATAACGTGAGGTGATGAGGATGAGTCAGGAAGTCAAAGTAGGAGATATTGTTGGACGACGTTCGTATAACTCTGATACAATGTTCCGAATTGAAGAAATAGTAGGTGATACAGCTTATTTGAAAGGGATCTTTTTTAGACTGACCGCTGATGCTCCGATTAGTGATTTAGAAATCATTTCACGTGAAGAATATCAACGGGCTGAACAAGTCGAATTTGATCAATATCGGACAATCTTACCACCTGTTATGAATCAAATGCGTAGTTATGATAATGGTGATTTTTATATTAGTGGACGAATCTTACATATTGATGGAGATGAAGAGTATCTCCAGAAGAGTATAAAGTTATATAAATATGCAAAAGTTTATGCCCAAGCTTTTGCCGTTCCAGAAAAAGAGATGAAGACTAAAGTCCCGGAATTGGTCAAGAGATTAAGACCGAATATCGTGGTGATTACTGGTCATGATGCGTTAGAAGATAAAGAACACGAAGACGATTTAAATTCTTATCGAAGTTCTAAATATTTTGTTGAAACGGTTAATGCTTTACGTGAGATAGAGCCTTCCTTGGACTATTTAATTGTCATTGCGGGCGCTTGCCAATCACATTTTGAAGCATTGATTGGTTCAGGTGCAAATTTCGCGTCATCTCCTAAACGAATTAATATTCATGCACTGGATCCGGCGATTATTGCTGCAACAATCGCGTTAACTCCGTATGAAGAACAAGTTGATTTACGAGAAGCGATTGAGAAAACTATTGCGAAAATTGCTGGTATTGGAGGGCTTCAAACGAAGGGAACCCTTCGTTATGGTATCAGAAAATTGTAAAAATATTTAATTTTATCATTGTTAATGCATAATTTCAAGTGTTTAGCACATAATAATATTGAAAATTTTTTCTTTTTGTGGTATGCTTTATAATAGAAAGGGCGTGATGTTTTGGCTAATAATATTGTTAATATTCGTCAAGAGTTAAGTGAACAAGTAGGTAAGGAAGTAAAGCTTACTGCCTATGAAAGTCGTAACCGTGTGGTTGAGCATACAGGTGTTTTATCTAATACGTATCCTTCTATTTTTGTAATTGATTTAGATAGCGAACGCGATTCAGTTGATCGTGTTTCTTATAGCTATATTGATGTTTTAACTGGATCAGTTGAATTAAAGTTTAATTAATATTAAAAAAAGTAGTCAACATTGTTTACTACTTTTTTTGTATAATTAAATAAAGTCATATGATAAAATAAAGTCATACTGATTGGAGGAATGGCTATGATAACAATTAAAGCTCCAGCAAAAATAAATTTAGCACTCGATACGCTCTATAAACGTAAAGATAATTATCATGAAGTTGAAATGATTATGACAACTGTCGACTTAGCAGACTATATTACGGTCACTCCCCTTGAAAAGAATGAAATTGTAATTAAATCAAATGAGTTCACAATGCCACTTAATGAAAAAAACTTGGCGTATCAAGCCGCCAAACTTTTTAAGCAACATTTTAATATTGATAAAGGTGTTGAAATCTATATTAAAAAGCGAATTCCAGTTGCAGCAGGATTAGCAGGTGGAAGTAGTAATGCTGCCGCAACACTAAAAGCATTAAAAGAGCTTTGGAAAGTAGATTGTACAATAGACGAATTGGCTGAACTAGGGGCACAGCTAGGGTCAGATGTACCGTTTTGTGTTTATGGAGGAACAGCGCTAGCAACAGGACGCGGGGAAATCATTCAACCAATTCCATCTCCCCCAAAATGTTGGGTCATTTTAATCAAGCCACGAATTGGCGTATCAACCAAAGAAATTTATGAAGCGTTAGACGCTAACCAAGTTGAGCATTTAGATATTGAGGGAATGTTAAAGTGTATTGACAATAAAGACTATCAAGGAATTTGTGATCGCTTAGGAAATTCACTTGAAGAAGTCACATTAGAACGTTATCCAGTGGTTGCTGAGATTAAAAATAAACTTGTCCAGTTTGGAGCAGATGCTGTATTAATGAGCGGTAGCGGACCGACAGTTTTTGCGCTAGTACGTAAAGAGTATAAATTACGACGAATTATAAACAGTATTAATGGATGTTTTAGAGAGCATGAAGTTCATGCAGTTCGATTAATTGGGTAACCATTAGAAGTATCTTAATCCTAGAGTTGATTAAGGTACTTTTTTATTTATCTAAAAGTAGTAAATTCGAGTAAACAACATAAATCTCTTGAATTCTAACAAAAAAATGTATATAATTGTAAAAAATGACAGAGAACACAAAAATGACATAAAAGTGCTTACAAAAAATGGTATATTAAATGTGAGATCAGGACAACTTAGGAGGATGAGAAAGAATGAATATTACAGATGTAAGAATTCGTAAAGTAGAGACAGACAACAGAATGAAAGCTATCGCATCTATTACTTTAGACGATTGTTTTGTCATTCATGACTTACGTGTCATTCAAGGGGATGAACACTTATTTGTAGCAATGCCAAGTCGTAAAACATCAACAGGGGAGTTTAAAGACATTGCACATCCAATCAATCATGATACACGTAAAGAGTTAGAGCAATTTGTCATTAAAGCTTACGAAGAAGCAGAATAGTCATTTTTAAAATTAGGGGAGTTTAATTAATCTAGATTAAACACGATTAAATAATCGATTTATGATAAATATAATAAACTTCACGAAAAGGCATCAAGTAAGAAGCTGCCATCCTTTAGGGTGTCAGCTTCTTTTATTTGTATCTTGAAGAGAAAAAGTGAAATGTCAGTCTTGCTCAAGGACATCTCATAAAAATTAAATTTGATGAAAGGTTGAAGTATGCTATACTAAAAGAAATAAGACAAAATAACGGAGGATTGTTATGAACAAGTATGCGGTTGTATTAGCGGCAGGAAAAGGAACTCGTATGAAGTCGAGTTTACATAAGGTGCTACATCAAGTATTAGGGAAATCGATGGTTGACCATGCAGTTACAAATTTAGAAAAAATTGGGGTAGATAAAATTGTAACTGTTATTGGTTATGAAGCTGAATCAGTTCGTGCTGAATTACAAGATCGTGTTGAATATGCGATGCAAACTGAACAATTAGGAACTGGTCATGCGGTCATGATGACGAAAGAATTATTAGAAGGATTAGATGGAGTAACGATTGTTACCTATGGAGATGTTCCACTTTTAACAGAACAAACAATCTCTAATTTATTTGACTATCATCAATCACAAAAAGCAGCTATTACTATTTTAACGGCGTGCACTGATAATCCGACAGGATATGGACGTATCATTCGTGATGAAGAAGGAAATGTGTTACGTATTGTTGAACAAAAAGACGCAAATACCGAAGAATTGCTTGTAAAAGAAATTAATACAGGTGTTTGCTGCTATGATAATAAAGTATTATTTGAAGCTTTAACAAAAATCACAAATAATAACTCACAAGGGGAATACTATTTAACAGACCTAGTTGGAATCATTCGTGATATGGGATTGAAAGTAGTCGCGTATGTGAATGAAGATTTTGAAGAAACATTAGGTGTTAATGATCGTGTTCAATTAGCTTATGCTGAAAAAGTATTACGTAAACGCATCAATGAATTCCATATGCGCAATGGAGTGACAATCATTGATCCTGAAGCAACATATATCGGAACAGATGTACAAATTGGACAAGATGTTATTATCTATCCAGGAACGATGATTACAGGTCCATCTATTATCGCCAACAATGTAGTTATTGGAGCGAATTCTCAAATTATTAATTCAACAATTGGAGAGCATACGACAATTAACGCGTCAGTTATCTCTGATTCAATAATTGGAGCTTCGACAACAGTAGGACCATTCGCACATATTCGCATGCATGCTGAAATCGGAAATAAAGCTCGTATTGGAAATTTCGTAGAAATTAAAAAATCTGTGTTTAAAGATGGAGCAAAATCAGCACACTTAAGTTATATTGGAGATGCTGAACTTGGTGAAAATGTCAATATGGGTTGTGGATCAATTACTGTTAATTACGATGGAAAGAACAAACATAAAACAGTCATTGGTGCAAATACCATGGTTGGATGTAATGTCAACTTAGTAGCGCCAGTTACAGTGGAACCGAATGCTTATTTAGCAGCGGGATCAACAATTACTAAAAATGTACCAGAAGATGCTTTAGCTATTGCTCGTTCAAAACAGGAAAATAAAGAAGGATATGCAAAAGTTATTCGTCAAAAATAGTAAAAAATTTAAAAATTGGTAATATGTCTTAAACATTTACTGAAATAATTGAAAAAAAATAAGAAATTGTGTAAAATACTGTCTGAAGTGTGTTTATTCTAGGAGGTTAAATCATCATGGCAGAAATTAATCGTAAGAAGTTTAAAATTTTTAGTTTAAATGCTAATCGACCATTAGCGCAAGAAATTGCAGATCGTATCGGAGTACCATTATCTGATTTAACAGTTAACCGATTTGCCGATGGAGAAGTACAAGTTAACATTAACGAAACTGTTCGTGGACACCATGTATTCGTTGTTCAGCCAACACATAATCCAGTTAATGAAAATTTAATGGAACTTTTAGTAATGATCGATGCACTTAAACGTGCATCAGCGAAAACAATTAACGTGATCATGCCTTACTATGGTTATTCACGTCAAGATCGTAAAGCAAAAGCTCGTCAACCAATTACAGCTAAGTTAGTAGCTAACTTAATTGAGGCAGCGGGAGCAACACGCGTAATGACGATGGATTTACACGCAACACAAATTCAAGGATTCTTCGATATTCCAATCGATGATTTCCGTGCAATGCCAATTATTGCGAAATATTTCATTGATAAAAACTTAGAAGATATCGTTGTTGTTTCACCAGATCACGGAGGAGCAACTCGTGCTCGTGTATTAGCTGAGTACTTAAATGCACCTATTGCTATTATCGATAAACGTCGTCCAAAACCAAACGTTGCAGAGGTTATGGGATTAATCGGTGAAGTTGAAGGTAAACATGCCATCATCATTGACGATATGATTGATACAGCAGGAACAATTCAAATTGCAGCAAATGCATTAAAAGAGCGTGGAGCATTATCTGTTTATGCAGCATGTACGCATCCAATTCTTTCAGGACCTGCGGTTGAGCGTATCGAAAACTCAGCAATCAAAGAATTAGTCACAACAAATACAATTAATCTGCCAGAAGAAAAACGAAGCCCTAAAATTACACAATTATCAGTTGGTGAATTATTAGCGGAAGGTATTTTACATATCTTAAATGACGAACCAGTTTCGGATTTATTCGTTTACAATCGTGATTTATACAATTTCTAATTATTTTAAAATCAAAAAAGTGAAGCTTAACATTTAGCTTCGCTTTTTTTTTATTTACTTGCAATAAATCTGTTTAATTTAGCAGAAAATAAAGTGAAATGTCTCTTTTTTTAAAACGTATTCCATTAAAAAGAAAACCACTCAAATACTAGAAGAAATATTGGTAAAACGTATGCGATTACTGTAAAATAGGATATGTTATTTAAACTCTGAATGAGGTGAAATTTTATGAAATTGTTTGTAGGTCTGGGAAACCCAGGTTCAAAATATGAAAGAACACGCCATAATGCTGGATTTATGGTTATTGATGAATTAAGCAAATCATGGAATATTGATTTATCAGAAGAAAAAAAATTTAAAGGTGAGATTGGGCGTGGAGTTGTTAAAGGTGAAAAGGTTATATTATTGAAACCAACAACTTTCATGAACTTATCTGGAGAGTCAGTTCGTTCAGTTATGGATTTTTATGATGTTGATATCGAAGATTTAATTGTCATCTATGATGATTTAGATTTACCACACGGAAAGATTCGAATGCGTTTAAAAGGAAGTGCAGGTGGCCATAATGGAATTAAGTCATTAATCGCACACACTAAAACACAAGAATTTAAACGTATTCGTGTGGGAATCGATCGCCATCCCAAAATTCCAGTAGTGGATTATGTGTTAGGAAAATTTACAGAAGATGAGTTAGCACTTGTCAATCAGGCGATTGATTTATCAGTAAAAGCTTGTGAAATGGCATTAACAGAATCATTTAATAAAGTGATGACTGAGTATAGTAAATAGGACTTGTCACAGAAGGTGGGTGTTTGAATGAATGTGATGAATCAGTATATTTCAAAGTCTGAACAACTTCAAACTTTGATGAATACATTAGATAAGGATAATCAAAATGTTTTATTAAGCGGGGTTACAACTTCTTTTTATGCACCATTATTACAAATGATTTTCGAAAATAAAAAACGACCGATGATCATTATGATGCAAAATTTATATCACGCTCAGCGTTTGTATGATCAACTCATTGATTTGATGGACATGAATTCGGTCCGTCTTTTTCCTATGGATGAATTTATAACAGCTGAGATGCTTGCTTCAAGTTCTGAGTTACGTATCGAACGAATGAATACACTAGCTTCAATAATTGAAAATCAAAATAAAATCGTTGTAACACATGTTGCTGGTGCGACACGATTCTTAACACCAAAAGAGATTTTTAAACAAGCCGATATTCAATTAGAGGTTGGTGGAACTTACGAACTTGATGAACTAAAACGTAAATTAGTTGAGTTAGGTTATCAATCGGTTCGTGCTGTTGAGCATATGGGTGAATTTAGTGTTCGAGGCGGAATCTTAGATGTTTTTCCGATGACAGAAGAGAATCCAATTCGTATTGAATTCTTTGATGATGAAATTGATACAATTCGTTATTTTTCAACAGAAACTCAACGTTCGATTAATAAAGTTGAAAAGGCAGCTCTCGTTCCAACATTTGAACTTGTTTATTCAGACGAGCAAGTTGAGCGTTTTGAAAAAAATATTAAAGAACGCTTAACAAAAACGGCACCACTTGTTGAAGGGGAAACACGTGATAATTTATATGCTAGAATCTATGGTGATATAGAAAAGATTAAAAATCATCAAGATTTAGAGGTCATGCATAAATATATTTCATTATTGTATGAAAAACCAGATACATTGCTATCTTATTTCGATGATCCATTGGTAATCTATATTGATTACAATCGTATTTTAGAGAATCAAGAGCATATGAATGAAGATGCATTAGCCTGGCAAGAAGGAGCTATCGAAAACGGAAAAACAGTCGTTGATTTAAATTTATATCATCCAATTACTCAAACGAAAGTCTCTAGACAGCTATTTTTACTTGAACATACGAGTTCATTACAAGAAATCAAATTGACAGAACACGTTAAGCTAATGACTAAGAGTGTTACTGAGTTTCATGGACAACTTGAATTTTTTGCGAAAGAGTGTAAACGACTCAAAGAAAATGGGGTTACAGTCTTTGTCACAGTTTCAAGTGTCGAGGCACGTAATAACTTAGCCAATTATTTAGAAGAATCAGGAGTGACTGTTGCATTCCCAACCACAATCGATGAAATTAGAGAAGGTTCGATCCATCTTGTCTATGAGCGATTACCATTAGGTTTTGAACTGTTAGAACCGAA
The DNA here is from genome assembly GCF_001543345.1 of Turicibacter sp. H121. Lineage (NCBI taxonomy): Bacteria > Bacillati > Bacillota > Erysipelotrichia > Erysipelotrichales > Turicibacteraceae > Turicibacter > Turicibacter sp. H121. The sequence continues at coordinate 1,151,270 of NZ_CP013476.1, read as the reverse complement.
TATTGTTGTTTATACGGATTATGAGGTTCATACAAAACGAAAAAAACAAACAGCTTATAAAAGTAATTTTAAAGAAGGTAAGAAGATTAAAGACTATAATGAACTCAAACTCGGAGACTATGTGGTTCATGTTCAACATGGAATTGGACAGTATATTGGGATTGAGACATTAGAAACAAATGGAGCTCGTAAAGATTTCTTAATGATTGCTTATCGTGGAGGCGATAAACTATATGTTCCAATCGACAAAATTGAGATGGTTCAAAAATATGTAGGATCAGAGGGTGCAAAACCCAAAATCCATAAGCTAGGAACATCGGAATGGGAGAAAACGAAGGCAAAAGTTAAGAAGACGGTTAAAGATATTGCAGATAAACTAATCAAAATTTATGCTAAACGCGAGCATTTACCTGGTTACGCATTCTCAAAAGACACGATTGAGCAACATGCGTTTGAAAATGCCTTCCCATATGTTGAAACAGATGATCAGCTAAGGGCTGTGGCTGAGATTAAAGAAGATATGGAAGCGCCACATCCAATGGATCGTTTATTAATCGGAGATGTTGGATACGGAAAGACGGAAGTAGCGATGCGCGCTGCATTTAAAGCAGTCCAGGATGGGAAGCAAGTTGCCTATTTAGCACCAACAACAATCCTTTCTAAGCAACATTATGAGTCATTTGTGGCACGTTTTAAGGATTTTGATGTAAAAATTGGATTACTTAATCGTTATGTGTCAATAAAAGAACAACAGGAATTGCTAACAAATATAAAAAGTGGTAAAATAAATATCGTTGTCGGAACGCATCGAATTTTATCAAAAGATGTAATCTTTAAAGATTTAGGACTTTTAATTATCGATGAAGAACAACGCTTCGGGGTTGAACATAAAGAGAAAATCAAAGAGTTTAAAACTGAAGTTGACGTCTTAACGCTTACTGCAACACCAATTCCAAGGACATTACAAATGTCGATGATTGGTATTCGAAGTTTATCATTGATTGAGACTCCACCAATGAATCGCTATCCGGTACAAACTTATGTACTGGAAGAACATGATGGAGTAATTCGTGATGCAATCGAACGTGAATTGGCTAGGGATGGACAAGTATTCTATTTATATAATAGAGTATCAGATATAGAGAAAAGAGCGGCAAGAATACAAAAGTTAGTGCCGGATGCAGTGGTTGAATATGCTCATGGACAAATGAGTAAAGAACAACTTGAACAAACGATGGCGGATTTCGAAGAAAAGAAATTTAATGTCTTAGTTTGTACCACTATTATTGAAACAGGGATTGATATACCAAATGCGAACACTCTGATTATCTCAGATTCGTATCGATTAGGCTTATCACAACTATATCAGCTAAGAGGTCGCGTCGGGAGAAGTGATCGTATTGCTTATGCTTACTGCATGTATCCTAGAAATAAAGTATTAACTGAAAATGCTGAAAAAAGGCTACAAACAATTAAAGAATTTACTGAACTTGGTTCAGGATTCAAGATTGCCATGCGTGACTTAGCAATACGTGGAGCTGGAGATATGTTAGGAGCACAACAATATGGATTTATAGATACAGTTGGACTGGATTTATATACCCAATTGTTAAGTGAAGCAGTAGTTCACGCAAGAGAAGGTAGCAATTTTGAAGTCGCTTCATTTGAATTACCAAAATTAGAATTTGACTTTCCGACGAAAGTTGATGCGTACATACCTGATTTTTATATCAGTGATGAATCGACAAAAATTGAAATTTATCAAAAAATTAAAAAAGTTACTAATGATGAAGAATATAAAGACGTTATCGATGAATTAATTGACCGTTTTGGTGATTTCCCTGATGATGTTAAATATTTAATTGACCTGACCTTTTTAAAGAATATAACCGAACCATATATTGAAAAAACAAAATCGACTAAAAATACGATAGAATTCATATTAAAGGAAGAAATTACACAAGATATTGATGGACAGAAATTATTTGAAGCTGTTCACAAGATCGGTTCTATGATTCGTCTGGCGTATAAGGATAATCGAATAAATATTATTTTTGATTTACCAGTTGTTAAAAGGTTACAATGGTTCGAATATGCATTAGATTTATTTAAAAATTTCGAAAGATTCAAAAAAGATGTAAAAAAGGTATAATTTATTAAAAAACATAAAAACTAATGTTAGATAATTTGAAAGTGAGGTTTTGAGAAAGATGAAAGCTACTGGAGTTGTTCGTCGTATAGATGACTTAGGTCGTGTTGTAATCCCGAAAGAAATTCGTAGAACGATGCGTATTCGCGAAGGGGATTCTTTAGAAATTTTCGTTAATCAATCAGGAGAGGTTGTATTAAAAAAATATTCTCCAATCGCTGACATTTCTGCATTTGCACAACAATACGCTGATGCAATGCAAGCATCTACTAAAAAAGGTATTTTAATTGTAGACCGTGAAGATATTATTGCAGCTTCTGGAGAAATTAAAAAACAATATTTAAACCGTCGTGTTAGCCGTCCATTAAGCGACATGATTGAAAACCGTACATCTAAAATCGCTGAAGGAAAAGAAGTTTTAGAAATTGTTGATGGTGAAACAACTGAGCGTTCATTCGTAATGATTCCAATTATCTCAAATGGAGATAGTTTAGGAGCAGTTATTTTAGTAGGAACTGAAGAAGATGAATTAGTTAATGAATTAGATATTAACAGTGCTAAAATCGCAACATCATTCTTAGGTAAATACTTAGAAGGTTAATTTGAAAACAAAAAAGATACTTATCCACAATTGAGTAAATAAGTATCTTTTTTATTTTAGCTGTGTTACAAAATCTTGTTCATAATAAATTTATTGATACCAACCGGTACTCAGTGTAAAGTTTTTTTGTGATCTGTGGATAAGGATGATAATAATTAAGTTAAGTCAATATTATATTCAAGGATATTATTTTAGAGGATAGCTAAAAATTATTTATGTTATTATCCATTCGTATGAAGGATACTATTAATTGATTTATACATACATGGCGAAATATAATTCATGGTTTTGAAGTCACCTATTCCTTATCAAATTTCATCAAATTTTATGATAAAATTTAGGTAAATTAAATTTAAACTCAAATAAAAAAGTGTAACCGAAGTTACACTTTTTTATTATTTTTGGTAGTTTGGAGCTTCTTGAGTGATTTCAACATCATGTGGATGAGATTCACGAAGACCTGCATTTGTAATACGTACAAATTTACCGTTTGTTTTTAAGTCTTCAATTGTAGCTGTTCCACAGTAACCCATTCCGGCACGTAAACCGCCACATAATTGATAGATGACATCTTCTAATTTTCCTTTGTAAGGGACGCGGGCTTCAATTCCTTCAGGAACTAATTTTTTAGCTTCTTGTTGTTTTCCTTGGAAGTAACGATCACTTGAACCACGTTTCATGGCAGCTAAAGATCCCATTCCAACGTAAGTTTTGTAACGGCGTCCATTAAATAAAATTTCTTCACCTGGAGCTTCTTCACATCCAGCGAATAAACCACCGAACATTGCGCAATCAGCCCCAGCAGCAATTGCTTTAACAAAGTCTCCACTTAATTTTAATCCACCGTCAGCAATAACTGGAACACCAACTGTTTTACAGTATTCATAGACATCATTAACCGCTGTAATTTGAGGAACACCTACACCAGCAACAACACGAGTTGTACAGATAGAACCTGGTCCGATACCAACTTTAACTGCATCAGCTCCAGCATCGATTAAATCTTTTGCTGCTTCTGGAGTAACAATGTTTCCACCGATAACTTGTAATTCTGGGAATGTTTCCTTAATCTGACGAACTGTATTAATAACACCTAAAGAGTGCCCGTGAGCTGAGTCAACTGTGATGACGTCAACACCTGCTTCAACTAAAGCAGTCACGCGAGCTAGTGTATCTGCACCAATTCCAACGGCAGCTCCACAACGTAAACGCCCTTGAGTATCTTTACAACTATTTGGATATGACATTGTTTTATCAATATCTTTGATTGTAATTAATCCGCATAATACACCTTCTTCATTGATGATAGGAAGTTTTTCAATACGGTGTTGCATTAAGATTTCTTTTGCTTCATCTAATGTGATTCCTACAGGAGCAGTGATTAACTTATCGCGTCCAGTCATAACATCACAAACTTTTACACTTTGATCAACGCGGTATTTCATATCACGGTTAGTGATAATTCCAGTTAACACACCATTTTCATCAACAACTGGGAATCCAGATACTTTATAGTGTTTGCATTTATCGTTTGCTTCAGCAATAGTGATATCTCCTGATAATGTAACAGGATCTGAAATCATACCATTTTGATATAATTTAACACGACGAACTTCTTCAGCTTGTTCCTCAATTGACATATTTTTATGAATAAATCCAACTCCACCTTGATGAGCAAGCGCAATAGCTAAGCGTGATTCAGTTACTGTGTCCATTGCAGATGAAATGATTGGAATATTTAATTCGATTCCACGTGTTAATTTTGTTTTTAAGCATACATCCTTTGGTAATACTTCACTACGTTGAGGGATTAATAAAACATCATCAAATGTTAATCCTGTAGAAACCACTTTACCGTTTAATAAGTTCATGGCGAGTCCTCCTCTAGTTATAATTATAGTTATTTTCTGTCCTTAAAGGGCATATGATTCAAGAGAGAATATGAATTAGCCCGTTTTTAGTTGTAAACATGATAGCATAACTCATAAAAGGTTGCAACACCAAAAAATACGACAATATTTAAGATTCCTCAAAAAATAAAATAAGAATGTTATATTTTAAATTCAATTTTCATAAATAAGAATATAGTTTATATTTTAAATTAAATTTATCCAAAATTTACAAATGTTGTTGATATTTGGATTTGGTTAGTTTATAATTCAATTGTAAATATTTTGAAATTAAATGGTTAATTTTGTAGGAGGACATCAAAATGAAGCGCATGGATATTCAACAAGAGAAGAAGCAATTTGCGACATTTTTATGCCTACAATTTCATATTTGTGATAAAAAAGTTAAACGTATGAGTTAAGTGTTTTTACTAGCGCATATGTTTTTTTTACAAGTTTTTTCACAAATGAAACAAGTCAAATGAAAATCACAACATTCATATATCATCGATAATAAGGTTCGAAAGTTTCTACCCCTTGCCGTAAATATAGGGACTATGAAGGTTGCACAAATAAGATCAGTTAAGTACAATGGGGTACATTAACCGTTAAAATGAGATGAAAAGTATAAAATTAGGCTCAATTTAACCAAAAAGTACTTCCATAACTTTACAGAATATTATTGGCACCTTTAGTCACTGTTCTAAAGGTGCCTTTTATTTATGCTTCAAACGTTATATCATGGTATAGTGTATCCCGAGTAATCACTCTAAACAGAATACTTAGTAGAGAATCAATGAGGATATAAAAAAGGAGCGATCTTAATGAAAAATGATTTACAAATTGCTAAAGAAATTGAATTAAAACCAATTACTGAAATTGCAGAGCAATTAAATATCTCAGACGAGATTGAGTGCTACGGTAAATATAAAGCAAAAATTGACTTAAGTGTCATGAACAGTGAAAAAGAAAATGGAAAGTTGATCTTAGTTACGGCAATTAGTCCAACTAAAGCAGGTGAAGGAAAAACAACGATGACAGTTGGGTTAGGACAAGGTTTCTACCACGTTGGAAAACAATCGGTGATTGCTTTACGCGAACCGTCACTTGGCCCAGTTATGGGACTTAAAGGTGGAGCAGCTGGTGGAGGGTACTCACAAGTTCTACCAATGGAGGATTTAAACTTACATTTCACAGGAGATATTCATGCAATCACAACAGCGAACAATGCGATCTGTGCCTTACTTGATAATCACATCTACCAAGGAAATGAATGTAACGTTGATCCAACAAAAATCGTCTTCAAACGTTGTTTAGATTTAAATGATCGTACCTTACGCGACATTACGATTGGACAAGGTTCGCATGTTAATGGAATCGAACGTAAAGATGGATTCAACATTACAGTTGCTTCTGAAATCATGGCAATTCTTTGCTTAGCAACAAGCCTTGAAGACTTAAAACAACGTATCGGAAACATTATCGTGGCATACACACCTGAGGATCAACCGGTCTTTGTTAAAGACTTAAAAATCCAAGGTGCAATCACGATGCTATTAAAAGATGCACTTAAACCAAACTTAGTTCAAACATGTGAACATACACCAGCTATCGTACATGGTGGCCCATTTGCGAATATTGCTCATGGATGTAACTCAATCATCGCAACAAAAACAGCCTTAAAACTTGGAGAATATGTGGTGACTGAAGCAGGATTTGGAGCAGATTTAGGAGCAGAGAAATTCTTAAATATTAAATGTCGTGAAGGAAAATTAAACCCTGATTGTGTTGTTATTGTTGCAACAATCCGCGCGTTAAAAATGCATGGTGGAGTTGAGTACGATAACTTAAAAGAAGAGAACGTTGAAGCATTAGCAAAAGGTGTTGAAAACTTAGCGAAACACATTGATTCAATTCAACAATTTAATTTACCTTACGTCGTGGCAATTAACCAATTCACACATGATACAGAAGCAGAACTTAATTTCTTAAAAACATGGTGTGAAGATAACAATCATCCATGTGAAATCGCAAATGTTTGGTTAAACGGTGGAGCAGGAGCAAAAGAATTAGCGAACCGCGTGATTGAATTAATTGAAAACAATAATCAAACATTCGGTCATTTATATAACCGTGAAGATAAATTAGAAGATAAAATCTTAACAATTGCTCAAAAAGTATACGGGGCGCGTGATGTTATTTATACAGAACAAGCACAAGCTCAACTTGAAACTATCAAAGAATTAGGATATGAAGACTTCTTAGTATGTATGGCAAAAACGCCAGTATCTTTAAGTGATGATCCAAAAGTATTAGGCCGTCCAACAGATTTTGATATCACTATTCGTGAAATCCGTATCTCAGCTGGAGCAGGGTTTATCGTTTGCTTAACAGGAAATGTTTTAACAATGCCAGGACTTCCAAAACAACCAGCTGCATTAAAAATGGATGTAACACCAGAAGGTGAATGTGTAGGATTATTCTAAAAACTTCGCCGTTAGTCTTTTACACAATCTAGCTTTGAGTGACAATCTATAAAGTCTCTTCATTGTACTCTGATACAAAAGTAGTATCAATGACAACGAATTTTGACTTTTACGGTGACTTGTAAAATTTAATTTTGCATAGTCGTTAGTTCCCCTTTAGGGTTACGTGTGCTTAATTGTCACCTTAGTTTTATATATTATAAGGATAGAAAAGATAAATATAGGGGAGGACACGATCGTGGAGAGAATTTATGAAATCTCAGAAAAACCATTAGTCGGAATCATCATGGGAAGTAAATCTGACTTAGAAACGATGCAAGAAACAATGGCAATTTTAGATGAGTTGCAAATCTCATATGAAGCAAATGTGGTGTCAGCACATCGGACACCAGATAAAATGTTCGAATATGCTGAACTTGCTCGTGAGCGAGGAATTAAGGTTATCGTTGCTGGAGCTGGTGGAGCCGCTCATTTACCTGGAATGGTTGCAGCAAAAACAACCCTTCCAGTCATTGGTGTTCCAGTTCAATCCAGAGCATTAAATGGAATGGATTCACTTTTGTCAATCGTTCAAATGCCAGGAGGAATTCCAGTTGCAACAGTTGCTATCGGAAAAGCAGGGGCTAAAAACGCAGGATTACTTGCCGCTTCAATGTTAAGTACATCTTACGACACTATAGCAACAAAACTTGATGAGTACCGACAAATGATGACAGATACCGTGTTAAAGGATAGTGATCTTAATGACTAATCTTATCTTACCTCCTTCAACAATCGGAATCATTGGTGGCGGTCAGCTTGGACGCATGATGGCCATATCAGCAAAGCAAATGGGATACAAAGTAGCAGTATTAGAGCCTGCTGCTTTGGGACCACTTGCACAAGTAGCAGACCTAGAAATTAATGCACCTTATGACAGTGAAGAAGCTTTAACACAATTATTAGCCGTAAGCGACGTTGTCACTTACGAATTTGAAAATATCGATAGTCATGTCGTGGAAAAATTAGCATCAGCTGGTTATATTCCACAAGGATATCGACCACTTGCAATTACACAACATCGCTACATTGAAAAAACATCAATTAATAACTGTGGTTTTAAAACAGCACCATTTGAAAAAGTAGATAACTTTAATGACTTAAAAAATGCTATTAAAAAGATTGGATATCCTAGTATCTTAAAAACAGTAAGTGGTGGGTATGACGGAAAAGGCCAATGGACATTAAAATCAGATTCTGATTTAGAAAATGTTCATTCTGTTGTAGAAAACCAAAACTGTATTTTAGAAGGATTTGTACCATTTACAAAAGAAATTTCAGTCATCGTTACTCGAGGAACAAACCATCAAGTTGAAACGTTCCCAGTTGTTGAAAACATTCATCAAAATCATATTCTTCATTTAAGTATCGTTCCTGCAAGAATTGATGCTAATTTAGCAAAAAAAGCAGAAGAAGTTGCAGCAACATTAATTGAAAAATTAGATTTTGTCGGAACATTAGCGATTGAAATGTTTGTTGTCGAAGATGACATTATCATCAACGAACTAGCACCACGACCACATAACTCAGGACATTACACCATCGATGCATGCAATGTATCACAATTTGAACAACATATTCGTGCAGTTTGTGGGTTACCGCTCATCAAGCCAACCTTAATTCAGCCAGCAATCATGGTGAATTTACTTGGTCAACATGTCGAATATACGTTAAATATGTGGACAAAACCTGAATTTTCAGATGCAAAGCTTCACCTTTATGGGAAAGAGGAGATGCGAGCCAATCGAAAAGTTGGGCATTTAACATTCATGAACGATTTTGAAACAAAGTTAGAAGAAACAGTTAATCAGTTTTTAATTAATTTTCCAAAGTAAAGGATGAGGATGAGAAATGAGTCAGTATCGTGTTTTTGTAGAAAAGAAGGAGATGTATGCCACAGAAGCGAAAAGCTTATGTCATGATTTAAATGAGAACTTACATTTATCATTAACAAATGTGCGTACGATTAACGTTTATGATGTCTTTAACGTTAACGGGCAAGAGATTGAGACAGCAAAGCAAAATGTTTTATCAGAAACAGTAACAGACATCGTTAGCATGTCGTTAGACTTAGAAGGTAAAACGTATTTTGCTGTTGAGTTTTTACCAGGTCAATATGATCAACGTGCCGACTCTGCAATTCAATGTATTCAACTTTTAACAGGAAATGACGAAGTTCGTGTTAAGAGTGGTAAAGTGATTATTTTAGATGGAATCGCATCAGAAGTAGAAATCGAAAAAATTAAACAATACTACATTAACCCGATTGAAATGCGTGAAAAAGATTTACAAGCACCACTATCTTTCGATGAAAATGTAGAAATTGAAGATGTTCCAACTTATGAAGGGTTTATCGATTATAGTGATGAATTATTAAATAATTTCTTACATGAACACGGAATGGCAATGACACTTGATGATATTAAAATGATTCAAGCCTACTTCCGCAAAGAAGAACGCCGTAATCCAACAGAAACGGAGTTAAAAGTGCTTGATACTTACTGGTCAGACCACTGTCGTCATACAACATTCGAAACATTAATTGAAAATGTGACATTTGAAAGTGGACGTTTCCATGATATTTTACAACAAACATTTGAAGAGTACTGCATGATGCGTGAGCGTGTGCATCATAATCGTAAGCCAATGACTTTAATGGACATGGCAACAATTGCAATGAAAGAACAACGCAAATTAGGATCATTAAATGATTTAGAAGTTTCAGATGAAATCAATGCGTGCAGCATCTATATCGATGTTGATGTTGATGGAGAAACTGAACCATGGTTATTAATGTTCAAAAATGAAACACATAACCATCCAACAGAAATTGAACCATTTGGTGGAGCCTCAACATGTATCGGAGGAGCTATTCGTGACCCACTATCAGGACGCTCTTATGTTTACCAAGCGATGCGTATTAGCGGTGGAGCAAATGTTTTAGAAACAGTAGAAGAAACAATGGAAGGAAAGCTTCCACAAAAAATTATTTCTAAACGTTCAGCTGATGGAAATAGTTCATATGGAAATCAAATTGGTTTACCAACAACATTCGTTCGTGAAATTTATCATGAAGGATATAAAGCAAAACATATGGAGGTTGGAGCAGTTGTCGGAGCTGTTAAAGCAAGTGACGTTCGTCGTGAAAAGCCTGAAGCAGGGGATATTATTGTTTTATTAGGTGGACGTACAGGACGTGATGGAATCGGTGGTGCAACTGGATCATCAAAAGCCCACACTGAAACATCAATTCAAACCGCTTCATCAGAAGTTCAAAAAGGAAATGCACCAACTGAGCGTAAAATCCAACGCTTATTCCGTAACGGTGAAGTGACTCGTTTAATCAAAAAATGTAACGACTTTGGAGCAGGTGGGGTTTGTGTTGCCATCGGTGAGTTAGCAGATGGATTAAATATTGACTTAAATGCTGTTCCTGTCAAGTATAGCGGATTAAATGGAACAGAACTTGCCGTATCAGAATCGCAAGAACGTATGGCGGTCTTAGTAGCTAAAGAAGATGTGAATGCATTAATTGAGTTCGCGAATAAAGAAAATTTAGAAGCAACAATCGTAGCAGAAGTGACAGATACTAACCGTTTAGTGATGAACTGGAACGGACGTGCTATCGTTAACTTATCACGTGACTTCTTAGATACAAATGGAGCACGTCAATCAACTAATATTATCGTACCAACTGATTTAGAAGATAATCCATTTGTAAGTAAAGTAGAAGGAAAATCAATTAAAGAAAAATTCTTAAATAACTTAAAACAACCAAACGTTGCCTCACAACAAGGAATGGTTGAAATGTTCGATTCGACTATCGGAGGAACAACTGTTTTAATGCCTTACGGTGGGAAATATCAATTAACTGAAACAGAAGGTTCAGTTCATAAAATTCCACTTCGTCATGGAGTGACAAACACTGTCAGTATGTTAACTTACGGATATAATCCTGAGATTACATCATGGTCACCATTCCACGGATCAGCTTATGCTGTTGTTGAATCAATGGCTAAAATCGTGGCATTAGGTGGTAAATGGCAAGGAATTCGTTTCTCATTCCAAGAATATTTCCGTCGTTTAGGTCAAGATCCTAAGAACTGGGGACAACCATTTGCAGCTTTATTAGGATCAATTTACGTTCAAAAAGGATTTGGCTTACCAGCAATTGGTGGGAAAGATAGTATGAGTGGTTCATTTGAAGATTTACACGTTCCACCAACATTAATCTCATTCGCAGTACAAGTTGAAAAAGCAAATAAAATTTTATCACCAGAATTTAAAGCCCCAGAACATTATATTTACTTAATTAAACATGAACCAACCAAAGATTTAATGCCAAATATCGAACAATTAAAAGAAAACTTTAACTTTATCTATGACATGGTTACCATTGGTCATATCAAATCTGCCTTCACAATTAAACAAGGTGGGATTGCTGAAGCGATTGCTAAAATGTCATTTGGTAATAAAATTGGAGCAAATATTAAAACAGGCTATGATTTATTTAACTTAGAATTAGGTTCAATCATTGTTGAATCAGATCGTCCATTATTATTCGATCAGGCACACTTATTAGGAAAAACAACAACTGATCCGTTAATCGTAATCAACCAAGAAGTCATTACCATTGAGGAGAGCTTAGCTGCATGGCAAGGAACATTTGAAAACTTATATCCAGTCGCATCTGCAGCTGAAGAAGAAAAAGTTCCAACAGTGAATTATGAAAATACAATCATCACAACGTCATCGTTAGGTGCAACACCCCAAGTCTTCTTACCAGTCTTCCCGGGAACAAACTGTGAGTATGATACTGCACGTGCTTTCGAACAAGCAGGAGCTAAATCAATGATTGATGTATTCTGTAACCAAAACCATCAAGATATCGAAGCGTCAATCGAACGTATGGTTAAACATATCAATGAATCACAAATTTTAATGTTATCAGGAGGATTCAGCGCCGGAGATGAGCCAGATGGATCAGGAAAATTCATTACATCAGTATTAATGAATGAACAAATCCGTGAAAGTATTGAAGGATTATTAGAGCGTGATGGATTAATTTTAGGGATTTGTAACGGATTCCAAGCCTTAATCAAATCAGGATTATTACCATATGGAAAATTTGGAATGGTGACAGAAGATTCACCAACATTAACGAAAAATGATATTAACCGTCATATGTCTAAAATTATTCGTACACGAATTGCTTCAAATAAATCACCTTGGTTATCAGGAACAAATGTTGGAGATATCCACAACGTAGCCATCTCACATGGAGAAGGGAAATTCGTTGCTAACGATGCTATGATCAAACAATTAATTGAAAATGGTCAAATTGCGACACAGTATGTTGACCTAGACGGAAAACCAACAATGAATGGAATCTATAATCCAAATGGATCAATTGCAGCCGTAGAAGGTATCACAAGTCCAGACGGACGCATTCTTGGTAAAATGGGACACTCTGAACGTATGGGTGAACAAATCTTTAAAAATGTACTAGGTGACTACGATCAATTAATCTTCCAAAGTGGAGTTAAATACTTTAAATAATATAAAAGGTTAAATTAAGCGGTTAGCTTCGCGTAAAAGTTATGAAAACTGGCAGTGACACATAGAGAGTCGTTAGATAGTTTGTAACTTTATAGCCAAGCTGCTATTTGAAACTAGATTGAGTAAAAAAACAAGTAATTAGGATGAGAGAAGAAAGGAACCTTGAGAATAAACAATCCTAACTCCTCACAGAGGTTCGGAGAGTTTATTCAACCCACAGGATAAGACAAACTAGCTCCTCGCAAAAGCTCGGAGCGTTTGTCTAAAATTCCTTTCTATATTATATAGAGATAAAATGGAGGGCATAGCCATGAATCAAGAGCGAGTAATGTTATACGAAGGAAAAGCAAAACAAATTTTTAAAACAGATGATGAAGCAAAAGTAATCATCCACTATAAAGATGATGCGACAGCGTTCAATGGGGTAAAAAAATCAAGTATTGCTAACAAAGGAATTTTAAATAACGCGATTACAACTATTATTTTCGAAATGTTACAAAAACGTGGAGTTAAAACTCACTTCATCGAAAAATTAAATGACCGTGATCAATTATGTCACAAAGTTGAAATCGTACCATTAGAAGTTATTGTCCGTAACATCATCGCAGGAAGCATGGCAAAACGCTTAGGAATCGAAGAGGGAACAATTCCAAGCAATGTGGTATACGAATTATGCTACAAAAATGATGCATATGGAGATCCGTTAATCAATGACGATCATGCCGTAGCATTAGGATTAGCAACATATGAAGAATTAGCAACAATCAAAGAAATGACATTAGAAATCAACCAAGCCTTAATTGAATTCTTCGATGCACAAGGAATCCGTTTAATCGACTTTAAAATCGAATTCGGACGTACAGAAGACGGGACAATCGTATTAGCAGATGAAATTTCACCAGATACATGTCGTTTATGGGATAAAGAAACGAATGAAAAATTAGATAAAGACCGTTTCCGTCGTGACCTTGGAAATGTAGAAGAAGCTTATATTGAAATTTTAAATCGCGTAAGTCGCTAAGGTGGGGAATATGTCAGAATTAGATTTATTTTTTGAAAATAAGATGAATGAAGAATGCGGCGTGTTCGGAGTATTTAACCACGAAAACGCAGCTGAATTAACTTATTACGGTCTTCATGCTCTTCAACATCGTGGTCAAGAAGGAGCAGGAATTGTCACAAGTGATGGAAAAATGCTTCATCAACATAAAGGAGAAGGACTTGTTCGTAACGTCTTTACTCAACAAGATATCGATCGTTTAAAAGGAATCCATTCAATTGGTCACGTTCGTTATTCAACAGCTGGTGGAGGAGGAATCATGAATGTTCAGCCCTTCTTATTCCGTTCTCAATCTGGTCCACTTGGATTATGTCATAATGGAAACTTAGTTAATGCCAATCAATTAAAAGTGTATTTAGAAAATGAAGGAAGTATCTTTCAAACAACATCAGATTCAGAAATTTTAGCTCATTTATTAAAGCGTCAACGTGGAGATATGCTGACTGCTTTAAAAGAGTCATTACTTTATATCGAAGGAGCTTTTGCCTTCTTATTATTAAAAGAAAACGAAATGTACATTGCTTTAGATAAATTTGGTTTACGTCCACTATCACTTGGACGCATTGGGGACAATGGAATCGTTGTTGCCTCTGAAACTTGTGCTTTTGATGTTATCGGGGCTGAGTATATTCGTGACGTCAAACCAGGAGAAGTTATTCGTATCGATTTAGAGGGAATAACATCAGAACGATATGCAACAACATGTGATCAAAGCATGTGTAGTATGGAGTACGTTTACTTTGCACGCCCTGACAGTGATGTCGAAGGAATTAACGTTCATCAAGCTCGTAAAAATTGTGGTCGTATTTTAGCACAAGAAGCACCGATTGAAGCCGATATCGTAGTAGGTGTTCCTGATTCAGGATTAAGCGCGGCTATTGGATATGCCGAAGAGGCAAACATCCCATTCGAAATCGGAATGGTAAAAAATAAATATATCGGTCGTACATTCATTCAACCTTCACAAGCACTTCGTGAACAAGGTGTGAAGATGAAATTATCAGCTGTTCGCTCAATTGTTAAAGACAAGCGCGTGGTCTTAATTGATGACTCAATCGTTCGTGGAACAACGTCTCGTAGAATGGTTGACATGTTGCGTGAGGCAGGAGCTAAGGAAGTCCATGTACGCATCGCTTCACCTGAAATTAAATTCCCATGTTTTTATGGAGTTGATTTCTCAACATATGATGAACTCATTGCGGCAACCCATACAACAGAGCAAATTTGTGAAGTGATTGGTGCCGATTCGCTTGCTTTCATCTCAGTTGATGGATTAACAAAAGGAGTGGGACGCAGTCCAAAACTCGGAAAAAACTGCGGACAATGCGTCGCTTGTTTTAACGGCGATTACCCAACCTATTTATATGAAGATGTAAAATGTGCAAACAAAGAAGTTAAATAAGAGGTGGAAGAGAAATGAGTAAAGCATATGAACAATCTGGGGTTAGCTTAGAAGCAGGCTACGAATCGGTTAACCGTATTAAAAAACACGTAGCAAAAACACATCGCAAAGGGGTATTCTCTGGAATTGGAGCTTTTGGAGCCATGTTTGACTTATCGTCCCTAAACTATAAACAACCCTTATTAGTTTCAGGAACAGATGGTGTTGGAACAAAACTAATGGTTGCTATTAAAGCTGATGTTCATGACACGATTGGAATTGACTGCGTAGCTATGTGTGTTAACGACATCGTTGTACAAGGGGCAGAACCATTATACTTCCTTGATTATGTAGCAGTTGGAAAAAATGAGCCTGCAAAAATTGAAGCTATTGTTAAAGGAGTGGCAGACGGATGTGAACAAGCAGGTGCTGCCTTAATAGGTGGAGAAACTGCTGAAATGCCAGATATGTATGACTTAGACCACTATGATTTAGCAGGATTTGCTGTTGGAGTTGTTGAAAAAGATCAATTAATCACAGGTGAAAAAGTAAAAGCAGGTGATGTCATCATCGGATTATTATCGAGCGGAATTCACTCAAATGGATACTCACTAGTCCGTAAAATCTTATTCAAAGATAACAACATCGATTTAAACACATACGAAGAATCATTAGGAATGACAGTTGGAGAAGCTGTATTAGCTCCAACAAAAATTTATGTTAAACCAATCTTATCTTTATTAAAAGAGGTAGACGTTCATGGAATGGCACACATTACAGGTGGAGGATTTGATGAAAATATTCCTCGTACTTTACCGGCTGGTCATGGGGTGAAAATCAATAAAGACTCATATCCAATGCCACCAATCTTTAACTATTTAAAAGAATTAGGAAAGTTAGATGAGCGTGAAATGTATAACATCTTCAACATGGGAATTGGGATGGCTATTATCGTAGCGGCAGAAGACGTGGAAAAAGCAATGAATAGTTTAACAGAAGCTGGAGAAAAACCACACGTCATCGGTGAAGTAACGAATCACGAAGGAGTTCAATTAGTATGAAAAAAATAGTTGTTTTTGCATCAGGAAGTGGAAGCAACTTTCAAACTATTGTTGATAAGTTACATCAAAAAACATGTGAAGTGGCATTACTAGTTTGTGATAAACCAGGGGCTTACTGTTTAGAACGTGCAGAAAAATTACACATTCCGACATTCGTCTTTAATCCAAAAGAGTATGAAACAAAAGCAGATTTCGAAAAAGAAATCTGTCAACGATTAAATTTGATTCAACCAAATTTAATTGTCTTAGCAGGTTATATGCGTATTATCGGGGAAACCTTACTCAATGTCTATGAAGGTAAAATTATTAACATCCATCCAGCGTTATTACCTGCTTTTCCAGGTCGTGATGGAATTGGAGATGCTTTAAATTATGGTGTAAAAGTCATGGGAGTGACTGTACACTATGTTGACGCAGGGATTGATACAGGAAATATTATCGATCAAGCATGCTTTAAACGAACAGGAAATGAAACAAGAGAAGAAGTTGAAACGCGTATTCACGCATTAGAACATGAGTTGTATCCGCAAGTTATTACGCAACTTTTACAAGCTTAGGAGGAGTACGAGAGATGAAACGTGCATTAGTTAGTGTATCAGACAAGACAAATTTAGTATCATTCGTTCAAAACTTAGTCGAATTAGGATATGAAATTATCTCAACTGGGGGAACAAAGAAAACATTAGAAGAAGCAGGTATGAACGTCATTGCTATTGATGAAGTGACAGGATTTCCAGAAATCTTAGAAGGACGCGTTAAAACGTTACACCCAATGGTACACGGTGGATTATTAGCTAAACGTGACGATGCTCATCATCAAGAACAAGTCACACAAAACAACATCGAATACATCGACTTAGTTTGTGTTAATTTATATCCATTTGCTAAAACCATTCAAAACCCTGAAGCCACTCACGAAGATAAAATCGAAAATATCGATATCGGTGGACCATCAATGTTACGTTCAGCAGCGAAAAACTTTAATGATGTCACAGTAGTTGTCGATGCAAATGATTACGATTTAATCATTTCTGAAATTCGTGAGCAAGGCAATACAACTCTAAAAACACGTCAAATGTTAGCTGGAAAAGTTTTTAATCATACAGCAGCATACGATGCGATGATCGCTAACTATTTTAATGAAATTAACGAAGTAGAAGTTCCAGAAAAACTAACAGTCACTTATGACTTAAAGCAAACGTTACGTTACGGAGAAAACCCACACCAAAAAGCAGCATTTTATCAAACATTACAACAACCATCATATAGTGTTGTATCGAGTGAGCAATTACATGGGAAAGAATTATCTTACAATAACATCTCAGATGCAAACGCAGCTTTAGAAATTTTACAAGAGTTTGAAGGAGCTGCAGCCGTTGCGGTTAAACATATGAATCCATGTGGAGTAGGACTTGGAACAACAATTGAAGAAGCTTATGCAAAAGCTTATGAAGCCGATCCAACATCAATCTTCGGTGGAATTGTTGCCTTAAACCGTGAAGTATCGAAGCCATTAGCTGAAGAATTACATAAAATCTTTTTAGAAATCGTCATTGCACCAAGCTTCACAGAAGAAGCGTTAGAAGTTTTAAAACAAAAGAAGAACATTCGCTTATTAACAACAGATATGAGTCAACGTCTACAACCAGGACAAAAATTAGTTTCAGTTAAAGGTGGATTATTAGTTCAAGAGTTAGACACAGTTCAAGTGAAAAAAGAAGATTTAGAATGTGTCACTGAAGTTAAACCAACGGAAGAAGACTTAGAACAATTATTATTCGGATTCCAAGTTTGTAAACATGTTAAATCAAATGCCATTACATTAGTTAAAAATGATATGACAATCGGAGTTGGAGCTGGACAAATGAATCGTGTTGGATCAGCTAAAATTGCATTAGAACAAGCTGGAGCATTAGCACAAGGGGCTTACCTAGCGTCAGATGCCTTCTTCCCAATGTCAGATACAGTCGAATTAGCTGCAAAATATGGAATCAAAGCGATTATTCAACCTGGTGGATCAATTAAAGACCAAGACTCAATTGATGCATGTAATAAACATGGAATCGCAATGGTCTTCACAAAAGTTCGTCATTTTAAACATTAATTGAAGCGGGAATAGAGGAGAAAGAAATGAAAGTTTTAGTTATTGGACGCGGTGGACGCGAACATGCAGTCGTTAAAAAATTAGCTTGTGATTCAAAAGTAACAGAAATTTTTTGTGCGCCAGGAAATGACGGAATGATTGAAGCAACATTAGTTCCTATTGAAGAGACTGATGTAAATGCATTAGCTAACTTTGCAAAGAAAAATCAAATTGATTTAACCATCGTAGGACCAGAAATGACATTAATGGCTGGGGTTGTTAATAAATTCAAGGAATTAGATTTACCCGTATTTGGTCCAACAAAAGAAGCCGCTTTAATCGAAGGTAGTAAATCATTCGCTAAATATATGATGTCGAAATATAACATTCCTACGGCTGCTTATGGCGAGTTTACTCAAGTAGAAGAAGCATTAGCATACTTAGAAACTCAATCGATGCCAATCGTAATCAAAGCAGATGGTTTAGCAGCCGGAAAAGGTGTTGTTATTTGTCAAACATTAGAAGAAGCTAACCAAACAGTAAAAGAAATGCTTTTAGACCGTAAGTTTGAAGATGCTTCTTCAAAAGTAGTCATTGAAGAATTTTTAGATGGTGAAGAATTCTCATTAATGGCCTTTGTATCAAATGATATTTATAAAGCCATGCCAATTGCACGTGATTATAAACGAGCATATGATAATGATAAAGGTCTCAATACAGGTGGAATGGGAAATCATAGTCCACACCCATTAATCTTAGATACTGATTATGAAGAAGCTATTCAAACTGTTATTGAGCCGATGACCAAAGCAATGATTGAAGAAGGAATCCCATTTACAGGAATCTTATATGCTGGACTCATGAAAACAGCAAATGGAATTAAAGTGATTGAATTCAATGCACGTTTTGGAGATCCTGAAACAGAGGTATTACTACCTCGTCTTGAAACAGAATTAACAGATATTATATTCTCTTTACTTGATGGAAAAGATATCGAATGTGTTTGGTCGGATCAAGCCACAGTAGGAGTTGTATTAGCAGCAAAAGGATATCCAAGTTCATATGTCAAAGGAACTGTGATTGAAGGACTTGAAAACTTAGTAGATGTCGATGTCTGTCATATGGGAACAAAACTAGTAGATGGAAAGATTACATTAAATGGTGGACGTGTTCTGTTTGTGGTTGGAAGTGGAAACACATTAGAAGAGGCACGCCAAAAAGTTTATAAAGAAATTCAAAAAATTAATTGTGATGATCTATTCTATCGAACTGACATCGCAAAAAAAGCAACAAGTTGCTAAACATAGCATAAAGGGAGATGAGTAGCAATCTCCCTTTATATATTAAAAAAAACATTAGCAGATAATGACAAATTAAGGAAAAAGACGTATTTTATATATATACTGTTATTTATAAAGAAGTGGGTGACACAAATGAGTAAGATTTTATTTACACCTGGTCCTACGAATGTGCCTGAAGAAATTAGACAAGTATTAGGACAAGACTTAATTCATCATCGAATGGCAGATTATCATCAACTATTAAAAGAAATTAATGAAGATTTAAAAGTTGTCTTTGATACTAACAATGATGTTTTGATCCTAACATCATCTGGGACAGGATCGATGGAATCAACAATCGTCAACTTGTTCTCGACAAATGATGAAGTCTTAGTCATTAATACAGGATGGTTTGGGGAAAGATTTATTGAAATCTGTCAAGTTTATGGATTACAAGTTCATGAATTACGTTATGAGTGGAGAAAACTTATAATGTAGTAGATGTTCAGGAGATGTTAGAAAAACATCCAGCAATCAAAGGAATCTTTGTTACCTATCATGAAACTGCAACAGGTGTTGTGAATAATCTTGAACAATTAGGAAATTTAACAAAAAATACAGATCGTCTTTTAATTGCGGACTGTATTAGTGGAATGATCGTTCAACAGTTTCATTTAGATGAATGGGGAGTTGACTGTGCAGTCGCTAGTAGCCAAAAAGGATTTTTACTTCCTCCCGGACTTAGCTTTGTTGCTTTAAGTAATAAGGCAAAAGAAGCAGTAGAACATTCAAACATTCCAAAATATTATTGGGACTATCGTAAGTATTTGAATTATTTTTACAACAAAGCCGAGCAACCATTTACACCAGCTATTTCAATCGTTGTAGCATTAAAAGCCGCATTGCGTCAACTATTAGCAAAAGGATTACCTCAAATTATCGAGGACAAACAATCCATTCGTAAATATGCTGAAGATAAATTTAAAGAGTTAGGATTTACTTTATTTATTGAAGATGAATCCATTCGAGGAAATGTATTAGTGCCTGTTATCGTTCCAAAAGATATAGATGGAAGCAAGTTAACAGCACTAATTGATGAACGATATGACTTCACCGTTGCGGGAGGAATGGGAATTTACGCTGGAAGAATGCTACGCGTTGGAATTATCGGAGAAATCACAGAAAGGGAGATTGACTTACTAATTGAATACATTAAGGAAGTTCTTCCTGAATGTAAAAAGTAAGAAGAAAGGGGACAACGTAATGAAGCCACAATTTGAATTAGAACGTAATACCGCAGTTATCAACTTTTCTGCACACTATTGTAATACAGAAGATGAGTTATTAAATAGCCAAGGGTTCGAACGAGTTTTAACAAGATTCTTAAAAAAATTAAAAAAGAAAGAATCACCAGTATATGAGCAATTATCTTACGTATGCGGGGAAGGACAAATTGCAAGCGAATTAACTTCGTTATTTAAGTTATTATTAGTTTTAGAAATTGACGAAATCATGCAGATGAACCGTTCGTTCATCGTTTTATTACAACATAAAGACACATTAATTGAATTTATTGAAGCACTTTATGATTATTGGCGTCAATTAGAACGTTACAGTATTATCTATAACAGTGCAGAAGGAACAGGTATTCAGAAAATCAAATTTATTGAAGCAAATAATTC
>NZ_CP013476.1:960000-1125000 GCF_001543345.1 Turicibacter sp. H121 | reverse complement strand
CCGATGGACAACAGGTTGATATTCCTGTACCACTTATTAAACTGATGGAGTGACGGAGAAGGCTAAGTTGAGCGTGTGATTGGATTCACGTGTAAGCAGTGAGGTGGTCATGTAGGCAAATCCGCATGGCATAACATTGAGCTGTGATGCCGAAGCCGAATGGCGAAGTCAACTGACGTCACGCTTCCAAGAAAAGCTTCTAGGGTTAATTTAATAAGTGCCCGTACCGATAACCGACACAGGTAGGCGAGGAGAGAATCCTAAGATGAGCGAGAGAACTCTTGTTAAGGAACTCGGCAAAATGACCCCGTAACTTCGGGAGAAGGGGTGCTTGTGAAAGCAAGCCGCAGTGAATAGGCCCAGGCGACTGTTTATCAAAAACACAGGTCTCTGCTAAACCGCAAGGTGATGTATAGGGGCTGACGCCTGCCCGGTGCTGGAAGGTTAAGAGGAGAGGTTAGCGCAAGCGAAGCTTTGAATTGAAGCCCCAGTAAACGGCGGCCGTAACTATAACGGTCCTAAGGTAGCGAAATTCCTTGTCGGGTAAGTTCCGACCCGCACGAAAGGCGTAACGATCTGGGCGCTGTCTCAACAAGAGACTCGGTGAAATCATAGTACCTGTGAAGATGCAGGTTACCCGCGACAGGACGGAAAGACCCCGTGGAGCTTTACTGTAGCTTGATATTGAGCACTGGTGGCACATGTACAGGATAGGTAGGAGACGAAGAAACCAGGACGCCAGTCTTGGTGGAGTCGCTGTTGGGATACTACCCTTGTGTCACTGGGGTTCTAACCCGTGGCCCTTATCGGGTCAGGGAACAGTGTCAGGTGGGCAGTTTGACTGGGGCGGTCGCCTCCCAAAGAGTAACGGAGGCGCCCAAAGGTTCCCTCAGAATGGTTGGAAATCATTCGAAGAGTGTAAAGGCAGAAGGGAGCTTGACTGCGAGACCTACAAGTCGAGCAGGGACGAAAGTCGGGCTTAGTGATCCGGCGGTACCGAATGGAAGGGCCGTCGCTCAACGGATAAAAGCTACCCCGGGGATAACAGGCTGATCTCCCCCAAGAGTTCACATCGACGGGGAGGTTTGGCACCTCGATGTCGGCTCATCGCATCCTGGGGCTGTAGTCGGTCCCAAGGGTTGGGCTGTTCGCCCATTAAAGCGGTACGCGAGCTGGGTTCAGAACGTCGTGAGACAGTTCGGTCCCTATCCGTCGTGGGCGTAGGAAATTTGAGAGGAGCTGTCCTTAGTACGAGAGGACCGGGATGGACACACCGCTGGTGTACCAGTTGTTCTGCCAGGAGCATAGCTGGGTAGCTACGTGTGGACGGGATAAACGCTGAAAGCATCTAAGCGTGAAGCCCCCCTCAAGATGAGATTTCCCATTCGAAAGAAGTAAGATCCCTTGAAGACGACGAGGTTGATAGGTCAGGAGTGGAAGTGTGGTGACACATGGAGCGGACTGATACTAATCGATCGAGGACTTAACCAAAGAAACTGAAGAAGATATCTAGTTTTGGAAGATTAACAACATCTTTCAATGGTCTAGTGATGATGGCAAGGAGGGCACACCTGTTCCCATACCGAACACAGAAGTTAAGCTCCTTAGCGCCGAGGGTAGTACGCAAGTGCGAGAGTAGGACGTCGCTGGGCCAAACCTATATGCGGGTGTAGTTTAATGGTAGAACTTCAGCCTTCCAAGCTGACTGTGAGAGTTCGATTCTCTTCACCCGCTCCAATTCGAATAGTCGCACTCTTTGAGTGCTTTTTTTATCCCTTGTGAGAATATGAAATAAGGATGATAAAAAAAATAAAAAAGTGTTTGACAGTATTCGACAATCATGGTAAGATAACAAGGTCGTCAGAAATGAACGATACAAGGAAACGAAATAAAAAGTTTCGAAAAAAAGTTTAAAAAGTGTTTGACAGAAAGAGACAGACATGATAAACTAATAAAGTCGCCAAAACAAGGTGACACGAAGTTCTTTGAAAACTAAACAGAACGTCAACAAACATTTATTTAAGAATTAAGTTTCTTAAGGAAGCTTAGGATAAAAACAAACATTTAATTATGGAGAGTTTGATCCTGGCTCAGGATGAACGCTGGCGGCGTGCCTAATACATGCAAGTCGAGCGAACCACTTCGGTGGTGAGCGGCGAACGGGTGAGTAACACGTAGGTGATCTGCCCATCAGACGGGGACAACGATTGGAAACGATCGCTAATACCGGATAGGACGAAAGTTTAAAGGTGCTTCTGGCACCGCTGATGGATGAGCCTGCGGCGCATTAGCTAGTTGGTAGGGTAAAGGCCTACCAAGGCGACGATGCGTAGCCGACCTGAGAGGGTGAACGGCCACACTGGGACTGAGACACGGCCCAGACTCCTACGGGAGGCAGCAGTAGGGAATCTTCGGCAATGGGCGAAAGCCTGACCGAGCAACGCCGCGTGAATGATGAAGGCCTTCGGGTTGTAAAATTCTGTTATAAGGGAAGAACGACTTTAGTAGGAAATGGCTAGAGTGTGACGGTACCTTATGAGAAAGCCACGGCTAACTACGTGCCAGCAGCCGCGGTAATACGTAGGTGGCGAGCGTTATCCGGAATTATTGGGCGTAAAGAGCGCGCAGGTGGTTGATTAAGTCTGATGTGAAAGCCCACGGCTTAACCGTGGAGGGTCATTGGAAACTGGTCGACTTGAGTGCAGAAGAGGGAAGTGGAATTCCATGTGTAGCGGTGAAATGCGTAGAGATATGGAGGAACACCAGTGGCGAAGGCGGCTTCCTGGTCTGTAACTGACACTGAGGCGCGAAAGCGTGGGGAGCAAACAGGATTAGATACCCTGGTAGTCCACGCCGTAAACGATGAGTGCTAAGTGTTGGGGGTCGAACCTCAGTGCTGAAGTTAACGCATTAAGCACTCCGCCTGGGGAGTACGGTCGCAAGACTGAAACTCAAAGGAATTGACGGGGACCCGCACAAGCGGTGGAGCATGTGGTTTAATTCGAAGCAACGCGAAGAACCTTACCAGGTCTTGACATACCATTGACCGTTCTAGAGATAGGATTTTCCCTTCGGGGACAATGGATACAGGTGGTGCATGGTTGTCGTCAGCTCGTGTCGTGAGATGTTGGGTTAAGTCCCGCAACGAGCGCAACCCCTGTCGTTAGTTGCCAGCATTCAGTTGGGGACTCTAACGAGACTGCCAGTGACAAACTGGAGGAAGGTGGGGATGACGTCAAATCATCATGCCCCTTATGACCTGGGCTACACACGTGCTACAATGGTTGGTACAAAGAGAAGCGAAGCGGTGACGTGGAGCAAACCTCATAAAGCCAATCTCAGTTCGGATTGTAGGCTGCAACTCGCCTACATGAAGTTGGAATCGCTAGTAATCGCGAATCAGAATGTCGCGGTGAATACGTTCCCGGGTCTTGTACACACCGCCCGTCACACCACGAGAGTTTACAACACCCGAAGTCAGTGGCCTAACCGCAAGGAGGGAGCTGCCTAAGGTGGGGTAGATGATTGGGGTGAAGTCGTAACAAGGTATCCCTACCGGAAGGTGGGGATGGATCACCTCCTTTCTATGGAGAAAGAGACGTTCTGTTTAGTTTTGGAAGAATTTCTTCCATATAAAAAACATGTATGGGCCTATAGCTCAGCTGGTTAGAGCGCACGCCTGATAAGCGTGAGGTCGATGGTTCGAGTCCATTTAGGCCCACCATACATGGGGACTTAGCTCAGCTGGGAGAGCGCCTGCCTTGCACGCAGGAGGTCAGGGGTTCGATCCCCCTAGTCTCCACCAAAAAAAGTTGATCTTTGAAAACTAGATATCTTCATTCAGAAGAAACAAACAATAGATTTGATTTAGGTTAAGTGAATAAGGGCGCACGGAGGATGCCTTGGCACTAGGAGTCGAAGAAGGACGCGACAAACGGCGAAACGCCTCGGGGAGCTGTAAGTGAGCATTGATCCGGGGGTATCCGAATGGGGAAACCCGCTAGTGGTTATACGCTAGCACCATATGGTGAATACATAGCCATATAGGAGACAGACCCAGGGAACTGAAACATCTAAGTACCTGGAGGAAAAGAAAGAAAAATCGATTCCCGTAGTAGCGGCGAGCGAAGTGGGAAGAGCCCAAACCGGATTTATCCGGGGTTGTAGGACCTTCATAATTGACAAATCATGATAGCCGAATGGTCTGGGAAGGCCAACCGTAGGGGGTGAGAGTCCCGTAGGTGAAATTGTGAGATGCATGGAAGGAATCCTGAGTACGGCGGGACACGTGGAATCCCGTCGGAATCAACGAGGACCATCTCGTAAGGCTAAATACTACCTAGTGACCGATAGTGAACCAGTACCGTGAGGGAAAGGTGAAAAGAACCCCGGAAGGGGAGTGAAAGAGAACCTGAAACCGTGTGCCTACAAATAGTCAGAGCCCGTTAATGGGTGATGGCGTGCCTTTTGTAGAATGAACCGGCGAGTTACGATATCGTGCGAGGTTAAGCAGAAGATGCGGAGCCGTAGCGAAAGCGAGTCTGAATAGGGCGAAGAGTACGATGTTGTAGACCCGAAACCGTGTGAGCTAGCTATGAGCAGGCTGAAGGTCAGGTAACACTGACTGGAGGGCCGAACCAGGGCACGTTGAAAAGTGCTTGGATGACTTGTGGCTAGGGGTGAAATTCCAATCGAACACGGATATAGCTGGTTCTCTCCGAAATAGCTTTAGGGCTAGCCTCGATGTTAAGTCTACTGGAGGTAGAGCACTGAATGGGTGATGGCCCCACCTCGGGGTACTGATCTCAATCAAACTCCGAATGCCAGATAGATATAATCGGGAGTCAGACTGTGGGTGATAAGGTCCATGGTCAAAAGGGAAAGAGCCCAGACCGCCAGCTAAGGCCCCCAAGTGTCCGTTAAGTGGAAAAGGATGTGGAGATGCACAGACAACTAGGAGGTTGGCTTAGAAGCAGCCATCCTTTAAAGAGTGCGTAATAGCTCACTAGTCGAGTGACTCTGCGCCGAAAATGTACCGGGGCTAAACGGACCGCCGAAGCTGCGGATTGACTTTAGAGTCAGTGGTAGGAGAGCGTTCTAACAGCGGTGAAGCAGTACCGGAAGGAGCTGTGGAGCGGTTAGAAGTGAGAATGCCGGTGTGAGTAGCGAAAGATAGGTGAGAATCCTATCCATCGAAAGCCTAAGGTTTCCAGGGGAAGGCTCGTCCGCCCTGGGTAAGTCGGGACCTAAGGTGAGGCCGAAAGGCGTAGCCGATGGACAACAGGTTGATATTCCTGTACCACTTATTAAACTGATGGAGTGACGGAGAAGGCTAAGTTGAGCGTGTGATTGGATTCACGTGTAAGCAGTGAGGTGGTCATGTAGGCAAATCCGCATGGCATAACATTGAGCTGTGATGCCGAAGCCGAATGGCGAAGTCAACTGACGTCACGCTTCCAAGAAAAGCTTCTAGGGTTAATTTAATAAGTGCCCGTACCGATAACCGACACAGGTAGGCGAGGAGAGAATCCTAAGATGAGCGAGAGAACTCTTGTTAAGGAACTCGGCAAAATGACCCCGTAACTTCGGGAGAAGGGGTGCTTGTGAAAGCAAGCCGCAGTGAATAGGCCCAGGCGACTGTTTATCAAAAACACAGGTCTCTGCTAAACCGCAAGGTGATGTATAGGGGCTGACGCCTGCCCGGTGCTGGAAGGTTAAGAGGAGAGGTTAGCGCAAGCGAAGCTTTGAATTGAAGCCCCAGTAAACGGCGGCCGTAACTATAACGGTCCTAAGGTAGCGAAATTCCTTGTCGGGTAAGTTCCGACCCGCACGAAAGGCGTAACGATCTGGGCGCTGTCTCAACAAGAGACTCGGTGAAATCATAGTACCTGTGAAGATGCAGGTTACCCGCGACAGGACGGAAAGACCCCGTGGAGCTTTACTGTAGCTTGATATTGAGCACTGGTGGCACATGTACAGGATAGGTAGGAGACGAAGAAACCAGGACGCCAGTCTTGGTGGAGTCGCTGTTGGGATACTACCCTTGTGTCACTGGGGTTCTAACCCGTGGCCCTTATCGGGTCAGGGAACAGTGTCAGGTGGGCAGTTTGACTGGGGCGGTCGCCTCCCAAAGAGTAACGGAGGCGCCCAAAGGTTCCCTCAGAATGGTTGGAAATCATTCGAAGAGTGTAAAGGCAGAAGGGAGCTTGACTGCGAGACCTACAAGTCGAGCAGGGACGAAAGTCGGGCTTAGTGATCCGGCGGTACCGAATGGAAGGGCCGTCGCTCAACGGATAAAAGCTACCCCGGGGATAACAGGCTGATCTCCCCCAAGAGTTCACATCGACGGGGAGGTTTGGCACCTCGATGTCGGCTCATCGCATCCTGGGGCTGTAGTCGGTCCCAAGGGTTGGGCTGTTCGCCCATTAAAGCGGTACGCGAGCTGGGTTCAGAACGTCGTGAGACAGTTCGGTCCCTATCCGTCGTGGGCGTAGGAAATTTGAGAGGAGCTGTCCTTAGTACGAGAGGACCGGGATGGACACACCGCTGGTGTACCAGTTGTTCTGCCAGGAGCATAGCTGGGTAGCTACGTGTGGACGGGATAAACGCTGAAAGCATCTAAGCGTGAAGCCCCCCTCAAGATGAGATTTCCCATTCGAAAGAAGTAAGATCCCTTGAAGACGACGAGGTTGATAGGTCAGGAGTGGAAGTGTGGTGACACATGGAGCGGACTGATACTAATCGATCGAGGACTTAACCAAAGAAACTGAAGAAGATATCTAGTTTTGGAAGATTAACAACATCTTTCAATGGTCTAGTGATGATGGCAAGGAGGGCACACCTGTTCCCATACCGAACACAGAAGTTAAGCTCCTTAGCGCCGAGGGTAGTACGCAAGTGCGAGAGTAGGACGTCGCTGGGCCAAACCTATATGCGGGTGTAGTTTAATGGTAGAACTTCAGCCTTCCAAGCTGACTGTGAGAGTTCGATTCTCTTCACCCGCTCCAATTCGAATAGTCGCACTCTTTGAGTGCTTTTTTTATCTTTATAAGTCTATTTTTACAAAACTAATTTTATATCTTATCTTTTTGTATATTATAAAACTCCAATCAGTTGATTGGAGTTTTTTTATAAGTTGAATTAATAGATGGAGAGGTATTGAGGGTGTTAGAAACTCTCTATTTTACAGTGTATTTATTTTGATAATAACTTTGAATAAATCACCATCTTGTGATAATTCAAATGCTGCTCCGTGTAATTCTAAAATTGATTTTACAATGGATAGTCCGAGTCCTGAACCTTCTGTATGGCGAGAACTATCTCCTCGTTTGAAGCGTTCAGCTAGTTCAGATACGTCGAATCCTAATTCATAGTTCGATATATTTTTTAATGTTATGATAATTTCAGAACCTTCATAAGTCATTTCTAAGTATACTCGTGTTGCGGGTTGTGCGTATTTGATTACATTACTAAATAGGTTTTCAAATACACGGTACATTTTTCTTCCATCACAATAGGCATACATGTGTTGATTAGAAGTTTTTGTTCTAACAATTAATTTTTGATCTTCAAATCGATCTTCATATTCTGCTAGTGCTTGATACATTAAGGCAACTAAATCGACTTGTTCTTTATTTAATTCAACAGCTCCACTAGCCATTTTGCTAGCTTCAAATAAGTCATCGATTAATACTTTTAATCGTTTCGATTTATTATCAATGATTTGTAAGTATTCTTGTCGTTCTTCTTCTGTGATGTCACTTCTTTTAGCTAAGTCGACATAGTTTAAAACACTAGTTAGAGGTGTTCTAAGATCGTGAGAAACGTTGAGGTTGTAAGATAAAGTGTGTAAACTCTTAAAACAGTTACCATAATAAGTTGACTATTTCAAAGGAGTTTATTGTTTATGACAAGAAAAGCTACGATGAACCAATTATTTAATCTCCTCCAAGATGAATACAACATTAAATCTGCTAGCGATATTGAAGCTGCTTTATT
This sequence comes from Turicibacter sp. H121, assembly GCF_001543345.1. Lineage (NCBI taxonomy): Bacteria > Bacillati > Bacillota > Erysipelotrichia > Erysipelotrichales > Turicibacteraceae > Turicibacter > Turicibacter sp. H121. The sequence continues at coordinate 1,117,002 of NZ_CP013476.1, read as the reverse complement.
AGACATGTTTGGAGGCTTTATTGAACAAGCATTAGAAGCTGAATTAGATCAACATCTAGGATATAGCCGATATGATTTTCGTAATAAATCAACTTCAAATGCACGAAATGGACGTCAATCTAAAACCATTCAAACGCGTCTTGGTGAAACAACGATTCAGACTCCCAGAGATCGGCAAGGTTCATTTGAACCTCAAATCGTGCCTAAACGTCAAACCAATGTCATCGGAATTGAAGAAAAGATTCTATCGCTTTATGCTAAAGGTTTATCAACGCGTGATATTTCTAAAACATTAGCAGAGATTTATGGCTTTGAAACGTCACATGAAACGATCTCTGCTGTAACTGATAAAGTGATTCCACTGATTCAAGATTGGCAACAACGGCCTTTAGAGCCTGTTTATCCTATCATTTATTTAGATGCGCTTCATGTCAAAGTGCGTGATGGAATGAGTGCCTCAAACAAAGCAGTTTACTGTATCATAGGTGTGTCTTTAGATGGTCGCAAAGATGTTTTAAGCCTCTCTATCGGAGAAGCAGAAAGTGCCTCTTATTGGATGAGTTTATTAGATGAATTAAAGGCTCGTGGAGTGCAAGATATTTGTATTGCCTGTGTGGATGGTTTAAGTGGCTTTAAACAGGCCATTCAAGCTGTTTTTCCTCATGCCCTCGTTCAACGTTGTTTAGTTCATTTAATCCGACAATCAACGAAATTTGTTTCTTATCAAGATAGAAAATCATTCTGTTATGATTTAAAACAAATCTATCAAGCGATTAATCGATCAGTAGCAGAACAAGCCTTTGAGACCTTTAAAAATAAATGGAGTCCCCTGGTACCTTTAGCCGTTAGAGTGTGGGAAAATAACATCGAAGAAGTTTATCAACTCTTTAATTTTCCTAAAGAAATTCGAAAAATGATTTATACGACAAACGCCATTGAAAGCTACAATAGCCAATTAAGAAAAGTTCTAAAAGGAAAAGGAGCTTTTCCAAATGAAACATCGGTGATGAAATTAATCTATCTTCAAACCATGGAAGTTACTAAGAAGTGGCGACGTCAACTTTCAAATTGGAGTCAAATATTAAATCAATTATTAATCTTATACCCAGATCGTTTAACACCCTATCTATAATTTTTAAAAATTAGTTTACACACTTAACTTGACAAGGTCGAAACGTTTGTAATTAATTCTGTTTTCAATCTTTCACTATTTGATTGTTTTTGATTTGAGATTGCAAATCCTTCACGAACGGCATTCACATCTTTAGCAATATTAGCAATAAGACCATTTCCTTTAACATAGATTTCAGATGTTATTTCGTTATTTGCCATTTTAGATAAAGTATCAGCAATTACCTGAATTGCTTTAGTGCGTTTTTTAATGATAGATAAAAGAATGAGTGCGAGTATTACACTAATAAACGTAATAACTAGGAACGCCCCATAGTCATGGAAACAAAATCCCCAGATTATTCCCCATATCCCAATAATACATGAATAGACAGTGATTCGTATAAATGTATTACGATAAATAGGCAGTTTGCTCCAATCATCAATATTACTCATGTAAAATCCTTTATACCATTCTTGTTTGAATAACTGTGGATTTTTTATTCGATGTATAATTCCTTTAAGTTGTAAAAAGAAGAAGTATAAAATAGATAATAGGATAATAACTTGTAGAATTAATTGGAATCCATAAGATAAAAGATTTTCATAGTATCGATAGTATGTAGTTAGGTTCATATTTTGTAATATGTACACTGTTACTAGGAAGATTAGACCTTTGAATTCAATAGGTAAGTCCAAGTATTTATCTTCAATCCACTTATATTGGGGTGGAATATTAAGTTGTGTGTCTTTAATTTTTTTAAAATTACGATAGATAGGAATGACAAGGATAATTGCTGCAAGAATTGCTCCAATCCAAATAACTTTAGTTGTTATATTTTGAATAAATGCATCTTGGATTGTTGATTCTCCCATTGGATATTTAGGGAGGTAGAGTGTTCCGCTAATTCCTTTATCACGAGCACTACTATTAACAATACTAAAATTCGAAACATTTTTTCCTTTATAGGGAATTTCGATAATATTTAGATAGTCTTTTTCTTCTAAGACTACATTAGTATAATGATTTCCATTACTATCAGTTATATCATAATAAAAAGCATCTTGTTGGTCATAGTATGTATTTTTATAGTGATAGATTTCAGATTGATATTGTTGATATTTATCATATTGAATCATATCTCTGATTTGCTCATCCGTTAAGGTGTTAATCGAATAGTGTTCACCAGTATTGTCATCATAAAGGTATTGTTCATATTGATAGCTATCAAATTTTGCATCAAGAATCTCTTGTTTAGTCACCTCAATCTCTTCTAATGGGATTTGAAGTTTTTGTAATTCGATTTGCGTTATGTAAAACGAATCTAGAAATTGTACTATTTGTATAGCATATTGATCTGATTGAAAATAATTAAGTGGGAATATTTGACCAAATCTTAGTTGATCAGTGATGTAATTAAAGGATAGTAAGAAGATAAAACAAGAAAGTAAGAATTTAATCCAGCTTTTTTTTAGAGGTTCTGGGACTCTAGATTGATTCATGTCCTCTTTATTTTTCATAAGTTCAACTCCATTATTTTATTAATTCTATTGTAAGAGTAACATCTATATCTTAAAAATTACATAGTTGATTTCTTAAGAAATTCTTAATACTAAGAAAAAACCACAGCACGATTGCTATGGTCTATATCAGATTAGATTAATGGTTCTTTACTATCAATTTTATGTAACTTTTCATATTCCTTGATTGCTTTTTTGAATTGATGATATTGCTCTTTATAATTTTTTTCAAACTCTTTTGTTTGTGGCGGCACTAATAGTACTAAGTTGATGTCAACACGATACCTTGTTGTCCAATTAGATTGTGGTTCATTTTTTGCTTCAGTTGGGTGTTGGTTATAACTAATTGTATGTTGTATTGATTGTAATAACTTAACCATTCCAGTTTTGACACGGTCATTTGTTGATTCGATCAGTAATGCTAGTTGTGGGATGTCGTAGCATTTGAAGATTGGTGATTTAAATTATAACGGTGATTTAGTTGATGTAATTCGGAATAATTAAATATAAGTATCCCCTTAGTATGAATATTATATAATTGGGTAAATCTAAGCTTCAATTTTATAGCCGATTCCCCAAACAACTTTAAGATATCTAGGATCACGGGGGTTAATTTCAATTTTTTCACGAATTTTTCGGATATGAACGGCAACGGTATTTTCTGCGTTATATCCGGGTTCATCCCAGACGTTTTCATAGATATCACTGATAGAGAAAACACGGCCTTTATTACGCATGAGAAGACTAAGAATTTTGAATTCTGTTGGTGTCAGACGAACTTCTTTTCCATCTACAAAGACTTGCTTTGTTGCAGTGTTGATACGTAGGCCATTAACTTCAAGGATATCTTGATTAGTACTTGAAGTAACAGTTTGCGAACCGAGTTGTAAATAGCGACGAAGTTGGCTTTTAACACGTGCAACTAATTCCATTGGATTAAAGGGTTTGGTAATATAGTCATCTGCTCCAAGCGAAAGTCCCATGATTTTATCAGTGTCTTCTGACTTAGCAGTGAGCATGATGATGGGAACATTTGAGAATTCTCTGATGAGACTTGTGGCAACTATTCCATCTATGCCTGGCATCATCACGTCCATTAGAATTAGATGAATGTCTTGTTGCTTCATTAAATCGACAGCTTCTTGACCGTTAGTAGCCATAATAGTTTCAATATCTTCCCCGCGAAGATAAATACGGATGGCTTCTCTAATTTCACGTTCATCATCGACTACGAGTACACGAGGTTTTGTCATAGAGATGAATCCTCCTTAAAAAGTATTTTTATTTATTATACCGTTCTTTCCTTATACTAGTAAATACCGTCTATTGTTTTGAGATTTGATTATAAGTATAATATAGTTTAGTTTATGTAATTTTACGGGGGATAGCTATGACAAAGTTGTTAGTAACGGGTGGATCAGGTTTTATTGGTTGTAATTTTATTGAGTATATGTTGAAGACGTATCCCGATTATGAGGTCATTAATTTAGATTTATTAACGTACGCAGGTTGTTTAGAAAATAACGGAGCTGTACAAGATTATCCACAGTATCGATTTATTCATGGTGATATTCGAGATAGGGCGTTTATTTTTGAATTGTTTGAGAAGGAACAATTTGATTGGGTTGTTAATTTTGCCGCTGAGAGTCATGTGGATCGTTCAATTGAAGATCCGAGTTCATTTTTGACGACGAATGTATTAGGAACTCAAGTGTTAATGGATGCTTGTCGATGCTATGGGGTGAAGAGATTCCATCAAGTATCAACCGACGAGGTGTATGGAGATTTATTATTAGAGGATGATACTTTATTTACAGAGATGTTCCCATTGAAGGCATCTAGTCCGTATTCTGCCTCGAAGGCTAGTGCAGATTTATTGGCATTATCATATTGGAGAACGTTTAAATTACCTATCACGATTTCTCGTTGTTCAAATAATTATGGGCCTTTTCAGTTTCCTGAGAAGTTAATTCCATTGATGATTTTAAAGGCAATGAAAAATGAAAAGTTACCTGTATATGGAACGGGGCAGAATATTCGAGATTGGTTACATGTTTGGGATCATTGTCAGGCTATTGATTTTATTTTACATAAAGGGCGTATTGGAGAAGTTTATAATGTAGGTGGAAATAATGAGTATTCGAATTTAACGATTGTGAAGCTGATTTTGGATGAACTCGGTAAGTCATATGAGTTGATTGAATTTGTGAAGGATCGTCCAGGTCATGATTTACGGTATGCGATTGATTCAAGTAAGATTAAATATGAACTTGGATGGGAGCCTTTGTATACATTCGAGGATGGATTAAGGTCGACGATTTCGTGGTATGTGGATAAGTTTAATTGATATAAAAAGGGGATATCTCATTTTGAGATAGCCCCTTTTTAGTCATCAAGAAGTTTGGAGAGGTCGCCACCATATTCAATGCCGCACGCTTTTCCAATTCCATGATAGATTAGTAGATTTTTTTTCGTATTGATAAGTGTCATCTCGACTTCACCTTTAAGTGTTTCTTCAAGTATTGGTGACATTTTTCCGTTTTTAGGTCCGTAACATTCAACAAAGTCTTCTGGTTTACTTTTTGTTTTAAGAATGAGTTGGAGATTATCATGTGTTGCACATAGGATGATGTCTCGATCACAGACGGTAATGTTAAGTTTACTATTGTTCATCGTTGTAAAAGGATAGAATTTGTGATCCACAGTAACACCAATCAGGAACCCACGAAATTCTTTAATGAGTGGAAATGGAACAATACCGAGCGAGCACGTTACAGTTGCTCGGTGATCCTCGAAGTTATTGCTTTGAACCCAAATCCATGAGGTAGGAAAACTCTTTCCCCAATTTTTTTCGATATAGTATTTTCCGTTACTAAAATCAATTACTTGTCCGTTAATTTTTAGATGACCCTCTTCAATATCCCCGTCGATTGCGCATACTTGGCTGTAACATTCCATAAAGGGAAGGTGATTGTAAATCCCCATGCTCCCTGGATTGAGTTTAGAATCTGGCCATTTCGTAGGTGATCCTAAGTATAAGATGCCGTGAATTTGTTCGAGATTGACGTAGATTTTATTAAAGCTAAATTCATTAATTCCGATATTTATTTTTAGATGACGGTTATTTGAGTAAAAATCATCTATACTATATCGGTAATAGTGATAGGAATGATTAACTAAGTTAATCACTTGAATGAAGCTATGATGATCTCGTGTATCTTCACTGCGAGAGATTCCAGGAATAAACGCTAAGGCATAAGTTGCAGTGGCGTCTACGATTTTAAAATACCAACCCTCAAAAAAATTAGTATATTGATCGTGGCCATGATACAAATCAGGATTTATTTTCATTGTTTGGCCTCCATATATTAACTTTCTTGTAAATGTGAATAATTCATGTTATTATGTGCAATATGACTAAGTTTTATACAGAAGGTGATAATTTGGATCAATTGTTTGATGCAGTTTATGAGATTATGAAAGAATCATTTCCAAGGGATGAATTTAGAAGTTATGAAGGTCAAAAAGCATTGCTAGAACGTTCGGACTATCATTTGAAGACGTATGAGCAGGAAGGGAAATTATTAGGCTTTTGTGCATATTACGTGTTTGATGAGTTTTTATATATTGAACATTTAGCTTGTACACCATTATCCAGAGGTCTTGGAATTGGGACAAAGTTAGTTCAAGATATTTTATCAGAAGCGGGTAATCATCCCGTTATTTTAGAAGTGGAACCCCCTGTGGATAAAGTGACGAAACGACGAGTTGGATTTTATGAACGTTTAGGGTTCGTTTTAAATCTTTATCCACATTATCAACCGCCATTAAATCTAACAACAGATATGGTTGAACTAAAAATTATGTCCTCTTTTAAAGCATTAAAGGAAGAAGAACAAAAGGCATATCGTCGTATTTTAAATCAAAGAGTATATGGTGTAGATGCAGAGTTTAGAATATAGGGACCGGATTCGGTCTCTTTTTTGTATGAGTAAGGTGATAGTGGTTATAATAGGGATGAGGTGATCGGATTGAAAGATTATGAGATTGCATCGTTAACAGATGAAGAAATTGCAGCATTACAAATGATGGAACAAGAGTTTTTTAATACGTTTCACGAAGAGATTGTTCTTGTGGCATGGAAGAAGACTGAATAGTAAAAAAGGGTCTTCTTTTTTGTTGTAAAAAGATGATTATTGTCGTTAAAATGGTTGATAAGTTTTGGCCTACCAAGTATACTTATAAAATCAAAGAAAAAATTTTTTATAAGGATGGTAATAATTATGAATAAAAACAATCAAGCTCCAGTTAAAGGCTCGTGTAGCTCATATAAGATTTCAGAAATATTAAAGTTTTTAGTTCCTTCTTTAATTGGTGTGACGTTATTTATGCTTCCTGTTTCTCAGGCTGGTGGGATTACGATTCCGATTGCGATGTTATCAAATTGGGTTCAAGCACACTTTGCAGATGTTTTACCGACAGTGGTTTTATTTTTAGTGATGATTACAGCGATCGGAACGATTGTAACGAAGTTATTTACACCGAAATTCATTCTTAAAAATGAATTTTTAAATAATTTATTTAATGTGACACCTGTTTGGTTTGTGATTCGTATTTTAGCAGCTATTTTTATTGTTATGGCTGTTTATGAAATAGGATTCGAGGCCATTTTCTCGTTAAACACGGGTGGATTAGTTTTATATGATCTGCTCCCAATTCTTTTCTCCGTATTTTTATTTGCAGGGTTATTCTTACCTTTATTATTAAACTTTGGATTATTAGAGTTTGTTGGGACATTGTTATCAAAAGTAATGCGTCCAGTCTTTAATTTACCTGGTCGTTCGGCGATTGATTGTATTGCATCATGGTTAGGTGATGGGACAATCGGAGTTTTATTAACAAGTAAGCAGTATGAAGATGGATTCTATACGAAGCGTGAAGCAGCTGTCATTGGAACGACGTTCTCATTAGTATCGATTACGTTTAGTTTAGTCGTGATTAATACGGTTAATCTTGGAAATATGTTTGTTCCATTTTATGTAACAGTGACGATTGCAAGTTTAGTAGCTGCTATTCTGTTACCGAAGCTACCACCATTATCTAGAAAAGAGGATCGATTCTTTGATGGCACACTAAAGGTTGAGAACGAGAAAGCACTGGCTGGATTAAATAATTTTTCTCATGGGTTTGCTCAGGCAATTGAAAAGGCGAAATCACAGGATTTAATTCAAGTTATTTTTATTGATGGGTTTAAAAATGTGTTAGATATGTGGCTAGCAGTTATTCCAATTGTTATGGCAGTTGGAACGATTGCTTTAGTGATTGCTGAGTATACGCCAATTTTCAAAATTTTAGGGTTACCATTCTTACCGGTTTTAATGCTATTACAAATTCCTGAGGCTATGGCAGCTTCTCAAACTTTAGTAGCGGGATTTGCTGATATGCTGTTGCCATCTGTTTTAGCATCTGGAATTGAGAGTGAGATGACTCGCTTTGTCATTGCAGCCGTGTCTGTTTCTCAGTTAATTTATTTATCTGAGGTTGGAGCTTTATTATTAGCTTCAAAGATACCTGTTAATTTAAAAGAGTTATTTATTATCTTTATTCAACGTACATTAATCACACTACCAGTCATTGCTTTAATTGCACATTTAATTTTTTAATTAAGTTAGGCAGAAAATCAAAATGATTTTCTGCTTTTTTATTTTTTAATGCGTAATTTTTTGATTTCTGTTTCAAACTAACTATATAACAAGGAGTAGGTACTATAACGTGTATGATTTGTATTTGGTTAAAGGGTGTCGCTGTGTAAGTTTTATAAAATGAAATTGGTATCTTTGTGGAATAATTGTGTAAAATAATTAGTTAACTAATAGTTAGTTGACTAACTATTATAAGTGTCGTAAGATAGTTTTAGTTTAATGTGAGGTGAGTTGTGTTGAATAGTCAAGAAATCAATGAGGTAGCTATTATGTTTAGTCATTTGATAAGAAGTCAAATGTCAATCGCTCAACGAAGATTAGAGGAAGAGGGATTGTGCCGAGCACAACCTGGGATTGTTCATGCTTTATCTCAATGTGAAGGATCAACACAAGTTGAACTAGCTCAAAAACTAGGTGTGACAGCAGCGACAATTAGTGCTATGTTAAAACGTATGGAGCGTGATGAAGTGATTGAACGTCGACGTAGTGAAGCTGATCAACGAGTGACGCATGTTTATTTAACTGAAAAGGGTAAAAGTCAGGCTAAAATTGTGAATCAAATTTTTAAAGAACTAAATCTTAGATCTTTCGGAAATTTTTCAAAAGAAGAATTAGAGCAGACAAGAGCTATTTTCAGTAAATTAATAGCGAATTTTAGTGATTAAGGGAGGAATAGATAGACATGTTAAAGTTATTTAAAGGATTAAAACCTTATTGGACGTTAGTCATCGGTGTTTTAGTCCTAGTGTTTATTTCGACTATGACGGACCTAGAGTTACCAGATTTAATGTCAGATATTGTTGATACTGGAATTGTTCAAGGAGATGTTTCCTATATTCTTGGACGCGGTGGTGTCATGTTATTAGTGGCTTTATTAGGGACAGTGTGTACCATTTTAACGAGTTATCTTTCATCAAAAATCGGGATGGGATTTAGTCGTGATTTAAGAAAGAAAGTTTTTGAAAAAGTTGAATCATTTTCATTAACTGAAATTAATGAGGTGGGTACAGCGTCTTTAATTACGCGTACAACAAATGATATTAACCAAGTTCAAATGGTTGTTATTATGATGATGCGTATGATGTTAAGTGCACCAATAATGATTGTGGGTGCATTGATTATGGCACTTCGTAAAGATGTGGAATTATCAAAAGTTATTTTAGTGGTGATTCCAATTATCATCGTGACGATTGTTATTATCGCCAAGTTTACCCTACCAATGTTCCAAAAGATGCAAGATAAAATTGATAAATTAAATTTAGTTGTCCGTGAAAATTTAACAGGAATCCGCGTAATTCGCGTGTTTAATAAGGTAGAGGCAGAACAGGAACGTTTCAATCAGGCTAGTTTAGAAGTATCTAGAATTGCTACAATGGCTAACCGTTTAATGGGAGCTTTAATGCCATTAATGATGTTAATTTTAAATTTATCGATTATTGCTGTTATCTGGTTTGGTGGAATTCGAATTAATGATGGAGACTTAATGGTTGGGGATTTAATGGCCTTTATTCAATATTTAACGCAAGTGATGTTCTCGTTATTAATGTTAACGATGATGTTCGTTTTAATTCCACGTGCTCAAGCATCGGCTGTTCGTATTAATGAAGTTTTAGAAATGGAATCTCCGATTCAAGAGCCTAAAGAAGCTATTCAACCTCAGTTAAAAGGTTATGTTGAATTTAAAAATGTCTCATTTGGTTATGAGGGTGCAGAAGAATACGCAATTTCAAATATTTCGTTTGTTGCTAAGCCGGGTGAAGTGACAGCGATTATTGGTGGAACTGGATCAGGGAAATCATCAATTTTAAATATGATTCCACGCTTTTATGATGCGGCTAAAGGTGAAGTATTAGTTGATGGTGTTAATGTTCGTGATATGAATCAACAAGAGTTGCGTTCAAAAATTGGGTATGTTCCTCAAAAAGCTGTGTTATTTACAGGAACGATTCGTGATAATATCTTATATGGTAAAGAGGATGCGACGGACGAAGAAGTTCGTCATGCTTTAGAGATTGCACAGGCAACAGATTTTGTTTCTAAAATGAAAGAGGGAATTGAGTCACCAATTTCACAAGGAGGAACAAATGTATCAGGTGGACAAAAGCAGCGTTTATCAATTGCTCGTGCGATTGTTCGTAAGCCGGAAATTTATTTATTCGATGATAGTTTTTCAGCTTTAGATTTTAAAACTGACGCTCAATTACGTGCAGCGTTAAAGAAGGAAACAAAGGATTCAACGGTTATTATTGTGGCTCAGCGTGTAAGTACAGTTATGGACGCAACACGTATTTTAGTAATGGATGAAGGACATGTAGTTGGTATGGGAACACATGAGGAGTTATTACAAACAAATGAGATTTATCAACAAATCGTCGAATCTCAACTTAAAAAAGGAGAGGAGGAATAATTATGGCTGGACCTATGGGACATGGCCCACATGCGGGTAATCAAAAAGCAAAAGATTTTAAAGGGACGTTAGTTCGCTTAAGTAAATATTTAAAACCATATCGTGTTGGTTTAGTAGTAGTTGCTATTGCAGCTATTACGAGTGTTATTTTCTCAATTATTTCTCCAAAAATTATGGCTAAGATTACAGATGAGTTAATACGTCCAATTTTAGAGTTGGTAGGAGGAAATCCAACTCCATCGCCAATTGATTTTTCATATATTTGGAATATTGTTGTAATTTTAATTGGTTTATATGTTTTAAGTGCAGCTTTTAGTTATTTACAACAATTTATTATGGCAGGAGTTTCTCAGAAGGTTGTCTATGATTTACGTCGTGATATTGATGAAAAATTAGCAAGATTACCATTAAAATTTTTCGATTCACATACACATGGAGAATTATTAAGCCGATTTACAAATGATGTTGATAATATTAGTGCAACTTTGCAACAGTCGATTACTCAAGTTATTACATCAGTCACTACGGTGGTTGGGGTTTTAATTATGATGTTAACGATTAGCCCGCTTTTAACATTAATTTCAATCATCGTCATTCCGTTATCTGGGATTTTAATGATGATGGTCGTTAAACGTTCACAAAAATATTTCATTGGTCAACAAAAGAAATTAGGTGAATTAAACGGTCATATTGAAGAAATGTATACGGGACATAATGTGGTTAAAGCATTTGGTCATGAGAAAAAAGCGATTAATGAATTTGATGAAGTTAATGAAGGGCTTTATGATGTAGGGTGGCGAGCTCAGTTTTTATCTGGATTAGTAATGCCAATTATTAATTTTATTGGAAATTTAGGCTATGTTCTTGTTGCTGTTGTAGGTGGGGTTTTAGTAACGAAAGGACGTATTACTGTCGGAGATATTCAAGCGTTTATTCAATATAACCGTCAATTTACTCAACCCATTGCACAGGTAGCTCAAATTTCAAATATTATTCAGTCAACAGTTGCATCAGCAGAGCGTGTATTTGAATTATTAGATGAAGAAGAAGTGATTCCAGAACCAGTAAATCCGGTTAAAGCAAAAGCTGATTGTGGAGCTGTTGAGTTTGAACATGTTAAGTTTGGTTATCGCGAAGATCGTATTTTAATTAATGATATGAATATTAAAGCTGAACCAGGACAAATGGTCGCTATTGTTGGGCCAACTGGTGCAGGTAAGACGACATTAGTTAATTTATTACTTCGTTTCTATGAATTGAATGGTGGACGTATCTTAGTGGATGATGTTGATATTACAGAGATGAATCGTGCTGATTTACGTAAAAAATTCGGTATGGTTTTACAAGATACATGGTTATTTAATGGAACAATTCGCGATAATATTGCTTATGGTAAAAAGAATGCGACAGAAGAAGAAATTATTGCGGCAGCTAAAGCAGCTCATGCCGATCACTTTATTCGTGTTTTACCAGAAGGATATGATACGATTTTAAATGAAGAAGTCTCAAATATTTCTCAAGGTCAAAAACAGTTATTAACGATTGCTCGTGCACTACTAGCTGATCCTGAAATTATGATTTTAGATGAGGCAACAAGTAGTGTTGATACACGTACAGAGTTACAAATTCAAAATGCGATGAAGACCTTAATGAAAGGTCGTACAAGCTTCGTTATTGCTCACCGTTTATCAACGATTCGTGAAGCTGATGTTATCTTAGTAATGAAAGATGGAGATGTTATTGAAACAGGAAATCATGAGACATTAATGGCTCAAAATGGATTCTATGCTGATTTATATAATAGCCAATTTAATCAAGAAGAAGACGCTTAAAGAAAGAGAAGCCTATGAATTAAATTTCGTAGGCTTTTTTAATATTTTTACACTTCTTTTGTCGGAAAAAAGGGAAAAATATTTGCTCTTTTTTGAATCGAGATAAGCTATAATAGGTAGTAATTAGATGCAAATCTGATTGTGTTTATAAGGAGGGGAAACCTTTGATTTTCGATACGCACACGGATATTTTATATAATATTGTTGAGAAGCGTTTAAGAGGACAACGTGGTATTGTTGAGTCATATCATATTCCTGAATTATTAGAAGGGAATGTGACTGGGGGAATTTGGACGTACTATACTGATGTTAATCAGCTATTACATAATAATTTTGATCAAGCAATTCATTATATTATAGAGGAACTAGAAGAGTCACCCGATGTTCAAGTGGTAACCGCCAAAGGGGATTGGGCTGATCATAAAGTCAATGTGATTTTAGGACTTGAAAGTTTGGCATCGCTTCGAGATATCGATCATTTAGTTGAAATTTATGAAAAAGGATTTAGACATGCGATGTTAACTTGGAATGAAAAGAATCAATTTGCAACTGGGATTGGTTGTAAGGATGGGACAGGTTTATCACTATTAGGATGTGAGTTAATTCAAAAGATGAATGAGCTTGGAATGGTGATTGATGTTTCTCATGCTAGTATTCAAACGTTTGAGGATATTTTATCGGTAACAAAAGAGCCTGTCATTGCCTCTCATTCGAATTGTTACTCAATTACTCCTCATCCAAGAAATTTAACGGATGAGCAAATTAAAGAAATTGCTTTGGTAGATGGTGTTATTGGCGTGACGGCAGTACCGCATTTTACGAATCAATTAAAGCCGGATGTGGAATCCCTTGTTGATCATATTGATTATCTGCGAGAGTTAGTTGGTACACGACATATTGCACTTGGATTTGATTTTATGAATTACTTAGGGGATGGTCATTTAGAATCGAACTTAATCGATTGTCAAAGTGCATCCTCAGCAAATAATGTCATTGATGAACTCGTTAATCGAGGATATAGTAGTATGGATATTGATGGGATTACCCATGTAAATGCGAAGCGTGTCATTAATCATATTCTAAAAGATTAAAAATAAAACCACTCGTACGTTAATCGTCGAGTGGTTTTTTAATGCAGTTGATTATTTCGATTTTTTGATATGTTTGACTACTTTAGCGATTGGAATAATTAGACATGCAGTAATTATTCCTGTCATAACGTATTTACTAATACTTAAAAATGAATTTTCTTCTAATTTAATTTGATAAAGGTCCATTTCATCCTCTTCACCAATTAATTTGAAACCAAGTTTATCAAGTAAGCTTTGGGAAGGGATGTTTTTGTAGTGGCATTTAGCAATAATTGATTTGACTTCATCTTGAGTCAGAGTCCACTCTAGAAGCGCTTCGATGGCCTCTGTCGCGTAGCCTTTTTGACGTTTAGATTCGATGATTTCATATCCAATTTCAATTTGACCACGTGTATCAGGATTTCCTTTATATCCACCATCACCAATGACTTGGTTAGTTAATTTTTCAATGAAAATCCATGAAGTGAAGCCGATTTTTGGTGGGATGAAGGCGTAAAGTTCTTCGTACATCCACGTTAAAAGTGTACGGTTATCTTCTGTTAGCCATTCTTTTGTTGAGTAGTCCGTCACTTCATCATTTAAAATTTGTTGAATGAGTGATTTAGTCAGGGGATAAAGAATTAAGTTTTCGGTTTCTAGTTTCATCAGGGCTATGTCTCCTTCGTCGTTGAGTTAATGTTATGATAACATGAAAAAAGGGACCTCGTCCCTTTTTCTATTAGATTTAGTTTTCTTTTTAGTGATGAAAAGATAGTTGTTTCTGTTATGACTACCAATTGTGCTTTTTGCTATTTTTGGAATAATGATGGATTCAATAAGTAAACCTAGTGATAAATATTGGGGTTTGATTGAGGTTTCTTTTTTTCACTGCATCATTATGCTCTTTTGGGGATAAGATATTGTTTCTAGAGTTAGAAAGTGGATTAGTTTCGTCACAATCGGATTAATCGATTCTTTTGTTTTTCTTTTCAGAGGTTCAAAGGAATAGAAGTTCTTTTGTTGAATGTCTATCTTTCATAAATAGTATCTAATAATCGAATGAATTGATCAAATGTTTGGGATTCACCATTGATAGAGTAGGAAGTAATATCAAATTGTTCAGTTTCTAAATTAACTTTAAATTGAATCGTAAACAGTGCTTCATCCTCTCCAAAATACGCTTCACCGTTAAATTTGACTGTATTTTCTTCAATTAGCTCCCAAGTTGGATGATAGAAAAACTCATCCAGGGCTTCTCCGATGCTTTGTTCTTCATAAGATTCAATGACTTGATTTTTAATGAAAGTAATTTCTGGTGAAGAGAAGACAAAATAAATAAAGATGTAGATAATACATAGAAGAACAATCCCTATCGTGATGAAAGAAAAACTTCGAAAGAATCTTTTATAGGCGATGCTTTTTTTAGAGGTAGCATCGTCCTTTTGTTTAGGCGCTGATTGTGGACAGTTTGGATTAGAATCGCTTTGATTATGATGATAGTTTGGACACGCCAAGATGACTTCCTCCCTTCTCATAAAGCTCTAGTCTTGAAAGTTTATGATGGGAAAGTTAGGAGTATGAAAAAAAGAGCCGAATGGTCCGCTCTTTTTTAGTAACGATTGAATTTGAAGATTTCTAGTTCTTTTGGGTTTTTCCCAGCTACGTCTTGAGAAATTAATTTAGCTCCGATTAAAGAGTAAAGTATCCCATTTGATCCGTATCCTAGGTTGAAGTAAGCGCCTGGATAATCTGGGTGTTTCCCGATAAATGGAAGTCCATCTTTTGTATCGACGAATAATCCGTGGAACCAGCAATCTGTTTTAATATTTTCGATTTGTGGGAACATACGGCGCACGCGACGTAGTAATTGATGGTATTGTTGTAAGGCTAATGGGTGGCGATCTCCCATATTTGCTACTTCACCATCTAAGTCATCGATTTCTAAATCTTCTCCACCGATAATAATCGAGTTGCTTAAGGTTGGACGAAGATAAGTGTATGGATCTTGATCATCACGAATGATACACGCTTCTTTCCATCCGTGGAAGTTTTCCACAGGTTTCGTTAAAACAGCAAAACTGCGGCTAAGTGTATAGAATGGCTTTTCATGTTTGAACCATTCTAATGCATCATATCCTGTACAGATAATTACTTTATCAGCTGTAATGGTGAATTCCTGCTCTGTTATTAAGACACTTTGACGTGAGGATAAGTTATAGTCAACGATATTTGTATTTTCAAACACTTGCAGTCCTTTTTTTACATTGTAATCAATTAAATCACGTGTAAATTGAACAGGGTTAATGATGGCTGCTCCGTAATGTGAATAGACACCTACTTCGAAGTTGAAGCTAAATTCATTTTGGTGTGTTTCTGATGTAAACAGTTCGCAATGAATTCCGATCGCCTGACGTGATTTACATTCATCCGCCATATAGTCTACTTTACGAGGATCTTGTGTATAAAGGAAGCATGGTTTGAAGGTAAAGTCACAGTTACTGTTGATTTCTTTGACGATTTGGCTCATTTCCATGACTGCTTGATAACCAAATAGAAACGCATGTTGTGCATTCTGTTCACCAACCATCGACATTAATCGATTTAACCCTAAATCGATTTCATATTGTAAAATGGCAGTTGAAGCTGCAGTTGATTGGTGTGCAAGTTGATTTTTTTCAACTAAGACACAGTTTAGGCCTTGTTTCATAAAATAATGAGCTGTTAGCGCTCCTGTTGTTCCACCACCGACGATAACAATGTCAGTTTTAATGTCTTGTGATAGAGGAGGATACGTTGTTCCTTCTTCGATGTTTTTAGTCCATAATGGACTGTCTCCTGTCATTCTCATGTGATATCACCTCTATAAAAAAGCTAAACATAGTTTGTGTTAAATGTTTTTGTATAACCTTTTTATTATAACTTTTTTAATCTTTTTTATCAAAAGGAAAAATGGACGGATTTATTTCTTTTATATGAAAAAATTTGATTTTTTTATGAAATGATTTGACCTTTTTTTTATTGTTGCCTGTTTTGATGATATAATATTAATTTGAATAGAGTGAAAGCTAGGGAGGCTTAGATGTTATGAAATCGGGTTGGATGAAAGGGACGATGATTTTAACAATCACGGCTTTTTTTGTTAAGCTATTAAGTTTGCTGTATAAAGTGCCGTATCAAAATATTTCAGGTGATGAAGGATTATACGTTTTTCAACAAGTTTATCCTTTAATCGGGATTTATACGACATTAAATGGAGTGGTATTACCAACGATTATTGCGGAATTATTATTAACGTATCAATATAGTGAGGATATTAAGCGGTATATTAAAAATTCATTATGGATTTTTGGTCTTGTGTCATTTATAGGACTATTTCTAGGCAGCCATTTGATTGCTTATATGATGGGTGATATGCAATTGAGTTGGCCGATTCGGATGGTTGGTTTAGCATTCTTACTAATTCCTACTATTTCTTATTGGCGAGGAGTTGCTCAAACGAGGGCAGAAACGATCCATGTTGTGGGCTATTCTTCAACCATTGAGCAGCTCATCCGAGTGATGGCGATTATTGTGGCTTTAGTGATGGTTCAAGGACAAAATGTTTATAAGTTAGCTTATTTTGCGTATTTAGGTGGACTCTGTGGTCCATTACTTGCAATTGCTTATTTAATGATTAAAAAGTTGGACGATAGTCCAAGGATTTATTTAAAGATGACCCATCGCCCGCATTTCTTTAAGAAAAGTGTTTATTTATTCTTAAGTGCAGGAATCTTAATTATTTTCCAATTAATCGATAGTTTCTTTGTGTTTAATTCACTTGTTAATAGTGGGGTGCCTGCATTAGAAGCCATGTCACTTAAAGGGAGTTTTGATCGAGGATTACCAATTATTCAGACAGCGACTGTCTTTACGAGTGCGATTGTCTCATCAACTGTTCCACAAATGGCAGGAGTAAGAGATTCGAAGGAACGTAAAAAGGTGTTTAATGCTTCATTATTTATGGTCATTGCATTATCAATCCCAGCTTGCGTGGGGTTGTTTAGTGTCGTAGATGAGCTAAATATTGCGTTATTTAAAGATTCAAATGGGATTGGAGCATTGAAGTTATTAACATTACAGGTTTTATTTTATCCATTTATTTTCTTATGCACAGCAATTATGCAGCAGGAAGAACAATATTCGAAATTATTAGCAGCTGTTTTGGGAGGTGTACTAGTTAAAGTCGTATTGACAGGACCATTAACTCAAAGTTTAGGTATTTGTGGAACAGCTATTGCATCAGTTGCTTCACTGGCAATGATGGCACTGATAAATTTATGTCAGTTTAGAAAGATGATGTACAAGAAGTCATTCTTTAATTTATTAAAAGTAAGCTTTTCAACAGCTGGGCTTTGGCTAGTATTAGCATATTTAGAGCCACAGATTCCGAATATTTTATCTGGATTAGATGATGTACGTGTATATAATGTTATTTCATTGGCAATTCAGGTTGGAGCTGGTGTGTTAGTCTATAGTGTGATTATGGGAATTTTCTTAATGACCTCACAGGTCGCTTCTAAAGGGGCTAAACGTCGAAAGAAACCTGCTAAGAAGCAAACATCTACCAAAAGAAAACCAGCAGAATTGTAATTGAATAAAGGGTCAATTTCTGACCAAGATAAGTAATAAGATTGAAGATAGGAAGGGGCATCATGAGATGATTTACATTGTAGGACTTGGAGCTGGGGATGAGTCTCAGTTAACGTTAGGCGTGGTAGCTAAATTAAAATCTGGGTTACCATTATTTTTAAGAACAGCAGAACATCCAATGATTAATTTCTTAGAGAAAAATGAAATTGAGTATCGTGCCTTTGATGATGTTTATATGAAGCATGAAACATTTGAGGCTGTTTATGAAGAAATTATTGAAACCATTAAAGAAGAAGCCAAAAAAGGAGATTTAATTTATGCGACACCAGGTCATCCTTGTGTGGCTGAATATGCAGTGAAACGTTTAGTGGCTGAAACAGAGGCAGTAATTATTGGAGGACAAAGTTTCTTAGATCCGATGTTTGCTGCACTTGCCATTGATCCAATTGAAGGGCTACAAGTGATGGATGCATTAGACTTTGATTATGAAGCGATTGCTCCTAAACAACATTTAATTGTTCCTCAAGTATTCGACCAATTAACAGCATCAAATTTAAAGTTAGATTTAATGGAAGTTTATGATGATGAATATGAGGTTTGTATCGTTAAAGCAGCGGGAAGTAACATCGCCGAATTAAAATGGGTTAAACTTTACGAATTAGACCATAACTTTAAATTAGATAACTTAACAACTATTTATGTGCCACCTATGAAATAGGGTTGGGCCCCCATCCTTTACAAAGTGAAGGTATCTACAACTGAGGGGGTAGTACAAAGTTTGAACTTTAATTTAAATTAAATGATAAAAACTTTTGCATTTCCTCAACTAGTAGGGCTATAAAAGGTTTGAGTTAAAATAGGTATTAAATAATGGTGTTATCGTTTTTTTTTACTAGAGTTGTAGCGTGGAAATTAAATTGTGGATAACTGCATTCAACGTTTGAAAGGAGATTTATATGCGTTTAGATAAATATTTAAAAGTGTCTCGTTTAGTGAAACGTCGTACGTTAGCAAAAGAAGTGGCTGATAAAGGACGTATTGAGATTAATGGGAAAGTTGCTAAATCAAGTTCAACGGTTAAAGTTGGCGATGAGTTGACTTTATACTATGGAAATAAAATTTTAAAAGTGCGTGTCACAGATATTAAAGATTCAACGAAAAAACAAGATGCGGCTTATATGTATGAAATTATTTCAGAAGAGCGTATCGAGCGCCCATCTTTAGATGAAGTAACAGGAATCGAAATTTTTGAATAATCAAAATGAGGTCATACTCTATGATTAATTAAAAAAGGTCATTGGAGGATGACCTTTTTTATGCTTTTATTAATAAAAACAGTTATCTTAAGTTGGTGTAAAGAGTTAAGATAACTATTCAGGATTAGAATTTTCTTGAATGATTGGGGGATAATCGTATCTTCGAAGTATTTTATTTAGATGAAGCAAAAGCTGTTATTGCTGACGTTTTAGCAAATGCTCCTAAAACATATTCTTTCTAACAAAATAAGGCTGTATCACGAAAAGATACAGCCTTATTTTTAATGAATTGATGATCGATCGATAGTTTTTTATTGAAGTAATAGGTAAGCAAAGAATTCTAAACCTAAGATGATATTGAAACTGTAAATTAAAAGTAATGGACGTGGTCCCCAGTCACGCCCCATTGTCGGATAGTGTTCTTTAATTTGATAGTAGTCTTTATACCAACGGACATATCCGTAGTAATAGAAAATTAAAAAACCTGTGACAAGCATAAGGAGGGTAATACTCCCCATAGCGTAAAGAGATAGCCAGGCGGCAATCATGATTAAAGCTTCAGGGATAATGATTTTAATTGAATTTCTAAATCCAATGACATGAGGTAAAGTCGTGCGAGTTCCTTTATCTTTTTCATAATCTGAAGTATTGTTCGTTGACATTAAGAAGATGGTCATAATCATTGGAATAATGGAATAGATAATAATCGGGGCGTTAAGAACATCTGTTTGTAAGTAAGCTGAAACGATGGTGCTAATAGCTCCAACAAAGAGTCCTGAAACAAGCTCACCAACTGGATAAACAATATAAGGTTTTGGCCCAAGTGAGTAGCAAACAGCGGCAATGACACTTAAAATTCCAATCGCTAGAATATTAAAATTATTTGTGATTAAAACAAGGGTAATTCCAGACAATCCACTGATTCCTAAGAAAAATAGTAAGACAATGATACTATCTTTGAACGTTGCATCACCGCGTACGAGTCCTTCACTTCCAGCATGATGAGTGAAAGTATTCTCATTTTCTTCATTTTTTAGATAAGCACGAATTTCATTTGAAACATTTGCCACGATATTTAGACAAAATCCAGTGACAAACATTAAGAGAAGTGGAATTAGTTTCAAGTGTCCAGCTAAGTACGCCCCAAATAATCCGCCACTTAAAACAGGAAGCCCAGTTGCAAATCCTGTACGAATTTCCATGACAGTATAGGCGCGCTGGAAAAAGCTTTTATTTCTCATTATATATTTCCTTTCTGTTTCATAATTTCAGATGATAGGCCACTATAAATCGATTTTTGTAAAATAAACAATTAGAATAGAGTTTCAACTAATAACTGCACTGATGAGGTGTTATTCGATATGTAAGATTCCATAAGATTTCTCATGAGATATCAACATGAGAAAGGAAGAAGTCATTATCAATTAAGATGACGTTTAACAGAGTAACCATTGTAGTGGCTAGCTTTAGAAGTAGGAAGATAACCTTTTGATAAATTTCAAAGTAGATTGTTCCCTGATATACAAATAGATGAAGAGTAACCAGTGACTGCATTAAATATACTTTGTACATACTGATGATAGAAGTAGTTAATGTTTTATGGTAGGTAAAAATGAATGCTTTTCGTAGTTATCAATTTTTCAAGTCACATCAGGTTAAACTTCCACATTAATCAATTGAAATCACTCATAACTAATCAACTATTTCAATGATATAAAAAATACTGGCTCTTTGTCAACTGGTGTGGGTGAAGAAATATTATACCTGTAATCGTGAGGGATTAAGCTGCTCATTGAGCAGTTTGATTCCTTTTATTTTTTTGTTCAAAGGTGTACTTATGGATAATCAAAATTCTAGCTTTGAAATGATAGAAACTACGGTATCCAAAGGCCATGCGTTTAATCACTTTAATCTTGTTATTAATCCCTTCAAGCACTCCATTGGTATAAGATGTTTCAATCGTATTTTTGATATAATCTTGGTAGTTAGTTAATGTTTTTAAAGCTGTTTTCATTTCAGGTGAAAGTAAGTCAGAGGGGTTTTGAATGGCATGATGAAAAGCATCAAAGTTGCGAAGTTTGATGGCCTGTTTGATGGTTTGATAGAAGTCATAAGTGGCTTTTAATTCCGGATCTAAAGCGAGTAAAAAGTCGATGATTTCTTGTTGAGAAATCTGCTTTTTGAAACAGTTAGAATAGAAGTAGTGGGTAGAATGGATATCCTCTTGGGCTTTTAATAAAAGGCGCCAATAATGTTTGAATTTATTGTAGAATTCTTTGTTTTGGTTCATGAAGCGAATACGAGTTTTATTGAGGGCACGAGATAAAAGTTGAACGACGTGGAACTTATCTAAAACAATTTTAGCGTTGGGAAACACCTCTTTAATGAGTGTCATATACGGAGCATACATATCAATAACAACGTGAGTTACACCTTCACGGGCCTCCTTAGAAAATCGCATGAAATAAGGTTTTAAAGTGCTTAGACGACGGTCTTCAACGATATCAATTAACTTCCCATTAGAAGCATCACAAAAAATGAATGACATAGCCCCTTCCGCTGATTTGACCGACTTAAACTCATCAAAACAAAGCACCTTTGGAAGAGAGTTAAAATGAAGGGATTGTTCCTCGTACGATGTATGAATGATCCGATTGACCGTTGAATGGGATACGTTGAGTTCACGGGCAATATCTGACTCGGATTTTTTATGGCTAGCCTCTAGGAAAATGGCTTGTTTAAGGGGATTAGAAAGGTAACAATTAGATTCCACAAGAGAGGTTTTAAGCGTAAAGGTACGATCACAATGACGGCATTTATAGCGTTGCTTTTTTAAATCGAGATAGGTATCAAAGCCAGAGAGTTTCATCATCTTAATACGAGAGGTTTTGAAGCCGTGTTTAATGATTTGTGAGTCAAAGAGATGACCACAGTTGTAACAATGGGTCGGTTGAAAAGAGAGGATACCAGAAATCACCTTAGAGCGGATCCCGTTAATCTGAACATCTTTCATCCAATTTTCTGAAAAAGTAATATTTTTATCTTTTAAATCGAGTAAAGTTAAGATACAATTATTGTGAGACATAAACCCAATCCTTTCGTGTTTTTTTTGGTCAATTACATGGTATAGAATTTGGGACGTGATGTCTCTTTTTTTATACTTATTTTTTATTCCAAATAAAAGAAGTGTGGGAATCACCCACACCAAATATTATAGAACCAAAATACTTTCCTATTATAACAAATCTATTTATCTAGAGATATAGAGGTTGTGATGTTTTTAACATAAACCGACAAAAGGATAGATAGAGATAAAAACTTTACATAAATAACGGTAATTTTATCGAGATGCTACATGGGGTATTTTTGAATTTTTGATAAGGTTCGATATTTTTATTAAATTACTTACATGATTGGATAAGTTTAGCATCATGTGTGCGAAAAGTGACTAATGATTCCTAAAGAAAAATAAGTATTCCTTAGGTATAATCTTAGACAGAATGCATAGGGAGGAATTTTAGATGAAAAGATTTTTAGCGATTTTTATTTTTATATTAGGATTAGTCGGATGTGCGAATGAAGATCAGCAGAGTGAAACACCATTAACTACAACACCTGAAGTCGTTGAACAAAATCAAACAAATGATTCAGGTGAGGAAATAAAATTAACACCTCAATTTGATCCTATATCATTTGATATGTTAGTGCCGAGTGGCTCAACAGCGATGGCACTCGCTCATTTAGTGGCGACAACACCTCAGCTAGGCGATCATGTTACTTATACCGTGCAACCATATGTTCAAGGAAGTGATCCGCTAGTAGCAGCTTTCACGTCTGAGACATCACAGGTTATTGTCGCACCAACAAATTTAGGGGCGACACTTTATCAAAAAGAGCTGCCTTATCAATTAGTCGCGACTTTAGTTTGGGGGAATTTATATTTAATTAGTAATGAGGAGTTAACATTTGATGATTTAGCGGGAAGAAAAATTACAGCCTTTGGTCAAGGAAGTACGCCCGATATTGTGTTACAGACGATTTTAGACGAAAAAGGAATACTTGATTCTGTCGAGGTTGAATATTTAGCAAGTGTTTCTGATGTTCAATCTATGTTTGCAGCGGGAGAAATTGATGTAGCTGTGATTGCTGAGCCCTCATTATCTGTTTTAAAAACAAAAATAGAAAATGTGAACGTTGTTGTTGATTTTCAAGAGCAATGGGGAGAGCTATATGGCGTGACTTCTTATCCACAAGCGAGTCTATTCGTGCATAAAGATTTAATTGAAAATCATCCAGAGGTCATTGAACCTTTATTAGCACAGGTAGAAACAAGCGTTAAGTTTGCGAATCAGTCACCAGCTGAGATGGCAAAAGAAGCAATTGAGACAGGACTTGAGATGCCAGAACCCATCATTACAGCATCAGCCCCAAATTCTAATTTAATGTTTAAAACAGCGGAAGAAGCAAAAGAAGAGATTGAACTTTATTTAGAAAAACTATATGAATTTGATCCGAAGACAGTAGGCGGTGCATTACCGGAAGATGATTTTTATTATTTAATAAAATAAGTAGTATATTTTAATTTGATGTGCATATATTATAAAGGATAGTTGCTTGAATCTCGGTTTGGTAGCCGACAAAGAGAGCAGGGGAAAGACCACCTGCCAAGTAATTGTCATTAAGCACTTAAAGATACACTTTATTCTGTTGTCTAACTTAACGTCGATTCTAGAGAGAATCACTTTTGTGAATTCAGTTTGAAGGTATTCTTTAAGTGCTTTTTTATGATAAATCTATAAAAAATAGGTCATCTATGTCAGATGACCTATTTTTGTTTGTGAAATGTTTATTTTAGTAGAAAAAATCCAAGTCTAATAGCGCGGTAAACATATATTAAAAAGATGATTAATAAACATCAAACACACAACATTTCGATGAGTGTAAAAATCACCTCAATAATTTTTATACAATACTTCATAATCCAAGCGCATTATAGCATAGAGTTTAGATAATCTAACATAAGTTATCTTTTTCATCCGTAAGATTAAATAAGGGAGGAAGTGTGATGAATCGGTATAGTCTGTTAATTATTGTAGGGGTAATGGTTTGTTATGAGTTAGCAGTCGAGATAGTAGATAAACCTATTATTTTACCTTCTATCTTGTTGATTTTTACTGAGTTATGCCGAATTATTTTTAGTTCTTCTTTTGTGAGTATTATTTGGGCAACGTTAGTGAGGACGATGATGACGTTTAGCTGTGTTTTTATCATTAGTTTGATACTAGGTGTGTTTTCTGGGTATTTTAAAATCATCCGACTGCTATTGTCTCCGATAGTGACCTTTTTACGCACGGTGCCTACGATTTCTGTGACGATTATTTTATTGATTTGGTTTGGTCGTGACTTGGGGCCGATTATGATTATGGCGCTCGTTATCTTTCCACTGTTGTATGAATTAATAGGGGGAGCCATGAATGATATTGATTCTGATTTGTTGGATGTTTGTTTGTTATTTGGAGCCACTCATTTTGAAACATTTAAGGCCCTATATTATCCACAACTTTTAAAAATACTGAGTAGTGGGGTTCAGGCTACTATTGGGTTGTCTTTTAAAGTGATGGTCATGGCTGAGGTTATGGGACAAAGTCAGGTTGGAATTGGCCAACAATTAAACAATGAAAAGACGTATTTAAATATGCCAGCTGTCTTTGCTTGGACAATTGTGCTGATCCTATTAGTTATGTTTTTTGAGATCATCATTGGCTACTTAATAAAAAAATTAATTCGTCATCTTGATGCCTGATAACGACAAGGGGGATAAAAATATGATGAAATCAAGTCGTTTTAGTGAACAAGTTGTAGCGCAAAATCATAAAATATAAGGTAGAAACAATGTGTTTCTCGACTCGAAGTTATATTTAAATTAGAGCAATCATAAGTTCTAGTGATAAAACAGATAACGGAGGGAAGAGAATATGAACATTTATGAGAAAGAGTCTTATATGAAGCAAAAACCAAGCACACTATTAGGTTATCATCAAGTGTCAATGAAGGAGCGTAAATTGATGGATGTCACTGGTATTAAGAAGTTATTAAGTTTTGATAGCGAGTTATTTACGATTGACACAACAATGGGGATTTTAACGGTGAGGGGTATGGATTTAGAGCTTAAAAATCTAGATCTTGAAAAAGGAGAGCTATCGATTATTGGGTATATCACTGGTTATGAATATGATGATTTTGGCATGGTTGGTGAAGACTCAAAAGGAATCTTTAGCAAATTATTTAAATAATGAGTTTATCAGTTCAGTTTCAATTCATGATTCATGTCCTATTGTATGGAATTTTTATTGGTGTGACATTAGATTTTGTTTGCATCGTAAAGGAGATTTTCTTTAATTATTACATGCAATGGGCCATTATTATTTTATATTGGTTAATTCAAGTGCCCCTCACTTTTGTTTATATATATAATGTCAATGAAGGTATCTTTCATCTGTACATTTTAATTTTCTTAATTGTTGGAGCTATCATTTACTTTAAGTTCTTAAAACAACCACTGCATCGTGATCTAGAAATGCTAGGAGAAAGTTTATTCACAATTGCACACTTTATAAAAAAAGTAGTGAATATCTTAGTAATTTCACCCATTATGTTTATTTACAAGCTTGTTTCTGATATAATAATGTTGTTTCTTAGAATCTTAAAGCTTTTATTTTATACGCCTTTAGCTAAATTGGGAAAATGGATGTCAAGTAAGAAGAAGGAGAGACGACGTGGCAAAAAGAAAACTAACCTTAATACAGAAGAAGAATAGAAAAAGAAGAAGACAATTGCTCTATCGTCGTGCTTTAACGATGAGTCTTTTAATAGGATTCTTTATCGTAGCGGGAGCTTTTATGTACACAGGACGTCTAGCTAAACTTACTGAAGCTAAAGAAAATTTAGCCGCATACCAACAACAATATGATGAGTTAATCGCAAAACAGGAATATTATCGCAACGAAATAAGCAAACTTGAAAATGAAGATTATATTGCTAAGCTTGCACGCGAGAAGTATTTCAAATCTGAGGAAGGCGAAATATTATTTAAGCTTCCAAAAGAACAAGAATAATTAAATTAAAATTATAAAAAATTTTATGAGGAGGACTGTCGATTTTTATGTCAATCACAGCTGGTCAAAAGTTAAATGGTAAAATCACGAGTGTGAAGAAGTTCGGTGCATTTGTGGAATTAGAAAATGGAAAATCAGGACTTGTACACATTAGTGAGTTATCTGAAAAATTCGTAGAAAAAGTTGAAGATGTTGTCAGCGTGGGTCAAGAAGTAACTGTGCGCGTTAAAGAGGTGACACCAGAAGGGAAAATTAACCTTTCAATGAAACCAGCTCGCCCAGAAAAGCCAGCTCGTCCAGCTTTAGACCTAGATAAAGCAATCACTAATTTCTTAAAAGATAGCGATGAAAAACAATCGGCTCTTAAAAAGAACATGAAAACACAACGTCGTCGTTCTAACTAATTAAGCGACACTTGTTTAGTATATATATTCTAAAACCATCCAATTTCGGATGGTTTTTTTGGTTATGTAAAGAAATACTCGGAGGCGTTTAGATGTTTTGATGGAAAGTCTCAGGGAATAAAAAATATTTACTTTATGCAAGATAGATGTTAAAATCCATTGTTGTCTTTTTTGAGGTGCACAAATTTAGTTAATTATAAGGAGAATAAAATGGGTCAAACATTAAATATGAATGATAAAGGCTTGTTATTTAAATTAACATGGCCAATTTTCATCGAGCTTGTTTTACAGATGCTTGTTGGAAATGTTGATCAGATGATGATGAGTCAATATTCTGAAAATGCTGTGGCAGCTATCGGAAATGTAAATACGATTATGAACTTTGTAACGATTACGTTTAGTATTGTGACGATGGCTATTACGATTATGGTCACACAGTATTTAGGTTCAAAAAATAAAGAGAAGGTCTCAGAGATTTATACGGTTGGAATTTTTACGAATTTAATTTTTAGTGCTATCATTAGTGCAGGGTTATTCTTTGGAAGTGACGCTTTATTTAATGCCTTGAAGATGCCTGTTGAATTACATGCAGATGCACAAGTTTATTTAAATATTGTAGGTGGGTTAGTTTTCTTACAGGCACTATTTATGGGTTTCTCAGCGATTTTTAGAAGTAATGGATTGATGAAGCAGGGGATGTATATCTCGGTCATCGTGAATGTCTTAAATATTATTGGCAACGCCATATTGTTAAATTCAATGGGCATTATGGGGATTGCCATTTCTAGTGTCTTTAGTCGTTTCATTGGAGTAATTTTAGTTTATCGTTTATTTTCGAAACGTATTGAAGGGGAATTACATTTAAAATATTTGCGCCCCTTCCCGAAAGAGACGCTTAAGCAATTATTGCGCATTGGTGTACCTGCCGGTGGAGAAAGTGTCATGTACAATTTTTCGCAGATGGTTATTTTAATGTGTGTAAATATGTTAGGAACAGCAGTCATTACAGCTCGCGTCTATGCGAATATGATTGCATGGCTATCATATTTATATTCTTCAGCTGTTGGCCAAGCCAATCAAATTATTATTGGTCACCTAGTGGGAGCGCGTGAAGAAGATGCTGCGTATAAACGTAGTTTAAAAACTTTACGTCCTACAATGATTATTACATTAATTATTTCAACCAGTGTCTTTTTATTAAGTGATCATATTTTTGGAATCTTCACAAAAAATCCAGATGTTTTATCTTTATTAAAGACGATTACATTTATTGAAATTTTCTTAGAGCTTGGTCGTGCAGTGAATATTGTGATTATTCGTGGGATGCAAGCGGCAGGTGATACGCAATATCCAGTCTTTATTAGTGTGTTATCGATGTGGGGAGTAGCAACGTTACTTTCTTATGTGTTCGGAATTGTTTTAGATTGGGGATTAGTAGGAATTTGGATGGCGATGGCACTTGATGAGTGTGTACGTGCGGTGATTTTCTATATTAGATGGAAACGTGGTGGATGGCGAGGGAAAGCCGTTATCTAGTTAGCAAAAAAGGTCAATCAATTTAGATTGGCCTTTTTGTTTTATCTACAATTTGCTACAACATCACAATTTTAATAAAGATTAAACATGTATTATATGTTCGTGAATGAATTTTTATTCATCTTTCCTTAAAAGGTTTCAATTGTTTTGACATCAATTACTGCCGAGTGCTGTAAAACGAGGTAGAAAGGCTGGAATTTTTTTAATAGATGTGCCGAAGATGTAAAAAATGTGTCTTTCGAAAGTTTAAATGCTTCCAATAAAGTGACAAATTCTCTACTAGACGGATGGTAATATAGGCTTACAAATTGAGCCCGGGGGAGGGAGCAATTAGTTAAGGTCATTAGGAGGAGAGAAGAATGGAACTCGTAACGAAAATGAAACAAACATTTTCGCCTAAGCCAAAGAGAGAGACAAGAGATAGATTAAACATCTATACGATTAGTCAACTCTTTAACCAACTAGTGAATTTTCAACAGTTAGTGAAATCACTACGTTCGTTTATTGGCAAAGGTCAATTAATCAGAGTCGATGTGATTCTTGATTGTATTGGATTAGCTATTGATAATATGATGCAATCGATGATGTATGATCGTCATGACTTTGAATTACAGTTTAATCGAATTAAAGAAGAATTAGCAAGAATTCACGTGAGGTGTTCGGATATTAAGATTAAGAGTCTTTATCCTAGACTCATTAAGATGGATTTAGTTATAAATTCGCCCCCGAAGGAATTAACGTTGTTGTCCATTCAAGCAATACTTGAAAGTATTACGAATGAACCACTTCGATTGATTGTTGAGAAAACGAAGGGCAAACAAACTAAAATAAAAGTTTATTCCTCTAATATGTTTAAAATTGATCATGCGGTTTCTTATGTTGGGAAAGATGGAAATAAAATTTCAGGTGATAGTTATATCTATGAGAATTTCACAAATGGTCAAACGTTTATTGCAATTAGTGATGGAATGGGAAATGGCGAGCTGGCTCACAAAGAGAGCTCAGAAGCTTTAAAAATTTTGAAATGTTTGCTAAGTTTTAATATTCCAATTAAAACAGCCATTCAAACCTTACAGCAATTAAAACAACATTCCAATGCGAACGAAAGATTTTTTTCGTTAGATATTTGTATGATTGACCGGGAACGTCAGCGGGCGACTTTTTACAAAAAAGGAGCGACACCTACGTTTCTTGTACGAAATCATCAAATTGAATTAATTAATTTGGCTCAACTTCCAGTTGGCGTCATGAGTGATCAAGAAGTTGATCATGTAACGTTAAGTTTAGAAGAAGATGATGTGCTACTCATGTGTAGCGATGGTATTGTAGAGCAGTATCCAGATATAAAGGAATTAGAACAAGTCATATTAAATCAAATGGGGAAATCCCCCAAAAATATAGCAAAAAATATTCTTCAAGCAACAGTTAGTAAACATAAAGGAAAAATTAAAGACGATATGATGGTTTTAGTGGTTGAGTATAAGCGGCAAGGTGTAGCTCAAGCTCAATATGCGTCTTAAAGCCATAGGTTTAATCTTGTTTTTATTAATGATTATTGATTAAGTAGTAGATATATTAAATTGATTAGAATCAACTATTTTATATTAAATTCTTTATGGCTGGCAACGTAAAGAATTTAATCAATAGAATAGATTGAAAATTTATGTCGAAAGTGGGGATATATCGGTAAAATTTAATCGGAAATTTATGCGGTATGCAAGGGTAGTTTGTTTTGATACCAATTTTTAATCATGTGACTTGAAGTCATAGATTAAAATGTTAGAGAGAATCTATGTATTTGGGTTCTTAAAGTAGTATCGTATGTGATGTGTGTATGAGTTTGGTAAACAAACCAGAAGTCGGAGCTGGTTTGAAAAAGTGTGTGAGTAAATTAGTGTGATGTG
The DNA here is from genome assembly GCF_001543345.1 of Turicibacter sp. H121. Lineage (NCBI taxonomy): Bacteria > Bacillati > Bacillota > Erysipelotrichia > Erysipelotrichales > Turicibacteraceae > Turicibacter > Turicibacter sp. H121. The sequence goes on along the minus strand of NZ_CP013476.1, from coordinate 1,086,516 downwards.
TGTGAAGTTTGGTAAACAAACCAGAAGTCGGAGCTGGTTTGAAAAAGTGTGAAAGTAAATTAGTGTGTGATGTGTGTATGAGTTTGGTAAACAAACCAGAAGTCGGAGCTGGTTTGAAAAAGTGTGCGAGTAAGTTAGTGTGTGATGTGTGTATGAGTTTGGTAAACAAATCAGAAGTCGGAGCTGGTTTGAAAAAGTGTGCGAATAAATTAGTGTGATGTGTGTATGAGTTTGGTAAACAAATCAGAGTGAGAGCTGGTTTGAAAAAAGTGTGTGTAAGTTAGTGTGTGATGTGTGTGAAGTTTAGTAAACAAACCAGAAGTCGGAGCTGGTTTGAAAAAAAGTGTGCGAGTAAGTTAGTGTGTGATGTGTGTGAAGTTTGGTAAACAAGTCAGAAGTGAAAGCTGGTTTGAAAAAGTGTGTGAGTAAATTAGTGTGATGTGTGTATGAGTTTGGTAAACAAATCATAAGTCAGAGCTGGTTTGAAAAAGTGTGCGAATAAATTAGTGTGATGTGTGTATGAGTTTGGTAAACAAATCAGAGTGAGAGCTGGTTTGAAAAAAGTGTGTGTAAGTTAGTGTGTGATCTGTGTGAAGTTTAGTAAACAAACCAGAAGTCGGAGCTGGTTTGAAAAAAAGTGTGCGAGTAAGTTAGTGTGTGATGTGTGTGAAGTTTGGTAAACAAGTCAGAAGTGAAAGCTGGTTTGAAAAAAGTGTGCGAGTAAGTTAGTGTGATGTGTGTGAAGTTTGGTAAACAAACCAGAAGTCGGAGCTGGTTTGAAAAAGTGTGAAAGTAAATTAGTGTGTGATGTGTGTATGAGTTTGGTAAACAAACCAGAAGTCGGAGCTGGTTTGAAAAAGTGTGCGAGTAAGTTAGTGTGTGATGTGTGTGAAGTTTGGTAAACAAACCAGAAGTCGGAGCTGGTTTGAAAAAGTGTGCGAGTAAGTTAGTGTGTGATGTGTGTATGAGTTTGGTAAACAAATCAGAAGTCGGAGCTGGTTTGAAAAAGTGTGCGAATAAGTTAGTGTGATGTGTGTATGAGTTTGGTAAACAAATCAGAGTTAGAGCTGGTTTGAGAAAAAAGTGTGCGAGTAAGTTAGTGTGTGATGTGTGTATGAGTTTGGTAAACAAATCAGAAGTCGGAGCTGGTTTGAAAAAAGTGTGCGAGTAAGTTAGTGTGATGTGTGTGAAGTTTAGTAAACAAACCAGAAGTCGGAGCTGGTTTGAAAAAAGTGTGCGAGTAAGTTAGTGTGTGATGTGTGTGAAGTTTGTTAAGTAAATCAGAAGTCGGAGCTGGTTTGAAAAAAGTGTGCGAGTAAGTTAGTGTGTGATGTGTGTGAAGTTTGTTAAGTAAATCAGAGTTAGAGCTGGTTTGAGAAAAAAGTGTGCGAGTAAGTTAGTGTGATGTGTGTATGAGTTTGGTAAACAAACCAGAAGTCGGAGCTGGTTTGAGAAAAAAAGTGTGTGAGTAAGTTAGTGTGTGATGTGTGTGAAGTTTGGTAAACAAATCAGAAGTCGGAGCTGGTTTGAAAAAGTGTGCGAGTAAGTTAGTGTGTGATGTGTGTGAAGTTTAATGATCTATATGTAAAACGTTGAGCTAATATAGGGACGTTTAGTTAGTAATAAAAATTGCTAAAGTTTAATAGTAGGGTAGTATGATAATTAAGGTTTCAAAATGTAAGAAAATTAATTATTGAATCAGATGAATGATTTAGTCGGTAAAACGTATGGATGGAGTTGAGATAAGTTTTCCATGTGTGAGTATGTGTATGAGTTTGGTAAGTAAATCCAGATTCAGAGCTAGTTTGTAACAAATAGGTATGAAAATCAGATTAAGGTCAGAGCTAATCTGATTAAAATGAGTTAAAGAATGTATATGCGAGTTAATTGATTAATAGGTTCCAGTCGGAGTGGGCATATTAATAGTGGAACTTATCCACAATTTAAAAAAATCAGAAACGAAATTGATTTTATGTACAGGAATTTATAAAAGTAGAGGCTATCTTATAGATAGAATATCTCATAATTGGGGTCGGAGCCAATTTTGTTGATCGATCACTTAATAATTGAATGAAGTCTTGAGTAAGACGAAGATTAAAAATATGAAAGGACTTATGAATTCATACTCTAGAAAGAGCCATAAAGAATGGATGAGAATAAAAATGTATGAAGTAATAAATCAAAGATTATTTATTATAGTCAAATATCCAGGTGGTTATACATAAGTAATTTAAAATTAAGAAAAGATTCTAAGAAAACAAAAAGAGCTACCAACGTTTGCTGGTGGCTCAAAAAATTAATGTAGTATAATAGTGCTTTTCCATGTGAGAAGCCGTGTTCGGACAGACAATTGAATAGATGCCACGATAGAAATATCGTTTTTACCGGATACAGGGCCGTATTCGGAGGTCCGCCTAAGATGAAGGACCACTAATAAGTAATTTTATCTGTTAATAAAAATTGATGCTTAAGGCTAAGGAAATTAATAAGATTATGTGCGCAAGTAATCTTGTTTAATATTCTTTAGTAACGCACCTTTTGTGCAAGTTTATAGATTGTAATAGAGCTCATTACAATTAAAAGCGATCAGAATTTTATCTGATCGTTTTTAATTATAATTGGATAATGGGGAAAAAGTGTATGAAACTTTAGGCGATACTTTTTTTTTACCTCAAAATGGATATAATAGATTATAAGCGTTTTTTATGAGTTATAAGGAGTTTGAGATTTTAATGCAAAAGGTTATATTAGAGACGATAAAAAAATACAATTTATTTGAGAAAAACAACTCGGTTATTGTAGCTGTGTCGGGAGGTGCGGATTCGATGGCATTATTGCATTTCATGAAGCACTTTGCTACAACTCATCAACTACGTTTAATCGTGGCTCATGTTAACCATAAAAAACGAGAAAACTCAGAGTTAGATGAAATCTTAGTTGAACAAGTTTCACGTGCTTATGATCTTCCCTATGAGGTCTATTACTTACCTAAAACGAATGAGGTTGAAAACTTTCATGAATATGCGAGAAATAAACGTTATGAGTTCTTTAAGTCAGTAGCCAACGATTACGGGGCGGGATGTTTAGTGACAGCACATCACGCAGATGATCAACTAGAGACTCAGCTTCATCGGTTCTTATATCAAAATATTCCTAGTGGTTTAATTGGCATTGAACCAACGACTATAAATGAAGGATTAAAAGTTGTTCGACCTTTAATTGCTGTTACTAAGAAACAAATCTATGAATATTGTGAAAAAGAGCAAGTCTTGTTCAGGGAAGATGAATCTAATAAAAGTGATGTTTATACAAGAAATCGTATTAGAAAGTATATTGTTCCGGAGTTGGTGAAAGAAAGTCCATCTATTTATGAACATGCAAGGATGATTAGTGAGCAATTAAGTGAAGATGAAGCCTACTTTTCCGCACAAGTTGATCAATTAATGAGTCATGTTTTTCAAAGTGAAGGAACTTTTGAAGTCTCGCGAAGTTTTCTTCAAGAATTACCTCCAAGTTTAATGAGACGTCTTATTAAACGGATTTTACAGAAGTTTACACTCAAAGATATTCAAACGATGCATATTGAAGAAATTCAAAAACTTATTAAAAATCCGAAGCCTAATTTAATGTTAACCTTACCACATCAAATCAGTTGTATAATCGCATATGATGTAGTAAAATTCTCTACAATACCTCTATTGGAGCATGACTATGAAGTGGTTCTATCATTTGATACAAGGACAGTTTTACCCATTGGTTCTGTGATTAAAGTAAGTGAGAACAAAGTCGATGAAAAAACGGAAAAATCTTGCATTAATAAAGTTCATTTGTGTTATAATGAAATAGAATTACCTTTAAAAGTTAGAACGCGTAGACCAGGCGATCGTATTCAGTTAATGAATGATTATGGATCTAAAAAAGTAAAGGAAATTATGATTGAAAATAAGATTCCTAGGGTACTAAGAGATTCTTGGCCTATTGTAACAGATGCCAATGATCAAATCATTTGGATCCCGCTTTTAAAAAAGTCAGCGCTTTGTCATCGACAAGTAAAAGGTCATGTAATTACAATTGATTATTGCCACCGTGGAGGGAATGAAAAAGATGCATAACGATATTAAAGAAATTTTATTTACAACTGAGCAAATTGAGGCCAAAGCAGCAGAATTAGCAAAACAATTAGAAATCGACTATGCGGATAAAAAACCAATTTTATTAGGTTTATTAAAAGGATCAATTCCTTTTATCGGAGATTTAATGAAACACATGAACATTCCAGTTCAAATCGAATTTATGGATGTTTCTAGCTATCACGGGGGAACAACTTCTTCTGGACAAGTTAAAATTTTAAAAGACTTAGATACTTCAGTGGAAAATCGTCATATCATCATTGTTGAGGATATCGTAGATACAGGGTTCACATTAGATAAAGTGATTGCGTTATTAAAACATCGTGGAGCAGCTTCAGTTGAGGTGGTAACAATGTTAGATAAACCAGAAGGACGCGTCGTTGTCATGGAACCTAAATATATTGGATTTAATATTCCAAAAGCATTCGTTGTAGGATACGGATTAGATTATGATGAGTATTATCGTAATTTACCATATGTAGGTATTCTTAAAGAAGAAGTCTATATGAATTAAGAAAGAGGTGCGAAAATGCCGCCAATTAATCCAAAGGATAAGATTAATAGCATTAAAAAGAAAAGTAGTTTTAATAAAAAAGTCCACAAAGTATTGGAATCTACTTCATTCTATTTATTATTGTTTTAGGATTATATGGATTTATATTTATTGAACCGGAACAAACAGTTATTGAAGAACCAACATATAATGAATTTGTTACACAAATTGAAAACGAGAATGTCCTTTCAATGGATGCTCGTCCAATCGATGGAGAAGATAATAAAAACTTATGGACTATTTCAGGTAAGATGAAAGTTAATGGGAAGGAAACTCCTTATACAATCATTGTAGCTGATACTGCTTATGATAAAATAAGTGACTTAGCTATTAGCCATAATGTTAGCTTAACAAATGGTGTAGCACCAACGATTGGTAAGGTATGGAGTTTCTTATCTTATGCTGTATTAACAGTATTATTCCTAGGGGTTATCATGTTCATGTTTAGATCAGCCCAACGCGGGAATAATAAAGCATTTGACTTCGGTAAGAGCCGTGCGAAGTTATCAAAACAAGAAGGGATTTCATTTGATGACGTAGCCGGAAATGATGAAGAAAAAGAAGAGTTAGTAGAAGTTGTGGACTTCTTAAAAAGCCCAGCTAAATATAATGAAATGGGTGCTCGTGTACCAAAAGGTATTTTATTAGTCGGGCCTCCAGGTACAGGTAAAACATTACTTGCTCGTGCCGTAGCTGGTGAAGCTGGTGTGCCATTCTATTCAATCTCAGGTTCAGATTTCGTTGAGATGTTCGTTGGGGTTGGAGCAAGCCGTGTTCGTGATATGTTCCAAACAGCTAAGAAAACAGCACCATGTATCATCTTTATTGATGAGATTGATGCTGTGGGTCGTCAACGTGGAGCTGGTATGGGTGGAGGACACGATGAGCGTGAACAAACATTGAACCAGTTACTTGTTGAAATGGATGGATTCGGTCCAAACTCTGGAATTATTGTTATGGCTGCAACAAACCGACCAGACGTATTAGATCCAGCTTTATTACGTCCAGGACGTTTTGACCGTCAAATTACAATTGGTCGTCCAGATGTAAAAGGACGTGAAGCAATTTTAAGAGTACATGCTCGTAATAAGCGTTTAGCACCTGAAGTACGTTTAGAGGATATCGCCCGTCGTACACCAGGATTTAGTGGTGCAGATTTAGAGAACTTATTAAATGAGTCAGCGTTATTAGCTGCTCGTGATAATCGTAAGCAAATTCAAATGAAAGACGTGGATGAAGCAACAGACCGCGTTATGATGGGACCTGCTAAAAAATCGAAAGTCTTCTCGAAGAAAGAGCGTCGTGTCGTTGCTTATCATGAAGCAGGACATGCTGTTGTTGGTATCAAACTTGAAAATGCTGAGGTTGTTCATAAAGTTACAATCATTCCTCGTGGTGAAGCAGGTGGTTATGCCTTAATGCTTCCTGAAGAGGAAACATATTTACAAACAAAACAAGATTTATTAGACCGTATTACTGGTTTACTTGCTGGACGTGTGTCAGAAGAAATTACATTTAATGAAGTAACAACAGGAGCTCATAATGACTTCCAAAAAGCTACAGCGATTGCACGTGCAATGGTAACAGAGTATGGGATGAGTGATTTAGGTCCAATCCAATACGAACAACGTAGTGGAAATGTCTTCTTAGGACGTGACCATAATAAAGATAAAAACTTCTCTGATCATTTAGCACGTCAAATTGATGAAGAAATTCATAAGATTATTAGTGAGTGTTATAATCGTTGTCGAAAAGTTTTACTATCAAATCAAGACTTAGTAAAATTAATTGCTGAGACATTATTACAATACGAAACATTAACTAAAGAACAAATTGATGAGTTAGTTGAAAAAGGGAAGTTAGAAACAACTGCTTATAGTGTAGCTGATTCAAAAGAAGATAAAAAACAACCTAAATTTAAGTTAGTTCGTGAAGGTAACTATAAGTTAAAATCAACCTTAACTGTTTCGAAAGAAAAGTTACCAATCATTGATTTAACAAAAGAATAATTTTTTGAATAAATATAAAAAAACCGCTTCTTGTATGAAGAGCGGTTTTTTATTTGATTCGGTGTTTTAAGTGACGGATAACCGTATAATCAAGGGAACAAATAATAATCATTAAGAGAATTCCAATAATCAAAATTAATCCAATAATAATTCGACGACTTATTTCCCATATCTGACAGGATAAGAAAAGAAAAGTCAGAAAGGAAGCACTCAGGATAATTAGGCATTGGTCATTAATCTGGTGTCGTTGAATAAACCAAAGGAATAAAATCCCTATCCAAATATAACGTTCATAGGGTTGAAGATTTATTGGACTGAAAATTAGGAGTGGAATCAAACAAAGAATAAGTCCTAATGCTAAAAAATTTCTTAAATAGTACAAATAAAATCCCCCTATCCGTTAAAAATAAGGGTTGAATAGCCCATTATTAGTTTATAAAATTAGAGTAAAATATATGCATATATCGTGTAGTTTTATCTATAGGAAAAAATCATATAGTTATTGGGATAATGAAGTAGATGGATAATGAAAGTAACTTTTCAAATAGACACCATTCGTGTAAAATTGATAAACGAGATATTAGTTTCTAATTTCCTAAGAAATAACTATCAATCAGGAGGAATCATAGATGAAAGATTATTTAGTAAAAGCTTTAGCCTTTGATGATCAAATTCGTGCGTTTGCAATTAGTTCAACGAATTTAGTTGAAGAAGGGCGCCGTCGTCATGGATGTTGGCCAACAGCATCTGCTGCATTAGGTCGTACTTTAACAGTTGCAGCGATGATGGGAAGTCAATTAAAAGGTGAAGAAACAATTACAATTCGTATTAACGGGAACGGGCCCATCGGATCAATCATTGTTGATGCAGATTCAAAAGGAATCGTTCGTGGATACGTAACAAACCCAGAGGTTCATTTCCAATATAATTCAGGAAAATTAAATGTTGGAATGGCTGTTGGAACAGATGGACAATTATCAGTAACAAAAGATTTAGGATTAAAAGATTACTTCACAGGACAAGTTCCATTACAAACAGGTGAAATAGGTGATGATTTCACTTATTATTTTGCAGTATCTGAGCAAGTACCATCTGCAGTTGGAGTTGGGGTTTTAGTTGATCCAGATAACTCTGTTCGTGCAGCAGGAGGATTCATTGTTCAAGTGATGCCAGGTGCAACAGAAGAAACACTAACTAAATTAGAAACAGCATTAGCTAATATCAAGCCAGTTTCTACAATGATTGATGAAGGATATACACCAGAAGCTATTTTAGAAGCGATTTTTGGTAAAGATGAAGTTCGTATTTTAGATCGTCATGATGTTCATTTTGAATGTAAATGTTCAAAAGAGAAATTTGAAACTGGAATCATGAGCTTAGGTAAAGATGAAATTCAAGCAATGATTGATGAGGATAATGGTGCAGAAGCAGTTTGTCACTTCTGTATGGAACGTTATCAATTTACAGCTGAGGAGTTAGAGGAATTAAAAAATAGATAATAAAGGATAAAAATCAATGGGACAATATGAAGAGCAAGTAGAAGTTGTAGAAGCAGAAGTTATCAGTGATGGTAGCCAGTCTTCGGAAAAAGATTATTGGCGTAAACAGCTGAAGGAAGAGTTAAGAGCAGAATTGCGTGAAGATTATCATCATCAACTTCGTAAAGGAGTACTGTCTGCTTTAGGGAAAAGTTATAATCTTGGAATGATGATTGCAGTTGTTGTCTCATTTAGTATTCATCACTCCATCTTATGGGCTATTATCCATGGTCTATTAGGATGGTTTTACGTCATTTATAAAATTCTTTTTGGTTACTAAAAACAAAAATCCATTATTTCATTATGAAATAATGGATTTTTATTTTACATTGGATAAAGTAGATTAATCACCTGTTCAATATTAGGTCTTAAATCCAATTCTCTTAAATTTGTTGAACGTTTAAGATAGGAGATATCTGGTTCAACTGAAACAGGTGTTTCAATTCCAATAAAAAAGAGCAGAAAAGCGCAAATGATAAGAAGTGTGTTAAGCAATTTCATAAATATCGCTCCATTTCCTATTTAACTAATATATTGTACGTCCTAAATATAACGAGTGTGCGACTTAAAGTTGGACAATTAAATTAATTTATGTCATCATTATAAATGAATAGAGTGATTTGTAGCATCAAGTTAGAGGAGTACAGCAAGAAAGAGAGTGGAATCAATGAAGAAAAAATTATTATTAATTTCCTTAGACGCAATGATTGGTAAAGATATTGAAATTTTAAAAACTTTACCGACATTCGCCCCGATTTTAGAAAAAGCATCAATTGTTAAGTCAGTTGAAACAGTTTATCCATCAATGACTTATACAGCACATGCCTCGATTGTATCAGGAACTTATCCAGAAAAGCATGGTGTTATTACAAATGAAGTGTTCACACCATTAATGAATAAAGCACCTTGGTATGAATTACGTACACAAAACAAAGCTCAAATTTTACCTGAGTTGGCGCAAGAAAATGGATATTCAGCATTCATTAATAGTTGGCCAACTTTAGTAGGAGCTAACGTAGACTATGTTATTCAACGTGCAGGGATTCATTATCCAAAAGAAGAACAAGAATCAGAAATTCGCAAAAACTCAAATGCTGTTTTAACACAAGAAATGTGGGATTACTGTGCGGAAGCATGGACATTACCAAATTACTATTCAACAGATAAATTCTCTGCATTAGCTTCAAAATATGTGATTAATCGCTATCAGCCAGATTTAACATTAATGCATATGACATTACCAGATCATTATCGTCATTCACATGGTGTATTATCTGAAAAGCTAGTAGATGCTTATAAGTATTTAGATGATATGTTAGCTATTGTTGTGGATGAATTAAAAGCTCAAGGATTATACGAGCAAACAACATTTGTATTTTGTTCAGACCACGGTCAAGTAGATATTGATATGAGCGTTAATGCCAATAAATTATTAATTGAAAATGGATTGTTAACAGTAGATGAAGAAGGAAATATGACAGATTGGCAAGCCTATGTTCAATCAAGTGCTGTTTCGGCTCATGTTTATTTAAAAGACCCAACTGATCAAGAGTTAACAGATAAAGTGTATCAATTATTAAATGAAAATCGTGAGTTATTATATATTGAGCATATCTTTACTCGTGAGCAAGTGAAGAAAACATATCGTTTAGATGGAAACTTCACCTTTGTTTTAGAAGCAAAAGAAGGATCTTCATTTGGATTTAATATTATGGCGGATTACCAAAATCCTATCATGAATGAAGATTACCGTGTAAGTCGTGGGACACATGGTCATATTCCAAGTAAAGGAGAACAGCCATGTTTAATTTTAAGTGGTCCAGGAGTATTAGAAGGAAAAGAACTTTCTGTTGCTAAAGTTGTGGATATTGCTCCAACATGTGCAGCTATTTTAGGATTTGAAATGCCTGAAGCAGATGGACGTGTGTTACGAGAAATTTTAGTTGATTAATAATAAAAGAGGCGTAAGTAACTAGTTACTTACGCCTCTTTTTCGTTGGGATGAGCAATTTTACGATACTGTAAAGGAGTCATTCCTGTTAGTTTTTTAAATGTCATATTAAAGTAATTTTGATTATTAAATCCTACTGATAGAGCAATTGATAATGTTGAGAGATTTCCTTCTCTTAATAGCTCTTTGCTTTTTTCAACTCGAACTTCATTCACAATTTGTGAAAATGTCTTTCCTAACTCTTTTTTTAAAACAGAACAAAAATAGCATTTATTCAAGTGAAAATAACTTGCAACATCTTCAAGTTTTAATTGACGATCAAAATTTTGCTCTACATAGTGGTAGACACGCTGTCCATATAAACCTACTTTATTAGACTCATTTATAGTTTCTTGCTTCATATCCACACCTCGCTCATTATATTAAAAGGTGCTTATTTACAGAAAACACCACTAACGTAAAAATAGTTATAAAAATCTAAATATAATCAAAGAAATTAATTTTTATAACTGCTATAATATAATCAGTAATTTGATAACGATTATCAATTTCGTTGAGGTTATTATAGCATATAGAAGATAAAGAGTAAATATGAAGATAAAGAAAGAGGGGGTAGACTTGAAGAAGAGATATTTAGCAACTTTGCTTATCATCTTATCCGTCATTTCCGTGTTTATTGGAGCCGGTGAAGTGACACTATCAGCAATTTTAAATGGCGATAGTCATCAATTATATATTTTATTTGTCAGTCGTATACCACGTTTATTAAGTGTTTGTGTAACTGGGATTGGAATGAGTATCTGCGGTTTAATTATGCAGCAGCTGACAAGAAATAAATTTGTTTCACCAACGACAGCAGCAACGATGGATTTTGCAAAGTTAGGAATGTTAATTGCAATGGTATTCTTTGCAGGGGCTTCACTCGTCCATAAGATGCTGTTTGCTTTTATTTGTTCATTATTTGGAACATTTTTATTTATGGGGATTATGAAGCAAGTAAAATTTCAAAATTCCTTATTTATTCCGTTAATCGGGATGATGCTTGGAAATGTCGTCAATTCGATCACAAGCTTTATTGCTTCTCAGTTTGATCTTGTACAAAATATTTCTTCTTGGGCACAGGGAGATTTCACGAACATCATGAAAGGAAATTATGAGTTACTTTATTTAAGTATTCCTCTTGTTGTTGTCGCTTTCTTATATGCCAATAAATTTACGATTGCTGGGATGGGAGAAGATTTTTCAACTAATCTAGGGCTTAATCATAAATGGATTGTCAATGTAGGATTAACGATTGTCGCTTTAATTACATCGGTCATCATTATTACCATTGGGTCGATTCCGTTTATCGGATTAATTGTTCCAAATATTGTATCGATGTACTTAGGCGATAACTTAAAACATAGTTTAGGACATACTGCATTACTAGGAGCAGTATTCTTACTGATTTGTGATGTGATTGGACGCTTAGTCATTTATCCGTATGAAGTATCGATTGGATTAACTGTTGGAATTATCGGAAGTGTCATTTTCTTATACATGTTGATGAGGAGGGATTCAAATGCGTCGGCATAAAGTTTTATATATCCTATTCCTATTAGTAGTAGTATGTAGTGTTTTATTCTTAGTTTATGGATTGAACCCCAACTCTTATCAATACGCCTTATCAAGACGTATACCAAAATTAATTGCAATTGCAATGACAGGAAGTGGAGTCGCTGTTTCATCAGTTATTTTCCAGACAGTTACAAATAATCGAATTTTAACACCAAGTGTATTAGGATTAGATTCACTTTATAATTTATTTCAAACATTAATTGTCTTTTCTTTAGGATCATTGAATGTCGCTTTAATGGGATCAAACTTAAACTTCTTGATAGCAGGAGGATTAATGATTATCTTCTCATTACTACTGTTTAAAATGATGTTTAGAAGAGAAAATACAAATTTATTCTTCTTATTAATGATTGGAATGATTTTTGGAACATTGTTTAGTAGTTTATCATCATTTATGCAAATGGTCATGGATCCAAATGAGTTCTTAATTGTTCAAAATAAGATGTTTGCAAGTTTCAACAATGTTAAGTCCTCCTTATTGGGTATCTCAACTATTACGATGGGACTTACTCTATTTTGGGTTTTAAAAGATGCTAAAAAGTTAGATGTTATAGCTTTGGGAAAAGAACAGGCTATTAATTTAGGGATTGATTATGACCGAATGGTTAGAAAAATGCTTGTTGCTGTAGCCATCTTGGTTTCTGTTTCTACAGCTTTAGTAGGGCCTATTACTTTCTTAGGGATTTTAGTCACGAATTTAGCTTATCAAATGATTAAAGATTATCGTCATAGTATCGTCATTCCAACGTCTATCTTACTTAGCTTATTAGCTTTAATTGGAGGGCAGTTCTTAGTCGAACGAGTATTCCAATTTAATACAACCATAGGGGTTATTATTAACTTCGTCGGTGGACTTTACTTTATTTATATCTTATTGAAGGAGGAACGTTTATGATTGAGGTTAAAAATATTTCAAAAAAATATGGTTCTAAAGCAGTTGTGAATAATGTTTCTTTCCAAATCAAGCGTGGTAAAATTACTTCATTTATAGGTCCGAATGGTGCAGGAAAAAGTACTGTTCTCGGTATGATGAGTCGATTGCTTAAAAAAGATTCAGGTGAAGTATTTATCGATGGAAAAGAGATTTCTAAATGGGACACAAAAGAATTATCAAAAGTGATGGGAATCTTAAAACAAAGTAATCACTTAAATGTTCGTTTAACCATTCGTGACTTAGTTGCCTTTGGACGTTTCCCACATAGTCAAGGAAATCTAACATCAGAAGATCAGGTTAAGATTGATGAGGCATTAGCCTATATGCAACTAGAAGATATTCAACATAAATTCTTAGATGAATTAAGTGGAGGGCAACGACAACGTGCTTTTATTGGAATGGTTTTAGCTCAAGACACGGATTATATCTTCTTAGATGAACCATTAAATAATCTAGATATGAAACATAGCGTTCAGATTATGAAGATGCTACGCCGAATTACGGATGAATTAGGTAAAACCGTTGTGATTGTTATTCATGATATTAACTTTGCTTCTTGTTATTCAGATGAAATTATCGCATTACAAGATGGTGAGATTGCTGTAACTGGAACAGTCAATGAAATTATGCAGGCGTCAACATTAAGTAAGTTATATGACATGGACTTTAATGTTCAAGAAATCAATGACAAAAAAATCTGTGTGTATTACTAAACTTAGTCAAAAATATAAAATAAAGGTGGAGAAGAAAATGAAAAAAGGATTAAAAAAATTATTATCGACTTCAGCAGTATTAGCGGGGTTAGTGGCTTTAACAGCATGTGCTCAAGCACCAGCAAGTGAAGGAAATGCACAAGGTGAAGGTGAATCAGAAGAGCTAAAAACAATCACTGTTACTCATGAATACGGAGAAACACCAGTCAAAGAAGAGCCTAAAAATGTTGTTGTTTTCGACTTTGGAATTTTGGATGCATTAGATTATATGGGAGTTGAAGTAACAGGTTTACCACGTTCAGGTTCATTACCAGCTCACTTATCAAAGTTTGAATCAGATGAGTATGCAAATGCAGGGTCATTAAAAGAACCAGATTTAGAGGCAGTTTATGAAATGAATCCGGACCTAATCATTATTTCTGGTCGTCAAGCAGATTATTATGAGGAATTAAATGAAATTGCTCCTACTATTTACATGGGACTTGATAATGAGGATTATTTAAAATCATTTGAAGAAAATATGACGTTATTAGGCGATATCTTTAATAAAGAAGATATTGTGAAAAAAGGATTAGAAGAAGTTAATGAAAAAGTTGAAGCTTTAAATAAAGAAGTAACCGCTCAAGGATCAAATGCATTAGTTGTGTTAACGAACGAAGGATCTGTTAGTGCATACGGTGCATCTTCTCGTTTTGGAATCATTCATAATGGTTTTGGATTTGCTGAAGCAGATGAAAACATCGAATCAGCTGCGCAACACGGAGCAAAAGTTTCATTTGAATATATCGCTGACTTAAACCCAGATTACTTATTCGTTGTTGATCGCGGTGCAGTTGTCGGTGGAGAATCATCAGCACAAGGAACATTAAATAACGAATTAATCAATTCAACAGATGCAGCTAAAAATGGTAATATTATTTACTTAGATGCAGCAGTTTGGTACACAGCAACTGGTGGATTTACATCTACACTAAAAATGGTTGATGAAGTTTCAACAGCTATTCAACAGTAATTTAATAAAAATAGGGTGATTATAATCACCCTATTTTTATCACATGCACCGTAAATTGCTTATGATAATACCCTGCCTGTCATAGGATAATAGAAGTAAAAAAATAAAAGTATAAAAAATCACAAAGTTTTCGTGTTTTTTCACAAAAATACAAAATTTTGTAGTATAATAGAATCTGTTAAGAAATTTGAGATAGTATAATGAATCTAATCAGTCATGAGATTAGGCTTATTATTACCACTAAAATGTGAATTTGAATAACCGATTATTTCGGTACATATTCCCTATAGATTAGTTTTGTACTCCTCAAATAAAATAAGACTAACTTTAAATCTATGATTTGCAGCGCAGATTTAAAAAACTTCAAATTCTCATACTATCTTAATAATCGATTTCTTAATAAGCTCTGACAGTTGTCAGAGCTTTTTTTATAGAATAGAAAAGTAATTTTAAATGATAAAAAAAATCCACAAGAGAATAGAATTTTCGGCAGAATGTTGTAAGTCTTTATTAGCTGATTAGTATAAGTATGTAAAATATTAGGTGAATTAAGCTGTATATTTCTCATATCTTTTGAGTGTGAAAAGAGCCATTTTAATTGGTAGGCAGATTTATTTTAAACTATGGTATTAGATTGGACTATTTGGTATAATAGCCTCATTAAATGATATGGAACTCGAAGAGAGATTAATGGAGTGAGTAGAATGAAAAGGTTAAAAAATATTTTAGTAACCATTGTTCCGTTGATTATTTTATTTTTAATAGCGGACTACGTATTACTAGTACCTCTAAATATTCGATTTGAAGAGGGATTTAATTTATTTTTTGCATTATTAGTCATTGCGATTATCGCTTATTTCTATGAAGATGTTCGTTATATTTTTCAAGATTTAGCCAAAGGTCAATCGATTCATTTTCCAGGTAAGGCAATCAAATTTTGTGTTATCACATTGTTTGTGATTTATATTGGGTATCAAGTTTCATCTACCCCAATTCTTTTAAGTCAGCAATATCGTGATTTAATTGGAGAAATTGAAACAAAGGATTTCACAGAAGACATTCCGATGGTTGATTTATCAAAAATTCCAACAGTAGATGAGGCTTATGCTCGTCGCCTAGGAGATAAGAAATTAGGAGAAGATGTTGGACTTGGATCACAAGTTTATGTTGGCGATTATACGTTAATTAGTATGAACGATGAATTATTCTGGGTTGCTCCACTTGAGCATGTGGATATTATTAAATGGTTTACAAATCGTGAAGGAACACCAGGATATATTATGGTTTCTGCAACAGATGCTCAAGATGTACGTTTAGTCCAACAAGATGCGGAAGGAAATCCTATTAAATTAAAATATTTACCATCGGCTTATTTTAATGATGATATTAGACGTAAAGTTTATTTCGAAGGAAATATGTTTGAAGGATTAACGGACTATTCGTTTGAATTAGACGATAATGGTCGTCCATATTGGGTGGTAACAACTTATACGAAAAAAGTTGGAATTCACGGTGGGGCTGATGCGACAGGTGTTGTTGTAGTCGATGCTCAAACAGGTGAAACTGCGAAGTATTCAGTTGAAGATGCTCCAAAATGGATTGATCGTATCCAACCGCAATCATTTGTGATTAATCAAATTAATGATTGGGGATGGTATACAAACGGATTTATCAATACATTATTTGCGAAAAAAGGAATTATTCAAACAACACATGGGACAAATTATATGTACATTGACGGTGATTGGTATTTCTATACAGGGATGACATCAGCAGGTTCAGATGAATCGACGGTTGGATTTATGTTATCAAATACACGTACGAAAGAAACAACATTCTATAAAATTGCTGGAGCAACTGAAACAGCTGCAATGAAATCAGCAGAAGGGAAAGTTCAGCATTTAGGATATCAATCAAGTTTCCCATTACTATTAAATGTTGAAAATGAGCCAACTTATTTCATGACGTTAAAAGATAATCAAGGATTAGTTAAACAATATGCATTTGTTAATGTTAAAGATTATTCTAAAGTTGGAACGGGTGAAACACTGGATGAAGCTCGTGCAAATTATACGAAGTTAGTCTTCGGTGGACAAGGAAACTTCTCTGATATTTCATCAGGTGAGCATAAAACAATTACGGCTACAATTGACCGTTTAGGAATGAGTCAAACGGATGGAAATACGTACTATACAATTATTTTAAAAGAACATCCTGAATTACTGTTAATGGGATCTGGAACAATTTCGCCAGAATTACCAATTAGTCGTGAAGGAGATCAAGTGACTATCGAGTATATCGATGCTAAAAATAAAACAAAAACAATTGTATCGTTTGATAACTTGAGTTTTGATCAGTAAATAATAAAAAGGAGAAGCCGAAAGTCTTCTCCTTTACTATAGGGGGATTGATGATGAGAAAATGGTTTTCTATTTTATTAATTGTGATTGGAGTAGGATGTTGTGTCATGGCAATTTATCCAATCTTCGAAATGAATCAAAAAGTGAATGAATCATTACACGAGTGGGAAGGGATTAAAGCTCAACATCAACAGTCAAATGTAGACAATAAGGAGCTATTAGTTGATGGTGTAATTGGGACATTAAAAATTTCCGATTATGATAACATTATTCCAATACGTATGGGAACGACAGATGCTATTTTAAAGCAAGGGATTGGATTAGATGAAAGCACAGTTAAGCCAGGGGAAGTAGGGAATTCTGTTTTATATGGACATCGAGAAAATATTTTATGGAATCTGAAAGATGTTGAAATTGGTGACAACATTACTGTAGAAACGTTAGATGGAACGCTAACGTTTGAGATTAGTGAGATTCAAATTGTTGATCCAGAAGATCCATATATCTATCATACTGCTGAAGAACCAACGATTACTTTAGTCACGTGTTATCCATTTATTTATATGGGGCCCACTCCAGAACGGTATGTCGTTAAAGCTGTTCTATCGAAATAATTAAAAAAGTCCAACATTGTTGGACTTTTTTATATTATCGATTTTGACCTTGTGTATCTGTTGTATCAGTTGAGTTTGTTTGGTTAATGTTGAATAATCGATTCCAAGTTGATTCGAAATCTTTTACGATACGTGGTGTATGTTTTTCATCTAAGATTTTAGCTTCATTCATTGTTTGACCTGCTTCGTAGTAGTATCCACCAATAACGTTCTGATTAGCATCTGTCATAACGAAAACATCATAGTTTTTATTGTGTTTAGTTGCAGTATATTGTTGAACATTGACATCTTTTTCAACATATTCTGCTGGTTCAACCCATGTAAAAACCCATTGACCATAGATGTTTTGATCAACTGCAGTTGCTTCATTTAATTTATATGTCTGATGGGCATTTGTACCAGTAGCAGCTTTAACATCTTTATATCCTAAATCTTCAAGATATTTAACGTTAGCATCAGCTGTTTGATCAGTAGTTGTATCGTTGTTGTTTTGATTTTGAGTGGTATTATTCTGATTTGCATTGTTTTGATCGGTTGTATCTGTTTTAGTGTTTGAACAAGCTACAAGTGCTAAACCAATGAATAAAGTCATTAATAAGCGTTTCATCTTAACACGATCCTTTCGAAATAAGTTCGTATATAGTATTCATCGGTTTTAAAGTCACTATACAAAAAAAGTAAAAAAATAAGCGCATTAAAGTTTATCCTTTAATGCGCTTATTTTTAATAATTAATTCCAGCTGGAACAATATATTTATGATCATCTGCTGAACATGGTGTCACAGCGTATGTCATTTTACAATTTGGACAATTATCAATCAGTTTTGTTTTTGTATAAGTTTCTCCACAAGAACAGTTAATTGTTGCTGGTTGAGGCATTTCACGATCAGCAAAACCTTTCATACGGACTTTATCTGCAACAGCTTGTCCGTTTTCAAATTCACAACCACATTTCATTGAAATCATTTCACTCATGAGGCTCATCCTTTCTCACATTGTTAGTCTCATTATAACAAACGTCAGTCATTAAAAATATGATATAAGTCACATTTTAAATAAAAATTAAAATAAACAGATAGTTCAAAATGTCTAAAAAGTAATTTTATAGAAATTATGATAAAATAAATAAAAGAATAGACAGGGGAGGAATTAGATGATTGATTTACACTGCCACATATTACCGGGAATTGATGATGGATCAAAAGATATTGAAGAAACGTTAGAAATGGCGCGTATTGCGGTGAGTGAAGGAATTCATCATATTATTTGTACGCCACACTACATCCAATATAGTGACTATTACAATAAAGCGCAAGTTGAGGCTTTAGTCGCTGAAATGAATGAGAGATTTGTTCAAGAAGAGATTGATTTGACTTTATCAATAGGACATGAAGTATATATGACACCTGATTTACCAAAGCTAGTACAAGAAGGTGAAGTCAGCACATTAAACAACTCTCAGTACATTTTAATTGAGTTTCCAATGAACGATATTCCTATGTATGCAGAAGATGTTTTTTATGAACTAAGATTAATGGGATTAACACCTATTTTGGCACATCCAGAACGTTATCCAATGATTATGGAAGATCCGAATTTATTATTAAAATTCTTAAATCTCGGTGTTTTATGCCAAGCTAATGTTGGAAGTATTCGTGGATTCTTTGGAGAACGAGTTCAACAGACAGTACTTAAATTAATTGAGCATCATATGATTCACTTTATTGCCACTGATGCGCATACACCGAGAAAACGTTCGCCAAAGGTACAAAAAGCATTAGAAGCGGTGACACAGTTAGATTCAAATTTAGCCAAAGAACTATTTATTGAAAATCCATTAAAGGTTTATCAAAATGAACTAATTGAACCGAGACAACCAATTGAGATTGTTAAAAAGAGTTTTTGGAAGTCATTATTTTCAAAGCGTCAAAAATAAGTATATAAAAAGGGCATGTATCAAAATGACTGAAATTTTAGAGTCATAGAGCTACATGCTCTTTTTGAATTTATATGAGTAGTTAGTGATTACGCATTTTTAAATAAAAGAGGTGAAAAAATGATTTCATTATCGGTTTTAACTGGGTGATTTTTAAATAAAGATTTTAAGTAGGGATCTCTAGCTGCTATTTCTTCATTAATCAAAGGTAAGTCAGAGACGATTTGTGAAGATTCATCTTCAATTTCGAAGTAATAGCGGTGGACATTAATTGAAACATTGGGATAAAGCGAACGAACGCCTTCATAGATGGCGTGTTTATGATAGGTTAAATCAGTGGTAACGCAATATGATGGATCAACGAGTTGAAATCTCATACTCTTCCTCCTTTTTTAATTAATAGGGCTTTTTGATATCAATATATATGCTAGAAGGGTGTGTTTTATGAGATATTCTCATCATTTTTTTGAGCCAAATTTCATCAACTGACATATACTGTATTAACCATTGTATAGGGCGGTGAGAGTCTTGAGCAATAACAATAAACGGAATTCTTCTAATCGAGGATCAAAACCCTCTAGTTTATTGGAGAGCGTTCAGGATAAGCATCCAAAGGTTTATGGTGCATTTGATCAACTCAGTCGTATTGGGAGAACGATTGGCAATAAAATAGATAGTGATTTGAATCTTAGGATGAATCAACAATATATTCAATCAAAATATAATCTAGATTGCGCTGATCATATTTGCGTAAAAAGATTTCGTCCTACTCCGTATACCCATCATGGGTTATATTTAGGTTTTGGATTGGTGATTCATTATGATTTTAGTCATATCTGTATTGTATCGTTAGAAGAGTTTGCAAAGGGACAGCCTATTTTTACAGTAAATAGTCCCATCAAATATCCTAAGGAAGTTGTCATGTTACGAGCCTTAAGTCGATTAGGTGAAGAGAAGTATCATTTGATAACAAATAATTGTGAACACTTTGTACGTTGGTGTCGAAGTGGATCTGCTATTGATTTATAAACAGAAAGAGGAGATAATCCTCTTTTTTTGATGAAGATTTAAGGGAAATATCAAATCTGGGGATAAAACGCTATCGTTTTTTCGACAATCGATAGATGTTTAATTCGAAAATAGACAAAATATTATATTAAGCGATAAAGATTAGACAAAAATCAACGTTTAATTCTTAAATAATATAAAAAGTGGTAATAAAAATATTTATTTTTTTCCACATTATGTTAGAATATAGTTATGCACAATTTTGTGGATAGATTTCTTTATTTTTCGTCAAACTATTGATTTACTCGACGAAAATCGAGTTTTTATTTATCCACATAAGCAACTTTATTATGTAGATAGTATTGTTTATAAGTAGGGGATAGAAGTAGCTGTGTGAGTTTTAAAGGGGGATTTAGGAAATATGACATATACCATTTGTAATATTGATAAGATGATATTAACTTCAGTCACAAATAATAATTTAAAGATGGTCCCATATCAATCGCATCAGTATGATTTAGTATATATGTTTCAACGATATAGTCTAAATCCAGAAAGCTTTATACAATGGTTTATTAAAAAAATGAATTTAACGGGTAATGAAGTTGCCCTAGAGTTAGGGTGTTTTTCTAAAATTTATTGGACTCATAATTTGGAATATGCGCAGTTCTTTCAGAAATTATATTTAGTCGATGAGAAAATCGATAATATTTTACAAGCAAAACGAATTTTAAAAAACCATTCCAATATTAATATGACCTTACATCACAGTGAAGGATTAGATATTGAAAATCAAACGGTCGATTTAGTTTATTCAAGTAATTTGGATTTGAAACTAGATTGTTATCATCCGTCACTTTTATCAGAAGTGATTCGTGTACTTAAAGCCGATGGAACTTTTTATTATACACATATCTTAGAAGATTACTATGCCTCTATTTATCGTTTATTAGAAGAATATGACTTGAATTTATATGTAAATCAACTGCTATCACGACATCTCCAATCGAATATACAAGAAGTTGAACAATTGTTAGCTAGTACTTTTTCAACGATTGAGTCGAGCGAATATCAAACTCAATGGATGGTTGATAATGTGGATGATTTAATTGGGTTTATTTTATGTGATCCAGAGTTTAAAGATATTAAGAATCAAATTTTCAAATCGGGAATCTCTAAATTTAGAGCATTTTTACAAAACAAGATAGAAAAACTTGGGGGAATTTCTGTTATAAGGAGAGTTATCGTTATTTCTTGTACACAGAAGAGAATTTATAGCTAATACTGGGGGTTGGTTATTGTGTCTTTATTAAGTCAGAAGCATTTTAATAGGTCAGCTAAAAGAAATGTGAGTATGATGGAGAATCATGAATTGAAGATTTTAAATATGTTTATTAAATATATGGCGTACTATTCTGATACAGAACTTACTGCATTTACAGATTGGATAGAGAACAATACTAAGTTTGAATTATATCAAGATTTAAAAGTACTCCATATCGGAACATGTTTGAAGGAAGTATGGACGCACCAACTACAAGTTGAGAGATTTGAGATTGAAATTATTGATCAGTCATTACTGAATGTTAATGTTACAAAGAAAAAGTTGATGGATACAGGAATTAATATTTCTATTGGTCAAATGGAATATACTAATCTAATCTATGAAAGTTATACATTTGATCGTGTTTTTTCGAAAATTGCTTTTCAGCTTCAGAGTGCAGAACAACAAATTGAATCATTAAACGAAGCCAGTCGAGTTTTGAAGCCAACCGGCATTCATTATATTTTAGTAAATGAACAAAGTTTGATTAGTAGCTTATATCAATTAATGAATGAGTTCAGTAATGAATTTAATATTATTGATCCTTACCAAAAACATCAGATAGATATTGACCAGCAGTTAAAAATGCTTTATGAACAGATAGACGTGACAGAATATGAGGCGAATCATTTAATCCGTGACGTGAAGCAATGTATGTCTCTGTTTTTATCGTATGAGGATGAGAATTATATCAATTATATTGTGAAGCGTCATTTAGGAAAACAATTTAATGAATTTCTTGAAATGAAGTTTAAAACACAAGGTCCCATTATTTTAAAGAGAAAATTCAGACTATTTAAATGTAAAAATAAAAAAAATCAATTAAAGCAATTTTAGTAATCTGGTTATTTATAGTCATCATAAAAGGCTTTTATGACTAAGGCATTTTTGGTACTCTAGACATAGATTAATTAAAAATAATTATTTCCTCATTCAAATCGTTTTATCGATGCGAATGAGTTTTTTAGGCGCATCTTTTGCAGTGAAGGAGTCAACAGAGATGTCGAGATTAAAACGTTTGAACCATTGGGTGATAAACAATCGAAGTCGTATATGGATATTAATAATTATTGCTGTACTAATGGTAGGATGTATATTTGTTAGTAAACTTCCGCGTTATGTGGATATGTATAAATATATTTTAAATGCTGAAGTATCGCTGGATAATGATGATTTAAAAGGAGCTCTTCTTAGTTTTGAGAAAGCATATGAACTGGTTCCAACTGAATTATTAGAACAGGAGATTGAACGCTTGAATCAGTTAATTAAATCTAAATCCAATTTTTTAAGAGGGGAACAGGCTGAAGAAAGTCAAAATTATGAATCTGCCTATTACTACTATAATGAAGTAGATTCTATTGATGAAGAACGTTATTATCGGGCACAAGAGAAGTTACCGCAAATAGCTGAAAAGGTTGTTGAGAGTATTTATGAACAGGTTGAAAAATATTATGAGGAACATTTATATCTACTTGTTATTGGAAGACTAGAATCTGCTTTAAATTATAATATCCGAGTGGATGAGACATTAGAAAAAATTGACCAGTATAAAGACCTTTTATATAAATACTATATTGATAAAGCTCAATCAGAGGCGTTGACTTATTTTGATGATCCACTGTTTTATCAATTATTTATTACAAGTATTGATAATGCTTTAAAATATGCCATCACAGATGAGCAAAAAGAGTACGTCTTACAACTAAAAGATGAGTTAATAAAGACGAATATCGAACGTTATCTGATATTAGTGCAGGAATCTCATAAAATTGGAGATGAAATCGTGGCAAAGAAATATATTGAACAAATATTAAGTTTAGATGCCACCAATAAAGACGTCTTTCGTTTATTAGAAGAAATATCATTAGATTAATAAAAAAGGACTCTGTTAAACGAGTCCTTTATCACTTTTATAACTGAATTTTATCGGCTTAGAATCCACCATTACAGCAGCATGCGATAATTGCCAATAAAATAAATAAAACTAAGATAAAACAACAAGAATTTCCATTTCCAAACATAAATATTCACCCCACTTAAGTGATCGGTAGATTTACTACCTAATTTAATCTATGAATTTGGTGAGGATTGGTGAGTAAAATACATAAGAAATTTCATCAATTTAAATCTTTATAATAATTTTACAATGTGTAAGAATAAATTATGATATAATTGCTTTAGAAAAAGCGGTTAAAAGTGAAATGGAGATGAAATCATGCGTAAACCGGTGAGAAAGGCAGTTATTCCAGCAGCAGGATTAGGAACACGTTTTTTACCTGCAACAAAAGCACAACCAAAAGAAATGTTACCTATTGTTGATAAACCAACAATTCAATATATTGTCGAAGAAGCTGTAGCATCTGGAATTGAAGAAATTTTAATTGTTACAAGTTCAATGAAACGTCCGATTGAGGACCATTTTGATAAATCATATGAGCTGGAAGATACATTAGATAAAAAAGGAAAAACGGATATGTTAGAAATGGTTCAAGGAATTTCTAACTTAGCTCAAATTCATTATGTGCGCCAAAAAGAAGCCAAAGGATTAGGGCATGCAATTTTATGCGCAAAAACATTTATTAAAGATGAACCGTTTGTCGTTTTATTAGGTGACGACGTTGTTGTTAATGATGAAAATCCAGCTACGCGTCAATTAGTTCAAGCTTATAATAAAATTGGATGCTCAATTATGGGAGTTCAACGTGTACCTCATGAAGAGGTGTCGAAATATGGAATTGTCCGTCCATCTCAGTCTCATACACCAACCGAAAATGGTCGTATGGTGAAGTTAACAGGCATGGTTGAGAAACCAAAGGTAGAAGACGCGCCATCTGATTTAGCGGTAATGGGACGTTATGTCTTAACACCAGAGATTTTTGAAATGTTAGAAAATCAAGAGCCTGGTGCTGGAGGAGAGATTCAATTAACAGATGCAATTGACCGTTTAATGGATCGTCAAGCTGTGTATGCTTATGACTTTGAAGGTCAACGTTATGATGTTGGGGATAAGTTTGGATTTATCAAAGCAACAATTGATTTTGCTTTGAATCGTGAAGATTTAGGAAAACAAGTTCGTCATTATTTATTAAATGATATTGCACCACGTTTAAAAGCAGAATTAGAAACAGAACAAGAAGCAATTGAGCTAGTGACTGAAGAAGAAGTTTCTGAAGAAAAAACAGAATTATCGGTGGAATAGAAGAAGGGAAGTCCTCCCTTCTTTTTTTATGTTTTCGGAAAGCATTAACAAAAATAGACATCATCGTGCATATAATGTAATAGGAACCTAAAAGTTTAATTGATATAGGTGGGGTGAGAAATATGAAATTTAAAAAATCTATTTATAAAGCTGAGAAGTTATTAGATAGTTATCAACATGACCCTGATATTACATTATTGAATCCATTTAAAAAAGCAAGTAATGATATAGGAAGCAAAGGTTATTTATTGAATATTAAATATTTATATGTTTATCAGATGTTAAAAGCATCTGAAACATTACCTGATTGGTATGTCTCATTAGCAAAATCAAAGCTCAATCGGTTAGAGTCATATTTTAATTCATCGTTTCAAAATGTTCTTCAAGATGCAAGGTTAGAAACAGAGACCTTAAATAAGTTCTTAACTCAGCGAATTGCATGGATTTATCAAGGGAAATTCAGGGTTTATCCGACGACACCGCTCGATTATTTACCACTTCAATTGCGATTAAAAGTTTATGTTTTCTTATATCATAATGAGGAGGATGCTAAGGCTAGATGTCATTTGAGAAATCGAATTTCTGTAACGTTAGCAAAACTAGGACATCTAGAATTAGCCAACTTCTACAGTGTTTATAACTGGTTAATGGCACAAGATGTTATCAATACACATTTTGCAGAATCGAGTCATTTAAGACATAGTTTACACAGTCAAAAGTATGCCAGCCAATCTACGAAACGATTAGCTAAAGATGGACAAGATGTTACTATTATGACAGAGCTAAGTTACTACTACACTCAGTTATTGAATCCTAAAACCATGAAGTACGATCGTGCAAATGTAGCGACGATTGACTTAGTGGCATTGTATTATGATCAATATCCACAACTAGAGCAATTAAGCTTACCATTAAAAAACTATTTAAGAACGAAAGATAAAAAAGAATTTTATGAAAAAGTCGCTCAAAAACGAATGAAATTCATTCGAGATGTGGTTCATGTTCCATATACCTTAAAAGAACCAAAGCTGAGCCCTGTAAATCAAGATCAACTTGCTATTTATAATTACTTATTACGAATCACTGAATAAAAGCATGTCTACTCCCTTTTCGACATATGTTGTTGTGAAGGGAGTTTTTTTATGATTACGATTAGCCAGTTAAGAGAAAGTTCAATGCGTTATATTGATTCACAATCGATTGCGCTTATTTATATGTTAAAAGCTTTAGATGAAATCCTTATTTTAGATAATGAAATCCTCGTCTATCCTAAAAACTTATACTGTCGTGATGAGGATTTGATTCTTTATATTTTTACGCCAACCTATCAACTCATCACGATTACTTATGATTTAGAAGTGATTCGCGTAGTTACACGAAGTCTTCGTTATCTTGTGAAAAGTGAGTACCAATTAGCTGAGAATTGTCACCGATTAATCTTATCATTTGCTGATGATGAAATTATCTGCTTTCAACCGAAAAAAGATACGACATTACCGTATGTAAAAGAATTTAATTCACAGCTTGTACTGATTTGTAGATATTTACAAGAAAAATATTAATGAACAAAAAAATAGGAGAAAGCGAGTCCTTTTTGTGTGTGACTGATAGCAGATTAATTAAAGTTTGAATTTTTTTGAATAATCTTTTTTGAACCTCCCACAATAAAATTATCATTCAGATTAACGGAGGTTGGGAATATGGCATCTTTAAAAGGGACTGAAACACATAAAAATTTAATGAGAGCATTCGCGGGAGAATCGCAGGCTAGAAACCGATATACCTTTTATGCAGGGATTGCACAAAAACAAGGTTATCCATTAGTAGCGGATGTTTTTAATTATACCGCTGAACAGGAACGTATGCATGGAAAAATCTTTTTTGAGTATTTAGCTGAAGAGTTCAATGGAGAAGAAATTGAGATTGATGCGGCTTATCCTGTTGATTTATATCAAGAAAATACGGTGAAAAACTTATTAGCATCTGTCGCTGCCGAAAGTCATGAACATGAACAAGTTTATCCTACGTTTGCTAGAGTGGCAAAAGAAGAAGGATTTAATCAAATTGCAGCTTCATTTAATATGATTGCTAAAATTGAGGAAATACATAGTAAACGATTTGCGAAATTAGCCAAAGAGTTAGAGGATGACACGATGTTTAAAAAGGCAACTCCCGTTGCCTGGGAGTGTCAAGTTTGTGGGCATATTCATTATGGAGTAGCAGCACCGACTATCTGTCCAGTTTGTAAGCATCCAAAGGGATATTTCAAAGTACATGGAGAAGAGCTAACTGAACAAAAATAGGCATCGAGTAATCGATGCTTTTTCTTTATTTACTTCATGAAAAAGATGAATTATACTTATACTAAGTTATGGATATTGATGAAAAATGAGGGATTATGATGTGGCCAAGTGAAAAAAAGACATTAATTATGGGAATATTAAACACTACCCCAGATAGTTTCTCAGATGGAGGAAGTTATCAACATTTAGATGAGATTGTGGCTCGAGCTAAACAAATGGTAGCAGATGGGGCCGATATTATTGATGTCGGTGGTGAATCGACACGTCCGGGTTCAACTATTGTAGAACTTGAAGAAGAGTTAGCGCGTGTAATTCCTGTTATTAAACGATTAGCGAGTGAAATTGATGTGCCCATTTCAGTAGACACTTATAAAGCAGAAGTGGCAAGACAAGCGGTTGAAGCGGGAGCGACAATTATTAACGATATTGGTGGTGCTAAGTTTGACCCATTAATGCCAGAAGTTATGGCTCAAAGTGGTGCTTATGTTATTTTAATGCACAATCGTAAGCCGAATTTAAATGAAACAAATTGTATCACTACGATTAGTGGTGAATTAACAGAATATGAAGATATTGTTGATACAGTGAAAGCTGAGCTGAAAGAGTGTATTGATTTAGTGAAAGTAGCTGGAGTACCAGATGATAAAATTATTATTGATCCAGGAATTGGTTTTGCTAAAACTGTTGAGGGTAATATTGAATTAATGCAACGAGTTTCAGAATTACATGACCTAGGGTATCCAATTTTACTTGGTGTAAGTAAGAAAGGATCGATTGGACATTTACTTGGTGGGCTTGATGTTAACAATCGTACGGAAGGTACAATGGCAGCGACTTGCTTTGCTGTGAGTCAAGAAATTGAAATTGTGCGTGTACATGATGTACTTGAAAATTCGCGTGCAGCAAAAGTGATGCAGACCCTTTTAAATTATGTATAAAGTGAGGATATAAATATGGGAAAAATTATGTTGAATGATATGATTTTTATTACACGCCATGGGGCTTGTCCACATGAATATGAATTTGATCAAAAATTTAAAGTGGATGTATGGATGACAACAGATTGTGTCGTAAAAGCAGGAGCAGTTGACGCGTTAAATTTAACGATTAATTACGCAGATGCGTATGCTTTAGTTGAAGATGTGATGTATGGTGAACATGTTGATTTATTAGAAACGTTAGCTTATCGTATTGGAAATAAGTTAATTGAAACTTATCTATCAGTTGAGAAAGTAACAGTTGAGGTTCGTAAAATGCAACCACCCATCGCAAACTTTAACGGCACAGCTGCTGTTAGTTTAACAGTGACACGTTAGGAGCGATGAGAATGAATAAAGCCTATTTAGGACTAGGTTCAAACACGGGAGATAAAAAGCGTTATTTGTATGATGCGATTCAAATACTAAATCATCACGAACAAATAACGATTACGACGTTATCATCTTTGTATGAAACAGCACCATGGGGATATGTTGACCAAGATATTTTTATGAATTTAGTTGTTGAAATTGAAACGACGTTAGGTCCAATTGAACTATTGGATGTTTGTCAACAGATTGAAAATGAGCTGGGACGTGTACGTGAGTTTAAGTGGGGACCTCGTGTGATCGATGTGGATATTTTAATTTATAATGATGAGGCCATTGAGTGTGAACGTTTAATCGTGCCACATCCATATATGACAGAACGTGATTTTGTGATGATTCCACTAGCAGAGATTTGTCCACAGTTAGTTGTTAAAGAAAAAAAGGTACAAGATTGGGCACAAAATTTTAATCAAGAAGCCTTAAAAATTATTTCATCAAAATAAAAAGGAAGCCAAGGCTTCTTTTTTTGTGTTTTTGACTTAAACAGTCCAATTTTCTATGTAAAAGAGATGTTCTTAATTCATCACTTACATGGGTGGAGACTTTATTTTATTTATACAGATGATTGTTATTTAGTAAATAAATGGAGTTATGTAAAAAAAGAACTTTCATTTATGAGAAAGTTCTTTTAGAAATAAATCATATCGACCACTGAGCGCTCACTTCCATCAGAGGGAGTGTTAATTAATTTTCCTTGGAAGTAAAGGCTAGTCGATCCACCACCATCTAAGTTATAGGCAGTTTTGCATCCGAGATTTAAAAAAATTTGTTGAAGTTCATTTAAGGTCATTCCATCCGCACCTTCCATTCGCCCTTCAACAACAACAATCACATATCGATTATCATTGAGTTGACCAATTGCGGTTCTTGGATGACGACTTTTATCACTTAACTGAGTAGCTTGTCCATCTCGAATAAGAATAGGACCAAAAGTAAAGGTTTGCTCAATATTACCGGAATTAAATTCTTCTTCTGTATTAACAGTTGTAAAATTTAAATTGCCATCTGATTGTAAAGATAAAATTTCCTCTGTATAGCCAGAGTCAAGGCTAATAAGTTCTCCGTTGCGAACGACAGTTCCCATTGGTTTATTTGTTTTAGCATAAAAGCCTGAGGCGTTAATAGCAAGTACGGCATTTAAACGATTGGCCATAGAGGAGATAGTCTCCCGATTTCCATTGTACGTATCATTGGCCATCGCTCCTTTTAGGGGAGTGGTATCAGACGAAATCACTTCAGTGACCCAATAATGCTGATTTTCCGTTCTTGTTTCAACAAGTTTTACTTTTAAATCATCTTTAATATAAAAATGTTCGTTAATTTCATTATAATAGTTTTGGATTTTATCATGTTCTTTTTGAACTTCATTTTTTGCTGTCTCTAGTTCACTAGCTTTAGTTTGTGCCTCTCCAAGAAGTTTTCGATATTTTGTTTCCAGATCTACAACACTGAGTGGTCTTTCGGCGATATATTGTTCGTTTAATTTAGTTAGTTCATCTAACTGACTGCTCAAGCTACTAATATTCTGATTGAGTTGCTCATTTTGCTCAGTTAATGCTACAAGTTGACCTTCTTGAGATGTATTTTCATCTTCTAATGTTAGTTTTGTTTGTAGGGCTTCTTCTAGTTGTTGTTGCAGCGAATGATTAGCATCAATTAATGCTGTTTGGGCATGATGTTGTTGATCAATTGTTTGATTTTGTTGCTCGATTTTAGTATTTAACGATTTAATGAGTGTGCTTGTTTCGTAATAATAGTACGCGCATCCCCCAATAATTAAAGTTAAAATATTAAGTGTGATAATATTAAACCAAATCTTTTTTTGTTTATTTTGATAACGGCTCACAGCATTCACCTCCATATGATTTTCTCATTATACACTGTGAAGGCGACGAAAAAGTTGGATTTACGTCGTTTGAGTTGTAAAGAAGTCATAAGATTTTAGATAAATTAAAAAGCCCTCATCAAAAGAATGGAGGCTTTTACTTGCTAGTCTAAACTAATATTCTAGTAACTGAAGCGACTATGATACTGATGAACTTTAAATTAGGTTAGCCCTAGTTAATAACTAAGACCTTACTATCAATGACATATGGCATAAAGTTAGTGATTTTTTCAGATGATAAGTCATCAGCTAGACTATGGATATTAATTGAACGTAATTGACCTTGTGAATTTCTAAATTTACATGTTCAAGTAGTTGTTTCATTCATATTAAAATTTCCCTATAATAAGTTTAGATTGAAGTCGTTCAAGCTTGATCACCCATTCATGGCATAGATATAGCAGAATCTGTGAATTAGTGTGTTAAAATTGATATTTTTGTAAATACTAAGAATAGTCTCTTTAGATATTGGTATAATTTTCTTGATTTATAAAATCTAAATATAGTATAATAATCTCGTTATAATTAAATAACTCATTTAATGATGAGGGAGTAGTTGGCATCTTTGATGTGATTAAGTCAACAACCGCGAACTTAGTTTCTGGCTTAATATTAAATAACGAGACTCATACATAACAGCTTTTTTTGTTATGTAAGATTCTCGTTTTTTTATTGCGTACTTTTCTCAGCTTAAATGAAAAAATTAAATAGGAGGTCACTTATGGGACTTATTACATTGGTCTTTGTTGCGATTAGTTTAGCGATGGATGCTTTTACCGTAGCTATCGCAAAAGGGATTAGTTTGAAAGAGGCAAAACCCCACCAAGCCGTTAAAGTTGCATTATTCTTTGGTGGTTTTCAAGCATTAATGCCGTTTATTGGATGGGCTTGTGGACAAAGTTTTGAAAAATATATTCAAGCCTTTACGCCATGGATTGCTTTAATTTTATTATGTAGTATTGGTGGAAAGATGTTATATGAGTCTTTTCAAGATGATGAGGATGACGTTGAAGAGGGCAATCCATTAAGTACGAAATCTTTAATGATTTTGGCCATTGCAACGAGTATTGATGCATTAGCAGTTGGAGTGACGTTTGCCTTTTTAAATGTGAATATTCTTTGGGCGATCGCTTTAATTGGAGGAATTACGTTTGTCATTAGTTATGCTGGAGTCGTTCTTGGAAATAAAGTTGGAAAATATTTAAAAAATTATGCCGAGATTGTCGGAGGTATTATTTTAATTATTATTGGTCTGAGTATTTTCTTACAAAATACAATCTTAGGATAAAATTTAATAAAGGATGTGAGATAAATGAGTTATATTATCTTGGTTATTGGTTTCATTTTATTAATTAAAGGTGCGGATTGGTTCGTAGATGGCGCGTCTTCAATTGCAAAATCATTGAAAATTCCTAGTTTAATTATTGGATTAACCATTGTGGCATTTGGTACAAGTGCCCCAGAAGCAGCAGTTAGTATTACAGGAGCATTTGCAGGTGCAAATGATATTACAGTTGGGAATGTTGTTGGATCGAATATTTTCAATTTATTAGTTGTTGTTGGAGTAGCCGCCTTTATTTGCCCCTTAAATGTTAAACATTCCATTATTGCGAAGGAGTTTCCATTTGCAATTATGGGGGCTTTCGTTCTTATCGTTTTAGGATATGATTCAAAATATCATAATTATCCCGATAACGTCTTAACACGTGCAGATGGAATTATGTTATTAGTGTTACTTGGAATCTTTATGTACTATCTAATTGAATTAGCCTTAACCTCTCGTAAAAATGGTACGGATGAGGAAGAAGAGATTAAAACGTACTCAATGCCAAAAAGTATTGGATTATGTTTAGTCGGAATTGTTGGAATTGTTTTAGGTGGTGACTGGGTAGTTGATGCTGCTTCTGATATTGCCATTACCTTTGGAATGAGTCAAAGTATGGTCGGATTAACAATTGTAGCAGTGGGAACTTCACTTCCAGAGCTAGTCACATCAATTGTGGCAGCTCGTAAAGGTGAAAGTGACATTGCCCTTGGTAACGTAATTGGATCGAATATCTTTAATATTTTCTTCGTATTAGGTATTTCATCATTTATTCATGAAATCACAATTAATAATTCCGTCTTCTTTGATATGTTCATTATGTTAGCAGCGTCATTCATTACTTATGGATTTGCGGCTTCAAAACGTAAAATTAATAAACCAGAGGGTGCCTTCTTAGTGTTGCTTTATGTAGCATACATGGCATTTGTTATTTGGAAAGGATAAAAAGAGAGTGAGACTCTCTTTTTTATTTTGAGTGTGTTTGAGATAAAGGTTGAGGTTTCAAAACATGGATATGAATAACTGCTATATTTTGAAGTGATGGAGCGACAATTTAAATAAATTAGTATGTTTTAAAGAAATATAAACACTTTTTTAAAATAGATCTCAATAAAAAATATTACCTAGGTAATATTTCAAAAAGGATTGAGAAAGTTGCTTGGCTTGAAGTTTTCAATGGGATAAGGTATAATGATGATTTGAGATTTTGTGTCGAAATAATTTTGATTGATATATAGATGAATGAGAATTAAAAAGAAAGTGGTGAAAATATGACTTGGAAAATTCGTGAGATTGAAATTGATAACCCAGTTGTTTTAGCGCCGATGGCAGGTGTTTGTAATGCAGCGTTCCGTACGATTGTTAAAGAAATGGGAACAGGTTTAATTTATGCTGAGATGGTTAGTGATAAAGCTGTTGTTTATCAAAATAAAAAAACATTAGATATGCTTTATGTTGACCCAGCAGAACGTCCATTATCAATGCAAATTTTTGGTGCAGATAAAGAAACATTCGTTGAGGCAGCTAAATATGTTGATGCAAATTGCGATTGCGATATCATTGATATTAATATGGGATGCCCAGTTCCAAAAGTCACTAAAAATGAAGCGGGAGCTCGTTTATTATTGGAACCAGATAAAATTTATGACATTGTCGCAAGTGTCGTTGATGTATGTAAAAAGCCTGTTACGGTAAAAATGCGTACTGGATGGGACAAAGAGCACATTTATGCAGTAGAAAATGCACTTAAGATTGAGCAAGCAGGTGCAAGTGCCATTGCTGTTCATGGCCGTACACGTTCTCAAATGTATGAAGGAAAAGCTGATTGGGGAATTATCAAAGATGTTAAGGATGCAATCAAAACTATTCCGGTAATCGGAAATGGAGATATCAATTCACCTGAATTTGCGAAAAAAGTGTTAGAAGAATCAGGTGTGGATGGAATCATGATTGGTCGTGCCGCTTTAGGTAACCCATGGTTAATGAAACAAATCGT
Source organism: Turicibacter sp. H121 (assembly GCF_001543345.1). Lineage (NCBI taxonomy): Bacteria > Bacillati > Bacillota > Erysipelotrichia > Erysipelotrichales > Turicibacteraceae > Turicibacter > Turicibacter sp. H121. Next base: position 1,052,743 of record NZ_CP013476.1, on the reverse strand, counting down.
TCATTACTTAAAAACAGATGAATTAATCGCAGAACCATCAGCTGAAGAAAAATTACGCTTAGCAGTGGATCATATGGATCGTCTAATTGATTTAAAATGTGAAAAAGTAGCGTTACTTGAAATGCGTTCACACATGGCATGGTACATCAAAGGACTAGATGGGGCAACTCATGTTAAACGTATGGTAACAACGGTTAAAACACGTGAAGAAATGATGGATATTATTAATCGTTATCAAGCGTATTTAAATGGAGATAAATCAGCACGTTTAGTTGTTGAATAGTAAAAGGAGCCGTTAGGCTCCTTTCTTTATGGATTAAAATTTAATTTCTGTTAAATAAGCATGCAATAATTTCATCGTATTCGTACATCCATCAATATGTGTACGTTCTACACCGTGTGAGGCATGAACACCTGGTCCAATTAATGCAGCTTGAATATCATGCCCAGCACGAAGAGCAGCCGAGGCATCTGAACCGTAGAATGGATAAACATCGACCGCATAACCTAAGTCATATTTTTTAGATAATTCAATTAATTCAGATACCATTTGATAGTCGTAAGGTCCTGATGAATCTTTCGCACAGATTGAAACATCATATTCTGTACATGATAAATCTTTTCCGATACATCCCATGTCAACGGCAATCATACGATCGATACTATTTGGTAAGTGTGCGGCACCATGTCCGATTTCTTCATATGTTGAAATAATAAATTTGATATTGTAGTTTGGTTTTTTGTTGTTTTCTAATAAATATTTAAAAACAGTAAAGATAATTGAGACGCTAATTTTATCATCAATATGACGTGATTTAATAAATCCGCTGTCCGTGATAGTTGTTTTAGGATCAATAGAAATAAAATCACCATTTTGAATCCCAAGAGCTAGTGCATCATCTTTGCTATGAACGACTTCGTCTAAGCGAATCATTAATTCATCAGCTGTTTGACCTTTACGGGCACAATCTTCATAAACGTGCGAAGATGGGGAAGTGCTTAGAATTGTTCCTGTATATGTCTTTTGGTCGCGTGTATGAACTTTACAATATTCCCCTTGTAAGGTCATCATTTGATTCCCACCAATTGAAGTGATAGCTAATGTTCCATCACTATTGATTGAGCGAACCATTAAACCTAGTGTATCCACATGGGCAGATAAAGCTAAAGTTTTGTTTGAATCTTCACCCTCAAATTCAACGATTAGATTTCCTTTATTCGTTTTAAAGCTTTTCAGACCTAATTCATCAGCATAATTTTTAATTTTATCGATTACGATATGTGTGTAGCCACTAGGGCTTGGTGTTGTCAAAATGTCTTTAGCTAATTCATAAAAATATGAATAATCGAATGACATAAAAAATTCCCCTTTTCCGAATGATTTTCTTAATAGCCGTATAGATTCTGCTATTAAGAGTATTATACTATAATATGGAATATTTACACTATATTACTGCATAAAAGATAGGTAGAAGCTAAAAGATATGAGCGCTTAATTTACACGCTTTCTTATCTCATGTATAATGAAACAGTATTAGTTTACATCAACGAAAGTGAAATTTATTATGATTGAGAAGGGAAGAATAGAAATGTTTAATATGTTATTAAGACGTGGGACTGCGTTTATAGTGGATGCATTATTATTAGCTTTAATCTTTTTTGGGAACTTTAGTTTTATTATGACTTCATTACAGGCTAGTGGGAATAATCCATTAAGCTTAAGTGGACTAGGTATGATGGTTGCTTTGCAATTATTTTATGTGTGGATTTACTTTGTTTATATTCCAGTTAAAATGCCAGGACAAACAATTGGTAAAAAATTATTAAAAATTAAAGTAGTTACATTAGATGGAAATGATTTAACACCAAAACAGTATTTTCAACGTGATTTCGTTGTGAAGTTCTTATTGTCATCATTGACACAAGGAGTTATTGTATTATTTAATGGGATTTTATTAACATATCAATGCATTCGTAAGCAAGAATTACGTGCGTTACACGATATGCTAGTTAAGACGAAAGTCGTACATGTAAAATAAAAATGATAAAAAGAGGTGGACATTATGAACTGGGAGTTATCTGACTGTCGGAATTTATCTGAGTTAGCCGATCAAGTAACTGCACTCGAGAAAACATCCGTCATTCATTTTAGCTTTTTGATGACAGTCATTTTGACATTAGTGTTTATGTTTATATATCATCAGAGGTCAGTGGATAAGTCATTACTTCAGTTTATGATTGTCTCAAGCTTCATTTTTTATGTGTTAAATGTGATTCGATTAGCTTTTTTTCCAATTCCAATTAATGAAACATATATTGAATTGCTTAAACAACAAGTAAAATGTGGAATCCTTGTGGAGCGTAGACATAATTTACAGCTATTTGATTTTATGAAATGGGGAAATCTTTTTCATATTACAACAGTCGGAAATTTCTTGATGTTGATGCCCCTAAGTTTTTATTGCCCTATATTATTTAAGAAAAGGGATTGGGGATTCTTACGAATGATACTCATTGGATTTTTTATTTCATTATCCATTGAATTGATCCAGTTGTCTTACGATTTTGTTACAGGATATGCGTATCGGGGATTTAATGTTGATGACTTGATGATGAATACACTAGGAGTCATTTTTGGATTTTTGGTGTTTACTATTGTTAGAGGATTTTTTTTGATTACCATAAAATTTATACAATTCTTTTATCGAAAGGCTCGCTGATTAATCAGGAGTCTTTTTTTAGGCTCTTTGTCAACTGGTGTGGGTGAAGAAATATTATACCTGTAATCGTGAGGGATTAAGCTGCTCATTGAGCAGTTTGATTCCTTTTATTTTTTTGTTCAAAGGTGTACTTATGGATAATCAAAATTCTAGCTTTGAAATGATAGAAACTACGGTATCCAAAGGCCATGCGTTTAATCACTTTAATCTTGTTATTAATCCCTTCAAGCACTCCATTGGTATAAGATGTTTCAATCGTATTTTTGATATAATCTTGGTAGTTAGTTAATGTTTTTAAAGCTGTTTTCATTTCAGGTGAAAGTAAGTCAGAGGGGTTTTGAATGGCATGATGAAAAGCATCAAAGTTGCGAAGTTTGATGGCCTGTTTGATGGTTTGATAGAAGTCATAAGTGGCTTTTAATTCCGGATCTAAAGCGAGTAAAAAGTCGATGATTTCTTGTTGAGAAATCTGCTTTTTGAAACAGTTAGAATAGAAGTAGTGGGTAGAATGGATATCCTCTTGGGCTTTTAATAAAAGGCGCCAATAATGTTTGAATTTATTGTAGAATTCTTTGTTTTGGTTCATGAAGCGAATACGAGTTTTATTGAGGGCACGAGATAAAAGTTGAACGACGTGGAACTTATCTAAAACAATTTTAGCGTTGGGAAACACCTCTTTAATGAGTGTCATATACGGAGCATACATATCAATAACAACGTGAGTTACACCTTCACGGGCCTCCTTAGAAAATCGCATGAAATAAGGTTTTAAAGTGCTTAGACGACGGTCTTCAACGATATCAATTAACTTCCCATTAGAAGCATCACAAAAAATGAATGACATAGCCCCTTCCGCTGATTTGACCGACTTAAACTCATCAAAACAAAGCACCTTTGGAAGAGAGTTAAAATGAAGGGATTGTTCCTCGTACGATGTATGAATGATCCGATTGACCGTTGAATGGGATACGTTGAGTTCACGGGCAATATCTGACTCGGATTTTTTATGGCTAGCCTCTAGGAAAATGGCTTGTTTAAGGGGATTAGAAAGGTAACAATTAGATTCCACAAGAGAGGTTTTAAGCGTAAAGGTACGATCACAATGACGGCATTTATAGCGTTGCTTTTTTAAATCGAGATAGGTATCAAAGCCAGAGAGTTTCATCATCTTAATACGAGAGGTTTTGAAGCCGTGTTTAATGATTTGTGAGTCAAAGAGATGACCACAGTTGTAACAATGGGTCGGTTGAAAAGAGAGGATACCAGAAATCACCTTAGAGCGGATCCCGTTAATCTGAACATCTTTCATCCAATTTTCTGAAAAAGTAATATTTTTATCTTTTAAATCGAGTAAAGTTAAGATACAATTATTGTGAGACATAAACCCAATCCTTTCGTGTTTTTTTTGGTCAATTACATGGTATAGAATTTGGGACGTGATGTCTCTTTTTTTATACTTATTTTTTATTCCAAATAAAAGAAGTGTGGGAATCACCCACACCAAATATTATAGAACCTTTTTTTATCGGTGAAATTTAGTATTTTTTGAGAAATCATGTGATACTTTGTTAGAATATATTGAATGATTAATGAAAAAACTTTTTGTTATTTTCATTTTAGCTTGATTTTATTTATTTTATGTAAACAATTTGTGGAAATTACATTGACTTTTTTCTTAATTGATTTTATAGTTAAGTAGTAAATTTAATCTTTTCTCTCGTATATTATCAGAAATAAGGTCCGAAAGTCTCTACCTACTCACCGTAAATGAGTAGACTACGGGTGGCAATTGCTAGATAAACAGGTCAAGGTTTATCTGGTTTAATCATTCCACTGTGGGGACTTTCAGTACTAATTGCTGAAAGTCTTTTTTTGTTTAAATGATTATCATGATCATGGGAGAAGGCCATTTCATATCTAACTATTGGGAGTAGGAATTTAGATAATTCATGGTCATTATAGTTGTTTAAACAAACAGTCGAGAGAAGAATGAACAATTAGGAGGAGTAACCTATATGAACAAATTCTTCAAACTAGAAGAGCGTGGTACAACGGTTTCAAGAGAGTTTATCGCCGGATTGACAACATTCTTATCAATGGCTTACATCATCTTTGTTAATCCAAACACGCTTGGAGCATCGGGGATGGATACAGGAGCGGTATTCACTGCAACGATTTTAGCAGCTGCTGTGGGTACATTAATTATGGGACTTTATGCAAATTTCCCAGTGGCATTAGCACCAGGTATGGGAATGAATGCTTTCTTCGCTTATACAGTTGTCTTAATGATGGGATATAGCTGGCAACAAGCATTAGCAGGGATTTTTGTTTCAGGAATTTTATTTATTATTTTATCAGCAACAGGATTACGTGAGTTAATCATTAACAGTATTCCAACGTCATTAAAACATGCGGTTGGAACAGGGATTGGGTTCTTTATTGCATTCTTAGGATTCCAAAACTCAGGAATTATTGTGAATAATGATGCAACACTAGTCGGAATCGGTAACTTCACAGATCCTAACGTTTTAATTACAGTTATCGGTTTAATTGTAACTTTAATTTTATTAGTTCGTAAAACACCGGCAGCGATCTTTATCGGTATGATTGTGACAGCTGTTGTAGGGATCTTTTTAGGAGTTGTTGATTTACCAACACAAATTATTGCTCCAATTCCATCTTTAAAGCCAACATTCGGAGCATTATTTGAAGCATTACCATCAATTTTTACAGCAGAAATGATTCCAGTTATTTTCTCATTCTTATTTGTTGATTTCTTCGATACAGCAGGAACATTAATGGCAGTTGGTTCTCGTGCTGGATTAGTCAATGAAAAAGGTCATTTAGTTGATGGAGATAAAGCATTATTAGCCGACTCAACTGCAACAGTTATTGGATCAGTATTAGGAACATCTTCAACAACTTCATTCGTTGAATCATTAACAGGAGTTGAAGCAGGTGGACGTACAGGATTAACTTCTGTGTTTACAGCATTATGTTTCTTAGTGATGTTATTCTGTTCAGGATTATTATCAGTTGTTACATCAGCAGTAACAGCACCAGCACTAATTACAGTCGGAATTTTAATGGCATCTTCTTTAGGAGATATTGAATGGAAGAACTTAGAGACATCAATTCCATCCTTTGTAACAATCATTATGATGGTCTTAGGATATTCAATCGCAGAAGGGATTGCATCTGGGTTCTTATTATATCCAATTATGATGGTAGCTGCACGCCGTGAAAAAGAAATTCATCCAGTGATGTGGGTATTATCAGTTATCTTCTTAATCCATTTCGTATTAGCGTAATTTCGTTTTGGGTACTTTTAAATTTGGGAGATTTAAAAGTGGTATCTTGTCGTAATTAGTAGTAAAAGTGAACGTTTTGTCTTAATTTTGATGGCGAAAGTTCATTTTTTACTATATAATCGTAATAAGAAATTTTTAGGGTGATGACCTATAAATTTTTATTGTAATAGTCATACTAGTAAAAAGAGGTGAAAGGCATGCAACACGATCAAGTTATTGTTCTTGACTTTGGTAGTCAGTACAATCAATTAATCGCGCGACGTATTCGCGAATTTGGAGTATACAGTGAATTAAAATCACATAAATTAACAGCTGAAGACATCAAAAAAATGTCTAATGTAAAAGGGATTATCTTCAGTGGAAGTCCAAACAGTGTTACTCAAGAAGGTGCTTTTACAGTAGACCCTGAAATTTTCAACTTAGGATTACCGATTTTAGGTATTTGCTATGGGATGCAATTAACAACTCATATGCATGGTGGAACTGTTGAACGTGCAGAGCAACGTGAATATGGAAAAGCTGAAATTACAATTAAGAATAACAGCAAGTTATTCCAAGGAACACCAGAAGAGCAAGTCGTATGGATGAGCCATGGTTACCATGTAACAAACTTACCAGAAGGATTTGTTGTTGATGCAAGTAGTGACTCTTGTCCAATTGCTGCAGCTTCATGTGAAGAGCGCAATATTTACTTAGTACAATTCCATCCTGAGGTTCAACACTCAGTACATGGAACAGAAATGTTACGTAACTTTATCTTTAACGTATGTGGTGCACAAGCAAACTGGTCAATGAAAAACTTCATTGAAGACCAAGTAGAAAAAATTCGTGCACAAGTTGGAAACGACAATGTATTATGTGCGTTAAGTGGGGGAGTAGACTCATCAGTAGTTGCAGCATTAATTCACCGCGCAATTGGGGATCAATTAACATGTATGTTCGTTGATCATGGATTACTTCGTAAAGGAGAAGCTGAAAGTGTTGTTGAAACATTTGATGGAAAATTCAATATGAACTTCATCAAAATCGATGCACAAGAGCGCTTCTTAAGTAAATTAAAAGGAGTTTCTGATCCAGAACAAAAACGTAAAATCATCGGAAACGAATTTGTTTACTGCTTCGATGAAGAATCAGCTAAATTAAAAGACATGAAGTTCTTAGCACAAGGAACTTTATATACAGATATTATCGAATCGGGTACAGATACAGCTCAAACAATTAAATCTCACCATAACGTAGGTGGATTACCAGAAGATATGGAATTTGAGTTAATCGAACCATTAAACACATTATTCAAAGACGAAGTTCGTCAATTAGGATTAGAACTTGGTTTACCTGAAGAAATTGTCTTCCGTCAACCTTTCCCAGGACCAGGATTAGGAATTCGCGTTTTAGGAGAAGTCACAGAAGAGAAATTAGAAATCGTTCGTGATTCAGACTTCATCTTACGTGAAGAAATCAAAAAAGCGGGATTAGAGCGCGACGTATGGCAATACTTCACAGCTTTACCAAACATCAAATCAGTGGGTGTTATGGGCGATGAGCGTACTTATGATTACACAGTCGTTGTTCGCGCCGTAACTTCAATCGATGGAATGACTTCTGACTGGGCACGTATCCCATTTGAAGTATTAGAGAAAATCTCAGTTCGTATCGTAAATGAAGTGGCACACGTTAACCGCGTAGTGTATGACATTACATCAAAACCGCCTGCAACAATCGAGTGGGAATAATCAAAAAAGAGCCGAAAGGCTCTTTTTTTATAGTTTTATAAATAACATTTTAGGAATAGATAAGTTAGACACGAAAGAGTTACTTTTGAGCATAAGTCATTAAAAGTATCATGTTTATTATTCAATCGATAGCGGATTTTGTCTTTAGTTACTAGAATTTTCAATAGCAGTGAATTGAATTTATTGAAGTTGGAATAATGGCTCTCATTTTTTAATATATCTAGCGTGTATAAACTAAAAAGACAGGAGAGAGATTTTAAAAGATGAGTGAACAAAACAAAGTAGAACAAGAAGTGAAGCCAGTTCAAGAATGGACAAATGAACAGATTGATGCTCATGTAGATGAATTAGTTCAAAATGCGTTAGCTGCTTTAGAAAAATTTGAATCGTTTGATCAAGAGGCTGTGGATTATATTGTAGCAAAATGCTCGGTTGCAGGACTTGATCAACATGGGGTTTTAGCGGAAGCAGCAGTGAATGAAACAGGACGAGGAGTCTTTGAAGATAAAGCTGTTAAAAATTTATTTGCCTGTGAATATGTGACAAATAACCTTCGTCACTTAAAAACGGTAGGGATTATTAATGAAGATCCCCTAACTGGAATTACTGAAATTGCTGAACCAGTTGGTGTTATTTGTGGAATTATTCCAACAACAAATCCAACCTCAACCGTTATCTTTAAATCATTAATTGCTTTAAAAACAAGAAATCCAATTATTTTTTCTTTCCATCCATCGGCATATGAGTGTTCGGTACAAGCGGCAAAGGTCATTAGAGATGCAGCTATTGCAGCTGGAGCACCTGATAACTGTATTCAATGGTTAGGAATGCGCTCAATGTATGCGACAAATGCTTTAATGAACCACTCAGGTGTTGCAACAATTTTAGCAACAGGTGGTAATGCAATGGTGAAGGCGGCTTATTCATGTGGAAAACCAGCTTTAGGGGTAGGTGCAGGTAACGTTCCGGCTTATGTTGAAAAATCTTGTGTCTTAAAACGAGCAGTTAATGATATCGTATTATCTAAATCATTCGATAATGGGATGATTTGTGCCTCTGAACAAGCGGCTATTGTTGATCAAGAAATCTATGATGCATTTAAAGTAGAAATGAGCCGTTTCAAAGTGTATTTTGCAAATCATGAAGAAAAAGCTAAATTAGAAACATACATGTTTGGATGTACTGCTTATAGTGATAAAGTCAACGAAGCTCGATTAAATCCAGCTATTGTTGGTAAACCTGCGACATGGATTGCTGAGCAAGCAGGATTCGTTGTTCCAGACGACACTCAAATTATTTGTGCTGAATGTGAAGAGGTTGGACCAAATGAACCATTAACAAGAGAAAAATTATCCCCAGTCTTAGCTGTTTTAAAAGCAACATCGACGGAAGATGGAATTGCTAAATCAGCGGCCATGGTAGCTTTTAATGGATTAGGACATTCAGCTGCGATTCACACTCAAAATCATGAGATTTCGATTGAATTCGGTTTAAAATGTAAAGCGATTCGTGTCATTGAAAATGCACCATCGACATTTGGTGGAATTGGTTCGGTTTATAATGCCTTTATTCCTTCATTAACACTCGGTTGTGGTTCTTATGGTCACAATTCAGTTTCTAATAACGTTAGTGCAATCAACTTATTAAATATTAAACGTATCGGAAGACGTAACAATAATATGCAATGGATGAAGCTTCCTCCAAAAATCTACTTTGAACGAAATTCAATTCGCTATTTAAGAGATATGAAAGAAATGGAGAAGGCCATGATTGTAACCGATCGAGGAATGTACAATCTGGGATATGTGGATAAAATTGAAGATGTGATTAAAAGACGACGTAATAAAGTTAATGTAGAACTATTCTTTGATGTCGAACCGGATCCAAGTATTGAAACCGTTAATGCAGGTGTTGAATTAATGAGAAAATTTCAACCGGATGTGATTATTGCATTAGGTGGTGGGTCTTCAATGGATGCTGCAAAAGTTATGTGGCTTATGTATGAACATCCTGAAGTGAATTTTGATGATATTAAACAAAAGTTTATGGATATTAGAAAACGTGCATTTAAATTTCCTGAGTTAGGAAAGAAAGCCCGATTAATTTGTATTCCAACGACATCCGGAACCGGATCAGAGGTTACACCTTTTGCAGTTATTACCGATAAACAAGAGAATAAGAAATATCCATTAACTGATTATTCTTTAACACCAACCGTTGCGATTGTTGATCCAGAGTTCGCTATGAGTATGCCAGCCTCAATTGCTGCGGATACAGGAATTGACGTCTTAACGCATGCCATTGAAGCTTATGTCTCAATTTTGGCTTCTGATTTTACAGATGGATTGGCAAAACAAGCTGTCAAATTAGTTTTTGATTACTTAGAGCGATCGGTGAAAAATGGTAAAAATGATCCAGAGGCAAGAGAAAAAATGCATAATGCTGGGACAATCGCTGGGATGGCGTTTGCAAACGCCTTTTTAGGAATGAACCACTCATTAGCTCATAAAATTGGTGGAGAGTGGCATGTACCGCATGGACGTACTAACGGAATTTTATTGCCACACGTCATTCGATATAATGGAACGATTCCAACAAAATTAAATATTTGGCCTAAAATTGAAAACTATAAAGCAGATGTGAAATACATGGAACTTGCTCAATTAATTGGATTAAATCCTCAAACACCAGCGGAAGGTGTTGCAATGTTCGCGGACGCTTGCGAAGAATTATGCAAAAAGGTTGGAGTTCCTGCTAATATCAAATCGCAAGGTATTGATCAAGAAGCTTGGGAAGAATCTGTTCATCGTATGGCCATGAATGCATATGAAGATCAATGTACACCAGCTAACCCTAGAATGCCAATGGTACATGATATGGAAGCTATCTTACGAGTAATCTATGATTATGAAAGTAAGTTTTAATAAACATTAATAAAAAGAGCCGAAAGGCTCTTTTTTGTTAGAGTTATAAAGGAATATCGATTAAAACATTGTCCATATAATGAAATATGGTGATGGAAGTTTATTTGTAAAGAGATGGGAATGATAATAAACGTTACCATGGAGGATGGAGTGAGATTGACCTAATTTAGGAAGTAAATTTTAAAAAGGAGGAATCTTGGGATGAATATTGTGGTTGTAGGTTTAGGGGTCATTGGTGGTTCGTTTGCGATGGCTCTTAAGGAAGCGAGTTATCAACAAGTTTATGGAATAGATACGAATCAACAGACGCTAGAAAAAGCTAAACAGATGGGGTTAATTAAGGATGGATCGGTAACAGGTGAGTTATTTTTGAAGCAAGCTGATTTAATTATTTTGTCTATTTATCCTAAGTTAGTGAAATCATTCATACAGAGCAATAGAGATAACTTTAAACCTGGATGTGTGATTACTGATGCAACAGGTGTTAAAGGAATGTTCATTAATGATATTTTAGAGATACTACCTAATGAAGTTGATTTTGTATTTGGACACCCGATGGCAGGAAGAGAAAAAAGAGGGATTGATTTTGCATCAAGTCGTGTTTTTAAAGGAGCTAATTATCTGATTACACCAACCCCTCGAAATCAAGAAAGGAATATTGAATTAATCGAGAATTTAGCTTATGAAATAGGCTTTAAAAAAGTAAGAAGAATAACACCAGACTTTCATGATGAAATGATAGGATTTACCTCTCAATTACCTCATGCAATGGCAGTTGCTTTAATTAATAGTGATATAGAAGGAAGAGATACAGGAAGTTTCATCGGGGATAGTTATCGAGAGCTAACTCGAATCGCTAATATTAATGAAGATTTATGGAGTGAACTTTTTTTAGGCAACAAAGACCATCTATTAAAGGCTATTAATCGTTTTGAATTAGAATTAGATTTAATAAAGAAAGCAATCTATGATAATGATGCAGAAACATTAAAACAATACTTTATTAAATCAACCAAAAGAAGAGAGAGGCTTGATCAGTAACAATGAGTCTAAGTTGATTAAATTGGACTTATTTTGAATAAAGGTATTTCGGGTTAAATAGGTTGAATCAATTTAGAGACAGATTCAAAAATAATAACCTGTGGATATTGGAGATTCAAAGGGGGAGATAGGATGGAAGCAAGGGATATTTTTGAAAGAGATAAATTAGGGGAGGAAATCTCACATCAGGATCCGGAATATCATAAGATTCGTGAAATGATAGATGAGGCACAAAAACTTCTTTTTGAATTAAATAATAAGTATCATGAAGAACCGGAGGTTAGACGTTTATTTTCTCAATTGACGGGGATCGAAGTTGATAAAACGTTCCGGCTTCGCCCCCCGTTTTATACTGATTTTGGAAAGAATATTAGGGTTGGTAAAAATGTTTTTATCAATCATTGTTGTACCTTTATGGATCGGGGAGGAATTACATTAGAAGAGGGTGTTTTAATTGGACCAAAAGTCAATTTAATTACGATTAATCATCCATTAGAACCTCATCGTCGACACTCAACTATTTCATCCCCAATTTTAATCAAGAAAAATGCTTGGGTAGGTGCGGCGGCGACTATTATGCCGGGTGTCACCATTGGAGAAAATGCTGTTGTCGCAGCGGGAGCAGTTGTAACAAAAGATGTTTTACCCAATACAGTTGTCGCAGGAGTACCAGCTAAAGTGATTAAAATGATTGAATGAAAAAACTCCTTAATTAAAGACAGTTTTTTATCAAAGAGATCGACGTTAGCATATCAGATTTAAAATTATCAAATGCCCTTTATACAGATTAACGATAGAAGCAAAAATTTATTAGGATGGATAGAAAAGTGACTGCAAAATAGAGTTGCTTTTTATTTTGCATGAAAAATAGCGTTAATTTTTTAAGAATCTACCTATAATAAAAGAAACATGTGAGAAGGAGTCAGATGATGAGCAAAGATAGTATAGCGTTGTGGACACGTTTGTATGAGGTTTGTAAGAAATTGAGAAAGTTAAATCCATGGGAATTTTGGAGCAATCAAGATATTATTTTAATTGAAGATCCGGTTACAAAGATGATGGGCTATTGTGTGGTTGAACAAGACCCCTTAGATGGAACGTTAATGATTAATATTTTGCATGGACAGGCCGGAATGCGTGCCTACTTAGAGTCATTAAATTATGATTTTGAAGAATTAGAGGATATGAATTATATTAAGTCCTCATATCGCCAACAGGGATTTCTATTACTTTATGCGAATCGCGATGAACTGTTTGAAGAGGACTATGAACGGATTAAATCAGTGGGCATGAGTTTTAGAGGAAAAGCTCAGTGGCCCATTTTAAGACGATTGTTTCCAGGATCAAAGCCTTGGCTACTTGAAACAGATGAAGATGTACGATTATTAACGATGTACTTAGATCAATTAGTACAAGTACTGACTGATTTTGATCAAGGAAAAATTGATTTGCGTGAAAACTTTTATTTGACAATAAGTGTTCAGAATGGGAAGTGGACACTTACCTATACTGAAGAAGATGAACTACTGGGTGAAGAAGAGATTTTCATTTATCCAAATGAATTAAAAGCTCATCGAGTTAGTAAGCTACCTAAACAACCGGTCATCATGGAAGGAAGTCAATTTTATTTACCTACGCCACTCTGGGATGAAGAAAATAATCGTGAATTGTTCCCGCTGCTTACTACATTTATTAACCATGAAAGTGGGGAAGTTTATTCAGGTGAAATTTATAAGTCAACTCGCGAAGAGTTAGAGTTAGTCAGTGATCGTTTAGCGGATTTAATGTTGACTCGATTACAATTCCGACCGCGTGAAATTATTGTATCTGATGAAATACTATTAGATTTAATTAGTGATTTTTGTGAGAAAGCGAACATTGACTGTGATTTAGGTCCGACTGTTGCAGCTGATGCTTTTATGAGTTCATTTCTATCCACTCAAATGGGAGATTTAAATGGTGAAGAACAAGCATTTTTACACCTTATTCAAGCTGCAGAACAATCATATGAAGTCATGTTAGAGACTGATTTAGGGCAAATGCTAACTTCTATTCAAAAATCGGCATTGAAAGATATTTGGATTTATTCGGTTTTATTTTTATATAAAGAGTTTAATGAACTTCCTGGTGAGTGGAGTAAAGAAGGATTTGAAGCTTTACTTCAATCTCATCTTTTAGAAGAAAGTGTCAAAAATGATTATAGACCGTACATTGGTTCATCAATTAAAGCTTACTTAGATTGCCAACAAGAGCTTGGATTATTTAAAAATTCATTTGTTTTAAGTCATGTGTTAGCTAAATATTATAAATAAGCAAGGGGCTATCTCAAAATGAGATAGCCCCTTTTAAGTTAGAATGGGACGATATTAGTATCTTTATTCCGTCGGCGACTCACGCATAACTAGCGGGGTTAGCCGCTAGTCATCCCACGTCAAAGATATTTTATCTTTCCCATTCTCACTTCATATGAAGAGAGAGGGTCTCTATAATATAAATACCCTGATTAGCAAATATTTTCTCTCCTATAAAGCGGCACAACGGTTTTGAAACTAATTGGCTCATTCAAATCATGAAAATTTTCATATCAAATTTATTTTAATAGAAGAAATGCATCGGTTATTAATCATCAAAAATGAAATTTCTACTTCATTGAAGAGGATTTTAGTACAAGATGAATATATAAAGTTTCAAAAAAGTGTGTCATTTATTAGAGAAAAAATTAAAGTAATCAGTGAATCCTAACTTATAGAACTAATAAAACTTCATCATTCTTTTTAATAAGTATTAAAAAGGGACTCTAAGGTCAAGAAAACTCAAAATATGGGATGATTAGCGAGCTTGCTCGCTATTTATGGGGAAATTATTTTCCCCGGCCCATTTAAGATGTTTTCGTAGACTACAGAGTCCTTTTGTTATTTTAATACTTATGATTCAAAGAGATGCTCTCTATAACGAATTTTAACTATTTATAGCTATTTTGAGACAGCTCCTTTTTAAATTAACGATATAATTTTGAAACAACTGTTGCATAATCGTCACCGTTACGAACACCTGTTAATAACACGCTTGCTTTTGAGATATCTTTGAATAAGACACCATAAACAAGTTCATCTTCCTTGAAGTATAATTTTTTGAAGTGACCCGTTTTTGCATTAGAGTCTAATAAGATTTGGTACTCTTCAATATTTTCAGTTGGATATGTCCCCATTGCGAAGACTTCTGTATCGAAGGCGATTAATGATAATGGCTCCACCTTATTAGAGAATTCTGCATGATCGCCAACAGCATTGATACCAGCAACCTTACCTTGATCGATAGCAGGTGCCCATAAGTTTGTTGAAATCCCTTCAAATTCAGCAACATCCCCACAAGCATAGATATCAGCCACTGATGTTTGCATTTGATTATTAACCACAATCCCATGATTAGTTTCAATGTTAGCCATCGTTGCTAATTGTGTATTTGCACGAACACCGGCACTGATCACAACCACATCAGCATTGATTGTTTCATCAGCTAATTTTACGCCACTAACTTGACCATTTGAATTGATGATTTCTTGAACTTGAACACCTGTACGAACATCAATTTTACGTTCGGCTAAAATGTTTGAAATGAATGATGAAGTAGATTCATCTAATTGACGAGGCATTAAACGATCAGCAACTTCTAATACCGTGATATTTAATCCTAATTCTTGTAATGCATCAGCAGCCTCTAATCCTAAGACGCCACCACCGATGATAACGGCATTTTGTTTACCTTTTGCATAATTACGTAATGCTAATGCGTCAGTTTTATATTTAATTGAGAAGATACCTTCTGCTTCTGTACCAGGGATTGGTGGGATGAAGTTTGAAGTTCCCGTTGCTAAGATTAATTTATCGTAAGTCACTGTACTTCCATCTTCAAGCGTTAATACTTTTTCATCTACATTTAATGCTGTTACTTTCGTGTTTAATTGAACGTTGATATGATTCTCGGTATACCAATTTTCAGGGTTTAAGTTAAACTCCTGAGCTGGAACATCTTTCACGATTAAATCTGATAAAGCAGGACGGTAATATGGATAGCTTGATTCTGCACTAATCATTGTGATTGATGCAACTTCATTACGAACACGAATCGCATTTGCAGCTGTCACAGCAGCAACTCCACCACCAACAATGACGAATTTTTCATCCGCTGTTGATTTGAAGTTGATTACTTCTTCTTCATAAATTTCGAATAAATCAGAACCTACTCCACACGCAGGACAAACTTCTGGTGGTAGAACACCTGGGTAAACTTCTCCACAGATGATACAACGCCATAATACAACTTTACCACTTGGATTTAATTCTTCTGCAGTTAGAGCGGCTCCTGTCTCTTTTTTACGAGCTGGGACTTTTCCTGTTAATAAGCTGTTAGCAAATAATTTACCGAAATCGATAGCTGCTTGTGTTTCACTTTCAGATGCACGGAATTTGATTTTGAATCCATCGATGACTTTCATACGAAGTTGGTGTAAACGGTCCATGATGTTATCCACACCTTCTCCGCTCCATCCGTATGAGCCAAAGGCGGACACAATTTTTCCACCATGAACGATTGGGTTTAAGTTGATTGATAAATCCCAAATAATTGGAAGCGCATCTCCGTTAATGGTACATGTACCAAGTAAGATTCCATCTGCATCTGCAAAGTGTGCTAAGATTTCATCTTTCTTCTGTGGATAATTTAAAATATCTAAGTTGTAAGGAATGACTTGAATCGTTGGATCGACTTCATGAATTCCCTTTGTAATAGCTTCGGCTAATTCACCTGTATATCCGTAAGCTGATACGTAAGGCATGACCACTTTTTTAGGTCCTTCTTTTTTAGCAGGAGTTGACCAGTTACGATAGGTTTCGATGATTTCATCGATACGTGTATCTAAGACTGGGCCATGTCCGGTACAAACCATATCTAATTTTAAATCATTAATTTTGTTGATGGCTTTAATTACGTATGGCTTAAATGGTGAGAAGATGGCTGTGTAGTAGTAAAGTAGAGCATCTTGGAAAGCTTCCTCTTCACTTGCAGGCACTTCCGATAACTTAATTCCGTGTTTTGGACTATAGTGGGATCCGAAGGAATCACATGTGAATAACACGTTATCTGAACTGAGGTAAGTGTACATTGAGTCTGGCCAGTGTAAGAATGGAGCTGGGATAAAATCGAATGTTTTCTCTCCAAGTGTGAATGTTTTTAAGCTGTCAGCTGTTAAATAGTTAAAGCTGATATTTAAAATATCTTTTAAATAAGTGATGGCTGTTTTAGAACCAATGACTGTTAAACCAGGAATTAATTTAACTAAGCGTCCAATTGAACCTGCATGATCAGGCTCAGTGTGGTTGGTAATAATATACTTAATCTGACTTAAATCACCGATTGCTTCTTCGATTTTTTGTAAGTATGTATCAAAGAATTTTTCTTTTACTGTTTCAACTAAAATAGCTCCTTCAGTCGTATTTACTAAATAAGAGTTATAAGTTGTCCCGTATTTTGTTTCCATGATGATATCAAAGACATCTAGATTTGGGTCTAAGACACCTAACCAATATACGTCATTTTTTAATAATACAGATTGAATCATATGGTCCCTCCAATAGTCAAGTTAAGAAATAGATTAGCTCGCAATAGATATTTAATGGATCGTTTAATTCACCTAAGAAATAGTATTATCAGGATAACTTGATTTTACAATTATGATATTGTGAGAATTTTAATTTATTTCTAAATATAAAATAAATCACAAGCAAATATAACGCAAGAAAGATGCATTTTTATTTTAAGCCTATCCTTTGATTACATTTTTACATTAATAATTTTTTCAGTATGTGTAAAAATAAATAAAAAATACCATAATATAGAAAATGATATTAAGGGAGAGATAATGGTGAAGGCGACTAAATTAGAATTGAAATCATTATATGAAGCGGCCGATGAATTTGAAAGATTGCAGCCTTGGGAATGGATCAGTGAATACCAGTTATTAGTGGTAGAAGATCCTGAAACACATATTATGGGGTTTTGCTGCATTATTGGAAATAAATCAGATGAAAGAGGATTAAAAGTCTATCTTGGCATTGATGGGCTTCGTCATTATATCGAAATGCTTGACTTTAACCAATTGACGATTGAAGATGAAACACTCGATAGTCTTCTATCTCGAGAGACTTGTTTATCAGTGGGGTTTAATCGAGTTTCAGAGTTACGTAACCGAGAGGTTGTAGCACAATTTCGAGATTGTTTAGCTGGTTTTGTCCCAATCTCACTGACAGGTGGTTGGCAGTGCCGCTTTTTAACACAGGCATTAAAACAAGTGGGTGAATTAGCAGAGCTGGTTAAAGAAACGCCTTCATTTACGTTAGAAGATGATCAGGTCTTAATGAGGTTACAAGATTTTGAAGGGAATTGGAAAACGTTAAAAATTTCATTATCTGTCTTCTTAGAGCAAATGAAAGAGACAGGGGTACGTTATGAAAATGAATTAGCAGCTTATCGTATTTCTAAACTTCCAAGTACGAATATGGTTTTTGAAATCGCGCGATTTTTAATGCCTCGTCCTATTGAAGAGAAGGGGGATTCAAGAGCATACTATCCGATGATTACGGCTATTTTAGAAAAGGAAACGAAACAATTAGTATTTGCAGAAATGTCAAGCCCCAGCTTAGAAAGTCAAGAAACAATTTTATCTCGATTCGCCAATACATTAATAAAAGATTTAGAGTTTAAACCCCAATGCTTAGTCACGGATTGTGAGGCGGTTTTAAGACAGTTTAAAGATTTTTCAGATAAAACAAAAATTCCACTTATGAAAGTTCCAGAGCTAGAGGCAGCCACAGATTTTGTTTGTGATTTAATGAAGATTGAAGAGCAATTTGATGCCTCAATGGAAGTAGATATTGAAGAAAATATCGATTTAGTTTTATTAACAAGTAGGGAAATCTGTCAAAATATTTTAGAGTGTGATGCTTTAAGTCGCCATCTACCAGAAGGGGTAAAACAGCAGTTTACGAATATAGTTGAGTTATTTCATGTTGTTATGTTAGGTCATTTTCAAGAATTGCCAGATCATTGGAGTGTACAGAATGTGGAACGTGCGTGTAAAGAGGTCTTACCTGGCTTATTAACAGAAGAAGAGTTAAAGATTGTCCCAGATATTCTCACTCATTATTTAGATGTCGTTGGAGAAGCAGAACTCATTCCGAATTATATTCACTTACAAAAATGTGTCACTGAAAGTTATTCTTAATGAAAAGCTATCAAATAGATGATAGCTTTTTGTTCTTCATTAAAGATTACCTAAGTGGTTAAAGAATATAAAAAAGCTTATTTCAAATAAAATAAGCTTTAATGTTTATTGTTATTTTTTTCGTTGTGGCTTTTTGATAATAAGAAATTGAATGATTTGCATGATGGCTCCTGTTAAGAAGTATAGACCAAATGCAAATGGTGTTCCAATTGTAATCGAGAACATCGCAAATGGAAGGTAATAAGTCATAACTTTCATCATTGTATTATTCGCTTGATTTTGTTGAGAATTTTTCATAGTATCTGCCATATTGTTGTTCATTAAACGTTGAGAGTAGATGGATAAACCTGCAACGATTAGAGCTAAAATCCAGTTTGCCGGCGTTCCTGTTGCTCCTAAATTAATTCCAAAGAACTCATTAGCACTTGCATTTTTAATTAACGGATGGCGAGAAATGGCTTGATAGAATGCTAAGAAAATTGGCATTTGTAATAGCGGTAATAGGCATCCCATCATAGGATTAAAATTATATTTTTTATAAAGTTCCATCATCTCTTGTTGCATTTTAACTTGGGAAGCCTGATCTTGTTTATGTTCGTATTTCTTTTTCATTTTCTCCATCTCTGGCTGAATTTCTTGCATCACCATGGTTGATTGATTTGACTTTAAATATAATGGAATTAAAACTAAACGAACAATCGCTGTTGCTAAGATAATCGAAAGACCTAGATTATTATTAAGGATGTTATATAAAAAGGTAATAAAGTTAGCTAGTGGTAATACGAATAATTTATCCCAAAGTCCTGTTGCTGTTGCGGCTGTAATAGGCTCGGTTGAAATACTGCATCCCGATAATAATCCAATGGTTAAAACTAAAAATAATAATAAGCTAAAATTCTTTTTCAATTGAATGCCTTCTTTCTCTTAAGGTGAAATACTGTCATAAAGGAAATTTATTTTTCATTTATTATGAATAAAATCACTGTAATTGAAAAAATAAGATCAATAAATGGATATCGCCACATGTGATTTTGTCTAAATTAAATATATAAGTTCAGATAAGTTTTTCACAGTGTAAAAACTAAAGCCCTAGTAATGGAGGAATAGATTTCTTTCAGAAATCGCTAGGTGACCCAAGCCCTAGCAGTTGAGGAATAGATTTCTTTCAGAAATCACTAGGTGACCCCTGGACGATAGGATGCCTTAATATCGAACACGGTTAATTACTAAGACTGACTTAGAAAGATGAAAAACATTTCTATTTGTCTATAGAGTTAATTGATTTTTCATCTTCTGAATCATTGTGTCATAGATAATATAACATTAGAGTTTTTTAGGATGTGTCTAAATATGCCGAACATACAATACTTTTATAATTTTTTTGTTATACAACTGGTAGCTATATTTTAAGAAGATGAAAGACATATCATATAAAACAGTAATTAAGGACATTGCTAGAGCCAGTTCGTCACATCGGTGTTGGGTGGAGATGATTAGCTATAAAAAAAGCTTATTCCAAATAGAATAAGCTTTAAAATTCATTATTATTTTTTCGCTCCTGGACGTTTGAAGATTAACGATTGAACGATTGTCATAATTTGTCCAGTTAAGAAGTATAAACCGAATGCGAATGGTGTCCCAATCGTGATTGAGAACATTGCAAACGGGAAGTAATAAGTCATAACCTTCATCATCATATTGCTTGTTTGATTTTGTTGAGAATTCATGTTAGCAGCCATGTTTTTATTCATTAAACGTTGAGAATAAATTGTTAATCCAGCCACGATGAATGCTAAAACGTAGTTTGGTATTGTACCTGTTGCTCCTAAATTGATTCCAAAGAACTCAGCTGCACCAGCATCTTTAATTAATGGATGGCGAGAAATAGCCTGGTAGAATGCTAAGAAGATTGGCATTTGTAAGAATGGTAGCACGCATCCCATCATAGGGTTATAGTTATATTTTTTGTAAAGTTCCATCATCTCTTGTTGCATTTTAACTTGAGACGCTTGATCCTTTTTGTTCTCGTATTTCTTTTGAATACGTTGCATTTCTGGTTGGATTTCTTGCATAACTGCCATTGATTTATTTGATTTTGAATATAATGGCATTAATACTAAACGAACGATTGCTGTTGCTGAGATAATCGCGAAACCTAAGTTATTAGCTAATAATTTATAAAGTAATGTAATAAATGAAGCTAATGGTAAAACGAAAACTTTATCCCATAATCCAGACGCTGTCTCTGCAGTAATTGGCTCTGGTGAAATTGCACATCCCGATAATAGTCCAATTGCTAATACAAAACATAGTACTAAACTTAACTTCTTTTTCAACTAAATTCCTTCTTTCCCCTAATGTGTATTTTGTATATTGTTAAATAATGAGAATATAATCAACAATACTATAAACTAAATAATGCTATAAAATACCTACAATACCCGTATTATAAGTTAAAACAAGGTCTAATTCAATAAAAATCGTGTTAAAATTCCCCCTAAATGTGAAAATGTTTTAATTTAACATGATTCTTGATGTAACGACATATTATTTAAGTAGAGGGATTTAAGATGGGCATAGAGAGGGTGATGTGTAATGGGGATTGCGACAAATGTTGAGCTGCACAAATTGTATGAAGCAGCAATTGCTTTTCGAAAATTACAACCATGGAAATGGATGTATGCCTCTCAAGTATTTATCATTCACGATGATGAGAGAGATATAGATGGATTTTGTAGCATTATGGGAATGATGGGAGAGCATTTTTCATTATCAGTCTATTTAGGAGAGGCCGGTTATCAATCGTATCGCTATTTATATGATAAGGCGAGTTTAGCGTATATGGATCATATTTTCATGAAAGCAGAGGTTAAGAAAAATTGTTTAACCGTGAGCTTTGAAAACCCAGAAGCTTTGACAGAGCATGATGATGAGCAGGCGATGTTTTTAGGCTATCAGTTTAAAGGGAAAAATGAATGTCCAAGATTTCGTTATCATCATCCAGGAATTTATTCATGGTATCTAACGGATGGATGGCAATGTCGATTTTTAACGAAAGCATTAGAGCAAGCAATGATTGTCGCAAGATTAGAGTTGACGAAAGATTTAAAAGTGCCAGAGATTTATGATAGTAAATATTATTTAAGATATTATACAGAAGAAAAAGGATGGGACGGTACGTTTGTCGATGCTACA
The DNA here is from genome assembly GCF_001543345.1 of Turicibacter sp. H121. NCBI lineage: Bacteria > Bacillati > Bacillota > Erysipelotrichia > Erysipelotrichales > Turicibacteraceae > Turicibacter > Turicibacter sp. H121. The sequence goes on along the minus strand of NZ_CP013476.1, from coordinate 1,030,540 downwards.
TTGTATAAGAAAGCACCTACGCCTAAGAAAACTATTTTTCAAAACGATTTGTTAGCTTATCGAGTGAAGAAATTACCCAAATTACTAATTACATTAGAAGCAATTCAGTTTTATTTGCCTAATCCTGTCGTTGAGGTCGGTTCTGGCCAACCATTTTTTATGCTTGTTACTGCACTTGTTGATTCTGAAGAAGGACAACTTTTTTATCTGGATGTTCAGGAAACAGCTGCGCTTTACTTGACAGATATTGTTACAGAACTAGCAAAGCAATTTCTTGAACTTAAAATTAGACCGTGTGAAATTATTGCAGAGGATGAAGATACTTATGCACTACTTGAAGATGTTTGTAAACAAATTGATGTAAAACTTTCTATCGATTATCATACAGCGCGAGCTCATGAATTTGCCGAATATATTTTTGAAGAATTACAGAATGCAAGTTCTAACACAGTTAAAGTCATTGAGAGTGAACAGTCAGATATTGATAAGTTAATTATGTTTGCAGACCAAATTACAGATACGCTTCAAATCCAACAAGCACTTGATGATTTGAGTGAACAAGCGAAGGAACAATATAAGTTAATTACTCAAACATTTGTCTTAGCGATGTATACGATTCGAGATCAAATTCCAAGTGAATGGACAGGAGATGCTGTGAAAGATATTTGTCTAAATGTGTTGCCAGAACAACTTGAAAAGGATGTTTTAGCACAGTGTAAACCCGTCCTCTCACACTTTGTTACCGTTTTAGGTGAAGATGAAATTATCCCGAATTATCGGTCATTATTACTCGTGATTAATAATTGTCTTTGAGGAAACGACGATTTAGTCGTTTTTTCTTTTTCCAATAAATGACTGTTGATAGGAAACGTGCTACAATCTTCTTAACGTGAATAAGGAGTGAGAAAACTATGAACGTCAATGAAAAGATTAAAGCATTAAGAACAGAAATGAAACGAATTGGGGTACAAGCATACATTATTCCGAGTGCAGATGCGCACTTAAGTGAATATGTCGCAACACATTGGCAAGGACGCGCCTACTTATCAGGATTTACAGGTTCAGCAGGGACACTAGTTGTTACTGAGACAGAAAGTGGACTTTGGACAGATGGTCGTTACTTTATTCAGGCAGAGTCAGAGCTTGCTGGTAGTGAAGTTCAATTATTTAAAATGGGACAATCAGGTGTCCCGACAATTACTGAGTATTTAGCTAATACATTACAGGAAGGAAGTTGTGTGGGGTTTGATGGAAAAGTATTAGCCGCCTCAAATGTTTTAGAAATGTTAAAAACATTTGAGCCAAAAAAAATCAAAGTCTGTGGAGAACATGACTTATTAGATTCAATTTGGACGGATCGTCCAGCGATTCCAAGTACAGATGTTTTTATTCATGAGACCAAATATACGGGATACAGCTGTGCTGATAAGTTAAACATGGTTCGTCAAGAGATGAAAAAATCAAACTTAAACGGATATGTGTTAACGTCATTAGGAAGTATCGCTTGGTTATTTAATGTTCGTGGGGATGATATTTTATTTAATCCGTTAGTGGTATCGTATGCACTTGTATTAGAAGAGTCAGCTTATTTATTTGTTGATTCGCATCGCTTATCAGATGAGGTGACTAACTACTTAACAACTAATGGAGTGACCTTGAAGGAGTACGATGAAATCGATGAGATATTGGCCTCATCTGTTGTGTCTGGGCGCATTTTATGTCCACTTGAGACGGTGAATTATTATTTATATCATGTGCTAGTCAATCATGAAGGGGCTGAAGTTGTAGCGGGATTTGATCTTGTAAACAACTTAAAAGCAGTCAAAAATGAAACGGAAATTAAAAATACGCACAATGCCCAAGTCAAAGATAGTTGTGCCTTAGTCGGTGCTATGCAGGAGATTTATGAAAAGTTAGATGCTGGGGAATTAGTGACAGAATACGATGTACGTGAAATTTTAGAAGTTTATCGTCGACGTCAGCCGTTAAACTATGGATCAAGTTTCGGGGCCATTGTTGCTTATGGCGCAAATGCGGCGATGATGCACTATAATCCGACAAAAGAAAAGTGCTCAGTGATTGAGAAAAAAGGGTTTTTACTCATTGATTCTGGAGGTCAATATTTAGATGGGACAACCGATATTACGCGTACATTTGTCTTAGGTAAATTAACAGAAGAAGAGAAAATTCATTATACTCTAGTGTTAAAAGGCCATATTAATTTGAGTAAAGCAGTCTTCCAAAAAGGATGCTCAGGAGGAAATTTAGATATTTTAGCACGTCAGCCACTTTGGTCGCATGGTTTAGACTATCGTTGTGGAACAGGACACGGTGTTTCTTATTTTGGTGGTGTTCATGAAGGGCCACAAGGATTTAGATTAACACAAACTGTTCCTCTGCAACCAGGAATGATGACAACAAATGAGCCAGGGGTTTATGAAGCGGGTCGCCATGGAATTCGCATTGAAAATACATTACTCGTTGTTGAAAAATGTGCAACTGAATATGGAGAGTTTTATGAGTTTGAAACGATCTCGTATTTCCCAATTGATACAAAAGCAATCATTGTTGAGATGTTAAATGATGAAGAATTAGCTTGGTTTAATCAGTATCATCAAAAAGTAGTCGAAACCTTATCTCCTCATTTAACAGGAAAAGCTTTAGAATGGTTAAAACGTGAGGCTATTCAATTAAGCAGATGATAAACCTTATCCTTATAATATAGAGAGTGCGAATGAATTACTAAATATTAGATAAAACTAACAAAATGCTTGAAATTTTGCTGACTTAAAGTGATATGATAACCCTGTAAACGAATTCATTTTTAAGTGAGGGGGATTTTACGTGAAAAAGTATTTAGTTTTAGATATCGGTGGAAGTGCAATTAAATATGCAAAAATGGATGAAGAAGCTACCATTTTAGAAAAAGGTAGTGTTAAAACACCACTTGATAAAGTTGAAAGTTTAATTGAAGTTATTGGCTCTTTGTATGATCAGTATCAAGATGAAGTTGAAGGAATAGCCATTAGTATGCCAGGGGTTTTAGATGTTGAACGTGGTTATGCTTATAGTGGAGGATTTTTAAGATATAATACAGACGTGGAAATTGTCAAATTAATTCAAGAGCGCTGTCCTGTTAAGGTCACAATTGAAAATGATGGGAAATGTGCAGCTTTAGCAGAAGTGTGGAGAGGTAGCTTGCAAGATGTGAATGATGCGATTGTCATTGTTCTTGGAACAGGTATTGGCGGAGGGGTTGTCATTAACCGTAAGGTTCATAAAGGTTCGTCATCATTTGCAGGAGAGTTTAGCTCAATGCGTTTAAATAATCAAAAATTAGATGATGGTGAATATACGTGGGGATTTAGCGGTGGAGCAAGACAATTATCAAGTAAAGTGGCTGAAGTAAAACAGTTAAATCCAGATGAGGTGGATGGTTATTTCATCTTTGAAAAAGCAAATGAAGGAGATGAAGAAGTTTTAGCAATTTTAGATGAATTTACAAAACAAATCGCAGCACAAATTGTTAACCTTCAATGTGTAATTGATCCACAGCGTGTGGCCATTGGTGGGGGAATTAGTGCTCAACCATTATTGCTAGAATATATTAGAAAAAATGTGGATAGTTTCTCAGATAATTTTGGGAACTATAAACCTGGTGTCCAAGTAGTTCCATGTACGTTTAGAAATGATTCAAATTTAATAGGTGCGCTTTATCATTATTTAACATATACAGCTTAAGGGAAGTCTTTAGTGACTTCCTTTTTTTGTTTGATGAATTTAAAAGACGTTTTAAAGTGAGGGTGATATAATAAGTTTAATCAAGCATCTATGAAAGGACTGAATAAAATGGAACAAGTCTATCCACGTATTGTTGAATTTTTAGAAGAGGAGCTAGGCAAAGATACGAGTGGTCATAGTTTAGATCATGCGATTCGTGTTTATAAAAATGCTAAAGCTATTTTAAAATCAGAGGGTGGAAATGAACGTGTCGTTTTAATTTCAGCGTTAGTTCATGATGTCATTGACTCCAAGTTATTTGAAGATTCAAGAGAGCAACAGGCTAAATTATTAATCTTTTTGCAAACACTTGGATGTAGCCAAGTAGAGCTTAAAGAAATTTTCTACATTATTGAAAATATTTCTTATAAGGGGGGAACAGGTGAACCTGTTCACACACTTGAAGCCAAAATTGTTCAAGATGCGGACCGATTAGATGCCATTGGAGCAATTGGAGTTGGTCGAACATTTATGTATGGTGGATCAAGAGGAACTAAAATGTATGATGAAAATATCCTACCAATGGAGTTTGAAGATGAGACGGCTTATCGCCAACATAAAGGAACAGTTATTAATCATTTTTATGAAAAATTATTTAAATTAAAAGATTTAATGAATACAGAAACAGCGAAAAAAATCGCTAATCAGCGCCATGAATTCATGGTGACGTTCGTCGAGGAATTTTTGAATGAATGGAAGGGACAAGCCTAAATAAAAAATAGAGTCGAATATTGTGATTAAAATTGATTAAAGGTTGACTTTTTTTCCTGTTTCTCCTATAATTACTGAGAAAGCTTTAATTCGGTCCCGTGAGGCTGAGAAGAACACGTTTAAAAGATAATAGAACTATATCTTCCTTTAATGGAATTCGTGTATCCTCTTTTGGCCTACCTAAGTTAGCTGAAAGAGGATTTTTTATTTAAAAAGCTGAAAGTGGCAATTGAAATTTCATACAGGTCGTAGTTCGTAGTCTAAACTCGAATTTTGAGTTTAATGACATGAGGTGACTTGGTAGAAAATCTGCTGCTCGAAGCTAGATTGGAATGATATCTTGTTTCTAATATGACTAATACTAGGTAAGCAATCTTGCAGAATTTTACGAATTTTTATAGGAACGAACTTAACTAGTCTAAACTAACTTATTACAAACTTCGTGTTCTTTCTAAGTAAGGATATCCGATAGGATAAGTCATCTAAGGAGGAATTATAATGGAAAAGAAATTAATTTTAGATGTGCATGAAAAACCGAAAGTAGCACATTGGATTGCGTTAAGCATTCAACACGTGTTAGCCATGTTTGGATCAACAGTACTTGTTCCGATGTTAACAGGACTACCAGTTAGTTTAGCATTAGTATCATCAGGAATTGGAACGTTATTTTATTTATTTGTTACAAAAGGGAAATCACCTGTTTATTTAGGATCATCATTTGCTTATATCGCCCCAATTACTTCAGCATTAGCTCTTGGAGCAACTTTGAATGCAGATGGTTCAATTGCGAGTCATCCAAATTACGGAGCCGTAATGGGTGGATTAATGATGGTTGGGCTAGTTTATTTAGTGATTGCTTTGATCATTAAGTTTATCGGAACAGATTGGTTAAATAAAATTTTACCGCCGGTTGTTATCGGACCAACAATTATGGTCATTGGGTTAAGTTTGGCAGGAACAGCTGTTAACATGGCATCAGAACATATAGTGGTTGCCTTAATTACATTATTAACAGCAATTATTGTCTCAACTTATACAAAAGGGTTATTACAACTACTTCCAATCTTTAGCGGAATTGTTGTGGGATATATTTCAGCTGTCGCTTTCCAATTAGTCGACTTTAGCGCAGTTAATGAAGCAAGCCTCTTCGCTATGCCTAATTTTGCGTTCTTACACTCAAAACCAGTCTTTAACTTAGAAGTAGCAGCAATCATGGTGCCAGTAGCCATTGTAACAATTACAGAACATATTGGAGATCATTTAGTTTTGGGATCAATCGTCGGGCGTGATTTAACAAAAAATCCTGGGTTACATCGTACATTAATCGGTGATGGAGTAGCAACATTCTTCGCTGGATTTATTGGTGGACCTGCTAATACAACGTATGGTGAAAATACAGGAGTCATTGGATTAACAAAAGTTGCTTCTGTATGGGTCATCGGTGGAGCAGCTGTGACAGCCTTTGCTTTAGGATTTATTGGTAAGTTTACCGCATTAGTTCAAACAATTCCTAGTGCCGTAATGGGGGGAGTAAGTATTCTTCTATTCGGAGTTATCGCTTCATCAGGGGCACGCGTCTTAATCAATAACCAAATCGATTTCGGACGTCAACGCAACTTAATTATTGGAGCAGTTATCTTAATCGTAGGAATTGGAGGCTTAACGATCAACATCGGTCAAATTACTTTATCAGGAATGGCATTAGCCGCAATTATTGGTGTGATCTTACACTTAATCTTACCAGATAAAGAAGCCTCTTATGGACAAAGATCTAACAAAACTGAATTTGAATTAGAAGTAGTTGGAGAAGAATCAACAACTTCAGAAACAGTAATGACTAAGGAACAAACAACGGCTATTTAGTCCTTTATAAAAAAGTCAGCTTCTTTGCTGATTTTTTTATAAATATTTTTATAGAAAATATTGTTAAAAAAGGAAGAATATTGTTTAATTTTATATAAAAAAGGGTGAAATTATGAGTGCTATTAAACATTTAACACGATTGTCAGATTTTACAGTAGAAGAAATTATGGAAATTTTAGAACGTGCCAATCGTTATGCATCTGGTGAAACAATTCCACAACTTGAAGGAAAAGTGGTAGCTAATCTCTTTTTTGAACCGAGTACACGAACGCAATACTCATTTATGATGGCAGAACAAAAATTAGGATTAAAAACAATGGATTTCACAGCTGAAACGTCAAGTGTTCAAAAAGGTGAGACGTTATACGATACTGTCAAAACGTTTGAAGCAATTGGAGTTGATGGAGTGGTAATTCGCCATCCACAAAATAATTACTTCGAAGAATTAATTCCTAATTTAAACATTCCAATCTTCAACGGAGGAGATGGAAGTGGAAATCATCCAACCCAATCATTATTAGATTTATTAACGATTTATCAAGAGTACGGTAAATTTGAAGGATTAAAAATTGCAATCGTTGGTGACATCGCGCACTCTCGTGTAGCTCACACAAATATCGAGGTCATGAACCGATTAGGAATGGAGGTTCACTTAGTAGCTCCTGAACAATTCCAAGAAGAAGGATACGCATGGGAGAACTTAGATGAGGTGCTAGAAGAAATGGATATTATCATGTTACTTCGTGTTCAACATGAGCGTCATCACGGTGGAATGCAGTTAACAAAAGAAGAATACCATAAGCAGTATGGCTTAACGGTTGAACGTGAAAAACGCATGAAAGAAGGAGCTATCATTATGCATCCAGCCCCATTTAACCGCGGAGTAGAAATTGCAGACGATGTCGTTGAATGTAAACGTAGTCGAATCTTCAAACAAATGAGTAATGGGGTATTTATTCGAATGGCAGTGTTGGTGGGATCCCTGGGCTACGTAGATTAAGATCGTAGCTATCCTCCGCTGGTAGGGTAAATTGAAACTAGATGATATAAGAGTAAAAGTTATAATAGTTCAATTCAAGTAGTAGGGCTAAATACTATTAGAAACTTATGGAGTAGGGAGTGAAGTGTCATGATTCTTTTAAAAAATGGGCGACAAATCAATGAGAGTAATGAATTAGTAGCTGTTGACCTTTTAGTCAAAGATGGAATCATTATTGAAATGACTGAATGTATTGAAAATACTGAGGCACAAGTTTATGATTTAGCAGGAAAATTAGTCTCGCCAGGATTAATCGATGTTCATGTTCACTTAAGAGAACCAGGGTATGAGCGAAAAGAAACAATTGAAACAGGAACGAAAGCTGCCGCACGTGGTGGATATACAACGATTGCAGCGATGGCAAACACGATTCCAGTCCCAGATTCAATGGAAAGTGTGACCTATATCGAAGGGTTATTACAACAATCGGCACAAGTACGTGTTTTCCCGTATGCAGCTATCACCCTTGGTGAGAGAGGACAAGAGATTGTTGATGTTGAGGCTTTATCAGAAACAAGTATCTTAGGGTTTTCAGATGATGGACGTGGAATTCAAGAAGCGGGTGTAATGTATCAAGCGATGCAACGTGCCAAGGCTGTGAATAAACCAATTGTTGCACACTGTGAAGATGATAGTTTGTTATTCGGTGGATATTTACATGATGGAGAATACGCAAAAGCAAATGGACATCGCGGAATTTTATCAGTTAGCGAATCAGCGCAAATAGCTCGTGATATTATGTTAGCTCAGGCGACGGGGGTTCATTACCATATCTGCCACATTAGTACGAAGGAAAGTGTTGAATTAGTTCGATTTGCAAAAGCCCAAGGAATTAATGTGACTGCTGAGGTGTCACCGCATCATTTAATTCTTTGTGATACAGACATCGTTAACGATGATCCAAACTTCAAGATGAATCCGCCACTACGTGCTGATGCTGATCGCATAGCATGTGTGCAAGGTTTATTAGATGGAACAATTGATGTTATTGCAACAGATCATGCTCCACATCATGAAGATGAAAAAGCATGGGGAATTGAAACAGCACCATTTGGGATTGTCGGATTAGAAACAGCTTTTCCATTAATGTATACGACATTCGTTAAAACAGGGAAGATGACGTTAAAACAATTAATTGATTGTATGAGTACAAAGCCTGCAACTATCTTCAATTTACCATACGGAAAATTAGAAGTTGGAGCAGTAGCAGACATTACCATCATCGATTTAGATAAAGAGATGGAAATTGATTCAACTCAATTTTTATCAAAAGGAAAGAATACGCCATTTAATGGTTACCGTGTAGCGGGATGGCCAGTGATGACATTAGTAGATGGCAAAGTGGTCTACAAAGACGAACAGGTGAATTAATAGGAGGGTTAAATGATGTATAATCGTAAACTTGTATTAGAAGATGGAACAGTATTTTTAGGAACAGCATTTGGATGCCTTGAACCGATGACCGGGGAAGTCGTATTCAATACAGGGATGACAGGATATCAAGAAATTTTATCGGACCCATCATACTTTGGACAAATGGTTACGATGACGTATCCTTTAATTGGTAACTATGGAATTAATGATCATGACTTTGAATCATTCTCACCATCAGCATCAGCCTTAATTGTTAAAGAGTATTGTGAAGTGCCATCAAACTGGCGTTCAGCAAAAACATTAAGCGAATTATTAGAAGCAAAAGGTGTACCAGGTTTATGTAATGTGGATACTCGTGCTTTAACAATTAAAATTCGTGAGCATGGAGCTATCCGTGGAATGATTGCAGACATCAATAAAAGTAATGAAGAAATTTTAGCAGAGTTAAAAGCAACACCAGTATTAGATCGTCATGTTGAACAGGTATCAACAAAAATGGTTTACTCAGCACCAGGAAAGGGACATCGTATTGTTTTAGTTGATTTTGGTGTGAAAAAAGGAATCATCCGTGACTTAACAGCACGTGGATGTGAAGTCATCGTTGTCCCATTTAATACGACAGCTTCTCAAATCGATCACTTAAATCCAGATGGAGTTGTTTTAAGTAACGGACCTGGGGATCCAAAAGATGTCGTTGAAGCTTTACCAATGATTCGTGAAGTTCAGGAAAAATATCCATTAATGGGAATCTGCTTAGGGCATCAATTATTCGCGTTAGCAAATGGTGCAGACACGAAGAAAATGAAATTTGGACACCGTGGATGTAATCATCCAGTTAAAGATTTAGAAACAAACAAAGTTCACATTACTTCTCAAAATCATGGATATGAAGTATGCCGTCAATCAGTTGAAAATACACCACTAGAAATCACTCATGTTGCTTTAAATGACAACACAGTTGAAGGATTAAAACATAAAGAATATAAAGCATTTACTGTTCAATACCACCCTGAAGCATCACCAGGACCAGACGATGCAAGTTATTTATTCGATCGTTTTATTGCTAATTTAAAATAATTTTTATGATGAAATAGAGAAATTAGGAGGAAGCAAGGATGCCAAAACGTACAGATATTAACCGAATTTTAGTTATTGGTTCAGGACCAATCATCATCGGGCAAGCAGCAGAGTTCGACTATGCAGGAACACAAGCCTGCCAATCTTTAAAAGAAGAAGGATATGAAGTCATTCTCGTTAACTCAAACCCAGCGACGATTATGACAGATACAGAAGTTGCTGATAAAGTTTACATGGAACCTTTAACGAAAGAATTTTTAAGCAAAATTATCCGAAAGGAACGCCCAGATGCCGTTTTACCATCACTTGGAGGACAAACTGGATTAAACTTAGTCGTTGAATTAGCAGAGGATGGAATTTTAAGAGAATGTGGTGTTGAAATTTTAGGAACAGATTTAGCAGCCATTAAAAAAGCAGAAGACCGAGACATGTTCCGTGAATTAATGTTTGAATTAAACCAACCAATTCCAGAATCGGTAATTGTTAATACCGTTGAAGAAGCAGTAGACTTCGCAAATGAAATCGGATATCCAATTATCGTTCGCCCGGCCTTTACATTAGGTGGAACCGGAGGAGGAATCGTAGAAGATGAAGAAGGTTTACGTACAACTGTTGAAAATGGATTAAATTTATCACCAGTTACACAATGTTTAATTGAAAAATCAATTGCGGGATATAAAGAAATTGAGTACGAAGTGATGCGTGATGCAAATGATAATGCGATTGTCGTATGTAACATGGAAAACTTTGATCCAGTTGGAATTCATACAGGAGATTCTATCGTCGTCGCTCCATCTCAAACATTAGCTGATCGTGAATACCATATGTTACGTGATGTTTCATTAACAATTATCCGTGCTTTAGGAATCGAAGGTGGATGTAACGTACAGTTAGCTTTAGATCCAAATAGCTTTAACTACTATGTTATCGAAGTCAACCCTCGTGTTTCTCGTTCATCAGCCTTAGCGTCTAAAGCAACAGGATATCCAATCGCAAAAATCGCAGCAAAAATCGCTGTAGGTTTAACATTAGATGAAATCATCAACCCAGTGACAGGTGTTTCTTATGCTTGCTTCGAGCCAGCATTAGATTATGTTGTTGCTAAAATCCCACGTTGGCCATTTGATAAATTCAATTCAGCTAATCGTCGTTTAGGAACTCAGATGAAGGCAACAGGAGAGGTTATGGCAATTGGGCGTAACTTTGAAGAGTCATTATTAAAAGCTGTTCGTTCATTAGAAACAAAGGTTTATCATGTTGAGTTAGAATCATTAAAAGAAGAATCAGATGAAATCTTATGGAAACGTACGAAGTTTGCAGATGATGAGCGTTTATTCGTGATCAGTGAGTTAATCCGCCGTGGAACAACAATCGAAGAAATCCACAACGTCACAAAAATTGATTTATTCTTCTTAACGAAATTAAAAGGAATCATCGATTTCGAATCAGTTGTAAAAGAAAATCCTTGGAACCTAGACATTTTAGGACAAGCTAAGCGTTTAGGGTTTGCTGATATTACAATCGCAAAATACTGGAATTCTACTGAATTAGATGTTTACAACTTCCGAAAAGAAAAATCATTAATGCCAGTTTATAAAATGGTAGATACATGTAGTGCAGAATTTGAATCAAAAACACCTTACTACTATGGAACATACGAAACATTCAATGAATCAAAACGTACAGATAAACCAAGCGTTGTTGTATTAGGATCAGGACCTATCCGTATCGGACAAGGGGTTGAGTTTGATTACGCAACAGTACACTGTGTAATGGCAATTCAACAAGCAGGATATGAAGCAATTATCATTAATAATAATCCTGAGACAGTTTCAACAGATTTCTCAATTTCAGATAAATTATATTTTGAACCATTAACAATCGAAGATGTTATGCATGTGATTGACTTAGAGCAACCTGAAGGAGTGATCGTTCAGTTCGGTGGACAGACAGCAATTAACTTAGCATCTAAGTTACAAGAACGTGGAATTAAAATTTTAGGAACATCTTTAGAAAATATTGACCGTGCAGAAGACCGTGATCAATTCGAAAAATTATTAAAAGATTTAGAAGTTCCTCAACCATTAGGAGCAACTTGCCAATCAGTTGAAGGGGCAAAAGAAATTGCTAACCGTATCGGTTACCCAGTCTTATTACGTCCTTCATATGTATTAGGTGGACGTGCGATGGAAATCATCGATAATGATGCTGAAATCGAACGCTATATGAAAGAGGCATTAAAAGAAAATGGGGAAAATCCAATCTTAATCGACCGTTACTTAACAGGTAAAGAGGTTGAAGTCGATGCGATTTCTGATGGAGAAAATGTTTATATTCCAGGAATTATGGAACACATTGAACGCGCCGGAGTTCACTCAGGGGATTCAATGGCAGTTTATCCACCACAAACGTTATCAAAAGAAGTTATGGATAAATTAATCGATTATACAACACGTATTGCTCGTGGTTTAAAAATCATCGGATTATTAAATATCCAGTTCGTTGTGACGAAAGAAGAAGAAGTTTACGTATTAGAGGTTAACCCACGTTCATCTCGTACCGTACCATTCTTAAGTAAAATCACAAACGTCCCAATGGCTAATATTGCAACAAAGGCAATCTTAGGGCAATCGTTAGTTGAGCAAGGATATGAAACAGGATATCATCCACATTCTGAAGGTGTTTATGTTAAAGCACCAGTCTTCTCGTTCTCAAAATTACGTAAAGTAGACATTTCTTTAGGCCCAGAAATGAAGTCGACAGGGGAAGCAATCGGTAAGGATCGTACGTTAGAAAAGGCATTATACAAAGCGTTAGTTGCAGCAGGTATGAAGATGCCAACACATGGACGCATCTTATTCACCATTGGAAATAAAGATAAAGAAGAAGCAGTAGAACTAGCACGTCAATTCACTGAAATCGGATATGAATTAATTTCAACAGAAGGAACTTGTAAGTTATTACATGAAAACGGAATTTACGCTGTTCCAATCGCAAAAATCGGTGAAGAAGGTAAAACAGTTTTAGACGTAATCCGTGGACAACAAGTTCAATTCGTTATCAATACATTCTCAGTAAGTAAAAAAGATCGCATCACAGATGGGTTCTTAATTCGTCGTGAAGCGGTAGAAAATAACATTCCATGTTTAACATCATTAGATACAGCGCGCGCGGTTTATAAAGTATTAGAATCAATGAGCTTTGCAATTGACGCAGCTATCTAATCCAATGTTTATAAAACCGACATCTTTTTAGATGTCGGTTTCAATAAGCAATTAAATAAAGTATAGTTAGAAGTTTAATTTAAATAGAATCTAGATTATAGGGGGTTCCATCTATGCGTAAAGTTCAGAATATGACGGTTGTCAGTCAAAAGTTAATTGCAAAAAATGTGTATGAAATTATTTTAAGTGGAAACTTAGTTCAAGGAATGCTGCAAGCAGGGCAATTCGTCAATATTAAAATTAACGAGGTGGCTTATCCACTATTAAGACGTCCAATCTCAATTTGTGAGATTAATCAAGAGTTAAATCAATTTAAGATGATTTACCGTGCAGAAGGAGAAGGAACAAAACTTCTTTCTCAAAAACAAGCAGGTGAACAAGTTGATATTTTAGGACCGCTAGGAACAGGATTCGACATTGAAGATGTTCAAGCAAATGAAACAGTTGTATTAGTTGGGGGAGGAATTGGAGTTCCACCAATGTACGAAATGGCCAAACGATTACATGCAAAAGGTAACAAAGTGATCGCTGTTTTAGGATTCGCTTCTTCAGTTGATGTTTTCTATGAAGAAGAATTTAAAGCTTATGCAGACGTATACATCACGACAATGGATGGTAGTCATGGTTACAAAGGTAATGTTGTTGAATTAATCAATGCCAAACAATTAAACTTCGACTGGATTTATGGATGTGGACCAAAAGTGATGTTAAAAGCGATTGATGAACAATTCGGTCAAACGAAAAAAGGATATTTATCATTTGAAGAGCGCATGGCATGTGGAATTGGAGCTTGTTATGCTTGTGTTTGTCAATTAAACAGTGGGAAAATGGCTCGTGTTTGTAAAGAAGGACCAGTATTCAAACTTGGGGAGGTTGCATTATAATGAATCGTTTAGCAGTTAAATTACCAGGATTAAATCTTAAAAACCCAGTTATCCCAGCATCAGGATGCTTTGGATTTGGACGGGAATTCGCTGAATATTATGACTTGTCACGTTTAGGATCTATCATGATTAAGGCTGCAACCGATGAGCCGCGTATTGGAAATCCTACACCACGCGTGGCTGAAACACCAGGTGGAATGTTAAATGCAATCGGATTACAGAACCCAGGTGTTGATGTCATTATTGAGCGTGAATTACCATTTTTAGAACAATATAATTTACCAATTATCGCAAATGTGGCAGGTAAAACATTAGAAGAATACGTTACAGTTGCTGAAAAAATTTCTAAAGCACCAAATGTAGCTGCTTTAGAAATCAATATTTCATGTCCAAATGTTAAAGAAGGTGGAATTGCCTTCGGAACAGATGCGAATGTTGCCGCAGAATTAACGAAAGCAATTAAAGAAGTTTCAAGTGTTCCAGTTTATATTAAATTATCCCCAAATGTCACAAATGTTGTTGAGATTGCAAAAGCAGTTGAAGCGGCAGGGGCGGATGGAATTACAATGATTAATACGTTACTTGGAATGCGTTTTGATTTAAAAACAGGAAAAACAATCTTAGCTAATGGAACAGGTGGATTATCAGGACCTGCGATTAAACCAGTTGCACTACGTATGATTCATGATGTGTATAAAAATGTTAACATTCCAATTATCGGAATGGGTGGAATTGAGACAGCAGAAGATGTGTTAGAATTCTTATACGCAGGAGCGAGTGCCGTTGCTGTAGGGACAGCTAATTTCATCAACCCATATGCATGTGTGGATATCATCGACCGCTTACCAGAAGTATTAGACAAATACGGATTTGAAAAATTAAGCGATGCAGTCGGATATGCTCATAAATAAATGATAAAAGAGGTTTAGTAATCGACTACACTTTTTTTCAAAAAGGGATAAAAATTTGATAGAAACTACTTCAATAGTTGACAAAAAATAGGGTATCTTCTATAATTACTGAGAAAGCTTTAATTCGGTCCCGTGAGGCTGAGAAGAACACGTTTATATTTTAATATATTCCCAATTATTTTTATGGAATTCGTGTATCCTCTTTTAGCATACTCATAGGCTGAAAGAGGATTTTTTTGTATAAAAGACTGGAGCTTGAAGCTAGAGTGTATAAAAAGCTGAACTGAGTGGTAAATAGGGATTAGCACTATTCTGAATTTTATAAAGGTTAGATTGGGTTACTAGAATTAAAGCAACTAAAAGGGAGGGTGTTCTACGTGAATAAAGCAGTTATCATTGCATTAGATTTTAAAAATTTTGAAGAGACAAAAGCATTCATTGATCAGTTTGAAGAATCATTATACGTTAAAGTTGGGATGGAACTGTTTTATGCAGAAGGTCCTCAAATCATCAAGTATTTAAAAGAGAAAAACCATAAAATTTTCTTAGATTTAAAATTACATGACATTCCAAACACAGTGAAGAGTGCGATGAAAAACTTAGCACGCTTAGGTGTAGATATGGTAAATGTTCATGCTGCAGGAACTATTCCGATGATGAAAGCTGCTGTGGAAGGATTGATTGAAGGAACCCCAGAAGGTGAAAAACGACCATTATGTATTGCGGTCACTCAATTAACGTCAACAAGTGAAGAAATGATGCAAGAGCAAATTTTAATCAATGAAACGTTACCAAACACAGTATTAAAATATGCCCAGTTTACAAAAGAGGCTGGTCTAGATGGAATCGTCTGCTCTGCGTTAGAAACAAAAGAAATTCATGAAAAATTAGGATTAGATTTCGTAACATGTACACCAGGAATTCGTCAGGCTAGTGACAGTGTAGATGATCAAAAACGTGTCGTCACACCAGAAAAAGCACGTGAATTAGGATCAGATTACATCGTAGTGGGACGCTCAATTACACGTGCACAAAATCCAGTTGAAACATATCAGTTAATTAATAAACAATTTCTTGGATTATAAGATTCATAAAATATTATAACTGTGAGGAGAGATTTATTTATGAAACGTACAATTGCTAAACACTTACTAAATATTCACGCCGTATTATTACGTCCAGAAAATCCATTCACTTGGACATCGGGAATCAAGTCACCAATCTATTGTGACAACCGTTTAACATTATCTTATCCAGAAGTTCGTCGTGACATCGAAGCAGGATTATGTGAAATTGTAAAAGAACATTATCCTGAGTGTGAAATGTTAATGGGGACAGCGACAGCTGGTATTCCTCATGCTGCAATTATGTCGGATAAATTAGACTTACCAATGGGATACGTACGTTCATCAGCTAAAAAACATGGCCGTGGGAACCAAGTTGAAGGATTAGTTAAAGAAGGAATGAAAGTAGTCGTTGTTGAAGATTTAATTTCAACAGGAAAATCTTCAATTGAAGCTGTTGAAGTTTTACGTGAATTAGGATGCGATGTATTAGGGATCGTTTCTATCTTCTCGTATGAATTAGAAACAGGATTAAAGAACTTAGAAGCAGCATCATGCAAAAATGTTTCATTATGTAACTATCAAACGTTAGTTGAAGTTGCAGCAGAAATTGGAGAAATCTCTGAAGAATCAATTGAAAAATTATCGGCATGGCGTAAAGATCCAAGTGATGAAAGTTGGTTAACAAGATAATTAATTAGGAATCGATATGTTCGATTCCTTTTTTATAAATGTAAATGATATACAATAATATCTAATTAAGAAGGAATCTATTTTTAACTAAGTTATTAACAAACGATAATATTTATAAAATACTATAAAAAATTGATAAGATGTATTTATGTCTCTGTTTGTTTTTCCAATTTTAGGATGGGTGAATATTGACAAAGAATGAAATAGAGAGCATGATAATTATAAGTAGATTTATTAGTTATGACGTAAGGTATTTGTCACAATGACAAGTACATAATAAATTTACAGT
Organism: Turicibacter sp. H121; assembly: GCF_001543345.1. Taxonomy (NCBI): domain Bacteria; kingdom Bacillati; phylum Bacillota; class Erysipelotrichia; order Erysipelotrichales; family Turicibacteraceae; genus Turicibacter; species Turicibacter sp. H121. Next base: position 1,013,631 of record NZ_CP013476.1, on the reverse strand, counting down.
GAGAAAAATGAATTGTTTATCTAACTAGAAAAGGGTGGATTCATGGGAGAGCGTATTATTATTGCATCACAATCAGAGAGATTAGTGTCAACAATTAGGTCCCAAGTAACGAGTTCTGGTTATGAAGTCGTAGGGATAACGACGGATGGATATGATTTAATTCGCCGGTCAAAAGCATTAGCACCCGAAGTAGTTATTGTGGATGAAGATTTGCCAGGAATGAGTATTGTATCACTTGTAGAAACATTGATTCATGAACGTCAAGCAGTTTTATTATTAGGAAAGTCTTATCAAAAGTTTTATTATAGACAAGATCCGTATTTTGAATTTTGTGAAAAGCCGGTTCAATCCATTGTTTTATCAACGATGCTACGTGTCTTGACGAAATACGGTCAAACAGTCAGACAATTAGAATCAAAAGTTAACGAATTAGAACAAGCTCAAAAAACTGAGAAAACTATACGGTTAGCTAAGCGTGCGTTACAACAAAATCAGAATATGACAGAGGATGAGGCACATCGCTATATTCAAAAACGTAGTATGGAACTACGAATTAGTAAGTTAGAACTTGCTGAGAGAATTTTAAAAAGTTATAAAAAAAACAGTTGATTTTATTAGAGAAATCTCATATAATGGAAACATAGACAAAGGCGTCTTTAAGAAACAATATTTAAACTAATAGATGATGAACAATGGGGTTCATTAAACAATGTGTTTTGTTTAACACTTGTTTAGTGAACCCTTTTTTGTTAATTTTGATCAATGTCGATAAGATTAACAGACTCAATCACTGGGTGTATCATTATCTAGAATAGGGCAGTATCTATAATTGGGAAAATCAATGATTATTAATGGATTATGAGGAGGAGTTCTAAATGGCAACTTTAACAAAAGAGGAAATCTTACGTATTGCACATGAAGAAGGCGTAAACTTTATTCGTTTAATGTTTACAGATTTATTTGGGGTAGTAAAAAATGTTGAGATTCCTTTATCTCAATTAGAAAAAGCATTAAGCAATCAAATGATGTTCGATGGATCGTCAATTGAAGGATTTACTCGTATTCAAGAAAGTGATATGTACTTATATCCTGATTTAAGCACATGGTTAATCTTCCCTTGGACGCCAGGAGAAGCTAAAATTGCTCGTTTAATCTGTGATGTTCATAATGTTGATGGAACTCCATTTGCAGGAGACCCACGTTCTAACTTACGCCGTGTATTAGGTGAAATGAAAGAATTAGGATTTGCTCGTTTCAATTTAGGGCCAGAAGCTGAGTTCTTCTTATTCAAATTAGATGAGAATGGATTACCAACCGGTGAATTAAATGACCACGGTGGATACTTCGATTACGCACCATTAGATTTAGCAGAAAATTGCCGTCGTGATATCGTAATCGAACTTGAAAAATTAGGATTTGAAATTGAGGCATCTCATCACGAAGTTGCTCCAGGGCAACATGAAATCGACTTCAAATATGATGATGTATTAGCAGCATGTGACAAAATTCAAACATTTAAATTAGTTGTTAAATCAATTGCTCGTAAACACGGATTATATGCAACATTCATGCCAAAACCAATCGCTGGAATCAACGGTTCAGGAATGCACTGTAACGTTTCATTATTCAATGAAGATGGATCAAATGCATTCTTTGATAAAGAAGGAGATTTACAATTAAGTGAAACAGCATATCATTTTATGGCTGGTATCTTAAAACACGTTCGTAACTTCACAGCCGTATCTAACCCAACAGTTAACTCATATAAACGTTTAACTCCAGGTTATGAAGCTCCAGTTTACGTGGCATGGTCACCATCTAACCGTTCGCCACTAGTACGTGTACCTGCTTCTCGTGGAATGGGAACTCGTTTAGAAGTACGTTCAGTTGACCCATCAGCTAACCCATATTTAGCATTAGCTGCAATCTTAGCATCTGGATTAGATGGAATCAAAAACAAATTAACACCTCCAGCATCAGTTGAAGAAAATATCTTTGAAATGACTCAAGAAGAATTAGATGCACATTCAATTACAGCTTTACCAGGATCATTATCAGAAGCTGTAAAATTATTAGAGCAAGATGAAGTTATTAAAGATGCTTTAGGTGCTCATATTTTTGAAAAATTCGTTGAAGCGAAACACGCTGAATACGATGAGTATCGTTTAGCTGTTCATGAATGGGAATTAAAACGTTACATGAGCTTGTTATAATTGATGAACCTTTTTAGATAGAAAATCATATTTATTTCGGGAGTATTAAATAAATAAAGAACTTTTCTGAGGGGAAGCAGAAAAGTTCTAAAAGACGATTGGTTGAATTACAAATTGTAATTGATCCAGTCGTCTTTTTTAGTTTATTAATCAAAAACAAATCACAATTTTTTAATTTTTACATAAAAGAGATAAGGTTCTTGTTATAATAAGTATAGAAAAAAAGAGGGAGTGAAGTAGATGAAATTAATGTTCGCATCGGATATTCATGGATCAGCTTATTGGGCAAAAAAAGTATTAGAACGTTTTGAAGAAGAGCAAGCGGATTACTTAGTGTTACTTGGTGACTTATTGTATCATGGACCAAGAAACCCGCTACCACAAGACTATAATCCACAAGTAGTTATTAAATTATTAAACAGTATCAAACACCAAATTATTGCGATTCGTGGAAATTGTGATAGTGAGGTTGATGAAATGGTGTTAGAATTCCCCATTACAGCAGATTATAACATCATTCCATTAAAAAATCGTAAATTAATGGCCTCACATGGACACCTTTATAATGATCAACAAATTCCGAGCTCATTAATTGAAGGTGATATCTTCATTTTTGGTCATATCCATGTGCCAGTTTTAAAACAACAAGATGGTGTTTACATCTTAAATCCAGGATCGACAACCTTACCAAAAGAAAATCATCCAAATTCATATGGGATTTTAAATCATGATCAGTTTAAAGTTAAAACATTTGATGGAAAAGTCTACAAAGAAATCGCACTAAAATAAAAACTCGTCTTTAGACGAGTTTTTTTATAAGCGATAATCCATAAAATTCACTTTATATTTTTTTAACATTTGAATTTGATTTTGTTTTATCAGCTCTTCTACTGATTTCTCAACATAGGTGATATGCCACGGTTCATATTGATACCTAGTTAAATGAGTTAGTGGTTGTGGATAGCGAATAATGAATCTATACTCATGGGCATATTCACCTAACCAAATGATTTTCGTTGGTTCCATTTCTTTATTCATGATAAATGCACATTGTGGTTGATGCTCACTATGAATTGGGTGTGGACTGTATGTATCAGCTATTTGTTAATCATCTTCTCAACAATATTCATCATAAAGATTTTTTTAACAGTCATAAGTTCCATAAACCGATAGGATAGAAAGATTTAGTTTTTCTTTTTTAGCATCAGATATGAGTGATAAGAAGGTATGCCCGACTTCCTCACACGTACGATAGGGTGATTGTAGGAAGTGAATTAAATTTTTAGGTACAGAAGAAGCATGAAGCTCGTAATAGTTATTCACAATCAGAGGAAATTGCTCTAAATTAGACATTTTAATCTCAGTATATGAAGCTAAATTTAGTTTTACATTTAAACGTCAAAAAATCTGATTATAGGATAGCTGTGGATAACTTTTTTAATACATCATCTAACGGTTAATATTGTTTTCAACATAGTAATAAATCCTCTAAATTTTTGCATCACGTTTAATTCCTTCTCAGTAAAAAAAACAGCATAATCAATCATGCTGTTTTAATATATTATTTTTTAGCAATGGGTTTCACAACAACTTGTCCTTCGGCATCTATATACAAACCAATACATAATCTAGAGATTTTAAGTCAAGCTAAGTTCTTAAAATACGTTGATAGTATGACTGATTTATATAATAAAGGAGTTAGGCCAGAGACATGATCATAACAAATCTTTATGTAGTTAATCCCAGTCTGCGTATCAACAATGATATGCAACTTATCACTTAGGCCTCCTGGTTCATAAGAAACAACAAATCGAAGCGATATTCAATTTCTCCAAAGCGATATAGATTATATTGTTTATATACGAGCTACGCCTGTTTCTTTTGCTACTTTTTTAACAGCATCTGCTACGCGTTCAGCGACTTTTGGATCAAATGGCGAAGGGATGATGAAGTCAGCGCGTAACTCTTCTTCTGGGACACATGAGGCAATAGCCATTGCGGCTGCTAATTTCATTTCTTCATTGATTTTTGTGGCACGCGCATCTAAAGCTCCACGGAAAATACCAGGGAAAGCTAAAACATTATTAATTTGATTAGGGAAGTCTGAACGACCTGTTCCGACGACTAAAGCGCCACCTGCTAATGCATCTTCTGGCATAATTTCAGGATTTGGGTTCGCCATCGCAAAGATGAAAGGATCTTTATTCATGGAACGAACCATTTCAGGTGTCACAATGTTGGCAACTGAGACTCCGATAAATACATCAGCACCGACTAACGCAGAGGCTAATGTATCATCACCGATGAAGTTTTCTTTATTTGTAATTTCAACTAACTCTTTTGTTAAGAAGTCATAGCGATCAATTTTATCACGATGTACAATTCCATCAATGTTGTAACCGATAATATCCCCAACCCCTAATTGATTTAACATTTTAATAATGGAACTTCCCGCTGCTCCGGTTCCACTCACAACTACTTTTAAATCTTCTAATTTACGATCGGTTAACTGGCAAGCATTAATTAAAGCTGCACTCACAACGATAGCTGTACCGTGTTGGTCATCGTGGAAAACCGGAATATCCATTTCTTCGATTAGACGACGCTCAATCTCGACACAACGAGGTGCCGAAATATCCTCTAAATTAATTCCTCCTAAAGATGGAGCTAACAATTTACAAGTTTGAATAATCAGTTCAGGATCTTGTGTATCAAGACAAAGAGGAAAAGAGTCTACCCCAGCAAACTGTTTTAATAAAATAGACTTTCCTTCCATAACAGGTAAAGCGGCTTTCGGACCAATATTTCCAAGTCCTAAAACAGCTGAACCATCCGTAATGACGGCAACCATATTTCCTTTACTTGTGTAAGTATATACTTCGTCTTCATTTGCTGAAATCACACGACAAGGCTCAGCAACACCAGGTGAATAAGCTAGACTTAAATCTTCCTTCGACTCAACCTTAACCTTTGAATTAATCTCGATTTTTCCGCGAGCCTGTGCATGTAATGCTAACGATTGTTCAAAAACATTCATAATAAATCCTCCAAATAGTTTTTTCGATTAGTTTTGAGTTGAATAAAGACTATTACCATGACAATCTGTCGCCACAATAACAGGGAAATCTTCCACCACTAAGCGGCGAATCGCCTCTGTTCCTAAATCATCAAAAGCAATCACTTCAGCTTCTTTAATATGTAAAGCAAGAAGCGCCGCCGCACCACCAACAGCTGCAAAATAAACAGCATCATTACGTTTCATCGCATCAATTACCTCATGATTACGTGGACCTTTACCGATCATTCCTTTTAATCCTAAATCTAAAAGGGTCGGTGCGTAAGCATCCATTCGATAACTTGTCGTCGGACCTGCCGATCCAATGACGGCACCTGGTTTTTCAGGTGTTGGACCGACATAGTAAATGATACTATCTTTTAAATCAAATGGTAATGGTTCATTTGCATCTAAACGTTCAATTAATCGTTTATGAGCTGCATCACGTGCTGTATAAATGATCCCAGATAATTCAACAATATCCCCAGCTTTTAAGTTTTTAGTGACTTCTTTTGTTAACGGTAAGTTAATTTTCATTGTCCTCATCCTTTAATTAAAAAATTTCTGTGACATGTCTTGAGGCGTGGCATTGAATGTTGACTGCCACGGGTAAAGATGCAATATGGCATGGATAAGCATTAACTTTGACGGCTAATGCAGTTGTGCTTCCACCGAACCCCATTGGACCGATATTTAACTCATTAATTTCAGTTAATAATTCTTTTTCAAGACGTGCGCAAATTTCATCTGATGATGTATCTTCTAATGGACGCATTAATGCTTGCTTAGAGAGTAGGGCACATTTTTCAAAATTCCCACCAACCCCGACTCCGACAATAATCGGTGGACAAGGGTTTCCTCCAGCTTTTAAAATCGTATCTAGGACAAATTGTTTAACCCCTTCATAGCCATCTGATGGTTTTAACATTCCAACCGCACTGACATTTTCACTTCCAGCACCTTTAGGGGCAATCGTAATTTTTAATTCATCGCCTTCTACCCATTGGTAGTGAATGATGGCTGGCGTATTATCCTTCGTATTGATACGGTCTAGAGGATGTGCAACGACTGATTTTCTTAAATAACCGTTTTGATATCCACGTCGGATACCTTCATGAATGGCCTCTTCAAGGTTTCCAATCAATTGAATACTTGAACCAATCTCAACAAATACGACAACAATTCCTGTATCTTGGCACATCGGTACTTGTGAATTTGTTGCAATTTCATCATTTTTAATAATTTGACTTAAGATGGTTTGCCCAAGAGTAGAACTTTCGTTTTCTTGAGCTTGTCTTAATGTCGTCATAAGTGATGAGCTTGCATTATAGTTTGCTTCAATACACATTGATTCAATCTTTGGAATAATGCTTGATACTTCAAGTTTTCTCATAGATGAAATCCCTCCTATCACCTAGTATTTTACAGGATGTGACAATAGATGAAAAGAAAAAGCAGAGAGGATAATGATAAGTCGATAGGAAAAGATAATTAATGTTGAAAAATATGAAGTGAGAAGCGTATTCTTGCTAAAGAAAAGATTGCATTTTTGAAATTTACTTTACCATAAAAGAATCTAAGTAATCATCCTAGATTACAGAGGTCTTTTCTTCCTCTTTTTTCGTTCGGTTCATTTTGATAAAATATTATTTAAATTAACAAAAATCAAAAGCGATTTCGTGTCGAATCTACTTGAGATAATAGATAATTAAGAAATTTTTTGAAAATTATGTCTTAAGCGCTATAAAAGGTGAAAATATCTTTAACAACTTGGGCTAAAGTTTGATATAATACAATAGGTATTCGTGTAAAAACAGAAAGGAAGAGCGTCGATGGAAGTGATTAAAATAGAAGGAGGACATCCATTAAACGGAACGGTCCGAATTGATAGTGCTAAAAATAGTACAGTTGCTTTAATTCCTGCGGCCATTTTAGCGGATTCTTCAGTTATTTTAGAAGGTGTTCCACAGATTGTGGATGTTGAGCATCTAGGGATGATGATTGAACAATTAAATGGTACATATAAGATAGATAATGACGAGTTAATTATAGATCCTACAAATTTAATCAATACACCATTAGTAGAGGGTGCAGTAAATAAATTACGAGCTTCATATTATTTTATGGGGGCTTTACTTGGAAAATTTAAAGAAGCAGTGATTGGAATGCCTGGGGGTTGCTACTTAGGTCCACGTCCAATTGACTTACACTTAAAAGGATTTGAAGCTTTAGGAGCAACTATTACACAAGAATCGGGAGCGATTCGCTTAAAAGCCGAGAAATTAACAGGAGCTAAGATTTATTTAGATTTTGCTTCAGTAGGGGCTACGATTAACATTATGTTAGCTGCCGTTAAAGCAGAAGGAACAACGATAATCGAAAATGCTGCGAAAGAACCAGAAATTATCGATTTAGCTAATCTTTTAAATAGTATGGGAGCTAAAATTAAAGGAGCAGGAACAGGTGAAATTCGTATTCAGGGAGTTTCATCACTTCATGGCACACGTCATGCAATTATTCCTGACCGTATTGAAGCTGGAACATATATTACTTTAGCAGCTGTCGCTGGAGAAGAAGTTAAAATTGATAACATTATTCCTCATCACTTAGAGGCGTTAATTGCAAAATTACGCGAAATGGGTGTGGATATTGATGTTCATGCAGATCATGTCATTGTACGTGGCGGCAAAGAAATGAAAGCCGTTGATTTTAAAACAAGTACTTATCCAGGACTTGCAACAGATTTACAACAACCATTAGTGACTTTATTAACACAAGCAACTGGGGTTGGAATGGTAACAGATACAATCTATTCTGATCGTTTCAAAAATTGTTTCGAATTAAATAAAATGGGAGCAAATATTAAAGTTCAAGGAAACTCTGCGATTGTTCAAGGACCAACAAAATTACATGCTGCTCGCGTAAAAGCAACAGACTTACGTGCGGGAGCTTCATTAGTGATTGCGGGGTTAATTGCTGAGGGTGTAACCGAAATCGGAAATACATACCATATTGATCGTGGATATTCAAATATTGAACAAAAATTAAACAATATCGGTGCTAAAGTTTGGCGTGAAACTGTAACAGAATAATAAAACAAAATAAAAATGGAATGCTAAGATAGAGTACTTTATTTGCAATTAACTAATTTCATAGCAATTGTCAAATTTTAATTGATCGATTCATGAAAATTTTTATTGCACCAGTACTATAAATTTAGTATAATTCTATTGTTATATAGACTTTCTCTGATTAATCAATTAATCAGGGCCGAAGGAGTGAACTAGAATGAAACCAGGAATCCATCCAGAATACAACCGTATTAACGTAGTATGTACAACTTGTGGAAACGAATTCGAAAGCGGATCTGTTAAGAAAGAAATTCGTGTTGACACTTGCTCAAACTGTCATCCATTCTACACAGGACGTCAAAAATTCGCTCAAGCTGATGGACGTATCGAACGCTTCAACAAAAAATACGGAATCAACACTAAATAGTTTTGATTTTGAAACACCACCATTTGTGTGGTGTTTTTTTTTATTTATTTTAATTTAACAACCTGAGGAGATTTTAATAATTAACATAAACTGATTTAAAAACAGAGAGAGAAAGAGCTTTGGCATAGGCCAAAAGCTCTATTTGTTTAAATCAATGATTAGAAAAAAGAACAAAAATATCCTGTATTAGGGAATATTTAGTTGAAAAATGTTCAAACTAGGACTATCTTATGTATTGCTGATTTTGACTTTTACTTACTTCATAGATGATGAGAAAACAATAGAATGAAAAGCTGATCAATAATAATGGAAAGGAAGTAAATGGTGTTAAATATGATGAGAGATATCCAGAGGCTAATTAAAGAGAATAAGTTGGAAGATGCTATTCATGGAGTAATCGATGGATCAAAGAAAATAGAGCGAGTTGTTTCTGAATATTTATGGTCACAACAACGTCTTCAAGATTTGATTTTACGTGAATCAAAGGGAGAATTGATGCATTGGAACCATCTATACGATAGAATTGCCTATGTAGATGATTTAAATTCACCATGGTTTTATCGAGATGAAGAAGGGTGTTTTTATAATGTTACCGAAGATCATTTGAGTGAATTATTAATTCGAATTGAATTAATGACTCAGAGTGAGTAAGGGAATCATCTCAACATAAAGCTGATTGGTAGACTAACTATAAATAGTAGGAAGAAATTGTGTTAAGTCAATTTCTTCTTTTTTATATTCTATATATGGCGAAATCTAATTGATGGTTTTTCTTATATACTAGCTATAGTAAAAAGATTCTGAAAGGAACTTATATCAAAGCAATCTCTATGATAAGAGTTCTTTCAAATCATGTTAAAAGCTTTTCGCCATGTATATAGATAAAAATAAATTAAATTCATCTAATGTTCTTTATAGTAGCCAATGATAGATGTTTATGATGAAGAAAAATAATTATCTTTGATAGGGGGATGTTCGAATTTGGTTTCGTTTTCAATTCAAATTACGTTATACAAAGTTCGACAAAATAATTCGTCAGTTATGATTCTATTAGAATCTATCTGGAATATTACATAAAAAATTCCATTATTTAAAAACTGCTTATTATAATCTGTAATAAAATGTAGAAATTTTGATACAAGAGATTTTATAATAGAGTTTGTGGTGAAAAATGAACTATTTGAACTATATTTTTTCTTTTGAAAAGGAGAGAAAAAATAAAAGTTTCAAGAGGAGAATTAATAAAAAGTTTGAGGAGGAAATAATGGCATTTAAAGATATTCGATCGTTTATGAACCTCTTAGAAAAAAGAGGAGAATTAGTCAAGGTTACAGCAGAGGTCGATGCAGAATTAGAAATTACAGAAATTACAGATCGAATTTCAAAACAGTACGGACCCGCATTGTTATTTGAAAATGTAAAAGGATCAAACTATCCTGTCTTAATTAATTCGATGGGAAGTGATGATCGAATGAGTTGGGCACTTGGTGTAAATGAGCTAGATGATTTAGAGCGAGATATTGCCAACTTAATTAATATGCAAAATTATATAAAGATTCCGAGTCTGATTCGGTCAATTCCAAATTTGATGAGACTTTTAGCTGTTTTTCCTTGGAAATTACCGATGAAAGGGGCTTGCCAAGAAGTCATTGAACATCATCCAGATCTCTCAACCTTACCGGTTTTAAAATGTTGGCCTGAAGATGGAGGACGATTTTTTACCTTACCATTAGTCATGACGAAGGATCCAGACACTGGAGTTCAAAATACAGGAATGTACAGGATGCAGATTTTTGACAAAAATACGACAGGTATGCATTGGCATTGGCATAAAGATGGCCGCGAAATTTATGATAAATATCGCCAGTTAGGTGGGAAAATGCCAGTTTCAGTAGCGATTGGTTGTGATCCAGCTATTATCTTCTCGGCAATTGCTCCATTACCTAAAATGATTGATGAAATGATGTTTGCAGGTTATTTACGAAAACGTCCAGTCAAAATGGTTAAATCGATTACGAATGATATCTATGTTCCAGCCGATGCAGAATTTATTCTTGAAGGATATGTTGATGTCAATGAAGCGTTACGATTAGAAGGGCCATTTGGCGATCACACGGGCTATTATTCATTAGCTGACATGTATCCAGCTTTTCATGTCACGTGTATCACACACAAAAAAGATGCGATTTATCCAGCAACAATTGTTGGACGACCACCGATGGAAGATTGTTATATGAGCAAAGCAACTGAGCGAGCATTTTTACCGCTTTTAAAAATGATTTATCCTGAGATTGTGGATTACTCTCTACCCTTTGAAGGTGTCTTTCATAACTGCGTCATCGTCTCTATTAAAAAGCGATTCCCTGGTCATGGAAAGAAAGTAATGAATTCTCTATGGGGGATGGGACAGATGATGTATGCTAAAATGATCATTGTTGTGGATGAAGACATTAACCCTCATGATACGAAAATGGTCGCAAATCACATCTTTAAAACTTTAGATCTTAAAGAAGATTTAGTCTTCTCACAAGGCCCATTAGATGCATTAGACCACTCATCAGCGACCGATCATTATGGTTATCGATTAGGTGTTGATGCTACACGAAAATTTGAAGTAGAAGGCAAGATGGTGGAGTGGAAGATAGCTGAGCAGAAAGATTTCACTTCTTATCTTGAAACTCATCCTCAAATTCAAAGTTTTGATTATCCTTTACAGGGAGTCCTTCAAGGATGCTTAATTGTTTCTATGAAAAAACAACAGTCAGGAGATGTCCAAAACTTAATGCATGAACTATGGAATCAAGAAGAAATGGCGTTTAACAAATTCTTAATTGTCGTAGATGAAGACGTCGATGCAAAAGATACCTCTAAAGTGGCATGGAAAGTCTTTAATAATATCGATGCTAAACGAGATTTAGAAATTGTTGAAGTGTCAGATCAAAACTTTGGTCATCGAGTTGGAATTGATGCAACGAAAAAGACAGCCTTAGATCAGCATCCTCGTCAATGGCCAAATGATATTGTTATGTCTGATGAAATTAAAGAAAAAGTTACAAGGAGATGGAGCGAGTATGGAATTAACTAAAAAGATTTATAAAAAAGTTAATGACTATGGAATTTTAGTCATGTTCTCACATACGATTTTTTCATTATCCTTTGCTCTTATTTCCATGTTATTAGCTGGGCAAGGGCATTTGAGTTTTAAAACAATCTTTTGGGTTTTAATTGCCTTTCTTTCAGCTCGTACAGGAGCAAATGCCTTAAATCGTGTCATTGATGCTGAAATTGATGCAAAAAACCCTCGTACAGCAACCCGCCAGATTCCGCAAGGATTAATGAATAAAAAGGAAGTCATCATTTTTGTTGTGATTTGCTTTGCCATCATGGTGTTCGCAGCAGCGCAGTTAAATACGATTTGTCTAATTTTATCCCCAATTGCGCTCTTTTTAATGACGATTTATTCATACACGAAGCGATTTACTTGGCTATGTCATTTAGTCTTAGGTGTAACTTCTGCAGCAGCACCTGTTGGAGCATGGTTAGCTGTAACTGGAACTATTTCGTGGATTCCTCTTTTAATGGGGGCTGCCAATACGCTATGGGTAGCGGGATTTGATATTATTTATGGTGCACAAGATTACGATTTTGATGTTAAAAATGGCATTCATTCGATTCCAGCACGATTTGGAGTCAAAAATGCCTTACATATTTCATCCGCCTTTCATATCTTAGCGGTTGCTTTCTTAATTATGATTGGTCTCTTATCACCGGATCTAGGAATCATTTATTTTGCTGGATTAACGATTAATATTGTTTTATTTATCATCCAACATAAATTAGTAGCACCAGATAATTTAAAAAATGTAAAAGTAGCTTCTTATAGTATTAATCAGGTGATTAGTATTGTCTTTTTAATCACGGGTGTATTAGATTGTTTAATTTAGGAGAGACATCATGAAAAAAATTGTTGTTGGAATTACAGGAGCAAGTGGAAGTATTTACGCGAAGCGTATGATAGAGGTATTAGTAGAGCAAGGAATTTTAGTTCATGTCATTGCTACAGATACAGGAAAAAAAGTCTTTAACTATGAACTTTCTTTAAATTTAGAAGACTGGATTACTGAAATGCAACAACAGTACTCTAATCTGAAATTAGAAGATAATAATAACTTATTTGCTGGTGTGGCTAGTGGATCATATGGTTTTGATGCGGTGATTATTTTACCTTGTTCGATGGGAACAATGGCTGAAATTAGTCATGGGTTATCATCTAACTTATTATGTCGTGCAGCAGATGTCGCCTTAAAAGAATCACGTCCATTAATTATTGTTCCGAGAGAAACACCCCTAAATACGATTCATTTAGAAAATATGTGCCGTCTATCAAAGGTAGGTGCAACAATTATTCCCGCAATGCCTGGTTTTTATCATCATCCACAAACGATGGATGATCTCATTAACTTCGTTGTCGGAAAAATTTTAAGTTATTTAAAAATCGAACATGAATTATTTAAGAAATGGGAGGATACAAAATATGAAGATTAAAAATTTATTGGTTACAACATTAGCTGTGGCTGCTGGTTTAACATTAACGGCATGTCAATCAGATAAGTCAGAAGGAGCATCAACTTCACAAGAAGGAGAAGCGGTAACTTTGAATTTTGGGGCTATGGGGTCTATCGATACGATTCCATTCGTTATTGCACAAGAAAATGGCTATTTTGAAGAAGAAGGAATTAAGGTTAATTTAGAGTTATTTAACGCAGCTAAAGACCGCGATGCGGCATTACAGGCAGGGCAATTAGATGGTGTATTAGCAGATGAAACAGCGATTGCAATTTATCAAAACTCAGATATGGATATGCAAATTACGGGTGCAACAAATGGATACTGGACATTAGTAGCGACAGAGCAATCAAACATTCACTCATTAGAAGATTTAAAAGGTAAAAAAATCGGAATCTCTGAAAACACAATGATTGAATATTTAGCAGATGATATTACTACATTAAATGGAATTGCAGCAGAAGATTTTGAAAAAGTCGCGATTCCTGCCATGCCAGCACGTTTAGAAGCATTAAGAAATAATCAAATTGATGCCGCTATCTTACCAGCACCATTTAATGAAACAGCGATTGCCGATGGTGCAGTTGAAATTGAAACAATTCACAATACAGATATCATGATTTCAGTAACTGCATTTTTAAACAGTGTCATTGAACAATATCCACAAGCTATTCAAGGATTCTATAATGCTTATAATAAAGCTGTAGATTATATTAATTCAACAGACATTAGCGAGTATGAAGATGCTGTCATTAAAACAGTTGGTTATTCTGAAGAAACTCGTGGAAACATCATTTTGCCAAAATTCAAACATAACTACTTACCAGATGTAGAAAAGGTTCAGAAAGTATTTGATTGGGCAACAGCAAAAGGGTTATTAACAAAAGATATTACAGCAAAAGATGTCTTAAATAACGTTGCGACAAAATAACTAGATGAAGGAGAACCTGTATGATACAGATAAAAAATTTATCTGTTTTCTATCAAGGTAAAGAGGGAACGACTCAAGTTCTAAATCAGCTTGATTTCACCATGAATCGTGATGAAATTTGTGCGATTATTGGTCCATCAGGTTGTGGAAAGTCAACCTTACTTAAAGTTTTATCTGGGATTATAACGACTCATGAGGGTGAAGTCCTCCTAAATCAGGAGGTACTTAACCCTCATTCGCATAAAATCGGCTTAATTCCACAAAACTTTGGACTTTTACCGTGGAAAACAGTACAAGAGAACTGTCTACTTTCATTTAAGATAAAAAAAGAGAAAATCACTTCTTCTACACTAGAAAAAATGGATCAGATGATGAGACGTCTTAATATTGATCATTTAAAAAAGAGATATCCTCATGAATTGAGTGGTGGACAAAAACAACGTGTTGCGATTGTTAGGAGTTATTTAATGGAGCCTGATCTTCTTTTGATGGATGAAGCTTTTTCAGCATTAGATGCAATCATTAAAGAAGAAGCACAACAACTCTTTTTAGATGTTTGGAGCGAATCTAAAATTAATACGTTCTTCGTTACTCATAGCATTGATGAGGCGTTATATATGGGAAAAAAAATTATGGTTTTATCTAATAACCCGGGTCAGATTGTTAAAATCATAGATAATCCGCTATTTCATTTAACGGACTATCGTAATCATTCAGATTATCCACACCTATATGCTCATTTAAAGCAACTGATTAAGAAAGGGTGGATAGAAGAGTCATGATTTTTAAAAAAATGTGGAATTTAGCTAAAGGGTTTATTTTGTTCAATTTTATTTGGTATCTATTAGCGTTGATCATGAATTCTCGCGTGTTACCGACACCCGATAAAATTTACGTACATTTACCTACTTTGTTACAAAATGGATTTGAGGTTCATATTATTGCGAGTTTATATCGTTTATTTCTAGGAATGTTCATTTCTTTTCTGATTGGAACGATCATTGGGTTGTTAATGGGATATTTTCCGAGTATGAATAAACTATTCAACCCACTTGTCTATTTTGTTTATCCTGTTCCTAAAACAGCTTTGTTACCAGTCGTTATGACCATTTATGGACTTGGGGATAACTCGAAAATTATGATTATTGTTTTAATTACCGTTTTTCAAATGATTGTCTCAGTTCGTGATGCGGTCATTAATGTTTCAAAAGAAAACTATCACTCACTTATTAGTTTAGGAGCCAGCTCATTACAATTATTTTATCATGTGACCTTTCCAGCCATTTTAACAGAACTCTTAACGAGTATTCGCGTCACACTTGGAACTGCTCTATCCGTTTTATTTTTTGTGGAGGCTTATGGGACAAAGCAGGGAATGGGCTATTTTATTCAAGATGCTTGGTCACGAATTAATTACATTGATATGTATTCAGGTATTCTGATACTTAGTCTCATAGGAGTTTCTTTATTTATTATCATTGATTTATTAGAAAATCGATTTTGTAAATGGAAAAAACAATAAATGCTTAGAAAAAGGAGATTGAAATTGATGCAGTTATCAAAGTTATTTCATCAGCATACAATCAGTGTTAAGATTCAAGAAATAGGCAATGATTTGAATATATGTATCTTTGGCGGAGATGAACCACATATTGGAGCTGTTGCTTTAGGAATTCCTATCACTTTACCTCATGATCCACTTACTCAGACATCATCGGTCTCATTAATGACGGTACCTGGGCACAAAGAAGATGAGTTTGCACTAAGAGTGGCTCGTCAATTAGCCAAACAGTTAAACAAAGTCATTGTCGTTAGCTGTGGTATTCATATTCAAGATATTAAGAAAGAGGAAATTTTCCAATTAAGTGAATTATTAGATGATATTATCAATGAACTATTAAGTGTTTTAGCATAATAGGAAAGAGCTGTCTTTTTAATAAAGACAGTTTTTTTGTGAAATTTAAAATCATTTATTGACCTTTACGTTACGTTAACGATTATGATAAATCTACAAGACTTGTGGTATTAAGTCAAGTATATGATTGAAAAAAATAGATAAAGATTTTTAAAAGTTGGGCGCACTGAACTAGACCCTCGGCTAATTTTTTAAAAATTTAGCCTAGCGCCAGACAGAAAGGATTCAAAAGCAATCAGTTAGCTTTTGAGTGATACGCTCCTTTCCGGCGTGTAGAGTTGGTGGTTACGTAACAGCGTATCCACCAAACGCACTAATTTTCTAGCGGTTAGGACGAGGGCTCGTTTGTGTTTAAATTTCGGAACTTCATCGTATTTTTTCTGGTAATACAAGCGGTAAGTATCTTCGTGTCGTCTGATAGAGTTGGCAGCTTCAACCATATAATACCGAAGATATTGGTTGCCTGTTCGTGTCAGTGGTGTACGTTCCGATTCAAAGTTTCCAGACTGATTTTTTTCCAGTAGAGACCGCAATATTTGGCTAATTGGGCTTCATTTTCAAAACGTTCAATTTGACCGATTTCAGCGACAATACCGGCGGCATAAACAATACCGATACCTGGAATACTTTTTAAACATTGGGCTTCTGTTACAATTTCAAAGAGCGCCACAATGCTTTTTTCTAAATCTTTAATCTGTTTTTTCAACGTTTGGATTAATCGTGCATAAGTCGCTAAAACCATGTCTACTGATTCTTGAACGACTTTACCCAATCGATAAGAATCACGAATAGCTTTTTTAATGGTTTTAGCTAATTTCTGTGGATCACTAAAACGACCTCGACCTTTTTCTTGTAGAAGGTTAGCTAAATCTTCTAACTCCATTTCGGCCATTTCATCGAGGGTTAGTGCATCAGAAAGAAGATCGAGCATGGTCGCACCAAAAACAGAGGTATCGAGCTCTTTAGAGAGGGTATTACACTTGTAGTAAAGGTTCTCAAGAAAGTGCTGTTTACATTCGGTGAGTTGATGAACCATTTGATATCTCGAACGAGTCAGACGTTGAAGAGCGACATAGCGTTCCTCTTTTAAAACTGTCTTATTAAATCGTTCAATACGTAAGAAGTCGGCAATACGAAAGGCATCAATTCGATCGTTTTTATCTTCTTCAAAAAGCCCTTTATAACGATGAATGGACTTAGGGTTTTGGATAACGACTTCAACGAGACCTAAGGATTTTAGTTCAAGATCTTCAGATAAAAAAGTTGCAGGATGAAAACTGTAAATCGAAGTAGACTCCATTCCAATCACGATTTTTTCATAGTTAAATGATTGGTGAAACTGGAGAACATCTTCTTTGATAGAAGAGGCACCGTTAATGTTATTAGGAAGGGTAACTTCTTTTAACGTCGTGTCTGAACTATCAAGAAAACAAACATCAAGTTTTTCAGAGCTAACATCAATACCGACAAATAATTTCATGGAAGGGACCTCCTTTCTTTTGAATGAATTTGGAATAAACTCGGATACGGCTGGACATCCCTAGGGTCCCAAACGTGGCGACAACCTCGCGTATAAGTATTCTAAAGACTTTAGCTATGAGTGCTGCCCTCAACCCTGTTAAGAAGAGGAACATAGAAGGAGTTGATACAGCTTGTGCGTATGCCGAACAGTTTGGGTCTGGGTCACAGTCTTCAAATGTAGTCGAACTACAGGAGGGAAAAGTATATTCCTGATGGATCCAATTCCATTACCTATATGATGGAACGTCCGAGGGTATCTGAGACAAAAAGAGATCACTAAATGAATCATTTAGGTAAAGAAAACTCATTCAGTTTTCAAAGAACAATTCATGCCCTAAATGAAGGGCTTAAACTTATTATACGAGGAGGGATGACTATGGAATATACGATTCAAAAGTTAGCTCATTTGGCTGGCGTTAGCACAAGAACTTTGCGTTATTATGATGAAGTTGGAATCTTAAAACCAGCTCGGATTAATTCATCAGGCTATCGTATTTATAGTCAAAAAGAAGTCGATCGTCTGCAACAAATTCTCTTTTATCGAGCGCTCGAGGTTGGAATCGATGAAATTAAACAGCTTCTTTTAAATCCATCGTATGATGAGCTAGATGCTTTAAATGATCATTATCAAAAACTCCTTGAAAAAAGAGCACAAATTGATTTACTTATTCACAATGTTCAATCAACGATTGCCATGAAAAAAGGAGAGAAACGAATGACAAACAAAGAAAAATTCCAAGGATTAAAAAAACAATTGATTAAGGAAAATGAACAAAAATACGGAAAAGAAATTCGTGAAAAATATGGAGACGAAAAAATTAACCGTTCTAACAAACAATTCGCCAATTTAAGCGAAGAAGAATTTAATCAGATGAATGAATTAGGACAACAAATTTTAGAAAAATTAGCAATAGCTATGAAGACAAATAATCCTCAAGGTGAATTAGCACAAGAAGTCGCAAAATTACATCATCAATGGCTAGGCTATACATGGCCAAGTTATAGTCGGGAAGCTCATGCTGGACTAGCTCAAATGTATGTATCTGATGAACGTTTTACCGCATATTATGATGATGCAGTTGAAACGGGTGCAACTCAATTTTTATGCGATGCAATTTTATACTATACTTCGAAATAATCGCAAATCAGACAGAATAAAAGTTCTGTCTTTTTTTATGGTTTTTTTTATGAAACATTCTCTTTAACTCTGATTTTGTTTATAATAGATACTAAGATTAATAAAGAAGAGGAAGAGGTATGGAGTATAAAAAAATTAGGTTTTTAATTTTAAGTAAAACCAATGAAATAGAGAGAATGTTAGATGATTTGTTTATTGAACATCAAGAACAAATTAGTTTAAATTGTAAAACCTATCAGAATATTCGAAATCATGACGTAAAGGAATATGATTTTATCATTATAGATAATAGTGAGTTAGATGATTCGATCGAAATGATTCGTCAAATTAGACATCAAATGAATCAGAATATTCCGATTTTAATGTGCATTAATCAAGAATTCATGCAAAAGTTAAATGACTGTATTGAGGCAGGAATTTCTGATTATATTGTGAAACCTTATACAAAAGAAATGTTAAAGTTAAGAATTCAAAATAACTTAAATTTAATTGACGCATTTAAAATGTCAAAAAATAAAGAGTTACAATTTGATGCGTTATTAAATAATACTCCGTATATGGCGTGGTTCAAAGATAAAGAAAGTCACTATATTACCGTGAATCGTGAATTTAGAGAACATTCGGGAAAAGATGATGAAACTATTCATGGTCGAGACGATCAATTCGTTTGGGATGGGCAAATCGGAGATCGTTGTCGTGAATTTGATTTAATTGTGATGAACAAACGTCGACAAATTATGTTTGATGAAATTATTCCTGGTAAAAAAGGATATCGTCAATTTAATATTTATAAAGCCCCGGTTATGGATGAAATGGGAGATGTTATTGGTACGATTGGGATTGCTCGAGATATTACAGAACTTAGAAATAAAGATACTAAACTCTCAATCATTTTAGAAAATATTCCATTTGCTGTTTTCTTAAAAGATATGAATGGAATTTATATTGATGTGAATACGAACTTTCTAAATTTATGTCAATTAACACGCGATGAAATTATCGGACGAACTTGTTATGAACATGCATTAAGTGAAGGATGTATAGAAGAAGATCATTTAATAATGGATACCCTTGAGAGCAAAGTATTTATTCGAAAAATAATGATTGAGGGAAATGAACGTACATTAGAAATTTATAAAGCTCCTGTCTTTGATATTCAGGAACAAATGATTGGAATTGTTGGGGTAATGAAAGATATTACAGATATCATTCAAACTCAAGAACATATTAAAACATTAGCTTATACTGACTTTTTAACAAGCTTAAAAAATCGTCGTAGTTTATATCATTATCTTGAAAATGATCTAGCCAATAAAAATATTCCATTGACTGTCTTGTTTATCGATTTAGATAACTTTAAAAAGTTAAATGATAGTTTTGGTCATCATGTGGGAGATAAAGCTTTAGTTCATATTGCAGAAAAACTCGCTAATATTTGTGACGATGCTTTTGTAGCCCGTGTAGGTGGAGATGAATTTGTTGTTATTTGGGAACAAATTAGCGATGAGATATTAACTCAAAAGTTAGATCTTTTATTAAATAAGATGCGAACAGAATTTAGTAGAGGCGAGTATGCTAACATTGTTTCAGTGAGTATTGGGGTGGTTCGAAATGAATGCTCGTCAGGAGATGTTGAAACTATTTTGTTAAAAGGGGATTTAGCGGTTTATAAAGCAAAAGAAAAAGGAAAAAATCAGTATGTTATTTATACAGATGACCTTGAACGTGAGCGATTATTTAATTTACAAATGGAATATGATTTAAGACACTCGATTCAAAATAAGGAAATCAATCTATTTTACCAACCCCAATATACAGTTGATAAAGAATTAGTCGGTTTTGAAGCATTATTCAGATGGAATCATCCAAGATATAAACATATTCCTGTCATTGAGATTATTCGTTTGATTGAAGAATTAAGATTAATTGAGGAAGTTAGTGCATATGTTTGTCTTCAAGCTTTTGAATTTGCTAACGAAATTAATCAAAATAGAGAAAATCCAATCGTTGTCTCAATTAATATTTCTGCGTTACAAATTATGAATGATAACTTTGTGGATAATTTTAAATCACTGATTAAACAAGCAAATGTTAATCCGAACTATATTGGAATTGAAATTACAGAGACTGTTTTAATGCAAAATATTAATGAGAATATTAAAAAAATACGTGAACTAAAAGATTTAGGAATCACTATTTCACTTGATGATTTTGGAACAGGCTACTCATCATTGAACTATTTAATTAATTTGCCTTTATCAAAGGTGAAAATTGATCGTAGTTTTATTAAAGGGATGGGGAAGCAAGATGAATTTAAAAGCCTTGTCCGACTGATTATCGATATTGCACATTCGTTACAATTACCCGTCATTTCAGAAGGTGTTGAAAATGAAGAGGAATTAGAAATACTGAAACAGATGGATATTGATAATATCCAAGGGTATTATTTCTCAAAACCTATTTCAAAAGAAGATGCTTTATTATTAATTAAATAAACAAAAAGTAGAAGATCTTAATTGAAGATTTTCTACTTTTTTTGTTTTTAACCACACTTAAAAATAATGAGTTGACTATACATTTTTTAACAAGGTGATTTCATATAATGAATTATCTTATAGTATATAGGAGGATTAGAGATGTATCAAAAAGTTAAGGAAATGGTCGATACCATTTATCCACAACTCATTGCTATTCGTCGCGACTTACATCAACATCCTGAACTAGGTCTAGAGGAATACCGAACATCGGCGTTAGTTTTAGACTATTTACAACAGTGGAATATAAAAGTAACCCAACTTATTGGAGAAACAGCCATCGTTGGCTTAATTGAGGGAAATCCGGGAGAGAAAACAATTGGGTTACGAGCAGATATGGATGCTCTTCCCATTGAAGAGAAAACAGGGGCACTATATGCCTCATTAATACCAGGAAAAATGCATGCTTGTGGACATGATGTTCATACAACAATTTTATTAGGGGCTTCTTATATCCTTCAACAGCTAAAAGAAGAGTTTAAAGGGAATGTTAAACTTTTTTTTCAACCAGCTGAAGAAACAGTAGGTGGAGCTAAACCAATGATTGAAGCAGGATGTCTGGAACACCCGAAAGTCAATCATGTATTAGGACTTCATGTTCGTCCAACTTTAAATGTGGGTGAGGTAGGATTTCATTATGGAAAGTGTCATGCGGCAAGTGACACCATTATCATAAGCATTAATGGAAAACAAGCACATGGAGCCTATCCACAAGATGGAATCGATGCAATTTTAATTTCGGCACATGTCATTACGGCATTGCAAAGTCTGATTAGTCGTAACTTATCTCCATTTGAAACAGCTGTTCTTAGTTTGGGGATTATTGAGGGAGGAACGGCTGGGAATATTGTTTGTGATCAAGTCACAATTAAAGGAACATTACGCACCCTTGATCAAACGACACGTGTTTTTATGAAAAAACGGATCATTGAAGTTGCAGAAAACACTGCAAAAGCTTTTGGAGGAAGTGCAGATGTTCGTATTGAAGAAGGCTATGCACCACTTATTAATGCTCACGCCATTACAGATGCTGTTGCTCATGTCGCAAGGAAGCTACTTGGAGAAGATAATGTAATTATTATGGAGCATCCAAGTCTTGGGGTTGAAGATTTTGCGTATTTTGCGGAGGCTGTTCCATCATGCTTTTATAATTTAGGAACATCAAATCCTCATAAAGGAATTCAAGCAGCTTTGCATGAGAATACATTCGATGTGGATGAAGAAGCCATTAAAATCGGGGTTTGTTTACAAGTGTTATCAGCACTTCATTTGCTAGAACAATAAAGGGGGAAGAGAGCGTGATTGAACCAAAACCATTAAAAATGGGAGGGAAAATAGCAATCGTGGCACCGGCAGGACCATTAGAAGCAGAAACCGTCTTTAAAGGAGAGGAAGTTTTAAAAGAAATGGGTTTTGATGTAATCATCACTCCTAGTTGCTTTGAACGAAAAGGTTACTTAGCAGGATTATCGGATCGCCAACGAGCAGAAGATATTATGATGATGTTTGCAGATGATGAAGTCGATGCTATCCTTTGTATGAGGGGCGGATACGGTTGTAATCGGATTATTCCATACTTTAAAAACTTCAAATTTGAAAACTATCCGAAACCATTTATCGGTTATAGTGATATTACTTACTTGCACCTTTTCTTCAATCAATACCATCATCTGATCACCTATCATGGCCCCATGCTAAAAGATCTTCTCCTTAAAAATGAAACAACGACTAATCATTTTTTAGAAACTATTATGGGAGAGACAACTTTTGATATGATTGATGTTCCGTATTATAATCAAACCGTTTGTCCCGCTTCCGGAATTTTAGTTGGGGGAAATTTGACGATTATTTGTTCGACGCTCGGAACCCCTTATGAAATTGATACACGAGGAAAAATTTTATTTATCGAAGAAGTTAATGAACCTGTTTATGCGGTTGACCGATTACTCATGCAACTCAAATATAGTGGAAAGCTAAACGATGCAGCGGGAATTATTTTAGGTGACTTCAATGTTTATGATAAAAAAGAAACAGACAAGTTACTTAAACGCACACTAACATCTTGTCATAAACCGATTGCCTACAATATTCCAAGTGGACATTGTAACCCACTAATTACCCTTCCACTAGGTGCTTATGTTACTTTAAATCCTCAAACAAATAGTTTATCTATCCAACAAGGATGTACTTGCCAATAAGAAAAAGCGATAAAATCCTAACTGATTTTATCGCTTTTTGTATACGCGGGAAATAATTTGGAAATTAAAATGTTGGCTTGAATCTTAAAAGAAGTATCTGTTATAATTATCAAGCTGTTCAAATTTTGATAGAAAACATAGAGAAATGTAGGATAGGATGAAAGGTGGTTTCATAGTATGTATGATGTTCGACAAGAAGGTTGGGTAGAAGCAATTTGTGGTAGTATGTATGCAGGAAAGACTGAGGAGCTAATCCGTCGTTTAAAGCGTTTAGACTTTGCGCGCCGTTCATATTGCTTATTCAAACCAGCTATTGATAATCGCTATAGTGACGACGAAGTCGTATCACATAGTGGATTAAAAATGCCGTCAATCGCGATTGAACACCCAATTGAGATTTTAGATTACATTAAAGACGATACATATGCTGTTGCAATTGATGAAGTGCAATTTTTCGAAGAAACTATCGTTGAAGTGGTTGAACACTTAGCAGATAAGGGAATTCGTGTGATTGTTGCAGGCCTTGATAAAGATTTCCGTGGTGAACCATTTGGAACAATGCCAGCTTTATTAACAAAAGCAGAGTTCGTGACTAAGTTAACCTCTATTTGTAGTGTTTGTGGAGCATCTGCGACACGTTCACAACGATTAATTAATGGACAACCTGCTTCATATTTTGATCCAATTATTCAAGTCGGAGCTAAAGAAGCATATGAACCACGTTGCCGTCACTGTCATGAGATAAAAGATCGTCCAGATTGTTTAGGTTTAAAAAAATAAAAAAATTAAGATAAATGATTGACAATATAATTATATTTCGGTATAATCTATATTGTTGATACGGAGGAATACCCAAGTCCGGCTGAAGGGATCGGTCTTGAAAACCGACAGGGCGTGAAAGCGTCGCGGGGGTTCGAATCCCTCTTCCTCCGCCATAACAAGATAATAATTCACACGTCATGTGTGATTTTTTTTTATTCTTTGTAAGAAAATATTATTGTTATAATAGTAGGGTACAAAAAAAGGAGCTAAATGATTTTAGCTCCTTTTTTTATTTATGATTTATGGCAAGTCTTCGCCTTTGTACATCCTGAACATCCACAGCTACATCCATTTGATTTTTGATTACGTAAGATTTTGCGGATTGCTAATAGTAAAGCAATGATAACGATTAGAGTAATGATAATAGTAGCTGTAGAAATGTTATGGGTTTGAATAAAAGTACCACCTTGATAAATCACAAGAGCCACAACATAAGCTAAACCTGTTTGGTATCCAATAGCAATCCATGTCCATTTCCAAGACATCATCTCACGTTTAATCGCACCAATAGCAGCGAAACACGGAGCAGCCAGTAACGTAAAGGCCATGAAGGAATAAGCACTTAAGGGGGTGAATAAAGCTGACATATTTCCAAGTAGCTCGACTGATTCCTCTGTCATTTCCTCACCTAAACCAAATAATACCCCAAACGTTGCAACGACATTTTCTTTCGCTAAGAATCCAGTTACAGTCGCCACAGCTGCCTGCCAATTTCCAAATCCTAAAGGAGTGAAAATAGGGGCAATGACACGACCGATTGAAGCTAAAATACTCTCATTCGCTTCAACCATTTCAAGTGACCAATTAAATGATTGCAAGAACCAAACGACACCTGAGGCAACGAAAATAATCGTTCCTGCTTTATAAATAAACGCTTTAGCACGATCCCACATATGAATTAAGACACTTTTAAAACTCGGAACATGATATTGTGGAAGTTCCATAATAAATGGGGCAGGATCACCAGCAAATAACGGCGTTTGTTTTAAAATAATTCCTGAAAGAATAACCATCCCAATTCCTAAGAAGTACATCGAAGGAGCTACCCAAGATTGAGTTGGGAAAAATGCACCTGCCATTAAAGCAAAGACTGGTAATTTTGCTCCACAGGGAATAAAAGGTGTTAACATAATCGTCATACGTCGATCCTTTTCATTTTCAATAGTACGGCTTGCCATAACTGCTGGCACACTACATCCCGAACCGATGAGCATTGGAATAAAAGATTTTCCCGATAATCCAAATTTTCTAAACATGCGATCCATAATGAAAGCCACGCGTGCCATATATCCACAATCTTCTAATATTGAAATCAGTAAAAATAAAATCATAATTTGTGGAACAAATCCTAAAACCGCACCAACTCCACCGATAATTCCATCCACAATCAGACCAATTAGCCAATCAGCTGTCTGAATACTTTCTAAGAAAGCTGCGACATTTCCTTGAATGAATTCACCAAAGAACGAATCATTAATCCAGTCCGTCGCAAAGGTACCAATAGATGTGATAGAAATATAATAAATTCCCCACATAATTAAGGCGAAAATCGGAAGAGCTAGCCAACGATTAGTCAATAATTGGTCAATCTTATCTGAAGTCGTTAAATTACCTTGCATTGATTTTTTGACATACTGTGACACTAGTTGACTAATATACTCATAACGCTCATTCGTAATAATACTTTCGCTATCATCATCAAACTGTTCTTCACAAGCAATTGTCATCTCCTCAAATTTAACCTTCACACTTTCAGGTAATGATAATTGTTTTACCACACGGGTATCACGCTCAAATAACTTTATACTGTACCAGCGAAGAAGTGGTTCAGGAACAGCCCCTGATAATAAAGACTTCATTTCGTGCAACATCCGTTCAATATCTGAACTGAAAGTTGGCATCGCAGGTGCTTGTTTAACAGAAACAACGGCTTCAATTAACTCGTTTAATCCTTTTTGTTTTAAAGCTGTCGTCTCAATGATACGACATCCTAATTGTTTGGATAGTTTGGCAAGATGAATCTTTGTTCCATTCTTTGTAACGATATCCATCATGTTTAGTGCAATGACCATTGGAATAGTGGTTTCCATTAATTGCGTGGTCAAATAAAGGTTTCGTTCAATATTAGAAGCATCAATGATATTTAAGATGACATCTGGTTGTTCATTTATTAAAAAATCACGAGTAATAATTTCTTCCGGAGTATATGGAGAAAGTGAATAAATCCCTGGTAAATCGACAATTTTAATCTCTTTGTTTCCTTTTAAATACCCTTCTTTTTTCTCTACTGTTACTCCCGGCCAGTTTCCAACATACTGATTACTTCCGGTTAGAGCATTAAACATCGTCGTTTTCCCACAGTTCGGGTTTCCGACTAAAGCAATTGTTATAGACATTGTAAACTCCCCCTTAATCATAGTGAATGATGTTGATTACCAATGGAAATTTAAATCTCAACGATAATATTTTCAGCATCTGCTCTACGAAGCGATAATTCATAGCCACGAACGGTTATTTCAATGGGATCCCCAAGTGGGGCAACTTTTCAGATATAAATAGTAGCTCCTTTTGTAATCCC
Source organism: Turicibacter sp. H121 (assembly GCF_001543345.1). Lineage (NCBI taxonomy): Bacteria > Bacillati > Bacillota > Erysipelotrichia > Erysipelotrichales > Turicibacteraceae > Turicibacter > Turicibacter sp. H121. Next base: position 986,662 of record NZ_CP013476.1, on the reverse strand, counting down.
CATATCCATAATCCGGCGCTTAAGCGGTCCTGTTCCATTTAGCTTTTTTACGATGACTGTTTCACCAATTTTCACATCTTTTAATGTTTTCATTCGATATCTCTCCCTTATACAAAAATACGTTTTGCCATCGTTTGATTGAGTGCAACACGTGTATCTTTAACATTAATAATAAAGTTCTGTCCAAACTTAGATACAATGGTCACTTCACTTCCAACAATAAATCCAAGACTCTCTAGAAAACGTTTGGTATCATCACGCCCACTAATTTTTTTAATGATAACTGATTCTCCTATCTCTACCATTGTTAATGGCATCATTATGGCCTCCCTTTAATATTAGCAATTACCAACTTCAGTAGAAAAAAGTTAGCTTAAGCTAACTCATATTACTAATTTGACATTTATATCCAATAATGTCAATAGCTATTTAATAAAAGTATAAAAGTTGAAGAAACGAAACAAACTATGTTAAGATTAACTATATTTAGATTTTAAGAAATAGGGTGGGTAGATGAAATTACAAGAGTCGGGTGAAAATTATTTAGAAACCATTCTAATTTTAAGCCGAAAAAATGGATCTGTTCGTTCTATCGATGTGGCAAACGAGTTAAATTTTTCAAAACCAAGTATTAGTCGTGCGATGGGAATTTTGAAAAATGCAGGTCTAATTACGATAGAGAAAAATGGACAAATTAATTTAACTGAAATTGGTCATGAAAGAGCAACTGCGATTTATGAACGTCATTGCTTAATTAAAGAATTTTTAATAAAGACACTCCAAATTGATGAATCATTAGCTGATAAAGATGCTTGTCGAATTGAACATGTTATTAGTGAGGAAACGTTTAATCGAATGAAAGAGTTATTAAAAAAATAACATAATAAGAGGCGGATAAATATCCGTCTTTTTCTTTAACCTCTGTATGTTAGCATTGTCTCATGTGAAAAATATAGGAGGAGTGATGGAGTGGCTTTTAATTAAAGCGACTACTATTAATCTCACTGATTGAAGCCAGCTCTATTTTATCAGTGTCTCAATTAATTTTTTTATTAATGGAGAGTTATTTAATATATAACCAATTAGAATATTAAATAGAAGCATAAAAAAGAGCAGCCGTTATCCACAAGTAACCGTTGCTCTTTTTTATTATATAAGTCTAGAAAAGTTTTTCACTTAAAGGTTTACTAGTGATGGATAACCTTACACTCTTTGAGTGATCAAAATAGGATAAGGAACCTAATAAATGATAATCTGAAATAATCGATTAATTTTCATTTAAATAATCTTTTTGAATACTCAATTATTGTTTATAGCAATTCGTTAAGAAAAACATTTTTGTTTGAAACACTCATTCATCGATATTATTATAAAACTTATCGAAAAATGGATTCTCATACATAATCTCCTTTAAAGGTGATAAGAATAATGTTCTGATCGTAGTGTTGATCGTGAAGTTTTTCGAACGTCAATTGGCCCTTCAACGGGGATAAAAAAGATTTATTTTGTTTCATAGCGTTCCCCATTAAAGCTTCAAATATAAAAAAGAAGTTCGCCTTAACGAACTGTGTAACCTAAACGATTAAATGCATCAAGAATATATTTCGGGGAACCAACCCCTTCATTATAACGAACAGAAACTAATTTTAAAGAAAGATTAATATCTAACTTTTCCACACCCTCTAAATTTGTTTCGAAGTAATCTTTAATTTTTTTACATCCTCATTTGAACTTAAATTTTCTACATTTAGCATAAAAGTTTTAGCCATCATCCTCACCTCAGACTTTCTTTATTACTTAGTCTTGATAACATCCCTATTTTATCATAGAATAAATTAAAAAAGAACAAATAACAGGTGATTATTATGGAGCACATCTTATTTATGCAACAGGCCATCGAAGAAGCTAATAAAGCCAAAGCCATCGGAGAAGTGCCCATTGGTGCTGTTATCGTTAAAGATGGACAAATTATTGCTAGAGCCCACAATTTACGTGAAAAAATTCAACTTTCAAATGCTCATGCTGAAATGTTAGCCATTAGCAAAGCAAATGAAGTAGTTGGATCTTGGCGATTAGAAGATTGCATTATGTATGTTACACTCGAACCATGTCCGATGTGTGCAGGAGCTATTGTTCAATCTCGTATTCCGACTGTTATTTATGGTGCGAAAGATCCTAAAGGTGGATGCTGTGGAACAATTTATAATTTACTTGATGAATCAAAGTTTAATCATCAATGTGAAGTGATTTCAGGTGTCTTAGAAGAAGAATGTGGACAACTGTTGTCAGATTTTTTTAGAGAATTAAGACAGAAAAAAAAGCAGCAGCGTGTTGACAAGCAAGAGTCAAATTGATATACTAAATGTGTATCAATCGAAACTCTCTTTTGGTACCCTTATTCAATAGAACGGTGTGAACCAGGTCAGGACAGGAATGTAGCAGCCTTAAGCATTTAGTTTTATGTGAGTAAGGGTACCAAAGGGGAGTTTTCTTTTTTTATCTTCATTTATCGGTATAATATGGAAAAATAGAATTGGAATCAGTGATTCAAACTAAAAAGGTCTTTAACAAAAACTTAACAGAAGCACAAGCTTGAGTATGATAGAATAAACATAATCGATTGTTTTTTGGAGGTGTCATTCGATGAGTAAAAAAGTGTTAGTTGTTGAAGATGAAATTTCAATTCAACGTATTTTACAATATGATTTAATGCAATCAGGTTTTTCAGTCGATCTCGCCTCAGATGGGGAAGAGGGATTGCAAAAAGCATTAGCTGATGAATATGATGTCATGTTACTAGATGTCATGTTGCCGAAGCGCGATGGTTTTTCCGTTTGTAAAGAACTTCGTAATCGTGGAAATTCAATTTATATTGTTATTTTATCAGCACGTGATGATGAATTAGACCGTGTTCTTGGTCTTGATGTAGGGGCTGATGATTACATGACTAAACCTTTCTCATCGCGTGAAGTTGTCTCGAAAGTAAAGGCCATTATTAGAAGAAGAGAAGTTTTATCTGCAGGGAAAGGTAAATCTTATTTAAGCTATCAGCGTATTAGGCTAGATAGTAGTCGATTTGAAGTATTAATTGATGATCAAGTAGTTGATTTTACACTTAAAGAATATGAATTACTAGAGTTTTTAATCCAACATAAAGGTCAGGCGCTTTCTCGTGATGTTTTACTCGATCGATTATGGGGATTTGAATATGACGGTGATACACGAATTGTCGATGTCCACATTTTTAAAATTCGTGATAAACTTAAACCTTACGGAATTAAGATTAAAACCATTCGTGGAGTGGGATATATGTTAGAGGACGAAGCAAATGATTGATAGCCGTCATGAACTTATCTCATTTTATATTGTTTTCACCTTGTTATTAATCACTAATCTTTATAGTCAAAACAATAGTCAAGTTACGATTTTATTTTTACTAATCTTACTTATTTTAATGATCATGCAATACGGACGTTCGATGACGTATCTCAATCAACTAAAAAAATACGATGAGGTTGCCGCTAACATTCAAGCACATCGGGATTGGAGTAATATCTCTCCATTGGTGATTGAACAGCAAGAAGTTATTGGAGTTCAATATAATAAATTAATGCGATTGATTCAAAAACAAGAATTTAGAAATCGTCGCAACATGCAGATTATTAGTATTATTACGAATAGTATTCAAGATCCAATGGTTATCTTAAACATTAATGGTGAACTTGAATATGCTAATAATCGCTTTAAAGAATGGGTGAATATGTCAGCTCTTAAAAGGGTTTCTTTCCAAGAGGTGAAAAATGAGTCCTTACGTAAAATTTTAGAAGATGCACTGATTTGTGAAACGACGCGAAAAAAACAATTAGAAATTAATCAAAAATATTATATTTCAACGGCGCATCCCATTTTTAATGAGCGCGAGGACTTTAATGGAGCTGTTATCTTATTTCACGATATTACTGATATCAAAAAATATGAAAGCTTACAAAAAGAGTTCTTCGGAAATGTGTCACACGAACTGAAAACCCCAATAAGTGCGATTAAAGGATGTACGGAAATTTTATTGAACGGAGCAAAAAATGATCCACAAACCTGTGATGAATTTTTAACGATTATTCAAGATGAAAATAACCGAATGGAACAACTCGTTAAAGATTTATTGTTAATTAATCGTTATGAACATGATCAAATCAAGCATAATACCGATCGTGTTTGTCTAAATGAATTACTGACAGATTGTATTGTTCAAACACTCAATATTGCTAATCTAAAAAATCAAAAAATTATGCTTGAAGCCACAGAAGATTATAGTCTAGATGGGGATTATATCAAGTTACAACATTGCTTCCTCAACCTATTAACGAATGCTATCCATTATTCAGGGGAAGACACAACGATTACGATTAGAATCAGGCAACGTGGTTCAAATATTGAAACTCAAGTCATTGATCAAGGAATCGGGATTCCTGCTGCTGACATTCCACATATTTTTGAAAGATTCTATCGAGTGGATAGAGCGAGATCACGTCATACAGGCGGAACGGGACTTGGATTATCTATCGTTGCATCTATTATTGAGGCACACGGTGGAAATATCAAAGTTAAAAGTGAACTAAATAAAGGAAGTAAATTCATCGTGACATTACCTCAAAAAATGAAGAAGTAAGCTGAGCTTACTTCTTTTTGTATATTTTTGTCTACTAGTTATAAACTATTATTAATCATATCTTAACTATTTCTTAACAGAAAATTAATATTTGAAGGGTGAATTTGTATTACAATTAACTCATCAACAGAACAGATACAGATCATGGAGGAATGATGAGAATGAAAAAACTATTAAGCTTAGTAGCAGCTGCAGCATTAACTTTTTCAATGGCAGCATGTGGGTCAACTAACAACGGATCAGACACAATAGACCAAAGTGGGGACACAATACAAACACCTTCAGCACAAGCTGTAGAAGGGGCAATCGATGTTGTAAGCCGTGAAGCGGGATCAGGGACTCGTTCAGCATTTGAAGAAATCATTGGATTTAATGGAGAAGATCAAGATCTATTAACAGCAAATGCGACAATTAAAGATGGAAATGGAGTTGTGGCAACATATGTAGCGGCAAATGATGCTGCAATCGGATATGTTTCATTCGTAACACTAGAAGAAAATCATGGGAAAATTAATGGATTAACAGTAGAAGGTGTAGAAGCAACAGCTGAAAATGTATTAGAAGGAAAATACTCAGTAGCACGTCCATTCGAAATGGTATATATGGAAGAAAATATTACAGATGTTGAACGTGCATTTATCGATTTCGTATCTTCAATTGATGGATTAGAAATTTTAGAATCAAAAGGAACAATCGTTGATACAAAAAATGCTGAAGCGTTTGATATGTCAAAATACGGTGACTTATCAGGAAACATTGTGATGGGTGGATCAACATCAACAGAAGATGCAGTTAAGGCATTAGCAGAAGAATTTACAGCTTTATTTCCTAAAGTAACTTATACATACGATGCAACAGGTTCAGGAGCTGGAGTTAAAAATGCGATTTCAGGAGTATACACATTAGGATTTGCTTCTCGTGAAATCAAAGAATCAGAATTAGCAGAGGGAATTATACCTGTTACGTTATGTATGGACGGAATCGCATTAGTTGTTAACCCATCAAATAACGTAACAGATATTTCAAAAGATCAAATCAAAGATGTTTACACAGGAAACATTACTGAGTGGTCAGAATTAACAAAATAATGAATTTTAAAAGAAATCACCGCTTCCTCAGTGATTTCTTTTTTCATTTAGGTGAATACTTCAACAGCGACGCATTACAAAAGGTTTAGAAATATTAATAAGTTGTTAACCAAGCATAAAGCAAATAGATAGTAATTGTTAATTTTCTATTACCAGAACATAGAAACCCTTGAAAAATCCACCTTTTATCACCCATTTGAGGAGTAAATATTTATCTTCGATAAATGACGGGGGCCCTTACCCCATTAAAGGGGGAAGCCAGTTTCACTGGATGGGGACCCGCTTTGTTAAGGAATTGTTAACAAGCGTTAATTTTCTGTTAACAAAACGTGGTTTTAAAAATTGAGGTGCTACAATTACGTTGTAAATAGAGAGTATTAATTTAGTTTAAATAAAACGAGGTGTTAAGTGTGAAAAAAGACATGACCCTTAATCGTAAACGCGTGTTCTTAGAAAAGTTCTTCCATGTTCTATTTCTATTAGCAGCGCTTTTTGCGGTCATTAGTGTAGCGTTAATTATTATCTTTATTTTTGGAAAAGGGCTTGCGCCATTCTTCCCAAATAATCAATTCGGAACATATAACTTTGTAGACTTTATCACAGGGTTGAAGTGGACACCGCAAAGTGAGGATTATGGAATTGGATACATGATTATCAGTTCGATTTTAGCCACACTTGGTGCAATTGTTATCGGGGTACCGATTGCGTTATTAACATCAGTTTTCATCGCTGAAGTCGCACCAAAACCATTAGCTAACATCGTACGTCCAGCAGTTGAATTATTAGCAGCTATTCCATCAGTTTTATATGGGGTATTTGGTTTTGCGTTCATTACACCATTAGTTAAACAAATTTCTCCATATCCATCAGGGGATTCATTATTAGCGGTTATCGCTGTTTTAACCATTATGATTTTACCGACGATCGTAGCGGTTGTTGAAACATCGATTCGTGCAGTTCCGCAAAGCTATAAAGAAGGATCGTTAGCACTAGGTGCTTCAAAAATGCAAACAATTTTTAAAGTCGTATTACCAGCAGCTAAATCAGGGATTTTAACCGGGGTTATTTTAGGGGTTGGTCGTGCAATCGGAGAAACAATGGCGGTTATCTTAGTAGCGGGGAACCCTGAATCAGGAATCCCACACACAATCTTCGACCGCGTTCGTTTATTAACAACCAACATCGCATTAGAGCAAGGGTATGCAGCGGAAATGCATGAACAAATGTTATTCTCAACAGCTGTCATCTTATTCATCTTTATTATGGTGATCAACTTAGTATTATCACGCATTCAAAACAAGGCAGGTGATCGTTAATGTCTCGTAAACTTAAAGATAACTTACTAAATGGCCTCATTTGGTTGTCAGCAGCGTTCTCAGTTGGGATTTTAATCACCATCGTTGCATTTATCTTCTCAAATGGATGGTCAAAAATGTCATGGGACTTCTTAACGAATGACTATGAATCACAAACTCAATATGTGAACGTGACGAGTCATCAGTCTTACACTGCGCCAAGCTCATTATCAAGTGACGCTTTATTTTCAGAAAACTTAGGGATTGCCATTGAACCAAACGAACATGGTTATGAAGTTGCTTGGATCGATGATCAATCACCAGTAAAAACTGCAAAAAACAATGCAGATGAAGCCTTCCCAGTCAAAGTTGGATACCAACTAGAACAAATTAATGGAGAAGGAGCAAACTTAAAAATTAAAGCTGATACAGATGCAGACGACATCATCAACGCTTTAAATGCAAGTGATACATTAATGATTAAAGTTGTTTCACCAGGTGGAGGAATCTTCCCAATGATCGTCTCAACTTTAATGCTAATCTTAGTTGCCTTACTATTCTCGGCACCAGTCGGAATTTTAGCAGCCATCTACATGGTTGAATACGCAAAACCGGGAAAATTAGTTAACTTAATTCGTTTTGCAACCGAAGTTTTATCAGGAATCCCATCAGTTGTATACGGTTTATTCGGGATGTTAATCTTCGCCAACACCTTAAAACTTGGAATGTCAATTCTATCAGGTGGATTCACACTGATGATTTTATTACTTCCAACAATGATGCGTACAACTGAAGAAGCATTAAAAGCCGTTCCTATGAGCTACCGTGAAGCATCATATGGACTTGGAGCTAACAAAATTCAAACTTTATCAAAAGTCGTATTACCAAGTGCTATCCCAGGTATTTTAGTTGGGGTTATCTTATCAATTGGACGTACAATTGGGGAATCAGCAGCCTTACTATTTACAATTGGAACATTTGCTAAATTACCAGTCAATCCAACAAGTGGGCACCTTTCATTATTTGAAACCGGAACATCATTAACGGTTCGTGCTTACGTTGAAGTGAAAGAATCAGGGAATGTTGAAATGGCAGCAGCTATCGGAATCGTCATCCTTGTCATCGTCTTTACATTAAACTTAATTTCACGCTTAATCTCGAAAAAATTCAGCAAAGCAAACTATTAGGAGAGTGAAAAGGAATGCAACCTAAATTTAACGTTACAGATTTAAACTTATTTTATGGAAACTTCCAAGCCTTACACCACATCAATATCGAAATTCCAGAACGCAAAGTAACAGCATTCATTGGGCCATCTGGATGTGGGAAATCTACATTCTTACGGACCTTAAATCGTATGAACGACTTAATCGAAACAGTCAAAATCACAGGAAACGTGACACTTGATGGAGATGACATCTACTCAGACATCGACGTCATGAAACTTCGTACACGTGTCGGAATGGTCTTCCAAAAACCAAATCCATTCCCAATGAGCATTTATGATAACATCGCTTATGGACCACGTTGCCAAGGAGTTAAAGATAAGAAAAAACTAGATGAAATTGTTGAAAATTCACTTCGTGGGGCAGCGTTATGGGATGAAGTTAAAGATCGCTTAAATAAATCGGCCATGGGATTATCAGGAGGGCAGCAACAACGTTTATGTATCGCCCGTGCCATCGCCATGGAACCAGAAGTTATCCTTATGGATGAGCCAACATCAGCCTTAGACCCAATTGCAACTCAAAAAGTTGAAGAATTGATGGAACAGTTAAAAGAAAAATACACAATCGTTATCGTTACTCACTCAATGCAACAAGCGGCACGTATCTCAGATAAAACAGCCTTCTTCTTAATGGGAGAATTAATTGAATTTGATGATACAGATAAAATCTTTACTAATCCAAAAGATAAACGTACAGAAGATTACATCACTGGACGCTTTGGATAAAAATAAGGGGTGAAAATGGAATGAAAAAAACAAAATTAGAAACAGATTATGAAGTCTTACTTCAAGGTATTGAAAAACTATCAGTCTTAACGATCGGAGCGTATGAAAATACGCTGGAAGCATTAAAAACACTAGACTTAGAAATTGCCTTACAAATCATTAAGCAAGATCAAGATATTGATGACCTGCAAGAAGATATCACAGAAGAATCAACAATCTTTATCATTCGTCAGCAACCGGTTGCCAGTGATTTACGCAAAATCTTAATGGTGATGCGTCTTGCGACTGAATATGAACGTATTGCTGACTACACCAAAAATCTTGCAGAATATATCATCTTAATCAAACAAAATGAATCACTTGAACACTATGAAAAGAATGTGGACAAACTGGTTCGCATGCTAGAAATTGTGATTAACATGTTAAAACTAGTGATGGAAGGTCTTCAAGAAGAAAACAAAGCTAAAATTAAAGAAGCGGCAGACATGGATAAGCAAGTCGATGAAATTTATAATGAATTATTAGCTTCATTAATTACACACATCCAAGTGGTAGATGGAAAAGTCTTCGGGACAGCATATGCTATTCTGATTAATAAGTACATTGAACGTGCAGGCGATCATGTCACAAACATTGCAGAAGAAATATTATACGCCTTAAAAGGCCGCCGCTATCACTTAAACTAATAAAAAAACGCGTAGAGCTCATCTACGCGTTTTCTTTTGGTAACTAATTTCCTTTCCAAGCATACAGCCCCATTAAAATAAGACTGAGCGCCTACTAAATTGGATAACCTAGGATTACGTCCTCAATACTTGAAGAAATTCTTAAAATGGTGAAAATTCAGAAAACATACACGATACAAAGACTCAGAACTGAAAGAATCATCATCACCATCGTTTTCCCGACCGCCGATTGTTCCAACAAGGGACTACATCAACACCAATGATAAATAAGCTGGAATAATCCTATCAAGCATGACGTGGGCATAGTGGATTTGGGTAAAAATACGAAGCGCCTCACCCTCAAAGACATACATGATACCACAAGAAGATAGTGTATAAATCGTCGTAATCAACATCAACGTACGAAGTCCTTTATAAATTCTCAACTGCGACCCTTAGCGATTGTCCAAGACAATCTAATCCATGATTGCTAAGGAATGGCAGGCCTTAAGTTTTTACAATCTAAAAACTTATTTACACTGATATAAAAAAATTTTTTTAAAACGTAAATCTGTAACAAGGCCTCAGACATTGTCAATAATTTATGATATAATCAAGATAATTTTTAAACTAGAGAGTAGGAGTTTTCTTATGTCTTATCATGCATTATACCGCGCTCATCGTCCTCAAAAGTTCAGTGACGTCGTAGGACAAAAACACATCGTAAGAACCGTTCAAAATGCCTTAAAACATGAGCGTTTATCACATGCATATTTATTCTGTGGACCACGTGGGACAGGTAAAACATCAATTGCGAAAATTATTGCAAAAGCTGTTAACTGTATCAACTATCCTACGGCCGAACCGTGTAATGAATGTGTAAACTGTACAACAATCACAAACGGATCAAATGCCGACGTCTTTGAAATCGATGCGGCAAGTAACAACGGTGTCGATGAAATCCGTGAAATCCGAGACAAAGTAAAATACGCCCCAACGATGGGACGATACAAAGTATATATTATCGATGAAGTTCACATGCTATCAACAGGTGCATTTAATGCTTTATTAAAAACATTAGAAGAACCACCAAAACATGTCATCTTCATTTTAGCCACAACCGAACCACACAAAATTCCACCAACCATCATCTCGCGTTGTCAACGCTTTGACTTCAAACAAATCTCAACAAAAGAAATCTACGAACACCTAGTTGAGATTATCAAACAACAAGATTTAGCCTACGAAGAAGAAGCCGTACAACTCGTCTCAGAACTTGCGGAAGGTGGAATGCGTGACGCCCTTAGCTTACTCGATCAAGTCATCTCTTATTCAGATGATAAAATTACATTAGATGATGTGCACGCCCTAAGCGGGACCATTGCCAATCATCAACTCTTACAAATCATCAAAGCAATCGAAGAATTAAACTTCTCACACGTCATCGACTTAATTAAAGACATGACAGAGAACGGAAAAGAACCAAGTCGCATTATTGACGGATTAATCACTGTTTATCGCGACTTACTCGTGTACCAAAAATCACAAATCTCAGTTTCTAACTTACTAACGAACAATCCTATGTTTACAGAGTTAGTAGAGAATCTTAATTCAAATGATATCGTAACCTACCTATTTAAATTAAATAAACTTCAATCTGAATTAAGATACTCTAATCATCCCGAACTCATGCTAGAAGTCGGGCTGCTCAGCTTATCCGATACCAATGATCAATCAGACAACAACAAGGATTACCAAACAGAGATTAACGATCTCAAGCAAGAAATCACCCTACTAAAACGATTAGTTAAAAAAATCGAGCACACAGGACCTGTTAAAGCTGAGCCATCAATTAATAAATCAGATTCACAATTTAAAATGAACCTCTTCAATGAACCAGAAGTCGTTGAACTCAAACTACCTAAAGAACCAGAACCAATCATTCTACCAGAGCACGTCACACCAGAAATGCTAACCATTGAACAAATCCTATCTAAAGCGACAAAAGAAGCTCGCGACCACGTCTTACAAAAATGGGCACAACTCAACCCAATCCTTATGCCGGACTACAAAGAAGTCATCGTCCTACTACAAGACGGAAACGTCGTCGCCGCTTCAGATGAAGGATTTATTTTAACTTATAAACATGAACCTGGCTGCAAACGATTACTACGTGAAGATAATCGAAAAATAGCAGAACAAATTGTGGCCTATCTCTTTGGAAGTCCATATCCATTTAACGTCATGCCAGAAGCTTTCTGGTTAGAACAACGACAAAGCTATATTGAGCAAAAGAAAAATGGTGTTGAACCGCGCTTAAAACAATATAGTCAGGATATTAAAAATGTGATAAATTATAATGAGGAAAGTCAAACTAAAGATAACGGCTTTGTAGAAGACATTGTTAAAATGTTTGGAGCTGATTTAGTTAACATAATCGATGAATAGGAGTAGTGAAGAGTATGAACCCAATGATGATGAAAAAAATTCAAAAAATGCAACGTGATATGGTGAAAGCACAACAAGAAATTGAACAATCAGTATTCACAGGAAGTGCAGCTGGTGGAATGGTAACAGTTGAAGCAACAGGAACAAAACAAATTAACAAAATTACTATTAATCCATCTGTTGTTGATCCAGAAGATGTAGAAATGTTAGAAGACGTAATCTTATTAGCATTAAACGATGCATTACGCCAAGTTGATGAAAAAACTGAATCAACAATGGGTCAATTCACAAAAGGGATGAACATCCCAGGATTATTCTAAGGAGAAATCATGCAATATCCTCAACCCATTACAAAATTAATCGAAAGCTTTAGTAAGCTACCGGGAATCGGAAATAAAACAGCTGAACGATTAGCTTTTCATGTGATTAGTTCAATGAAGGAAGATGACGCTACTACATTTGCTAAAGCATTAATTGATAGTAAACGTCAACTATTCAAATGCCCGATTTGTGGTCATATCACCGATACAGATCCTTGTATGATTTGTGCAGATTCACATCGAGACCGATCAGTTATTGCAGTTGTACAAGACCCTAAAGACGTCATTGCTATTGAACGTATGCGTGGTTTTAAAGGATTATATCACGTGTTAAATGGAGTTCTATCGCCATTAGATGGAATGGGACCTGAAGACATTGGAATTCCTGCATTAATTGAACGACTAAAAGACGAAAATGTAAAAGAATTAATTCTAGCATTAAGCGCCACACTTGAAGGAGATGCCACATCTCAATACATTGCAAAATTATTAAAAAACACAGATGTGAAAGTCACTCGTATCGCACGTGGACTAGAAATGGGACGCTCAATCGAGTATGCTGATGAAGTCACATTAATTCGCGCTCTAGAAGGACGCAGAGAGCTATTCTAATATAAAAAATAGTTACTGTTTTTTTGCAGTAACTATTTTTTTATGTTTAAATTCACATAGAAGCGGGATAATGGCTTAAACGAGATTTGATTACAGTTATATCACTCTTTCTAAATGCATATGATTGTCAATAGGAAGGGAGGTGACGTGTTATAAAGTTAGTATACTTTATAACAGTAATATGAAAGTAATAGGATGGTTAATCAAACGATTCATCATAGGAGTATTTGCACTATATCTATTTAATATAATTGGAGTTTATTTCAGTGCATCAGTTCCTCTCAATTACATTACGTCATTTATAACAGGAACATTAGGGATTCCTGGATTTATTCTTGTATATGTTTTAACTAAAATAGTCTTAATTTAAAGTGGGTACAATTGTATCCACTTTTTATATGATAAACAACCAAAATTTGAGTGTTCATATCTCGCAGTTATGATGATATAATCATTGAGTAAATTAGTGTATTCATTCAAGAAAAAAGGTTTTAGTCATTATTTTGTATTTATTCTCGAAAATCGCGAATAAATAATATAAAAAAGAATAATTATTTCTAAAACCACTTGAAAAAAGTAATACTTTGGGGTAAAATAGCTAACGGTACATTTTCTTTATTTTCACAAGAAAATTTGAGCCCCAGCGAATTTTCATATGAAAAATAACTTAAGCGAAAGAAGTAGGAGGCAGGACAATGCGTACAACATTTATGCAAAAATCTCATGAAGTAGATCGTAAATGGTTCGTTGTTGACGCTGCAGATAAAACTTTAGGACGTTTATCTACAGAAGTTGCAACACTTTTACGTGGAAAACATAAACCAACATTCACACCACACGTAGACTGTGGAGATTACGTGATCATTATCAATGCTGATAAAATCACTTTAACTGGAAACAAATTAGAAAACAAATTATACTACCGTCACTCAGGATACCAAGGTGGATTAACAGTTCGTACAGCTAAACAAATGCGCGAAAATACACCAGAGCGTATGTTAGAGTTATCTGTAAAAGGTATGTTACCAAAAGGACGTTTAGGACGTGCAATGGGTAAAAAATTATTTGTTTATGCTGGATCTGAGCATCCACATGCAGCACAAAAACCTGAAGTTTACGAACTTCGTGGATAATTAAGAGGGAGGTAACACTATATGACAGTACAATACTTAGGAACTGGTCGTCGTAAAAGCTCAGTTGCACGTGTACGTTTAGTACCTGGAACTGGAAAAGTAATTATCAACGGTCGCGAATTTGAAGATTATATTCCTTCTGCAGCAACTCGTTTAGATATCATGCAACCATTAACATTAACTGAAACAACTAACCAATATGATGTATTAGTAAATGTTAACGGTGGAGGATTAACTGGACAAGCTGGAGCTATCCGTTTAGGGATTTCTCGTGCATTATTACAAGTTGATGCTGAATACCGTGGAACTTTAAAACCAATCGGATTATTAACTCGTGATTCACGTGCTAAAGAACGTAAAAAATACGGACTTAAAGCAGCTCGTCGTGCACCACAGTTCAGCAAGAGATAATCTGCTGTTCAAACCGTATCAAAATGGTTCAAAAACCCCGGAAAATCAAGGTTTTCCGGGGTTTTACTGTATCTAAACGGGCTGATATGGTTTGACCAAATTTGGCAAATCAAGAGCCGTTTTCACCCAATTTTTAGTGGTTAAATATAGGACAACCGGCAAAAATGGGGGTAAAAAAAGGGGTTAGTGGTTAAATTATAGGACAACCGAGAGCCGATTTTGGGGGTGTTTTTCGTCCCTCCTTTCCCTCGTTTTGGGCTGTGGCAGTTTGACATAGTTTGACCTAATTTGAATAATTGAATATGAATTTGATATAGCACTCAGTATAAAATGACTGGGTGCTTTTTTCATTTCAGGAACTCGTATTCCGGCGATAGAAAGAGCCGTCACTTCACTTTTTATTTTGGAGTGGCGGCTTTTTCTATTTCCAGAAGCAACAGCAACAATTAGAAATGAGGTGAAGTCAATGAACACGCAAATCATTGCCATTGCCAACCAGAAGGGCGGCGTTGGCAAAACCACTACCTGTGCCAATCTTGGAATCGGTTTGGCGCAGGCTGGAAAGAAAGTCCTGCTGATCGACGGAGACCCGCAAGGTAGCCTGACGATCAGCCTGGGCAATCCTCAGCCGGACAAGCTGCCCTTTACGCTGTCGGACGCTATGGGGCGTATCTTGATGGATGAGCCGCTTCGTCCCGGCGAGGGTATCCTGCACCACCCAGAGGGTGTAGACCTGATGCCTGCGGACATCCAGTTATCCGGTATGGAGGTATCCCTGGTAAATGCCATGAGCCGTGAGACTATCTTGCGGCAATATCTGGACACGCTGAAGGGGCAATACTCCCATATTCTCATCGACTGCCAGCCCTCCCTGGGGATGCTCACAGTCAATGCGCTGGCCGCTGCGAACAGGATCATAATTCCCGTTCAGGCGGAGTATCTGTCCGCCAAAGGGCTGGAACAGCTGCTCTCCACGGTAAACAAGGTAAAGCGGCAGATCAACCCCAAGCTCCAGATAGACGGTATCCTGCTGACGATGGTTGACAGCCGAACCAACTTTGCCAAAGAGATCTCCGCACTTTTGCGAGAGACCTATGGCAGCAAGATCAAAGTATTCGGCACAGAGATTCCCCATTCTGTCCGGGCAAAGGAAATCAGCGCAGAGGGAAAAAGCATTTTTGCCCATGACCCCGGCGGCAAGGTGGCAGAGGGCTACAAAAATCTGACGAAGGAGGTGTTGAAACTTGAAAAGCAGCGCGAAAAAAATAGAGCTGGCCTCGGTAGATGATCTGTTCTCCACCGAAGAAGGCCGCCAGGATGCAAAGCTGGAAAAGATTCAGGAAATTCCGTTGTCTGAACTGCATCCGTTCAAGAACCACCCATTCAAAGTCAAGGATGACGAAGCAATGATGGAGACCGCTGACAGTATCAAGCAGTATGGCGTTCTGGTTCCGGCCATTGCCCGACCGGACCCGGAGGGTGGCTATGAGCTGGTAGCCGGACACAGGCGGCACAGAGCCAGTGAGCTGGCAGAAAAGGAGACTATGCCGGTCATTGTTCGGGATTTGGATGATGATGCCGCCACGATTATTATGGTTGACAGCAACTTGCAGCGAGAAAGCCTTCTTCCAAGCGAAAGAGCATTTGCTTATAAAATGAAGCTAGATGCCATTAAGCACCAAGGAGCCAGGACGGATTTAACTTCGGCCCAAGTTGGGCCGAAGTTGACTGCGGCAGAAAAAATCGCGGAGAACAGTCCAGATAGCAAATCACAGATTAAGAGATTTATCCGTCTGACAGAGCTGATTCCTGAATTGATGGATATGGTGGATGAAAAGAAGATCGCCCTGAACCCTGCCTATGAGCTGTCCTTTCTTAAAAAAGAGGAACAGGTAGACCTGCTGGACGCGATGGACAGCGAACAGGCTACCCCTTCCCTTTCCCAAGCCCAGCGGCTCAAGAAATACAGTCAGGAGGGGCATCTGACCCTCGATATGATGCGCGTCATCATGGGTGAGGAAAAGAAAAGCGATCTGGATCGAGTGACATTTACCTCTGACACCTTGCGGAAGTATTTCCCCAAAAGCTATACGCCCCAGCGGATGCAGGAAACCATCATCAAGCTACTGGAGGCATGGCAGAAAAAGCGTCAGAGAGACCAGGAACGATGAAAGGAGCCGCCTATGAGGGATATTTCAGCCCGTGAGCTGAAAGGACACAACATTCTCGCCGTAGGGAGGTTTTGGGATAATACCCGCTGGATGATCGAGTTTTCCGTCCTGCGTCCCAGCACTGCTTACGGCAGCCCCGGAGATGAAATGCGGTTGTTTTTGACTGAGGACGGGTATCAGGCCGCCCTGCAAAGCCAGCAGCGCCGGGAGATCAAGATCAAGCGTTACGCTCGTGTGATTGAGGGACATATCCTCGATTTCAAACCGGGAAAACGCCGCCGCTCATAAACCCATACAACGAAAGGAAAGGAATGACTATGTGTACGGTAAAGGAAATTCAAGAAGCAATCCGGGAAGATTGCAAATCTCAGCATGACATGGATTCAACGGATATTGACCGCGTGATGCAAACACTTCCTTTCGCCCAGGAGGAGCCATTTACAGAGGCGCGTCCCCAAAAGCCGCTGTTTTGGTTCTATGCAAGAAAATTTGAAAAGCGTTGAACACCGCAATTCTTTGAAATGAGGATTGCGGTTTTTTGTACCCAAAATTCGGAAGGAGTGAGGTCGATGGCCGTTTTTCGCATTGAACGGACCCGTGATTATACCGTGATGAGCAATCATCATTTACGAAATGCAAACCTGTCGTTAAAAGCCAAGGGGCTGCTTTCCATGATGCTGTCGCTGCCGGAGGATTGGAATTACACCACCCGTGGAAGAATTGCGGGCAGTTCTCTCCGGGAAGAAAGCGCATACCCCACGAAAGAAAACAGTCACACAGGCAGAGCCGCCGAAGGTCAATCTGCTGGTGGACATTCAGGCAAAATTGCAGGCAGGAAAAGGTGCTGGCTATGCTCGTTGGGCCAAGGTTTTCAATCTGAAACAAATGGCACAGACCATGAATTACTTGTCAGAGCATAACCTGCTGGAGTATGCGATTTTAGAAGAAAAGGCTGCGGCTGCCACGGCACATCACAATGAGCTTTCGGCGCAGATCAAAGCGGCTGAAAAGCGCATGGCAGAGATTGCTGTTTTGCGTACTCACATCGTAAATTATGCCAAGACCCGTGAGGTCTATGTGGCATACCGCAAGGCCGGCTACTCTAAGAAATTCCGGGAAGAACATGAGGAAGAAATTCTGCTCCACCAGGCTGCCAAGAATGCCTTTGATGAAATGGGAGTCAAGAAGCTGCCTAAGGTTAAAGAGTTGCAGACGGAGTACGCAAAATTGCTGGAAGAAAAGAAAAAGACCTATGCCGAGTACCGGCGTTCCCGTGAGGAAATGCGGGAGCTTTTGACGGCAAAGGCCAATGTGGATCGAGTGCTGAAAATGGAGGTAGAACAGGATGTTGAAAAAGAAAAAGACCACGGCCAGCGGTAAGCTGGTCCTGGTCAAAAGCGTTCGCAGAACGCGCAGCCACAGAATGAAATTCTGTGTTCAAAGGGGCTTGGGGGCGCTGCCCTCAACAAGCAAGCGGAGAGAAAAATCATGGAGGGATTTTGCACTCTGCGGGTCGGTGTGTATTAACACCGGCATTGCTTGCCACTTTTGTTCGCAAACAATATCCGTATCCTTTACACGATGATTTACTTTTATTATCATAGTCGTAATAAGTATATAAACTACTTACATATAAGCACCTAAAATATGAAAGGGCTGATAAAATGATGACCTTTGAAAAGGTTTTAGAAGTATTCAACGATTACCTAAATAAAGATAGTGTTTTGGAGGTGGTGAACACTAAGCGAGGATACACCGTTATGATTTGGGATGAAAAAGATGAGCAATGGTTTGGTGTGGAACATTGCAAAGCCCCCGAGCTTTTACGGGATGCCTTACTTGATGGCTATCGTGATTTTTTAGAGCAACAACTTACTCATAACCGCAGGAGTTTAACCGAAACAGAAATCTTAGATATTCAAAACCGATGTGAACAGCTTTATGATTTGTGTGGAGAATAAAAAAATAACCTAAAAAGTGCGATAGCCTGTGTAGGTGTCGCACTTTTTTCAGTTGGCTTGGCTTACGAAAACAGCGTTAATTATTCCGCAGTTTCTCTTGCCTTTTTCAAGCCTTGAGCCGTAGCTTCCATCACGATAAGCTCCTTTTCTTCCATATCATTCAACAGTACATCAACTTGTTTGCGGCGATTGTTGTCGCCATCTTCATTGCATGGAAAAAAGAACTGGTCTACAGAGATGTCAAGCAAGGTAGTAATGAGATAAAATTTGTTAAGCCTTGGGTGCTGCCCCCTGTTCTCTATATACATAATAGAGCGTGGCGTAAGGTCTACCAGTTGGGCAAGATATTCCTGTGTCCACCCTTTTGCTTCCCGAGCTTTTTTTATCGCTATACCTAACGGCTTAAAATCAAGTTTTCTTTCATCTTGGTACATTTTAATATCATCCTATATCATTGTACATTTCGGGTGATGATATTTGAACGAAGTATGATTTTATGTTTAGTAGTGTATAATTTCGTATTAGTGGAGAGAAACTTGCTATTATTCGTCATTCCGTATATAATAATTATATACTCTTTGCGAAAGGAAGTTGATATTATGAATTACATTTCTGTGAAAGCCGCTTCTGAAAAATGGGACATATCGGAAAGACGGATACAAAAATTATGTGAGGAAAATCGCATTGACGGAACTGAAAAATTTGGTCGTGCATGGATGATACCAAAAGATGCAGAAAAACCCGTTGATGGACGTATGAAAACAAGGAACAAACAGGAGGAGAATCATGGAATTTAATGAAAAGCTACAACAGCTTAGGACTGGAAAGAACTTAACGCAGGAACAACTTGCGGAGCAATTATATGTATCAAGAACAGCCATTTCAAAATGGGAAAGCGGCAAGGGTTACCCTAACATTGAGTCGCTCAAGTGTATTTCTAAATTCTTTTCTGTGACCATAGATGAACTGCTATCGGGCGAAGAACTGATTACACTTGCCGAAACTGAAAATCGTTCCAACTTGAAAAAAATTTACAGTTTCATTTATGGAATATTAGATATGATGGCGGTTACTTTTATACTTTTGCCGTTGTATGGTAACCTTGTTGACGGATATATTTATTCTGTCAATCTACTTTCATTTACAGACACTACCCCAATATATCTTGCAATCTATTGGATTGTTTTTATTGTTTTGATTGCACTTGGGATAGCGAAACTGATGTGTGTTTGTTTTGAAAAGGAATCATGGAGCAACATAATCACAAAATGCTCTCTCGTGCTGAGTACGCTTTTTATCTGCTTCTTCGCTGCGGCAAGACAACCCTATGTAACCGCCCTTATGTTTCTGCTATTTGTTGCTAAAATATTTGTCTGGATAAAGCAAACCCAAACAAAGTAAAATGCCATAAACCCTTTAAAATAGGCTCTGACACGATAAGTGTCGGAGCTTTTTTCGTGCTGACATCTATTGTGTCGGCATTGTGACGGTAGATTTCTTGGCTTCTATGCAATACTCGTGGATAATCGTGGATAATAAGATTGTGGTCAGCGAAAACAAGAACAGCAACCCACGGAAAGGAGAATCAAATATGGATTATATCATTGAAACAGAAAATCTTACGAAGCGATACGGAACAGCCACCGTTGTCGATAAGGTAAATCTTCATGTGCCAAAGGGCAAAATTTATGGTTTGGTCGGCAGAAACGGAGCAGGCAAAACCACAGTAATGAAAATGATGTTGCAGCTTGCTTTCCCAACGGAGGGAACGGTACGCTTGTTTGGCACAAACTATAAGGAAAATATCCATACCCTTTATAGCAAAGTAGGCTCTATTATCGAAACACCGGGATTTTACAGTAATTTAACAGGGTATGAGAATTTGCAAATTCTCGCTAAACTGCGAGGGGGAGTATCTAAAAGTGGAGTAGAAAAAGCTCTTGAAGTTGTGGGGCTGCATAAGGAGAAAAGAAAAGTCTTTTCCGATTATTCCCTCGGAATGAAGCAACGGCTTGGTATTGCCGCCGCCATTATGCACGAGCCGGAGCTTTTAATACTTGACGAACCGATTAACGGACTTGACCCCATTGGAATAGTTGAAATACGCTCATTTTTATCTGAACTTAGTCACAATCATGGCATTACCATTTTTATCTCAAGCCATGTTTTAAGCGAGATTGAACAGATAGCAGATATTATCGGCGTTATGCACGAGGGGCATTTAGTAGAGGAAGTGAATATATCCGAGCTTCACAAAAGGAATCGAAAATACATTCAATTTGATTTATCTGACAGTGAGATAGCCGGAAAGATTTTAGAAAACCACTACCACATGACGGATTTTACAGTGCAGGACGGTACGGTGAGAATTTATGACTTTAGCCAAAGTGTTGGAGAAATCAATCGAGAATTTGCACGAAATGGACTGCTCGTGACAAGGATAAATGATAGTGAGGAAAACTTAGAGGACTACTTTTCTAAACTGATTGGAGGTGGCGGTATTGCTTAATCTTATTTCTTGTGAATTATTAAAACTAAAGCGTTCAAAAATGGTGCTAATTAGTGTGGCAGGGGTATTATCTACCCCACTTTTGATGTTAATAGAAGCCTTGCAAACACATTTTGATAAGCCGGAGATTATCTTTACCTTGTCTGACATATACAGCGACAGTGTACTGTATATCATGCTGCTGGTAAACATTATGATATATGTGGCAATTGCAGCTTACTTGTTTAGCAGAGAGTACACAGAAAGCACCCTCAAAACCATATTGCCCATACCCATTTCAAGGACAAAACTATTAATTGGAAAATTTTGCACCCTGCTTCTTTGGATTGTTATGCTAACCCTTGTAACATGGGCAGGTATATTTATCGTTTGTGGGCTATATGACGCTGTCTTTACATTGGAGGGATATAGCTTACTAGTGGCAATAGTATGGCTCCCCAAGTTTTTGTTTGGCAGTATCCTGATGTTTTTAACAGTTTCTCCTTTTGTGTTTGTTGCTATGAAAACAAAAGGATTTGTCGCCCCGATGATTGGCTCTGCCGTGATTGTCATGGGAAGTGCCGCACTTTCAAATCAAGAATGGGGAGCGTTGTATCCGTGGACAGCCACCTATTTCTTGGTGCAGGGTAAACTTCAGAGTACCGGCTATCCTACACTGCTGTCTGTATCTATTATTATTCTTGTATCAGCAGTTGGTTTTCTTATGACCTTTCATCATTTTAAAAAGGAGGATTTGAAATAATGGTACTTGATTTTATAGAAATTTTAAAAGTTATTTTTCTTGGAATTGTTGAGGGTATTACTGAGTGGCTACCTATCAGCAGCACAGGACATATGATTCTTGTGGACGAATTTATCACACTTAATATGAGCGAAGCATTTAAAGAAATGTTTTTTGTTGTTATTCAACTTGGAGCTATACTCGCAGTGGTTGTAATGTTTTGGAACAAGATGTTTCCCTTTCAATTTAAGAACAAAGCACAGTCAATTGTTAAAAAGGATACTTTCTCGTTGTGGTTCAAGGTTGCGGTAGCTTGTGTACCGTCAGCTATTATGGGGATTCTATTTGATGATTATTTGGATGCTTACCTCCAAACCCCCATTGTGATTTCAATCATGTTAATCTTTTATGGTTTGTTATTCATTCTCATAGAAAATTGGAATAAAAAGCGTACTCCTACTACTATGGCACTTTCTGACATCAGCTATAAAACAGCAATCTTGATAGGGGCATTTCAAGTGTTATCACTTATACCCGGCACATCACGGTCGGGAGCAACGATTATAGGTGCTTTACTCATAGGAGTTTCACGAGTGGCAGCAGCAGAGTTTACTTTTTTCCTCGCAGTACCTACTATGCTTGGAGCAAGTGCTTTTAAGCTGTTAAAATTCGGGTTTGAATTTACAAGTGCAGAACTGCTCGCTCTTGTTCTCGGTATGGCTGTGGCATTTGCGGTATCTGTCTTAGTAATTAAATTCCTAATGAACTTTATCAAAAAACATGATTTTAAGGTGTTTGGTTGGTATCGAATTGTGCTTGGTATACTTGTTGTACTTATAAAATCTTAATAATGCGTTTTCTTTGTGCGCGAATAAAAATGCCAGCTGGTCCTTAAGATCAGCTGGCATTTTTGTTTCTGGGGATGGAAAACAACCCAGAGATTCTCGTTGTCGATCTCCTCCTGATTTTAGTTTGCATGGTGAATTTTGCAAATTGAATCTACAGGAGGTTAATAATGGGATTTAATTATGGATATGAGAAAAAGAAGTTTGATAGTAGATGGAAGCGTTTAGAAGTTGAGTATTGTGATGCAGGGATGAGCGAAGAACAGATTGCTGCCATGAAAGAATATGACTGGGCATGGTTTTGCAGTCAAAGGGTTTTTCAAAACCATACGCAACCAATACCTTGTGAACAATATGATGAAGTATGTGGTCAATCACAGCTGTTCCGAAAGTTTGCATCGTTATCTTATCAATGGGATGTTGATAAGATTGATCAAACGCGATATGGATGGTTGGCTTCGGTGGAAAACGAACAACTACTGTTGAGATTGAAGAAGCTGTCGAAGAAAGGTTTGGAGCTATTGACATTACTTTTTGTGGATGGTTATCGTCAAATTGATGTAGCACGTCTTTGGCATTGTTCCAGAAGTGCTGTTGCACAAAGATTTAAAAAAATAAAAAAATTTTTGAATAACACTTAACAAATGAAGCGTATCAGTGCCTACCCATTGAGGGAAGAACATTCTCCCAATGTGGAGCTTGACAATTTCATAGACGGCATTTCCGGTACATAACCTATGTACGAGCGAATCAGGCACGCCGCGAAGATGGACAGCCCCAGGAGGTGATGAATAGGACTGTTCCGAGCGATCCACGTCAGCCTGATACCCGAAAGTGGCATTTCAGGGCGCGATGACTGCATAGGGGTTAAAGATACTTCCTCACGGCCTCCTAAAGACTTGGGGGGAACTCTGCGGCGCACGAGTAAAACGACGCTGTGGAGTTATGACAGCCGCGCCAGCGGAGACCGGAATGTCCCCATCGCCAGGGGTGCGTGGCAAATGTGGCGAGTAAATTTTTCAAAGTCAGATACCATGCGCTGACAGCTTCGGTTGCCAGCGCATTCATGTGATTTTGAAAGCAACAACCACATCTTTGACAGAAAGGGGGACCACCTATGGAAAAATTGATTTCGCGGAAAGAGGCTGCCAAATTACTGGGGATTAGCATTGCCACTTTGGATGCAGCTCGAAACAGTGGGCTAATTTCCTATGTTCAGTATGTGCAAAATGGTTGCGTGTACTTTACAGATGCTGGCCTTCAGGAGTATATCGCAAAATGCACCCATCGTGCAAAGCCAGTGGAAAAAAGCGCTACATACCGCAAGCTGCGAAGTGTCCGAGCTTGAGCTGTTCCGTATCCTTGCTGGAACCTAATATGTCTGATAAAACAAAGGTACAGCGCTGGACATTATTCTTAGGAGGTGACGGAATTGGCAAAAAGAAAAAGGGCAATTCCTCAATATGGTACGGTCGTGCTTAACGGCATTGAATATTATAGAACCAGAGTCGAAGATTCGGATGGAAACAGAGTGGCGCTTTATGCAAAGACGCCCGAAAAGCTTTATGACAAGGAACTGGAGGCGTTAGAGCAGATTGACAGTACTACGTTTCGTCGAAGATCGCCTACGGTTGCTGAGTACTGTGAGAAGTGGCTACTGATGCAGTCCGTCCATGTTCGGGCCACCACCTTGACAGATTATACCTCTAAGGTGCGGCGGCACATTATTGGAGGGCTGGGAGACAAGAGAATGGCTGATGTATCCCTGGATGACATCCAACTTGCCCTCGTACCTGTTTCCAAGAAGTCGGCTTCGGTTTATAAGTCTGTGGTGATTCTCTGCAAGTCCATTTTCCGGGCGGCCAAGGAGAGCCATGTGATTGACGAGGACCCGACCATATACCTGGATGCAAAGGGAGGAGTTCCCCAGGAAGAAAGACAGGCATTGACGGATGAACAGGTTGAGCGGCTTTTGGACACGATCCGGGATTTGCCGCCCTATGTATTTGTGATGATCGGTTTATATGCCGGTCTGCGCCGGGAAGAAATCCTGGCGCTGCAATGGGATTCTGTGTATCTGGATGCAGAGGCTCCGTACTTAACGGTACGGCGGGCATGGCACACAGAACATAACAGGCCGGTCATTCTTACCGAGCTAAAGACCAAAGCGGCACAAAGAAACATTCCTCTCCCGGTCTGTCTGGTTGAATGTCTGAAAGATGCAAAGAAAAAATCCACTTCGGATTATGTGATTGCCAATCGGGACGGTGATCCGCTATCCTATACACAGTTTAAGCGGCTGTGGCAGTATATTGTGACGCGGACTGCAAAGCCGAGAATGGCCAGAAAACTTGTGGACGGAAAGTATGTAAAATATATGCTTTACCCGAAACTTGGAGAAAAAGCCAGGAATAACGGCCATGTGGTATATAGCCTGGATTTTGAAGTGACACCGCATCAGCTGCGGCACACCTACATCACCAATCTGATTCATTCTTCGGTGGACCCCAAAACGGTACAATATTTGGCGGGCCATGAAAGCAGCAAAATCACGATGGACATTTACGCAAAGGTCAAATACAACAGGCCGGATGATCTTGTCAAAGCAATGGGCTGTGCCTTTGACTTATGGGACGCTGTGTAAGTTCCGAACAATTCAGAAAATGAAGTAAGAGCGAGACAAGGATGTCTCGCTCTTAGTTTTTCCTTGGCCGTATCTTTGATTCAATTTGAAATCTCTGATAAAAAGGAGGTGTAGATACATCACCACGCGAGAAAGGAAATTAATTATGGCAAAGAAGAAAAAAAACATACCTCAATATGGAACCGTCACACGAAAGGGTGTCCTGTATTACAGAACCCGGATTCTGGACGCAGACGGCAAGCAGGTGAGCTTGTATGGGACTACCTGCGAGGAACTGTACGATAAAGAGCAGGAGGCGAGACGCCAGGTAGCGGAGATCATCTTCCACCGGGAGCATCCTACTGTGGCCGAGTATTGTGAGAAGTGGCTGTTGATGCAATCCGCAAAAGTGTCGCCGGCTACACTGAAGGGCTACGCCTCCAATATGAAGAACTACATTATCAAGCCTTTGGGAGATATGTATATGGAGGAAGTAACAGCGGATGATATTCGTCTGGCGCTGATCCCATTGTCCAATAAGTCCGAGAGCCTGCACAATACGGTGAATATGCTCCTCAAGTGCATTTTTTACTCGGCAGAGCGGAGCCAGTTGCTGGAATACAATCCGTGTGAGGGGATTTCGGCAAAAGGAGGGAAACCGACCCAAAAGAAAGATTCGCTGACAGACCAGCAGGTGGAAGTGCTGCTGGAAACCGTCAAAGGACTTCCGCCGTATCTGTTTACCATGATCGGCTTATATGCCGGTCTGCGCCGAGAAGAAGCTCTCGCCTTGCAATGGGATTGTGTGTTCCTCGATGCACCCACTCCATATATCTCTGTGCGGCGCGCATGGCGATCAGAGCATAACAGACCGGTTATCTCTACAACGCTTAAGACGAAAGCAGCAAGAAGGGATATTCCCATTCCCAAATGCCTTGTGAATTGTCTGCGGGAAGCCAAGGCTGCCTCCAAATCGGAATATGTGATTGCCGATAGTGAGGGACAGCCCTTGTCATATTCGCAGTTCAAACGTGTCTGGCAGTACATCGTTGTTCGGTCTACCAAGGAGCGTACCTATTATAAGTATGTGAACGGACAGAGCATCAAGTACACTGTTCAGCCGAGTCTGGGAGGACATCAGAAAAACAATCCCAACATTGTGTATAGCCTGGACTTCGATGTGACACCGCACCTGCTGCGGCATACCTACATCACCAATCTTCTGTATGCAGGTGTTGAC
>NZ_CP013476.1:577500-955000 GCF_001543345.1 Turicibacter sp. H121 | reverse complement strand
AGCAGTGAGGTGGTCATGTAGGCAAATCCGCATGGCATAACATTGAGCTGTGATGCCGAAGCCGAATGGCGAAGTCAACTGACGTCACGCTTCCAAGAAAAGCTTCTAGGGTTAATTTAATAAGTGCCCGTACCGATAACCGACACAGGTAGGCGAGGAGAGAATCCTAAGATGAGCGAGAGAACTCTTGTTAAGGAACTCGGCAAAATGACCCCGTAACTTCGGGAGAAGGGGTGCTTGTGAAAGCAAGCCGCAGTGAATAGGCCCAGGCGACTGTTTATCAAAAACACAGGTCTCTGCTAAACCGCAAGGTGATGTATAGGGGCTGACGCCTGCCCGGTGCTGGAAGGTTAAGAGGAGAGGTTAGCGCAAGCGAAGCTTTGAATTGAAGCCCCAGTAAACGGCGGCCGTAACTATAACGGTCCTAAGGTAGCGAAATTCCTTGTCGGGTAAGTTCCGACCCGCACGAAAGGCGTAACGATCTGGGCGCTGTCTCAACAAGAGACTCGGTGAAATCATAGTACCTGTGAAGATGCAGGTTACCCGCGACAGGACGGAAAGACCCCGTGGAGCTTTACTGTAGCTTGATATTGAGCACTGGTGGCACATGTACAGGATAGGTAGGAGACGAAGAAACCAGGACGCCAGTCTTGGTGGAGTCGCTGTTGGGATACTACCCTTGTGTCACTGGGGTTCTAACCCGTGGCCCTTATCGGGTCAGGGAACAGTGTCAGGTGGGCAGTTTGACTGGGGCGGTCGCCTCCCAAAGAGTAACGGAGGCGCCCAAAGGTTCCCTCAGAATGGTTGGAAATCATTCGAAGAGTGTAAAGGCAGAAGGGAGCTTGACTGCGAGACCTACAAGTCGAGCAGGGACGAAAGTCGGGCTTAGTGATCCGGCGGTACCGAATGGAAGGGCCGTCGCTCAACGGATAAAAGCTACCCCGGGGATAACAGGCTGATCTCCCCCAAGAGTTCACATCGACGGGGAGGTTTGGCACCTCGATGTCGGCTCATCGCATCCTGGGGCTGTAGTCGGTCCCAAGGGTTGGGCTGTTCGCCCATTAAAGCGGTACGCGAGCTGGGTTCAGAACGTCGTGAGACAGTTCGGTCCCTATCCGTCGTGGGCGTAGGAAATTTGAGAGGAGCTGTCCTTAGTACGAGAGGACCGGGATGGACACACCGCTGGTGTACCAGTTGTTCTGCCAGGAGCATAGCTGGGTAGCTACGTGTGGACGGGATAAACGCTGAAAGCATCTAAGCGTGAAGCCCCCCTCAAGATGAGATTTCCCATTCGAAAGAAGTAAGATCCCTTGAAGACGACGAGGTTGATAGGTCAGGAGTGGAAGTGTGGTGACACATGGAGCGGACTGATACTAATCGATCGAGGACTTAACCAAAGAAACTGAAGAAGATATCTAGTTTTGGAAGATTAACAACATCTTTCAATGGTCTAGTGATGATGGCAAGGAGGGCACACCTGTTCCCATACCGAACACAGAAGTTAAGCTCCTTAGCGCCGAGGGTAGTATGCAAGTGCGAGAGTAGGACGTCGCTGGGCCAAAATAAAACTGCCTCAATAGCTCAGTTGGTTAGAGCACTTGACTGTTAATCAAGGGGTCCTAGGTTCGAGTCCTAGTTGGGGCGCCATTAATTACTTAATGGCCCGTTGGTGAAGCGGTTTAACACACATGCCTTTCACGCATGCATACACGGGTTCGAATCCCGTACGGGTCACCATTAAGTGGAGGATTAGCTCAGCTGGGAGAGCATCTGCCTTACAAGCAGAGGGTCGGCGGTTCGAGCCCGTCATCCTCCACCATAATTAAATAAATGCCGGAATAGCTCAATTGGTAGAGCAACTGACTTGTAATCAGTAGGTTGCGGGTTCAAGTCCTGCTTCCGGCACCAGCTGGTGGGGTAGCGAAGTGGCTAAACGCGGCGGACTGTAAATCCGCTCTCTCCGAGTTCGGCGGTTCGAATCCGTCCCCCACCACCACTTTAATCATGGGCTATAGCCAAGCGGTAAGGCAACGGACTTTGACTCCGTCATGCGCTGGTTCGAATCCAGCTAGCCCAGCCAATGATGTCCTGCTAGCTCAGTTGGTAGAGCATCTGACTTTTAATCAGAGGGTCAGAGGTTCGAGTCCTCTGCAGGACACCATTTTCAAAAAAAAGGCGCGTGCCTTGAAATAAACGAAATGCCTGGGTGGCGGAACTGGTAGACGCACAGGACTTAAAATCCTGCGGGTGGTGACACCCGTGCCGGTTCGATTCCGGCCCTAGGCACCAACTAAATAGCGCCCATAGCTCAATTGGATAGAGCGTTTGACTACGGATCAAAAGGTTAGGGGTTCGACTCCTCTTGGGCGCGCCATAAAAATTCGGGAAGTGGCTCAGCTTGGTAGAGCACCTGGTTTGGGACCAGGGGGTCGCAGGTTCGAATCCTGTCTTCCCGACCATTAAATGAATACCCATGGGGACTTAGCTCAGCTGGGAGAGCGCCTGCCTTGCACGCAGGAGGTCAGGGGTTCGATCCCCCTAGTCTCCACCAATTAAATATTAGCAAATAACAATAAATGGCGGAGTAGCTCAACTGGCTAGAGCGTACGGTTCATACCCGTGAGGTTGGGGGTTCGAGTCCCTCCTCCGCTACCATGAAAGACCCGGACCCTTAGCTCAGTTGGTTAGAGCTATCGGCTCATAACCGATCGGTCGTAGGTTCGAGTCCTACAGGGTCCACCAGTTAGTTTGCATCATGATACGGAGGAATACCCAAGTCCGGCTGAAGGGATCGGTCTTGAAAACCGACAGGGCGTGAAAGCGTCGCGGGGGTTCGAATCCCTCTTCCTCCGCCATATTAAATTTAAATATAACATCGCGGGGTGGAGCAGTTGGTAGCTCGTCGGGCTCATAACCCGAAGGTCGCAGGTTCAAGTCCTGTCCCCGCAACCAAAAGGTCCAGTGGTGTAGCGGTTAACATGCCTGCCTGTCACGCAGGAGATCGCGGGTTCGATTCCCGTCTGGACCGCCATTTTAAAAAAGGCTTGGTAGCTCAGTCGGTAGAGCAAAGGACTGAAAATCCTTGTGTCGGCGGTTCGATTCCGTCCCAAGCCACCATTAAGTGGAGGATTAGCTCAGCTGGGAGAGCATCTGCCTTACAAGCAGAGGGTCGGCGGTTCGAGCCCGTCATCCTCCACCAAAAAAAGTCCTGCTAGCTCAGTTGGTAGAGCATCTGACTTTTAATCAGAGGGTCAGAGGTTCGAGTCCTCTGCAGGACACCATTTTAAATGCGGGTGTGGCGGAATTGGCAGACGCGCTAGATTTAGGCTCTAGTACCTTTGGTGTGCAGGTTCAACTCCTGTCACCCGCACCATTTACTTTAATAAACTTAGGTAAGATTTTTAAAAGTTTTATCTTTTTTTATTTTTAGAGAAAAAATACCATTGCATATTAAAAAAACCAGTTATTTAATAACTGGTTTTTTTAATGGATATTTTCACAGAATGTTGCTAATCAAATTATAAAGGCTCTTTGTCAACTGGTGTGGGTGAAGAAATATTATACCTGTAATCGTGAGGGATTAAGCTGCTCATTGAGCAGTTTGATTCCTTTTATTTTTTTGTTCAAAGGTGTACTTATGGATAATCAAAATTCTAGCTTTGAAATGATAGAAACTACGGTATCCAAAGGCCATGCGTTTAATCACTTTAATCTTGTTATTAATCCCTTCAAGCACTCCATTGGTATAAGATGTTTCAATCGTATTTTTGATATAATCTTGGTAGTTAGTTAATGTTTTTAAAGCTGTTTTCATTTCAGGTGAAAGTAAGTCAGAGGGGTTTTGAATGGCATGATGAAAAGCATCAAAGTTGCGAAGTTTGATGGCCTGTTTGATGGTTTGATAGAAGTCATAAGTGGCTTTTAATTCCGGATCTAAAGCGAGTAAAAAGTCGATGATTTCTTGTTGAGAAATCTGCTTTTTGAAACAGTTAGAATAGAAGTAGTGGGTAGAATGGATATCCTCTTGGGCTTTTAATAAAAGGCGCCAATAATGTTTGAATTTATTGTAGAATTCTTTGTTTTGGTTCATGAAGCGAATACGAGTTTTATTGAGGGCACGAGATAAAAGTTGAACGACGTGGAACTTATCTAAAACAATTTTAGCGTTGGGAAACACCTCTTTAATGAGTGTCATATACGGAGCATACATATCAATAACAACGTGAGTTACACCTTCACGGGCCTCCTTAGAAAATCGCATGAAATAAGGTTTTAAAGTGCTTAGACGACGGTCTTCAACGATATCAATTAACTTCCCATTAGAAGCATCACAAAAAATGAATGACATAGCCCCTTCCGCTGATTTGACCGACTTAAACTCATCAAAACAAAGCACCTTTGGAAGAGAGTTAAAATGAAGGGATTGTTCCTCGTACGATGTATGAATGATCCGATTGACCGTTGAATGGGATACGTTGAGTTCACGGGCAATATCTGACTCGGATTTTTTATGGCTAGCCTCTAGGAAAATGGCTTGTTTAAGGGGATTAGAAAGGTAACAATTAGATTCCACAAGAGAGGTTTTAAGCGTAAAGGTACGATCACAATGACGGCATTTATAGCGTTGCTTTTTTAAATCGAGATAGGTATCAAAGCCAGAGAGTTTCATCATCTTAATACGAGAGGTTTTGAAGCCGTGTTTAATGATTTGTGAGTCAAAGAGATGACCACAGTTGTAACAATGGGTCGGTTGAAAAGAGAGGATACCAGAAATCACCTTAGAGCGGATCCCGTTAATCTGAACATCTTTCATCCAATTTTCTGAAAAAGTAATATTTTTATCTTTTAAATCGAGTAAAGTTAAGATACAATTATTGTGAGACATAAACCCAATCCTTTCGTGTTTTTTTTGGTCAATTACATGGTATAGAATTTGGGACGTGATGTCTCTTTTTTTATACTTATTTTTTATTCCAAATAAAAGAAGTGTGGGAATCACCCACACCAAATATTATAGAACCATTATAAATAATAATGATATAGTTTTAGTTTAGACAAGTCTTATGTAGAAGGTCTTTATTCTAAATATAAGAGATTCTATTGTATGATTTTTAAAAAATAAGACTCTCTTTTATTAATCATCTTCTTGATTTTAGTCTATCCTTTATTGAGGATTTAATCGACCCTTGCTATTCGATTAAATCCTCTTTTTTATTGGTTTAGAAGAGTTAGTTTAAACTTAGAATTTAATTTTTTATTGTTAAAAATGTGGGGTGCTAATTTAAGTAATCTAAATTGTTTATATGAAAAATGTTATGAAAGTTTTGAATGAAAGATATAGATAAAACCATTTTTTGTAAATTATATGATAGAATGATTTTATCTGGTAATTTAATTTCTGACTTTGGATTATAAGTATTAATATGAATCATTTAGCTTGCGAAGTAAAGGTTTTCTACTACTAGGGAATGAAATTGAGATGTAATGGCTTTAAGGTATGGATAGAGTAGAGAGGGGAAGTGAGCGATTAATAAATCAAATTAATTATATATAGGGGGATTTAAAGATTAATAAAGAAGTGTAATGGAAATGATAATGCTGTACTTTTTTAAAGAAATAGGATCGGCACAAATAAGAGAATAAATAGTATATGGTCACATAAATGTGTTGGGAGGAAAATTTCATTTGAAGTATTTCATACAATTGTATTGATTATTTATATTTTAAAAAAGAGAATTTTTTTGAGTTATTTCTGTTGACTTTATCAAGAAATAAATATATAATAACAATATCAGTAATGATTATTATAATCTAAAGGAGGAAATAATAATGTCTTTAATTAACACTCAAGTTAAAGAATTCGCTGTACAAGCGTACCACAATGGAGAATTCAAAGAAGTTACTTCTGAATCAATCAAAGGAAAATGGTCTGTATTTTTCTTCTATCCAGCAGATTTCACATTTGTTTGCCCAACTGAATTAGGTGACTTAGCAGATAACTATGCTAAATTCCAAGAAATGGGATGTGAAGTATACTCAGTATCTACAGATACTCACTTCGTACACAAAGCATGGGCTGATGCTTCTGAAACAATCGGGAAAATCAAATACCCAATGTTAGCTGACCCAACTGGTACTTTAACTCGTAACTTCGAAGTTATGATCGAAGAAGAAGGTTTAGCATTACGTGGAAGTTTTGTTGTAAATCCAGAAGGTGTTATTAAAGCATATGAAATCCATGATAATGGAATCGGACGTAATGCTGAAGAATTATTACGTAAAGTTCAAGCTGCACAATTTGTTGCTGAGCATGGAGATCAAGTTTGTCCAGCTAAATGGCAACCAGGTGCTGAAACTTTAACACCAAGCTTAGACTTAGTAGGGAAATTATAAGATATAATTTATAAATAAAAAGAGAGGATTTTCCTCTCTTTTTATTATAGGTTTTTAAATTGTGATTCGTATAGTTCAGCGTAGTATCCATTGGCTTCGATTAATTCTTTGTGAGATCCACGTTCAGAGATTCCTTGTCGTGTTAAGACTAAAATTTCATCTGCTTTTTTAACTGTGCTTAGGCGATGTGCAATAATAATGGTTGTTCGACCGACTGTCAATTCATCTAGTGCTTCTTGAATTAGCATTTCAGTGATGTTATCTAGCGCTGATGTGGCTTCATCTAAGATTAAGATAGCTGGATTTTTTAAGAAGACGCGTGCAATGGCAATACGTTGTTTTTGACCTCCGGATAGTTTAACGCCGCGTTCACCTACTGTAGTGTCGTATCCGTTTTCGAGGGACATGATGAAATCATGGATGCGTGCTTTTTTAGCGGCGGCGATCATTTGTTCTTCGGTCGCATCTGGGTTTCCATAGAGGATGTTGTCGCGGATGTTTCCGTAGAAGATATAGACGTCTTGTTGCACGTGTCCGATGTTTTTGCGTAATGTGTGTAAGTCATAGTTTTTGATATTGGTATCATCGATGAGTATTTCACCTGATGTGACGTCGTAGAATCTTGGGATTAGTAAAGAGATGGTAGATTTTCCAACACCGGATTCTCCTACGAGGGCGATTTTTTTGCCTGGTTCGATGGTGATGTTGAAGTCGGTAAGGACGTGTTCATCGTTGGCATCGTATTTGAAGTTGACGTGATTGAAGGTGATTTTTCCTTTTGGATTTTCTAATGTAATAGCTTGCGGCTCTGTTTTAATTTTTGGTTCTAGAAGCATAATTTCATAGAAACGTTCAAAGCCTGCCCATCCAGTTTGGAATTGTTGCATGAAGTTGATGAGGCGTTGGATTGGTTTAATCAAGAAGTTAACGTATAGTAGGAATGCTGTGAAGTCTCCTAGTGTAATAGTGCCTTTAGCTACGAGGAGACCACCGATAATCAGAAGAGCCAAGTTTAGGATATCAATTAAAAAGTTGTTTCCACTTTGAAAGACTGACATTTGGAAAAGAGCATTTTTCCACGAGTCAGCGTATTGTTCATTGTTTTCGGTGAATTTTTCATATTCGTATTTTTCATTAGCGAATGATTTTGTTAGACGAATGCCGCCGATGCTACTTTCGATTTGAGCGGTGATTTCTCCCTGGGTTTGTCTTGTTCGACGGAATCCAATCATCATAGCATTGCGTCTCCAGAGAGAGAAGATAATAATTAAGAGAATGATTGGAAAGATTAAGAGGGTAAAGAGGGCATTGATGTTAAATAGGATGATAAAGCTTCCGATGATCATGATAGCAGAGATGAAGATATCTTCTGGACCGTGATGGGCGAGCTCGGTGATGTCACGTAGATCGCCAACAAGGCGTGACATGATGACACCGGTTTTGTTTTCGTCATAGTAGCTGAAGTTTAAGGTTTGGAACTTTTTGAAGAGGTCTTGTCTCATGTCAAATTCCATTCGAGCTCCCATGATGTGCCCCCAGTAGTTGACAATGTGTGAACAAATCAATCGAATGATAAATAGAATTAGTAAGAAGAGGCTGATGTTGATCATGGCACTCACATTACGGTTGGGAATGTAGTCATTCATAAATGTTCTTGTGAATGATGGATAGATTAAATCAATTCCTGCCATGATGAGTGCGGCAGCCATATCGATTAGAAATAGTCCTAAGTGGTTTCGATAATAAGATATAAATTTTTTGAACATAATTTTCACTCCTTTATTTTATTCAGTTTATCAAATATACAAAATTTTTCCAATGTTTTTGTGTGGTTATCGTCGGATTTTCATGACAATTAATTAATAATCTTGTTATAATGTTAGATGTATGAAAATCACCTAGATTAGTTTTGGAGGATGTAGTAGATGAAGCGTTTTGATGTATATATTATTATTGCTGTCGTTGCGATTAGTGGGTTTTTACTTGCGATGTTTGCGATGCAACCAAATGATAATCAAGAAGTTATTATCTCATTAAAAGGGGAAGAATATGCACGTATTGACATGGATGGTCAAGAGCATGTCTTCGAAATTGAGACGCAATTAGGTTATAATAAGATTATTGTGGATAAAGATGGTGTGCATATTGAAGAGGCTGATTGTCCTGATCATGATTGTGTTGAAGTAGGGACAATTAGTAAGGTTGGACAAAGTATTATTTGTGCGCCTCATTATTTAGTGATTGAGATTGTTGGAAGTGCAGATGCTGATTTAGATGGAATGGCTATTTAAGTCGTTATGAATTAAAATATATAGGGTGGTGGAGCTCGGTGTCAGAGATGATTCGATTAGAAAATGTGACGTTTGGTTATGATGAAGGTCAGACGGTTTTAAAAGATTATAGTTTAAAGATTAATCAAGGTGAATTTGTCACGATTTTAGGACATAATGGTTCTGGGAAGTCGACGTTATCAAAGTTATTAGTTGGTTTAATAGAAGCTCAGGCTGGGAAGATTGTTGTAGATGGTCAGCCATTAAATGAAGAAACAGTGTTTGAGATTAGACAAAAAATTGGGATTGTTTTTCAAAATCCTGATAATCAGTTCGTTGGAAGTACTGTGCGCGACGATATTGCATTTGGTCTTGAAAATAAGTGCGTATCGTATGAAGAAATGAACCGCCTGGTCGAGGAGTATGCGACGAAGGTGGGGATGAAGCAGTTTTTAGATCGTGAGCCGCATCATTTAAGTGGTGGTGAGAAGCAACGCGTGGCCATTGCTGGGGTATTAGCTTTAGGTGCTAAAATTATTATTTTAGATGAAGCGACAGCCATGTTAGATCCACAAGGGCGTGAAAATATGATGGAGCTTGTTCATGAATTGGCGCAAGATGAGGATAAGACGATTATTATGATTACGCATCATTTAGATGAGGCAGTGAAGAGTGATCGTATTGTTGTGATGAATGCCGGTCAAATTATTTTAGAAGGAACGCCGAAAGAGGTCTTTGCAGAGAAGGAATTGTTAGAATCAGTGAAGCTAGATGTTCCGTTTGCGGTAAAAGCGTCGTATGATTTAAAGCAAAAAGGGATTTTAAGTGAGATTTGTACAAGTGATGAGGAGTTGATGGGTGAGTTATGCAAATTAAATTTGAATCAGTAAATCATGTTTATAATGCCAATACTCCGATGGAACAGCGTGCACTTTATGATATTAATTTTGAGATTAAAGAAGGACAGTTTTTGTCGGTTGTTGGACATACGGGGTCTGGAAAGTCAACGCTTATTCAGCATATGAATGGGTTATTAAAGCCAAGTAGCGGAAGTATTACGATTGGTGAGAAAGTCATTAAATCAGATGAGAAAAATAAAGGGTTAAAAGAAGTTCGTCAGCATGTTGGATTAGTTTTTCAGTTTCCGGAATATCAATTATTTGAAGAGACGGTTGAGAAGGATATTATGTTTGGACCGATGAACTATGGTGTGTCTGAAGACGAGGCACATCAGCGAGCACGTGATGTCATTCAGATGGTCGGATTAAATGAATCTATTTTAGAGCATTCACCATTTAATTTAAGTGGTGGGCAGATGCGCCGTGTCGCAATTGCAGGTATTTTAGCGATGAATCCAGATGTGTTAGTGTTAGATGAACCAACAGCAGGTCTTGATCCTCAAGGTCAACATGAAATGATGGAAATGTTCAATATATTACATAAGCAGTATGGAAAAACGATTGTGTTAGTGACGCACGATATGAATTTAGTGGCAGAGTATGCTGAGGAAATGATTGTGATGCATCGTGGTGTCATGAAGTTAAAAGGAACACCACAACAAGTGTTCAAAGAAGTTGAAGCGCTAAAAGAGTGTGGAATTACGTTGCCGATTGCCGCACAAAATTATCATCAGTTAGCGAAAAAAGTCGGATTATCTGTGGATAAACTGCCGTTAACGACAGACGAGTTTGTTAGTCAGATTGAAGCTTTAGTAGGGAGGTGATAGTTGGTGAATGGGATTGTTATTGGTCAATACTTACCAGGTCAATCATTTTGGCATCGACTAGATCCACGTGCTAAGCTTGTGGCGACGTCATTATTCGTGGTGGCAAGCTTTTTGATTGATAGTTGGTTATTCATGGGGTTGTTAATTATGGCGGAGTTAGTCGCCATGACGTTAACAAAAATTCCATTGAATTATTTTATGAGAAGTTTAAAACCTGTGTTTTTCTTTGTAATTTTAACGTTTATTTTGCAAATAATTTTTAATAGGCAAGGCCAGGTTATTTTTAGTTTAGGACCCATTGAGATTTATGATGAAGGCTTAAATTTAGGATTCTTTATGAGTATTCGATTAATCATTGTTGTGTTGATTTCAACACTTCTAACGTTGACGACGAAGCCGTCTGATTTAACGTTAGCACTAGAGTCATTATTTAAGCCGTTAAAAAAGGTCGGATTCCCTGTTTCTGAGTTAGCCTTGATGATTTCAATTGCACTGCGATTTATTCCAACGTTATTCGAGGAGACTCAAAAGATTTTAAAGGCGCAGGCGTCACGTGGTGTGGATATTAGTGAAGGAAAATTTAAAGATAAGGTGATGCAACTGATTTCTCTGCTTGTACCTTTATTCATTTTATCCTTCAAACGTGCCGATGAGTTGGCGAATGCGATGGAGGTTCGTGGCTATGTACCGGGGCGTCTGAGAACGAGTATTAATCGTTTAAGTTGGAAAGTATCAGATACGGTGCTTGTTTTAGTTTGTGGGGCTCTATTTATTGGGGCAATTATTTTTTAAGGTGGCGAATTATGAAAAGAATTAAGTGTACGGTGGCGTATGATGGAACGTTATTTAATGGTTATCAGCGTCAGCCAGGACAGCGTACGGTTCAAGGTGAGATTGAGGCAGCATTAGAGAAGATTTGTAAGGTACCGATTACGATTCATAGTTCAGGACGTACGGATACAGGTGTTCATGCATATGGACAGGTGTTTCATTTTGATAGTGAGGTTAATATGGATGGAACGCGTTATGTTAGGGCGCTCAATTCGATGTTACCGGAGGATATTTATGTTTTAGATAGCCATGAGGTTCATCCTGAGTTTCATTCGCGCTATCATGGTAAGATTAAGGAGTATCGCTATAAGTTGTCATTAAATACGTATAATCCGATGAAGCGTCATTATGTGTATTATCATCGTCGCCCATTGGATGTGGCGAAGATGCGTGAGGCGATGACGTATTTATTAGGAACGCATGATTTTACATCGTTTTGTGGGAACTTAGATGAGATCAATAAAGAGCGTACGATTTATCGGGCGGAGTTGCTTGATGAAGAGGGTGAGTTAACATTTATTTTTGTTGGAAATGGATTTTTACGATATATGATTCGTATTATGGTTGGGACGCTCATTCAGGTCGGTGAAGGGCGTAAACAACCAGAAGATATTAAAAAAATCCTTGAAATGAAGGATCGTCGTTTAGCAGGACATACGGCTAAACCACAGGGGCTTTATTTACAGCGTGTCGATTATCCAGAGGAATTATTGAAACCTTTGACGGATATCGAGGAGTAAAATTGATATTTGTCAGATGTTGTCTTTTAAGGTGATGGAGAGGTAAAAAATGAAAATATAATTATAAGGTCTTTGTTTGTTTATCAAAGAGTTTATGTTATAATTTATAGTAGATAGGGTGAAATAAGGGGAGCAACGAGTTATTTGTTGAATTATACAGGAGGCAAATATGGCACTAAAATTCATAAATAAATTATTCAGTCGACAAGATCAACCGACACAAAGCATGATTCAACCTAATGACGCTTTAAATCTTGAGGATCTTTCGAAATATACACAAGTGATTACGAACAAAGAAACTTCAGGGTATAAAGGATTAAAGCGTGCGTTTGATGATAAATTGCCAGTTCAGCTGACAGTGGCTGATGAAAATGGTGAGTCTTTTGTAGTTTCAGGGACAATTTCTCATTATGACGAACATTATGAACAACTTTTAGTTATCACAGATTCAACATTAAAGCGTGTAGTTTTTAGTCAAATTGTTGACGTTAAAATTGAAGAAGAATAGTTTTTATAGAGTAAAGAAAAGAGTCATCGGTTGATGGCTCTTTTTTTGTTATGTACAGATAATAATTAGGAGGAGACATCATCGTTGAAAAAATTCTATAATGGGCATTACAGAGAAAGAGGGCTAACCGATCTTTCTCTCATAAATAAATTTTCTAATGATTTGTCTCCTATTTTTTTTATTACCCATAGCTTCCCTATGCTACGTGACTCAATCTATGATTGAGATCGTAGCTTTTCTCCACACATAGCCCCCCCCTCGCTACGCAGATAAATGTTTCTTTAATAGGTAGGGGAATTTTAAAGTTTGAGTATGATGAACGAATGGGGTAATGATATAGTTTTTAGGGTTTATCTTTCTTAATAGAGTTCACGTTTTAAATGATTGATGTTTTCGTACATGATGCTAAAGTAGTCATCACCGTTTTGGATTTGTTCTTCGGTGAGGGTGGCGAGGGTATAGAGGGGGATGCTTTCTAGGTTAAGACTGTTTTGGATTTGTTCGATGATGCTTGAGTCGATGTTAGGTGCTTGAAAAAGGTAGTATAGGTTTAATGTTAGCGAGGTATTGATGAGCTGCTGAAGGTCTTGTTGTGGAAGTTCGTTTTCATAATAGTCTAGGATGGGGATTTGAATGAGTCCATAACTTTGCCATGTGGAGAACGCGTCATGTGTCGTGATGAAATATTTGTTTGGAGCATCACTTAAGCTTTCGAAGGCTTGATTGAGTGTGAGGAGTTTTTCCTTTAATTGATTGTAATTTGCTTGGAAGATGGCTTCGTATTCTGGTCGAAATGCGGTGAGTTCATTTTTGATGACTTCACACATGATGATAGCATACGATGGATGTAACCAGAGATGGTTATATGCTTTAGACAAGGTTTGTTCTGAGCGACCATCTTTATGTTTTGGGAAGGTTGGGGATTGTCCAGATGATTCTTCGACAGTGAGTGTTCCACTAATGAGGGTTTGTCCTTGTCCAATTTCGGGGGCTGTTTGTTTTTTTACTTCGGCTAACATATTAATTGAAGGAATATGTTGCTCGTCAATAATAGAGGTAAGGTCGAGGGTATAAGGTTCGAGGGTTGGATCGATGTAAAGGACTAAGTCTGATTTTTGAGCAGTGTTTAAGGCGTTTACCGTGAGTTTATAGTTGTGGATATCGGCTTCGTCTTGTACTAGTTGGGTCGTGTTGACGTATTGACCTCCAATTTGCTGGGTAAAATAGGTTAATGGGTAAATGGTTGTGGCTACTTTGAGGGTAGACGTCGTTTTGTTTTCGTTAGTTGTGTGAGTACATCCTAAGGTGATGATGCAAAGTAGGAAAATAAGATATTTTTTCATCATGTTGTTAAAACTCCTTATCGTAGGATGGTTATATTTTTTCCAATGCAATGCTTTTTAATCCATAATGAGGTGGAGATAAATTTCTTTAAAATAGGGGGTATTTGTGAGATAATGTTGTTTGATATTTGATTTTTTGATAAAGGAGTTTAGACGATGAGTGGATTATTTATTACACTAGAAGGCGGAGAAGGTGCCGGAAAGACGACGATTGCGAATGCGGTAATCGATAAGTTATCAACACTTGGAATCGAAACGTTATATACACGTGAACCGGGTGGGATTAAGATTGCTGAGAAAATTCGTGAGGTCATTTTAGATCGTGATCATATGGAGATGGATTGTCGTACGGAAGCTTTACTTTACGCTGCTGCCCGTCGTCAACATTTAGTTGAGAAGGTGAAACCGGCTATGGATGAAGGTCGTATTGTGTTATGCGATCGCTTTGTGGATAGTTCAATTGTGTATCAAGGTTATGCTCGTGGCATTGGGATGGATGAAGTTCGTGAGATTAATCAGTTCGCGATTGAAGGGTTTATGCCGGATTTAACAATCTTTTTTGATATTAAGCCTGAAATTGGGTTAGCTCGTATTGCAGCGAATGATTCTCGTGAGGTAAATCGTTTAGATTTAGAGGGATTAGCCTTCCATGAGTTAGTTTATGAAGGATATAAAAAGCAAGCAAAAATGAATCCAGAGCGTATTGTTTCTGTGGATGCGACAAAGTCTGTTGAGGCATTGACAGATGAGGTTTGTGCATTAATTTTAAGTAAGTTGAATAAATAAGCAAGATGGATTTGAAAGGAGGTGACGCGTGTGCGCGGATGGGAAAAAGTTTCAGATCGCCAGTCTGAGGTGGTTCGATTTTTAGTGAATAGTTATCATAAGAATCGCTTAGTTCATGCGTATATTTTAGAGGGCGCTAAAGGTGTCGGAAAGTTGTTTGTTGCGAAGAATTTTGCTAAAATGTTATTGTGTGAATCAGAGGATAAGATTTGTGGAACGTGTCGAAGTTGTCAGATGATTGAGAATGAGGGACACGTGAATGTTTATGTGATTCGCCCAGAAGGAAATAGTATTAAAAAGGAGCAGATTCAGACGTTGCAATCGGAGTTTTCAAAGATGGCGGCGGAGAATTCGGCGAAGGTTTATATTATTGAAGATGCTGATAAGATGTCGGTGAGTGCAGCGAATAGTTTGTTAAAGTTTTTAGAGGAGCCAATGAAGAATACCTATGCGCTTTTATTAACGGAGAATAAACAGATGTTGTTACCGACGATTCGTTCACGCGCGGTTGTCCTTTCTTTTAAATCGTTACCCCATGAGGAGTTAATTAAGCAGTACTGTGAAGCGGGAGTGAATCAGTATGCGGCGATTGTGGCGTCGTTAACGCAAAATTTAGATGAAGGGATTAAGTTAGCGGAATCGGACCGTTTGGCATCGTTAATTGATTTTGTTTTGAAAACTGAGGATTGTTTTGTAAAGACGAAGTTAGATCCGTCTATTTTGTTCATGCAACATCAGGATCTTTTTAAGGAAAAGGATTCTCAGTTATTATATTTAAAGCTTTTTATGATTTATTATGAGGATGTACTAAGGATGAAGTTAGGTAAGACTGAGCAGCTTGCTTTTAGGTTGTATCCTTCTTCACTTTCCACAAGTGAGCAAGCAAATACGACGACGTCGTGTTTGAATAAGTTGCGTGCGCTTTTGGAGGCGGAGAAGCGTTTGATGGCGAATGCGAATGTGATGCTTTGTTTTGATCAGTTATTCTTAGAGATGAGAGGAGGATTTTAGTCATGCAATATGAAGTAGTAGGGGTTCAGTTTAAGCAGGTTGGGAAGAAGTATTTCTTTGATCCAAATGGGTTTGAGCTTAAAAAAGGCGATTATGTTTTAGTTGAAACGGTTCGCGGGATGGAGTTTGGTACGGTTGTAATTGCTCCGAAGCTGGTTGGTGAGGAAGATGTGTTTTTACCGCTAAAACCTGTGATGCGAATTGCGACGGAAGAGGATATTGAGAAGCATCGTCAAAATAAGGCGGATGAAGCTTATGCAATTGAGGCTTGTGAGCAGTTAATCGTTAAAAATAAGTTAGATATGCAGCTTTTAGGTTGTGAATATACGTTTGATCGTACGAAGTTAATTTTCTATTTTACGGCTGAAGGTCGCGTCGATTTTAGACAGTTAGTTAAGGATTTAGCGTATATGTTCCGTTTACGTATCGAACTTCGTCAAATTGGGGTTCGTGATGCAGCAAAAATGATTGGTGGATTAGGTCCATGTGGACGTGTGTTATGTTGTACATCGTTTTTAGGCGAGTTTGCAACGGTAACGATTAAGATGGCGAAAAATCAACAGTTATCATTAAATCCATCAAAGATTTCGGGGATTTGTGGAAAACTTTTATGTTGTTTAAAATACGAGAATGAGACGTATGTGGAATTAATGAAACGATTACCTGACGTTGGAAACCGCGTGTTAACAGAGTTAGGGGAAGGACGTGTTCGTTCAATTAATATGATTTCTGAAACATTAATGGTCGAGTACAAAGATACAATCCGTAAACATGACGCCTCAGAAATCCTTAAAATCTTAGACCGTAAAGTCAAAAAAGAAGAAATCCA
Organism: Turicibacter sp. H121; assembly: GCF_001543345.1. Taxonomy (NCBI): domain Bacteria; kingdom Bacillati; phylum Bacillota; class Erysipelotrichia; order Erysipelotrichales; family Turicibacteraceae; genus Turicibacter; species Turicibacter sp. H121. The sequence goes on along the minus strand of NZ_CP013476.1, from coordinate 938,563 downwards.
AATCGACCCAGAACTAAAACAATTGATTGATTAAAAAGTTGAGAGTCGTGTTTAGTCTGCTCGTAAAAGTCGTCTAAACTGACATTGACTCTTTAAGAGTCGATAGGCAGTTTAAGACTTTATAGAGAGACTGCGACTCAAATCTGGATTAGGTAGTGCTATCTGTTTTGTAATCTATATTTGCAAGGAATGATTTTTTATTGTAGCATTTGAGTTTTGCCAGGGACAGCTCATTATTGTGAATACTAGTTATTTGTGGTTCATTAGGACTGATGTCACTTAGATTGTGGATAAAGTGTTTATTAAATGATATTGTTTCAAGTTTTTTAATATTTAAAAGTCCTTCACCTATATGAAGGACTTTGTCTTAGAAGTAGAATTTTACCGTAGTTTATATTTTTTCATTGGATGGTGCTTGATGTGTTAGATAAGGAAAAGTTTTTGAAAGAGAATGAGGTTTTGAATGATTTATTAGGTTATGATGGTTTAAAGATTATTCAAAATCCTGAGATGTTTAATTTCTCGTTAGATTCGACGTTGCTTGGTGATTATGCAACATTAAATAAGAATGCGAAGTCGATTGTAGATTTATGTACAGGGAATGCACCGGTTCCTTTATTTTTATCACTTCGTAGTAAAAATGCTCATATTACAGGGGTTGAAATTCAAGAGATGTCTTATGATTTAGCAACACGTAATGTGGCAGTCAATGGTCTGGAAGATCGTATTAAGATTGTTCAGGGTGACTTAAAAGGGATTCATGAGAAGCTTGGAAAGTATGCACATGATGTGGTGACATGTAATCCGCCGTATTTCAAAGTGAATCCAGATAGTAATTTAAATAAAAATGATTATTTAACGATTGCACGTCATGAAGTATTAGCAACACTTGATGATGTCGTGAAGGAAGCGTCATTATTATTAAAGCAAGGTGGACGCTTTGCAATGGTTCACCGTCCAGATCGTTTAATTGATATTATTGAAACCTTTAGAAAATATAAGATTGAACCTAAGCGTATGCGTTTAGTTTATCCGCGTATTAATCGTGAAGCCAATGTGCTTTTAATTGAAGGAATTAAAGGTGGTAATCCAGGAAACCTTCGTATTGAAAATCCACTATTTGTTTATGAAAATGAAAAAAGTTTAAATTATAGTCAGGAAATTTTAGATTTATTCATGCTTGGTAAGAAAGAATAGTCGTCTCGATTAGAGGCGACTTTTTTTACGATTAAATGAATCTTGTTATAAAGAGTTTGCTTCATGGATAGAATAGTTTTAGGTGATAAGATGAAAAGATCGATTGTATTAATAGTACTGGCTATTTTGACGGTGATTGTTTATTTTTCAAGTTTTTATTATTCGTCAGTAATTGATAGTGTAGCAGTTGCGACAGGGAGTTTAATTTATATTGGACTTTCGGTGGCATCCATTTTAGTGTGGCTCCTTATTTTTATTTACTCGGATTCGAAGAATAAATTACCGTGGTTATTTGTCATTGCATTATTTCCGGTGATTGGATTGATTTTGTATATTATGCTTGGAAATGGATTCCGAGAAACGTTCCGTTATCGTCGCCGAATGAAACAGCTTGGATCAGACTATGTGGTACCGGCGAGACATCATGATCATTCGGATGTTGAAACGGAATTGAGCTACGAGGAGTTAAGATTAGTGAAACTAAATAAAATGACGAGTCAAAATGATGTCACCTTTAAGACACAGACGCGTATTTTAACCAATGGTGAGCAAAAGTTTCCGGTTTTATTAGAGGCGATTAAAAATGCAAAAGAGTTTATTTTTTTAGAATATTATATTTTCCACAGTGATGAGATGGGGATGCGTGTCATTGAGGCACTCATTGAGCGTGCGAAGGCAGGCGTTGAGATTCGTGTCTTAATTGATTCGATGGGATCTTCAAAACGAATGTCAAAGGATGCGATTCAGATGATGAAGAGTGCTGGAATTATGTTTGCGGAATTTGATAAGGTATGGATTCCATTTTTATCGAATAAAATGAATCATCGAAATCATCGTAAAATTTTAGTGGTGGATGGAAAGTTGGCGATAACAGGTGGTATTAATATTGGGGATGAATATATTCATCGTTCCGTAAAATTTGGCTTTTGGCGAGATACATCTATTCTCATTGAGGGCGAGGCCGTACATGATTTAGCCGTGATTTTCTCAGGCGACTGGTTTTTTGCAACGGGAGAGAGACTGGAGGATGATCGTTACTATGCGTCTTATCCGAGTGAAGAAGATGGTGGGGTGCAAGTCGTTGATGCTGGACCACAATCAAGTATTGCTCCGATTAAGCAATCGATTTTTCGAATGATTATGGATGCGAATCATAGTATTTACATTATAACCCCATATTTAATCCCTGATTTTGATGTTATAATGGCTTTAAAAAATGCGGCGTTATCTGGAATTGATGTTCGAATCATTGTTCCAGGTCGACCAGATAAGAAGTTTGTTTATTATGCAACTCAATCTTATTTTGAACAACTATTGGCCGTTGGAGTTCGTATTTTTACGTATGATGGGGTGTTCTGTCATGCGAAGGTGATTGTTGTGGACGAGAAGATTGCGACGGTAGGAACGACGAATATGGATATTCGAAGTTTTTATTTAAATTTTGAAGTAAATGTCATGCTGTATCAAACCAAATCGATTGAAGCTTTACTAAATGATTTTAATATTGATTTTTCACGTTCGACTGAGATTATTTATACTGAGTGGCAAAAACGTTCAATTATGGCGAGAACAGCACAGTCACTGGCTCAATTATTTTCAGCAGTCATGTAGAAAGGATGGTGAGATAATGATTGCAAATACGCATCGGATGGTAGGTGAGTTTTTATATCAACAGTTATCACCATCAAATCAAGCCTTTATCCACAAACGACGTTTTGTGTATGGAAATATCAAGCCGGATATTCATCAGAAGTATTTACGGATGAGCCATTATCATCGAGATAATGAAGAAATCATTTTTGATATGCTTCATCGTTTGTTAAATAGTAAAGCGAGTATTCCAGAGTTTTCTGAAAACTTAGGGATTTTAATTCACTTTTTCTGTGATTATGCGTGTATTTATCATGCGAATGATTATTTATATGACAATCATTCGATTGCCAAGCATTTGAAGTACGAAGTGATGTTACATCGTTATGCTGCGAAGAAATTTGCGACACTTGATACGGTGAAAATTATTCCGTTTCGAAGTGTGAATGAAATTCGAGAGTATGTCTATAAGTTAACGCATCGTCTTAATCAGGTACCTATAACTAGAAGTGTAGCACAGGATTTTGAGGACATGGTGGTGCTTTCGGTATCAGTGATGCAATATGTCATCAATCGGTATGAATTTCATAAATTACTGATAAGTCATAACAAAAAAGAAGCCTAAAATCTGTTATAATAGAGGGTATCATTGATAGATGGAGTGACCAAAATGCAGATTCAAAAAAGTTTTAAGCAAGAATTAGCGTGTTTATATTTAGTGGCAACGCCGATTGGAAATTTAGGTGATATGACGCCACGTTGTATAGAAGTTTTAAAGTCAGTGGATTTAATTGCGGCAGAGGATACACGACATACGAAAAAGTTATGTCACGTGTTTGAAATCGAGACACCGTTAACGAGTTATCATGAGCATAACAAGGATTCAAAAGGTGATTATATTATCGAGTTATTAAGCGAAGGGAAAAATATCGCATTAGTAAGTGATGCGGGATTACCTTGTATTTCTGATCCAGGTTATGAAGTGGTCGCTGCGGCGATTGAAGCCGGATATGCTGTGATTCCAGTACCAGGTGCGAATGCAGCGCTATCTGCATTAATTGCTTCAGGTTTAGTGCCACAACCATTTTTATTCTACGGATTCTTAAACCGTGTGAAATCCAAGAAGAAAAAAGAGTTGGAAGATTTAAAATATCAACCGTTCACAACGATTTATTATGAGTCTCCACACCGTATTAAAGAGACGTTACAAGCCATGCTTGAGGTGTTAGGAAATCGTCGTATTGTCATTGCGCGTGAGTTAACAAAGCAGTATGAAGAGTTTGTGCGTGGAAGTATTGAAGAAGTGTTAGAGATCGTAGATGAGTTACGCGGTGAGATGGTTGTCATTGTTGAAGGCTCAACTGAGAAAAAGGAGGAGACTCTTTGGTGGCAAGAGCTTGATGTAGTGGATCATGTTGAGCATTATGTCGGGGAAGGATATAGCACGAATGAAAGTATTAAACGTGTTGCTAAAGAACGTAAGATGGCGAAAAACGAAGTTTATCGTGCATATCATATAAATTAACAAACGGGTAGAGGTGAAGAGTATGCAAGAGTATTATCGTGATACATGGGCAGAGATTGACTTAGATGCGATTACTCATAATGTAAAGCAAATTAAAGACTTACACCCAACGAAGGAAATCTTCGCTGTTGTGAAAGCCAATGGATATGGGCATGGGGATGCCGAAGTTTCAAAAGTTGCGATTGAAGCGGGTGTGAGTTGTTTAGCAGTGAGTGGTCTTGATGAGGCATTACGTCTTCGTAATTCTGGGATTGAGGTGCCAATTTTAGTACTTGGAATGACCCGTCTAAAAGATGTACCACTGGCTGCAGAAAATAATATTTCATTAACAGCTCACGATGAAATGTGGATTGAACATCTTGTTTCATTGCCTCTAACAACGCCTGTTAAAGTACATTTGAAAATTGATAGTGGGATGCACCGTTTAGGGTTGATGACGGAGGAGCAGGTTCAAAAGAATTTTAATAGGCTGAAGACGGCACTGATGGTTGAGGTTGAAGGTGTCTTCACTCATATGGCGACAGCGGATAGTGATAAAGAGTATTTAGGGCATCAGATTGAGACGTTTAAGCGTTTGATTGCCAATTTAGATTTAAGTGATGTGAAGTATGTTCATTTAGAAAATACAGCTACATTACTTCAAAAAGAGTTCGATTTTGATCATGGGATTCGTTTAGGACTTGGTCTTTATGGAATTAATCCAGATAAAGAGTTTATCCCCATTGAGTTTGAATTAAAGCCAGCGCTTAAGTTGTTATCAAATTTAGTTCAAGTAAAAAAAATTAAAAAAGGTGATAAAGTTGGATACGGGGCCACTTATGAAGCGCAAGAAGATGAGTGGATTGGCGTTGTTCCAATTGGTTATGCTGATGGTTGGACACGTTCGCATCAAGGACGACATGTCATCGTTAATGGTTATGAATGTGAAATCATTGGACGTGTGTGCATGGATCAGATGATGATTCGTTTGCCAAAACAATTTCCGATGGGAACAGAGGTTACATTAATTGGAGATGGTATGCCAGTTGAACGCGTTGCTAAAGAAGTAGGAACGATTAGCTATGAAATTTTATGCTTAATCAGTGACCGTGTTCCACGCGTCTATAAACAAGGTGGAAAAATAATCGCCGTGAAGAAGATGCGATTTGAGTAAGCTTCCCTACGTTAAGAAGCGAAGCTCTTAGCTATCTTCTCTACTAGTAGGGTAAAAGAAAGGTGGAGTGTGACGGTTAGAATTCTGTCACATGAAGTTGCATTGATGAGTGCCACTTTATTATAGAACTATAGGTATTTACAGTATTCTCAACTAGTAGGTAAAGGTTAGTTGAAGCGATATTAGAAGTCATCTCTTATTACAAAGGTTAGATTAGCATTTTAAATAATAACAGAAAAGGCAACTCTATCGAGAGCTGCCTTTTCTGTTATTTTGATAGGGGAAAAACTGGATTTTATATTCATGAGAATGTGAAACTATATATAGGATGATTTATTAAAGGGGAAATTTTAATAAACAAGATGGATAAGCAAAAGAAACTGATGACTAATAAGGATTTGATAGTGGCTTATATTTACACGATAATTGTTTTATTTATTTAGACAGTGATTGATTTAAGTAATGGAAAATCAAGCTTAGTCTTATTTTTGTTAGTAACACAAAACCTTATTTTAATAGGTGCTCGTTACTTTTATTAGAGAAAATAATCTGAAATTTCATGATAGTGAGAAGTGGTAAAGATATGTAATGGGGTTATTATTTCTTATGACAATCAAGCTCAATTGGTTTTGATAAATAACTGAAGCATGGAAATCTAGTGCTTCAACAGAACCATCCTCACTTTATATTTAATCTACAAGAATTGGTTGAGTAATATTTTAAATTGTAGGAGTTAGTAGCATAGTCGTAGCTTTTATTCAATAAGATAAAAAAGATAATGCAAAGCATTATTTTTTTGTGTAAGTTAGATATTGTTTTTATTTGGCTCCTTATTTTTAATTTGAACTAAAAAGAAACTTGAAGTGAATTTATTATATTTTGAAGCTGAGGTCTCAAATTATGTAAAGCTAAAGCTTTGAAATAAGAAAATATAGTTCTAATTTATATTAGAGGATGTGGAAATGATACATATGAATAATAGACAAGAATACTAACGTTAAGAAAATCAGTAATAAAATAAAAAATATGATATCTAAAATGAGAAATAATAATTTGTCAGATAACTTTTTCACCTTTTTCACCTTTCAATCGTTTTCTGTTAAATTTCATCTTAGTAATAGATGAAGGTTAATTAAATTTGACTGTTTAAATTAATTATAAAAAAGTTGATAGCCTATTTTGTTAGTATGGCATCAAATACTAAATAAGACAATATATCACATTGTTAAATTATTAAAGTGATAGGTTTTGAAAATACGAATAACACGATATATTATTATATATGATTTAAATTTATATAAAGATGGGGTTGTTTTTTTAGGGAGAGGTAGAACCATAAGCAGTTAATTATTAAAAAAGAAATGGTGGAAGTATGATTTTAAGTGCAGCGAAGAAAATCAAAAAGTGTCGTGAACACTTTGGAATCTCACAATATAAATTCAAGCAATTTGGTATTAATCAACATTATTTAAGTATGATTGAATCAGGAAAACGAGAACCCTCATCTGATATGATGAAAGATATTTATAATGCTTTATATCAATTAACAGATGGGAAAGTCGAGAATCTTTATACAAAAGAGCAGTTTTTGATGACACAAGATGATCAAATACGATATTGGTTTGAAACAAATTATTCTTCAATCGATCAAAAGATTAAAGATTATGAAAATTATAGTAAAATATTAAGAAAATATAAGATGTTTGACCTTATCATTGAAAATGATATTGCCATTGGTCAATTTTACAAAGAAAAAGGGGAATTTGATTTAGCAAATAAGTTCTTCTTTCAATGTTTAAAAGAAAAAGAAATCACTAAATTACAAAAATCAAAGGTGTATCGAGAAATCGCTTTGAATCTACGTCGATACTCTAACTATAAACAGTCGTGGTACTATTGTTTATTAGCATTAGATGAGTTAGAAGATAAAACGTCAAACGAATATTATCAACTATGTTTTGATATTGGGGCTATGTATTATAAGCTTAACAATTTTGAGGAAAGTAACAAATGTGTAAATTATCTCTTGAATCATTGTGATGTTCCACAATTCATTTCCTTAGGAAAGTTGTTAAAAGCGTTGATTTTACAAGAGTTAGGAGAAAACAAGGAAGCACAGAAGATATATAAAGAATTAATCGATTGTCCAGTTGATTATACAGATTTCATGTATGCAAATTTCCATCTATCTAGAAGTTATTTTATTGAAAAAGAGTATGACAAGGCATTATCTTATTCACAGCAAGCACTAGATTCCTCTTTAAATGATTATCGCCGAGATTTGATTAGACTTTTAATTTTTAGGATTCATAAAGAGTTAGGAAATTATGAAGAAGCATTAAAATATAGTAACCTATCTAAAAAGGGGATTATCTCAGCTTCAATCTTAGTGCATGTAAAAGAATGGTACGAGGAGAGCATTAGCCTTTTTTGTTTGTTAAAAGACTATGAGACAGCAAAGCAACTGCTAGAAGAAGTTAGTTGCCATCATCAATTCTCTAGTTTATTAAATGAGTTTAAACTATTATATTTAAAATATTTATCCCAAGAAAATACCCCAATAAAAGACTTAATGATTGAGGTATTAAATTTGAGTTAAGTAATAGGGGAGTGAAGTCTTTAAAAGGAAAAGACTTCTTTTTTATTTGTGAGCATAGTGGATAGATAGAAGGCAAAAAGTATTTTACAAATTTATAACAGGCTAGGGTGTAAATCTATTTGAATACTAATTCCAGTAAAAAGTTTTCAAAAAGAGTGATATTTTGGGGTTATTTTGCAGGGGTCCCTCGTATATTGTAAGGTAAGCGTTTTTCGAGGGAGGGCTGCATTTGATGAGACATTCTGTGAGAGCAGTCATCGTGGAGGATGGCAAGCTACTTTGTGTGAAGTTGGTTGATTGTGCAGATGATGGGCAGTTCTATTATATGCTACCTGGTGGAGAGGCCCTGAAAATAGAGAATATATTTGACGCGACTGTGCGGCATTGTTTAGATAAAGTGAATTTAAAGGTGAAAGTACATGACTTATTGTTTGTGCGGGATTATAAGACCCAGCATTATAATGGTCACGAATTACAGGTTGTTCATGAAACGGAGCACATTTTTTTGTGCCATGTGTTACAGAAGCGGGATGAATTATGGGGAACAAATCCTGAGGAGAATCAAATTGGTGTCGAGTGGATTCCAATTCGAGATTTAACAGAGTATGAATTTTCACCGCCTGAACTGAGTCACGTCATTAGTTCGTTTTGCAAAGGAGAGATTGTGGATATCTATTTAAGCGAATAGCAAAAAAACACCCATGGGGTGTTTTTTATTTGAGCGAGAGACGTTTATAGATTTGTGGGAGGTTTTGCAGCGTCGCATTAATTTTATATGATTCATTCTCCTTGTGGATTGTCGCCGTGAGAAGCTCATCTTCAAAGTGATAAGTTTCGATTTCAAAACCATCGGACCGAATATCATAAAGTAACTGACTGAATGGATAATTTTTTAAATCTTTTTTATCGCTGTAATAAATGTACGGTTGGTTCACCACTAAGCGCTCCGTTCGTTTCAGTTGTTTAAGATTATGAATGGTGGTCAGTCTTCGTTGAGCGATATATTTATTTGGATAAAAAAGTGCCGCTGCGATATCACTATTGATTGGTAAGTGTGCGAGACAGTATTCAATTAAGTTAATATCTCTTTTGGTGAGTTGACCTTTCACATTTTTCATATTAGTATCTCCCCCTTGGCAAACAGTTTAGCAAACCTTAGTTGTCGAAGGTTAGAGAAATACAGATTCCGTGTGTATACCTAGATGGATAGTCAAATTTATACAGATGATTTTTGTCTAATTCAAAAGAAGTTTTGTTGATTTGACGAATAATTGGATGCTTTGGAATCAACAGGAGTGTCTGATTTAAAAGAGAATCTAGCTTCATTTTCACTTTAATGTCTAAAGGTGTCTGAAATATGCTATAATAAAGGCATTATGAATTTGAAGAGGTGAATTTTGTGAGTAAGCCAACGTTTTATATTACAACTCCAATTTACTATCCAAGTGGGAAATTCCACATCGGGACAGCTTATACAACTGTAGCTTCTGATGCGATGGCTCGTTATAAACGTGCTCGTGGATTCGATGTTCGTTTCTTAACTGGGATGGATGAGCATGGACAAAAAATTCAAGAGAAAGCGCAAGAAGCAGGCAAAGAGCCACAAGCATATGTGGATGAAATTGCAGATGCAGCGAAAAAGTTATGGGAAATGATGGACATCACAAATGATGACTTCATTCGTACAACTGAAAAACGTCATGAAGAGATGGTAGAAAAAATCTTCGCTAAATTTATGGAAAACGGAGATATTTATAAAGGACATTATGAAGGGTTATACTGTACACCTTGTGAGTCATATTATACAGAAACACAATTAGTGGATGGAAAATGTCCTGATTGTGGACGTGAAGTAAAAGTCGTGAAAGAAGAGTCTTACTTCTTCAACATGAAAAAATATGCGGATCGTTTAGTAGAATACTATAATGCAAATCCTGAATTCATTTTACCTGAATCACGTAAAAACGAGATGGTAAACAACTTCATCAAACCAGGTTTAGAAGATTTATCAGTGTCTCGTACAACATTTGATTGGGGAGTAAAAGTACCAGGTGACCCTAAACATGTGATTTACGTATGGGTAGATGCCTTATCTAACTACATCACAGCTTTAGGATATGGATCAGATAACGATGAGTTATTCAACAAATACTGGCCAGCAGATGTTCACGTGGTTGGTAAAGATATCGTTCGTTTCCATACAATCTATTGGCCAATCTTCTTAATGGCATTAGATTTACCATTACCTAAGAAAATCTTTGCTCATGGATTTATCATGATGAAAGACGGAAAAATGTCTAAATCAAAAGGAAACGTTGTTTATCCAGAAATGTTAATTGAACGTTACGGACTTGACGCTGTGCGTTACTTCTTATTACGCGAATTACCATTCGGACAAGACGGAGTATTCTCACCAGAATCATTCGTTGAGCGTGTTAACTTTGATTTAGCTAACGACTTAGGAAACTTATTAAACCGTACGGTTTCTATGATTAATAAATATTTTGATGGAGTGATTCCTACTTATGCTGGTCAAGTGACTGAATTTGATCAAACATTAGAAGACTTCATTAAAATGACAGTTGAAAAAGTTGAGAAAAACTTTGAAGATATGCAATTTAGTATCGTTTTATCTGATATTTGGGCATTAGTCGCTCGTACAAATAAATATATTGATGAAACTGCACCTTGGGTATTAGCGAAAGATGAAGCAAATAAAGAAAAATTAGCATCAGTGATGAATCATTTAGCAGAAAGCTTACGCCAAATCGCGATCATGATTGAACCATTCATGCCTCGTACAACACCACAAATCTTCGCTCAATTAGGAATTGAAGGAGAAGCGTCTAAAGTATGGGATAGCCTAACTAAATTTGATACATTAGCTCAAGGAACAAAAGTGGTTGAAAAAGGAACCCCTATTTTCCCACGTCTGGAGGTAGAAGTAGAAGTGGAATACATTAAAGATCAAATGTCACAATCAGTTAAACCAACAACTGAAGAACCTAAAAAAGAAGAAAAAATCGAAGAAGTTGAAACAACTCCATTAATCGGAATCGATGACTTTATGAAAGTAGAAATCAAAGTTGGTCAAATTAAAGAATGTAAACAACATCCGAAAGCAGACCGCTTATTAGTCTCTCAAATCGACTTAGGATCAGAAGTTCGCCAAATCGTATCTGGAATCGCAGAACACTACCAACCAGAACAATTAGTCGGACGTAAAGTTTTAGTCGTAACAAACTTAAAACCAGTAAAACTTCGTGGTGAATTATCAGAAGGTATGGTATTAGCAGCGTCAAACGACGGAACATTAACATTACCAACAATCATCGATGAATTACCAAACGGATCTAAGGTAAAATAACAAATTAAAAACCAGCCTGAATGGCTGGTTTTTAATTTTGTTATTTTTTATATTGTTATAAGAGGTCGGACCTCTAGCAAGTGTTGGTCCTATAACAATCGAAAGGTATAACCACGACTGTCTTCTAATGTAAGCGGGTAATAATAACACGTATAGAAAAAAGGAGACCTCACCTGTATACTGAAAGTACAGATGAGATCTCTTTTCTTTTAGCTTCCTATACAATGTTGTTGAACGTTTTTTGTCCATGGTAAAAAATCATCCAAGAGCTTTGGTTTCATTAAAAACTCAACATTTGGTATGTATTCAAATAAATAAGTTAAATACTTAAAAACATTTAAACCATGTTCTTTAGCAGTTTCGATGACGCTAGAAATGATCGCATTGGCTTCAGCCCCTGCTAAGCTTTTTGAAAATAAGTAATTTTTCCGTCCAATAACCACCGTTTTGATGGGGCGTTCGACACGATTATTCGATGCTTCTAATCGTCCATCTTTTAAAAAGGTCATGAGCTCTTGTTTTTGATTGAGCACATAATGTACTGCAGTTTGTAACTTACCTTTCATTGGAATGAAGCTCCTTAGAAAGTCATAAAAAGCTTCTATCACTGGATTGTTTTGCTTTCCCATTCTTCCCTGGCACATCCTTAAATTTGTGGCGTGCATGCGCCCAACAGCCCACTAATTGAATATTGGGTAAGTTCTTATATCAGGAATACCCATCACAATGAAGGTAGCCTTTAAATCCATTGAGTAATTGTTGAGCGACGACTCTTGCACGAGTTAAATCTGGGTGATAATAAACGATGGGGGGGGCGCATTCTTTATCTGTTTGAATTAACCAGATTCGTGCTTGAGATGTTGCGTCACGTCCATCCGTTCCATTTAACACTTGATAGTGTGTTTCATCGGCATGAAGGACTTCTTCCTTGATTATGAGCTTAGCGAAATAATCATAAAGTGGGCGTAACCAATCATTGGCTACTTTAATCATCCAGTTCGCGATCGTGCGTCGACTTAATTCTAAACCATACGTCTGCCATTCTTTCTCTTGACGATAAAGCGGAAGACTTAATTCATATTTTTGATGGATTATCCAAGCCAGTATACTAGCTCCTGCTAGACTTGTTTGAATCGGTGCTTTAGGTGTTTGGGCACAACGAATCGGTTTAGCCTCTAAAAGCGGACCATGACAATCACAAGCATAGGTATGAGAAATATAGACTTTTTTATATCACTTGGCTGGGATAAAATAGACCTCTTCACGAATGACTTTCTTTCCCATGGGTTTCATCTCTTGACCACAATGGTCACACATACAATCTTCACCATGTAACTCACAGTGAATCTCTTCAACTGTTAAATCTTTTGTTACCTCGGCTTTACGACCCGATGCCTTACGGGGGCGATACGTGATTTCTTCTGTTTGTTCAATGTTTGTTTGGTGGTTTTCTAAATGAGGATCCTCAAAAAGTGAGAGTTGATTTGGATCAACTTTAGTTTTCTCGCTTGACGATCCATAAAGTTTTTTTGTTAAAAATTCAACCTATTCAGTTAGTTGGAGGTCAAAATAGATAAGTTTATATTCCCCGCTTACTATCTTGCTTTCTTTACTTGCCCTTGCTAATGAATAGGTAAAACCTAAACGTAGTAACAGATCTTTCATTCCACCCTTAGTGAATGAAACATCAAATTCTCTTTTAAGCAAAAGGCAGAGTCTTTTTCAATCCCTCAGCATAAAAGTTTAAACTCAACCCCTGATGGTGTTTGATCCGTAACAATCTCTATTAACTGTGCTTCTTGAATAGGAGAAAATTTTTTAGGACATTCCGATTTAGGGTGAGGAATTAATCCATCAAGCACATGCTTTTTATAGTTTCTGATATGAGTTCCAATGGTTTGAGCCATTAAAGGAAGCATCTTAGCAATTTCTACATTCTTGTAACCTTATAAATGTAAATAAATTACCTGATAGCGAGTATAAAGTTGTTTAGATGATGTTTAACGCATTACTGTTTCAATTGATTTTAATTCTGTCTGATTCATAGTTGTCCCAACTTCTATCTTAAAATGTATGTTTAATCCCTGCTATTTTAACATAGATTTTGACGAATTTTGACTACGAGTGTTTGATTTTAAAAACTATGAAATAGATTTCTATTTCTATATATATCATAAAAAGGTAGAATTTGTAATTATTTTATTTTATAATTTTATAGGAATTATAAGAATCGCAAAGAAAATTAGGTGTTTGGGAGGATGAAAATGAATTTTGGAATTATTTTTAAAAAAATTAAATCTATGGAGTTAGAGATTGATCAACTTAATAAGAAAATATCTAGCCATGAGGGTAGGATCAACAATCTATTATGTCAAGTAAGCCAAAAAGAAAATGTACTTAATGAAAGAACTATACAAGTTACTAAGGATATAACTCAACAAATAAGGGATAAAGAGTTTTTTAAAGAAAAAAGATATTCAAACGACGATCTGTTACTAGAGTATAAAAGATTTGAAAGCTATTTATTGAATAATTTATTAGGAACATATGATTTAAATTATTTAAGTGATTTAAAGCAGTTTATTATAGAAAATCGTTACAGTATTGAGAATTTTTATAATAGAAAAAGAATAGGGATAAATTTCAATTCAGATATTCTCCTTACGCAATTAAATGAAATAATTAATTCATTTAGAGCATTACATTCAGGTGCGAAAGCTGAAGAAGATACACGAGTTGTGATCGCAACATTTGATCATAAAGTAAAGTATTTAGTAAATCATCGTTGCTGTGCTCGAAAAACACAAGATGAAAATGTTATCTATGCTGAAAACGATATCATTATTGTTTGTAAAAAAGGAATATTTACATTAGAAATAAAAAATAGTAGTTCAGATTTAGAAATTACATCCAATGGTGATTTAGTAAGAATTAAGAGTGGAAAGAGAGAGAATATTGTAGAGCAGTGTTTAAGACATGTGAATATTACTCAAAGGGTATTGGAAGAAGAATTAGAGGAGACGTATCCACAGGTAAAAGATATAGTAGTAGAACCAATAATTATTATAGCTAATAATGCAATTGAACTAAAAAATAATTGCAAGAGGGTTCCAGTTTTAATAAAAAGTGAGATTCAAGATTATATACTATCAACTTATCAGCCTAAAAGAATTCTAACAGAAGATGAAGTTAATTTATATTTTGATACACTGAAACTCAGACAGGAGGAACCTGCTAAATTTAAACATTCTGTGAATGTCGATATATTAAACTCACAGTTACCTTTATTAATTTACTATATGAATTTAAGAGGTAATTTAAACGTAGAAACCCAAAAAATACTTGGTGAAATACAAGAAATTAAAAAAAATATTCAAAAGGAGGAGAATATTTTAAACACATATAAACGTGACTTGAATTTACGAAATAATGAATTGTTAAACTTAACTACACAAAGAAATAAAATTTTAAATTCTATTATATTTGGAGTCGATGTATTAAAATCTGTTATTAAAAATAAAGTTTCAATAGCTTCATTAGTAATATTTTTAGTTGTTAAAATTATTATATCTGGAGTTGATGTTTTATCAAAATTTCAATCTGAAAAATTACTTGATGAATTAGCATACCTTCGTCAATCTGAAATCTTAGATAATCCTATCAGTCTAGAAGCGTATGAGCATGAAAATCTAGAATTAACAAAAATTAAGACTGAGATAACTAACACAAACAACTTTTTGACGAATAAACTGGATTCAATTCGATTAAATGATGTTATGTTTATGCCAGAAACTAAATGGACAGGAACAGGAGTGATTGATGGTAAAGAAATAACTGCAGAGATTATATTTGAAAACTCGAAAGCTATATTTTCTTTTGAAACAGAAGGTGAAAATGTAGGAAGTTTTTCTCTAATACCTACAGTGGATAAAACTAGTGGATATATAAAATTACTAGCAATGGAATGGATTAATCCGAGTACAGATTTTTACATGTTTGATCTAGTAGGATTAGAAAATCAAGGTATGATGTTTTTAATAGCTGTTCGTGATGCTTTTCGTGATTTTGAAAATAATGGGGAATTCAAGTTTATTAAGGAATAGTTAATAATAAATTACAATTAGGAGATAGGAACATGAATAGAATTAAATTAATTTCGACAGGTATAATAGTGGTATTTATTCTATTATTTTCTACAAATATAAAAAATGACTTTAATGAAACAAAAACTATTATTCAACAAAACAAAAATACTCGTCAGGAAATTAAGGAAATTAATACACAGATTAAAGAAATTAAAAAAATGGAAAAAGATGAAAGTGTTATTGAAATGAAAAAAGTAAATTCGGAAATTAAAGAGAGCATAGCTCAATTAGAGGATGAAAATGAGTTACTTAATAAAGAGATTGAAAATATCACTACCCAACGATTGAACATACTTAATACTAAATGGGAAGCTGATATAACAGATTTTAATTTTTGTTCTGGTGGTAATTCCACTAATAAAATTAGATTAACAGGAAAGTTAAAAATGGAAATAAATGATACAGGTGTTATTATTAAATTATTATCCGAAGAAGATAATAAAGAAACTACTATATCAGCTGAAATAGTTTCAGTAGATGAAGAACTAGGAATCTACACAATAAAATCCATAAGTGATAATCATTATTCAGATAATTTTTCGGAAAATAAACGCTTGTTGTTTTATATTGCTGTGAAGGAGGGTTATTTAACGTGCTGGTCAACTTATAAGTATGATGTTTGGGATTACTATGATTATAATCAAGCATTTATCTTAAAGCAATTATAAGTTTCAAACTGTTCAAAATAATGATATTTAAATTTTCTTGATTTAAAGTAATAAGGTTCTATAATAAATGGTGTAGGTGATAAACTAACACCATTTATTTTTTTGGGGGGAACAGATTGTAATATTAAATGCGTCACATAAAAAAACTCACAAATAAGATCTTTGTTATAGAATGAAGGTAAGCATGTAATATAAATACGTCTAATTTGACCTCCAATTTTGAGCTATACGTGGTGCCAGTATAGTTTTATGAACACACTTAAGTTAAGTCGTTACAATAGACTTAATAAAAGGATGTGTCTGTATGAAAAAATATAATGGTGAATTTAAATCTATGGTTGTTGAACTTTATAAAACTGGACGGAGAGCCTTAGAACTTAGTCGTGAATATGGTGTATCAGAAGTCACTATCTATAAATGGATTAAACAAATTTCTCCTCTTGCCTCAATCGATGATACTGCTATTACACTTGAGGAGATTAAACGCATGAAACAAGAGTTGTTCAGCCTACTATTTTAGAAGACAAAGGTGATTTATACTATTATCAATAAAATACTTTTAGATGTTAATTTTGATCCTTTTATGACATGGGATTGTAAATACATTTGTTTATGAAATAAACGAGAATTTAATATGTTATATTCTAAAAGTCAGATGTGAGCCATGTTCAAACGCTTAGGTTTTAGTTTCAACTTATTTATTAGCTAGAGCAAGTAAAGAAAAGCAGCAAGCTTTTAAAGAAGAATTGAAAGAGTTGACAAAAGGCTTACTTTAACAGAGAATTTGATCATCTTTTATTTCAAGATGAATGCTTCATTTGAGACTATTAATCCTTAGTAAGGATGTGGTTTCTAGGAGGAAAGATTGTTTTAGTTTTAGATAATGGACTCATTCATCCTGCCAAGATCATACAACCTTTTTTAGAGGAACATAAAAATAGATTGAAATGAGTCTTTTTACCACCTTATAGTCCAGAATTGAATTTAATCGAAAGACTATGGAAGTGGTTAAAGTAATCTGTTATTCATAATATGTTTTATAATAATGTTGATAAAATACGAGAAGTTTTTTAGAAGTTTATTAATTCTATCGATAAACGTCCTTTTGAGATTTTTCGAAGGATTTAAAAAAATGTAAATTAGTGTAAAAATATGTAATATATTGATGCATTATATAATGTATCGATATATTATGTTTTTTATTGTACTATATTCGATGAAAATGCAAGGTATTCATAAAAAAATATCGAAAATTATCTAAAAAGATGATGGTTTTTTTATATATTAGGTAAGAAAGGAGAAACGTGAAAAAATGAAAAAACGTTTATTAACAGGTTTTGTATCTATATCCATGGTTTTTATGATGTCCACAATGATGGCATTTGCAAATGATACTGTGGAAGGAAATATGACTAGCACAGAATTTTTAGAAGAAGGTAATGAAAACAGTGAAATTACTTTAGATGGTGATGTGACACTTTCTGATTCATTAAAAATTGATGCAAAGGATTATGTCATTGATTTAAATGGGCATACGTTAACATTTACAACAGATACAAATCTTGTCACAAATAATACTAATGTTATATTTAAAAATGGAACAATCAATCTTGATGGAATTAAAGGTAATGCGGACACTATCTTAGGAGTAGGGCATTATGGAAGTAGTGCTAACTTAACTTTAGATGGAGTTAAGTTACAAGCTAACAACTACACTTCACCCTATGCTTTAATTTATGTATACAATGACAGTGTATTAAATGTAGAAAATAATTCTGTCTTAACTGCAAAAAATGAAAAAAGTTTATCTGGAGGAGTTATCAAATCTAGCAATGGACAAGCTGGAAAAATAAATATAACGGATTCTACTTTAAACTTTGAAAATGCTGCACGTGGATTTGTGGATGGAACAATCAATATAAAAAACTCTACAGTAAACATGAAGGGATTAAGTAATGGTATTAATAGTAGTACTGGAGGATTAAATCTTACAGTAGATAATTCTAAACTTACGATTACTGGGAGTATTGGACGTGCATTAACACTCGATGGAACAACTGTTAGTTTTAAGAATAATTCTGTAATTGATTTTAGTAACTCACTTGTTAGTGATATTATGTTTAAAAGCCAGGGGAAAATTGAAGTTGATAAATCATCAGAGTTAAACTTCAAAAAAGTTAAGCTTGATGAAGCTGTTAAAGGAACAGAATTAAATGATTTAATCATCTCAGAAAACTATGAATATCAATTAGATGATAAAGGAAATGTTACCATTACACAAAAACCAGGTGATGTAGAGCAACCAGGTGATACAGAACAACCAGGCGATACAGAGCAACCAGGCGATACAGAGCAACCAGGCGATACAGAGCAACCAGGTGATATAGAGCAACCAGGTGATGTAGAGCAACCAGGTGATACAGAACAACCAGGTGATACAGAACAACCGGGTGATACAGAACAACCAGGTGATGTAGAAAACCCAAGTGATACAAACAATGGGGGAATCACTACGACACCAGGTACAGAAAACGATACAACGACAACTGATAAACTTCCTGTTACAGGAGTTGAAAAATTAGCGTATCTATTCGTTGGAATAGTGACTATTACAGTTGGGGGACTTGTGTGGTTTACTTCTGAATCAAGAAAATTAAGACGTAAATAATTCAATATTGCACACACATTAGACTAGTTACTTCGGTGGCTAGTCTTTTTGATTTTCTGTCAAATAGTGTTGCTGATTAAATTGTGACCTGTTTACAACGAATAATTGAAGTAAAGTCCTAATAGCTATTCTGTTAGGATTTTTGTTTTGGGTTTGGTTAAGTTTTGAATCACGAAAATACAGGATTTAATCACCTTAATTTTATGATTGATTCCTTCAATTGGACCATCGGTATAGGGAGTTATTAGCGTGTTTTCAATATAAGCTTGATAAGTTTTAAACGTTTGGAAAGGTATTTGAAATTCTAGCGATAACTCAAGTAGGAAATTTAAAATATCGATTTGACGTATCAGGTGTTTAAAGCAGTAAGTAGATTGATAAGTAGTGGTGTTAAGTAACATGGGATACTTTAGAAATAATTGCCGATAATGTTTAGATTTACGACTATGTTTCTTAAATTTCTTCATGAGTCGAATCTGAGTTTTATTGAGTGCACGAGGAATATGTTGAACAAGATGGAATTTATCAATGATAATTTTGGTATGGGTAAAAAGCTCGTCAATCAAGCGCATGTAAGGAGTATACATAACAATGACAATGTGTTTGACACGCGTACGAACCTCTTTTGAGTATCGTTTAAAAAAGGATTGAAAAAAAGTTGTTTAGTTTATTGTTGATAATTCAACCATTATTTCAAATCACATTTAATCTGAATTCAGATAATGGTTTTTATTATGTCTTTTTCCTATAGCAGTTACCGACGTGGATATTCAGGTGGAGATGGGGCTTCACCATAGCGCAAATTGTTTAATCTTTTTTGCTTATTTCTTAATATTCTTTATATTTTTTATTTTTATATCCGCTTTCATGGTATGAGGTTCTCCTTTTTTTCATAGGATTTATTAAGCTTCAGAGATACGAGTTATGACATTGGTTGTCATAATGATGAAGTTATTTTGATTATAGGGGGGATTATCATGAAGAGATATGCAAAATTCTTGATGATTTTTGTGTTTTCTGTCGTGACCTTGACGGCTTGTTCCGGTGATTCTGAATCAAGCGGGAAAGTCCTTAAAGTAGCAAAAGATGTGGAATTGGCATCTATGGATCAGCATATTGCAACAGACGGTTTATCGTTTGAGGTCATTGCTGCTACCATCGAGGGGTTATACACATTAGATGCGGATGGAAATGCGATTCCAGCGATCGCAGAAAGTTATGACTTATCAGAGGATGGCTTAACTTATACGTTCCATTTACGTGAAGATGCAAAATGGAGTAATGGGGATGCTGTTACTGCAAATGATTTTGTTTATGCTTGGCGACGCTTAGTGAACCCGAATACTGCAAGTGAGTATGCTTTCATTATGGATGTAGCGGGGGTAAAAAATGCAGCTGCCATTAATGCAGGTGAAGCATTACTTGAAGAATTAGGGGTTAAAGCTGTGGATGACTATACGTTAGAAGTCAGCTTAGATTTACCAGTTCCATATTTCTTACAGTTAATGACCTTTCCTTCATTTTATCCATTAAATGAAGCGTTCGTGACAGAAAAAGGTACAGATTATGCTCAAAGTCCTGAAGGATTATTAGCAAATGGACCATTTAAAATGACAGAGTGGACACAAGGACATAGCTTCAAAGTAGAGAAAAATGATGCTTATTATGATAAAGATAACGTGAATTTAGATGCAATTGAGTATAAAATCATGAAAGATGCTCAAACAGCAGCGCTTGAATTTGATTCTGGAAACATGGATATCGTTCGTCTAAGTGGGGAGATTGTTGATTTATATAAAGACAATGAGGCGTTTACGTTAATTCATGAAGGTTACTTATGGTACATTGCGCCAAATGAGGAAGTCGAAGAGTTACAAAATGTAAATTTACGTCAAGCATTAGGACGTGCAGTGAATAAAGATCAGTTAACAGAAACCGTGTTAAATGACGGATCAACCGTGGCTGATTTTATTGTACCGGTAAGCTTAGCAACAGGGCCAGATGGAAAAGACTTCCGTGAAACATCAGATGTATATATGACGTATGATGTAGCAAAAGCTCAAGAATACTGGGAAAAAGCGAAACAAGAATTAGGAATTGATTCGTTAACATTAGAGTTATTATTTGAAGATACCGATGCCATGAAAAAATGTGCAGAGTTTATTCAATCTGAACTTCAAAAGAATTTACCTGGTTTAACAATTGAGTTAAAATCTCAACCGAAAAAGAATCGTCTTGAATTAATGCGAGCTGGAGATTATCAATTAGGACTTACTCGATGGGGACCAGACTATGCAGATCCAACGACTTATTTAGATATGTTTATTACAGGTAGTTCAAATAATTATCCAAATTATTCAAGTGCTGATTATGATGCATTAATGGAACGAATTGATAAAGGCGATTTAGTTTATGATGTAGAGGCACGTTGGGAAGCGATGAAAGAAGCCGAACAATTATTAATCGCAACGGATGCAGCAGCCTTACCAATGTATCAACAAGGAAATACTTACTTAATTAATCAAAAAGTAAGTGGAATAGAAACACACTCAGTAGGTGTTCCATTTATCTATAAAAATGCAACAATTGAAGAGTAAAAATGTGAGATATTACAGGGATATTACTCCCTGTAATCTTTTTATATAGATTTATATGGAGGTGGGGATATGTGGAAGTATGTTTTGAAGCGGCTAGCTATTTCTGTCGTAACGATTTTTTTAATTTTATTATTATTATTTCTAATGCTTGAATTTATGCCAGGGACACCGTTTAATGATGAAAAACTAACAGAAGCTCAGCGTGCATTACTTGAGGCGAAATATGGATTGGATCAACCCATTTTTATTCGATTTTTTAATTATTTAAGATTAGCTTTATTTGAAGGCGATTTTGGTGTTTCATATGCGATTCAAAAAAATGTGCCAGTTAGTACATTAATTGGTGATCGTGTCATGATTACCATTCGTATCGGATTACAAGCCATTGTTTTAGGAACAGTGATTGGTTTATTACTAGGGTTAATTGCAGCCCTCCGTCGTAATACATGGGCCGATACGGGAGCCACTGTGATTTCAGTGATTGGAGTGAGTGTACCATCGTATGTGTTTGCGTTAGGACTTTGTTTCTTCTTAGGCTATAAATTTAAATGGTTCCCAATTACGTATAATCTAAGCAAACCATTTTTATCAACCATTTTACCGACCATTGCCCTTTCGATGTTCGTCATTGCGAACGTGGCACGTTTCTTACGCTCAGAAATGATTGAAGTTTTGCATTCAGATTTCATGTTGCTCGTTAAAGCAAAAGGTGTTAAAAAGAAAAATTTAATTTTGAAACATGCGATGAGAAATGCGTTAATTCCAGTCATCACAGTCGTTGCACCATTAATGGTTAGTTTAATGACGGGAAGTTTAGTGGTGGAGAAAATTTTTGCGATTCCTGGTATGGGGAGCTTATTGGTGACGGCAATTCAAGTTAATGACTATAATGTCATCATCGCCTTATCGTTTATTTATAGCATTTTGTTTATTGGGACGATGTTAGTTGTGGATATTTTATATGGAGTGATTGATCCAAGAATCCGTTTATCGAAAGAAGGTGGAAGTCATGAATCATAATCAAGATTTTTTACAAAATGATTTTGAGTTAGTCTTTCAAGATGAAACAATCCAAACCGATGTGGTGTATCAAGGGCAATCATTTTGGAAAGATGTTTGGCATCGATTTATTCAAAATAAAGGGGCACTTGTTGGATTTGTTTTTATTGTTTTTTTAGTTCTGATGGCTATTTTTGCACCGATATTTAGTTCACATACGTATGATTCGGTCATTATGGATCATGTCAATTTACCACCTCGTATTCCGGGGCTTGAAAAGTTAGGAATTTTTAATGGAACTCATAATGGAGTCAACGTTTATGAACAACGTGGACTAGATGATGTATATTACTTTTTTGGAACAGATACGCTTGGTCGTGATATTTGGACGCGTGTTTGGGTGGGAACTCGAGTTTCCTTATATATTGCCGCGTTAGCCGTAGTGATTGATATGGTGTTTGGGATGACATACGGGATGATTTCTGGTTATCTTGGTGGACGTGTGGATATTTATATGCAACGTTTTATTGAGATACTAAGTGGAATTCCGAATTTAGTTATCGTGACGCTACTGGTTATTGTGATGAAACCGGGGATTATGTCAATTACGATTGCCTTGTTAATTACGGGATGGATTGGGATGAGCCGTGTGGTTAGATCACAAGTCTTGAAGTTAAAGGAACTTGATTACATTTTAGCCTCTCGAACACTCGGAGTTAAAACACCAGGGATTATTAAGCAGGATATTTTACCTAATATTTTCGGACAAGTGATTATTATGTCGATGTTCTCGATTCCAAATGCGATTTTTTATGAATCATTTTTAGCGTTTATCGGGCTTGGCTTACAGCCACCGATGGCATCACTTGGGGTATTAATTAGTGATGGATTTAAGTCGTTACTTGCTTATCCACATATGCTACTATTCCCAGTTGTGGTTTTAGCAATTTTGATGTTAAGTTTTAATTTGTTAGCAGATGGACTTCGTGATGCGTTTGATCCGAAGATGAAAGAGATGTAGGAGGTGATGTTTATGGGAAGACGAAAAGTTTTATCAGTTCGTGACTTAGAAATTTCATTTGCGACGTCATCAGGTAGTGTCAGTGCGATTCGTGGCGTTCGACTTGATTTATATGAGGGAGAGACACTTGCAATCGTTGGGGAAAGTGGTTCCGGTAAGTCTGTGACGACGAAAGCTATTTTAGGGATTTTAAGTGAGAATGGGAAGATTGAAAAAGGCAGTATTCAGTTTACTTATGAACGTGATGGAGAAGAAGTGACGCGTGATTTAACGAAGTTAAGTGACCAAGAGATGCAACGTCATATTCGTGGAAAACGGATTGCGATGGTATTTCAAGACCCAATGACGTCACTTGATCCAACAATGACGATTGGGCGTCAAATTATTGAAGGGATGCAGGAGCATTATCATACGTCATTTCATGAAGCGAAGGAAAAGGCGATTGAATTATTAGAGCTTGTTGGGATTACTGATCCTGAGAAACGATTTAAACAATATCCACACCAACTTTCAGGTGGGATGCGTCAACGTGTTGTGATTGCGATTGCGTTAGCGTGTGAACCAGAATTATTAATTTGTGATGAGCCAACAACAGCCCTAGATGTAACGATTCAAGCAAAGATTTTGCGGTTACTAAAAGACATTCAAGAAAAAACAAATGTGGCGATTATTTTTATTACGCATGATTTAGGGGTAGTAGCTAATATTGCTGATTATGTTGCCGTAATGTATGCTGGAAAAATTATTGAAAAAGGATCAGTAGAAGAGATTTTTTATGATCCTCGGCACCCATATACGTGGGGATTGTTATCATCAATTCCAGATTTAGAATCTGATGATGAATATTTATACACCATTCCGGGAACACCACCGAATTTATTGTATCAAGTCGAAGGTGATGCTTTTGCACCCCGTAATGAGTTTGCTTTAAATATTGATTATCGCTTAGACCCACCCATGTATAATGTTGGGGGAAAACATCGGGTATCCACTTGGTTGGCTGATGCGAGAGCGCCAAAGGTGGAAATGCCAGAAGCCTTGAAACGTAGAATTGAGAAGATGAAGAAAGGAGGTTGTTTCTAATGGAGCCATTATTAAAGGTTGAGAATTTAACCCAACATTTTAAAATAAATAAAAATTACACAGTAAAAGCTGTCAATGGTTTAGATTTTGAGATTTATCCTGGGGAAACGTTTGGGTTAGTTGGGGAAAGTGGGTCTGGAAAATCCACAACAGGACGTTCTATTATTCGTTTATATGAACCAACAGATGGAACTATTTTATTTGATGATGTGGATATCTCAGGAAAATTAAATAAAGAAACAGAGCGTCACTTACGAACAAATATGCAAATGATTTTTCAAGATCCAATGGCTTCACTCAATCCGCGTAAAAAAGTATTAGATTTAATTGCACAAGGATTAGATGTCCACAAGTTATATGATTCAAAACAAGAACGTGATGAGTTAGTGTTTAAAATGTTAGAACGTGTAGGTTTGTCACGTGATCATGCTTATCGTTATCCACATCAATTTTCTGGAGGTCAACGTCAACGGATTGGAATTGCCCGTGCGTTAATTATGAATCCCAAACTAATCATCGCGGATGAAGCCATTAGTGCACTTGATGTTTCGATTCAAGCACAAGTTGTGAATTTAATGAAACGAATTCAAAAGGAAACAGGGATTGCCTATTTATTTATTGCGCATGATTTATCGATGGTTAAATATATCTCCAATCGTATTGGAGTCATGCATTTAGGGTACTTAGTTGAAGTGGGAACACGTGATGAAATTTTCAATAACCCAGTCCATCCGTATACAAAATCTTTATTATCAGCGATTCCAAATCCTGATCCGATTTATGAAAAATCTCGAGAAATTTTAATCTATGATTCATCGGATGTGGATTATTCAAAAGGGGTGCGCCATCAACTCAGTGAGACCCACTCAGTTTTAGCGACACCTGAAGAATTAGCATGTTGGATTGAAGATTAAATATGTTAATCTTGAGATAAGAAAGGTAACATATTTGAAACAGAGAAAAGATATTATCCTTGTGGATAATGTCTTTTTTTCATTCATATAATGGAAATAAGAAGAGGGGGATTTTAGTGTCACCGTTGAAAGCGAGAGTAGTTGGTTATGTGTTCCTTATTATTGCTATTGTGTTATTTTTATTGAGATTGTCAGTGCAGAAATATATTCAAGTTTGTTCATGGATAGGCATGGCGGTCTTTTTTACCGCGATGGTTATTTTATTTATTTTTTGGCGCTGCCCGAGTTGTCGAAAATTTTTACCTTTACAAGGGTCGTTAGGGATTAAGGTTTGTCCGTATTGTGGAAAACAATTAAAATGAAAAGTTCAGTCCGAGTTTTTTGTTTGATCTAACTGAGGCATTTGATTTAAGGTTAATTTAAGTAAGAGGTGTTTAACTAGTAGATAGGAGGACATGTCTATTTTTGGAGATTTAAATACTTTTCTTGTTAATCTATCCTGATTTTAGGATGATTTTGTTATAATGAAAATAACACTTATTTTTCCACAAGATTTCTAAATCAATATCATAAAATGTCCGATATTTTGATGTATGATAAAATTGGAAATGGCGGAAAATATAATGAGTGATTACTTTTAAAGATAGGTGATAACGTGCTTTTTGATACTCATGTACATTTAAATGATAAGAAATATGCCCAAGACTTACTAGAAGTCATGGAACGCGCGAAGAATGAGGGCGTGACACGCATGCTCGTTGTTGGATATGATCAGCGCTCTAATCGACGCGCCATTGAATTAGCGGAACAATATGACTTCATTTACGCCGCTGTTGGATGGCATCCAGTGGATTCTATCTATTTAACGGAAGAATTGTTTGCGGAATTAGTTGAACAGGTCAAACATCCGAAAGTCGTGGCTGTTGGTGAATGCGGACTTGATTATCATTGGGATACGTCACCGGTTGATTTACAAAAAGAAGTGTTCATTCGACAAATTAAATTAGCTCAAGAAGTGAATAAGCCATTGGTTATTCATACGCGTGAATCTATTGCAGATACGTTAGAAATTTTAAAAGCTCATGATGCTCACACGGTAGGTGGGGTGATGCACTGTTATAGTGGAAGTGTAGAAATGGCACGTCAATTTATTGACTTAAATTTCAAGATTTCACTTGGGGGGCCTGTCACATTTACGAATGGTCGTCGTCCACAGGCAGTTGCAACTGAAATTCCATTAGAACATTTATTAGTGGAAACCGATGCTCCATATTTAACACCGCATCCGCATCGTGGAACACGTAATGAGCCGTTTTATGTCTCATTAGTGGCAAAGAAAATTGCAGAACTAAAGGATTTACCATATGAAAGGGTCTGTGAACAGACGACAGCAAATGCTTGTACCTTATTTAAGATGACATAAAATTTTGAAAGGTTGATGATGAAATGAAAAACTTTAATATGGGTAAAGTGATTTATACATTACTAGTTGTATTAGTCACAGCTTGGAGTGTCTTCTTTATTGCTAATTATTATCATGATAAGAGTGATAATCAAAATGTAAACTCTGGATTTACTCAAACTACTGATTCACAGGGGAATACTCAAATTGTGCAAAATGTCGTTGAACGTGAAGTGGTAACACAAGAAGAAGCACGTATTGAAGCGATTAATAAAGTATCACCAGCGATTGTTGGAGTTGTTAACTTCATTCGTAATACGACTCAAGGTGAAGGGTCAGGAATTATTTATAAAACAGAGGGTAGTGATGCTTATATCGTGACGAATCAACACGTGGTTGATAATGGAGATTATTTTGAAGTTGTTTTCTCAAATGGAGAACGTGCTGAGGCTACTTTAGTTGGTAGCGATATTTATACAGATTTAGCTGTATTAAAAGTAAGTGGTGTTGAGGTAGAAACGGTAGCTGAATTTGGAAACACGGAAGATTTAAAAGTGGGACAAACAGTGATTGCCATTGGGAATCCATTAGGATTAGATTTCGCTGGATCGGCAACATTAGGGATTGTTTCAGGGCAAGATCGTGTTATTGCTGTGGATTTAAATGGGGATAACCGTGATGATTGGGAAATGACTGTCTTACAAACGGATACAGCGATTAATCCAGGGAATAGTGGAGGAGCTTTAATCAACTTAGATGGAAAAGTTGTTGGAATTAACTCAATGAAAATTGCAACGAGCTCAGTTGAAGGAATGTCATTCTCAATTCCAACTTATGTAGCAATTCCGATCATTACAGATTTAGAGACGTACGGTGAAGTTCGTCGTCCACAATTAGGGGTTTATATTCAAGAAATGAGTATGATCCCAGATCGTTTAAAAGAAATGTTAAAGATTCCAACTGATCAAAAAACAGGTGTGTTTATCTATGAAGTCTTTGAAGGTGGACTTGCTGAAAAAATGGGGCTTAAAGCTGGAGACATTATCACAGCTATTAATGGTGAAGAAGTTGAAGATACAATGGCATTTAGAAAGAAATTATATTTAATGCGCGAGGGAGATAAGCTTGAATTAACAGTTATTCAAGATGGTCAAACCAAAACACTATCAGAAACTATTCAACCCGCAGACGGAAATAGCCTTTAATGAATAAGGAATGTATTGAATAACATTTAAAAGCCAGAGGACAACTCCTCTGGCTTTTCTGATTTCAGTTGGTATTTAAACTATAGTTAGGATTCATTTAATATGAAGTATCATTCATAGAGAGTTAGTCAATGATAGTAAAATAATAAAAATTAAAAGAAAACTTAAATCATGAATGGTAGACCCATTAATCTTAGAACGTAACGGAGAAGTTATTTCATTTAAGTCAGTTTCAAAATCAGCTAAAGGGGTAGCGGGAACTACTAATAAAAGTAGTCGAGGAGAATAAAAAATCTTCAAAATATATAAGTCCAGATAAATTTTTTACATTGTAAAAAATTTTATCTGGACTATAGGATGTCATCGTATTGAATTTTTTTAATAACTAAGCTTGATTCTAAAAGGTGAAAGATATCTAGAAGGTTAGAGGCATCTTTGTTCAAGGTGCTTCTTTTTGTCTATCTTGAAGATTTATATCTATTAGTCATTACTCAATTCTTCATGATCCACAAGGGCACTTTCATGGTGGTGTGCGATACAAGCGGTGCTTGGAACATTAGTTATTTCATAATAGAGTGTGACTTTTTTCTGACAATTCTCTGAAGCTAAATAACCGGTCGTTGGATCAACTTTAACCGCAACGACATCTTTAGGGGTTTCAAACCACTGTGACCCTGATTCTTTGAGTGAGTTTTCCATGACTTGTGACCATATATTTTTAGCATAACGATTGACTTCAACACCATCTAATGTCCGGCCTTGATCGTAACCGGTCCAAACCGTCGTTACAAGTTCTGGGGTATAACCAATCATCCATGAATCGGTGTTAGTTGATCCACTTTTTCCAGCGTATTGATGAGTTAAATTTGGAATAATGGAAAGTCCT
Organism: Turicibacter sp. H121; assembly: GCF_001543345.1. Classification (NCBI taxonomy): domain Bacteria; kingdom Bacillati; phylum Bacillota; class Erysipelotrichia; order Erysipelotrichales; family Turicibacteraceae; genus Turicibacter; species Turicibacter sp. H121. The sequence continues at coordinate 909,544 of NZ_CP013476.1, read as the reverse complement.
GTGACTGAAAGATGATTATTTTGTTGCATATTAAACATTCCTGTCATCATTTCATTCATCACATAGGTCTTGGTTGGATCTAAGATTTGCTCACCTTCCGTTGGTTTGTCGGAATAAACTAAAAATCCACGATCATCTGTAATTTGTGTAATAAATTTTCGTTCAACAGACTTCCCATTATTAGCAAAAACACTGTAAGCCTCTGCCATTTCCATAATGTTGACCGGCTCGACTCCAAGTGCAGCCGATGGAAGTTCAGGAATATCAGCTGTAATTCCAAAACGTTTCGTTGTTTCGGGAAGAACATTGAGCCCTAAAAAGGTATGAGTTTTAACCGCATAAATATTATCTGAAACGGCAAGTGCATTGGCCATCGGAATGTTAGAATACGCATAAGCATTGGAATAATTATTTGGGGTATAAGTATCTTTTCCATCATTATAAGGGAAGGTAGTCGGCTCATTCATAAAGGTGGTGGATGGATTGAATCCATATTCTAAAGCCTCATAGTAAAGGAAAGGTTTCATTAAGGAACCAATCTGACGTTCACTATAAAGGGCTCGATTATACTGAGAGGTCTCATAATCATTACCTCCACTCAGAGCTTTAACGTACCCGGTGGAAGGTTCGATGACAATAACGGCAGTTTGAACCTCTTGATCTGTCACATTCTCTTGAATGGCTTCGTTCACATAGGTTTGAATATCACGGTCTAATGTGGTGTAAATATTTAAGTTACGGTAAGAGCTTGTTTGACCAACTAAGAGTTTGTCCACTTCAGTTAACACCGCATCTACGTAGTATGGCGCATCGTAATCAATGTCTTCTGGGTATTCACCGATGACGACTGTTTCAGTATTCATGGCCTCATCATATTCTTCTTGATTAATATAATTTTCGGCCAGCATCGAATTTAAGACGATTTTTTGACGTTTGGCTGAATTTTCAGGATGACTAATTGGGGAGTAGTAGCTAGGTCCTTTTGGAATTCCAACTAAAACGGAGGCTTCAGCCAATGTGAGCTCACTGGCATGCTTTCCAAAGTAATAAAGTGAAGCATCTTCAATGCCATAATTCCCGTGGCCAAAGTTAATGGTGTTTAAATAACCTTCTAAAATCGTGTCTTTATCGTAACTTAACTCAAGCCGAAGCGTATAAAAAGCTTCCTTAATTTTACGAGACCATGTTTTTTCAAAGCTTAAATAAAGGTTACGAGCGTATTGTTGAGTAATCGTTGATGCACCTTGTGAACGGGTTCCTGACGTGATATTGGTTACCAAAGCTTTGGCTATTCGAAGCGGGTCGAATCCGAAATGGTCATAAAAGTTCCGATCCTCAGTTGCAATGAAACCATTAATCACATACGGAGAAATCTCATTTAGGCTAACCCAGTGTTGATCTTTCGGATACGTCTTCTCTAAAAAGACTTCACCATCCGCATCATAAAACGTAATCGCTGTATTTACATTAATGTCTGGAGCAGGCAAATACTTGAAATATTGATAAACTGTTAAACAAAGAATCGCGACCAGTTCAACACAAATAATCGTGGTCACACGCGTATATTTAGATCTAAAAAAAGTGGATAACATCTCACATAATCTCATAACTTCACCTCGAGATTTAGTTTATCCACAAATTTAAATAATATTTACAAAAAGAGGTAAAAAAATTAAATATAGGAATCAATTAAAAATGAAATTAATGTTAGATAGCGTATATGAAGATATACAGAGAGGAGAGTGTCAAATGTTAATAATATATATATTAATTTTTTTTCTCGGATCTACTTTAGGTTCTTTTTATCACGTGGTTGGATATCGGATGCCGATTGGAGAGAATTGGGTGAGTGATCGTTCCCGCTGCCCAGGGTGTTCTCACGAACTCACATTTTATGAGTTAATGCCAGTGCTTTCTTATGTGTTACAAGGTGGAAAATGTCGCTCATGTGGGATGAAGATTAAGCCGATTTATTTATTATCGGAGATTTTTGCTGGGCTTTTATTTGTGTTTCCTGTTTGGTTCTATGGATTTGAAGGATTTACAACGGGTGAAAGTTATGTGACGTGGGCGTTTTTATCGATGCTCATCATCATCACCGTATCCGATATTTATTATCAGTTGATTTTGGATAAGGTACTTCTATTTTTCGGCGCGGTGCTTGTCATCCTTTATGTCATTTATCCACAGTATGATTTAGTGTCAGGTTTAATAGGAGCGGGCGTTGGTTTTCTGACGTTATATGCGGTTGGTTTATTAGGACAATTTCTGTTTAAGAAAGAAGCACTTGGTGGTGGAGACATTAAGTTGTATGCTGTTATTGGGTTTGTCTTAGGGATTTCTAGCACATTCCTATCATTGTTTTTAGCAGCAGTGATCGCTTTAGTTTATATTTTAATTTTTATGAAAGATAAGACGAAGCCACTGGGCTTCGGACCTTTTATTGCGATTGCGTCTTATTTTTGTTTATTTTATGGTTCATCGTTATTAAATTGGTATTTTAATTTGTTTTAATTAAAGGCGCTATCTAAAAAACTCCCAACATCGTTTGGGAGTTTTTTAGATTTTTTCAAAATTTAAATGAGAGATGGACTGGGCTAATGATGGGGTTAATAATGGAATAGAATCTTCATTTAAGGGTAACCATTCATAGTAGTCGTGCTCGTTAGATAGCTTAATCTCACCTTCGATAATTTCACATAAGTAAATAACGCCCATAATGAGGTAATCATCGTTAATAAAGTCCCATTGATGTAGTAATCGGATGGGTCTGACTAAGAGGGAAGTTTCTTCTAATATTTCTCGACGCAACGTTTCTTCGGCACTTTCATTTTGTTTCATCTTTCCTCCTGGAAGATCAAAGTATTCACAGCGCGAACTGACTTTATGGAGGGCTAAAAATTCATGGTTCCGTACAATTAAGCCTTTGACTGAGAAATTAATTTGTGTCATGAGTCCACATCCTTTCACTTGATTTATAATCATTATATGAAGTTTAAGAGAAAAAGATGTCAGAATGTGAGTTCGTTTTGCTAAAGTGATAAAAATAGTGTAAAATAGTAACGATATTATACGATAAAAAGGACGTGAAGACATTGGCATTAACAGCTGGAATCGTTGGTTTACCAAACGTCGGGAAATCAACTTTATTCAATGCAATTACTCAAGCTGGAATTGAAGCAGCTAATTATCCATTCGCGACAATCGACCCAAACGTAGGTGTGGTTGAAGTTCCGGATGAGCGTTTAAATAAATTAACAGAATTAGTTAGTCCTAAAAAGACTGTTCCAACAACTTTTGAATTTACAGATATCGCTGGATTAGTGCGTGGGGCAAGTAATGGAGAAGGGTTAGGAAACAAATTCTTAGCTAACATTCGTGAAGTAGATGCGATTACTCAAGTGGTTCGTTGTTTCGAAGATGGAAACATCATTCACGTTGAAGGTTCAGTTGATCCAATTCGTGACGTTGAAGTTATTAACTTAGAGTTAATTTTAGCGGATATGGAACAAGTCGATCGTCGTTTAGGACGTTTAGCAAAACAAGCAAAATCAGGAGATAAAGCTGCTAAAGCTGAGCAAGCTGTTTTAGAAAAAGTAAAAGCTGGATTCGATCAAGAATTACCTGCTCGTGCTTTAGAATTAGATGAAGATGATATCCAAGCCATTAAACATTTACAATTATTAACGTTAAAACCAATTTTATATGTAGCTAACGTTGGTGAAGATGATTTAATGGCTGGAGAAGATAATGAATACGTGAAAGCATTACAAGAGTATGCTGATCGTGAAGGTGCAAAAGTGATTAAAGTTTGTGCACGTATTGAAGAAGAAATCTCTCAATTAGAAGATGAAGAAAAAGCAGCATTCTTAGAAGAATTAGGAATCAAAGAAAGTGGATTAGACCAATTAATTCGCGAAGCTTATGATTTATTAGGATTAGCAACTTACTTCACAGCTGGTGTGCAAGAGGTTCGCGCTTGGACATTCATTAAAGGAATGACAGCTCCTCAATGTGCAGGAATCATTCATAGTGATTTCGAACGTGGATTTATCCGCGCGGAAACTGTTTCTTACGATGATTTAGTAAAATACGGTTCAGAGCAAGCAGCTCGTGAAGCGGGACGTTATCGTTTAGAAGGAAAACAATACATCGTTCAAGACGGAGATGTTATGTTATTCCGTTTCAATGTATAAAAAAATTCATTTAAATTGAATAAATTTTGATTAATTGAATCATACTATATATGATTCGTCATTAGGTAGCTACTAAAACTTGTCATGATACCTACAACTAGATTCTAGTGGTGAATCAAAAAATCGGCACGCCAAGGAGCGTGCCGATTTAATTTTAAAAAGTGGATGGATTATTAAATTATAACATCTTTTTTTAACTTGCTATAGTAGATATACCTGTGCTATAATATATGACTGTGAGTAATAAGACTATTACTCCTTGCCCGCATATGGGCCGTCTAGACCAAGAGGAGGTGCAATATAATGAGAAAATACGAAATTATGTACATCGTTCGTCCTAACTTAGAAGAAGAAGGACGCAAAGCAGTAATCGCTAACTTCCAAAACATGTTCACTAACATGGGTGCGGAAATCGTTGAAACTAAAGAGTGGGGTATGCGTGATTTAGCATACGCTATCGAAGATTTCACAAAAGGTTACTACGTAGTAATGACAGTTAACTCTTCAATCGAAGCTAAAAACGAATTCGATCGTTTAGCTGGAATCAGCGAAGATGTTATCCGTTACATCGCTATCAAAGAAGAAGAATAAGATTTTAATGTACTAAGTGAGGGTGGTATAAATGATTAATCGCGTTGTTTTAGTAGGGCGATTAACTCGTGATCCAGAACTAAAGTATACAACTAATGGGATCGCAAACTTGCGATTCAGTATTGCGGTTAATCGCACTTTCACTAGTCAAAATGGAGAACGCCAAGCAGATTTCATTAACTGTGTTGCATGGCGCGGCCAAGCTGAGAATATGGCGAAGTTTTTACGTAAAGGATCTCTTATTGGAGTGGAAGGACGTATTGAAACAGGTAGCTATCAGGCTCAGGATGGATCAATGCGTTATACAACAGATGTGGTGTGTGATAGCGTACAGTTCTTAGAACCACGCTCTGCATCTGCTGATCGAGGAAACTTTGGAGCTCAACCATCACAAGACTTTGGTGGAGGCTTTGGAGGTGGATACGGTGGTACGCCATCATTCCAACAACAAGCGCCAGCATCAAATGGCTTTGGTGGAAATCCTTTCGGAGGAGCACCAAGTATGGATCATGGCTTCGGAAATCCATCGCAATCATTTAATAATGAGCCAGATTTTAGCTCAACTATTAATATTTCTGATGATGATTTACCATTTTAATTTTTAAATAACATATAAAAAAATAATTTTAAAAGATGTTAGGAGGAACTATCATGGCTCAATTCCGTCGTGGAGGACGTCGTCGTCGTAAAGTTTGCTATTTCACTACAAACAAAATTACGAAAATCGACTACAAAGATGTAGATTTATTAAAACGTTTCGTATCTGATCGTGGAAAAATCTTACCTCGTCGTGTAACAGGAACAAGCGCTAAATACCAACGTGAATTAACAGTTGCTATTAAACGTGCTCGTCACATGGCATTATTACCATTCTCTGCTGAATAGTAATAACACATTGTTTACAGAGTGGCGCGGACTTTCGCGCCATTTTTTTATAAAACATAAGCTAACCTTTATTATTCGTCAGACGATGTAAAAGAAACATTCGTTTCTTCTGACGAATCTCGCAACAGAGATATTTGCATCAGGGCCCAATTATTAAAAATATTCAAGTTTTAACGCCACCTTCAATAGAAGGTGGTTTTTTTGTCGCTCATCTAGCCATCTTTAATGGCTTTGATGAGCTATCTTTTTTATCTGAGGTGAGAGTCGAAGTAATATTTTAGGAACGAACTAAATTTAAAGGTGTGCGTAATAATTCTTTTACTCCTTTGGGCCAAGAAGTTAATGTGGATACTGTAGGTGATGATAAAAGTAACACTATTTATAGTTTGGTAGTTAGGATTTAACTATTACTACTCTTATGATGATGATTCATATTGTAATTTATGATGAAAAAAGATGTTATATGCTTAGTAATTGAGAGAGCTCGAAAATATTCCTTTTTGTTAGGAGCGAAAAGACAGTCAGCTGTAAATTAGGATGTACATGCGGGATAAATGTCTTGATTTTGACAGTCACCTATTCATTGGGGTGTACATTTCAATGATGAGAAAGGTTGATATAAAGCTTACGTTAGGTGTTTAAGATTCTTTCTACATATGAGTAATTTATGCTATCATGTGGATAAAATTAGGTAAAAAAAGAACAGGATGAGTGTCCTGTTCTTGTTAATTATTTTTCTTCTTCTTTTGCTTGCTCAGCATTAGCGATTACTTCACATGGTTCAACTTTCATTGTTGAGCGATCTAATAAGTAAGTATCTGTACAGCAACTCATGTCTTCTGTTAAGTGGGCATCACTTAATAAACGAAATGGGTTATAAGAATTGTTTTTTTCCATCTTCTTCACTCCTCATAAAACATTATAATGAAATAACTACACTTCTAATTATATACCTATACCTAAAAAAATTAAGTGTTTTTTATAAGGAAATTTAAAATTTGGGGAAATTATCATCGATGAGGCCTATCAAGGAAATAGATAGGGTAAGGAAGTTTTATTTTATAGGTAAAAGAGCAGCAGAATGTAACTTCTTTAGTGACAACCTATAAAATGGGGAATACGGTAGCGAAGTATTTATATGAGAGTGTAGGATTTAAATATTTATCGACAGGTGAAGAAGAACAAGAAGTGAAGTTAATTTTAGCGTTAAAATAGCAAAGAGGACCTGAAAGAGGTCCTCTTTTATTATAAAAGTGGATCGTATGATTTAAATGAATCGTTATTTATCTCGGTATTAAGGATGAGATGATGATCACTAGTTGAGGTTAGAAGATAAATAGGAGAATTTTATCTTTTTAAATGGTATTGGAGGTTGAGGTTAAATGAAGAATTCAGAGATAAATAATTTAATAAATCTGAATATTTGAAGTTAGATTGTGATGAGATTGTACCGAATACAGAGCTATATTAATTAATTTGAATGCTAGTAATTAAATGGTGAGGATGAGTGATAAGTAAGTGTGTAGATGTAATGGTTGCTAAGATGATGATAGAGATTTGCAATGTTAATAGAGTGATTGTAATGATAATGAGGATACAGTGTTTCAACAGATAGAAGAGTTTAAGGAATGAAGATTCTGCAGATTAGTTGAATGAGGAGAGTGAATGTATGATAAATGTTAGAAGAGTTTTTAATAGAGTAAATGTACAATTATTAGTTCGATCCTTAATGTATTTTTGCTTTATATACTAGGCTATAGTTTTATCATGTTTCATAGTGGATGGGAAGAGTGAGTATAAGTGTGGTTTTATACTGTTATGATAAGGACTGTGTTTTTGGTTGGAGTGAGTGATGATTATATTAGAAATCCTATGCTTTAAATGTACTGAATGGTTTGGGTAATTTTGGTTTAGATGTGATGGGTTTAAAACTGAGTGATTAGGAGGATATTTAGTTTGAATGTGTGAATTTTAAGGTAAAAATGAATATGTTTTTTAGTGTGAATGTGCTGGATGTAAAACTGGTGGGTTAGTACAAAATGTGGTTTGAATATACGGATGATGTAGTAGGTATGTGTATGAGTATATGGTTAGAAAGGGAGTTTGTGCTGGGATAAGTGTGGTGGATGTAAAACTAGTTAATTAGCATGAAATATGGTTTGAATTTACAAGTTTGAAGTAAGGATGTGGCTAAATGTACTATTAGGGATAAGTTTATTTTTTAGTATAAGATGTGGTGGATATAAAACTGACTAATTAGTAGGGATTGTCGTTTGAATGTATAGAGTGTGTAGGAAGGATGAGTATAAATGTATTGTGATAGTGGATGTTGGTATTAGTTTAAAGGTTGATGTATTGGTGTAGGTGTGGCTGGATTGTGTGAATGAGTAGTGGTTAAAAGCTGACGTAAACAAGTAGTGTGATATTATAATGATGAGTGAAGTTCATTTTGCTCGGAAGGTGTGTTGTTTAGTGTAGCAGTGAATGGGCTATAATAAGAAGAGTGTATTAAGTTTCAAATATTCAGATGTCTTGATCAAACGTATGAATGTTAAAGGTGATAGATGAGATAAATGAGTGATGATGAAGTTATGAATGGAGGAATGTTAATTTGATGATGTTTTATGAAATAAGTTATGTGATAAAGGAATGATGACAGAAAACAATAAGATGGAGGATTTGTTATATTATTGTGGGATTAGTTAATGGTCTGATCAAGAAACTGTTAGATTATATTGTGTATGTTGGTTTGGATTTGATTTTTAGTTTAGAATCTAACAGGTGAAATGAAGATTTGTTTATCGAACCCTCATTTCAATAATAGTTTATTCAGATGAATCTTTTTTGAATGAGCAAAAGGAATAGTTGCTAGAAAAAGATAAAAATTTTTATAGACGTCCATTTAAAATGAAAATGTGGCTGTGCCCCTATATAAGTGAATATATATTCAGCTCAAATTGTGGTATAATAGAGACGTTAATTGGCATTTATGAAGGGGGTCTTTTAGATGAAGACGAAGTCGCTTGTTAACGCGGCAATTATGCTAGCCATTTATATGGTCTTTTTTGTTTTATATAATATTGGAGTTTTGCCGACAATCATGTCGATTTTATTACCTATTCCACTCATTGTTTATTCAGTCACGACAAATCGAGTTCGAGATGTGTTATGGTTATTGATTGGGTGCTTTATTGGAACATTTTTATTTGGCTCAGTTTATGGACTAGTTACAACCTTGAATTATGGGTTGATGGGTGCTCTGATTGGGATTGGGATTATAAAGAAATGGCCGTATTGGCAACGTCTTTTAAATGCAGCAATTGTATCAGTCATTTCGTTTCCAATTTTAACTTATGTGGTTACAGGATTAAATCTCCAAGAATCCATGGCACAAATGGCGGATGAAATGAATGGGATGCTTGAAGCTATGTCAGCTTTTTTACCAGCGAATAATGCTGAGATGCTATTACCAGTTCAAAATATGGTTAGTACAATGATGACGACGTTATTACCAACGATTCTTATCTTAATGGGATTAGCTTCAGCATTTTTAAGTGATACGGTTGCAACTAATGTTCTTAAACGTATGAATTATGAAGTTACTAGACGTGGAAGTATTCACCGTTTCCAATTAGGGGCGAAATTAGCAGTGACTTTGTTAATTAGTCAAGTGGCGATTGTATTTATTCCAAATCATGCATTAAATGTTGTATTAATGAATGTCATTATGCTTTTAAACACGTTATTCTTATTACAGGGGATTGTGGTGGCAATGTCTTATTTTAGATCTCGTAATAAGAGAGGATTTGGAACTTTTATTATTATTTTTGCGTTAATGTCTAGCTTCTCAATGTTTATTTCAGTGCTCGGGGTGATGGATGCGTTGTTCGATTACCGTGAGCGATTTGCTGTTAAAAAATCATAATGAAAGGTAGGTGGTAATGGTGAAAAAGATTAGGAAATGGTTAGAAGAATATCAAGATCATCTTGGATATCTGGTGATTTCTATTGTTTCTTTAGTAGTGACTGGAATTTATGCTTATTATCAATCTGATGTGATCTCTCTAATCATCTTCTTATATTTTGTAGGAGATGCTATCTATCGTGTGAATGCTTATTTTCACTATAAAGCCGATACGCTAAAGAAGATTGAATCCATTTCATATCGTGTCAAGCATGCAGGGGAAACAGCGTTTAATCAATTACCGATGGGGATTTTACTTTATGATGAAGCTTATGAAATTGTTTGGTTTAATGGGTATTTAAAGCGCGTTTTTAATCAAGATTTACATGATAAGGTGTTAAAGGATTTAAGTGAACAACTCTATAATCGATCGCTTGGTGATGAGGAATCATTTAAGATAACTGTTAATCAACAGACGTATCAAGTGTTACATATGAAAGATGAACGATTGATGTATTTTACAGATTATACAGAGTATACAGAGTTATCACGAAAATATGTCAATGAACAGCCCGTTGTTGGAGTTCTTGTGATGGATAATTATGACGAGGTCTTTCATAATTTAAATGAACAAGAAAAAAGTGAATTCTATGGAAAAATCATTTCGATTATTATGCAGTGGGCCGATCAGCATAAAATCTATATTCGAACGACAGCTAGTGACCGTTTTGTTTTAATGATGCCGTACGAGGTGTTACAGCAACTTCGCGAGACGAAATTTACGATTATTGATAAGGTTCGCGAAGCAGCTAAAGAAAAAGATATTATGTTAACGATTAGTATCGGGTTAGCAACTGGATACGATAGTTTTTCTGAACTTGGACAACGTGCGAATTATATGTTAGATTTAGCACTAAGCCGTGGGGGGGATCAAGTAGCGATTAAAATCGCAAGTGATGATAAGTTTTTATTCTACGGTGGAAAAACAAATCCAGTTGAGAAACGTAATCGTGTTCGTGCGCGTGTGAATGCACAAGCTTATGAGCGTTTAGTTCGTGATAGTGAACGTGTCATTATTATGGGACATCGTTATCCGGATGTGGATGCGATTGGAGCCAGTATCGGATTATTACGAATGGGAATTGCTTCAAAGAAAGAAGCTTACATTGTTTTAAAGCAGGAGGAGCTAGATAAAACAGCTAAAAATTTTGTTGATGAAATTTTAAAAGATGAAAAGTTGAAAAAGTATTTCATTTCAAGTGAAGCAGCGATTGAATTAATGACCAAAAATACGTTACTAGTAGTTGCGGATACGCAGGATCCAAAAATGGTGATAGAGCCAGCACTTTTACCGCGTGCTAAGAAAGTCGCTGTCTTTGATCATCATCGACGAGGCGTTGATGTGATTGATTCGGTGCTTTCGTTTGCGGAGCCTTATGCCTCATCAACGGTCGAATTAGTTGTGGATATGTTCGATTACTATTCACAGAAAATTAAAATGACGCCATTAGAAGCTTCGATTATGTTAGCGGGAATTATTGTTGATACGCGTCGATTCTCGTATCATACGGGACGACGAACGTATGAAACGGCCGCTATTTTAAAACAAAAAGGAGCGGAAGAGAAGTTAGTTCAGCAATTGCTCCGAACGCCGCTTGAGAATTATTATAGTAAGGCACATCTCATTGAACGAGCAGAAATCTTTAAAGATGAGTTTATTATTGCTTGTGCAGATGATGAGATGGTGCTTGAAAAAGTTCAAATTGCTCAAACAGCCGACGAGTTGTTAAATGTTCAAAATATTAAGGCTTCATTCGTAATCTCACGTATTGATGAGCAGTACATTGGAATTAGTGCTCGTTCACTAGGTGATGTGAATGTTCAAGTGTTAATGGAACAACTGGGTGGTGGTGGGCATTTAAATAATGCAGCAACACAAATGCGTAGTAGCAGTACACAAGATGCTGTTTTACAATTAAAAGAAGTTATTGTTAAAGAGTTAGAAGAAAGTGGTGAGTCTAAATGAAAGTAATTATGTTAGAAGATGTTAAAGGTAAAGGTAAAAAAGGTGAAGTTAAAGATTTTCCAAATGGTTTTGCGAACTTCTTAATTAAACAAAATAAAGCGATGGATGCAACGCCAGGAAATATGAATAAATTAAAAGCTCAACAAGCGGAAGAAGAAAAACAAGCCGAGTTACGCTTAGAAGAAGCCAAAAAGTTAAAAGCTGATTTAGAACAAAAAACAGTGATTGTTAAAGTAAAATCAGGAGATAACGGGCGTGTGTTTGGTTCAGTTAGCACAAAAGCAATTGCTGAAGAGTTCCAAAAACAATTCGGAATCAAATTAGATAAACGTAAAATGGATTTAGAAGAACCAATCCGTGGATTAGGAATGGCACGTGTTCCAATTCATTTACATCCAGAAGTAGTCGCAACTATTTCAGTTCAAATCAAAGAAAAATAAGAGGTTATGATAGATTAACGTTAGAAAGTTGGGTATCCCATGTTAGAATTGCCAAATCGTCAGATGCCTCATAGCACCGATGCTGAACAAGCTATTCTTGGGGCCATGTTGCTCGATGAAAAGGTGTGTGAGGATGTCAAACTCAAATTACAGCCAGATGATTTTTATCATCATCGTCATCGCATTATTTATGAAACGATGCTGATCCTATTGGACCAAAATATTGGGGTCGATGTGACAACAGTTACAGCGTATCTTCAAGATCATAAACGTATTGCTGAAATTGGTGGTGTGGAGTACATCTTAACGATTTACGAAAGTGTCGCAACGACAGCACATACAGAGCATTATGTCGAGATTGTTTTAGAAAAATCAATTTCACGTTTAATCATTAATCGTGCTCAAAGTCTAATTGAGCAAGGATATGATCCAGAGACATCAACTCAAGATTTAATTGATACGGCTGAGCAACAATTCTCAGGCTTAGCTCGATTAAATCAAGGGTCTGATTTTAAACAAATCGATAATGTCATCATTGACTTTATTAAAAACGTTGAGCGTTTATCTCAATCAACAGGTGAAGTAACTGGATTAACAACTGGATTTACCGCACTTGATAATATGACTTCGGGTCTTCAAAATAACGACTTAATTATCGTTGCTGCCCGTCCTGCGATGGGGAAAACCGCATTTGCCTTAAATATTGCGCAAAACGTGGCCAAGCTAAATCATGTGAATGTTGCCATTTTCAGCTTAGAGATGGGGGCCGATCAGCTCGTATCCCGTTTAGTTAGTGCCGAAGGACGAATTGAAGCGCATCGTTTAAAAACTGGGAATTTAGAAGGGGCGGATTGGCGTTCATTGAAAATTGCCACCGATGTATTAAGTAATTTAGGCATTTATATCGATGATACACCTGGTATTCGTGTTGGAGAATTGCGAGCAAAATGTCGACAACTTCATCAACAAAAAGGTCTTGGATTAGTAATGATCGACTACTTACAGTTACTTTCTGGTAGCAAGGCTAACGGTGGGAATCGTCAACAAGAAGTCTCTGAAATTTCACGTATGTTAAAAGAGATGGCACGTGAGTTGAAAATCCCGGTTATTGCTTTATCGCAGTTATCACGTCAGGTGGAAAATCGTGAAGATAAGCGACCAATGATGTCAGACTTACGTGAATCAGGAAGTATCGAGCAGGATGCCGATATCGTTACTTTCTTATATCGTGAAGATTACTATAAAAAGGATCCGGAATTAAACGATAATATCGTTGAAGTTATTTTCGCGAAGCACCGTAGTGGGGCTGTCGGGACAGTTAAGTTAGCCTTTAGAAAAGAAATCAGCCGATTCGAAAATCTGGTTAATGTTCCAGAGTCAGCTCACATCCCAGACGTCTAGTAAAAAACATCTAAGTTTAAGATGCGTTTTACATAAAACACATTTTGACGATACGTTTGACTTATATTATAATTAGGAATGAACAATTAGAGGAGGATTCGACTATGTTTGAACGTTTAGAGGCAATCTTAGAGCGTTATGAAAAAATTAACGAAATGATGGCTGATCCTGCAATCGTTACTGATATTAAAAAATTAACTGAATTATCAAAAGAACAACGTGGTCTTGAAGAGACAGTTAATGTGTATGCTGAATATAAAGAAATTGCAGCTTCAATTGAAGATTTAAAAGAAATGGCAAAAGACACTGATCCAGAAATTAGTGAAATGGCTGAAATGGAATTAGAAGAGTTAAAACCACGCCTTCCAGAATTAGAAGAGCGTTTAGAAATCTTATTAATTCCTAAAGATCCAAACGATGAGAAAAACGTAATCGTTGAGATCCGTGGAGCTGCGGGTGGAGATGAAGCAAATATCTTCGCATCAGACTTATACCGTATGTATACAAAATATGCTGAGTTAAAAGGATGGAAAATCCAAGTCATGAACGTTGACTACTCTGAATCTGGAGGGATGTCACAAGTTGAGTTCATGATCTCAGGTGAAAGTGTATACTCTCACATGAAATATGAATCAGGAGCACACCGTGTACAGCGTGTCCCTGCCACTGAATCTCAAGGACGTATCCACACATCAACAGCAACTGTTTTAGTTATGCCAGAGGCTGAAGATGTAGATATCGAAGTAAGTATGAATGATATCCGTGTTGATACTTTCTGTTCATCAGGACCTGGAGGACAGTCAGTAAATACAACTAAATCAGCGGTACGTTTAACTCACGTTCCAACTGGAATCGTTGTATCATGTCAGGACGGAAAATCACAACACGAAAATAAAGCCAATGCCTTAAAAGTATTAAAAGCTCGTATCTATGATTCAATCTTACAAGAGCGTTTAGAGGCTGAAGGTGAAGAACGTCGTTCTAAAATCGGAACAGGTGAACGTTCAGAAAAAATCCGTACTTACAACTATCCACAAAACCGTGTCACTGACCACCGTATTGGATTCACTATCCAACAGTTAGACCGCGTTATGGAAGGTAAATTAGAGCCAGTTGTTGAAGCTTTAATTACAGAAGAACAAAAACGTAAATTAGCTGCTCAAGATTAATGACATTAAATAAAAAATCTAACTTCATTTTGAAGTTAGATTTTTTATTTATTCTCTACTTTATGGTTATCCTAAAATTCATTTATATAAGTCTAGAAATAGAAAAAAGCGCCCGGGGGGAGGGGCGCTTTTTTAAAAATTAGGAGAAACTGTAAAAGGGGGGGAACCTTTACAGCCTTAATTGTGATGACAATTCAATGGGGGGATTGAACTGTCATCTTCCCTCGAGTCTCTCTTTTTGGGGGGATGAGAGTAGGCTCAGAAAAAGTCTTTGCCATAATCGAGGGATTAAAGTATTAAATACTTTGGGAGAGAATTATAAGGAGAGAGTATGAAAAATAAAACTTTAAAAATTGGGGAGAGAAATGAGTAATGAAATAAAGTTTTATATGGGGGGAAGAGTATGCCCGTAAGTTCTCGTCTTACGGACAATTATATTATGAACCAGTACTATGAATTTTAAACGTAATTTATGTAAAAAAGTTAAGATTATTTATTATAAAAGTCGTATGAACTAAATTGTGGTGTGAGTTTTACACTTAACTACTGATTTCCTTGCTACATCTAATTCTAATATATGTATCATATCCTAAATGGTTCCATGAAAGATTGGATATCTTCCATAATAGAATGAAGGTGCATCTTTATTATAGGAGAGAGTTATATCATTAGGATTCATATTCTTCAGAGTGAGTGTATGCTTTCATATCTAATAATCCAAGATAAGTTGTAAAAAATTTTATTTGCATGTTTTAGCATTTTAGAGTAAAATGATGGTTGATTTTAAGAAGACGGTGATAAAGATGAAAACAATGCGTGAATTGTTAAAATGGGCTGAAGATTACGCCCTTGAAAATGGAAAAGAAGATTCGGCTGTTAAATTATTATTAATGCATGTAACTGGGAAAGAAAGTTATGAAATTTTAGCCGATATGAATATGCAAGTACCAGCGGAACAAGTTGAAGAATTTGAGCGCTGTGTTAAAACATACGTTGAACAAAATATTCCTGTTCAACACATTATGGGATACGAAACATTCTTTGGACATAAATTTATTGTCAATGATGATGTCTTAATCCCACGCTTTGAAACAGAAGAATTAGTGGCTAATGTCTTATCAACTTATGATGATGTATTTGATGGTGCCCCTGTTAAGGTCGTCGATGTAGGAACAGGAAGTGGAGCGATTGGTGTTACTTTAGCAGTTGAAGAATCGAATATGGAAGTAACGGTGACTGAATTATCAGAGGCCGCTTTAGAAGTTGCGAAACAAAATGCTTCTAATTTAGGAGCAAATGTAACATTCTATCAAGGAGATATGTTACAACCATTAATTGAACGCGGATTAAAGTTTGATATCCTAGTATCAAATCCTCCATACATTCCATTAACTGAAAATGTCGATCCACTTGTTAAAGATAATGAACCACACTTAGCGTTATTTGGTGGAGAAGATGGATTAAAATTCTATCGTCAAATTTTAAAAGATGCTCATAAAGTTGTAAATGAGAAAAATATTATTGCATTTGAACATGCATATAACCATAAAGAAGCAATGGCGGAATTAGTGAAGCAACATTTCCCTAACTCTAAGTTTGAAACATTAAAAGACTTAAATGGAAAAGATCGTATGACTATTATCATTAATAACTAAGATTTAGCCTAGAAATGTGAAATACATTTGGGTTTCTATATAGAAAATTAATTTCCTTTTAGGGAAGGATAAGAGAAAGGGGATGTCCTATGACATCCTTCTTTTTATAGAAAGGATTTGTAAATGCATGATTTATCAAAGTCATCAATTAAGTGAAGCGTTAGCGATGATTACCCAAGAAGATGTGATTGTTTTTCCAACGGATACAGTCTATGGAATAGGAGCTAGTATTCATTCACCAAATGCTTTAGATAAAATTTTTGAAATTAAAAATCGTCCAACAGAAAAGTCTTTAATTGTTTTATGCGCAAATGAAGAGCAGTTAGAGAAAATTGTAGGTCCGTTATCAGTAGAAGTTAAAAAGTTGATTGACGCGTTTTTACCTGGAGGATTAACGTTAATCTTAAATTGTTATATGCCTTTACCTAATGAGATTACGCGTGGAAAACAGACAATTGGAGTTAGAATTCCTGATCATCCATTAGCTTTAAAATTATTAAGTAAATTAGGTCCATTGGCAACAACAAGTGCCAATGTTTCAGGTGAAGTAAGCCCAACAAGGGTAGATGTGGATAATCCAGTTATTCATCGTGTGGATTATGTCTTTGATGATGGAGAAACGAAAGCACAAATTCCCTCAACTATTTTAGATTGCACGACGAGTGAATTTAAAATTTTACGAGAAGGAGCTATTTCATTAGAAGAAATTCAAAAAGTTTTACATAAAAAATAATTTTTGTGAAATACTACGTATAATTTTTTGGAAACTGTCCATAATGAGGTATCAGGTGAAAGGGATGGTGTTTAGAATGAATCAGAAATCAACAATTATCGTAGTATTAACATTAATTATGATGGTAACAGTTTATCAAATCGGGAAAGCAGAACCTCAATCAGATCAGGAACAAGTCGTTGTGAATGATACAGCCATTCGTATTCGTATTATTCCAAATTCAAATAAATATGAAGATCAACAAGCTAAGAAAATGGTTCGTTATGCAATCGATGAATATTTAGCAGCTAATAAATCTGCTTTTGAAACGATTAATTCAACTCGTGAATTTATTATGCAAAATATCGGTGAAATTGAAGATACAGTCGCACATGTCTTAGATACGATTAATTATGAGACAGGTTTTGAAGTGAGCTATGGGGCGCATTTATTCCCAGAAAAACAATACAATGGTGAAACATATGAAGCGGGATATTATGAGAGCTTAGTTATCACAATTGGTGAAGGAATGGGGAATAACTGGTGGTGCTTTATGAATCCAGATCTTTGTTTAGGACCAAGTGCAACATCTAATGAATCAGAAGATTCAAGTGAGTGGAACGCACAATATAATGCAATGGAAAGTACACAAGAAGCGTTCCAAGAAAAAAAATTCAAATCGTATATTGGTGAAGTTGTGGATACTTTGTTTGGTACAAAAGAAACAGAAGCTTATGTAATATCAGATGATTCAACAAAATCAAATTGGTATTTATATGAGGATGAGTATTAATTAGTCATCACCATCCTCCTTTCCGTCCTTTTATTTAAAAATCTTATCATCATATTTTATTCCCCTTTAACATATACATGACGTTGAAGGGGGATTTTTATGATGACTGATAAAGAAGTAAAACGTTATGAAGCAACTGATTATGACCTTGTTCTAGAATTTATAAAGAAAGTGACGACACTTGAAACAGTTAATCCACAGATTATTGAGCAATCCATCCTCATTAAACAGTTTGATAAAGTATCAGGAATGGTCTCATTTGAGGCTTTTAATCAAGTTGGGATTATTCGTTATTTTATTTATGACCAAAACATTGTTCCAGATTTATTAGTGAATATGTTTTTTGAATTGTATCGATCAGCTAAAGAAAAAGAGATTAATCAATTAGTCGCTATCACTTCTCATCCATATGCGCGTCAATTATTTGGATTGCTAGGATTTGTGGAAATGAAGAAAACATCCAATCTAAATATTCCGGAGTTATTAAAATTAGAGGATGTTCAACTGATGAGTATCAAATTTTAATAGTAGATAATAAATTTTGGTAAAATATAGATTGTTTTATATAAAGGAGAACTAAAATTGGTTTTAATTACCGATAATTAGTTCTTTTTTTATTTAAAATTTGGAGTAAAGTTAATAGATGAGAAATTACATGGGATTTTTTTTACACCTTTAATGCAAAAGTTTAGAAAAAAATATGTTATAATAAAAAAGATAGAATTATTTTACAGAATAAAAGGAGCGTTATTCATGAAAGTAGCTATTGCATGTGACCATGGTGGATTTGAATTAAAACAAGAAATCTTAGGTTTACTCAAAGACATGAATGTTGAATTTGAAGATTTTGGAAGTTACGATAGTTGTGCAGTTGATTATCCAGACTATGCATTTAAAGTATCAGAGTCTGTAGCGGCAGGGCAATTTGACCGCGGTATTTTAATCTGTGGAACTGGAATTGGAATTAGTATTGCTGCCAACAAAGTAAAAGGGATTCGTTGTGCATTAGTTCATGACTTATTCTCTGCAAAAGCAACAAGAGAGCATAATGATTCAAATGTTTTAGCTATGGGTGGACGTGTCATTGGTCCAGGATTAGCACGTGAGATTGTATCAGTTTGGTTAACGACTGAGTTTATGGGAGCACACCACACTGCTCGTATCGAAAAAATCTCGAAGTATGAAAACGCTTAAGGAATCCTGTGCTTAGGATTTCTTTTTTATTTCATAGATACTTGAAAAAAGTAAATAATTAAAGTGTGTGAAAATAAAAGTAATGAAGTTTTTTTATAAAAGTGATGTTTTTATTTTTAGACTCTTGAAGTTCTTGGTATTTTTTTCTGCGGAGTATACATTGAAATGAAAGTAAAAAAGTTGTAGAATTACTAATTGAATTATATAAAAATATAAGGTGTATGAGGTGACCGACGTGGTTAAAGTTAATATTTTAGATCATCCATTAATTCAGCATAAGTTGACACAAATTCGTCAGAAAGATACATCTACGACGCAATTTCGTCAAATGATTAATGAGATTGGTGGATTAATGGTGTATGAAATTACACGCGATTTACCATTAGAACAAATCGAAATTGAAACACCAGTTGCTAAAACAAAAGCAAATGTAATTGCAGGTAAGAAAATGGTTGTTGTTCCAATTTTACGTGCAGGATTAGGAATGGTTGATGGTATCTTACAAATGATTCCTTCAGCTCGTATTGGACACATTGGAATCTTCCGTGATGAGGAAACATTACAACCTGTTGAATACTTTGCTAAGTTCCCAGAAGAATTAGATCAACGTGATATTTTTATCGTTGACCCGATGTTAGCAACAGGGGGATCTGCTATTGCTGCTATCAATTCAATTAAACAACGTGGCGCTAAAAATATTAAGCTAGTTTGCTTAGTAGGAGCTCCTGAAGGAGTTAAAGCAATTAATGA
The DNA here is from genome assembly GCF_001543345.1 of Turicibacter sp. H121. NCBI lineage: Bacteria > Bacillati > Bacillota > Erysipelotrichia > Erysipelotrichales > Turicibacteraceae > Turicibacter > Turicibacter sp. H121. The sequence goes on along the minus strand of NZ_CP013476.1, from coordinate 889,828 downwards.
AGCTCATCCCGATGTAACAGTTTACTTAGCATCATTAGATGAAAAATTAAATGAAAAAGGTTATATCGTTCCAGGTTTAGGAGATGCTGGTGACCGTATCTTTGGAACAAAATAATGAGTCAGCCACATAAAGTTGTTAAAGCCATGAAGTGGATGTCACTTCTTTCTCAAATAGGGATCACCATGATTGCCAATATATTTGTTGGATTATTTATTGGAAAGTATCTCGATCAATGGTTAAACACATCTCCGTTATTTTTACTGTTATTTGTATTTATCGGAGTTTTTAGTGGCATTAAAAGTGTCTATCTGTTAATAATTAAAATAGATAAGAGGGATAAGTCTTGAGTCAATTACAAAATGATCCAATTCGTGTCATTCCTAAACGAGTAATTCAGTTAGCATTAGTATTTACGTTTTTTATTGCCGTGATTACAATGGTATTCAAATTACCAATAGTTAATGTTTTAATTGGATATTGGTTAGGAGTTGTAGTAAATTTAATTAACTTCCGATTTATTGTTATCGGAACAAAGAATGCTCTTGAACAACAAGAAAAAGGTGCTAAATCAACGATGAAGACAAACTTATTGCTTCGTTTAGTGATTTATGCCGGAGCTCTTGTTGCAACCGTTCTTTTATTAGGAACACCAGCATTCGTTGCAGCCTTCATCGGTATTTCGATGGTAAGATTTGCGATTCAAACTGATGGTTTCTTTACGTTTGGTTATGGAAAAAACAAAAAGTAATCGTCGTTGAATATATATAGCTAATTAGAACGTATGATTCGATCTATTTTAGCCACCGATTATCATAATCGGATTAACAAGAAAATATGGAGTCACCTTCAGCAAAGGAATCTCTAAGAAAGGAGGTTAAGAATGAGTCCACTACTGATGAATATCTTCATAGGAGATAAAGAGGGAAACACAATTGTTAATCCAACGGTGTTTAACTCGGTTGTTTTAGTTCTTGTGCTATGTGTGTTCTTTATTATTTGTGGGAATGCCGTTAAAAAGGCTGATCCATCTAAACCATCAAAAGGTATTGTCTTGTTCCTAGAGATTTTAGTGACAGGTATTGAAGGATTAGTTGAGCAAACAATGGGTGTTAAGCACTTAAATTTTGCACCATTCATTGGGACATTAACAGCATATTTAATCTGTGCCAACTTATTAGGGTTACTAGGATTAAGTGCACCAACATCTGATTACAACGTTACATTAGCCTTAGCGGTTATTACGATTGTTGTCATGATCGGATCAGGGATTAAAGCAAAAGGAATCGGAGGGTACTTATACGATACGTACCTTGGAGACTTCCCATTCTTATTACCTTTAAATATTACCGGAGAGCTTGCGAAACCAATCTCGTTATCTTTCCGTTTATTCGGTAATATTTTAAGTGGTGGTATCATTATGTCGCTTATTTATCAAGCGCTTGGATGGTTCTCGCCATTGATCGCACCGGCTTTACATGGATATTTCGATATCTTCTCTGGTGTTATCCAAACATTAATCTTCATCATGTTAACTATGATTTGGTCTCAAGGAGCAATGGAGTAGTTAACAACAAAAAACTAAGGAAAATAAATGTTAAATCAGGAGGAATTAAATTATGTTTTTACAAACAGTTGCATCTTCAATTTCAAGTGAAGCATTCGTATTAGGTATGTCAGCAGTTGGTGCTGGATTAGCGGTATGTTCAGGTATCGGTACAGGGATCGGGCAAGGTAACGCGGCTGGTCAAGCTGCAGCAGCAGTAGGTCGTCAACCAGAAGCAAAAGGTGACGTAATGCAAATGATGATCTTAGGGCAAGCGATCGCCGAAACATCAGCGATCTACGGATTCGTAGTTGCCATCATCTTATTATTCATCAACCCACTTGTTAGCTCATTATAATTCGTAGTACTGTAAGCAGTTATTATACGTAGTTATATTAAAGACAGATAAGAAAGGGGGCAACCTACTTGCAAATCTATATCATGCCAGACTTAGTCAATTTTACGTTACAAATTTTATCGACTTTAGTCTTATTCTTAGTGATTAAACGTTTTGCATGGGCTCCTATGAAAGAATTCTTACGTAAGCGTCAAGAATTAGTTTCTCAAGAGATTAACCATGCAGAAATGTTAAAAGCTGATGCGATGGCTTTAAAACAGTCTGCTGAAGCACAAGTGCAAGTTGCACGCGACGAAGCACGTGAGATTGTTGAAAACTCTAAAAAACAAGCACAACATATGCATGATGAAATCGTGTCTAATGCTCGTAAAGAAGCTCAACAAAAATTATCTAAAGCAGCAGCAGATATTGAGCAAGAACGCAAAGCAGTTTATGCTCAAATTCGTTCAGATATCGTAGAATTAGCTGTATCTTCAGCTGAGAAAATGATTGAAAAAGAAATCGATGCTAATGTTCATAACGAATTATTTGATCAATTCATTGCTAAAGTAGGTGGAAGCCATGAGTAAAATCGCTTCTACTTATGCTCAAGCATTATTTGATGCAGCGCTTGAGTCAAATGTTTTAGAAGACATTAAAAATGATTTCAATGTTATTCGCTCTGTTATGAAAGAGCAGCCACAATTTATGGAGATTTTAACGCTTCCTAAATTAGATAAAAATGATAAAAAAGAGTTAATTAAAACAATTTTCTCTAAAGATGCATCACAAATTTTAGTTAATTTTTTAATGGTTTTAATTGATAAAGATCGTATTAATTTATTAACTGAAATTATGATTGCTTATAACGAATTAGTGAATCAACATTTTGGCATTCTTGAAGGAACTGTATATAGCGCAGTTGCTTTAAGTGAAGGTCAGTTAACAGAGTTAACGTATGCATTCACGAAAAAGTTAAATCAAAAAGTTAAACTTAATGTTGAAATTGATCCATCATTATTAGGTGGATATAAAGTTAATTTAGGTAATGTTGTATATGATAACTCAATCAAATTACAATTAAAGAACTTAAAAAATAACTTATTAAATGTTGAGTTAAAATAGAATAGAGGTGAGCATTGGTGGCCATCAGACCAGAAGAAATTAGTGCAATTTTGCGCGATCAAATTAAAAACTATGAGCAAGTATTAGATGTAACTGAAACTGGGACAGTTTTAACAGTTGGGGACGGAATCGCTCGTGTTCACGGACTTCAAAATGTTATGTCTGGTGAAATTATTGAATTCGCCTCAGGTGCTGTAGGGATGGCACAAAACCTTGAAGAAGATAACGTTGGGGTTATCATCTTAGGTGAGTACCGTTCAATCAGTGAAGGTGACGAAGTTAAACGTACAGGACGCATCATGTCAGTTCCAGTTGGGGACGCTTTAATTGGACGTGTTGTTGATGCCTTAGGAAATCCAATCGATGGTTTAGGACCAATCGAAACAGATAAATTCCGTCCAACAGAAGTAAAAGCAACAGGAGTAATGGCTCGTAAATCTGTACATGAACCATTACAAACAGGTATCAAAGCGATTGATGCTTTAGTACCAATCGGACGTGGTCAACGTGAATTAATTATCGGTGACCGTCAAACAGGTAAAACTGCAATCGCCGTTGATACAATCTTAAACCAAAAAGGTAAAGATGTTATCTGTATTTACGTTGCAATTGGACAAAAAGAATCTACTGTTAACTCAGTAGTTGAAACGTTAAAGAAACATGATGCGATGGATTATACAATCGTTGTATCTGCAGCAGCATCTTCTCCATCTCCAATGTTATATATTGCCCCATATTCAGGTGTAACAATGGCAGAGGAATTCATGTACCAAGGAAAACACGTATTAATTGTCTATGATGATTTATCAAAACAAGCAGCTGCTTACCGTGAATTATCATTATTATTACGCCGCCCACCAGGTCGTGAAGCATATCCAGGGGATGTATTCTACTTACATTCACGCTTATTAGAGCGTGCAGCGAAGTTAAACGATGAATTAGGAGCAGGATCAATTACTGCGTTACCATTCATTGAAACTCAAGCAGGTGACTTATCTGCATACGTTGCAACAAACGTAATTTCAATCACAGATGGACAAATCTTCTTAAAATCAGATTACTTCCACTCTGGTATCCGTCCAGCAGTTGACGCCGGATTATCAGTATCACGTGTAGGGGGATCTGCTCAAATCAAAGCAATGAAAAAAGTTGCGGGGACATTACGTCTTGATTTAGCTTCTTACTACGAGTTACAAGCATTCGCTCAATTCGGATCTGATTTAGATGAAGCAACTCGTGCTAAACTTGCTCGTGGGGAACGTACAATTGAAGTATTAAAACAAGGTGTTCATCAACCAATCGCTGTTGAGAAACAAGTATGTATCCTTTATGCTTTAGTTAACGGATTCTTAGATAGTATTGAATTATCTGATATTAGTCGTTTTGAAAAAGAATTATATACATTCTTAGAAAATGAACGTCCACAAATCTTATCTCACATTCGTGATACAAAAGATTTACCAGACACTGACTTATTAAACGAAGCACTTGAGAGCTTTAAAGCCGTTTTTAACTAATAGAAGGGCGGTGAACAAGTATGGCTCAGTCAATGCGCGACATTAAAGATAAAATTACTTCGACTCAAAGTACGAGTCAAATTACAAAAGCCATGCAAATGGTTTCAGCTGCAAAATTAACAAAATCTGAAGCTAAAACTAAAAACTATCACCATTATATGCAAACACTTGAAGATATGGTTCGTAACATTTCTAGTACATCTAGTATGGGACACCATCCATTCTTCAAATCAAAACGCGAATCAAAATGTACAGGATACTTAGTTATCACATCTGATCGTGGTTTAGCAGGTGGCTATAACGGAAATGTTTTAAAGTTATTACAGCATGAAGTTAACTCTCTAACGAAAGATCAATATAAAATTTATATGATCGGTAGTAAAGGATTTGATTATGCAAAACGTGCTGATTTAACGATTGAAAATGAATTTGTTTTTGTTCCAGATGACATCATATATCAAGACATTAAACCTGTTGTTGATAAAGTAATCGGTGATTATATGGATGGTGCTTTAAGTGAAGTAGTTATTATTTATAATAACTATATCTCTAAAATCGCTCAAGAACCGACTACAAAACAAATTTTACCTTTAGTACCAAAGAAAGCTGAAAAGGCAACGGCTCAGTATTCATTTGAACCTAAAGAGGAAGATGTAATTAATGCTATTTTACCTAAATACTTAGAAGGTACAATTTATGGGGTAGCAATTACAGCTAAGCTTTCAGAACATGCATCTCGTATGAATGCGATGCAAAATGCAACAGATAATGCATTAGAAATTATTCAAGACTTACAGTTAGTTTACAATAGAGCAAGGCAAGCAGCAATTACGCAAGAAATCACAGAGATTGTTGGTGGAGCTTCAGCCTTAGAATAAAAGGAGGTCATCATAAATGGCAACAGGTCATATTGTAGCCGTAATCGGACCAGTAGTAGACGTGAAGTTTGACTTAGATCATCTTCCTGCTATTTACAATGCCTTAACTGTTGATTATGAAGTTGGTGGGGAACGTAAATCATTAACACTTGAAGTTGCAGTGCAACTTGGTGATGGTGTTGTACGTACTGTCGCAATGGATGCAACAGATGGGTTAGTCCGCGGATTAGAAGTTGTCGATACAGGAAGCGCAATTAGCGTTCCAGTAGGAGAGGTAACTTTAGGACGTATTTTTAACGTATTAGGTCAACCAGTAGATAACAAAGGAGCAGTATCAGCTGACGCTCCTCATGAAGGAATTCATAAAGAAGCTCCTAAGTTCGATGAATTATCTACAACAGTTGAAATTCTTGAAACAGGAATCAAAGTCGTAGACTTATTAGCACCTTATATCAAAGGTGGTAAGATCGGTTTATTCGGTGGTGCCGGAGTAGGTAAAACTGTATTAATCCAAGAGTTAATCAACAACATCGCTCAAGAGCATGGTGGGATTTCGGTATTCGCCGGTGTAGGAGAACGTACTCGTGAAGGGAACGACTTATACCATGAAATGACTGAATCAGGAGTAATTAACAAAACTGCCATGGTATTCGGACAAATGAACGAGCCACCTGGTGCACGTTTACGTGTTGCCTTAACAGGTTTAACGATGGCTGAATACTTCCGTGATGAAATGAAACAAGACGTATTATTATTCATCGATAATATCTTCCGTTTCACTCAAGCAGGTTCTGAGGTTTCTGCCTTATTAGGACGTATGCCATCAGCGGTAGGGTACCAACCAACATTAGCAACTGAGATGGGACAGTTACAGGAACGTATTACTTCGACTAAGCAAGGATCAATCACATCAATCCAAGCTGTATACGTACCTGCAGATGACTATACTGACCCTGCACCAGCTACAACATTCGCCCACTTAGATGCAACAACAAACTTAGAGCGTCGTATTGCGGCAATGGGTATCTATCCAGCAGTAGACCCATTAGCATCAACATCACGTGCGTTATCACCAGATATCGTTGGACAAGAACACTACGATGTAGCTCGTCGTGTCCAAATGATGTTACAACGTTACCGTGAATTACAAGATATCATCGCTATCTTAGGTATGGATGAGTTAAGTGACGAAGATAAAAAAGTAGTACACCGTGCTCGTCGTATCCAATTATTCTTATCACAAAGTTTCCACGTTGCAGAACAGTTCACAGGATTAAAAGGTGCTTACGTACCAGTTGCTGAAACAGTTCGTGCATTCAAAGAAATCCTTGATGGAAAACATGATGATTTACCAGAAGAAGCATTCCGCTTAGTTGGAACAATCGAACAAGCTATCGAAAAAGCTAATAAGATGAAATAGTGTGAGGTGGTACCGTGTCAGTGATGACTATTCGCGTAGTAACACCAGATAAACTTGTATTCGATGGAGAAGCAGAACGCGTCTTCGCTCGTGGGATTGACGGAGATTTTGCTGTTTTACACAATCATATTCCAATGATGACACCATTAGGTGTTGGAGAGTTACGTATCGATATGAATGGGGAAAGCTCATACATTGCTGTTGATAATGGAATTTTTGAGGTTTCAAATAACCACATTAACGTTTTATCAAATGATGCAATGATGGCTGAAGACATTGATGTTGCACGTGCTAAAATGGAGCTTGAGCGTAGTGAACGTCAAAAACAAAACGCTAAAACCCGTGAAGATTTAATTAAATCTGAAATGGAAATTGCGAAACTTCTCAACCAAATACGAGTTGGTGAAAAAAGAATCTCTGAATAAAAAGAGGCCGATATGGCCTCTTTTTTTATAGGAATTCTTATTATTTTGGCTCTTTGTCAACTGGTGTGGGTGAAGAAATATTATACCTGTAATCGTGAGGGATTAAGCTGCTCATTGAGCAGTTTGATTCCTTTTATTTTTTTGTTCAAAGGTGTACTTATGGATAATCAAAATTCTAGCTTTGAAATGATAGAAACTACGGTATCCAAAGGCCATGCGTTTAATCACTTTAATCTTGTTATTAATCCCTTCAAGCACTCCATTGGTATAAGATGTTTCAATCGTATTTTTGATATAATCTTGGTAGTTAGTTAATGTTTTTAAAGCTGTTTTCATTTCAGGTGAAAGTAAGTCAGAGGGGTTTTGAATGGCATGATGAAAAGCATCAAAGTTGCGAAGTTTGATGGCCTGTTTGATGGTTTGATAGAAGTCATAAGTGGCTTTTAATTCCGGATCTAAAGCGAGTAAAAAGTCGATGATTTCTTGTTGAGAAATCTGCTTTTTGAAACAGTTAGAATAGAAGTAGTGGGTAGAATGGATATCCTCTTGGGCTTTTAATAAAAGGCGCCAATAATGTTTGAATTTATTGTAGAATTCTTTGTTTTGGTTCATGAAGCGAATACGAGTTTTATTGAGGGCACGAGATAAAAGTTGAACGACGTGGAACTTATCTAAAACAATTTTAGCGTTGGGAAACACCTCTTTAATGAGTGTCATATACGGAGCATACATATCAATAACAACGTGAGTTACACCTTCACGGGCCTCCTTAGAAAATCGCATGAAATAAGGTTTTAAAGTGCTTAGACGACGGTCTTCAACGATATCAATTAACTTCCCATTAGAAGCATCACAAAAAATGAATGACATAGCCCCTTCCGCTGATTTGACCGACTTAAACTCATCAAAACAAAGCACCTTTGGAAGAGAGTTAAAATGAAGGGATTGTTCCTCGTACGATGTATGAATGATCCGATTGACCGTTGAATGGGATACGTTGAGTTCACGGGCAATATCTGACTCGGATTTTTTATGGCTAGCCTCTAGGAAAATGGCTTGTTTAAGGGGATTAGAAAGGTAACAATTAGATTCCACAAGAGAGGTTTTAAGCGTAAAGGTACGATCACAATGACGGCATTTATAGCGTTGCTTTTTTAAATCGAGATAGGTATCAAAGCCAGAGAGTTTCATCATCTTAATACGAGAGGTTTTGAAGCCGTGTTTAATGATTTGTGAGTCAAAGAGATGACCACAGTTGTAACAATGGGTCGGTTGAAAAGAGAGGATACCAGAAATCACCTTAGAGCGGATCCCGTTAATCTGAACATCTTTCATCCAATTTTCTGAAAAAGTAATATTTTTATCTTTTAAATCGAGTAAAGTTAAGATACAATTATTGTGAGACATAAACCCAATCCTTTCGTGTTTTTTTTGGTCAATTACATGGTATAGAATTTGGGACGTGATGTCTCTTTTTTTATACTTATTTTTTATTCCAAATAAAAGAAGTGTGGGAATCACCCACACCAAATATTATAGAACCATTATTTTCTTATTTGTTATCAAAGGTGTCTTGTCACCTATTGTATCAAAAACAAAAATACCTCTTATTTTATAATGTTACCTATTTCTTATTTTTATCTAACAAAGATACAACAAAGATTTCATGACCAGCACAAGAAGGTGCTTATTACTATACGCCAGCTTTCTTTACAGATAAATACTCTATGAGTCAAGTTCGTACGGAAATTGGAGTAGCTGTTGAAAATGTTATTCTTGGAGATCAGAACCAGAAGTTGCTTCAGAAAATCTACTTAACTTATTCAAATAATAAATAAATCCGTGTAAAATAAAACCTATGAATGATTTATAGGTTTTATTTTTTAGGAGGGATGACAATGAATATTCAAGCGTATTTCATGATTATTTGGTATATTTTAATGTTACCTATTGTGTTTAAAGTTTTAATGTCGTTAAGATTAGAACAACTTTTTAAAAAAGGAACAGGTCGTCAGGAAATCATTCTTTTATATATGATTTTAACAGTTAGTATTAGTAAGCTGTTTTTAGGATATTTTACCGATATCTTTTCTTTAATTAAACAAATCTTTTAGTTAATAGTCATATCACTTTATCTTGTGCATACCTTTGAATAGGATGTATTTTTAGAAAAGATAGGTGATATCGTGAAAAAAATTGCAGTAGGATTTGTAATCTTTATCGTAACTTTGATTTGTATTCCACTTTCATTTCAAGTCATTTACCAAGCACAAAGTCCAGAAACGGATTTTAATCCCCCTCAATCTTTGGCTATTACAAAAGAACAAAACGAAGAAGAAAATCAAGAAGAAGAGGGGACGAATGAACAGATAGTGACTGTTTTTAGGGAAGCAAAAAATGAATCCATTGAACTTCCTTTAGAAACATATTTAATTGGAGTTGTTTCAGGTGAAATGCCAGCTTTATATGATCTTGAGGCACTTAAGGCGCAGGCCGTAGCGGCTAGAACTTATACGATTCAATTATTAGAATCACAAGATGCTATTCATGATACGGTCAAGCATCAAGTTTACTTAGACAATGAACAACTCAAAGAGAAGTGGCAGGATAAATTTGATGAGTATTATGGAAAAGTTTCACAAGCTGTTCAGGAGACAGCAGGAGAGATTATTACATATCAAGATGAATTAATTAAGCCATTTTATTTCTCGATTAGTAATGGCTATACAGAAAATTCAGAAGATTACTGGTCAACATCGTATCCCTATTTAAAAAGCGTCAATAGTGAATGGGATAAAACTGCACCTAACTATGAAGTTCAAACAGAATTTACATTAGATGAGTTAAGAAATAAATTTAATAATAAAAGTTTAACAAAAGATAGCTTTGTGATCTTAAATAAAACAGAAGGAAAGAATGTGAATGAAATTTTAGTCGGTGATAAAGTTTACTCAGGACGTGAATTTCGAGAAATTCTCGGTTTAAGATCAGCGGATTTTTCACTAACATTTAATGACAATAAGGTGATTATTACGACATATGGGTATGGACATGGAGTCGGAATGAGCCAATATGGAGCTAATGAATTAGCGAAACAGGGGAAAAACTATCGAGATATCATTAATCATTATTACCAAAATGTTAATATAATTGAAAAAAATTACTAATTTTGAATAAGATAGGAAAAATGTGGTCATCATAACGGTGAGGTGATGATCATATGAAATTCAAAGAAAGAATGTCAAATCTAAAAAACAAAAAATTATTCAAAAAAATCGATCCAATTAGCTTCGCATTAGTTGTACTTCTAGGAGCATCTGCTACATTTGCAGGCGTTCAATTATGGTTAACTGGAATGAACGGAAATCAAACAGTATCTAATCCAGCAAATGGTGATAATGATGTTGTTTATACAAATGGTGATGGAACAACAACTGTCAATAAAACAACAGATGCTAAAACAGTTGCTCTATTACAAGAAGTTATTAAATCGCCACTTGAAGGTGAGGATGTTGTAGTAGCTAAATCGTATTATGACCAAACAGCTGACACATCGATCCAAGTAAAAAGTTTATTCAACTACAAAGTAGGAGAAACAGTATATACTCGTGAATCTAAAGGTGTGAGCTTAAAAAACTCTAATAATGAAGAAGTTAGCGTTGTAGCCGCTTTATCAGGAAAAGTTCTTACTGTTAAAGATGAAGTTCTAAAAGGAACAGTTGTGACAATCGAACATCAAAATGGTGTTAAAACAGTCTATACAGGTGTTTATGATGTAGCTGTTGAAGCGGGAGCTGAAATCGAACAAGGTGATGTAATCGGTAAAACAGGACTTTCACAACTTGAACCGGATTCAGGAAACGTTGTCCACTTTGAAGTGTTAAAAGATAATGTTAAAGTAAATCCTGAAACTGTCATTGATAAAAAATTAGGTGATTTATAATAATAAAAAAGCACTAATGTAAATTAGTGCCTTTTTTTGTTGAAAAATATTTTTTCGCTTTGAAAAGATATAGTCGTACCTATATAATTGTGATAAAATATAAAATAGTGATGAATTATTTAGACATACTAATACTGAAAAATTAGTTTGGAGGAAGGAAAGTATGCTATTTTCTAAAGATATTGGAATTGACTTAGGTACTGCTAACGTATTAATATATGAAAAAGGTAAAGGAATTGTTCTAGAGGAACCATCTGTCGTTTCAATGGATGCACAAACAGGACGAATGATCGCTGCTGGTGAAGAAGCTCGTCAAATGCTTGGACGTACACCTGGAAAGATTGAAGTTGTACGCCCAATGAAAGATGGGGTTATTGCTGATATCGCAGCAACTGAAATGATGTTAAAACATTTTATCAACTCATTAAATATTAAAGGAATGCTTTCACAGCCACGTATCATGATTTGCTGTCCAACTAATATTACATTAGTTGAAAAAAATGCAATTCGTGAAGCAGCGGAAAAATGTGGAGCGCGTGAAGTTTTCATTGAAGAAGAACCAAAAATTGCAGCATTAGGGGCTGGAATGGATATTTCTAAACCATCAGGAAACATGGTTATCGATGTTGGTGGTGGAACAGCAGATATCGCCGTTTTATCATTAGGAGATATTGTTACATCAGCATCAATTAAAATTGCCGGTAACCGTTTTGACCAAGATATTGTAGATTATATTAAAACAAATTATAAATTATTAATTGGGGATCGTACAGCAGAAGAAATTAAAATTAGTGTTGCAACTGTTTATCCAGAAGGTCGCGAAGAAGAATTACAAGTTCGTGGACGTGACTTAGTATCAGGGTTACCACGCACAATTACAATTTCATCAACAGAAGTTGAAGAGTCATTACGTGAATCAGTACGCATCATTGTTCATGCAGCTAAAAATGTACTTGAACAAACTCCTCCAGAATTATCAGCTGATATCATGAACAAAGGTATCGTGTTAACTGGTGGGGGAGCATTATTACACGGATTAGACCGTTTATTAGCAGACGAATTACATGTTCCTGTCTTTGTAGCAGACAATCCATTACATTGTGTTGTTATCGGAACAGGAATCATGCTTGATCATATCGATAAAATCCGCCGTCGTTAAGACAGATAAAAAGCTTCAGACATTTGTCTGAAGCTTTTTTAATAACTTTGAAAGTTAGTGCGTCGGTTATCAACAAAATATTAGATTTTACCAACATTAAAAAATAGTTTCAAAGAAATGATGAGTAAGCAAGAAGTGATGAATACATGAGCTAATGTGTATTCAAGTGTTTAGTTTTATTTCATGAAACTAAGTGATACAATAAATATCCGATGCTATTTATAAAGGGGTGAGAATGCATGAAGCCATTAGCTGATTTAATTCGTCCGAGAACGTTAGATGAGGTTGTTGGGCAACAACATTTAATTGGTGAAAATCAAATTTTAAGAAAATTAATTGAAGTTAATCATATCCCCAATCTTATTTTTTATGGACCGAGTGGGACAGGGAAGACAACGATTGCGAATATTATTGCGAGTCTTTCAAATAAGAAAATCTATAAGTTGAATGCAACCGATGCAAAGACGGAAGATATTAAGCAGATTATTCAAAGTTTAAATACGCTAGAAGGAATGAATGGTATTTTCTTGTATTTAGATGAGATTCAGAACTTTAATAAGAAGCAACAGCAGACGTTGCTTAAATATATTGAAACTGGGCAGATTACCCTGATTACGAGTACAACAGAAAATCCTTATTTTACTATCTTTAGCGCCATTTTAAGTCGGTCTACTATTTTAGAATTTAAGCCTTTGACACCAGAAGAGATTGTAGAGGGACTCAAACGTGCAGTCGAGCTTGTAGAGTCAGAGTTTTATCTCTATCCACTGACTTATGAGGAAGAAGCATTACATTATATTGCTAATGTCGCTAACGGAGATTTGCGTCGTGCGCTTAATGCATTAGAAATTGCACTTTATCCAAACTGTCGTACAGAAAGATTCGTTTTAACCATGGAGGTTGCCCGTGAATGTACGGTGACAGCGGGCTTTTCTTATGATCGATTTGGTGACCAGCATTATGACACTTTAAGTGCGTTTCAAAAATCAATCCGCGGAAGTGATCCAGATGCAGCCATTCATTATTTAGCACGTTTGATTCAAGCCGGTGACTTAACCTCTATTTGTCGTCGTCTGTTAGTGATTGCAGCTGAGGATATTGGACTTGCCTATCCACAAGCGATTTCTATCGTTAAAAGTTGTACAGATGCAGCGATGCAACTCGGTTTTCCTGAAGCTCGTATTCCACTTGCGCAAGCCGTTATTTTACTTGCGAATAGTCCAAAATCAAATTCAGCAATTTCGGCCATTGATGAAGCCTTAGCCGACTTAAAGGTAGGTAACGTTGGTGAAATACCAAAGCACTTAAAGGATGCGCATTATGGAGGAGCAAAGAAATTAGGTCATGGCATCGAATATAAGTTTCCACATGATTATCCTAATCATTATGTTAAACAACAGTATTTACCGAATCGTTTAAAAAATAAAACTTATTATAAACCTGTTCCTAATAAAATTGAACAAGGATTTGTTGCGTATCAAAACTTCATTAAAAATAATAGTCAATAAAAAACCATTATCCATCTTTTTTGTGGATAATGGTTTTTCTTATGCTTCACGATGATAAGGGACTTCTTTAAATGATGTTTCTCCAGGGACAACATCGACTTTACCATTTGTCATATCAATAATCCAAGAGGTAAATGTCTCTTCTGAATCAACATCGATTAAGACTTCAACTGACACTTTATCCGTGTAGTGGACTTGACTGATTAAATAGTCCGTTCCTTCTAAACGACTTTGTATTGTTCCTAGTAAGTTGTAGTCTGCATTGACAAACATGGTTTTCATTGTTTTTCGTTCAATGACTCCAAGTTCTTTAATCGCTTCAGAGACGGCTTTTCCATAAGTACGGATTAAACCACCAGCACCTAATTTAATGCCACCAAAGTAGCGCGTTACAACTACCACACAGTTTTTAATGCCTTGTTTTCTTAATACTTCAAGCATCGGGACACCGGCTGTTCCACTTGGCTCACCGTCATCATTGGCTTTTTGAATTTCATTGAAATCTCCGACTTGATAAGCTGAACAGTTATGTGTAGCATTCCAATGAATTTTTTTTATTTCTTTAATAAATTCCATAGCGTCTTGATCATTATAGACACGTTTGACATGACAAATAAAACGTGACTTATCAACAACGATTTCGTGTTCACCATCTTGTGCAACCATTAAATAACGTTCCAAATGTATCACCTCAACTAGTTTGAATTAATTATAACATAAAAATTAACCATCTTTTCTAAAACTTCATATCTAAAGAGGTAGAGATGATTATGATTGAATTTAACTCTTAAAATGATATTCAGATTGACGAAGAGGTCAAAGTGTTTGATGTAAAAGAATCTACCAGTTATAATTAACAGAATCTAGGTGAACAAGTTGACATTTTTCTTTTTTCCATTAAAATATAAATAAGGTTTGAAATTAAAACTAATTTTGATAGATATTTAGAAGTCATGCATTTTGATGAATTAAAGATGTGCTATAATATTGATAGATAAAATAATGAGGTGGATTATGAAAGTCGCTATTGTAACAGACAGTCTTACAAATTTAACAGCAGCTGATTTAGACCGTTATCCAGATGTTTATTACGGGTATCTAAATGTTATCGTAAATGATAAAGCATATGCTGAACAAAAGGAAATTAATAATAAAGAATTATTTCGTATGATTGATGAAGGAGCTACCTATTCAACATCACAACCTGCACCAGAAGAATTTGTTCAATTATATACAAAATTACTTCAAGACTATGATTATATTTTAGGGTTATTCTGCACAAATCATGTGAGTGGTACAGTTAATTCCGCACGTATTGCTAGTACGATGGTAGAAGGTGCTGAAGGACGTATTACAGTGATTGATACGAATACAGCATCGATAGGAGTAGAAAATGTTCTTTTACGTGTATGCCAACTTTTAGAAGAAGGGAAAGACGTTGAAGAGCTTATTAAAGTAGTTGAATTCTATAAAACTCATGGACCAATGTATTTATATGTAGATGATTTAAATACATTAGTACGTACAGGGCGTTTATCAAAAGCAGCAGCAAGTATCGGAAATTTATTAAATATTAAGCCGATTATCGGATTATCAGATGGTAAATTAGATGTCTTTGATAAAGTTCGTACAAAAAAGCGTGTCTTTAAATGGATTGTTGAACGTTTACGTGAAGATGTTTCAAAATCAGGAAAGCAAATTGTTCGTATTACACATGTGAATGCCGTTGAAGGTGCAAATGAATTAAAAGCGTTAATGGAAGAGGCGTGTAAAGATCAAGTTGAGGTACATGTAGGAAATGAAATCGGACCAGTTATGGCGATTCACTTTGGACGTGGTGGAGTTGGAGCTTGCTGGATGCCGGATCAATATAACATTTAATAGTCATCATTTGGGAGGTAAAAGGATATGGCAAAAATAGCGATCGTATCTGATAGCACAGGATGTATTCCTGCTGAAGAATTAAAAGCGTTAGATATTCATGTAAACTATATTTCAATTGTATTTGGAACAGAGTCTTACCGTGAATTTATTGATATGACACCAGAAGAATTTATGGAGCGTTGTGAAAACTATAGTGGATTACCAACGACATCACAACCGTCACCAGGGTCAACGATGGAATTATATGAATCATTATTTGCACAAGGATATGAGGATATTATTCATATCAATATTTCAAGCCAATTAAGTGGAAGTCATCAAACAGCTAAAACATGCGCAGAAATGGTTAATCCAGAACATATTCATGTGTTTGATTCACGCACAGTTACTTATACACAAGGGATGTTTGCTGTCTATGCGGCTAAAAAAGCACAAGAAGGTGCTTCAGTACAAGAAATTCTTGATTATTTAGAAATGATGCGTGAAAATAATCAATTCTATGCTGCCATCAATGATTTAACGAATTTACGTAAAGGTGGACGTTTATCAAATGTGGAAGCTGCTTTAGGAAGCTTATTGCAAATTAAGCCAATTTGTCAAATGCAACCGGATGGGACATTACAAGCAATTGAGAAAATTCGTACCTTTAAAAAGTCATTAAAACGATTAATTGAAATTGGAAAAGAAGCAAAATTAACGGATGATTATCAATTAGTTGTTATGCATATTGGTAATGAAGAAGGAGCTAAAACAGTCCAAGCTGAATTACAAGAAGTTTACCCAAATCACGAAGTTAAGATTTATCCAATTTCATTAGTTGTTGCGGTTCATGGTGGACCAGGTGCTGTTGCCATTGGATGGGTAAAACATAAATAATAGAAATGGAATGCAATTTGCATTCCATTTTTTATTGTATAAATGAAAACCACCTGCTATGCAGGTGGTTCTAAAAAGCTTTTAGCGTGGTAATAAAATAATAACTGGAGGAAAAAACATCTAATATTAAGAGAAGCTATTCATAGGATAACAAGTAATAGTAAAAAAAGAGTTCATTTTATTTTGAGAGTAAAGATAAAGGTTAGATGATTATTTATGTGGAGATGAAAAAAAGTAGGTCTTAAAGAGACAAAGAAGATGTAAATGATAAGCGTAGGTGTAAATAGGTAGTTGAAAAGATGAAATTAAGAGAGGAGACTAGAAATCCTTTGAGGATTAACGGAGAATGTGGTGCAGAAGTTAAGAAATTCAGAAGGCCTTTCAGGCCTAGGCCGGTGAAATAGGCTTTTAGCCGCAGAGAAAACCACCAGTTCTACTGGTGGTTTTTTTTTGTAAATGAATAAGAAAAAATTGAATATACTAAATAGCAATAGACTAATGATAGACATAGTAAATCTATAAGAATAATTATGTTATTTATAAATAGAGGAGTGTGAATTAACCGATGATTACGACTATAACATTAAATCCCGCATTAGATAAGTTAATGCAGATTGATGCTATCAATATTGGTGAAACGAATCGTGCTGAGATTTTAAGTACTTCTGCGGCTGGAAAAGGAATTGATGTGGCAAAAGTATTACGAGATTTTAATTGCGAAGTAAATGCCACTGGTTTTTTAGGCGGAATAGTGGCACCTATTTTTAAAAAATGTTTTCAAGATGAAAAAATTAATGATCATTTTATTAATATTAAAGGCACAACACGCACAAATATTCAATTATTTGATACAAAAGGAAAACGTACTGAGTTACTTGAAAAAGGTCCTAAAATTGAAACAAGTGAATTAACTCAACTCTTACATAAGGTAGAAGAGTTATCCAAAAAAAGTACAGTTGTTGCGATTTGTGGGAGCGCACCTCGAGGAGTTGATGAAGATTACTTCACTAAACTTATTCAACTTTGTAAAAACTACTGTGATAAGGTTATTGTAGATACATCAGGATCTTTATTGAAAGTCGCTATTGAACAAAAACCATGTTTAATTAAACCGAATCAAGATGAAATGCTTGAACTAATGGGAGTTAAATCTGCGACTCAAGATCAAATGATTGAGTTTGCTCAAGAAATTTGTCGACAAGGGATTGAATATGTTCTCATTTCATTAGGAAAAGAAGGTGCAATGTTAGTCTCAGAACAAGGTGCTTGGAAAGGAAAGGCACCAGAAGTTGAAGTTAAGAGCACTCTTGGATGCGGTGATACCGTTGTGGCTTCAATGTGTATCTCTTTCGCAGAAGGTGACCAGCCGGAAGAGATGTTAAAAAAAGCAATTGCTTTATCGAGTGCGAATGCTATGACTTTTGAGACAGCTCATGTGATTGAATCTGATTATAAATCTCTATTGCCTCGCTGTCATGTTGAAAAAATTAAATAAAAGAAATCCAACACCTCTAGCGTAATTGATGTTAGAGGTGATTTTTATGTTTGATATCAGTGGACGAGAATGGACAGAGGAAGAATATTTACGACTTCATGAGCAAGGATTGGTTCAGGAAAAGGACGTCGTAAAGGTGATAGGTATTCATAATAAAACTTGTGAGCGCTGTTTGAATCAATCAGATGAATGGTTTGGTACGTTTATTTACAAGGGACAATTGATTACCTACTGTCGCCAATGTTTAGATTTTAAAATGGTAGATAACTGTCATTATTTATATCGGTCATTAATGCCTGCAAAAATAACACAAAATGCTCACGTATTAAATTTAGATTTTAAACTCTCTTCACTTCAACAAAGAGCCTCAGATTTCGCTAAAAATATTCTAAAAAAAGGAGAAACTGGAATTATTTGGGCGGTGTGTGGGGCTGGTAAAACAGAAATGATGTTTGAAACGATTGCTCTTGCTTTACAGCAACAAAAACGAGTTTGTTGGGCGATTCCAAGAGCTGATGTGGTCATCGAGTTGGTACCTCGACTTAAACAAGCCTTTCCGTATGCGTTGGTGATTGGACTGCATGGTCACTCTGATGAAAAAATGGATTATGGGGATATTGTGATTAGTACAACTCATCAATTGATTCGTTTTTATCAAGCATTTGATTTGTTGATTATCGATGAGGTAGATGCTTTTCCATATACATTTGATGAGATGCTACCACGGCTAGCAAAGAAAGCTTGTAAACCAACCTGTGCTACGATTTATTTATCTGCAACACCATCAAAAGCGGATCAAATAGCGATTAAGAAGGGGGCTTTGAAATGTTGTCTCATTCCTGCAAGGTATCATTTATATTCGCTTGACATTCCCAAATTTCAATGGGCAGGGAATCTTGAGAAAGCTTTGAAGAAAGGGCGTCTTCCTAACGCTGTTTTACGTTGGATGAGAAAAAAACTTGCGACTAATCGGCGAGCCCTTTTATTCGTTCCAACGATTGAAGCGGGGCATTTTCTTCAACAGGTATTAAAAAAGCTGCTGAAATTAGAAGTTGCCTTCGTTTATTCAAGTGATGAGCAGAGAATTTCAAAAGTAAAAGCATTTAAAGAGGGAGAAGGGCAGTTTTTAATTACAACGATGATTCTAGAGCGTGGTGTGACGATTGCTGATATTGATGTGGCTATTTTTTGTGCTGAACATGAAGTTTATGAAGAAAGTGCCTTAGTACAAATCAGTGGACGTGTCGGTAGAAATCCTAAGTATCCACATGGAGAGATTATTTTCTTTCATTATGGAATTACAGAAGCGATGGATGCCGCGCGTGAACAAATTAAGCGAATGAATCAAAGCGCATGGAAGCAACATTTATTAAAAGAGGAGCCAAAATATGAGATGTCTAGTTTGTTATCAATTTATCGTTATTAACCGATTTCAAGAGTTGTTAGCGCTTGAACCGCCAATCATTTGTGCGACTTGTCAACAATACTTGGTTAGGAAGAAGGGACCTTGTTTATTTGAACAAAATGAATGGATGACTGAAGTTGTAGAGCGATTGAAAAAAGGAGATCTCATTTTAGTTCAATTATTTATTTCGGCATATTATCAAGAGATTAAGAGACAATTAAAATTAAAATCTCATATTATGATTTTAAATCCTGTATCACCGGGCCCTTATCCATGAATGGATATTTTATTAGAGCAGGTAGAGAAACGATTATCCAAGCAAGAAAGAGAGAAACTTCAATTGATTTTTGTTTCGTTAGATAACATTTCAAATGAGACCATCAGAATTTATTAAAAATTTATAACCGTTTTAGAGGTATAGAATTCACTAATTTTGATTAAAATGATATAAATCTCTTTTTAATAAAGAAGGAGTTCGACAAAGAAGTTTATAATCCGTTTTATGTAACAGTTTTATGTTCGACAAAAAACGGAAACCGCTTTCTTTTTGCTGGGGTTTATATTATAATAAAGGTACATCAGATAGATAGGAGTGATTCTAATGAGAATTCAAATCAGGGGAGCTAATCGTTTCAACGTAACGGATGCAATTAGAAATTATATCGAGGAAAAAGTGGGAAGTTTACAACGATTCTTACCTACGAACCAAGATTTAGAGGCTCGCGTCTACATTAAAATCTATGATGTGATTCAAAAAGTAGAGGTCACTATTCCAGGTAATCAATTTATCTTACGTGCTGAGGAAGCGAGTGATGATTTATATGCAGCGATTGATTTAGTTGTAGATAAGTTAGAACGTCAAATCCGTCGTCATAAAACGAAGGCGAATAAAAAAATCCGTGAGCGTGAAGGAATTAGTAATTACTTCATTACGATTGATGATACACCAGAGGTTTATAATGAAGAGGATGAGGTCCCTTATAAAGTGAAAAATGTTCATTTAAAACCAATGGACGTTGAAGAAGCCATTATGCAATTAGAGTTATTAGGACATGATTTTTATGTTTATCGCGATATGGCGGTTGATGCTGTTTGTGTGGTATATCGTCGTAACGATGGTAAATATGCTGTTATTGAAACAAATAACTAATTGATGATTATTAGAAGGGACTATCTGAGGATAGTCTCTTTAGTGTGTATTTAAAAATCTATCTGCATTCATTTGAGGGCTGTCTCTAGTTAGAGGTAGCCTTTTATATCGGAAGCAAATGTGCTAGAAATAAAGGGAAGTTTGGAATAAGTGTGATCGGTTTTCGTTGGAATAAAGACTTGAAGTTCATCTTTCAAAAGAGGAAGGTGACAAAAATTAGGTAACATTATGTCCATATGGGGATTTTTTGTGTACATGTTTATTCAAAAGTGGTAACATTATGTTAATAAACAGAGTATTAGCTAGCATAGGTTAGTTAACGATAGACAAGGAGCGATGATGATGATTTCAGCAATTAAGAAAATGTTAGATCCAAGTGTGAAAGTATTAAAACGTGCTGATAAATTAGCAGATGAAGTAATTGCTTTAGAACCACATATGCAAGGGTTAACAGATGAGCAACTTCAAAATAAAACGCTAGAGTTCAAAGAGAGAATTGAAAAAGGGGAAACGCTAGATGATTTATTAGTTGAAGCATTTGCTGTTGTTCGTGAAGCATCAACTCGTGTACTTGGTATGAAACCATATAAAGTACAAATTATCGGGGGGATTGCTTTACACGGCGGGAACATCGCTGAGATGAGAACAGGTGAGGGTAAAACTTTAACTTCAACGATGCCAGCTTACTTAAATGCCTTAGAAGGTAAAGGGGTACATATTATCACAGTCAATGAATATTTAGCCAGTCGTGATGCTCGTGAAATGGGTGAATTATATCGTTGGCTTGGATTAACAGTTGGTTTAAACTTAGCAGGGATGCCGTCTGAAGAGAAGAAGAAACAATATGCATGTGATATCACATATTCAACGAATAATGAATTAGGATTCGATTATTTACGTGATCATATGGTGCTATATGCAAAACAAATGGTACAACGTAAATTAAATTATGCCATTGTCGATGAGGTTGATTCAATTTTAATCGATGAAGCCCGTACGCCATTAATTATCTCAGGGGGACAAAAACGTACAGCCAACTTATACGTGCATGCTGACCGTTTTGTTAAAACATTAAAAGATGAAGAAGATTATAACATCGATATTAAAACAAAAAATATTCAATTAAATGAAGGCGGAATTGAAAAGGCAGAACGCACATTCCGTATTGAGAACTTATACGATATTAAACATGCTGTCTTATTACACCATATCAATAATGCTTTAAAAGCAAACTATGTGATGGCTCGTGACGTAGACTACGTCATTCAAGACGATGAAGTGGTAATTGTTGATCAATTTACAGGACGTTTAATGAAGGGTCGTGCTTATTCTGAAGGTCTTCACCAAGCAATTCAAGCAAAAGAAGGGGTATCGATTAAGCAAGAAACATCAACATTAGCAACAATTACATTCCAAAATTTATTCCGTTTATATAGTAAATTATCAGGAATGACAGGGACAGCTAAAACAGAAGAAGAAGAATTCCGTAATATTTATAATATGATGGTTGTTGAGATTCCAACCAACCGTCCAATTGCTCGTCAAGATGCACCAGATTTAGTTTATAAAGATATGAATGCGAAGTTTAACGCGGTTGTTAATGATGTTATTGAGCGTCATAAACAAGGACAACCTGTTTTATTAGGGACAGTAGCCGTTGAAACATCGGAATATATCTCACAATTATTAAAACGTAAAGGTATTCCGCATAACGTCTTAAATGCGAAGAACCATGAGCGTGAAGCTGAGATTATCATGGATGCTGGTAAAAAGGGTGCTGTTACAATTGCGACAAATATGGCTGGTCGTGGGACAGACATCAAGTTAACAGATGAAGTGAAGGCTTTAGGTGGATTAGCCGTTATTGGGACAGAGCGTCATGAATCACGTCGTATTGATAATCAGTTACGTGGACGTTCTGGACGTCAAGGAGATCCAGGATATACACGCTTCTACTTATCATTCCAGGATGAATTAATGCGTCGTTTCGGTTCTGATCGTATGCATACGATGGTTGATAAATTAGGCATGGATGAAAATGAGCCAATTGAAAGTAAAATGGTTACTAAAGCGGTTGAATCAGCACAAAAACGTGTAGAAGGTAACAACTACGATATGCGTAAAAACTTACTCGAATATGATGATGTCATCCGTCGTCAACGTGAAGTCATTTATGGACAACGTCAAGATATTTTAGAAACGGAAGATTTAACAGATGTTATCTTTGGTATGATTGACTCTTCAGTAACACGCTTAGTTCATACTTATTCAGTAGGAGAAGCACAAGATTCAAAACAAAAAGATGCTCCTGAATATAATTATGAAGGATTATTAAATTACTTAAATACGAACTTATTCCCAGTGAATAAAGTAGAATTATCAGCACTTGAAGGAAAAACAGAGGCTGAAATGATTGAGTACATTGCTAATCTTGTTAAAGATGATTACCGTCAAAAAGAGCAATCTATTGACTCTTCAATCTTCCATGAATTCCAAAAAGTTATTGTTTTACGTGTCGTTGATACGCACTGGATGAACCATATTGATGCCATGGATGCATTACGCCAAGGAATCTATTTACGTTCGTATGGTCAAATCAATCCATTACATGAATATCAAAGTGAAGGATTTGAAATGTTTAATCGTTTAATTGAGCGTATTGAAGATGATGTAACACGTTATATCTTACGCGCAGAAATTCGTCAAAACTTACAACGTGAAGAAGTGGCTAAACCAACCGCGACGAATAGTGGAAAAGAAGAGAAAAAACGCCCTGTCACACGTACAACTGAAAAAGTAGGACGTAATGATGAGTGTCCATGTGGAAGCGGGAAGAAATATAAACAATGTTGTGGAAATGATAATTAATAATTATCTACTTTTACCATAAACTATTAATAGTAGGCGATTCTATAGATAAGTTGTAATGAGTTTTTCATAGGATAAAAACTTTTAACCCTTAGTAATGGAGAATTATTTTGCGAGCAAAACTGCTAGGTGATTCATCGCTACTATAGTTGGTCTTAGTCTCAAAAGGACTTGGGAACTAAGTGTGATTGAAACAGATGAAAAAACTTTTGTTTTCTATATAAAAATAGATCATTATTCAATATAGAGTCGATCAAATTAATAGTCTTAAAATATCATAAATATAGGCTAATTATAGAAGCAGTAACATTTTTTACAGTGTAAAAAAATTACTGCTTCTTATATCGTTCAAGGATATCATAATGATAATCTTTTGCACTTGTTTTGCGTTTATGATAACAATTTTAAAAACATGAAAATTGATATAAAGAAGTGGTGACAGAGATGGAAATTCATGAAATAAGAACAGAAATCAAGAAAATGTCTGAACGTATCTCTCAATTTAAAGAATCTTTAAATGTTGAGCAAAAAGAAGCTGAGATTAAAGAGTATGATGCAAAGATGCAAGCGGTAGGTTTTTGGGATGATCAACGTAAAGCTCAAGAAGTTATTAATGCAGCCAATGCAATCAAAGATAAAGTTAATACATTCTATACTTTAGAAGGTGAAGTAGAAGATTTAGCCGTTGCTTTTGAGTTAATTTTAGAAGAACCCGATGAGGACTTACAAGTTGAACTTGAATCACAGATTAGCGAAGTCAGTGAGAAGTTAAATAAGTTTGAATTAGAAATTTTATTAAGTGGTCCATATGATGCAAACAATGCTATTTTAGAACTACATCCAGGTGCGGGTGGAACAGAATCACAAGACTGGGCTGAAATGTTATATCGTATGTATACGCGTTATGCTGAACGTAAAGGGTTTAAAGTAGAAGTTTTAGATTATCTAGTAGGTGAAGAGGCTGGAATTAAAAGCGTAACAATCAAAATTAAAGGAACAAATGCATTTGGTTATTTTAAAGCCGAGCGTGGCGTACATCGTTTAGTTCGTATTTCTCCATTTGATTCGGGGGGGCGTCGTCATACGTCATTCTGTTCTTGTGATGTCATGCCTGAATTCTCAGGAGATATTGATATCGAAATTCGTGCTGAAGATTTAAAAATTGATACGTACCGCGCAAGTGGAGCAGGTGGTCAGCACATTAATACAACTGATTCAGCGGTACGTATTACGCATTTACCAACGAATACGATTGTTACATGCCAAAACCAACGTTCACAGATTAAAAACCGTGAGGCTGCGATGGAGATGTTAAAATCTAAGTTATATCAACGTAAGTTAGAGGAACAAGAAGCGGAGTTAGCAAAAATCCGTGGTGAAGTTAAAGAGATTGGGTGGGGAAGTCAGATTCGCTCATATGTTTTCCATCCGTACTCATTAGTTAAAGATCATCGCACATCATATGAGGTCGGGAATGTCCAAGGTGTTATGGATGGCGATTTAGATGGATTTATTGATGCTTATTTAAGACATAGTATCTAACGGTGGAAGTTTGTGGATAACTCATGCTATAGATAGAAAGATACACAGATTACATGTATAATGAATTTAAATATAAGTAGTGAGTAAAAGGAGTGAAGGAGATATGAAAAAGATTCCTAGTTTTACAGTTAATCATGATGATTTATTACGTGGAATTTATGTTTCACGCCAAGATGTCATAGGACAAGAAATCGTAACAACATTTGATATTCGTACAAAATTACCGAATCGTGAACCAGTTATGAATACTGCTGAAATTCATACGATTGAACATTTAGCTGCAACATTTTTACGTAATCATGAAACAGCAGCAGATCAGACTATTTATTTTGGACCAATGGGATGTCGTACAGGGTTCTATTTAATTTTAAAAGGCGATCTAAAATCAGAAGAGATTGTAGATTTAGTTAAAGAAACCTTTGAATTTGTTGCGAATTATGAAGGTGACGTTCCAGGTGCAAGTGCGCGCGATTGTGGAAATTATTTAGATATGAATTTACCAATGGCGAAATATGAAGCTAAGGCCTTCTTAGAAAATACATTAAACCAAATCACAGAAGCTAATTTAGTTTATCCAGCGTAATAAAAAAGAGGAGAATCTTTTACGAGATTTTCCTCTTTTTTGGGTTTAGAAAAACTTTATAATGTGTAAAGAATGTAAAAAGTCATTAGTTTAAGGCTTTGATAGCCTGTTTTGTTCGACATTTTCTATTAATATAAAATTGATTATGTTAAAATGTTAATGAAAGATTATTGAAAAATATACGTAAAAAACGTTAGTATTTGTTGGTAATTGCCAGATTAAAAAAGAAACTATCTGGCAGATATGTTATAATGAGAAAAGACGTCTAGAGATAGGTGGGGAGATTATGATTGAGTTTACAAATGTCAGTAAAAAGTACGCAAATGGAGTTATTGGGCTTCATAATATAAATATTCAAATTGAGCCGGGAGAGTTCTTGTTCGTGATTGGGCCGAGTGGGGCAGGGAAATCATCATTTTTAAAAATGATTAATCGTCAAGAAAAATCTACGGGTGGTCAAATTATGGTTAAGGGACTTAATGTGAGTAAACTTAACCGCTTTAAAGTACCAAAGTTACGTCGTCAAATTGGTGTCGTATTCCAAGATTTTAAATTATTGCAGAAAATGACGGTTTATCAAAATGTTGCTTTTGCTTTAGAAGCCATTGGATTGCCGAGTAAAGAGGTTCGTGCAAAAGCAGTAGCAGCTATTGAATTAGTTGGATTAACGAATAAAATGCGTTTTTATCCTAATCAATTATCAGGGGGAGAACAGCAACGTGTGGCAATTGCCCGTGCCATTGCGAATAATCCAGATATTATTATTGCCGATGAGCCAACTGGAAACTTAGATCCAGAAAATTCAACTCAAATCGTTAATATTTTAAAGAAATTAAACGATGAAGGAAAAACGATTATTATGGCAACTCATGATCATGAGCTAATCTTTGAGCAAGATTGCCGTGTGATAACAATTGATCATGGAACAATTTTTAGTGATGAGGTGAAAGGTTACTATGAAACTAATTAGACAATTTTTCCGTTATATCCGAGACGGATTTAAAAATATTTGGAATAACTTATTCATGTCACTTTCATCAGTCATTACCTTAACCTTAACTTTAAGTTTATGTTCATTATTCGTATTATTTACTCATAATACGAGTAATTTTACTGAGCAAGTAGAAAGTGAAATTAAAATTTTTGTTGAGTTCTCAAAAGAAGCAACAGAAGAACAAATTGCTGCTGCAATTGATTTAATGAAATCGCAAGAGCACGTAGCAGATATTATTCATACGACAAAAGAAGAAGAGTATACGGATTTTATTAATCGTATTGGTGAAGATGATCCAGAGTTAGCTACTTTCTTTGAAAATACAAGTGATGAAAATCCGTTACGAGATTCAGTAGTTGTAGCTGCAGATGATGTGAAAAATGTGGATGAAGTGGCTAAAGTCGTTAAAGAGATTGATGGTGTTGATTATGTGGATTATGGTGAAGAATCATCGTTAGCAGCTTTTTCTAATATTACAAATATTATTCGTAAGTCATTCTCATGGATTGTTGTTATTTTATTAATCTTAGCTGTATTCTTAATCCAAAATACAATTAAATTAACTATTTATGCACGTAAAAATGAATTGAAAATTATGAAATTAGTTGGAGCATCAGTTTCACATGTTACAGTCCCATTCTTAATTGAAGGTTTCATTATTGGTATTTTAGGGGCTGTAGGTCCTATCTTATTTACGATTTATGGTTACCAATTTTTATATGAATTATTCGGAGGCGTTTTAGTTATTCCGATGCTTCAAATGACAGCACCGTTCCCAACAGTTTATGAATTAGGTGTTTTAATAGGAATTCTATCAATTATTGTTAGTTTATTGGGAAGTTTCTTTGCAGTTATTAAATATTCATTAAAAATCTAATTCATTAAGGTAAGGGAGGGAATAAATATGTCAAAAAAGATTTTTACAATGTTAAGTTTGGCTCTAATGCTTAGCTTAATTCCAAAGTTTTCTTTTACGGTAGATGCAGCTACTACATGTTCGACTAAACAAGAGTGTAATGACATTATTAGTGAGGCGCAAAGTCAGATTTCTGATTTAAAAAGTAAAGAGGCTGCTGTTCAAAAAGAGATTGATATTGTAGAAGGAGATATGGGTACAACGATCCAAAAAATCTCTGAAACAGAAACTGCTATTTCTGAATTTGAAAAGAAAATATCAATTAAAGAAAATGAAATCAAAAATAGTGAAAATGAAATCAAAAAATTAGAAAATGATATTAAAGAGCTTAAAGAAGTTGTTGCAGAACGTATGCGTGTTTCACAACGTTTATCTCGAGGAAATACTATTTTGCAAGTCTTATCTGAATCAGATAGCATCGTTGATTTTATTCGTCGATTACGTGTTGTTAATCACTTTGCAGAAAGTGATGCAGAATCAATGGATGAGCTAAGTTTATTAGTGAGTCAACAACAAGCGATGCTGGCTACTTTAAAGGTTCAAAAGCAAGAGCTTGCTGAGAATAAAGCTAGTTTAGAAGTAGAGCGTGAGACTCTAACAGCTTATCAAGAAAAGTTAGAACAACAAAAACAAGAATTAGCAAAACAAATGCAACAATTAGAAAGTGAACGTTTATCGGCAGCTGAGATTATCTCTATTGCTGAAGAACAAAAGAAAATTCTAGAGCAAACGCCACCTCCTCCTGTTTCAAGTGGAGGTTCATCTAGTAGCGGTGGTGTCATTAGTGGAACTGGATTTATGATTCCATTAGCAACAGGATATGTGAGCTGTGAATTCATGTGTTATCCAAATCATACAGGAATTGACTTAGCAAACTATGGTGATACATCAACCCCTGTTTATGCTGCACAGGCGGGAACGGTTATTCGTGCAGGCTGGCATAGTGCCTATGGAAACCATGTTATGATTACACATAACGTTAATGGACAGATTTTGACAACAGTTTATGCACATATGCATTCAGCTCCATATGTATCTGTTGGACAACAAGTATCAAGAGGAACACAGTTAGGTACAATGGGGAACACAGGTAATTCTTTTGGAGCTCATTTACATTTTGAGGTTTATGAAGGATATTATAATTATCCATACGCTGTTAATCCAAGAAACTATATCAGTTTCCCATCATCATGGTAGTAGAAAAAAGACATGTTATAACATGTCTTTTTTTTATTGTTTATGAAATTAAGTGATTATATCAAATAACCACAATATAAACTAATTTATTCCATTTTATAATCATGACAAAGAAAATAAAAATTGATAAAATAGAGATAATCCTATAAAGTCTACATTTTTTGGTATCGTTAGGAAATGATATAAAGGGTATAGAAGATATTCAATTAAAAGGAGTGATTGCATGAAGCGTAAGAGAGTATTGCAACTTGTGGGAAGCTTTTGTTTAGGAGCTGTTGTTACATTATTACTATCTTTAGTATTTCCAGCTAAAAGTCCAGATCAAACTATTGTTTCACCAGCTAATTATGGGGAGACAGCTTCAATTAACCAAGTATATGAAGCATTAAAGACATATCATTATTTTTATGAAGGTGACAGCCAATCTTTAATTGACGGAGCGATTTCAGGAATGATTGATGCTTTAGGTGATCCTCATTCAACATATTTTACGATGACAGATTATGAAAATTTTGTTGAGCACTTAGAAGAGACTTATTCAGGGATTGGATGCGAAGTAACGAATGTTAATGGGTATACAATGATTGTATCGCCATTTCCTGATTCACCGGCAGATGAAGCTGGAATTTTAGCAAATGATTTAGTCGTTGAGGTGGATGGAGAAAATGTAGTCGGTCAAAATTTACAAGAGGTAACGAGTAAAATTAAAGGTCCTGTTGGATCAACAGTGATCCTCGGAATTCAACGCAACGATAATCCTGAGTTAATTTCTATTGAAGTGACAAGACAAGCGATTGATCAAGAAACGGTTAAATCAGAATTAATTCCAGCTGGGGAAGACTTAATTGGATATCTTCAAATTTCAACTTTTGGAGAAAATACGGCGAATGAATTTAAGCAAGCGATTGAAGCTTTAGAAGAAGAAGGAATGACTTCTTTAATCGTCGATTTAAGAAATAATTCAGGTGGTTATTTAACAAGTGTAGTCGAGATGGTTGACTATATCCTTCCACCTGATCAAGTGATTACAACAATTGAATCTCGTGATGGTAGTGGAACAACATACAAAACAACAAGTGAAGGAAAAGATTATCCTGTTGTGACGCTAATTAATGAAGGTAGTGCTTCAGCTTCAGAAATTTTTGCCGCTGCGATGAAAGAGGCTGGCAAATATGATGTCATTGGAACGACGTCTTATGGAAAAGGGACTGTCCAAGTTTCGATGCCATTAGATGATCATTCTTCTTTAAAAATTACAACTCAAGTGTGGAAGACACCAGATGGAAATTGGATTAATGAACAAGGGGTAACACCAACGATTGAGGTAGAAGCACCAGAATTTTATTACTATTATCAAGTTTATTTAACAGACGGAGCACCACTTGAATTTGACATGGTAGATACAGCTATTAAAAATGCTCAAAATATTTTAAAAACATTAGGTTATAACGTTGGAAGAACCGATGGATACTTTGATGAATCAACTGTGTCAGCGGTGAAAGAATTCCAAGTGGATCATAGTATTGATGCAACAGGTGTAATTGATAATAAAACAGCGAGCGAATTAACATTAGCATTACGAGAAAAAATTCGTGATAAGCAGTATGATACTCAACTTCAAAAAGCAATTGGTATGTTGCAGCAATAATAAAAATAGGAAGATGATAAATCTTCCTATTTTTATTATGATGAATTCTTTAAGAATGGTTCATAGTAAGTGAGGAATGGTTTCTTTTAGCGCAAATCTTATTGTCTAAATTGACAAGAAAAAGGTCAGCGGTTAAGTAGATAGCGGTGGATTTTTAGATATGATATAATGGATTTAATGTGAGGTGACATTTAATGACAAATGGTAAGTTTCAGATTGTTTCTAAGTATGCGCCTTCAGGTGATCAACCAAAGGCGATTGATGAATTAGTTCATAATATAAATAATGGTGTTAAAGAGCAAGTTTTATTAGGAGCAACAGGGACAGGGAAAACATTCACGATTGCTAATGTTGTTCAAGCAGTGAATAAGCCAACCTTAGTCTTAGCGCATAATAAAACGTTGGCGGGACAATTGTATAGTGAGTTAAAAGAGTTTTTCCCAAATAATGCGGTTGAATATTTTGTCAGTTACTATGATTATTATCAACCTGAAGCGTACGTCCCATCATCGGATACGTTTATTGAAAAAGATGCAAAGACGAATGATGAAATTGATAAGTTACGTCACTCAGCGACTGCAGCACTTCTTGAACGTAATGATGTGATTGTCGTGGCTTCTGTTTCATGTATTTACGGGATTGGGGATCCAGAAGAATATAAAAAGATGATGGTTTCTATTCGTGTTGGAATGGAGATGGAACGAAATGATCTATTAAATGAGTTAGTTCGTATTCAATATCAACGTAATGACATTGATTTTCATCGTGGAACCTTCCGTGTACGAGGAGATATTGTTGAAATCTTACCGATTGCCACAGAAAAGAATGCAATTCGCATAGAGTTCTTTGGTGAGGAAGTTGATCGTATTCGTGAGATTGATACGTTAACTGGTGAAGTGTTAAGTGAACGTAAACACGTCGTTATTTTCCCAGCCTCTCACTTCGTGACGGGTGAAGAACGTATGAAAATTGCCCTTAAAAATATCGAAGATGAGTTAGAGGAGCAGGTTAAATACTTTGAGTCAGAAGGTAAATTATTAGAGGCTCAACGTATTGAACAACGTACACGTTATGATTTAGAAATGATGGCAGAAATGGGATTCTGTTCAGGTGTCGAGAATTATTCAGGACCCCTTTCTTTACGTGAGCGTGGAGCAACGCCATACTGTTTACTTGATTTCTTCCCTGATGACTGGTTATTAGTTGCAGATGAATCACACGTGACACTTCCACAGGTAAGAGGAATGTATAACGGGGATCGTGCGCGAAAAGAAACACTTGTGAATCATGGATTCCGTTTGCCTTCAGCTTTAGATAATCGGCCACTACAATTCAATGAGTTTGAAGACAAAATTCATCAGGCCATTTATGTATCAGCAACGCCAGGTGATTACGAATTAGAACGTACTGATCAAGTGATTGAGCAAATTATTCGTCCAACGGGATTACTTGATCCAGTGATCGAGTTACATCCAAGTCGTGGACAAATTGATCACTTAGTGGGTGAAATTTATAAACGTATCGAGAAAAATGAGCGTGTCTTAATTACGACCTTAACGATTAAGATGTCAGAAGAATTAACGAATTATTTAAAAGAATTAGGGATTAAAGTAGCTTATTTACATTCTGAGATTAAGACGCTAGAACGTATCGAAATTATTCGTGATTTACGTGTGGGAACGTATGATGTTTTAGTTGGAATCAACCTATTACGTGAAGGATTAGATATTCCAGAAGTTTCACTGGTTGCTATTTTAGATGCAGATAAAGAAGGGTTCTTACGTAGTGATCGTTCACTTATCCAGACCATTGGTCGTGCGGCTCGTAATGCAGAAGGACGTGTTATTTTATATGCAGATAAAGTAACTGGATCGATGCAACGTGCAATTGATGAAACAGCTCGTCGTCGTGAAATTCAGGAGAAATATAATGAAGAGCATGATATTATTCCAATGACTGTTCGCAAAGATGTGCGAGATGTGATCCGTGCAACTGAAGTGGTTGAAAAAGAGGCGAAGTATGATAAGAAAATGTCTCGTAAAGATAAAGAAAAGTTAATGCAAAAACTTGAAAATGAAATGAAGGAAGCGGCAAAAGCGCTTGACTTTGAAACAGCAGCAACACTTCGTGATGCAATGCTTGAATTAAAAATTGAGTTAGGCTTATAATAGAGTTAATAGGAAGATAAATGTGGCAATGAGTCACTAAAGATAAGGAATGAGATAAATCTATGGAAAGTTTACGTGAGTTATATAAAGTAGGAAATGGGCCATCTAGTTCACATACGATGGGACCTGCTCGTGCAGCAAAAGTATTTATGGGACGTTATCCTGAAGCGACGTCTTATGAGGCTGTATTATATGGAAGTTTAGCTGCAACAGGTGAGGGACATTTAACGGATTATATTATTATTAAGACAATGGATCCAAAGCCAGTAAAGATTACATGGCGTCCAGAAGATTTCCGTCCCTTCCATCCAAATGCAATGCAGTTCATTGCTTATAATGAAGCGAATGAAGAAATCGGAACATGGACGGTTTATTCAGTAGGTGGAGGATCGATTATTGAAGAAGGCCAAGCTCGTGATGAGGTTGAGAGTGTTTACCCAAATACAACGATGAATGAAGTATTAGACGTGTGCAAAGAAAAGAACTGGACATTAGCTGATTATGTTTATGCTTATGAAGCAGATATTAAACCTTATTTAGAAGAGATTTTAGCTGTGATGCGTGAAAGTTTAATGAATGGATTAGTTTCAGAAGGAACGTTACCAGGAAAGTTAAATTATCCACGCCGTGCGAAACAATTCTTTGAACAAGCAAAAGCAAATCCAGAAGATTTATCTATTTTAATTTATGCGTATGCTTTAGCAGTTTCAGAGCAAAATGCGTGTGGAGATGTGGTAGTTACCGCTCCAACGTGTGGAGCTTCTGGTGTTTTACCAGGTGTTTTATTTGCTTTACAAGAACGTGAAGGATACAGTGATGAGCAATTAGTTGACGCGTTAGCTGTGGCAGGACTTGTAGGGGATTTAATCAAAACAAATGCCTCTATCTCAGGGGCAGAAGTTGGATGTCAAGGTGAAGTGGGATCGGCTTGTTCAATGGCAGCGGCAGCTGTCGCATTCTTAAAAGGAGCATCTAACTTACATTGTGAATATTCAGCAGAAATCGGGCTTGAACATCATTTAGGAATGACATGTGACCCTGTATATGGATATGTACAAGTACCATGTATTGAACGTAATGCTGTTGCAGCAAAACGTGCGTATGATGCTGCAAAATATGCGATGTTAACAGATGGTTATCATACGATTACATTAGATCAAGTGATGCAAACGATGAAAGAAACGGGGCATGATTTAATGGCAAAATATCGTGAAACAGCTCAAGGCGGGCTTGCGAAACATTTTGCAGAATGCTAATAGACTAGGATTTATGAGGTTTTAATGGTATAATAGAGGATACTTAAAGTGAATGAACAACAGTAAAGGAAGTGACTGTATGGCAAATGAAGAAGCTAAGAAACCAAGCAAAAAACGTAATGTAACGAAAAAGCAAGTTGTTTTATATAGCTATATCGGAGTTTTGGCAGTTGTAACGGTCTTATTCGGTTATAATGTTTTAAAATATTTTTACTTAGATCCTCTAAAGGTTGCGGGGCAGTCGATTTACGGTTATCGTACCGAGAACTTGCAACCTATTACTGATTCGATGATTTCTAACGCTGAACAAGTAGGTGCAAGCCAATCAGGTGTAAAAGAAATAAAAGTGACGGTTCAAGGACCAGTTGTCTATTTTGATGTACGCGTTAATGATGGAGTTGATGTGGAGACGGCACGTGCTGCCGCCGAAGCAGCAGCAACTGAGTTTTTAGCACAAGCAGGGGATGTTGCTAATGGTTACACCGTACAACTTGTTGTTTCATCAGGTGATATTAAAACATTAGTGGAGACAAATCGTGAAGAGGAATTAGCTTATTATAAAGAACATCGTCTTGATATTGTAGAAAGAATTGTCGCGCAAGCAGAGAAATATCCAACTGCAAAAAATATTGAGCGTGCTCAAAATAATATTAATGTCATGCCGAAGGACTATAATGAAAAGACTGGTCAGTATGAAGCACGATATCCTGAGGAGAAAGCAGCATTTCAAGCACGTATCGATGCTTTAACACCATTAACAGCTGAGGAAGAAGAAGAATTAGGTGAAATTCCGTATTTAGAGGTGGATCAATCGATTAAACCAACAAATATTTCACCTTATCCAAGCTGGGGTGCTTACGATACAACAACAGAAACATTTGAATGGCAATAAAGGATGGGGAGACTAATAGTCTCCCTCTTCTTATGAAGAATTAAAATAGAAGTCTCAGTAATTGTTAGACTTTAATACTATAACTAAAAATGTAAAAATACTTTTTGTATATATAGGTGATAAATGATGGCGAAGAAAGTAGTACCAGTTCAAAAGAATGAATATTATGATGTGAAAATTGAAAGTTTAACACACGATGGATTAGGTGTAGCACGTGTGGATGGATTCCCAATTTTCGTATCAAATGCGCTAGTTGGCGAAGAGATTAATATGAAAGTGACACTTGTTAAAAAGACATACGCGTTCGGACGCGCCGTTGATTATTTTGTGACAAGTCCTGAACGTGTCGAGCCTGCATGTGGTATTTATAAACAATGTGGTGGTTGCCAAGTTCAACATTTAAGTTATGAAGGACAGCTTCAAATGAAGCATGATACAGTGGTTAACCAATTAAAACGTATTGGGCATATTGAAGATGCAAATGTATTACCGACCATTGGAATGAAAAATCCAAGTCGTTACCGTAATAAAACACAAGTACCATTTGGTTATGCTAATGGTGAAGTGGTAGCAGGATTTTATCAAAAACGTAGTCATGAGATTACGAATATGAAGTCGTGTTTAATTCAAACGGATATTTCAGATCAAATTGTGGATACCATGCGTGAGTTATGTCGTGATTTAAATATTGATCCTTATAATGAGTCATTAAATTTAGGAGTGTTACGCCATGTTATTGTTCGTGTTGGATTCAAGACAGGCGAAATCATGGTAACACTTGTTACTCGTACAAAAACTATTCCGAACATTGATACTGTGATTAAAACTTTAGTCAACAAGTATCCACAAATTAACAGTATTGCTCAGAACATCAATCCAAAAGTAACAAATGTTATTTTCGGAGATGAAACAAAGATTTTATATGGAGAGCCATATATTTATGATGAAATGAATGGAATTCGATTTGCGATTTCACCACGTTCATTCTATCAAGTAAATCCAGTACAAACTGAAACGTTATATTCAAAAGCAGTAGAATTTGCAGGATTAACAGGAAATGAAGTCGTATTCGATGCCTATTGTGGAATTGGAACAATCACGTTATTTTTAGCACAACATGCTAAAGAAGTTTATGGCGTTGAGATTATTCCTGAAGCCATTGAAGATGCGAAGATGAATGCAAAGTTGAATGGCTTTGATAATGCGCAATTCGCCGTTGGAAAATCAGAAGATGTAATTCCAATGTGGATTGAAAATGGTATTATTCCAGATGTCATCGTTGTCGATCCACCTCGTAAAGGATGCGATAAAACATTACTTGATACTATGTTAGAAGCGAAACCAAAACGTATCGTTTATGTATCATGTGATTCATCAACATTAGCTCGTGACTTAAAAATCTTAATTGATGGTGGATATAATCTAGAAGTCGTTCAGCCAGTCGATATGTTCCCACAAACAAGTCACGTTGAGACGGTAGTCTTGATGTCAAGGAAAACTACATAGGAGGCTCGAAAGCCCTTGAAATAAGGCACTTTCCGGGTTTCCGCTGCTTCGGTCAGGCTTGTGCGGCAATCGCTCCGAGGGAACTTATCCAAGAATGACTCCGGTCGGCAAATGTGAGGGTTGAGTTGCCGAGTTAGATGTCAGAGGGTTGAGTTAGTGAGTTAGATGTCAGGGGTCTTGAGTGTTCGAGATAGATGTTAAATAAAAAAGAAGCTCCCAACTACCGAATGCCATCGGCGACGGGGAACAGGAAAAATATAACAAGTGGAGAGTGTTAAGTTTA
This sequence comes from Turicibacter sp. H121, assembly GCF_001543345.1. Lineage (NCBI taxonomy): Bacteria > Bacillati > Bacillota > Erysipelotrichia > Erysipelotrichales > Turicibacteraceae > Turicibacter > Turicibacter sp. H121. Next base: position 853,309 of record NZ_CP013476.1, on the reverse strand, counting down.
TGAAAAAGATAATGAAAACAATACTGAAGGTACTCGGCATCATTCTTGCCATCGCAGTTGTCCTTTCAGTCGTTGTCTATTTTACTGTTCTGCAGTATCCGAATCTGAAAGAAGATCCAAAGGTTGGAAAATGGTACCGCCTTTCCACCAGTGAAATGAAGAGCTCGGAGGGCAAGGAGTATCATGCGCTCTTCAAAAAAGGCAGTGAAAACAATGTGCTGGTCTATTTTGCAGGCGGCGGTGTGAGTGTCGACGAGAAGACTGCAAGGAATGATACCTACAATACTGTACTTGTCTGGCCGGACATGCTGGCAAACACAACCATGAATATGGGAGGATTGGCCACGAATATCGACGGTAATCCGCTGAAGGGCTGGACAGTCATTATGTTCCCCTATGCGACAGGAGATTTTCACTGCGGTACCGGCGAATTCCGTTATACTGATAAGGACGGCAAGGAGAAGATCCTGTACCATAACGGCTATATCAACTTTACCGAAGCCATGGATCTCGTTATGGAAAAGGCAGGCGTGAGCGATCCCGAAAACGTCATTGTGACCGGATACAGTGCAGGCGGCTGGGGTGCGTCGATCCTCGCTGAAGATGTGTTCGCCAAGTATTTCCCAAATGCAAAAAACAAGACCGTTCTGGTGGATTCCTCTGTTGCTCTGTTTGATGACTGGAAGGACACGGCAATCAACGTGTGGAAAACGCCGCAGCATATCACAGACAGGATCAACAGCAACAACATTACGCTGGATGTACTGACTGCGCTTCATAACGATATACCGGAGGCCAATATCCTGTTTGACTGTTCGACCAGAGACGGAAGCCTTGCGCAGGTACAGCGGTATTTTTCCACAAAAGAGATCGACGAGACGACCGGGGAGATGCCTGTGAACGAGGATGATGGCGATGCCTTCCAGAAGACGCTGAAGGAATTTGTGCTGAAGCTGAAGGAGCAGGCGGATGCCCACGTTTATATCTTCGATGGAAAACCTTGGTACGAGGAAGGCAATAACCTGACTTCTCATACGATCATTTCGGTTCCATACGTATTTGAGCGACAGAACGATTTTGATAAATCCGTTTGTGAATGGCTGATCGATGCGCAAAACGGCACCTATGCCGATTATGGAATAGAACTTCTGGATAAAACCTACGAGAAGATAGCAGATTAAATACTTAGGAGAATGAACTGTCATAACAAGCCTCCCACACAGCCGACAAAGCATCGGCTGCGGGACGGTATCTTCTGTGATACTTAGTATCATAAAAAATCGTACTTGAAAGATTTGATTAACGGTCGTATAATTGAACTGGTTCAAATAAATGACCAATAAATAATTAAGGAGATCATAACCATGACAAATGTTGAAAAAATCAGCGAGTTCCTAACACAGGCAAAAGTTTTCACCTTCCTTACCGTTGATAACGGCCAGCCCAAAGGTCGTCCTTTCTGCTTCCATCTTGTAGATGGAGATCGTATTTACTTCGGAACAGGCACCTTCAAGAATTGCTTCAAGCAACTTAGCGCAGATCCCCATGTTGAAGTCATGGCTGTAAACGGCGACAAGTTTATGCGCTATGACGGTCTTGCAAAGATCGTTAAGGATGATGCGCTTCTTGCAAAGGTTCATGAGGCTATGCCTCAGCTCATGGAAACTTACGATAAAAACGGCTGGGAGATTGCGCTTTTCTATCTCGAGAACGGTCATGCTGAAATTCGCGGATCATTTGAAGTAGAGGAAGAGTTTGATGTGTAATGACTGATGAGTTTAAGTTTGACACATCACAGATAACCACGCTGGATGAACGTTTCGGCAAATGTCCTTATGCGACTGCGCAGAGTCTGATATCCGGAAAATGGGCTCCGTCTATCCTGCTTTATCTGTCCGATGGACCGATAAGGTTTAATGAATTGCAAAGGCGGATGCCCAAAATTACTCACGCCACCTTGTCCGTGCAGCTTAAATCTCTTGTAGAGAATGGACTTGTAGAGCGGACACGGTATGAGGATATCCCTCCGCATGTCGAATATTCTCTGACAGAAATAGGTGAGAAATTCAGACCTGTGCTCGATGCCATGCAACACTGGGGGATGGAATATATCGAGTACATGAAAGAAAAATAAAACACAGATATTCAAATGAAGTCGAGCGGTAGTGATGACTGAACTTAGAGACACAGCTTGCCAGAGGAACCCAGCGATTGTCGAGCCATCGGCGAAGACAGAGCTGCAGGTTCCGGGACGGCAGACGGTCTGTCTGATGTCTCGCATAAAAGATTGAGGTGTGAAAAAGCCTTGATTTAAGCCATTTCTGAACGGTGACATCTATCCTAACGCCTAAGCACTCGCTGTAAACGGAAACATCTCAACCGGATTTTTACGAAAATCGGAGGTATAGTTTAGACCTCGATTTAGATGTCGCCCATTGAGACAGTGATTTAGATGTCAGGGCAGAGTTGAGTGTGTGAGATAGATGTCGGGCAAAATCGGCGGAGGGTATGTTTAGACCTCGGATTAGATGTCGGGTGTTGAGTTGCCGGGATAGATGTCGGCGGAGAAATGATGATTTTTCGGGTGAAAAGATACGGAAAAATATAAATGACCGTTTACTAACACCTGAATCCGTGAGATTGGCTGCTTTCAAAAGACAGTTTGGTCTTATGTCAATATTTTAGACACAAAAAGTCAAACTTTTTTATGCTGCACTTCTAGCTAGTAATTTACATTGATCTGGAGTCATGTAATTAATAGAAGAGTGTAGCCTTTTTCTGTTATACCAACCTTCAATATATTTAAATATAGCTACATTAGCTTCTTCGAAGGTACGATATGTATTTCTATAGATTTCTTCCTTCTTTATTGAAGAATGAAAAGATTCAATGCAAGCATTGTCATACGGACAACCTTTTTTGCTAAATGATTGTATAATATTAAATTCTTTACATAGTTCTTTTAAATCATTACTTGTGTATTGAGATCCTAAGTCTGAATGGAATATTAAAGGTTTATTTTTATCAGGATTCTGGCTGTAATAAGCATTTTTTAAAGCTTTAATAACTAAATTATTTGTCATTCTTTTACCAAAAGCATAGCCAATTATTTTTTTAGAATGCAAGTCAAGAACTGAAGCTAAATAGCACCAACCATCTTTGATAGTATGAATATATGTAATATCTCCTACCCATTTTTCATTAATAGAAGTAGTTGAGAAATTTCTCTTTAAAACGTTTTCTAACCCTTCTGCTACTTTCTTATTAGAATGAGGCTTGTATTTTTTTACAGTCACTGCACAAAGGCCAAGTTCAATCATTTTTCTTTGAACTCTCTTCAAAGATACATTAAAGCCTTCTGTAACAAGTATATGATGAATCCTCGGAGCTCCATATATTCCTTTATTAGCTTTGTATATTCTACTAATAGCTGCTTTTAATTCCTCATTTTCTAATTGTCTTGCTGATTTAGTTTTATCAAAAAATTTATAATATGTACTCCTGGCTACGCCTAGAACGGTACACATAGTCTTGATATCATGGTTGCTTTTATTAGAATCTATAAATTCTATTACTTTGTCTAATTTCTTGTTGCAAATATGGCCATAGCTTTTTTTAATATTTCATTTTCCTCTTTAATTCTTGCCATTTCTTTTTTTAATTCTTTAACTTCTTTTAATGTCATAACTTCATTCTCATCTACTTTAATTTCTTTTACATCTTTAATCCAGCCGTTGATTGTTGATTTTGCAATGCCATATTCGCTACTTAGCTCTGCTAAGCTCATTCCTGACTTAAATAAGTCTACTATCATATCCTTATATTCTTGATCATATCTTCTGCCCTTTCCCATAATGGACACATCCTTTCTTAACTAAATATTATTTTACTTAGTTCGACTTAATGTGTCCACTACTTTATACTAACACCAGTTCACTTCAGAATCGTATCGCGTATTTTTAGAAGAACAGGGATTTGAGATTGTAGATTATCAGTTATTCGATGGCCGGGTTCCGTGTCAAGTAGCGGTAATCAAGAAGCGGAATTTGAAATAGTTACAGGATTACATTTGCGAATTTTGATTTGCAGAACATAACAAGCCTCCCACACTGCCGACATTCCATCGGCGGCGGGGAGCGGATGATAAGGAGTATACCAATATGAAAGTTATTATATTAAACGGAAGCCCGCGCAAGGGTTGGAACACCGATCTACTGCTCAAAGAAGCTGAAAAGGCGCAAGGGATGCCGGAGCAGAAACTGAGTACATCAATCTTTATGATCTGAAGTTCTCCGGCTGCAAGAGCTGCTTTGCCTGTAAAGTGAAGGGTGGAAAAAACAATGGAGACTGTGTTGTGAACGACGACCTTAAACCTGTTTTACAGGCAATTGATAGCGCGGATGCTGTTATACTTGGCTCTCCGATCTACTTTGGAGATATTACAGCTGAGAGCAGGGCTTTCTTTGAGCGTTTTATGTTTCAAGTTCTCAACTATGAAGGCCCGGCATTTATGGACAGCAAGAAGAAAATCGGATGCATCTATACAATGAATGCGCCGGAATCCTATGTTGCGGACATTGCCGGGAAGTACGAGATGCTGTTCGGACTGTTCCATCAGCATGTTGGCTATGTGGCAGCTACAGAGACGTTGCAGTCGGATAAATATGACAGGTTCTACGTAGGAGATGCGGCAAACGAAGCTTATAAAAAGCAGCGCAGAGAGACAGTATGGCCTGAGACAATGGAGCAGGCATATGAGCTTGGGAAAAAGGTCGCATCGTGAAGCGGGTCGTTGTTTTGAACGGTTCCAACAGCAATAAAGCATATACCGCAGCGATGGTCGGGCGTTCACAGAGGGAGCCGAGTATGCCGGACATCAGGTGACCGAATTTCAGGTGGCGCACATGGATATCCACGGCTGCCTTGGCTGCTACCGGGCACGCAGGGCTTGAGCATCTGAGCCGGAAATCTACAGCACTCCTGATGACCTATCGTGGCGGAGGCGCACAGGCTGCCCAGACCTGGTATGCTGTCTGGAAATTCATCATCGGCTGTCAGGATCTTGGACAGGTGATTGGCTTTGAAGATCAGAAATTGCAGGAAGCATACCAACTTGGGCTGAGTATCCGCTAAATCAGAAAATAACAAGCGCTAACACTGCCGACATAAACAACTCAATAATGTTTCCGTGAAGGAAAAGTTAAACGAAATCGAAAGGAGAATAAGATAATGCATTTCACTGAACCGCTATATAGCAATCCGATGATACGTCCCATACCACTGCTGGAGGTGACGCAAGGCTGTACGCACAACAAGTGCGCATTCTGCAACATGTACAAGAGTGTACGTTTCCGCCCAAGCCCTTCCGAATGGGTGGAGGCAGATATTAGAGAACTTGCTGTGCGTAACCCGGGAGCTACTCGGCTCGAACTGGTGGGTGCGAACCCCTTCTGCCTTTCGTTCGAGCGGCTTGATGCAATTATGGATTTGATCAACGAGAATTTGCCGAAGGTGTCATGGGTCGGCTGCGCAGGGCGCGTGACCGATGTGCGAAACAAGACGGTCAATGAATTGAAGATGCTCAGGCAAAAAGGTCTCGCTGCAGTATGGCTGGGCGTGGAGAGTGGTGACGATTGGACGCTTGAGCGTATGAACAAGGGTTACACATCCGCAGATATTCTGGAGCAGACCGCAAGACTCGATGAAGCTGGCATCAGCTACTGGATGACATTTTTGAACGGTGCAGCCGGTACATCACACAGCCGCGAGCATGCGATCAACTCCGCAAAAGTTTTCTCCGCCTGCAATCCCGTGCTTGTCGGATGTGCCGGTCTTGTGCTTTTCGGTGACACCGATCTTGCAGCCCAGGCGGAGCGCGGCGAGTTCGACCCGCTGGATGAACGCGGACTGCTTGAGGAACTGAAGCTCTTTGTAGAGAACCTCGAATGCGATCCGGTTACATTTATGACCGCTCATACCAGCCCGGCGAGCCTGAACGGTACAGGCATATTCGGCGGAGACGGCACCACATTCCAGGATCATAAGGCTGAAATCGTGTCCGAGATGGAAAGCTCACTGACGTATACCGACTTCGACCGACAGGGGCAGGCCCGTGCTATGAAACGATCACTATAAAAAAATCAAGAGGAGGAATAAACTTTCGGATTAACAACAGGTTTGTTCGTGGACAAATTCCCTCAAAGCGGTTTTTCTGGACAAGTTCTAAAATCAAAAAATCAGCAACCTCTGACATCAATCGGCACGTCCCAAGGCATGTGGAGACGGTTGTTCTTCTGTCAAAAGTAAAGTAATTCAGGACTGAAAAAGCCCAGAAATAAAGGGATTTCGAGAGTTTACCGCAGTTGACATCCTCCCGGAAGCCCTTTTCTTTTTGCTTTGACGATAGTCCTGTAGTCTGGGTTTTGATAGGGTTGAGACAAGAAACTACTTTTTGGGCTACTGAGACGATAGGACTATTGTCAGTATGAGTCGTAGAAATAGTCCTACATCACGCAAAAAGTAGAGCATAACTTTAGTGATATTACATACTCGAACTGACTGGCTGTCGTTATGTGTATACGATAGTTGTGCGGTCTGGTGCAGGTTTTGATGCGTAAAGTCACCAATATCCTCCCCCTATTTTTCAGTACATCTGATGAATTGCTATTTTACCCAAAAGTGATATAGTTCTATAACTGACAAAGGCTATTAGGCAGAAAAGAGGGGTTAATTATGGTAAATAAACAGGATTCATACTGGATGGAATGTACACTTGACGAAACAGTAGATCGGAAGGTGTGTGAGCATTTGAGAGGACACCACGCAGAGTATCGTAACGCAAAACAGAGAATAATGGAATTGCTGGAGCAGTATCCGAATGTACATGCCGTGTTTGAGACGGAGGATGGGGTTACGCTGACAGCAGAAGAACATGAGATATTACACACATATTTTGAACTGGAAGATAGAGTGGAAATGATAGAGAGAGAATATCATTTCTATATGGGGCAGTCCATGATGTTTTCCTACGGAAATATGCTTGCAAAATTGAAGAAAGAAATCATGAATCCGGAAGAAGGAGTAACAGGCCATCTTCTGGATTTTTTCATAAAAACAAGAGCGGATGAGTTGGAAAATGAATTAATAGAACAGAATCAGCAGTACCGGGAAGCGATTGACGAGATTAAGAAATACGAAGAAGAGATACAGAAATTGAACCTTCCCAAAGCGGTGAGAGTTCAAATAGACCGTTATGTGAGTGCAGTAAACTGGCGGTGGGTACTATGCTGGGATTTTCTATACAGATCGGGTATGAAGGATATATTGCTTCTTTTCGAGAACCGATAAAATTGTGCACAGTTCTAGCTTTGCATTTTTGTGACAATTATGTGGCCAGATTGACCTTCTATTGCCTGTAATCAAAGCGAATATACAACCTACCAAAACGAAATGGAGGATTTGCAGATGAGCAGAGATTGGACGAAAGAAGAACTGAACGCAGCAAGCGAGCTGATGGAGCATAATGGTCACATGGGATTTGAGAAATTCTGCCAAGCTATACCTGGAGATACCTTAACGAGAAGTTTGGCTAAAATGAACACATTTTTCTGGGATTTTTTGGCGGTTTTCCCGTATCGAATTTACTGGATATCTGTGCGGTTTCGAGCGAATATGTACCTACCAATTGAAGGAGGAAATGCATATGATTTACCATTTTAATGTAAGTGGAACAGACCGCAAGAACTTAGTAAATGCCATTAGCGGGTTCCTTAGCATGGAAGCTAAGTACCTGGGTCAATGTCAACAACTTAACAGACTATAAAAAAATTATCAACCTAAAAAAGTTGATGATTTTTTGAGCTTTATCAGGGTTTTTGTGAAAAATGGGTAGTCTTTCCCCCTCCCCAAATCAGATATTGATTTTAGTCATCAGATGATTCGTTTTTATAGGTTACTTTTCAACGGTCGTTTAATCGATCGTTTCTTTTTATCAATGTTTTTACGTTTAAAGCTGCGGCCAGGCCTAATGGGAACACGAGAATGTATGGCATCTTCTATGATTTCATTCAATAATTGTTCTCGTTTACTATCGTTCTTTTCTAATAAGCATTTCACTAAACGATTTTTCAAGTGACCTATCAACATACTTTCATTGACTTGGTAGTTGTATTTTAGATCTTTTTCTCGATTCATCTCTCGAATGGATTCATCGGCGATAACTTTTGAAATCGCCACCAGATGAGATAAGAACATCGTCGCATAGAAATCCTGTTGCACTGAGATTAATGTTCGCCCTGAAAAGTTTTCAAGTTTCAGTTTATTTTTAATGGTATTATATTTCGTTTCGATGGGCCATCTTTTAAAATATAGCTCCATAAATTCTGATTTTTTAAATTGATTTCTTCCGACATTCGTTACAAGGACTTCGATTTCATTAGAGGGAAGTTTTAACTTTATGATTCGAACTTTATAAGTTTTCTTTTGATAACTAAGATCCATATAATAATCTTCTTGTGTCGATTCATCAATTAATTGACTGAAACTTTTTTGAACTCTCATTAGAAACTTAATCTTTTTCTCACTTAACATCGCAATAAGTTCTTTTGAAGGGTAACCACGATCAAAAATAATTAAATCCTTTTTTCGCTTATACGCTTCGAAGACTTCTAGGTGTCTTTTGGCAAGAACTCGCTCGCCTACGGCATACGAATCCATCTGAGCATCAATAATCATCCCCTCATTTACATCACATAAAATTGAAACTCTTGCTTTACAATTTTGATTATGTTTCTTCTGACCATAGACTTCGATCAATTCTTTAGTTGGTTCTAAATGAACTTCAGTTGAATCAATCGCAAATAGACGATACCCATTCCAGCGCACACTTTCCTCATCTTCCATCAATCCTTTGACTGTTAATTCAAATAAATATTTAAAAGCTTCGGGGCTGATTTTTTGACGAGCTTTAGAAAAAGCTTGTTGGCTAATCCGTTCTTTGATCGTCATAAAATCAAAAAATTGATTTAACTCTGCTTGGGTTGATTTAGATAAAAAATTAAGAATAAATACGACTAGATTCACAAATGTCAACTTCCTTTTCCTTGTAAAATATCTTTCAGACAGTCTAAACTGATTTAAAAATTCAATACTTAGTATTGTATCATGAATTCCTTTGGTGATTTTAATGCCTTGTTGCCTTCTCATGAAAAAAACTCCTTAATACTTAGTCTAAAGTTAAGTATTAAGGAGTTGAGAAACTAATTCAAATAAATTGCATGATTATGTTTAGTACTAATCATTTTTCTTAAGTTGTTGACATTGATCCAGTTCCTAGCTGCAGCCATTGGACAGGATAAGGAGGCCATCCGAGAACTTTACGGTGCTGAAAATACACTGGATATAACCGATTTGAAGCAGCTTCCAGCAAGGTTGGTACAAATAATCGCAAGGTTCATGTAGTATGATATACTAAAGAGAAATGGAGGTGGTGGCATGGACTGTGTGAAAATAGGCAATTTAATTGCCAAGCTACGAAAGGAAAAAAAACTTACCCAGAGAAATATTGCAGATGCACTGGGTATTCAAAATAAAACTGTTTCAAAATGGGAATGTGGTTTAGGATGTCCTGACCTATCGCTGTGGCCAGAACTATCTACTATTTTGGGTGTTGATATGAAACAGATGATGGAGGGTGAAATCACATCAAATAAGCCGGACAGCGGCAATATTGATAAAGTACGTTTTTACGTCTGTCCTTCCTGTGGAAATATTTTGGTGAGCACAGGAAGTGCCTCTATCTTCTGCTGCGGAAGAAAGTTAGAACGTATCTTGCCTACTGTTGCAACTATTGCACCAAAAATCACGGTAGAGGAAATAGATACTGATTACTTTGTCACTTTTGACCATCCAATGACCAAAGATCATTATCTTTCTTTTGTGGCCTGTGTTAAAAGTGACAGAGTATTTCTAAATCGCTTGTACCCAGAACAAAGTCCAACTTGTAGGTTTCCTATAACTACCGGTGGCAAACTATTTGTTTATTGTATTAAGCATGGCTTATCGGTATATTCAGGTAATCTATAATTAAATCAATATTATCTTCCTGAGATGTATATGTTTGTTGTACTGTCCGTGGCTTTTTTCAATTTTAAACGTTGCTTAAAACAACTTATTGTGTTAAAATATATGCTGATACAAATAAGAGTTTAGGAGGAACCGAAACTATGACAGCCTCAATGCGTTTAAGATAAGCTGGCAATAAAAAAAGCAGAATCTTATCCCCGATGATAGGCTTTTTTGTTGTGCTTATTTATACGATATTGAGCATTCATTAGTTACGGTGAGATATAAGTTATTTAACTATACCTTTATTTAACTATGTCTTTAATATGAATGTTTCCAAATTGTATGTATGCAGACCAAAAGCCACATTGTGGATTTAGGCCTGCATTTTTTATTGCCTAGAATGCTATTCAAAATAGAAATTCAAGCAAAATAATATGCAGGAGATAATATAAATGGAAAAATACAACAATTGGAAACTTAAGTTTTATACAATATGGGCAGGGCAGGCAGTATCATTAATCACTAGTGCCATCCTGCAAATGGCGATCATTTTTTACCTTACAGAGAAAACAGGATCTGCGATGGTCTTGTCTATGGCTTCACTAGTAGGTTTTTTACCCTATGCGGTCTTTGGACCAGCTATTGGTGTATTAGTGGATCGTCATGATAGGAAGAAGATAATGATTGGTGCTGATTTAATTATCGCAGCAGCTGGGGCAGTGCTTGCTATTGTTGCATTGTATATGGAGCTACCTATCTGGATGGTTATGGTAGTATTGTTTATCCGTAGCATTGGAACGGCTTTTCACACCCCGGCTCTCAATGCGGTTACGCCACTTTTAGTACCAGAAGAACAGCTTACGAAATGTGCAGGCTATAGTCAGTCTTTGCAGTCTATAAGCTATATTGTTAGTCCGGCGGTTGCAGCACTCTTATACTCCGTTTGGGAACTAAATGCTATTATTGCCATCGATGTATTGGGTGCTGTGATTGCATCTATTACGGTAGCAATTGTACGTATTCCTAAGCTGGGTGATCAAGTGCAAAGTTTGAAACCAAATTTCATACGAGAAATGAAAGAAGGAATGGCTGTACTACGGCAAAATAAAGGATTATTTGCTTTATTACTCGTTGGAACATTATATATGTTTGTTTATATGCCCATAAATGCTTTATATCCTTTAATCACTATGGAATATTTTAATGGTACACCGATGTATATTTCTATTACGGAGATTGCTTATGCCTCTGGTATGTTGATAGGGGGTCTATTATTAGGGTTATTTGGGAATTACCAAAAGCGAATCTTATTAATAACGGCATCCATTTTTATGATGGGGATAAGCTTAACCATTTCAGGATTACTTCCCCAAAGTGGATTTTTCATATTTGTAGTCTGCTGTGCAATAATGGGGCTTTCGGTTCCGTTTTACAGCGGTGTGCAAACAGCTCTTTTTCAGGAGAAAATTAAGCCTGAATATTTAGGACGTGTATTTTCTTTAACTGGAAGTATCATGTCTCTTGCTATGCCAATTGGGTTAATTCTTTCTGGATTCTTTGCTGATAGAATCGGTGTAAATCATTGGTTTTTACTATCAGGTATTTTAATTATTTGCATTGCAATAGTTTGCCCAATGATAACTGAGATTAGAAAATTAGATTTAAAACAAAATTCATAGGAGGGCCATTTTTATGTATTTAATTTTCATGTAATTTTTCCTGCTAAAATCGCAGGGTTTTCCCTGCGTACAAGCAAATGAAAACATGCGATTATAGACAGGAGGAAAATGTTATGGAATTGATATTAAAAGCAAAAGACATTCGTGTGGAATTTAAAGGACGCACTTGTTTAGATATAGATGAATTAGAAGTGTATGATTATGACCGTATTGGTTTAGTAGGAGCAAATGGTGCAGGAAAAAGCACGTTACTCAAGGTACTTTTAGGAGAATTAACTCCCCCAGGATGTAAAATGAATCGTCTGGGTGAACTTGCCTATATCCCTCAGTTGGACGAAGTAACTTTGCAGGAGGAGAAAGATTTTGTACTTGTGGGCAAGCTCGGTGTTGAGCAATTAGATATACAGACCATGAGCGGTGGTGAAGAAACAAGACTTAAAATAGCACAGGCCTTATCGGCACAGGTTCATGGTATTTTAGCGGATGAACCTACGAGCCATTTAGACCGTGAAGGAATTGATTTTCTAATTGGACAGCTAAAATATTTTACAGGTGCACTGTTAGTTATTAGCCATGACCGCTATTTTCTTGATGAGGTAGTAGATAAAATATGGGAACTGAAAGATGGCAAAATCACTGAGTATTGGGGAAACTATTCTGATTATCTTCGTCAGAAAGAGGAAGAACGCAAGAGCCAAGCTGCAGAATACGAACAATTTGTTGCGGAACGTGCCCGATTGGAAAGGGCTGCGGAGGAAAAGCGAAAACAGGCTCGTAAAATAGGACAGAAGGCAAAAGGTGCTTCAAAGAAAAAAAGTACTAAAGGCGGAGGGCGTTTAGCTCATCAAAAATCAATAGGAAGTAAGGCAAAAAAGATGCATAATGCCGCTAAATCCCTAGAACATAGGATTGCGGCCTTAGGAAGTGTAGAAGCTCCAGAAGATATTCGTAGGATTCGTTTCAGGCAAAGTAAAGCATTGGAGCTCCACAATCCATATCCTATTGTCGGTAAGGAAATTACTAAAATATTTGGAGATAAGGTACTGTTTGAAAATGCATCTTTTCAAATTCCGCTTGGAGCAAAAGTGGCTCTAACTGGTGGTAATGGAACAGGTAAAACAACGTTAATCCAAATGATCTTAAACCATGAAGATGGAATTTCTATTTCACCTAAGGCAAAAATAGGTTACTTTGCACAAAATGGTTACAAGTACAACAGTAATCAGAAAGTCCTGGAGTTTATGCAGGAGGATTGTGATTACAATGTTTCAGAAATCCGTTCCGTGCTAGCATCAATGGGGTTTAAACAAAACGATATTGGAAAAAGTTTATCTGTTTTAAGCGGCGGCGAAATTATGAAATTATTGCTAGCTAAAATGCTTATGGGTAGATATAACATCTTACTAATGGATGAACCCAGCAACTTCCTTGACATACCAAGCTTAGATGCTTTGGAAATACTAATGAAGGAGTATGCCGGAACTATAGTGTTTATCACCCATGACAAACGGCTGCTTGATAATGTGGCTGATGTGATTTATGAAATCAAAGATAAGAAATTAAACTTAGTCCGATAATTAATTTACTTTTCGTATTTGACAGATCGTAAGTAGGCCAGTGAAAGAGGTTATTGATTTTATCTAAACGTTAAGTAGGTTAGACCTCTAATCAGGGAAAATAAGGCCTTCAAGATGAATTTTGAAGGCCCCCTTTCCATAGAAATATACGTAAAGCATAAGGAACACATGGCAAAAAAGGCGTTTCTCAGCATGGGATATAGCTTTTGATATTGAAAGGAGTGATTCAGTATGATAGATAATATTATTCAATCAGTGACAGAAAAATTATCCTCTTTGCCTTATATAGAAGGCATCGTATTAGGGGGTTCCCGTGCAAGAGGTACCCATACAGAGGATTCTGATATAGATATCGGAATCTATTACAAATCAGAATCATTTGACCTGACAGCGATTAACCAAATTGCTACAGAGTTGGATGATGAGAATAGAAACGACCTTGTTGTACCTCCCGGAGCGTGGGGTGATTGGATTAATGGCGGCGGATGGTTAGTTATAAACGGGTATCATGTTGACTTGATTTTACGTGATATAAAACGGGTGGAACAAATAATCAAAGATACGGAGCAAGGAATTGTTACTGCCAATTATCAGACTGGGCATCCCCATGGTTATATAAGTGCTATGTATCGTGGAGAATTGGCGATCAGCAAGATACAATATGCTAAGAATGAACGCTTATGCGAATTAAAAAATCAGGCAGAAATTTACCCTGGTGCTCTAAAGAAGAACTTGATAAACTTTTTTATATTTGAAGCAGAGTTCTCTTTAATGTTTGTAAAAGCAAATGCGGGAGCAGAGGATAAATATTATATTGCAGGCCATGTTTTTCGTATTATTTCATGCTTAAATCAAGTACTATTTGCATGCAATAATGCTTATTGCATTAACGAAAAGAAAGCTATAAAACTGCTTGAAACTTTTGAACATAAACCTGAAAAATATACCGAGAAGGTAAATCATATTTTTGAAGTACTCGGTATCTCACTTTTTGAATGCTACGACATGACCGAGAAGCTTTATAATGAAGTGAATGAAATTGTATCGGAGATAAATAACTTTTTAAACGAGGAGAGTTCAGATGAAAGAAAACAAATATGATGATAATATATTTTTTCAAAAATACAGTCAAATGAGTCGCTCGCAGAAAGGACTGGCTGGTGCGGGAGAATGGGAGACTTTGAAAAAGATGCTACCTGATTTTAAGGGTAAGCGTGTGCTTGATTTAGGATGCGGCTATGGATGGCACTGTATATATGCGATGGAAAACGGTGCTTCCTCTGTAGTAGGTGTTGATATTTCTCATAAAATGCTCGAAGTAGCAAAAGGAAAAACCCATTTTCCACAGATTGAATATGAATGCTGTGCCATAGAAGATGTGGATTTCCTAGAGGAGAGCTTTGATGTAATACTAAGTTCGCTTGCGTTTCATTATGTAGCAGACTATGAGAATTTAATAAAAAAGATATATAGGATGCTGAAGGCTGGTGGCAATTTAGTTTTTACAGTTGAACATCCTGTTTTTACTGCTCATGGAACACAAGACTGGTATTATAACGAAAAAGGAGAAATACTGCATTTCCCGGTGGACAATTATTATTATGAGGGCAAACGGACAGCTATGTTTTTGGAAGAAAAGGTTACAAAATATCATAGAACACTGACCACATATCTAAATACACTGCTTTCAAATAGTTTTATAATAAATCAGATTGTGGAGCCACAGCCGCCAGAGAACATGATGGATATTCCGGGGATGGCGGATGAAATGCGACGCCCAATGATGCTGATTGTATCGGCAAAAAAGAAGATGTAATAATATAGAAAAAATAAACGAGGAGTATGTAAATGAGATCAGAAAAAGAAATGATGGATTTAGTACTTTCTTTAGCAGAACAGGATGAACGTATTCGAATTGTGACCCTTGAGGGGTCACGCGCAAATATTAATATACCTAAAGATGAATTTCAGGATTATGATATTACATATTTTGTAAGTGATATAGAACCGTTTATATCTAATGATGACTGGCTTAATCAATTTGGGAATATAATAATGATGCAAAAGCCGGAGGATATGGAATTATTCCCACCTGAAGAAAAGGGATTTTCCTATCTTATGCTATTTGATGATTACAATAAAATTGATCTTACCTTATTGCCCTTGGAAGAGTTAGATAATTACCTAAAGGGCGATAAATTAATAAAGGTTCTAATTGATAAAGATTGTAGAATTAAAAGGGACATAGTTCCGACTGATATAGATTATCATGTAAGAAAGCCAAGCGCAAGGGAGTATGATGATTGCTGCAATGAATTTTGGAATGTAACACCTTATGTTATTAAAGGATTGTGCCGCAAAGAGATACTGTTTGCAATCGATCATCTGAACCAGATTCTACGGTTTGAACTACTTAGGATGATGTCGTGGAAGGTTGGGATAAAGACAGAATTTTCATTAAGTGTTGGGAAAAATTATAAGTATATTAACAAATACATTGATGAAGATCTATGGAATAGATTATTATCTACATATCGCATGGATTCCTATGAAAATATTTGGAAGTCATTATTTATATGCCATCAATTGTTCAGGGAAGTGTCCAAAGAGGTAGCAGAACTACTGGGGTTTGATTATCCAGAGTATGGTAAGAACATAACAAGATATACCGAGGACATGTATAAAAAATATGTTGAAAATGACTATTTTTAAAGATTAGCAAAGATTATTAACCATAAGCAAGGGGTGTAAATGTATGGAAAGTACTGATGTTATAAATGAAATTAGAGGTATATTACCTCGTAACTCAATTGGAAAATATGATTTACTAACTATTTTTACACATAAAACCGTTTTTGATAAAATTGTAAAAGTACTATCATTGGATTTTCAAAATAAAGTAGATTATGTGGCTGCCCCAGAAGCAATTGGATGGATACTAGGCACTGCCATAGCCAAAGAACTTGGAGTGGGGTTTATTGGAGTAAGAAAAGGTGATAAGCTGCCATACGTAAAAGAAGAGATTATTTCGACACATTTTACCGACTATTCAGGTCAAGATAAAAGCTTTGAAATATCTAAGAGTTCTATTGTGAGGAACAAAAGAGTTTTGATTGTAGATGATTGGATAGAGACAGGTTCTCAAATGAAGGCTTTAATAGCTTTGTTAGAGAAATTGGATTGCAGCATTATTGGGTTGGCTACTATTGGGATTGATATAAATGAGGTTACTCAAAAATGGATAGACAGCAGTTTTGTAGCTTATATTGGCTCAAACATATAATAAACCGAAAGAAAATCTTGAATCAAAATTTTGGATGGTGTTAATTTACAATACAACGAAAGATGTTTACTCTTTTTTTATAAATTTTAAGAGGCGTTAAAAAACAGTTTTCAGACGAAAGGAGATCGAAGTTGAGTATAGATTTAAGTAACAAAAAAATTCCGAAAGAAGCAATTCAAGCATTAAAAACTATAGCGGAACTACTTGATAATATGTTAATTGGGGTGTATTTGTATGGTTCGGCAGTAATGGGTGGTTTACGTATGAATAGCGATGTAGATATTTTGGTAATAACAAATCAAAGTTTATCTGAAAAAACTCGAAGGAATCTTACAAATAGCTTAATGCTTATATCTGGGAAAATAGGAAACATAAAAGATATGAGGCCTCTTGAAGTTACGGTCATAAATCAAAAGGATATTGTCCCTTGGCATTTCCCCCCAAATATGAATTTATGTATGGCGAGTGGCTAAGAGAGCAGTTTGAAAAGGGAGAAATTCCTGAGTCGACTTATGATCCGGATTTAGCAATACTTTTAGCACAACTAAGAAAAAATAGTATTAACCTTTTGGGACCAAAGGCAACAGAAGTAATTGAGCCTGTGCCAATGACAGATATTCGAAAAGCAATTAAAGAATCGTTGCCCGGGTTGATAGCTAGCATTAACGGTGACGAACGCAATGTGATTTTAACTTTAGCCAGAATGTGGCTGACAGCATCTACTGGTGAAATTCGCTCAAAAGATCTGGCAGCTGAATGGGCGATACCTCAATTACCCGATGAGCATGCTACTTTACTCAACAAAGCGAGAGAGGCTTATTTAGGAGAGTGTGTTGACAAGTGGGAAGGAATGGAATCTGAGGTGGCTGAACTCGTTAATCATATGAAAAAGTCTATAGAGTCTTCCCTTAATATCTAATTACCTTTTCGAATAGTTTAAATATAACAAAGACTAGTTGTTAATGTGCATTATTGATTGCTTCGATATGTTCCCCCATATATCAGTTTCTTAAAAAATAATCAAAATACCGTTGATACGTTCCCGCGAACGAAAGGGTTAAAAATCAGCTTAAGACATCAATGCCATCAACTCGAGCCACGTTGAGACGTGTGTTTTATTGTCCCACAAAAGTGCAGACGATTTTATCAGTGTAAAAATGGAGTACGCAGACGACCGAAAAATCCAGCCAGATCGTATCACCTACAGGCTTATTCAGGAGTATATCGAAGAAAAGTACGGCTTCAAAGTTCACACTGCAAACATTGCAGAGGTCAAAAGAAACTTAGGCCTGCCGATGTACGACGCACCAAACGCAGTTGAAGAACTAAAACGCCCATATAAACCAGCACCAGAATATAAAGTAGAAGCTATTAAAGACGCATTAAGGCACTTCAAGGTCATAGATTAAAGTAAAGTACCCTTTCAGCAGATCATTACTGTTGAGAGGGTCTTGCTTTTTCAGAAGCCGGCCAATGTAAGGATAGCCCTACAAGATTGCGGGTCTTTCTCTTCGAGCCATGTTTCCAGATTGCTTATAGCGATATCCTTTTGAATATGGATGCTCTCTTCAAATCGATATTCGATTGCACATGTAAGGATATCAACAGGTTCATCAAGAACCTTACCGCCAAGAACTGGGTATTCGTCAATTACAATCCAGTCAGGTGGGAGACCATCAAAGAGAGCCTGCGGATACAATTCCCTAAAGTGAATCTCAATTTCCATAGCTTCGATCTCACCTTGTTCTTTATCTGGGTAACAAGTGGCATAAGATACATCGAAGCCTCTAGTGAGCAGCATCTGAACGACATTGATGAGTTCAATATCAACAGGAATGGTCTTATCGGCGCATTTACAACAAGGCTTCGACCAAATTTCACTGTATAGCTCTAAACATCGTGGACACATCGTCATCATACAATCACTTCCTTCACCAGTTTATAGAAAGTAGTTCTTTTAAGATTAAGTGCCTGCATAGTTGCAGTTGCAGTTTGCTCGCCAGTGCGGTGATATTTACCGCCGGGTACACTGGAATAACCGAGGTTACAAGTCTATTGTTTGGAGATGCGTCAGCCGTTTGGAGGAAAAAGGATCTGAATGTACTGCCCCTACCATAAACGAGGAAACATTGCAGACAGCAGTGGTCAAGGCTATTAACGAACTTTTGGCTAACAAAGAACCCTTCCTCCAGGCGTTGCAGAAAAACATAGCTACTATACTTAATGAAGAAAATGATAATGCCACCAATGATATTGATAGCAAATTGGAAGAATTACAACAACAGCTTCTTATCCAAGCAAAATCCAAGAATGACTATGAAGATGTGGCTGATGAAATCTACCACCTTCGAGAATTGAAGCAAAATGCACTTGTTGAAAATGCAGAGCGTGAAGGAAAAAGGCAACGAATCGCTGAAATGACTGATTTCTTTAATGAACAATCCTGTGAGTTAGAGGAATATGATGAGCAGTTAGTAAGGAGGCTTATAGAAAAAGTTACGGTATTTCATGATAAGTTCGCCGTTGAATTCAAATCAGGAGTCGAGATTGATGTAGAAGGGTAATCTTTAGAAAGAGAACAGAAGAATTATATTGGATTTTTAAAGATAATATGATATAATAAAACGACTTGGAGGTGGAAGAATGTATAACTTTTCTTGCTAATTATATGATGCATAATAAGATATTTAAAGAAACGGCTATAGAACCGTTTGTTTTGTTATGCAAATTGCAAGAAAGTTAAGTGTTCTACACTCAATAATACATTACAGTAACCTTATGTTATGTATAACAAAAGGTAATAATAGTATTTGTTTTTGAGCCGTAAGAATTTACTTTCTTGCAGCTTTTAATATTTGTAAAAGAAAGGAAGATAAACGTGATAGACAATGATACTATGTCATTCATGACAAAATCCTTGCAGAGTTGGATAACATTATAGAGTAATTAATGCCGAAAACCGACTTTGCTTATAAAATTTTTATAATGTAAAGGAGGAAGAAATATATGTCCTTAATAAATGTTTCAAATCTAACTTTTTCATATGAAGGAAGTTATGACAATATTTTTGAAAATGTAAGTTTTCAGATAGATACAGATTGGAAACTCGGTTTTATTGGAAGAAACGGACGCAGTAAAACTACTTTCTTAAATTTACTGCTTGGCAAATATGCGTATTCCGGCAATATAAGTTCTACAGTTAAGTTTGAGTATTTTCCTTATGATGTGGAAGATAAGAGTCTATATACAATTGAAGTAATGAAGAGTATTTGTACGGAATGTATGGATTGGGAGATTTTTCGTGAAATATCATTGCTTGATGTTCAAGAAGATGCTTTATATCGTCCGTTTAATACATTGTCAAATGGTGAGCAAACAAAGGTCCTTCTTGCAGCTTTATTCCTTACAGCGAGTTGTTTCCTGCTTATTGATGAACCTACAAACCATCTTGACATCGATGCACGTAATGTAGTGCAAAACTATTTGAAACGCAAGAAGGGGTTTATTTTGGTATCTCATGATAGAAGCTTACTTGATCAATGTGTTGACCATATACTATCTATCAATAAAACGAATATCGAAATCCAAAAGGGAAATTTTACTTCTTGGTGGGAGAACAAAACGTTACAAGATAATTTTGAACTGGCAGAAAACAAGAAACTCCTTAAAGAAATAGGAAGGTTGTCTTATGCAGCAAAACGTAGTTCAAACTGGTCAAATAAAGTAGAAAAAAGTAAATATGGAACAACAAATTCTGGTTCAAAACTGGATAAGGGTTATGTTGGACATAAGGCTGCAAAAGCGATGAAACGTGCCAAAAATATTGAGTCAAGACATCAGGAAGCCGTTTTACAAAAATCAGAACTGCTCCACAACATTGAACAATATGATGACTTAAAAATTTCACCACTTGAATTTCACAAAGAGTGCTTAATAGAAGCGAATGATTTATCATTGTCTTATGGAGATAAAGAAGTATGCAGTAATCTTAATTTCAGAGTCAATATTGGTGATAGAGTTGCCATTATCGGAAAAAATGGGAGTGGTAAGTCTAGTATCCTAAAATTGATTAATGGAGATGATATTAAATTTACCGGAAATTTTATGCTAGCAAGTGGACTAAAAATTTCTTATATTTCGCAAGATACTTCATATTTAAAAGGTAATCTATCTGAATTTGCCTATAATAATAAGATCGATGAAACTCTATTTAAAACGATTCTTCGTAAACTGGATTTTAATAGAGAGCAGTTTGATAAGAACATGGTGGATTTTAGTGCTGGTCAGAAAAAGAAAGTACTAATTGCTAAAAGCCTTTGTGAAAGTGCACATTTGTATATATGGGATGAGCCATTGAACTATATTGATATTTTTTCACGTATCCAAATTGAAAAAATGATTTTGGAATATTGTCCTACACTATTGTTTGTGGAGCATGATGATGCTTTTTGCAATAACATTTGTACGAAAAATATTAATTTAGGTTTGTAGAGATTTTGAGTTGCCACAATAACTAAAAGATATTTACATGAAAGGGTGAAGAAATGTTAAAACAAAAAGAATTAATTGCAAACGTTAAGAATCTTACTGAGTCAGATGAACGAATTACAGCTTGTATGATGTATGGATCGTTTACCAAAGGAGAAGGTGACCAATACTCTGATATAGAGTTCTATATATTTTTGAAAGATAGTATAACCTCGAACTTTGATTCATCCAACTGGTTGTTTGACGTAGCTCCGTACTTGATGCTTTATAAAAATGAGTACGGAACAGAGGTAGTTATTTTTGATAATCTTATACGTGGGGAATTTCATTTCCTTTCTGAAAAAGATATGAACATAATCCCCTCGTTTAAAGATTCAGGTTATATTCCTGATACGAAGGCTATGCTTATTTACGATGAAACAGGGCAATTAGAAAATTATTTATCAGAGATAAGTGGTGCAAGACCAAATAGACTTACTGAAGAAAATGCTAATTTTTTGTTGTGTAATTTCTCTAATCTATGGTTGATGGGAATCAACGTTCTAAAAAGAGGAGAATATGCTCGTTCATTAGAACTCTTATCACAACTTCAAAAAAATACACTACAACTTATACGTATGGCAGAAAAAAATGCTGATAATTGGCTAAACATGAGTAAAAACCTTGAAAAAGAAATTAGCCTTGAAAATTATAAAAAATTTGCAAAGACCACTGCTCGATTAGATAAGGTAGAATTATTTGAAGCCTATAAAAATTCTTTGCTATTAGTTATGGATTTGCAAAGTCACCTTATTGAACAATACAACTTAAAAGTTACACATGACATTTTAGAAAGATTGTTGAATTACATTAGTGAATAGGAGAGTAACGTTATTCACAGTATTGGGTACTGAAAATTAACAGCATACCTCAGTTTTTCAAAAAACAGCGAAGCCTATGGATATGTTCCCGTCTACCGATAGTGCAAAAAGTGTCGTGGATATGTTTCCGAGAACGGACATACACAAATGACATTCATTCTGTCCTCTCAATCCATGTGGAGACAGTCTGTCTGTTGTCAAGAAAAGATAAATAAGCAACTGAAAAGTGTTTAAATCAAGGGATTCCAAACGTAGCCCCATTATTGGGAACTTCCTGGAATCCCTTTTTTAGGGCTCTTTGTCAACTGGTGTGGGTGAAGAAATTTTATACCTGTAATCGTGAGGGATTAAGCTGCTCGTTGAGCAGTTTGATTCCTTTTATTTTTTTGTTCAAAGGTGTACTTATGGATAATCAAAATTCTAGCTTTGAAATGATAGAAACTACGGTATCCAAAGGCCATGCGTTTAATCACTTTAATCTTGTTATTAATCCCTTCAAGCACTCCATTGGTATAAGATGTTTCAATCGTATTTTTGATATAATCTTGGTAGTTAGTTAATGTTTTTAAAGCTGTTTTCATTTCAGGTGAAAGTAAGTCAGAGGGGTTTTGAATGGCATGATGAAAAGCATCAAAGTTGCGAAGTTTGATGGCCTGTTTGATGGTTTGATAGAAGTCATAAGTCGCTTTTAATTCAGGATCTAAAGCGAGTAAAAAGTCGATGATTTCTTGTTGAGAAATCTGCTTTTTGAAACAGTTAGAATAGAAGTAGTGGGTAGAATGGATATCCTCTTGGGCTTTTAATAAAAGGCGCCAATAATGTTTGAATTTATTGTAGAATTCTTTGTTTTGGTTCATGAAGCGAATACGAGTTTTATTGAGGGCACGAGATAAAAGTTGAACGACGTGGAACTTATCTAAAACAATTTTAGCGTTGGGAAACACCTCTTTAATGAGTGTCATATACGGAGCATACATATCAATAACAACGTGAGTTACACCTTCACGGGCCTCCTTAGAAAATCGCATGAAATAAGGTTTTAAAGTGCTTAGACGACGGTCTTCAACGATATCAATTAACTTCCCATTAGAAGCATCACAAAAAATGAATGACATAGCCCCTTCCGCTGATTTGACCGACTTAAACTCATCAAAACAAAGCACCTTTGGAAGAGAGTTAAAATGAAGGGGTTGTTCCTCGTACGATGTATGAATGATCCGATTGACCGTTGAATGGGATACGTTGAGTTCACGGGCAATATTTGACTCGGATTTTTTATGGCTAGCCTCTAGGAAAATGGCTTGTTTAAGGGGATTAGAAAGGTAACAATTAGATTCTACGAGAGAGGTTTTAAGCGTAAAGGTACGATCACAATGACGGCATTTATAGCGTTGCTTTTTTAAATCGAGATAGGTATCAAAGCCAGAGAGTTTCATCATCTTAATACGAGAGGTTTTGAAGCCGTGTTTAATGATTTGTGAGTCAAAGAGATGACCACAGTTGTAACAATGGGTCGGTTGAAAAGAGAGGATACCAGAAATGACCTTAGAGTGGATCCCGTTAATCTGAACATCTTCCATCCAATTTTCTGAAAAAGTAATATTTTTATCTTTTAAATCGAGTAAAGTTAAGATACAATTATTGTGAGACATAAACCCAATCCTTTCGTGTTTTTTTTGGTCAATTACATGGTATAGAATTTGGGACGTGATGTCTCTTTTTTTATACTTATTTTTTATTCCAAATAAAAGAAGTGTGGGAATCACCCACACCAAATATTATAGAACCTTTTTTAGTTGGTTTGGCAGTAGTTCTGTAGCCTGTTTGTAGGTAGGGTGGAGTTCAGAAACTATTTTTTATAGGTGCGAGTGCATGGGACTATTGTCTATTTGACGAGCATAGTTTATTAATGAAAGCGGAAGATATCGGAACAACAGGTCAGTATGTGAATCGTATCATTAAGAAAAAGGATGGGGGCGTGAATAAGACATTCGTTCAGATGATGGAATCATTGGGAGATGACATTGAACTGATATGTGTGAAAAGAGACTGATACATTCTGATTTCACAAAAATTACAAGTGTTGTTATAGAGAACAACAGAAAGGAAAGCATTTTATGGAAGATACAATTTATATATCACCAGATGAAATAGAAGTAATTGATGTTGAGGGTTATAGTTATGAAGTGGTCCAACACTTCTCTGATATGCCAGAAGTGGCAAAACCTTTATTGAGAGGTGCTAAAAAGACATTCAAGAAAATAGAGGAAATGTTATACACCGCACCAGCCTTTATCAATATGGTAAAGGCAAGTATACCGGACCAGGCTTTTCAAGCGATTTTGACAGATGAGCAAAAGTCACAGATTGCTAGTGGTGCATTAAAGCTCATGACGAAAAAAGATGGTACTTTAATGGCAAACCTGATAAATCCGGAAACTAATAAAATCATATCAACAATTTCACTTAAGAGTGTTGACCTGGCTCCTGCACTAACTGAGGCAATGACCAGTTATGCGACACAAATGCAGATAGCCCAAATTGCAGAAGAAATACATACGGTTCAGATTGCAATCGAAGAAGTAAGACAGGGGCAGGAATTCGACAGATTAGCAATGGCATATAGCTGTCAGCAAAAATTGTTACAGGCAATGCAGATTAAAAATCCAGAGTTGAAGGCAATGGCACTTATGCGAATTGTTTCTGATGCGGAAGACAGTAGAAATCTTCTGATGCAGAGCCAAAATGCCAATCTTACATTTATTAAAGAGCAGCCAGAATCGTTTTGGGGTAAACTTTTATCTGGTGCGAATCCTGAAAAGATTGGTCAGAGAATGAATGAAATAAGAGAAAGTTTATCAGCTGTTAATATGGCTTCATTGGCAGAGGCAATGGCATACCAGGAATTGGGTGAAACTGCAGCAGCACGTCAAAGTCTTCAATACTATGCTGGATATTTGCAGAAAGCATATTTGTCAACGGATGGCCTGGTGCAGAGATTGGATTTAATAGATCCCGCACCGGAAAACTATTGGTCAAAAACATTACCAGATATCAATAAAAGAATACAGGCACTTCCTTGCGTGGAAAATGTGTCTTTGTTAGAAGGAGAAGATGTTGATGGAGAATAAGGTATGTAAGAAATGCAAAAAACCATTGCCAGAAGGGTATAAACGCAAGAAATGTGAATCTTGTATAAATAGCCAGGTACAAGGTGTGAAAAATGGCTTAAAAGCTGCGGTGGGTGCTACGGGAGCAGTTGCAAGTGTTGTGGTGGTTGTTGCAACAAAAGGAAAATTCAATCCTAAAAAGTAATGGAAAAATTAGAATTTGTAGGGATGAAAGCAATGATTATTTTAATTACAGGTGCATCGCACACAGGGAAGACAGCGCTTACATAAAAATTACCTGAAAAATATAAATATCCGTATCTATCAATAGACCATTTAAAAATGGAGTTAATCCGTAGCGGAAACACAGAACTCACACCGATGAGCGATAATAGCGATTTGACTGTATACTTATGGCCTATTGTCCGTGAAATGATTAAAACGACCATTGAAAACAAGCAGAATCTAATTGTTGAGGGATGCTATATTGCATTTGATTGGGCAACGGACTTTGAGCAGAAATATCTTGAAAATATCAAATACTATTGTCTGGTTATGAGTGAGGACTATATAAAAAGTCATTTTGCTGACATAAAGAAATATGTAAATGTCGTTGAAAATCGTCTAGATGATGAGTGGTGCACATTGGAAAGTGTGTTAGAGGACAATGCTCATTATGTACTTATTGATGACAAGTACGAAATCATTATTGATTTATAAAGAAAAATTACAATTTAAAAGAGGATTGGTTATATGAAAAACGGAAAGAATCCAAATCCAAACACAATCCATCCGATTGCAGGATATGACAAAGAAATCTATGTAAAGCCAACCATTAAGAATCCTAACATTGTCGTTGGTGATTTTACATATATTGCAGATTCAGAGTTTGAAAGTCATGTGGCACACCACTATGAGTGGAATGGCGACAAACTAATTATCGGAAAGTCTTTCCGGATTACGACTGGTGTGGAGTTTGTTATGAATGGTGCTAACCATTAAATGAACATAGTTTCTACATTCCCGTTCTACACTCTTGATTGATTGGACTTATGCTTAAATTCAAATGGTGGAATAAGTCGATTGATGAAATTGATAGGTTAATCCCTATTTTAACTTGTAGCGATTTGGAAAAAGTTAAGGTTGAAATCAGAAAACTCATAGAGTGACAAATTCCAATTTGTAGAGGAGTTCATAAACAATGAAGATAGTCGAAATTTATGAGAAAACAACAGAGTTGATAGAATAACTGACTAAAGTATGGGAGCAGTCTGTTAAAGCAACCCATCTGTTTCTATCGTCATCTGAAATCGGTGAGATTAAACAATACATTCCACATGCATTACAAGAGATTCCTCATTTGATAATTGCCGTAAGTGAGAGAGGATTGGCCATTGGCTTTATGGGGATAGAAAATGGAAAACTGGAAATGCTCTTTATTTCTCCCGAAGAGCGAGGAAAAGGCATCGGAAAAAGATTCATTCAGCATAGTGTTGAAACGCTTTCGGTCAGTGAAGTTACGGTAAATGAACAAAATCCCGAGGCTATCGGTTTTTATGAGCATATGGGATTTAAGATTTATAAGAGAACAGACGTTGATGAGCAAGATAGACCGTATCTTCTTCTTTACATGGAGCGATAAACTCAGACCGTCAAATTCCAATTTGATTATTTAGATGAAGGGGTGTAGACTATGGATATGTTTCCTACAACGGGCAGAAAGGTTGACTTGTTCCCGTCAACTGATGACATTAACGTCATTGTCTCGACCCATATGGAGTGTGTGGCTAAACTTACACGAAAAGATGTGTAAGCATTAGCACGATTTTATGTAGCGATTTTATTAAGAGGATAAGTATAGCGAATAAGATTAGAATGAACCTACCTAGGGAGACTTACTAATGAGGTGCTAGAATGGCTAATAAGTTTGAAATATTAATCAAATACATACCACTGCTAAAAGAGGATAATTTAAAATTTCTGAAATTGAAAATAATATTGAAAAGAACGATGTAATTGAAGATTTAATGTACGTTTTTTCATCAGCAGGATTGTGTGCAATATTAAACGTTGATCCATCAACAGCGAGAAGTCGATATCCTCGAAAATATTTATAATGATCGTATGAGGCGGTAAACTGTTGAAATAAATGTTTAAATGCATCCGGTCGTATTTTACTACGTTGTTGGATAAAAGCAGAGGTAGATGCAGTTTTAACATCATAATTGAAATAGGTCATTAACTCTGTATAAAGGCTATTGCCATTCATTGCGAGAATAAAACTCACCATACTTTCAAATGAGAGTTTACGATTGCGAGTAAAATCTTTCTCAGGATTTTGTACAAAGTCCTTTGGGTTACTACTCATTGTCTTAATCATACGAATGAGATTTTGTTTAATCTTAGTTGAATACTTAGCCATGTGATAGCCTCCTTAAATAGGTATATTTAAGGGGCTTTGCCACAGATTTTTGCTTCGATGTCAAGTGTTTTTTACAAGAAAAAAGGGAGGTGTACAAAAATGTACACCTCCCTTTTAGAGATTTGAGCTATGAATTAATTAACTTAATGACATTGCCCGTTGGACGGGTGGTTTTTATTTTAGTCTTGGGAAGATGTATTGAAAGATTAACTCTAAAAAAGTGAATAGAAGTTTAAGATACTTGAATGTTTTTAGAGTTAAGTTATAGGTAATGGAGAAATAAGTGTTGATATTCAATTTCAAGTCTATTCAATCTAGAGATATCATATGTTAAAGTAGGTTACTCTGAATTTACTTGTGTTATTAGGTATTATTAATGAAAAACAATGTCATACTCAAGGATGAGCCGGAAATATGAAAATAAAGAGGAATAGAAAATGGAAAAACAGATTAAGTTACGAAACTATGAAGGGAGCCGCTTGGAAACATCTGATTATAAGAAGTTGCATGACTTTTTGGTTGAGAGCAAAAATACCGAATATACTTATGCTCGCTTTGATTGGATGATGATGAATTGGGAATATTTAGATGATGAGTTCTTGACGAGAATAGGTATTTGGGAACAAAATGGAAAAATTGTAGCAGCAAATTTGTATGATCATTCTCTAGATGACATTTTTCCAATAGTTCTCCCTGGATATGAATTTTTATATGAAGAAATGGTATCATATGCAAAAAAGAATATGATGAAAGAAGAAAATGGTGATTTCAGAATATTCGCTTGTGATTCTAATCGTACTTTGCAGAAGGTACTAAAAAGTGAGGGAATGATGGCATCAGAAGAAAAGGATATGGTTGCAATTTTCGATTTATCAGAAGAAATTCCTGTTATCAATCTAAAAGAAGGTTATAGAATCACTTCCTTGGCTGAAGAAAGAGAATATGACAAGTATATGCTGTGTCTGTTTAAGGGCTTTGGACATGAAGAGGCAGGAGAAACTTTTTCTTTTACAGAAGTAAGTTTACAGGATTGCAAGGCTGCTTATGAAAGAAATTACTTAGACCTAAATTTGAAACTATCCGTTGTAGATGAACAGGGGAACTATATAGCTCATGCAGGCATGTGGTATGACAAGAGTAGTGAATTTGCATTGATTGAACCCGTTTGTGTAGTTCCTGAATATCGCAAAATGGGATTTGGAAGAGAAGTTGTGTACGAAGGACTTAGACGTGTAAAGCAGGCTGGAGCAAAGTATGCGGTTGTAGGATCAAATCAGCAATTTTACTATTCAATAGGTATGGTTCCTTATAGCACAGGTACCTTTTGGATTGACTAAAACTAAGGGGTATAAAATACTGAAATAAGCCTGAATTTATGAGATTTTCAAGTTTATTCAGTTAGTCTTATAGAGAATATTATTATATCGTATCAACTGAGAAAATAAATTTGATTTAATAAAGGAATAAGAAGAGTATAAGGTGGAATAATGAATGGCATACTCTAATGAAGAAGATGGGATTGCTTACGCTATCATAGTTGATTTAATTAAAATTAAATTTTTTATCTGAAGGATAGTGATTATTGATTTTTTAGCAGCTTATTCTCACTTTTTATATGTTCAATAATTTCTTTTCATGATTTTCTCTAAGGAAAGAGTAGTTTTTTATTTTATATAAATCTAGATAAGTTTTTTAGATCGGAACAATTTTAGTTCGATGATTGCCTGTCTTAGTTTTAAAGCCGATTCTCAACTAGCCTGTTATAAAATTGTAGAATACTTTTTTATTTCTATAGAGAAAGTTAAAAACTTCCCATTACTGTAAGAGATGGGGAGTTTTTTTATGTTCACATATGATAAATTTCGTTATAAATCCGTTTTTATATCATTAATTCTCTGAAATTGTAATTATTTAGAAAATTGAATCGTATGATTAATATAAGAACAAGTTAATTTAGTTTTAGTGAGGAGGGAGATCATGGATTTTGAATTTATTAGGACGTATACACCGATGTATGTAGAGGCTGCTAAGTTAACTATTAGTATTGCTTTTTTAGGAATTTTATTATCTACTTTTTGGGGATTTATTTGTTGTGTCATTCGATATTATAAAGTTCCAATTTTACAGCGAATCATTGGTGTGTATATTGAGCTTTCAAGAAATACTCCTCTATTAATTCAGTTGTTTTTCTTGTATTTCGGATTGCCGAAGCTAGGAATCTTTTTAAGTTCTGAAGCATGCGGGGTATTAGGGTTAACCTTTTTAGGTGGAAGTTATATGGCTGAGGCGTTTCGTAGTGGGCTTGAGGCTATTCCAATAAGTCAAACAGAATCAGGATTAAGTTTAGGATTAACAAAATGGCAAGTGTTACGATACATTGTTATTCCACAGGCAGCTGTTGTTTCTTTACCTGCTTTTACTGCCAATACAATCTTTTTAATTAAGGAAACATCTGTTTTTAGCGTTGTCGCACTTGCGGATTTAATGTATGTCGCTAAAGGATTAATCGGCTTATATTATAAAACAGATGAATCATTACTGATGTTAGTTGTTTCTTACTTACTGCTGTTATTACCGATTTCTCTAATTTTAAGCTTCATTGAAAGGAAGGTGCGCTATGCAGGAGTGGGGAATTAGTGTTTTATTTGAAGGAAGGAATTTTATTCGTTTATTAGAAGGGTTATGGGTTACGTTAGAAATCTCATTAATCTCGGTTTTAATTTCAGTCATTTTAGGAATTGGAATGGGAATTTTAATGAGCCTGAATTCTACAATTATGAAGCTTATCTGTCGTATCTACTTAGAGAGTGTTCGAATTATTCCACAATTAGTATTACTCTTTTTAGCTTATTTTGGCTTAAGTAAGTCGTTTGGAGTTAACTTATCTGGTGAGGTCGCTGCAGTTTTAGTTTTTTCTTTTTGGGGAATTGCAGAAATGGGAGACTTAGTACGTGGGGCATTAAGTTCTATTCCAAAACATCAATATGAAACAGGGCTCGCGATTGGTCTTAAGAAACGTCAACTTTATCAATATGTTATTATTCCTCAAACGATTAGAAGATTATTACCTCAGATGATTAATTTAGTGACACGTATGATTAAAACAACCTCGTTAATTGTACTAATCGGTGTTGTAGAGGTAGTAAAGGTTGGTCAACAAATTATTGAAGCTTCTCGGTTAACAGTGCCAAGTGCTGCTCTTTGGATTTATGGTGTTATCTTTCTTCTTTACTTTATCATCTGTTATCCAATTTCATTACTAGCGACGAAGTTAGAAAAGCGGTGGGAGGTGTAAAAAACGATTATGAGTGAAACGATATTAAAGTTAAACCATGTGACGAAAAGTTATGATCAAAATGTTATTTTTTCAGATTTATCATTAGAAGTAAAAAAAGGAGAAGTCGTTGTGATTTTAGGACCGTCTGGTTGTGGAAAAAGTACCTTACTTCGATGCATTAATGGACTAGAAAAAATTCAAGCAGGAGATATCTTACTAGAGGATGAATGTATTAGTCATCAAAGTAAGCAAATGCCATTGATTAGACAGAAAATTGGCATGGTATTTCAAAGTTATGAATTGTTTCCACATCTGGATGTATTACATAACATTATCTTAGGCCCTACAAAAGCGCAAGGACGTGATAAATCCGAAGCCATTAAAGAAGCAGAAAGATTACTCGCCCGAGTAGGATTGCTTGATAAGAAAAAGGCATATCCACGTCAATTATCTGGTGGGCAAAAACAACGGGTAGCCATCGTTCGTGCCCTTTGTATGAAACCAGAAATTTTATTGTTTGACGAGGTGACAGCTGCCCTTGACCCAGAAATGGTTAGAGAAGTATTAGATGTGATTCTTTCCCTTGCTAAAGAAGGAAGTACGATGGTAATCGTCACACATGAAATGGAATTTGCCCGTGCGATTGCTGATCGAATTATCTTTTTAGATGAAGGGAAAATCATTGAAGAAGCGGATCCAGAAACATTTTTTACAAATCCAAAAACAAAAAGGGCAAAACAGTTTTTAAATCTATTTAAATTTGAATAGAAAGGATGGATGAAAATGAAAAAGTGTTTACTATGTTTGGGTACTTTATTATTAACGTTAGGTGTTTTTACAGCGTGTCAAACTTCTTCACCGAATGATAGCCAATCAAAAGCAAGAACGGTTGAGGAAATTAAACAAAGTGGCAAAATTGTCATTGGCGTATTTAGTGATAAAAAACCATTCGGATACGTTGATTCTAACGGAGATTATCAAGGCTATGATGTTTATTTTGGTAATCGTATCGCCAAAGATCTTGGGGTAGAAGTTGAGTATGTACCAGTTGAAGCAGCGAGTCGTGTAGAGTATTTAGTTTCTAATAAAGTCGATATTATTTTAGCGAACTTTACAGTCACTGAAGAGCGAAAAGAAAAAGTAGATTTTACGCTTCCTTATATGAAAGTGGCTCTTGGTGTCGTTTCATCTGATAAGGCTTTAATTACAGATGTAGAAGATTTAAAAGGTAAAACGTTAATAGTATGTAAGGGAACAACAGCAGAGACATTTTTTACAGAAAATTATCCAGCAGTTAATTTATTAAAATTTGATCAATACAGCGAAGCCTATAATGCGTTATTAGATGGTCGTGGAGATGCGCTTTCTACGGATAATACAGAAGTATTAGCATGGGCCATTGAAAATGAGGGATTTAGTGTTGGAATTGAATCATTAGGAAATATTGATACGATTGCAGCGGCAGTTCAAAAAGGGAATCAAGATTTATTAGATTGGTTAAATAATGAAATTGTTGAACTCGGAAAAGAAAACTTCTTTCATGCCGATTATGAAGAAACATTAGCTCCAGTTTATGGGGAAGCAGCAGATGCGGATAATATTGTTGTAGAAAGCGGAGTTGTACAATAAAATTTT
Source organism: Turicibacter sp. H121 (assembly GCF_001543345.1). Classification (NCBI taxonomy): domain Bacteria; kingdom Bacillati; phylum Bacillota; class Erysipelotrichia; order Erysipelotrichales; family Turicibacteraceae; genus Turicibacter; species Turicibacter sp. H121. The sequence continues at coordinate 820,913 of NZ_CP013476.1, read as the reverse complement.
TTGTGAATAAGAAATGAGAATATTTATTTGATAACTTAGATAGTTAAGGAAGAACTAGATTGGTATTTTGAATGTGGTTGTCAATAAAATAAAAAACTGCTCAATTAAGAGCAGTTTTTTATTTTTCAGAAAAAGTAGCTGCGAATTCTTGTATAACATTGTGAACCTCATCGACATGGTTAGGTTTAATCAACATCGTAATTTTAGGAATGAATTCTCCAATATCAGCACGAGTAAATGTACCAGCCTCTTGTTTTTTGAAGTTTTCATTAATAAGTGCTTGTGCTTCATCTATTTTTCCATCTTGAACTCTTTTAAGGATATAATTTAAGAATTGCTCTTGTTTATTATTCATTGTTTGACCTCCTATCAAATATAGTATGTACGTTTGTTGCGAGAGTATTAAGCGATAGATGTAATTCAGGGGAACGATTTTAAATGATGACAAGCTTTCTTTATTTTTAGTGAGATGAACTATCAGGTTTATTTTTTCTTGATTGACAATGCAAACAAAAGGTGTTAATCTAAATTATATAGTATTAAAAACTAAGTTTATTAGAAATGTTAACTTTTATATATGGAGGGCTTAGTATGATTAAGATTGTGGCGGATTCATCAACGCTTTATTCAAGAGAAGAGGCAAAACAAAATCATTTAGATATTAGACCGTTATCGGTAACGATTAATAATAAAAGCTATAAAGAATTAGAGGAATTAACAACTGAAGGTTTAGTAGAAATGATTAATGAGGGGTATTTTCCAAGTTCATCTCAACCTTCAATTGGAGATGTCGTAGAGATGTATGAAAAATATCCTAATGAGGAGATTATTAATATTTCATTAGCGGATGGATTATCGGGAACGTATCAATCAGCATGTATGGCAAAATCAATGGTCGATCATGAAGAAAATATTACAGTTATCAATTCGAAGACGCTTTGTGGGCCACATCGTTATCTTGTAGATGTTGCTGTGAAATTAGTTGAAGCGGGTAAGACGAAGTCTGAAGTAGTAAGCGAAATTGAATCGCTAATAGAAACTTCTACTTCTTTCCTGATTCCGAAAGATTTTGATTATTTAGTTCGTGGTGGACGTTTATCCCCATTGGTTGGTCGCATTGGTGGTTTAGTAAAGTTAGTACCAGTCATGACATTATCTGAGGATAGTACACGTTTAGAGAAGTTTGCGACGAAACGTACATTCAAAAAAGCCATTCAAGCGATTTGTGATGATTTAATAGCGAAAGGCGTAAATGATGAATATAAGATTTATATTTCACATGCATGTGATGAAGAGTTGGCAATGGAGACAAAAGATATTATAATTAAAAATATAGGAAGTATTGAGACTGAGGTAATGCTGCTGACACCCGTTTTTACAGCACAAGGTGGTCCAGGATGTATTGCAGTTCAGGCTATTAAAAAACATGATATTTTAAAATAGAAAGTTAGGAAGAACTATGGATCATAAAGAAATGTTAGAGTTTCATTGCCCAAGATTTGATGAATTGCCAACGATTCCTTTGTACAAGGATCAGGTTATTTCGTATGTCGAAGATGTACTGAAACCATTAAATTTAAATCCAGAGGAAAAGTTATTAACACCAACAATGTTAAATAATTACGTCAAACAAAAGGTTGTATCTCCACCAGTCGGTCGTCGTTACACTGAAAAGCATTTAGCGTATTTGATTGTCGTTTGTTTATTTAAACAAGTTTATAGTTTAACAGAAGTTTGTGAAATGATTAAAATTCAGATGAATTTATATCCAACAAAGGAGGCTTATGACTTCTTCTGCGTTGAATTAGAGAAAGCCTTACAGTTTGTTTTTATTAATCGTGAATCCATTGAACCAAACTCAGCAAAGAATATTACATTTGAAACAGAAGTTTTACGCTCTGCTGTCATGTCTATCGCACATAAGTTATTTATTCAAAAATATTTACTCGATAAGAAAGAAGCAGTACCTTCAAAAAAAGCAAACTAAAGAAAATCTTCTTCTTATGAAGAATCAGTACTCGATCGATTTTTAGAACCAGATGTTAAAAAAATAAGAAAACTCCTACTAATTAGTCTCAGTAGGAGTTTTTTTGTAGAGTTATTTGACGCTCTTAACTTCATATTCTTGGAATCGGTATTTTTGTCCGGTTGGATTTACTTTTCCTTCAGGAACCTCTTCAACAAACATGCCATAAGGTCGTACGAAAAGGCCGCATTCACCGTATAGGGCTCGATAAAGAACCATGGTTTCTTGCGTTTCTGAATGTTTGACGAAATCCTCAACTAAATATAAATCACCTTTAAAGTGTCTAAAGATTTTTCCTTTTGAATTTGTAATATCTCTCACATTAAAACCTCCTTGCTTCAATTATCTTCTTTATTATATAGCTTTTTTTCTTGTTCATGTTTAAATTTGTATTAGTGTCCCTATAATTGATATAATAGGAGATGTTTTAGGAGGATATTTTTTTATGAAATTAAAATTAAGTGATTCATTGATTGAACGTATAGCAAGCTTTGACTCAATTTTTTATAACGGGAACATCTTGCATGATTCTGGAGCTGTTAAGACAATTAATTTTTTAAAAACTCAAAATTCCGATGCTCCTTATGAAATTTGTTCCATTGTTCATGACTTTACTGGAAGAGAGTATCATGCCGAAGCTGATTTCGATACTAAAGGAAACATTCAAAGTATCGGTTGTGACTGTCCAGCATCACATCACTATCAATCATGTTGTATACATGTTGTAGCAATGCTATTTCAAGCACAATATGAACAAAAAAGTCGTCGTATTTCTTGGGAGGATGCTATAGTATTTTATCAAAGAAATACGATTAATCAATTGTTAGATCAATATGAAGATTCATTAGTTCAAGAGGTGAGAATGAATTTAGAAGATACATCCACCGTATCTTTAATTCCTAAGTTAAGATTTGAAGGTGAGGTAACAAAATTAGAGTTATCGATCGGAACAAAACGATTTTATGTTATTAAAGATTTGTTTGATTTTATTAATCGAATAGATACACAATCAGAATTTATTTATGGAAAAGAATTAACTTTTAATCATGATATTCGTCGTTTTGATGAGCAATCATTAAAAATTCTAAATTTTGTGAAATCGATAGTAAAGGACCGACAGTTTATTACACAGCAGTATCGATTACCAAACTCGGAACGTCGTAGTTTATTGCTAAGTTCTATGAAATTGCGTGAATTAGATGATTTATTACTTAATACGAAGTTAAATTGTTATGTTGAAAAAGACGAATGGAAATCTATCTTAATGACTAATCAAAGACCAAATATTCAATTGAAGATTGAACAAGCTAAGAATAAAGGACTACTTCTTACACAAACAAAAGGAAAAATGTTAATACGTGGTCGAGGAAAGGATTATTTCCTTTTGACACAGGATAGCTTATGGTTTATGGATGAAGAGTTTATTAATTATATCTTCCCAATTTTAAAAGAAATTATTGTAATGAGTGGCTACTTATATATTTCAAGTGAACAAATTCCTCACTTCTTATCTGTTATTTATCCACGTATTGCCGCATTTGTTACTGATGATAGCATTAATTATTTACAAGGTAAATATGAGATGCCACAACTTGATAGTAAAGTATATTTAGATTTAAATGATGATTTAGCGGTTGAGGCAAAAGTAGAATATGGTTATAATGGCCATTTGTATAATCCACTTACTGACGAGTTACCATCAACTATTGTTCGTGATAAAGTGAAAGAAGCGCAACTTATGAATGTGTTTGAAACTTATGATTTCAAGATTGATAAAGATAAGATGGTGCTTAATGATGATCATCAAATTTATCAGTTTATGAATCAAGGCGTTCCGGCCTTAATTGCACAGCATGAAGTAAATGCGACGGAACGTTTTAAAGGGATGAGCCCAAAACAAGTGAATAAGAAAGTATCAGTCGGGGTACGTTTACAAAGTGATTTAATGACTTTTAAATTAGAAGATTTAGCATTTGATGTGTCCGAGTATCAAGAGGTGTTGGCACAGTATCAATTAAAAAAGAAATATTATCGTTTAAAAGATGGAAGCTTTTTAGAGTTAGATTCTGAGTATATGCAATCGTTTTTTAATTTAGTAGAGGATTTAGAATTAACCGAAGAAGACTTACAACAAGATGAAATTCAACTCTCGAAATATCGTGCACTTTATTTAGAACGAATGCTTGAAAAAAATGAAGTTAAATCTAAGAAAAATAAGGCCTTTCGTCAATTAGTTAATGATTTTGAACAAATTGATGAAATGGAATATGAACTGCCACAAAATTTACAAGCGACGTTACGTCCATATCAGGAAACAGGTTATCGTTGGTTAAGAACGTTATCTGATTATGGAATGGGTGGAATTTTAGCTGATGATATGGGGCTTGGGAAGACGCTACAAGTGATTGCTTTATTGTGTGCAGAGTACGAGCGAGAAGTTGATAAACCAAGCCTTATTGTTACTCCGAGTTCACTGGTCTTCAACTGGCAAGCAGAGTTTGAACGTTTTGCCCCACATTTACGTGTGTTGACGATGACAGGAACAGTGAGTGAGCGCAGCAAGAAATTGAGTACTTTAAACAATTATGATGTGATTTTGACGTCATACGATTTGCTGCGTCGTGATATTAAGGAATATGAGGCAGCATTTAAATATGTGATTTTAGATGAGGCGCATTATATTAAAAATCAGGCGACACAAAATGCGAAGGCGGTAAAAAAACTGAACGGTGAGATCCGTTTTGCCTTAACAGGAACACCGCTTGAGAATTCAATTGCAGATGTATGGTCAATTTTTGATTTTATTTTGCCAGGATATTTATTGAGTTATGCGAAGTTTAAAAAGCAGTACGAGAATCCGATTATTAAAGATAAAGATGAAAAGTTACTTGCGCGTGTTCATCAGTTAGTAGCACCATTTATTTTACGCCGCTTGAAAAAAGATGTCTTAACGGAATTACCAGATAAGGTAGAATCAGTTGTTTACTGTGAGTTAGACAAGGCACAACGTAAGTTATATGAAGCAACACTTATCAGTATGAATAAAGAACTTCAAGCTGAACTTGGAGAAGGGAATGAAGGGCAAAGTCGTATGAAGATGTTGGCGATGTTAACACGTCTTCGCCAGCTCTGTTGTCATCCTGCACTTTATTTGGAAAACTATAAAGATGAAAGTGCAAAGTTAAATTTATGTTTAGAATTAATTCAGGAATGTAAAGACAGTGGACACCGTATGTTGTTATTCTCACAATTTACATCAATGTTTGATTTAATCGCACCAAAGCTTGATGAGTTAGGTATTTCTTATTTTACGTTAACAGGTGAAACAAAATCGGAACAACGTGTTGCCTTAGCAAACCGATTTAATGAAGGTGAAGCTGATGTGTTCTTGATTTCATTAAAAGCAGGTGGAACGGGATTGAATTTAACAGGAGCGGATGTCGTGATTCATTATGATCCATGGTGGAATATGAGTGCACAAAATCAGGCGACGGATCGTGCATACCGAATGGGACAACAAAATAAAGTTCAGGTTTATAAGTTAATCGCAAAAGATACAATCGAAGAAAAAATTGAAAAACTTCAACAAAGAAAATTAGAATTATCAGATTCTCTTGTTAAAGAAGGCGAAACATTCATTACCCATCTTTCAATGGATGATATTCAAGAACTATTTGAATCTTAATATGAAAGCTTAAAGGAAATATACGTTTATTTGTGTATATCCTTTAAGCCTTTTTTATGTAAAAAAAGCCCATCATATAATGGGCTTAAATTAATTCGTCTAATTTTTCAATCAGTTTTCCAATTACTTCAACATAATCAGTAACAATACGATGAGCAATTTCATTAGCAATCTGTTCGCTGTATAAATGGGACGTTGCATTTCGATCTTCTAATAAGTTAATCCATATTTTATCATTATCAATCAAATGGTTCGCGTAAGCTTTTTTGTAAATCATTCTTGGAAATGAATTTTCCATTGTAATACCAGAATATTTAAAAAATTCTTGAAGGGTTTTGTGTGTTAATTCATATGTGAATTCAAAGCGCTGAATCAAACTATCTCGAATGATTTCATTTTTTCCATCATATAGATTTGCAACCTCAACTAGTCTTTGATAGGCTTTTTTTAAATTAGTAAATTTATATTGAATTTTTCTCATAAATTACGATTCCTTCTCTATTAATTTGTTCTAAAAAATAATCTTCTGTTAATTCAGTAATATGTGTTATATCGTATTCAAGCAATGTCGTCGTCATAAGTTCTATTTCTTCAATAAACGTGGAGATAGATCCTTTGGCATAGACAGCTAAATCAATATCACTTCTCTCACTATTATCTCCTCTAGCTCGTGAACCAAATAATAATATTTTTTGGATTTCTGGGTGATGAGTCGCAATCTGTCCGATTTCTTTTAGTATTTGCTTATCTAGATTCATTAATATCACCTCTAATATGGGAAAAGTCAAAAGTTAATTATGTCATATTCATATTGTAACATAAGTGTAAAAAATAACGACAGATAATCATTGAGTATTTCATGTTTTATGGAAAGATATTGGAGTAATGAGATTTATTACATCAACTTGAAGTATACAATAAGAGTGAAATTCAAGTGTAAAGTTAGAAGTGATTCCTTTTAAAATAGTATTTTACTATACGAAATATAAAGCTAAAATGGAGGGGGTAATGAAAAAGTATGATTCTGATTGCAAGGTGATTACTAATGGTTGAAGTGGAATGAATTCTACTCAATTAAGAAGTTACTTATCGGAATTAGTTGAGGTAGATGATGATGTGGTGTTACTGATGATTGGTACAAATAATCGAAAGCTTTTTAATGAAATGGAGATTTTGTTTCATGATTTAGTAGCTATTATTAATCAGTTAAAAAATATAATAAAGAAGTTATTTTATTGCTGACAAATTCAGTTACCACATTAGACGATAGTTATGAGAATCGTTTGTTTAAACAGGCTGATGTAAACGAGGTTTTGAAGTGTTAATGGCAGAAGGAGATGGTTTGCATCCAACTGATAAGGTGTATGAATTGATGTTTAAGTATCGAGTCAAACGTTTGGAATTATAAAAGGAGAGAGTGATTATGGGATACATAATGGATTTAAGACAATTAGTTGGTTCACAACCCATTGTGATGGGGGGAGCTAATGTAATTTTATTAGATGAGAATGAGCGTCTTTTGCTTAAGCTAAGACACGACAATAATTGTTGGAGATTGCCTGGTGGAACTTTAGAACTTCTGGAAGTTTAGAAGAAGTCGCGAAGCGAGAATTATATGAAGAGAGTGGGTTCATTGCTAAAAGATTAACTTTGTTTAATATATTTTCAGGTGAGGAGTTTTATTACGGATATCCAAATGGGGATGAAGTATATAAATTTCATCGCGACTTATAGTTGCACTGATTATCGAGGAAACTTGAAAAAAGATGCGGCAGAAGCAAAGGATTTAAAATTCTTCTCTTTAGATGACTTACAAGAGAATATTAATCCTCCGGAAGTAGTAATTATTAAAGCTTTTTTAGAGTCAGATTTAATGTAATCTATTGATTAAAAATCAATTAATATCCGTTATAATAGAGGCAAAGGTTATATTTGATTTTTAAGGAGGTTTAAGATGAGTAGAGGTTTATTGGATCCTAAAGTTGATTTTGTATTTAAAAATATCTTTGGTTCACATAAGCACCCTAAAGTATTAATTTCATTTTTAAATGCAGTCTTAAAACCAGTGAATAAAATTACTCGAGTAGAAGTTCAAGGGACAGATTTAGAAAAATAATTTTTAGAGGATAAATATTCTCGATTAGATGTTGAAGCAACAACAAGTAATCAGGAGATTATCAATATTGAAATTCAGTTGAAGAATGAATATAACATGATTAAGAGGAGCCTCTACTATTTAAGTAAGATGTATGAAGAGCAGTTAAGTAATGGAGAAGATTATTCTCAATTAAATAGAACGATTTGTATTAATATTTTGAATTTTAAATATTTAAGATCAGAGAAGTTTCATACTGCTTATCGTTTTAAAGAGTTAGAAACGCATGAGGAGTTAACAGATATTATGGAAGTTCATTTTATAGAGATTCCTAAACTTCCGAAAAATAGTGATGCTAAGGATATGTTAGTCGCTTGGACTGAGTTTTTAATCGATCCTGAAAGTGAGGCTGTACGTCGATTAGAGATGAGTATTGAGGAAATCCGGGAAGCAAAGGATGAACTTATCCGTATGAATAGTAATAGGGAGGAACGTTTATTATATGAAATGCGTTCTAAAATTTTACAAGATAACATAAGTGTTTTGAATGAGGCAGAGTGTAAAGGTGAGCAAAATAAAGCTTTTGAAATAGCAAGAAATTTATTAAAGTCTCTAGATAATGAAACGATTTGTAAAATGACGGGACTCTCGTCTGAGGTCATTGATAATTTAAGAAAAGAATAGATGAAAAAAATCCCCTGACCTAAATAGTTGGTAGGGGATTTTTTTGTTTTAAATTAAGCACGAGAAGCGTAAATTTCTTTTTCTGCATCGATGAAGACTTGTGCAATGACTTCATATGTTTTTGCCCATGCATCGATAATTTCATCTGTAGCAGCCTCACCTAAAACTTGTTTGATAGCCTCTAATAAATGCTTTCCTACGATTGGGTAGTGTTCTTCTTTTACTCCACAGTCGCAGTGACGAATGGCAATACGTTGTACAACGGGCATAATAGCGCCTAAGTTATCAACGTTTTGTGCAGCTGCTAAAACTGTCATAGCTAATGCTTTTGGTTGTTCCCCTGATTTTTGTTTACTCATATCAAATAAAGGTGCTACTTCTGGATTTTGTTCAAACATATTTTTGTAGAATGTTGTGGTAATATCTAAACCGTGCGCTTTTAATGCAGGGACAGTACTTTTAATGATATCAATTGTATGTTGATCTAACATATAAATCTCTCCTTATTCATTGTTTTTCTTACTGACAGTGATAGAATAACATACAGAAATTAAATATGCAAATAAAATGCACATTTAAGATGATGAAGGATTTTTAAGTCTTGTTTTCATTCAAGTGAAGACAGTTTCTGTTGTATAATTGAAGCAAAGGTGGTGTTTAATATGCAATTATCAAAGTTTAGTGATTATAGTTTTCGAGCGCTCATTTATTTAGCTCATCATAGTGATGAATTATGTACCGTTGATGAGTTAGCAAAGGCATTAAATACATCAGAGCATCATATGAAAAAAGTTATCCATCATCTTGGAAAAACGGATTATATTATTTCAATTAAAGGTCGTGCTGGTGGATTAAAGCTCGGGTTAAAACCTAGTGAAATTAATCTAGGTGATCTTTTAAAGGTGACGGAAGATAATATGAACATTGTCGAATGTTTCAGTAAACCAGAGAGTTGTCCTTTAATGTCATCAGGATGTAAATTAAAGCACATTTCTTCTCAAGCCCTCAATCAATTTATAAAAGAATTTTCAAAGTATACATTAGCCGATTTACTATAAAAAAGTGCTCCATTAACTAGACAGGTCTAATGGAGTTTTTTTGCATATATGGGCCATGAATTTTGTATAATTTAGAGAATATACAGACTGGGGTGAAGAGGATGTATAAGAAGTATGTTCGCTTAAAGTTAAACGAAAGTAAAAAACCGATTTGTCGGATACGATATGATGAGTACGGAAGTCAGGTTGAAGTTAAATTGTTTAGTGAAGAAGAAGTACTAGATTTATCAGGATACCGAGTTAAGGTTTGTGCGAATCAGACGAATGGGAAAAGTGTTTTTAATAGATGTGAAGTTGTTTCAAATAAAGTAGGAAGTGTGTCTTTAAATTTAACTAATTATTTAAGTGATTTTGATGTACGTATACCATGTGAAATAATGGTGTATGGGCCTGACGAGGAGTGTTTAGGCACAGCTTCTTTTTACTTGGTTGTTCCCCATCCATTGGCCCTAGATGATCAAGAGATGAGAGTGACTGATGTGAAGAAATCGACGTTATCACCAAAGATAAGAATGATTGCACATCGAGGTCTAAGTTCATTAGCACCAGAAAATACGTTGCTAGCTTATGAGTTAGCAGGGAAATATGGTTACTATGGGGCGGAATGTGATATTCATGAAACAAAAGATGGGGAGTTTGTGTTACTGCATGATGACACATTAGAACGAATGACAAATGGAAGTGGAAAACCGGAACATTATTCATTGGATGAGTTAAAAGAACTTATTATAAATGGTGGGAATCAGGTGAAAAAGTATCCTCATCTAAGGATTCCAACGCTTGAGGAGTATTTAGCAGTCTGTAAAAAATGGGGATTAGTACCGGTGATTGAGATAAAAGAAATTGAACCGAAGAGTGTGGCTCGATTGTTAGAGGTTGTTGCTCAGTGGGGAAGCCTTCAATATGTGGTGATTATTTCTTTTTCAAAAGAGATTGTGACAGAGGTTCGAAAATTAAATCATCAAATAAATATTCAGTGGTTAGCAGAGATGACCATAGAAAATATTGATTATTGTGCGAGATATGACATGGATATTGACTGTTATAAAAAGCAAGTTTCAAAAGAAATGGTCGATTATGCACATAGTAAGGGAGTACTCGTGAATGCTTGGACGGTTGATCATGGGGAAGAGATGCAAAACTTAGTTGATATGGGGGTTGATTGCATTAGTACGAATGTGTTGCTTTATAATCAAGCGTTACAAAGTAGCGGAAAAGTAAAAAGTTATTTATTTGATCATCGTGTAAATTATGTGACGTGTATTCATTCATCCATTGATAATCAAGGTGAAAATGAATGGATGTGGAGAGAGACGGGGAGAATTTTAGAGATTCGGGGAAATCATGAAGCTAAGAAGATGTTACAAATTAAGTTGCCAGGGTTAAATGTTGGTGATGTTGTGAGTATCTCGTTTTTCTATCGAAATATTTCAGGCGATGAAGTTCGAGCAGGACTTGAATATATTGAGATGGATGAGGCTTCGACGATTGAGCGAAGTATTAAAACAAAGGCTATTAATGATTGGGGATATGTTGATTGCCAGTTTATCGTGATGAATCAAGTGAGTGGGAATAAAGACTATTATAATGTCTTGATAGGATCCTGGAGTATGAGTAACTCCCATTTCATGCTCCGAGACGTTCGTATTAAAATAGAATATATGTAGTCAAGCTATAAAGGAGCCTTCAGAATTGAAAGCTCCTTTTTTGGTGTATTTAATGTTTTTATACATTAATTTACAACTTGTTTCTTGACATTGATGAAAATGCTATTATAATAGACTCGGCACAATAAATGATTTTTCGACAAAACGTGAGAATTTGACTCGAGAGGATAAATGAAGTACCTCATTTTTGTACTACCATGTGTAGATTTAAAAAGCAACAGAAATGGTCAATCAACGAGGAAAAATCGCATGATGAGTATTAAGAGGAAAGCAATTTAAATAGTGATTGCTTTCAATATTTTAAAATGAGGTGAAAAAGATGTCATGGTTAGTTGAAATCCTTCAATCATATCCAGAGCTAGCATTATTTTTAACACTAGCCATCGGATATGCGATTGGAAAGATTCAAATAGGTTCATTTAAGATTGGAACAGTACCGGGTGTATTAGTAACAGGTGTATTAGTCGGTCAGTTAGGAATTACAGTCGATAATACGGTTAAAGCTGTTTTCTTCTTATTATTTTTATTTGCATTAGGATATAATGCAGGTCCTCAATTCTTTAAGGGATTGAAAAAAGAAGGAATTCCACAGATGATTTTTGCTGTTATCGTTTGTGTGATAGGTTTAATTTCAGCCATCCTTGTTGGGAAACTGATGGGGTTCAATGCAGGACAAGCTGGAGGACTTGCAGCTGGTGCTTTAACGCAATCTTCTGTTATTGGCGTGGCCCAAGATGCTATTTCTAAGATGGATATTTCAAATCAAAAACAGATGATGGACTTTGTGCCAGTTGGATATGCTGTTACTTATATTTTTGGGACGCTTGGATGTACCTTTATTTTAACGACATTCGGACCAAAGATTTTAGGTGTTGATTTAGAAAAAGAATGTTTAGAACTAGATCAACAAGCGAAAGAATCATTTGAAGATGAGTTCGTTAGTTCACATGCAAGTGATGTTTTATATCGTATGTATAAAGTCAATGATGAATATGCAGGGAAAACTGTTTCTGAGATTGAAGCACAGTTATCACAAAAAAATATTCGATGCTTTATTGTTAAGATTAAACGTGATAATCAGGTGTTTAAAGCTAATACAAGCACTCTTATTCATACAAATGATTGTCTTGCGATCGCGTTTAAAGAGAAGGATGTACAACACATTAAATTTCTTGATTTAGGAGAAGAAATTTATGATCATCAATTAGTTAATTTTAGAACAGAATCGTTAGATGTATGTGTGAAAAATCAAGCGATTATCGGAAGATCCATTCAAGAAATCCAAGACAATGATTTAACACGAGGAGTTATTATTTCTAAACTTAAGCGTGCAGGTGAAGAGGTTGCTTATACGCTAGAGACGAAGCTTGATAAACATGATGTCTTAACGTTAGCAGGACCTGTTGATGATGTTGAAGGATTAGTTTCTCGTATCGGGAAGCCTGTTCGTCAATCAGATGAAACAGATATGACGTTTGTTGGTCTTGGAATTTTATTCGGTGGATTAATCGGTGTTCCATCTTTAATGATTGGTAAGATTGGTATTACGTTATCAACAAGTGGTGGAGCGTTGATTATGGGACTAATCTTTGGATACCTTCATTCCCGTCGTCCAACGATTGGCCGTATCCCATCGGGTGCCACTTGGTTCTTAAGTAACGTTGGTTTAGCTGCCTTTGTTGCAGTGGTTGGAATTAATGCAGGACCAGGATTTGTGGATGGATTACAAAGTTCGGGATTGAGTTTCTTCTTAGCTGGAATGATGGTAACAGCTATTTCCACTTTCTCAGGAATTTTCCTTGGCAAGTATGTATTTAAATTTTCAGCTCCCGTTATATTAGGGGCAACAGCTGGGGCTTTAACAACAACAGCTGCTGTCGGTGGACTTTGTGAAAAAGCAAAAAGTAACGCACCTGTTCTTGGGTACACGATTCCATATACAGTGGGAAATATCTTATTAACGGTTTGGGGATCATTAATCGTGATGTTTTTCTCTTAAGTTGTTTTGCCTCATGGGGGGACCACAGTCGTGGTAAATCCTCATGAGATTAAAAGGGATTCAAGTATAAAAAATATCCAATGCAATTGCATTGGATATTTTTTATACTTTATTTAGTTTCATTAACATTAAAGGTGAAGACACTAGAAGGATTAATATGAAAACACAAGGAATTGTTCCGTTGATTGAGGAGGTTTATTATGAAGACATTAATTAAAAATGCTTGGATTTTAACAATGGATGAAGTATTAACAACCTATCCTAAAGGAATGTTAATCATCGAAGATGATAAGATTTCTTATGTTGGAGAATATAAGGCGGAAATGGAGGAACATGTGGATGAAATCATTGATGCGGCAGGTGGTCTACTGATTCCCGGTATGATTAATACGCATGCTCATGTTTCAATGATTCCATTTCGTTCATTAGGCGATGATTGTCCAGACCGACTTCGTCGTTATCTTTTTCCATTGGAAATTGAATGTATGACAGAGCCACTTGTTTATGAGGCGGCACGTTATGGAATTTTAGAGATGCAACGTAGCGGTGTGACAACTTTTTTAGATATGTATTATTTTGAAGAAGAAGTGGCCCGTGCCTGTGAGGAACTAAATATGCGTGGCGTACTGGGAGAAACGGTGATTAACTTCCCAACTTGTGATTGTAAGGAGGCTTATGGTGGGTTAGCTTATAGTGAGGCATTCATTAGTAAATGGAAAAATCATGAGTTAGTCACACCTATTATTGCTCCCCATGCGACGAATACGAATGATGCGACTGCTTTAAAGACAGCGTATAAAATCGCTGAAAAATACGAGACATTAATTTCGATGCATGTGGCTGAGATGGACTATGAAATGAAAGAATTCCGTGAAATGTACGATATGACGCCCGTTGAGTATCTAGATTCCATTGGTGTTTTAAGTAATCGATTAGTCGCTGCTCATTGTATTCATGTCAATGAACATGATATGAAGTTAATGGCAGGACGTGGGACAAGTGTTGCTCACTGTGTGGGATCAAATATGAAAGCAGGAAAAGGAATTGCCCCTGTTAAAGAGATGATCGAGCATGGAATTGCTGTTGGCCTTGGAACAGATGGACCGAGTAGTGGGAATACACTCGATTTATTTACACAAATGAAAACAGCGGTTTATGCCCAAAAGACTCATTATAAAGATCGTTCATTATTTAAAGCTGAAGAAATCGTTAAATTAGCGACGATCGGTGGGGCAAAGGCATTAAAAATGGATGCTCGTATTGGTTCACTTGAAGTTGGGAAGCAAGCTGATATCGTCTTAATTGAAACAGATTCGGTAAATATGTTCCCAATTTATGATCCATATTCAGCGATTGTTTATAGCGCAAATGCCTCAAATGTGGATAGTGTTTGGATCAATGGAGTTCGAGTTTTAAATCATAAACAATCTATTTTCAATCAACAAGAAATAAAAATAGCTCTTCAACAAGAAATGCAACAATTTCAAAAACGAGCAGTTGAACGTTCAAAAGAATTATAATCGGTATAAGAAAACCTCAGATGGAAAATCTGAGGTTTTCTTATTTTCTATTTAAATTATTGCTTTTAGGCTATAGTCTAAATAAATAGATGGGTGTAATTAAGCGCCATGCACAGGGGATTAAATTAATTGAGTTCATTTATAAGTAAGTATAGTGTATATATCAATAATCCAATCCATCTTATAAAAAACATTCTGTCTTAGAGAGAACAGAGTGTTTGAAAATGTGGAAACAAAGATCTTACTCATGACTAAGAGGGATTTTAATGTAAAATCTGAACATATTTTTTTCCTCATTGACATCAAATAAGGCGATCCCATTAGCGGATTCGACGATGTTTTTAATACTTTCAATCCCAACACCATGTTGTTTTTTATTTCGTTTTGTTGTTCTGATTTTATTTTGTTCAATAATAATTTCACCATTAAAGCTATTTTGAGTATAGAGAATAAAGAAATCATCTTTAATATAACTTTTAAAGATAATTTTTCTCATCTCCTGCTCATCTTGTCTGATACAGGCCTCATAGGCATTATTTGCAAGGTTTCCAAAGATTCGGCTTAGTGATAAGTCACTAAGTGATAAATGATCAGGAATCGAGCATTCGGCATTAAACTCAATGTTTGCTTGTTTACATCTTTCAGATAAGGAGTTTAGGATGACATCTACAATCAGTCGATTTGAGTAACACTGATTTTCTGTAACAATAACTTTAATATCCGAATCAATCGTTTTTAAAATTTCTTGTGCTTTTGGAATATCTCCTTGATCGAGAAAATAACTGATATTAGTTAAGACACTTTTAAAGTCGTGATTATACATTCTTAGAATTTCCGCGTAGTGATCTCGTTTTTTATAAAGTTCCTCTTGATGTTCAAGTTGTAGTGAAATTAATTTATTATTGAGCTCAACTTCTTTAAATTTGATTTGTTGAATTTGTGTAAACAAAAGGAAATAGTAACAAAGACCGATAATTACTCGATTCATTAACAATGGAATAGTTGCTGTTTTGATATTAGCGGA
This sequence comes from Turicibacter sp. H121, assembly GCF_001543345.1. Lineage (NCBI taxonomy): Bacteria > Bacillati > Bacillota > Erysipelotrichia > Erysipelotrichales > Turicibacteraceae > Turicibacter > Turicibacter sp. H121. Next base: position 805,155 of record NZ_CP013476.1, on the reverse strand, counting down.
GTAAAAGTCAATATAGTTAGAATTTAGCATGAGAATCACGAGTGTTCCTTTTACTAAAATCGTAAACTTTAAAATAGGGATATTCATTAATATTTTCTTAGCAACATCTAATGGAAGTAGTTTATTAAAATTAAACAGGATAAAAAGTACAATAATGCGGGAGACACAGAATGAAAGCATATAGTTTCCTTTATCCTGGACAAGAGTATACATACTTTGGTTTGTGATGAGTGATGAGACACCAATGACGATATCACGTGTCAGAACGAGTTGAAAGACGATGTTAATGCAGATAATAAAAATAACTGACTTGAGATCAGTAAAACAAAGTCTTAGAGAAAAATATAAAACGATACTTAAAATAAAGTAGGTTAGAGGAATGAAAATCTTATAGGTGATTAAAAACATTGAAACAAGTGTTAAAAATAGTGATAAGAAGATAATCATCATGCGAGAAGAAAATCGCGTCGTTAATAGCTTGTTAAAATAGTTTAGCTGACAAACATTATAAATATAGATTAAAATAAAAAGAATTAATTGAATTAGCTGCTCACTCATAAGGATACCTCTATAAAAGGATATGGTCTAGCTCATTTTTTAGATAGTTCTCTTTGAAGGTAGACGAGTACTTTCGTCCAATTGGAATCGTAATCCCTTGCTTAAGAGAGCATTCTGATTTATTAAAGGAGCTGATGTAGGTTGTGTTAACGATGTATGATTTGTGACAACGGATGAATCCATACTCGTTAATTTTTTCAGCTAAACTATTAAGTGTTGTATTCAGTTCTTCTTTTTCACCGGATAGATTATATAAGATGACCTTTTTTCCGATACTTTCAATATACAAAATATTATCAAGTTTAATTAGTTTATTTGTCTGTTTACTTGAAATCATAATACTTTTCTTTCTCTTTTTTTCAACTTCCATCATCGCTCTTAAAAAGGTTCCTTTTAATTGTTCTTCATCACGTAAATCTTTAATTAGATAATTGAATGGCTCAACTGAGAAAGAGTCGAGTGCATATTCTTTACTAGAAGTTAAAAAGATAATAATGCCAGTATAACCGAATTTTCTTAAAAGTTGCCCCGCTTCAATTCCATTCAACTTCTTCATAATAATATCAATAATAACAATATCGATTCGATTAGGATTGTCTTCTAATTCAAAAGTAAGGCTTTCACCGCTGGTATAGGTTTCCATCATAATCGGAATATGATAGATATCTGCTAATTCATTAATTTTTGTAGAATAGTAATTTAAATAATTAAGATCATCATCACATAAACAAATATTAATCATTGTTAAATTTCCCCCCTATAAAAATTCAATATAATACAAAAAATGTTCAATACGTATCATGAAAAAATAATGACTTATGCAGAGCTTGGAATCATTCTCATAATGACGACAAAATGTTTGTTTTTTCTACTATTCATATCTTACCATAAAAGAATTAGGAGACATAGGAAAAAACTATATAAAATAGAGGGAAGAATTATACTAAAATCTGAACAGTTTAAATTAATCCATTAGTTGATTTAAATGTCGTTTATGCCTTAGAAGATGTTGTTTGTACCCAAGTCGTAACTTTCTACTAGTTTCTTGTTATAATAAACATGTTCTTAGAGGTTTAATCTTTAAGAGAATATTCTCTATAAATTCCCAAAATCATATATTACCCTATTTACTCTAAGCAGATTCTCTTTCCCATATTTACAGAGATTTTTACTGAAGAGTATCGTTTTTAAAAGAAGCTACCTCCCAATAGCTTCTTTTTATATTGTAAATGAAACTATTAAATAATCTTTTTAGGAAAGACCTAAATTTTTCTATACAACTGGGTGGAATTTAGATAATCATGAATTGTAACATTTTATTATTGTTTAAGAATTAAGCGTGTTTAATGGAAAAAACCTCCCTTATCAAAGGATTTAAGATCTTTGGTAAGGGAGGTTTTAATTTATTAGAGATAAAAGAAGTAGTTATTTTGTTCTTTAGTTTGAAGAAGACTCTAGCTTCGACTTTAGTAATATAGGCTTCATACCATCAGTTTAATGAATCATTAACTTTTTATTAAAGACTTCTGTGTAAAGTTTAGATAGGGTTTCAAGTTTTCCGATATAAATGCTTGGAATTGGATGTGAAAATTGGATTTGTATGTTATTTTCCTTTACATGAAGTGAGGTGAATTCTTGTTTTAATGCAGTTAGATAGCTTGCAAGTTGAAGGATAAGTGAAAGTTTTTTACAGTGAGCAAGATCTGGCTCATTTAAGACATTGGCATGTTCTAATTTAATATTGAAGCGATCTAACAATTTCACAGTATAAGCACACATTAATTGTTCCTTTGGAGTTAAGCCGTTTACTTGGACATTCATGAGTAAATGGAAGGTATGTTTATTCACATTTTGGTATGAGATGACTTGTCCAATCTGATGAAGTTTACTAATCGTTTTTAGAATATTGACTGAAGAAGGATCATTAATGCCTAATTGATTAGCAAGTGTTAACGTTGATTGTTTTAGTCGGTCGTTATGATGCTCATCAAGTTTAAAATGAGTGAGCAAGTTACAAAGTGAATAATCGAGAACTGAATGAGTTGGAAGATCAAGTTGTTTAAAGATTAAACCTTGACGGATTCCATAGCGGTTAATGACAAGTTCTTTAGAATCAATGTAGCTCATTAAAGCTCGAATTGTCATTAAACAACCTAACACAATATCCGCACGTTCCTTCGTAATTCCTTTTACACCTAAGCGATCTTTTAAAGAGAGAGGCGCTAACATGTCGTAAACAGTTTGAAAGTTCTCACATGTGAGGATGTATTGATGTTGAAGTTTAAAGTTATCGCCAATAAGATTACGATAGATTTTACTAATCATACGAATTGTACCACCAATTCCGACGATTGGTAGATGAATGGCATCTTTTAACCAAGGAATGTCGTTAAACGATGAATTAATAAAATTCTTGAAAGCTTCCGATTTTTCTTGGGTAATTTCGTCTCCTAAATTGAAATTTTTACTTGTGACGATTGCTCCCCATAGGCTTCGCTTAAAGTTTGAGACGTTAATTGATCGAGAAATTAAGCATGCTAAAGCAGGGAAAAAGGCACATATCATTGCTAAAATGAATGGGTTATACGATAAACAGATGATTATGAAATTGTATGAAGCTTCCATGGCGGGTGTTAAGATTGAATTGATTGTTCGTGGAGTTTACTGCTTACGTCCACAAATGAAGGAGATTAGTGAAAATATCACCGTACGTAGTATTGTTGGACGGTTCTTAGAGCATAGCCGTATTTATTATTTCTATAATAATAGTGAAGAAGAAATTTATATTTCAAGCGCCGACTGGATGTATCGTAATTTAAGTAAACGAGTTGAGACAATGGGAATTGTTGAAGATGAGGCAATTAAAGAAAAAATTAAACAAATCTTACAGATTTATTTAAGTGATAACACAAATGCCTATGAGTTACAGGCTGATGGAAGTTATATTCCGGTCGGGATTGAGAAAAGAATTGTTAATTCTCAAATGGAAATGCTCAACTTAATGAAAGATGAATCGCCAAAGATCAAAATCTGCGATGTATTAATGCCAATTATAAAATACAACTAAATTGCTAAAAACACCGATTGACTTTTAAGCTATCGGTGTTTTTTTTATCGATTAGCAAAGGAATGTACGATGGGGTCAGTGAATAAAATGATTAGTAGAAGGAGGGATAAATTCGTGGATTGGATTAATGTTTCAAGTGTAAAAGAATTAAAGGAGTTAGGAAAGTTTAAAGAAGTAAAAGCACAGATTAAAACAGATGTAGGTGATACGATTAAAATTTCGGGAAGAGGATGGAACTCTTTATATGCTTCGATTGAAAATTTCCAAAAAACAGTGTTTAAACTTAATCTAAGCCAAGCACCTATCGTTCATGAACAAAAGGATGCGCCTCATCTTGTTATTTCAGATGAAACATTAGAAACAAATACAACTGAATATTTTGCGACGGAAGCTTGTGAGTATATTTTTTATTTAGTTGAATTAGATGGAAAACTTCGAATGGATAAGCTCGGTATTACTCCAACCTTATTCAGTAATAAAAAAACGGCAAAACGCTGGAGAGATCGTATTTCAAAAGTTATCCATCCTGATTGTTGTCATCATCAAAGAGCAAGTGAAGCAATGGCAGAGCTAAATCAATTATATAATCAAATGACTGGAGGTGAGTAGTTATTAAGACACATGAGATAACTTTATATCATCCTGGAAAGGAATTGAAGTATGAGGTGCCTGAGGTTGATTATCGGGTCTACAAAGGAGTTAAAACACAATTAAGTAACGCTTGGCGTGAAGGTGTTTTAGTAGATGAGAAAGGTTGGTTGTGGGTTAAAAAGTCAAAGCTACATAGCATTTTAAGAACAAGCCCACAAAAAGCTAATTACTTAACGATGGCATTAAATGAGGAAGATAAACGTTATTTTCATGGTGAACTTTATATTAGAGGATATATTGTACTTGGATTAATTAGAAAAGAGCAAGAAGAATATGGAGTAGGGAAAAAAGGAATCAATTTATTAGCATCTGAACAGTTTTATAATGCGATTGATCGTTGTGAAACAGTTCGAGCGATTCGATTAGAGTATGACAGTCAGAAAGTTGATGCCCGTAAATCATTAAAACCAAAACGAAGAAGAAAATATAAAATTAAGTTTGATGAATTAACTGGGGCTCCTTTGAAACGAAATGCTGAATTTTCTCATATTAGAAGTTACTCTATGTATAAACATCTCTCGGATAATATTGATAATGGATTGCTAGTAAATAAAGAAATACATCAATTGATTACCGAACGAGGAATTAATGATGAAAATCAATTACTAGCACTTTGCCAGGAACAAGGCTGGAAGACGGATTGGTATGAGACATATATAACTAAGTTTCCTTTTTAAATATTATCTTCATTTTGGAGATAATATTTTTTTATTGAATCAAATGCTATGAAGTAGTATGCTAATTTTAAATAATTATAGGTTAGCGAAGGAGACAGGGAATGAAGCTTAATTATCAATTAGCTACAAATGAAGATATACAGATGATATATCAATTAAATAGGTCTTTAATTAATCAATATGAATCGATAGAATCGATTAATTATGAGTATGTATTAAAATGGGTAAGACATAAAATTGAGACACATATACACGGCTATCAAGTCATCTGGTATGAAGGGAAGAAGGTGGGGTATTTTTATTTTCATCAAGAAGATGGCCAGCTTGAATTAGATGACCTTTATATTTTCGAGGAATATCAAAGCCAAGGAATTGGGAGTGAAGTTTTAAGAGATTGCGTCGAATGCGCTAAACAATAAAATCAAAATATATTTTTATATGTTTTCGCTCAGAATAAAGGGGCAATTAAGCTTTATCAAAAATTTGAATTTAAAATTACTGAGAAAATCAAGAAAACTAGATACATCATGACCTATACAATATAAAGCTGGCAGATTAAAGCTTTATTTTTAATTATTGGAAAACTTAGTTAAACGAGGGTATATTGAATATGATTAAGTAAAGGGACAGTAATTTTAGTAACACCTTTATGCGGGGATTTTTTGTTACCACCTGATAGGAAGTGAATATAGTATTAGTATCAAGGAAGATATTCAAAGAGAGTTGTAAAGATAATTTCCTGACTCATACTGAAGAGTCTTTCATATATTAGAATAGCCGTAAAATTCATAAGATAGAGGGGAGATAAATTTTATGGACCCGGAACCGATGAACTTAGTGTCACAATTTATTTTGATTTTACTATTAACATTATTGAATGCATTTTTTGCGTCAGCGGAGATGGCGATTGTATCGGTCAATCGAAATCGAATTAAAATGTTAGCAGATGACGGAGATAAGAAAGCATCCTTACTCGTTGATTTATTAGAAGAACCAAATAAGTTTTTATCAACTATTCAAGTGGGAATTACATTAGCAGGATTTTTCTCAAGTGCTTCGGCAGCTACAGGAATCTCAGAGGTTATTGGTGCTTCCTTATCGCAGCTCGGTATACCTTATGCACAATCTATTTCAATAATAGTCATTACTATAATCTTATCTTATTTTACACTGGTCTTTGGTGAACTTGTGCCTAAACGTATTGCTTTACAAAAATCAGAACAGATGGCGATGTTATCGGTGAGACCGATTGTCTTTGTCTTTAAATTTGCGAAACCTTTCGTTAAACTTTTGTCTTTATCAACTAACGTATTACTTCGAGTCATTGGAATGAGTGACACGGATTTAGAAGAAAAAGTATCTCGTGAGGAAATAAAATCACTGGTTGATGCAGGAGAAGAATATGGTGTCATTAATCAAATTGAAAAAGAAATGATTAATAGTATCTTTGATTTTGATGATAAACTTGCTAAAGAGGTTATGACTCCTCGGACTGAAGTTTATATGATTAATATTAAGCTACCATTATCAATTGAAGAATTATTAGAAGAAAATTATTCACGTATTCCAGTTTATGAAGGCGATATGGACAACATTATTGGAATTTTATATCTTAAAGATTTTTTGCATGAAGCTTATCAAGTTGGATTTGAAAATGTGGATCTAAAAAAATTACTTCATCGGCCTTATTTCGTACCTGAGTGTAAAAACATTGATCAACTATTTAAGGAGTTACAAAAATCTAAAAGGCATCTTGCCGTATTGATTGATGAGTATGGAGGGTTCTCAGGAATTGTAACGATTGAAGATTTAATTGAAGAAGTGATGGGTGACATTAATGATGAATACGATGACGATGATCCTGTTATTCGAAAAATTGATAATGATACGTATATCGTTAACGGATTGATTAGCATAAAAGAACTTAATGATAAATTGCAATTAAACCTTGATGAAGAGACAGAAGACTATGATACATTAGGTGGATTTTTAATTAACCAAATCGACTATATTCCAAGTGAAACAGAAGAGTGCATGGTCGAATATGAAAATCTTTTATTCAAAGTCCAATGTGTAAAAGATAAACGGATTGAAACGGTTAAGATTCATATGAATCATATTCAATAAATGATTTTATCAGGACTACCTCAAAATGAAAAAGAGATGATTTGTGTATTGTGCAGGAGTCATCTCTTTTTAACTAATATTTCTAATTATTGTAAGATAAAATTAAATACAGAGGTAGTGAAAGGACCATTCAATAAACTATTTTTTTGAATATGATAAAACAGGAACTAAGATATATAAGATTATAAGATATGTAACCGTCCCAGTGCATTATCCAAGTAATTGATTTAGTTCAAGAACTTCTAAATAACAATACAATATAAGACTCTTCAGAGGGAGGTTAATAAAAATGAGTTATATTTTTAAAGAAAACTTAGTTTCAAGTAGTAAGTATTCAATCAAGTGTCCTTATCCCATGAAACCTAGATATGTTGTCTGTCATAATACTGCAAATGATGCATCAGCAACTAATGAAATCAGCTATATGATTGGTAATAATAATCAAGTTTCCTATCATATTGCTGTAGACGATGTGAATGCGATTCAAGGGATACCATTCGAGCGAAATGCCTGGCATGCAGGTGATGGTAGTAGTGGACCTGGTAATCGTTATGGAATTGCCGTTGAAATTTGTTATTCAAAATCAGGGGGGGCTAAATATACCGCTGCAGAAGAAAATGCAGTTTATGTAATGGCACGACTACTATATCAATATGATTTAGGAATTGATGCTTTAAAACAACATGCTGATTTTTCAGCTAAAAATTGTCCACACCGAATCCGGGATGAAGGTCGTTGGAATAGTGTCAAAACAAGAGTAGAAACTGTTTTGCAAGCGATTAAAGAGGGAAGATGTGACCCTAAATTATCTAGTGGAACAACGGTTATCTTACCTCCGTATTCACCTGATGATGAGTCTCCAAGTTTACCAGGATTAAAATTTACAGTAAAAGTGATTTGTAATGAATTAAATATTCGTAAAGAAGCCTCATTCACAAGTCAAGTTGTAGGAACTGTTAAAAAAGGTGAAGTTTATACCATTGTAGAAGTATCCAATGGATTAGGACGCTTAAAATCTGGAGCGGGTTGGATTTCAATGGGAACAGACTATGTTGAAAAAGTTAAAACTGACTCCTCAACAGAATCATCTGATAGTTTTTCAAGTTTTACTGTAAAAGTGATTTGTAATGAATTAAATATTCGTAAAGAAGCCTCATTCACAAGTCAAGTTGTAGGAACTGTTAAAAAAGGTGATGTTTATACCATTGTAGAAGTATCCAATGGATTAGGACGCTTGAAATCTGGAGCGGGTTGGATTTCAATGGGGACAGATTATGTTGAAAAAGTTACAACTACTTCATCTTCCAGTTCATCTGGCTATCAAGTTAAAATTGTGAATTGTTCGGTATTAAATGTTCGATCGGGTGCAGGTACTAGTTACCCTGTCGTTACTACTGTTAAAGCTAACGAAGTTTATACAATTGTTGATGAAAGTAATGGCTTCGGAAAGCTAAAAAGTGGGGCTGGTTGGATCAGTTTATCCTATACAAAAAAAATATAAGGTCAGGAAAGGATTTAACAATCAATCCTTATGAATAACTAATATTTTCGGGGGGAGGTTAACTAATGATGGAACTGCTAGCAGTTGTCGTAGTCGCAATTCTGATAGAATCAGCCGTTGAAACATTCAATACATTATTCAAAAATAATGGGAAATTAAGCTATAAAAAAATCGGAGCAATTATATTAAGTATAGCAGTTTGTATTTGTGCTAAATTAGATTTATTTAGTATATTAGGAATAACCATGGTTGTTCCATATGTTGGGGAGATAGTTACTGGGCTAGTTGTGAGTCGTGGTAGTGGCGTCGTCAATTCCCTAATTGAAAAACTTATGCAATTAAGATCTTCAAAATCTACACAAGTATAGCGAAGAAAATAATTAATTTGAAATAAGATGAACAATATAAAGGACCATAGAAAAAGCTAAATTCGCCTTCTTTTATGATCCTTTTATTCTTCTTTAGTTAATTCATGAACTGGAACGGGATTTCCTATTACACTAGTATCATTGATTGCGATATCTAATTTTTCATAACATTTGATTATTTGCTCGCCCATTTGTTTCGCATTTTTTTCAATCGAGGTATCTAAGTTTAGAAAGAGTGCCTCTCCAGCTTTATCCTGAATATAAACTAGTGTTTTTGCGCCATTTACTTAATCGTTATCAACAACGATGATTTTAGCGCCTTTTAATGGTCCTCTCATAGCAGTCACTCGTCCAATTTCCCGTAATAATCATTAATTTATCTTTAAATCGATTTTTATAATAAGTTCTCATATAAATCCCCTTTCGATTTATCGTTCTTGATTAAAGGTATGATATTGTATGAAACGTAATAGAATTTATTATCGCTGTAAATGATAAAAAATAGAATTTTATAAATTGATAAAGTAAAACGCATACACAACTTAATAGTCAGAATAAATTTAATGTGGTTTTATTCTTGATTTTTTTAAATTAGTTTGCTATTATAGTCGGAACACCATTTGTTAACACTAAATCTTAGTGTCAGTATGTTGTTCAAAATTTAATTTCAGCAGGAGGGGTAACGTGTCTAAGATTGCAGCCTTTTTTGATATTGATGGTACGATTTATCGTGAAGGACTTATTACGGAAGTATTCAAGAAAATTATTAAATATGAATTAATCGAAGAAGATGTTTGGCATAACGAAGTGAAACCTGTTTATTTAAAATGGGATCGTCGTGAAGGTGACTATGATGAGTATCTATTGAAGATGGTTGATGCTTATAAACAAGCTATTCTTGGTGTAAGTAAAGAACACATTGATCATGTTGCACAAAAAGTAATCAACCAAAAAGGAGATCGTATCTACACGTTTTCACGTGAACGTATGAAATGGCACAAAGAACAAGGTCATATTGTCATTGCGATTTCAGGCTCACCCCTTGAATTAGTTAGCAAAATGGCAAATAAATATAAAATGGATGACTTCAGAGGAACCATTTATGAAACAGATGAGCAAGGATGTTACAATGGAAATGTCATTCCGATGTGGGATGCTGTTAGTAAACAAAAAGCCATTAAGGAGCTTCAAGCCAAATACGATATTGATTTAAGTAAAAGTTATGCTTATGGTGATACAACTGGCGATTTAACAATGTTTCATGCAGTTGGAACACCATTTGCCATTAATCCAACAAAAGAGTTGATTACAAAGTTAATGGAAGATGAACAATTAAAAGAAAAAATCAATGTCATTGTTGAACGTAAAGATGTTAAATATAAATTGGATATGAATCATATTGAATTACTATAGAAATGAGCTAAAGGGGGATGTCTCAAAATATATGTAAATAGCTAAAATTTGTTATAGAGAGACTCTCTTTGAATTAAAAATAAGTATTAGAATAAATCAAGGACTCTTTAGTCTACGAAAACATCTTAAATGGGCGGGGAAATTGTATTTCCTCATAAATAGCGAGCAAGCTCGCTAATCATCCCATATTTTCAGTTTTCTTGACCTTAGAGTCCCTTTTTAATACTTATTAAAAGAAATCATGAAATTTTATTAGTTCTATAAGTGAGCATTCACTGATTACTTTAATAGTTTCCCCTAATAAATGACACACTGTTTTGATACTTTTTATATTCATCCTGTATCAAAATGATTTTCCATAAAGTGAAAGTTTCATTTTTGATGATTAATAAACGATGCACTTTTTCTATTAAAATAAACTGATATAAAAACTTTCATTATTTGAATTAGCCAATTCGTTTTAAAATAGTTGTGCTATTTTGTATAAAGACAGATGCCAATAATCAATGAGAACTAGGTAGTAGAACTAACTGAATTTCATTACTCATTAGGATTAGTATTTAAAAAGGGCTTAAAAGTTTTCATCGACTAATAAGCCCTTTAATTATTTTGAGATTATCTCTTTTTATATTAGTTATGAACAATTAAAACTTCAAATGGATTTAAGGTAAAATCATGGTGGATATCTTTATCTCCATCTATTAAATGATAAGTTGTTGGAAGTGCTGGAATTGTAACTGCTTCACGGTTAAAGTTTTGGATGAATAAGTAGCCTTCACGATCAGTCACAATGACTCCTGTCGGGAATGAAATATCAATTGGACGCTGGATACCAACTTCTTCTAGTACTTGGGCATAGAAATCATCGTAGAATTTATCTTCAAATTTCGTAGCGATATAGTAAGCTTGTCCTTGTCCAAACGAATTAACAGTTAGAGCCGGTTGATTAGCATAGAAGTCTGCGTTATAAGTCATTAATGTTTTTGCTGTACTTGGGATGATGAGATCACATAATTCAGAACATGTATAAGACTCTGATTGAGTTAACCATGAAGAAGTTGTAGCAGAGGCACTATTTGTTTCGCCATCAAATAACCCATCGATTTCTCCGCTGCGAAGGCCTACGACATCCATTAATCCATGTGGTGTACCTTCTAAGTAGCAAAGATCTGTTTCATTTACGATTCCTGACCAATAGGTTGTGATTAATGTTCCACCGGCTTCAACGAATGCCTTTATTTTTTGTTCAAATCCGTTGCGAAGTAGATACATCATTGGAGCAACTAATACTTTGTATTTTGAAATATCGCAGCTCATATCAACAAAATCAGTTGGGATCCCCATTTTCCAAAATGCTTTGTAATGCTGTTGAACGGTTTCCTTATAATGCATGCCAATGTTACGGGGACCTTGCATATCATCAATGGCCCAGCGGTTATCCCAATCAAATAGGATAGCGACTTGTGCTTGATTGCATGTTTTTGTTAATGGGGTTAATCCTTCTAGACGTTGACCGAGCTCTGATACTTCACGGAAAACGCGTGTATCGGATTTTCCATAATGATCAATAACAGCACCGTGGAATTTTTCAGAAGCTCCACGACTTTTACGCCATTGGAAGTATTGAACTGAATTTGATCCATGAGCGACAGCCTGCATTGAAGAAAGCATATGCATCCCTGGTTTTTTGAGTTTAGCAACGTTTTGCCAGTTTGTCATACTTGGTGTGCTTTCCATTAATAAGAAGGGTTCATTTTTAATAGAACGCATGATATCATGCATCATCGCTGTATCACAACCGATTTCTAAATCAGTAGTTCCGGCTTTATGCCAAACTGGGTAAGAATCCCAAGAAACAATATCGATTAAATCTTTCGTGTCAAAGTAGTTGATCCCATAGAAGTAATACATCATGTTAATTGTGACTGGTAATTGTGGATTATATGATTTAACACTATCTTTTTCCCATTTCACGAAATCAAGTGTTTGATGGCTAACAAATCGATACCAATCTAAGTTTAATCCATGTAACATCATTTCTCCATGCGGAGCGGGACTTTCGATTTGATCCCAAGACGTATAACGGTGACTCCAAAAAGTTGTCCACCAGGCATCATTGAGAGCATCAAGTGTTTGATATTTTTCTTTTAACCAATTGCGGAAAGCTTCCTGACAAAGTGGACAGTGGCATTCTCCTCCATATTCATTTGAAAGATGCCATAAGATCACTCCTGGGTGATGAGCAAAACGTTTAGCTAATTCACCATTAATTTGTGCTACCTTTTCTCGATAAGCAGGTGATGTATAACAGTGGTTATGACGAAGACCAAATAAGTTACGGACACGATTTTTCTCAACACGTAACACTTCAGGATATTTTTTGGCTAACCAATGTGGACGAGCTCCACTTGGTGTTGAAAGAATCGTATAAATCCCATTATCATAAAGATTATTGATAACAGATTCTAACCATTCAAATTGATAGACACCTTCTTCTGGTTCAAGCATTGACCAAGAGAACATCCCCATACTGACCACATTACAGTGTGCTTCTTTCATTAACTCAATATCTTTAGCTAAAATATCTGGGCGATCTAACCATTGTTCAGGATTATAATCGGCACCATGTAAAAGATTTGCAACTCTTAATTTGTTAAATTCCATTTTTAAATCCCCCTCAAGTTAAAAATACACTTTCATCTTAACAGATGAAAGCGATTAATTAAAGTCTTTATTTAGTAAATTTTTCAATATTATTTTACTGATCCAACCATGCCTTCTACGAAGTGTTTTTGCATTAAAAAGAAAATTAATACAGTTGGAATAGTCGTAATAACAATAGCAACCATAATCATTCCATAGTCTGGACTATAGGCAGAAGCAAGAGAAGAAATGATAAGTGGCATTGTTTTGTTATTTTCGCTCTGTAGTACGATTAATGGCCATAAATAACTATTCCAATAACTCATAAAGGTGATAATGGCTGCAGCAGCATAAGTTGATTTCATACTCGGCATAAAAATATAGAAAAAGGCTTGGAATTCATTTAATCCATCAACACGAGCAGATTGTAAAAGATCTTTTGGAAATGATTTTGTATTTTGTAAGAAGAAAAAAATCATAAAGGCTGTTGCTAAAGATGGAAGGATAACAGCTGTAGCAGTATTCATAAGCTTTAAATTACTAAACATTTTGAACAATGGAACCATAATTGCAGCAAATGGCATCATCATAGAAAGCATAAGTAAACTCATTAAACGAGATTTTATTTTAGATTTATAGATTTCAAATCCATAACCTGCCATAGAACATAAAAGTAAAGTAAAGAGCGTCCCAAGAATAGCAATTTTAGTAGATGTCCATAAAATACTTCCTAAATTAACAGAATTAATAAAATTTGAAATGTTTGCTAGAAGTTCACTACCAAAAGTTAATTTTCCTTTAATAATATCAGTTGAAGTATTAGTCATTCCGACAATCATCCAAAAGAATGGAAAAATAGAAAGAAATGATGCAATACATAAAAAGACATGGGTAAAGATTGTTCTAAATTTAGTCATTTTTATCACCTGCCACTTTAAATTGAATGATAGCTAATATGGCTACCATGAAAACAATTGCATAGGAAACAGTTGCTGCATAACCGAAGTTAGGCGTATAGACGAAAGAGAGGTTATAAATATATTGTGAGATAGTCATTGTTGCATTCCCAGGACCTCCACTTGTAATATTCATAGCTTCATCGAATAACTGTAATGTTCCATTTGTAGACATTATTGTTGTTAATAAAATAATCGGTTTTAATAGTGGAATTGTAATTTTTGTGAATTGTTGAAATTTAGTTGCCCCATCAATTTCAGCTGCTTCATAGACACTAGAGTCAATATTTTGCATACCAGCAAGGTAAAAAATCATATTATATCCTGTCCAACGCCATGTGATAGCAATAATAATCACGATTTTTGCCCAGAATGGATCAAGCAACCATGAAATCGGTTCTTGAATAATATGAAGTGCCATTAAAAAGTTATTTACAACACCGTCTAAAGCAAAGATACTTTTAAATAAAATAGAGTAGGCAACTAAAGAAGTAACACAAGGAAGGAAAATAGCAGTTCGATAAAAGCCTCGCATTTTTAATTTTGGAGAGTTTAAGAGATTAGCAATGACAAGGCCAAGAATCAACATAATTGGAATTTGGATAATTAAGTAAAGAAACGTATTACTCACTGCCTGAAGAAACATAGGATCAGAGAAAAGTCGGATGTAGTTATTAATTCCGCAGAACTCACTTACCATTCCTTTTCCAGATTGGAAAGAGAGAATAAAGGACTGAATCATTGGATAAAAAGAAAACGTGAAGATTAATAGTGTTGGGATAAGGATAAACCACCAACCCATTAAATTTTTTCTTAGTTTAAGATGTTTAGTGCGTTTCTTTTCGATATTTAAAGGCTTAGATTTGATATTTTGCATACACATCACCTTTCTAATTAATTAAAATATAGGCGGTTATAAGCAACATTTTTTGCTATGAACCGCCATAAGGTTATTTGGAACTATTGAACTTGTTGTGTATATAATGATTGAGCATTTTCTAAGGATTTTTCAATGTCACCATTATTAATGATATTTGGTAATTCATTTTTTAAAGCATCTTTAGCTTCTTGTGTATAAGTTCCAAATGAGATACTAGGTACTTCTGTTAACCAATCAGCAAATAATTTATAAACTTGTTGTCCACCAAAGAACTCAACTTCTTGAGCAAAAATTTCACTTTCAAAAGCAGGTAAATAAGATCCAATACCACCACATTCATCAAGGAATTTTTCATAAAGTTCTGTACTGCTACCAAGTGTGGAAGCTAGAAAATCAATAGCTAATTCTTTATTTTCAGCCACATCTAATACAAACCAACTAGATCCACCTTCATTTGATGCATTGACACCATTTGAAATATTTAGACGTGGCGTTGGAGCCACAGCCCATTTTCCGCTTTGATCAGTTCCATCCATAATAGTTGCAATTTGCCAAACCCCAGAAATAACAGCTGCAACATCACCATTGTTAAAGCTACTTACAAATTCACTCCATCCCGTAACAGGTTTCGTTACTCCAGATGTAGCTAAAGCATTATAAATGCGCATTGTTTCTGTCATGACTTCATTATTAGTAAAGTTTCCTTTATTATCAGATGAAATGTACCAAGATCCAGCTGATTGAAGCATAATAGATATAATTGTTTCACCATTTGGAGTAATAGTTGATAAATATTTTCCTGTCTTTTCATAGACAACTTTTCCAATTTCAATAAATTCGTCCCAAGTAATATTTTCTAAATCTTCAGCAGTAAATCCTGCTTCTTCTAGATAGTCAGTACGATAAAATAAACCAGTTACTCCGACATCAAAAGGAATTCCATAGATTTTACTATCAACAGTTACTCCCTGTACTTTATAAGGAACAAAATTTGAATAATCAACCGCATTTGTTAAATCTGCAAATGTATCAGGATAAGATTCAACGTATTTTTGAGCATTAACATCATTAACAAGAATAATATCTGGTAATGAGTCAGTTACTCCTGAAGCAAGATTAGTTGTTAGTTTTTGCTCTAAATCTGTTTTAGATAAATCAATAATTTCAAGTTCAAAATCTGGGTTATTCGCTTGATAAATTTCTTCAGCAAGTTTTAATGCCTTACCATTAAAAGCCTGATCCCAGCACCAAACAACTACTTTATTTTCATTGGATTCTGAAGCTTCCCCTGAGCTATCATTGCTGCACCCAACAGTTGTTGATAACAATGCGATAGAAAAAGCTGCTGTTAAAGATGTAAATAATTTCTTTTTAATCATTAAGTAATCCCCCTATGTATTTAAGATTCATATCTGTATCTTAGCAAAATCGTAATTCCTATTATAGTAAAAAATTGGTTATTAACTGTATTTTCTTTGGAAGCGATTTCTGATAAGATGATTAATGTAGTAAAAATTTTAGGTTTTAATAAATATTAGCGGTTTCATCTTGTGTGATGAGGAGATGTTTTAAAGTGAATGAATTATATAGATTGTTAATTGTAGATGATGAGATTATTTTGCGCAATGGGGTGAAATATCTATGTAATTGGGAAGAGTATGGTTTTGTTGTAGTAGGAGAGGCAAGCAATGGAAAAGAAGCTTTAGAGCTTATTCCAGTACTAGATCCTCACATTGTTATTATTGATATTGTGATGCCAATAATGAATGGCATTGATTTTACTAAAGCTGTGAATGAAAAGTATCCAAATATTAAAGTTTTAATTTTAAGTAGTTTTAGTGAGTTTGATTATGTAAGGGAAGCTTTTAAATATGGTGCTGTGGATTATTTATTGAAACCGAAGCTTAGAAGTGAAGATTTATTAAATTCGTTAAATAATATTGTGAAAAAATTTAGTTCACCTCAAACTAGATTAAATGAATCTCAAAAAAATAAAATATTATTAGAACAGGTTTTATTTACATCGTTAGATGATCAAGAGAAAGTTTTTAATGAGCTACAAGAGGGGATGAAGCAATCAAACTTTCGATTAATGAAAGCTTCATTACAATACTTGAGGTATGTAGGTGAGGAGGAATTAAAAAAAATAACAGAAGAAGTTTTTTCTGTTTTGAAAACATACTCTATTATTGATTTAATTAAAAATAACGAATATATTGTCCTTATTAATTATCCTTTAGATAAAGAAGATGAATTATTTTCCTATCTAAGTCAAATTCAAGATACTCATAATGAGTTATTTAAAGAGATTAAATTTATTGTTAGTGAGTCATTTTCTGATATCAGAACAATTAAGGATTATTATGATAGTGTGAATAATCTGATGGGATATCTCTTTTATTACAGCCATGAAGCATTTGTAAAAGCAAATGGTATTTATAGTGAATCCGTAGAAGAATTTGATGCAGCACTTCTTTTGACCTATTTAAATAGCTTTGAGATTGAAAAGGTTAAAATATATTTGTTTGATTATTTGAATAAGGTTCGTTTTAAAAGATCATATGATGAATATAGTTTTAAACGATTTATTCAAAGTAATATTTATAATATGATTAATACAATGAGAAAGTTAGGGTTTGACGTTGGAATACTTAATCAAAATAAAATGAAGTTATTTAAGTCGATTGATAAGAGTATAGATTATAATGAAATTAAAAGTCTCATTCAATCATTTTTAGATCAGATTGAAAATTTAGTTGATGTCCAGTCAGAAAAGAAAAATTCAATTATTTTAGATAAAATCATTGATTATGTTCACAAACACTATAATGAGGATTTAAGTTTAATGGAGATTTCAGAAGAATTACATTTAAATTATTATTACTTATCTTCATATTTTAAAAATCAAACGAATGAAAATTTAACATCGTATATTAATAACGTTAGAATACAAAAAGCTAAGCAACTCTTAACTGATAGTGATCTTAATATTGCAGAAGTAAGTAAACAGGTGGGATTTACAGATCACAACTATTTCTCTAAAGTATTTAAAAAATATACAAAGATGACTCCGACATCATATCGGCGAAAACAAGGTAAATAAATGAAAAGATATAATACTATCTTTATACGTATTCTTAGTATCACATTACCAAGTTTTTTGGTTCTATCGTTAATTATTAGTATTAGTTGTATTAAGATTTCAGAAAATGTTTTATTAAAAGAAGTTGTTGAAATAGCTAATCGTAATCTAATACAAGTCAAAAATAGTCTGTTAGAGTATAATACTGAAATTGCAGTTGCGATAAGTAAAATCTCTAATAGTAAAGAATTTAAAGCTTATATTACTGCTGATAATCCATCAAGTAGTGAACAATTAAATCTAGTTCTAGAGATTGGACGATATATGGATACTTATCGAGAATATCTAACACCTCAGGATTCCTATTTTATGATTGCTGGTGCTGAAGGGAATGAGAGTCGCTACTATTCCAGTAATACTTCAAAGTGGGGAAGTGCACCGACTGATTTTATTGATCGATTTCTCATGGTGGATGGACATTTAATAACTGGAACTAATTACCACATAGATAAGGAGCTTTTTAAAGGTGCTTCTCCTTTTGAAAATAATATTTTTGTGACAAAATCCTTGATAGATGCTCAAAAAAACTTTTATGGATATGTAGTATTAGTGTTAGATGAAAAGTACATTGCATCAATTTATGAAGATTATATAACATCTGGAATGACAATTTCTGTGATTAGTAATACAGGTGATATCTTATCTAGTAGCGATAAAGAGCGATTATTTACAGCTAATGAAGAGCTCATCAATTTAATTAAGGACCATTCAGAAGAACTTTCAGATACAGATACAGTTAAAGTCATTAAAAATGATAAAGAAACGATTTTAGCTTTATATCTACCATTTTATGATGCCTACCTAGTGGAAGAAATTAATCCACTTATCGTTTTTTCTTCGTTACATTCAATTGCAGATAAAATTATTTTTATTATTTTAGTTACGTTACTAATAGTAGGTTTTGTTGTTTTTATTGCAACAAGAAATATTACAAAGCCTCTAAGATATTTATCTGAGAGAATGCTTTTTACTGTTACTCATGATTTTAGAGGACAAATGATAGAGCCACAAGGAAGTAATGAGCTTATCTTAATTACACAAGCATACAATACGATGCTTAATGATATTAAGGAGCATGTCAAAAACTTAGTCTCAGAACAAAAAGAAAGAAGAAAAGCGGAACTTAACGCTTTACAAATGCAGATTAATCCTCATTTTCTATATAATACGTTGACTTCAATTAAGTATTTAGCAAAACAACAACGTTTAGATGAGGTGGATGAAACAATACATTCTTTAATATCTATTTTACAAAATGTCATTGGAAAAACAGATAGTATGACAACAGTACGAGATGAAATTGAAAATTTAGGATACTTTATTTATATTAATCAAATTCGATATGGCAATGGTATTAAAGTTGATTATCAAATAGCACGAGATTGTTATGATTTAATGATGCCTAAGTTAATTATTCAACCATTTATTGAGAATGCCTTTTTCCATGGATTTGTTGGAACTGATGTGGGTAATATTACTGTTTTTATAAATAGTGATGAGGAGCTATTAATGATAGAGGTTATTGATAATGGTGTTGGTATGGCTAATTCAGAAACAACCATTAATGAAAAGAAATATCATTTTAGTGGAATTGGTATTAATAATGTTCATGAACGAATTCAATTACTTTATGGTGAGGAATATGGAATAGAAGTTTATAGTGAAGTCGGTGAAGGAACAAGTATCATTATTAAGCTTCCTAAAATTGAACCAATGACTTAATTGGATGATTGATTTTAAAAATAAAATCTTCAAATAATATTAAACAACCATTACTTTAAGTTAGATTTAATCTAATTTTAGGTAATGGTTTTTGTTTTATACTTTTCTTGAGTTGTTATATCTACTACTATGAAAATAAATCCAAACTCCCTCCGCGAGGTCAGCTTTGAAAAGACCTCCCTTGTAGGCCTCGAATCTTGTCATAAAATACCGTCAAAAGAAAGGCGACCTTCGACAATATTTGTTTGTCTTTAGCTGTTTTAAATTCCTTATTTTTTACGATAATAAATTATCCGACTCACTTTACCGTTGAATGTTCATCCACTCTATATCCTAAAGCAGCTAACTTTTTCAGGTATGAGTTAATTTTTTTCTCGGTATTAAATTGGTTATAGTAGTCGGATCCTAAGTCAATAAATTCCTGGCCATCTTTCAACATATGATAGATGGCTATTAAAATAGAATGAGCGACCGCTAAAGTGGCTCTATTTTTCCCTCTTTTGACAGCGATTCGTTGATATTGGGCATGAAAAAAGCTATTTTTATTTTTAGAGGCTGATTTCGCCACTTGAGCGAGTGTCGATTTTAGTATCTTATTTCCTTTGCGGGTTCGCCCGCTTTTTCTTTTGCCCGCACTTTCATTATTCCCGGGTGCTACACCTGCCCATGAAGCTAAATGTCCTGCACTTGGAAATTGATTCATGTCTAATCCAATTTCAGCTAAAATAATTTCTGCACTCTTCTTTCCGATGCCAGGAATTTGTTCGAGTTTCTTGATGGCTTCCCAATACTCTGCCATATACGTATCAATGATGATATCCATCTCTTCAATTCTTTCGGATAATTCGTTAAGATGCGTGAGAACTTGTTTCATCATCGTTTTTTGAAAAGGAGTCATTATTCCTTCCATCGCCTCTGTCACCTCTTTAACAGAAGCTGATATTCGACTGATAATTAAGGTTTCAGCTGTTTTTTCATCCATCATTTCATCATTGTTTAGAACATAATCCAGTAGATTCATGGTTGTTTTACCTGTCATCGTTGAAAGAACTGAACTAATTTTAATATTTGCCCCCTCTAATAACTTTTGAAGTCTGTTAAGGGCACGAGCTCTTTCTTCGGTTATTGCCTTGCGATATCGTGTCGCTTCTCTTAATTCGCGTTGTTCACGACTTGGAATGAAACTTGATTTAAGTAAACCGTGACGGAGTAAATCAGCTAACCACGCACTATCCAATACATCTGTCTTTCGGCCAGGAACAGCTTTAAAGTCTTTGGCATTAACAACCATATACTTTAATCCGCGCATTTCAAAAATATTGACAAGAGGTTTCCAATAAACAGAAGTCGACTCCATCGCAACCATTTCACATTTGTTTCCTTCAAGCCAATCAACCATCGCTTTGATATCTTTTGTTTTGGCACTAAACTCCTTGATTTCTTGCTTGTGGCCTTTACACAAACAAGCAACCAACTTCATCTTGTGCACATCAATCCCACAACACGTTTGGTAAACAACATCCTGGATAGGTTACAATTAATTAGACAGTTTTTTTAAGGTCATGTAGAATTATAAATAATATCAATCTAAAGGAGCTTTAACATGACCCAAACTAAAACTCGTAGACCTCGCCGTACGTATACAGATGAATTTAAAAACCAATTAGTCCAGCTTTATTTAAATGGGAAACGTAAATGTGATATTGTTCGTGAATACGATATCTCATCGTCTTTACTCGATAAATGGATTAAACAGTCAACTTCTACAGGTTCTTTTAAGGAGAAAGATAACCGCTCAGAAGAAGAACAAGAGTTAATCCAACTTCGTAAAAAGGTTAAACAATTGGAAATGGAAAATGATATTTTAAAGCAAGCCGCGCTGATCTTAGGACGAAGATAAATGTGATTAAAAACAATACACACAAATATTCAGTTTCAGCGATGTGCAAAGTCCTTAATGTGCCTCGTAGCACTTATTATTACGAGTCTAAACCGAAGAAAGATGAAACTCAACTGGTTACTGATATCATTGAGATTTTTCGTCGAAGCCGAAATAATTACGGGACTCGAAAAATTAAGCAAGAGTTAAAAAAGATGGGACAACAAGTTTCACGTCGTCGTATTAGTCGTATCATGAAACAAGAAGGCCTTGTATCGAATTATACCGTTGCTCAATTTAAGCCGCATACAGCTAAATGTAACGAAGATAACACTGAAAATATCGTGGATCGTAACTTTGATGAACAACCACATTTAAACGTTGTTGTCAGTGATTTAACGTACGTTCGTGTAAAAAATCGCTGGCACTATCTTTGTGTGCTTGTAGACCTGTTTAATCGTGAAATTATCGGTTATAGCTCTGGGCCTAATAAGGATGCAGAATTAGTTAAGAAGGCGTTCAGTACAGTCCAAACTAACCTAAGTCAAATCAAGATTTTCCACACGGATCGAGGTAACGAATTTAAGAATAAAATCATTGATGAGATTTTAGAGGTATTTGAAATTGAACGCTCTTTAAGTATGAAGGGATGTCCCTATGACAACGCTGTTGCAGAAGCGACCTATAAAGTAATCAAAACAGAATTTGTAAACCATCAGATATTTGAAACCCAAGAACAACTAGGTTATGAATTTGCCGACTACGTTAACTGGTATAACAATCATAGGATCCACTCTTCACTAGGTTATTTGTCCCCAGTTGAGTATCGTAAAAACACCCTTAAAAAAGTTGTTTAGTTTAGTGTTGACAATCCATCCATCGTTTAAATTCTCCTTTGAATATAATTGACGTACAATATCAACTTCATGATTATTATTCTACTATGCGTCCTCAGGGACAAAATGTGGTTCAAAGAGAAGTTGTCAGGACAGTCTATATATCGGTCTATTCGATCCAAGAAACATCGTCCTTGATTGTACAACATATTGTGGATGAAGCTAAACCATATCATTCAACGCACACTTTATTTTCGTTTATTGTGGTGCCCTCCAGGCATGATGGTCTATATATAAACAGATAAGTATTCTACATCTAAGGTAGCAAACAAAAAATACTGATATCCTTTATTTATAAAGACCCCTATAGTCCAGGGGTCACCTGCCATTTACGAAGTAAATGTATCCTCCGCTGGTAGGGAATGGGTCACCTAGCATGCGAAGCATGTTTACTCCACTGCTAGGGTATGGTCACCTAGCGATTTCTGAAAGAAATCTACTCCTCCGCTACTAGAGCTTAAAAATTTTCTATGAAGAAAATTTATCTGGACTTATATATATAAGTCCAGATAAGTTTTTCATATCGGAAAACTTTTAGCTGGACTATAGGATGCCTTAATATTAAAGTGGCTTACCAACTAAGACTGGTGTAGCATTATAAAATACATTTCTGTTTATATATAGATAGCTTGATGTTGAGAAGTTAGGAGGTTGTAAAATAAAGTGTGTAAACTCTTAGAATAGTTACCATTCCCTAGCGGTTGAGGATTATAATCGCCAGATGATCCATAATAAGTTAACTATTTCAAAGGAGTTGATCGTTTATGACAAGAAAAGCTGCAATGAACCAATTATTTAATCTCATTCAAGATGAATATGAAATTAAATCTGCTGGTGATATGGAAGCCGCTTTATTAGACATGTTTGGAGGCTTTATTGAACAAGCATTAGAAGCTGAATGAGATCAACATTTAGGATATAGCCGATATGATTTTCGTCATAAATCAAATTCAAATACACGAAATGGGCGTAAACCCAAAACCATTCAAACACGTCTTGGTGAAACAATGATTCAGGCTCCCAGAGATCGTGAAGGATCATTTGAACCCCAAATTGTCCCTAAGGGTCAAACGAATGTCATTGGAATTGAAGATAAGATTTTATCACTTTATGCTAAAGGATTATCCACACGTGATATTTCTAAAACGTTAAAAGATATTTATGGATTTGAAACGTCACATGAAACAATCTCTGCTGTCACTGATAAGGTAATTCCACTTATTCAGGAGTGGCAACGGGTCACCTGCCATTTACGAAGTAAATGTATCTACCATTGGTAGGGAATGATTAAAAGTCTAGAACTCATGAATGATGGTTATACATGGATGGTCGACATCGATTTAGAAAAGGTCTTTGATACGGTCAACCATGACAAGTTAATGAGGTTGATATCAGATACGATTAAGGATGGAGATGTCATTTCACTCATCCGAAAATTCTTAGTCAGTGGAGTCATGATGGATGATGAATATAAAGAATCGGTGATTGGAACCCCACAAGGAGGCGATCTATCCCCATTACTGAGCAATATCATGTTAAATGAACTTGACCAAGAGCTGGAAGCAAGAGGATTAAATTTTGTCCGATACGCAGATGATTGTTTAATTCTAGTGAAAAGTGAGAAGGCAGCGAACCGGGGGATGAAAAACATGACGAAATACCTTGAAGAAACCCTAGGTCTTAAAGTCAATGTGATGAAAAGTAAGGTTGAGCGACCAAGTCGAATTAAATTTCTAGGATTCGGATTTTTCTGGGACAAAAGTGCCGATCAATTCAAAGCTAAGCCCCATTAGATATCCATTATGAGACTGAAAGAGAAATTAAAAAGACTCACACTACGAAGCTGGAGTGTGAGTTTTGACTACCGACTGATGAAAATAAAACAGTTAATCATCGGATGGGTGAATTATTTTCGAATAGCCCAAATGAAGACGGTATGTGGAAATCTAGATAAAACCATTCGATTTCGACTAAGAATGTGCATTTGGAAACAATGGAAAAAGATAAAGACTAAATACAAAAGCTTGATGAAGTTAGGTGTCGAAAAAGATAAGGCGTGGAAATGGACAAACACCCGAAAAGGATATACGAGAGTCGCTCGTTCATTTATTTTATGCCGAATCATCACAAATGAAAGACTAAAAAGAAGAGGTCTAGTCTCACTACTAGACCTCTATCAAACTGTTCATATTTAGAGATAAAATAGAACCGCCGTATACGGAACCGTACGTACGGTGGTGTGAGAGGACGATTATTAAATTAATTAATTATCTCCTACTGGATTCTTATACTGAGCACGTAATTTAATGAGAACATATAGTAAATAAATATATTGTGCTAATCCAATGAACAAGGAAATGAGGCCAATGATTGGAATGAAGTAGGTCAGACAAGTAGTGACGAAACAAATCATAGCTAATAGAAGGTAAGTATCAACATATTGTCTTGTTTGAGTAGATGGGTGCCAAATATATTCAGCTTTTAAAAGTGAATAATACATATAGATACTAGCTAGAGAAGCAACGAGTGTTAAGAAGACTCCAGTTCTAGAATAACTTAGAAATTCAGAGTTAAATAGAAACGGATTAATTAAAGCATAGATTCCTAAAGCGATTCCTAAATATTTCGCTTGAATAAATTCTTGAATCGGGCGTTGCTTCTCACCAATTATAACCCCTAAGACAATCAGTAAATATCCTACTGAGTCATGAATTAAATCAAATCCATTTATTGTAAAGTGAATAAATGTAAAGAAAAAACCTATGATAATATATGAATAAGCTCTTTTCAAAAATATCCCCCCATTTATTGTTTATTATAACATATAAATTAGTAAAGATTATATGTACTGTTGACAGATATATAAGTCCAGATAAATTTTCTTCATAGAAAATTTTTAAGCCCTAGTAGCGGAGGAGTAGATTTCTTTTAGAAATCTCTAGGTGACCCCTTCCCTACCAGCGGAGGATACATTTACTTCGTAAATGGCAGGTGACCCCTGGACGATAGGGTGTCTTTATAAATAAAGGATATCAGTAGTTTTGTTTGCCACCTTAGATGTAGAATACTTATCTGTTTATATATAGATTAATAGTTACGTATAAGTTTAATGGATTAAAAATTCCAAGAATATTTTTTTCTGAATTAATGGATGAATAAATTTTAATTCTTTAATCATTCACTTGATGTATCATTTATTCATCTCACATTCAGAACTAATCAGGAATTAAGTAACAAATCTTAGTTAGTTTTAATTAATATAAAATGAATGCTTGAATCAGATTTTAAATAAATTTAATCATGAATATTTTGGATGTATTTGATATACTTTAGATGATATAGGGCAGAAGAAGTAAAGAATAGAAAGGAGTAATGATATGCAAGAATTAAAAAAGGTCTTATATTCAGAAATTGAAGGTTTTCGCGAAGTGGGGCACCAGTTTTTAAATGGTGAAATTAATATGATGAAATTTAAACATGTTTCTGGTGGATTTGGAGTGTATGCACATCGTGATAAAAAAGAATTAATGATTCGTTTACGTATTCCATCAGGTGTCCTAAAATTAGAGAATATGAAGCTTGTTCGTGATTTAGCGAAAAAATATGGTCTTGAACGGATTCATTTAACAACACGTCAGGCTATTCAATTACATGGATTATCAATCGATGAGGTGTGTGATTTAATGAAAGAGGCTTTAGATCATGATTTGTATACACGTGGAGCAGGTGGAAATTTTCCACGAAATGTTGCAATTTCACCTTTATCAGGAGTTGATCCTAATGAAGCATTTGATGTGACACCTTATGCTTTAGCAACAGGGGATTATTTCTTAAAAGATATTTATAAGTACAAGTTACCACGAAAATTAAAAGTTTCTTTTTCATGTAGTAATGCTGATGAAGCACATTGTACCGTACAGGATCTAGGATTCTTAGCAGTAACAAAAAACGGTGAAGACTATTTCCAAGTTTATTTAGGGGGAGGGCTTGGTCAAAATCCGCGTCTTGCCATTAAATATGAACCATTAATTAAACCAAATGAAGTATTATACTATGTGGAAGCAATGGTTCAACTGTTTATGGCAGAAGGAGATTATGAAAATCGTAATAAAGCACGTGTTCGTTATATTGTTGAACGATTAGGAGAAGAAGCCACGTTAGAAGCTTATCAAAAACATGTGGATGAGGTTAAAGCTAAAGGTGGTTTAGATTTAATCAACCTCCAAAAAACAATAATTAATAAGACAGCACAACCTCAACCGTTAGAAGATAAACGTATATTTGTTCAAAAGCAATCGGGGTTATACAGTGTTTATTTACATCCAGTTGGAGGTCAGCTGGAACTTAATGATTTTGTAAAATTAATTGAATTCGTTGAATCAGTAGAAGGGGTAGACGTTCGCTTAGCGATGGAAGAAGGAATATATTTTAGAAACTTAAGTGCTGAAGAAGCTAAACAGTTATTACAGATAACGGATTCAATGAGTGGAAAAACAGAGCTTGAACAAAGTGTTTCTTGTATTGGGGCTCCGACCTGTCAAATTGGTTTATGTAATAGTCAAGGAACGTTACGTCAAATTTTACAACACTTTAAATTTAAGAATTATAATCAGGATGTATTACCGCGAGTTTATCTTTCTGGATGTCAAAATTCATGTGGAGTGCATCAAATTGGTGCCCTTGGATTTACGGGTAAAAAGAAAAAAGTTGATGGAGCTGTAGCGGAGTGCTTCACATTTAGTGTGGGTGGAAAATTTGGTGCTGACAAGACTCAACTAGGTCATAGTTATGGTGAGATGGTTTCAACGAAAATTCCTGAATTCTTATATGAGTTAGCTCAATCAGTAGAGAAATCTAATCTTGATTTTGAACGTTATATTGTTGAAGAAGAAGCAGTATTTAATGCGCTCGTTGAGAAGTATATAGTTTAAATGAGAAAACGCTAAGTATTAAGCATAACGTTTTGATTTTTTGCTAATGGTATGGTTGAAGAATTATTAGATTTATAAAAATATTGACTTATCAATGAAAACTGAAAAAGCTCAGGAATGGATTTTCCTGAGCTTTTTCAGTCTTCATATTGTGCACGTAGCCGGAGGAAGACATAAATTAAATAAATACTTTGTGCGATTCCAATAAGGATGGCTATAAAAGCAAAGATTGGGATGAGATACGTTAGGCAATTAGCTGCAAAACTAGTAATGGCTAAAACCAAATAAGTGTCAACATATTGTCTTGTTTGTTTTGATGGATGCCAGATATATTCAGCTTTTAATAATGAATAGTACATATAAATACTAGCTAAAGAAGCAATGAGTGTTAAGCATACTAATGCACTAGAATTGTTTAGAGATTGATTACTAAATAGAAAAGGTTGGATCAGTGCATAAATTCCTAGCGCAATCCCTAAATACTTGGCTTGGATAAATTCTTGAATGGGACGCTGTCTCTCTCCTTCTATAACCCCAAGTACAATGAGTAAGTAACCGATTGAATCATGAAGTAAGTCAATTTCATTGATTGTAATACTTAAAAAGATAAAGAAAAAACCAACAATAATATACGTATAGGCTCTTCTCATTTAATCCCCTCCATTGGTTTCTATTATTATAACACAGATAATGGAAATTACAGTAATGCATTTTTTTGAACATAATGAATCAATGGTAGGATAAATTGACGATTTGTTTCATCAACTAGGTGATTGAAACTATTTAAAATTCGTTGTTCTTCATCCGTGAGTGATTGATGTTTTTTAATTTGAGCTTTCAATCCTCGCATTAAAAACTTATCTAGCAACGTTAGATGTTGATAATCAAGTTTTCCTGGAAAATAAAAAACTTCATCATCTTCAATGTTATTTTGTTTTTTTATGATTTGGATATATTCCTCACTCGGGTCTTTTAATCCAACAGCAAAAATAAGAAAAAATTTTGGTGGGTATAGCATCATAGTGTTTAACATTTGATTATATTGATGAAGTTTACCTATATAAAGTGGTGCTCCGAAAATAACTGTATCATAGTAGATTAGTTCATAAGATTTAACCTCAGAAATTTCTTTCAAATCAGCTTTTAATTCCTTTGCAATCCAGTTAGCATAGAGTTCTGTTGTTCCATGTTTTGAACTATAAATCACGATTGTTGATGACATACTGCTCCCCCTTAAATCTGTCCTATTATAATGTATTCATTCCCTGTGAAAAATAGAAAAAATTGATGATTTTTAAATTCTTAAAGTAAATTAATTGCAATATTATGAACGCTTTTTGGGTAAAAAATTAGGTAATCATCATAGGTTAAATAGGAGGGGGGATTTTTTTGTTACAAAGTGTGACTAAGGTAAAGATTCATGAGACGAGAAGGGTAGGAATATTACTAGCTTTTGTTGGTGGATTTTTAGATGTGAATACTTATTTACTCCGTGGAGGAGTTTTTGCCAATGCCCAAACAGGAAATATGGTTTTATTGATGTTACAGATTTCAGAAGGTCAATGGATGAAGGCTTTATATTACATTATTCCGATTATCGCTTTCTTTAGTGGTGTTGTAGTGACTGAGCTTGTTAAATTACATGAACGTTGGCATGAATATGTATTAATCATTGAGATTGTTTTATTATTTTTGATTGGCTTTTATCCTGTTACTTTTCCAGCCATGATTGTTAATGTGACGATTTCATTTATTTGTGCCCTGCAAATCAGTAGTTTTAGAAAACTAAGAGGGGCTGTTTATGCAACAACTGTTTGTACAGGCAATTTACGTTCAGCAGCCGAACAGTTTACTTTGTTTTATATTCGGCACGATGAAGAAGCAAAGAAAAAGTGTTTAAATTATTTCATTATTATTTTTTCATTTTGTCTAGGGGCCTTAATTGGAGCTCTTCTAATTAAATGTTTAGAAATTTATGCGATTTGGATTTGTTGTTTTATCTTGATTGTCGTCGTTGTTCTTTTGTTAAGGAAGAATTAAAAGCTCGTAAGAAATAACTGGTCTTACGAGCTTTTTAATTTGTATTTTTATTAATAACGATATGCGTTGATAAGCTTATAAAAAACATACACAATAAAAAAATAGAAACACAAATCAAGAATTGCAAATAAGGAAAAGGCAAGCGTGCTGAAATAAGAAATAAAATATAGGCCGAGAAGTCCAATACTCAATAAAAGCTCAGCTTGTTGATAAGTTTGGACTTCAAGCGATTCAGAAGCCTCTCCTTCTGATTTAATGATAAGATAAAAAATTGCTAATTGCGTTATGAGAATTAATGTCATGAATCCAATAGATAATAGTGTATTTGACATAATGGCACGTGCGACTCCCACTTTTAATAGTTCGAAAATTAAAAGTCCAATGGTTAACTGGCTGGCAATCAATAATGATGGAGATTCACGTTGTTGAAGAATTAAAAGCATCCCTAAAATCATTAGCCCATATCCTGCTATATGAATAATAAGATCGAGAGCTATAATTCCCAGTGAAAAAAACATTAAGATTGTGCCAATTAGTAAGTAAAGATACGCTTTTTTCATTATTAACACCCCCTAAAATCGTGTTACTTCATAATGGACATTTTTGTGAAATTTTACTCACTCGTGATGATCATATTTGGATAAATTTTTAGTAAACGTTCATCAGGGTAATGATAATCAAGGAAGGTGTCGAGTTGAGTCGTTGCTGGAACATCATGACGACGTTCGGCCTGCCGTTCAAGGGCAAGGGCTGATATAGCACTGTCAAAAATAATAAATATAAGAAGAAATATAGCGAGTAGATGACCAATTTTCTTTGGAATTTTTCTAATTTCTATGAGGAGATAAGGATACATCCATTTCATCCAAGCGAGAGATAATAGTCCCCAAAAGCAAGAATAGAGTAAATTGACTCGCCCATTAAGATTAAATAGAAAATGACTATAATCCCAGGATACAGTTCCGAACCATAGCTCTTGAAAATAGCTACAAATATATTCAAATACGGTGCCAATTATAAACCCAAAGAAAAAAATAGTCTTATCTTTTTTATGCTGTAAAGGATTTAAGCCAATCGTCATAAGTAAAGCCCCAAACCCATAGATGAGATTAAAGGGTCCATAAATGAGTCCGCTACGACTTTCATAATAACCACGAGTTAAGACACACCATATACTTTCGATTACAACACCTAAAAAACATCCGATGAAAAAAATCCAAAAAAGCTCATAAAATAACTGGCCGAGATGTTTTTTACTCATCATGTTGCTCCTCCTCCAAACTCATAATAGTCTATCTCTTATTAATCTATACAAAAGCTGGGAAACAGTACCTATTAAGAAGGGAAATAATAATAGATAATTTAGAAACACTAAAGAAGAGATATCGGTCGATATCTACTAAAGATAAGGAAGGTGAGTAAAACGGTGCAGACAGTTTATCAATATTACAGTCAAGGTCAGTGGAAAAGCAGTGAGTCCGGTGAAACCATTGCTATTGTATCCCCTTACTTAAAAACATCCATTGGTTCAGTACAAGCCTTAACGCAGGATGAAGTAAATCAATGTATTCAGAGTGCTAAAGCAGCTCAACCTGATTGGAGCTTAATGAGTATTTATGATCGAGCCCATTATTTACATGCGTGGGCAGATGAGTTATTGAACATGAAAGAAGAATTGGCAACCATCATCATGAAAGAAGTTGGGAAAGCTTATCAAGATGCGATTAAAGAGGTAGAAAGAACAGCTGATTTAATTCATTATACCGTGGAAGAGGCGATTCACTTAAGTGGAGAAAGTTTAAATGGTGAACATTTCCCTGGTGGCAGTCGTTCCAAACTTGCTGTCATTGAGCGTGTTCCACTTGGAGTTGTTCTTGCGATTTCGCCTTTTAACTATCCTGTGAATCTTGCTGCCGCCAAATTAGCACCGGCGCTTATTACAGGGAATACAGTTATTTTTAAACCGGCAACACAAGGGTCTATTAGTGGAACAAAAATGATTGAGGCTTTAGCGAAAACAAATCTTCCTGCGGGTGTTTTAAATTTAGTGACAGGAAAAGGATCTGTGATTGGAGATTATCTCATTGAACATGATGATATTGCTTTAGTAACGTTTACAGGAGGAACGAGTACAGGGGAACGTATCGCACAAAAAGCGAAGATGATTCCGCTTGTCATGGAGCTCGGTGGAAAAGATCCGGCCATCATTTGTGAGGATGCTAATTTAGAACTTGCTGCCAAACAAATTGTTTCAGGAGCCTACTCGTATTCAGGTCAGCGCTGTACAGCGATTAAACGTGTGTTAGTTCACCGTTCGGTAGCAGATGAATTAGTATCGCTTATTCAATCAGAAGTCGAAAAGTTATCCGTTGGCTCACCTGAAGTTAACGCCACGATTGTTCCATTAATTGATGAACAATCTGCCGACTTTGTACAAGGGCTCATTGATGATGCACTAGAAAAAGGAGCAACCTTAGTACTAGGAAATAAACGAGAAGAAAATTTAATCTATCCAACATTACTCGATCATGTGACAAAAGAGATGCGAATTGCATGGGAAGAACCTTTCGGTCCAGTCTTACCCATTATTCGAGCGGACTCTCAAGAAGAAGCCATTGAAATTGCGAATGCTTCTGAATATGGATTACAAGCTAGTGTCTTTACACAAAATCTTGATAAAGCTTTAACGATTGCACGAAAACTTGAGACGGGTTCAATTCAAATTAATGGTCGTACGGAGCGTGGACCTGATCATTTACCATTCATCGGGATTAAAAAATCAGGGCTTGGAATTCAAGGGGTTCGTCGCAGTATTGAATCCATGACACGAGAGAAGGTCATTATTTTAAATATTAACGAAAAATAAAGGAGATTTATTATGCAAGTTACTTTTAAAGGAAATCCTGTGACATTAGAAGGAACGGTGATTAAAGCTGGAAATCCTGCGCCAACTTTCACGGCTATCGATAATCATTTAAAATCTATTTCATCGGATTTATTCACAGGGAAAAAAGTTTATGTTAGTGTTCCTTCGATTGATACAGATGTTTGTGATACAGAAGTTCGTCGTTTTAATCAAGAAGCAGCAAATTTAGAAGGGGTAAAGGTTTATACCATTTCAATGGACTTACCATTTGCTCAGGCACGTTGGTGTGGAGCAGCAGGGATAGAAAATGTTCAAACCTTATCGGACTATAAAGATCATGATTTTGGAGCGAAATTTGGAACGTATATTAAAGAGTTAGGTTTATTAGCACGTGCTGTGTTTGTTGTTGATGAAAATAATACAGTAACATATGTGGAATATTGTAAAGAAGTTTCACAAGAACCAGATTACGAAGCTGTTTTAAATGCTCTAAAATAAAAATGAAAAAGCATGATTGGGACATAATGTACAATCATGCTTTTTTTTTGTTTTTTAATTATTTTGAGATCGCCTCATTCATAAGTTTTTATATAGAGTAAAAAGGTAATTTTAATTAACTCTTTATATTGATTAAATCATGAAATTTTGAAGAAAAAATGAAAGCCAAGTCTTATTATACTAAGGGTCCCTCATATAATACTTCTATAATGGGAATCGTCAGAAATATAATGAAGGGTAAGAAGAAAAATTAAGATCGATGGGAAATGATAAAATGCAGTTTAGTTTCTATATACAAACAGAAATGTTTTCTACATTTAATACAGCAACCGAAATATGAGATGGTTATGCCGTGCAAGGCAGACTATAGTCCAGCTAAAAGTTTTTACGATGTAAAAAACTTATCTGGACTTATATATAAAGAAGGGGGAGAAGCAGAGAGACTGCGAACAGGATGAGTAAAACTCTACTTCATGTTGGAATTGATATTGGCTCAACAACAGTTAAGGTGATTGTTTTAGATAAAAACCAAAATGTATTATTTAGTGATTACCAACGTCATTTTGCAGATATATTAAAAACACTCACTCAAATATTAGAACAGGCAGAAAAAATCATGAAATCTCATGACATAACGGTCATGATCACAGGTTCAGGTGGGATGGCTTTAGCTAAACATATTGATGTTCCTTTTATTCAAGAAGTGGTGGCTGCAACAAAAGTTACGAAGCTTTATTATCCAGAAGTTGATGTTGCGATTGAACTTGGGGGAGAAGATGCAAAAATCACCTATTTTAAGGATGGAATTGAGCAACGAATGAATGGAACCTGTGCGGGAGGAACAGGTGCTTTTATTGATCAAATGGCATCTTTATTACAAGTGGATGCACTTGGATTGAATGAATTAGCTAAACATTATCAAGTCATCTATCCCATTGCAGCACGATGTGGTGTCTTTGCGAAAACGGACGTGCAACCTCTTTTAAATGAAGGTGTAGCTAAGGAGGATATTGCGGTTTCAGTGCTACAAGCGGTGGTCATTCAAACGATTAGTGGCTTAGCTTGTGGACGTCCAATCAAAGGAAATGTTGCCTTTTTGGGGGGACCGTTATATTTCTTATCAGAATTACGCCAGCGATTCATTGAGACGCTTGAATTGGATGAATCACAAGTAATCTTTCCGAAAAATTCACAACTTTATGTGGCATTAGGAGCTGCATTATCAAGTATAGATGAAAAATCAATCACTTTTTCCGAGTTAATTCATCGTTTGAAACATGTTAAATCAGCTGAAACAGAAGAGTCTGCTCGTTTGCAGCCTTTATTTGAAACAGAAGAAGCGTACGAGTCTTTTAAGAGTCGCCATCAAGATTCGCGGGTTAGGCGTTGTGAGTTAGACACTTATGAAGGAAATTGCTTTTTAGGAATCGATGCAGGATCAACGACCACGAAAGTAGCGCTGATTAATGAAGCGGGAGAATTATTATTTACGCATTATGGAAGCAATCAAGGAAGTCCACTTCAATCTAGCATTGCTGTTTTAAAAGAACTTTATCAACGACTTCCTAAAGGGGTTAAAATTGTAAATTCAAGTGTGACAGGTTATGGAGAAGCCCTACTTAAGGTAGCTTTAAAAGTGGATATTGGTGAAATTGAAACGGTCGCTCATTATAAAGCAGCTGATTATTTTTGTCCAGGTGTGGATACGATTTTAGATATTGGTGGACAAGACATGAAATGTCTTAAAATTAAAGAGGGGAATATTGAAAGTATCCTTTTAAACGAAGCTTGCTCTTCTGGATGTGGATCGTTTCTAGATACATTTGCGACGTCGATGAACCTTAACATTTCCGAATTTGCTAAGACAGCCATTAAATCAAAACGTCCGGTCGATTTAGGATCTCGTTGTACCGTCTTTATGAATTCTCGTGTGAAACAAGCACAAAAAGAAGGAGCTGAAGTGGGAGATATCTCGGCAGGGCTTTCCTATTCAGTCATTAAAAATGCTTTATTTAAAGTGATTAAACTTCGTAATCCGGAGGAGTTAGGCGATAAAATTGTCGTTCAAGGGGGAACCTTTTATAACGATGCGGTTTTACGAGCATTTGAATTATTATCAGGACGCGAAGCCATCCGTCCCGATATTTCAGGAATTATGGGGGCTTTTGGAGCGGCTTTAATTGCGAAAGAACGGTATGTAGCAGGAGAGGCTTCAACCCTTCTGGATGAAAAAGCACTAGAAAGCTTTGACATTAAGACGCGAAGTACTCGCTGTGGGCTTTGTAGTAATAACTGCCTGCTTACCATTAATAAATTTTCAAGTGGGGAACGATTTATTTCAGGAAATCGTTGTGAACGTGGAGCGGGAAAATCAAATGATGACAATGCCTTACCTAACTTAGTTCGCTATAAATATAACCGATTATTTAACTATAAAACAAAAGAATTAGAAGAAGCTTCACGCGGAACGGTCGGTATTCCACGTGTGTTAAATATGTATGAAAACTATCCATTTTGGGCAACGTTCTTTACCCGTCTGGGTTTTAGTGTTGTTCTTTCAGATTCATCATCCAAGGCAATTTACGAAAAAGGAATTGAAACTATTCCGTCAGAATCAGTGTGTTATCCTGGAAAATTGGTTCATGGTCATATCATGAATCTTATTGAAAAGAACGTCGATTTTATTTTTTATCCTTCATTGACTTATTCGAAAAAAGAAGATTCAAAGGCAAATAATCATTATAACTGTCCGATTGTCATTTCCTACCCAGAAGTCATTAAAAATAATGTGGATGAGTTGAGAGAAAAAGAGATTCTTTATTATCATCCATTCTTACCATTTGATCAAAAAGATAAATTAGCAAAACGTCTTTACGAGATTTTTAAAGACTTAGATATTTCATGGACGGAGCTTTATGATAGCGTTGATCAAGCTTGGAAAGAATTAGAGCGGTTTAAAGAAGATATTCGTGAAAATGGGGAACAGACACTTTTATATATGCGTGAGCATCACTTAAAAGGAATTGTTTTAGCAGGACGCCCTTATCATATCGATCCTCACATTAATCACGGGATTCCTGAAATGATTAACTCCTTAGGGATGGTTGTATTTACCGAAGATTCGATTGCTCATTTAGGAGAGGTCGAACGACCACTTCGTGTCGTTGACCAATGGGTCTACCATACAAGGTTATATCAAGCCGCAAGCTTTGTTGCTCTTCAAGACGACTTAGAACTCGTTCAACTCAATTCATTTGGTTGTGGACTCGATGCAGTGACCACTGATCAAGTTCACGATATTTTAGCACGTCAGTCCAAAATTTATACGACGTTAAAGATTGATGAAGGAAGTAATTTAGGAGCGGCGCGTATTCGATTACGCTCATTAAAAGCAACGATGTTAGAACGTGAGAAAAATCATTTTGAACGTCATCTTGTTGATAATATTTATCGTCCAGTTGAATTCACCAAAGAAATGAAACAGTCCTATACGATTTTAGCCCCTCAGATGTCACCCATTCATTTTGGAATGTTACAAGAAGCGTTCCGCTATTCGGGATATCAGATTGAGGTGCTACCTTCACTCGATCATGGGGCTGTTGATGAAGGGTTGAAGTATGTAAATAACGATGCGTGCTATCCAGCCATTTTAGTGGTAGGACAAATGATGAGTGCCTTAAAATCAGGGCATTATGATGTGAATAAAACAGCACTTCTCATTACCCAGACAGGTGGAGGGTGTCGTGCTACAAATTACATCGGTTTTTTAAGAAAAGCCTTACAAGATTCAGGTTTAGAACAAGTTCCTGTCATCTCATTAAGTGCGCAAGGCTTTGAAAAAATGAAGGATTTACGATTTCATATTCTCTTTTAAATCGTGCGATGCAAGCTCTCATGTATGGCGATTTATTGATGACCGTCCTCTATCGAACACGACCTTATGAAGTAGAGGAAGGCTCAGCCAATGCTCTTTATGAGAAATGGGAGCAAACGTGTAAACATGCTCTTAAAAAGGCAAGTCATCGAACATTTAGAAGCAATGTGAAAAAAATTGTGAAAGATTTTGAAGACTTACCGATTTTTAATACGAGAAAACCACGGGTTGGACTGGTTGGTGAAATTCTTGTTAAATTCCATCCAACAGCGAATAATAATGTAGTGAGTGTTGTTGAATCTGAAGGGGCGGAAGTTGTTGTACCAGGACTGGTTGATTTCTTATTATACTGTGCTTATCATAGTGATCAGCAATTGCTGCTGGGTAGTAAAGTGTCAAAAATTATTGGAGAATCATTAATCCAAGTGATTGAGTGGTATCGTAAACCAATGAAAGAGGCATTAGAAAAAAGCCCCCGCTTCACAGCACCTAAAACGATTCATCATGTAGCTAAAGGAGCTGAGCAATTTGTCTCATTAGGACATCGGACAGGGGAAGGTTGGTTATTAACCGGGGAAATGGTTGAACTCATCGAAATGAATGTTAAAAATATTATTTGCATGCAACCCTTTGCTTGTTTACCAAATCACGTCACTGGAAAAGGAATCATTAAAGAGCTTAAGAGAGCTTATCCAGGCACTAATATCGTTGCCGTTGATTACGATCCAGGAGCTAGTGAAGTCAACCAACTCAATCGAATTAAGCTGATGATTTCAACAGCCTTTGAAAACATGCCCGTTGAAACAGAAATCAAGGTTAAAGCTAAATCTAAACAAGAAGCCAATGAAATAAAAGGGTTAGTCACAACATAGAAGGCTAGCCTCAACACTGAATGACATCAATGATAACGAAAAAGAGGAAGCGTTATGACTGAACGCTTCCTCTTTTTTTGATGCCATCTCATCCTATGCTAATCGATGCAATGACCGTCTATTGAATGGAGGGGGATACTCAGGTGCATGAATCGACTAAAGATCAACAATCATCCCATTCCTAATGAAAAAAAACCACATCCATTTAGAAATGAAGAATCTATATATAAACAGATAAGTATTCTACATCTCAAGTAGCAAATAAGAAATACTGATATGTTTTACCTATCAAGGCAGCCTATCGTCCAGGGGTCACCTGGCATTTTCGAAGAAAATGTATCCTCAATTACTAGGGAATGGGTCACCTAGCAGTTTCACTTGCGAAACAATCCACCATTGCTAGGGATTTTTTAAATTTTCTCTGAAGAAAATTTATCTGGACTTATATAGCCATTAAACGGGGGGAAGAGATACGCCTGCTTTGATAAACCCAATCAGTTCATCATTCCCTTAGTATAACTTCTAATGATCGAGTCAAACTATTAAAAAAGGAGTGAGACTCGATGACTTCATACCTATGGTATTTTATGTTTAACTTTTTTCTTTATGGTGTGATTGGCTGGATCATTGAAGAAGTTTATTGTTTTGCTGTAACGGGGCATTTTCAAGAAGATGGATTCTTATATGGACCATTTAAGCCGATGTATGCTATTACGATGTCTATTTTAATTCTTTTACAGGATACTTTTCGGTTACCAGCATTACTTTTATTAATTCCATGTGCCATCGTACCAACGACAGTCGAATATTTATCAGGGCTTTTAACGCGCCACGTTTTTAATAAGGATTATTGGGATTATCATCACCTCAAATTTAATTTCCAAGGACTCATCTGCCTTCAATTTTCAATCTGCTGGACTGTCTTAACCTATATCGGCATCCAATACGTTCAACCATTCATTCGCCATTTCTATGAAGTGAACTTCTCCACTTGGTTTGTTATCGCTCCGTTTGTTATCATTGCCTTCTTTCTAGACGAATTTTTGACCATTCGAAAACATGCTATAATGAATAGCATAACGATTCATCAGAAGAAATGAGGTCAGATGTATGCAAGTCGTTGAGCACACGCTTAGTCCAATTTATGATAAAAATTCAAAGGTTTTAATTTTAGGAACCATGCCTTCACCAAAATCACGAGAAGTAGGTTTCTATTACGGTCATCCTCAAAATCGATTTTGGAAAGTATTAGCCGATATTTTTAATGAAGAATCATTAACAACCATTGAAGAGAAAATTACCTTCTTACATCGACACCAGCTAGCGCTTTGGGACGTTTTACAAAGCTGTGAGATTCAAGGAGCAGATGATGCGAGCATCAAAAATCCAATTCCAAACGATTTGACCGCCCTATTACAACAAGCAAATATTAAAGCTATCTTTACAACGGGGAAAAAAGCGACCGATCTTTACATGAAGTACTGTTATCCAAAAACAAATCTCCCTGCCATTGGGCTACCTTCCTCAAGTCCAGCTAATCGCCGCATTTCATATGAAAAACTAAAAGAAGAATATTCTAAAATATTAGAATATTTAATAGAGAAATAACAGGTGATATCTAAAAGAAAGGGACTGTTTCAAAGTGAGAGAGTCCCGTTG
This sequence comes from Turicibacter sp. H121, assembly GCF_001543345.1. Classification (NCBI taxonomy): domain Bacteria; kingdom Bacillati; phylum Bacillota; class Erysipelotrichia; order Erysipelotrichales; family Turicibacteraceae; genus Turicibacter; species Turicibacter sp. H121. The sequence continues at coordinate 765,935 of NZ_CP013476.1, read as the reverse complement.
ATGAATAACTCTCCTTACCAAAATCTTAATCACATAATTAGAAAAATAAAGCTAAAACCAGGCAGTATAGAAAGTTTAAAAATAAACGAATGATTGAGATATATAAGTCCAGATAAATTTTCTTCAGAGAAAATTTTTAATTGGACTATAGGCTGCCTTGATAGGTAAAACATATCAGTATTTTTTTATTTGCTACTTGAGATGTAGAATATTTATCTGTTTATATATAGATAAACTTATTTACTTGAATTTAATATAGGTTTATTGGATGGATGAGGTCACGAGAGAATAGTTTAGCTTATTTATTGGATGTTACGTCATCTTGATTTAACAGTAGCTTCTATTTTTTATAAATTACCGTGCTTTATCATTCAAAAAGATATGTGAATCACCAATGGGGATGAAGTTGTAGAACTAACCTCTATTCATCATTCCCTAGAATGAGGATTTAAAAAGGGCTCAAATGTTTAGAAAACTAATTATATGGGATGATGGGTGTGTAAGCACACCCATTATGGATAATTCCGCCCATTTCTAAAAAGTTTTCGTTAACTCAAGAGCCCTTTTGTTATTCTAATTGTAACTATTTTAAATGATTCTAATTATTTTAAGGTAACCTCTTTTCCTACATTAATGGTGCAAAGATACGTAAAAAGGCAAACATGATTTTTCTATACCAAGGAATCGTATTAAAATCAGCAGACGTTATTTTCTGAGAAACTTTTAATGTTTCAAGATAGTCGTCACGCACGTCTAACACACTCTTCGTTTTATAGAGCCATGCCGCACATTCGTAATGTAGATATAAACTACGGTAATCTAAGTTAATTGTCCCAACAACCGCATATTCATCATCGACCACAAATGTTTTTGCATGAACGAATCCAGGCGTGTATTCATAAATTTTAACCCCATCGTCAATTAAAGCCCAGTAGTTCGCACGAGTGACACCGTGAACATACCACTTATCACCATGATGCGGCGTTAAAATCCGAACATCTACGCCACGTTTAGCTGCCTGAGAAAGTGCTGTAATCATTTCATGATCTAAAATTAAATAAGGGGTATTAATATAGACATACTCTTTTGCGTTATTAATTAAGTTTAAATAAACATTTTCACCAACTGACTCATTATCAAGGGGACAATCCGTATAAGGTTGCACGAATCCGTCACCCTCAAATGGTTCAGAATGATGGACATGCGGACGGTAAGCCTCGTAATCTTCGTTAGTTTTACGTAAATAATCCCACATCGTTAAGAACATAACGGTAAAGCTCCAAACAGCTTCCCCTTTAATAATTAAAGCTGTATCTTTCCAATGCCCATGTTTATCAATCGCATTAATGTATTCATCTGCTAAATTAATGCCACCTGTAAACGCAGTATGTCCATCAATGACACAAATTTTACGATGATCACGATTATTCATACGCAACGTTAAAAGTGGAATAAATGGATTAAACACACAACATTTAATTCCCATCGCTTCTAACTTTTTATCATATCCAGTAGGTAATAAGAATAAGCAACCGAAGTCATCGTAGATGACGCGAACATCCACACCTTCAGCAGCTTTCTCTTTTAAAATCTCTAAAATGGTATCCCACATTTGACCTTCTTCAATAATAAAATATTCCAAGAAAATATAATGCTTGGCTTTCTTTAATTCTTCAATTAAACGTTCAAACTTGCGCTCTCCTAAATTCAAATACTCACTACTTGTCTGTTGATAAATCGGACACAGTGCATAATTCGTAATATAATGTGATTGATTGGCTGCTCGTTTATCGATCGATTCAATCTCAGTCATAATTTGAGGATCTTGAGTTAAATGACGTTTCATTTTTTTATGAATGGGTAGCATTTCATTTAAAAACTTTTGTCTCGTTTGATCACTACCAAATAATAAATAAAATAATCCCCCGAAGATTGGAAAGGCCATAATGGCAATAATCCAACCAATCTTATAAGCTGGATTCAATCGACTATTCACAATCGCCATGACAACAAGCACACTCAATAAAATACATAAAGCATAAAAATAAACAAAGTATTGTTGGAATCTTAAAATCACCACAATTAAAATAATAGCTTGAAGCGCGATTAAAAGTCCACAGAAACCAATACGTCCTAAAAGAATCCTTAGTGCCTTCTTCACTCGTATTTCTCTCCTTTTTAATAAAAAATATACCAGATAATGAAACATATTATAGCAAAATCCCCATAACCCGTAAACAGATATCGCTCCGATAGCGTTGTCAGAACGAACTTTCTTACGATAAAATAAGACATAAGAAAAGTGGGTGAAATCATGAAAATCATTAATGAATTAAACGAATTAAAACAGATGAATAAATTAACCTCAACGGAACAAGGCATTGTTAATTACATCTTAACGTATCCAGAAGAACTCGAAAAAATCTCATCTCGGCAACTAGCAGAATTAACCTATACCTCTCCCGCAACCGTCGTGCGTATTTGCCAAAAACTTGGGTTTAGTGGATATTCTGAATTTAAAATTAAGTATTTACAAGAAGTGAATCAAACACCGAGGATGGATCAAATTAATCGAACGAATCCTATTACAAGTGAAGATTCACTTCATCGTATTGTTAATAAAGTGGCAGCCTTAGAAATCACAGCGATTGAACAGACAAAAAAGGGAATTGATTTAGACCAATTAAATCGTGTGTCAGAGCTTTTAAATCAAGCAACGTGTATTGATTTTTATGCCTTTGATAATAATTTGCATTTAGCTAAAAATGCTTGCTCTCATTTTTTATATGCAGGAAAACAGGCGATTATTCATGATAGTTCTAATGCACAGTTCATGCAAGCTTTTGCTTCAGTAGAAGGACATGTTGCGATTATTATTTCTCGTACAGGAGAAAACCCGATGTTATATCGAATCGCAACCATATTATGTGAGAAAAAGATCCCCTTACTTGTCTTAACAGAATCTCGTCATTCTTCATTAGCCAAAATCAGTACGGAACATTTATACCTCTATAATGTCCATCGTTTTACTGATATGGGAACAATCCTCTTTCAAACATCGGTTCAATATTTATTTGATTTATTATTTGCTATTTTATTTTCACGCAACTTTGAAAATAGTGTGAAGCAAAATGAAATGTATGAGGAAATTAATGAATATCATCAGTTTTATAAAGAGCCTCAAAAACTGTAACACTGTTTCAAGAAAACCAACGATTTTTTAATATTTTCTGAGACATTCAACCGGAAATCATCTCAAGGATTGAGTTGCTATTTTTGGTATGATATAAGTAAGTCATGACAGAATTAAAGGAGTGTTAAACATGACCAAACGTTTTCCAGATGGCTTCTTATGGGGAGGGGCAACGGCTGCTAATCAATTTGAGGGAGCCTATAATGAAGATGGAAAAGGACTTTCAACACAAGACGTTGCACCAAAAGGAATTAAGGGACCAATCACAGATGTTCCAACAGAAGATAATATGAAATTAGTGGGGATCGACTTTTATCATCGTTATAAAGAAGATATTAAATTGTTTGCTGAAATGGGATTTAAAGTTTTCCGTTTATCTATTGCATGGTCAAGAATCTTTCCTAATGGAGATGATCAGGCACCAAATGAAGCGGGATTACAATTTTATGACAACGTATTTGATGAATTAGCGAAATACGGGATTGAACCATTAGTCACGATTTCTCACTACGAAACACCATTAAACTTATCTAAAAAATATGATGGATGGGTGAGTCGTGACTTAATTAAGTTTTATGAGAATTATGTGCGCACGATTTTTACACGTTATAAAGATAAAGTTAAATATTGGTTAACGTTTAATGAAATCAATTCCGTTTTACATGCACCATTTTTAAGTGGCGGAATTTATACGGATAAAGAAAAACTATCCAAACAAGATTTATATCAAGCCGTTCACCATGAATTAGTGGCAAGCGCCTTAGCGGTTAAAATTGGGCATGAAATCAATCCTGATTTCAAAATTGGATGTATGGTCTTAAGTATGCCAACGTATCCATTAACACCAAATCCAGATGATGTCATTGCTGTCATGAAAGCTGAACATATGAATTATTTCTTCTCAGATGTGCATGTACGTGGAGTCTACCCAGGATACATGAAACGTTATTTCCGTGATAACCATATTGAAATTCAATTTGCTGAGGGGGATGAGGAAATCTTAAAACATACGGTAGATTTCATCTCATTTAGCTATTACATGAGTATTTGTGAAACGGCTAATCCAGCTCAGAAAGTAGCCGGTAAAGGAAATATTATGGGTGGGGTACCAAATCCAACATTAAAAGCTTCTGAATGGGGATGGCAAATCGATCCACAAGGATTACGTTATGTTTTAAATCAATTCTGGGATCGTTATCAAAAACCATTATTCATCGTTGAAAATGGATTAGGTGCTGTTGATGAATTAGTTGAAGATGAAGATGGAAACAAAACAGTTATCGATGACTATCGTATTAATTACTTAAATGACCACTTAGTACAAGTTTGGGAAGCAATTGAAGATGGGGTTGAAGTCATGGGATACACCTCTTGGGGATGTATTGACTTAGTTAGTGCTTCAACAGCTGAACTTAAAAAACGTTACGGATACATTTATGTCGATCGTCATGATGATGGAACAGGAACGTTAGAACGTTATAAAAAGAAATCATTCTACTGGTATAAAGAAGTCATTGCTACAAATGGTGAAAGTTTAAAATAATGAAAAAAATTCCTCTATCTTCTAGAGGGATTTTTTTTCATTCTATCTCATTAGTAATTAGTGTATAATAATAGTAAAGAAAAGAGGTGTTCGTATTGGAATGGTTTAAAAAATTTATGGAAGATCGAACAGGCGTTGATCATTTATCATTGGCTTTACTGATCGTTTCAATTCTTCTCTTTTTGGTTGGAAAGTTATTTGGATGGGGATTCTTTGCTTGGCTCGCTTTAGTTCCACTTGTTCTTTGTTACTATCGAGCACTATCTAAAAATAAACTAAAGCGTCATCAAGAAAATATTTTATTCTTAAAATACTGGTATCCTATTCAATCTAAATGGATCAACCAATATCGTGCATTCAAAGCAAAGCGTCAATATAAATATTTCAAATGTAAAGAATGTGGACAACAATTACGCGTTCCTCGTAAAAAAGGAAAAATTGAAATTACATGTCCAAAATGCCGTCATACGTTTATTAAGAAAACTTAAAGTACTTGTTTTTTACAAGTACTTTTTTATTTCCTTTCTTTTCAAACACTAAGTATCAGACAAGAGGGGGAAATGAATGGGGGTCCCCTACCATTTATCTCCGATAAATGTCTCCTCCACTAGTAGGGAATGGGTACCCTAAGCTAAGTAGCAAAGCTCTTAGCCATCCTCAGCTGGCAGGGGGATAACCTACCTTATAACCGTCTTATATGAGTACTTGCACATATATTCAACTCAACTGATAACTATTATCATTTGTATGAAACTGTGCTACAATAGACATAACATAAGTAAGAGTACTTTTTTAGGAGGAGTTTTTTTATGAAAAAGTTTAAAGGATTAGTCTTTGCTTTAATGAGTTTTGTTGTCTTGTTGGTTGGATGTGATACTGATTCAAAAACGGGTTCAGTATCAGATAAATTACAAATTGTCACAACATTATTTCCACAATATGATTTTGCACGTGTAATCGGTGGCGATAAGGTCGATGTCACATTATTATTACCAGCTGGAATGGAATCACACTCATATGAGCCGACACCAGCTGATATTATTAAGATTAATAAAGCAGATTTATTTATTTATACGGGAGAATCAATGGAGCAATGGGCTCATAGTATTATTGAGAGTGTTGATAGTAACGAAGTTTATGTTTTAGATGTTTCAAAAAATGTTCCATTATTAGCTCCAAATAGTACAGTTGAAGATAATCACGACCATGAAGATGAAAATCATAACCATGATGCAGAAGTAGAAGCGGGACATGATCATTCTGAAGGGGATGGGCATAATCATACTTATGATCCACACATTTGGACAAGTCCAAAAAACGCGATGATTATGGTGAATAATATTTTGGAGGCCTTATGTGAAGTTGATCCAGAGAATGCAGACTACTATAAAGACAATGCTAATGCTTATTTAGCTGAATTAGAAGAGTTAGATCATGAGCTTGAAGATGTGGTGGCGAATGCGAAGCGTGATACGATTTATCATGGTGGACGCTTTGCGATGCAGTATTTAACGAATCAATATGGAATTCATTATGTATCGGCGCCATTTGAAGCTGAACCGAGTGCTGCTTTAGTTGCACAAATGATTAAAGAGATTAAAGAACAAAAGATTCCCGTTATTTATTATGAAGAATTAGTAGACCCAAAAATTTCGCAAATGATTAGTGACGAAACGGGAGCAAAAATGTTATTATTACATTCATGCCACAATGTTTCTAAAGAAGATTTTAATAATGGTGTCACTTATTTATCATTAATGAAACAGAATGTGGAAAATTTAAAAGTAGGATTGGATTAATATGGCGATTTTATCTTGTAAAGATTTAAATGTTCAATACGATAATCAAGTAGCATTAAAAGATGTTAATTTTGAATTAGAAGATGGCGATTATTTATGTATCATTGGGGATAATGGTTCTGGGAAAAGTACATTAATGAAGTCAATTCTTGGATTAGTAACGCCAAAGTCAGGTAATATTCAATACGGATCTCACTTAAAAAGTCATGATATTGGTTATCTGCCACAACAAACGGTGGTGCAGAAAGACTTTCCTGCTTCTGTGTATGAAGTCGTATTATCAGGATGCTTAAATAAACGAGGGTGGCGCCCGTTTTATTCTGCCGAAGAAAAAAAACGTGCCCTTGAAAATCTTAAAAAATTGAAAATTGAACATTTGAAAAAGAAATGTTATCGTGATTTATCGGGTGGACAGCAGCAACGTGTTTTAATTGCACGCGCACTATGTGCGTCAGAGAAAATTTTATTGTTAGATGAACCGGTCACAGGTTTAGATCCAGTGACGACTGCTAACCTTTATCAAATCATTGAAGAGTTAAATAAAGAATATGGTATGAGTATTATTATGGTAACGCATGATATGAATAGTGGTTTAGAACATGCAACGAAGATCTTGAGATTGAATAAAGAAGTTGTATTTTATGGAACGCCAGAGGAGTATTTATGCTTTACGAATTCGTGCCATCATATGGGAGAGGTAAAGCATGTTTAGTATTTGGCAAGAGATGTTTTCGTATAGTTTTATGGTGCGTGCGATTGTGGTTGGAAGTGCGGTATCACTATGTGCAGCTTTACTGGGCGTAAGCTTAGTATTGAAGCGTTATTCGATGATTGGAGATGGATTATCTCACGTCGGATTCGGGGCACTATCAATTGCAATGGCCATGAACTTAGCACCGTTAAAAATTGCAGTACCAGTTGTTGTGATTGCAGCATTTTTCTTATTGCGAATTTCACAAAATAGTAAGATTAAAGGTGATGCTGCGATTGGATTAATTTCAAGTACTTCGATTGCGATTGGGGTAACGGTGACGTCACTAACGAGTGGATTAAATGCAGATATTAATAGCTACATGTTTGGTAGTGTTTTAGCAATGACACAAAGTGATGTGAAAATTAGTATTGTGTTATCAGTTCTTGTATTTATTTTGTTCGTTATTTTTTATGATCGTATTTTTGCGACCACATTTGATGAGAATTTTGCAAAGGCCACAGGTGTAAAGGTGGAGCTTTATAATATGTTAATCGCATTCTTAACAGCAATCACGATTGTTCTTGGGATGCGTATTATGGGAACGATGTTAATTTCAAGCTTAATTATTTTCCCAGCCTTAACCTCTATGCGAGTGTTTAATAGTTTTAAGAGTGTTATTATTTCATCAGGAATTATTTCGGTCGCTTGTTTCTTTATAGGGATGACCGTTTCATTCTTATATTCAACGCCTGCTGGGGCTAGTGTCGTATTAGTGAATGCAGTTGCTTTTCTTATTTTTAGTGTGATTGGTATGGTAACAAAGCGCATATAATTAATGGGGTGTTTCATTTGAAACTCCCTTTTTTATAAGGAGGAGGATGCATGTTAGACGGATTAATGAGTGATTATCCATTTTTAAAGATGTTAGATGAAGAGGCATTAGCAATTATTGAACGGAATTTAGTACAAAAAAAGGTTCAAGCAGGGGAATTATTAATTAATGGTGAGGAAGCATGCTGGGGATTTTCATTTATTAAAAGTGGCGTATTACGTGTGTATCGCTTAAATGATGAAGGACGTGAAGTCACATTATATCGTTTAAGAAAAGGTGATAGTTGTTTTATGACCGTGATTTGTGCATTAGCACAAAGTAATACACACGCTTATGTCCGTGTAGAAGAAGATAGTGAACTTGTTATTTTACCGATTTTGTTATTTGAAAAGTATTTAATGAATCATCCAGTGTATTTACAGTTTGTCTTTAAGAATTTATATGAGAAGTTTTTAAGTGTGATACAAGTGGTTGAAAATGTGACGTTTAATAGTATTGAGCAGCGTGTGATTGATTATTTACAAGAGCATAGTCGTGGTGGATTGTTATATCGCACGCATGAACAAATTGCCTTTGATATTGGTTCAACCCGTGAAGTGGTTAGTCGCACACTTAAATCGCTTGAGCGAAAAGGAAAGGTTAAGTTAGAGCGTGGAAAAATTTTAATCAAAAAATAGATGGCATTAACCATTGTGTGACTTTGTCACGGAATGGTTTTTTTATTTTATATATACTAGTACTATAAGTTACAAAAAAAGGAGTGAATGAATCATGAAGTTACCAAATTGGGTGAAGAGTGCAATTCTTTTATCGTTATCATTTTTTATAGCAGTTTGGTTAGTGAAGCCAGTTGGCGTTTCAACGCAATTTAGTGTATTAAGTGGGATTATTCATACGGTAATTGATAAAGATGCTTTAGAACAGAATGCATATTATCAAAAAGATGATGGGAAGATTGCTGAAGAAATTGAACATCCATGGAATTATAATTTTGTATTTGTGTTAGCGATTCCGGTTGGTGGGATGATTGGCTATGCTTTAGATTCTAAGCGCCGTGAATCACGTCGTGAGAATACAACTTGTACTATTAAATCATCAGTATGGCGTACGTATGTGTTACCGTTTATTGGAGGAATTTTATTGTTATTTGGAGCCCGTATGGCTGGTGGATGTACAAGTGGTCATATGATGAGTGGAATGATGCAAAGTAGTGTGAGCGGCTATGTGTTTGCGGCGTCGGTTTTCATAGTTGCGATTCCAACCGCTTTAATTATAACTAAGATTCGTTCAAGAAAGGTGGGAATGTAAATGATGATTGTATTAGCTATTTTATTAGGTGGATTTTTTGGATTTGCCCTTTATAAAGTAGGAGCTGCTAATATGGATAATTTATTATCGATGTTAAGTTTACGTAATTTAACGTTAATGAAAATTATTTTATTTGCGATTGGATTGGCGAGTGTTTTAGTTGCGTTATTTTATACGATTGGATGGTTTGATCCTGCGCATTTAAATGTAAAACCAACACACTTAGGTGTTGTTATCGGTGGATTAATTTTTGGTTTAGGATTTGGAGGAGTTGGGACTTGTCCTGGAACATGTGTCGCTGGTGCGATGACAGGCGGATTTAAAAAAGCTATTAGTGCGGTTTTAGGTGGATTAGTTGGTGCCTTTTTATTTTCAATGAGCTATGGATGGTTAGCTGATAAAGGATTTTTTGAGGTGCTTAATTTAGGTAAATTAACACTATTTCATGTGTCAGACAAATATCCATCAGTGTTTAAAATGGGATATGAAGGACTGGCTATTGTTGGCGTAATTTTTATTGCAATTGCACTTATTTTACCCATCAAGGGATTAAAAAAATAATTGAATAAACATTAAAAGACAAACATAAAATAATATTGTTTTTCTTTGTCTTAAATGCTTTGAATAACATAAAAACAAAAAAAGTAAAGTAGTAAATGTTTTCAAAAATAATGAAAATAATGCTCAAAATTTACATGAATACTTTGCTTGAATCTTACGTTTTTTTTTAGTAAGATGGTTATATTAAATCTTCATCTTTTGTCCTTTTTCGCTAAAATGAGACGTTCAAAAGATGGAGATTTTTATGTGTAAAGGGGTGTTTACTGTGCGAGAAGTGATTAAACGTGATGGAACTCATGTAGCCTTTGATGAGTCGAAGATTTATCAGGCCATATTGAAAGCAATGAAATATGGAAGTGGAGTAATTGATAAGGAAATCGCAAAGAAGATTGCCCATGAGATCAATTTAACATTTGAACATTTACAAACAACGCCAACCATTTTTCAAATTGAAACGTATGTGTATTTAAAGTTAATTGAGAATGGTCATGAGTTGACAGCGAAAGCCTATGAAGGATATCGTGCGATTCAACAGTTTAAGCGTGAAACGAATACAACAGATGATAGTATTTTAAGTTTGATTGATTTAAGTAATGAAGAGGTCATGAATGAAAACTCGAATAAGAATCCAATGATGGCTTCTACTCAGCGTGATTTAATCGCGGGAGAAGTGTCAAAGGATATTACGCGACGTAAGAAGTTGCCGGCACGTATCGTGCAGGCTCATGATGAGGGAGTCTTACACTTTCATGATATGGATTGTGTGAAACGTTTTCAAGAAACTCAAGTAGCCTAACTACTTGATGGGATTTGAAGGAGTAAATAAATTACTCTAACTACATTACTGATAACTCAAATGAGAGCGCCAATAAAGCTCGAAGGGGTACACTGAGACCTCCCGCATGCACTCTTAGCTAACAAATGAGAGTGTGTGAAGCCGGGTAAAGACGAGTGAAACCTACCCTAACACGTAATGGTGAGGAAAAATAAGTCAGAGGTGACTATGTAGGCATAGCACGGGTGGCGATTGACATGGTGAGAATGACATAAAATATGAACATAATATTTAGTCTGACGAACTTCCGAATGTACTGTCCTTAATGTCGGGTATATCGAAAGGTATACATACTCTTTGTGAAAGCAATGGGTAGTAAGTGTGGATTAGTAGTTCTTAGTCTTGGCGAAACTCCATATACCCTTATGGCGGGTATCAAGCTTGCAGGGCAATAGGAAGCACCTAAATCAATCATTAAGCTAAGTAATGTGGAACGTTTGAAGCTTCTTACATCTATATAGCCTTTGTTAGAGGTGATGGTGAGATATAAGACTCCGGTTGAAATTCTCTTTGAAGAAGTGGCAGTAGGGGTGTAGTAGCGACGAAACTATGATAATAAGTAGTGGAGCGAAGGCCCCAAGTCAATAAGATAAGCAAAAAATAGCAGAATTGAGTCATAAATCAGTTACGAAAAAGAGGGGCGGAACCAAAATGAAGCCCGAATATGCTCAAACAACGAGGATACAGTTCTTTAAATCGGCTGATTACTATGGCATGTCAGAGGTATACGAAGATTTATACCATAAAAGCACGAATAACATTAATGTTAAGAACTTAATTCCAATAATCAAAGATAAACGCAATATGCTTATAGCTATAAGATGTATCAAAGCCAATAAAGGTGCTGATACTGCGGGTATCGATGGAATTACTTTCTCCCAAATGCTTAAATCTAATTCAATAGATGAACTACATCATAAAGTATGTGAACTTATTGATGACTACAAGAGTTCGGGGGTAAGAAGGGTATACATTCCCAAGAGCAATGGTAAACTTCGTCCATTAGGAATTCCTAATGCAATTGACAAGCTAGTCCAACAAATGATTAAACAAGTCTTAGAGCCTTACTGTGAAGGAAAGTTCTATAAACATAGTTATGGGTTTAGACCTACCAGAGGCGTAGGAGAAGCCATCGCAAGGTGTCACCACTTAGTTGTGAATGCTCGATGCACGTACTGTGTTGACATAGACATCAAAGGTTTCTTTGATAATGTGCATCATAATAGACTAATCAAACAAATGTGGAACTTAGGTATCAGAGATAAACAAGTACTTATGTTAGTCAAGAAGATAATAAAATCCCCTGTAGATGGAGTTATCCCAACAAAAGGGACACCTCAAGGTGGAGTTCTATCGCCTTTACTAAGCAACATTGTTCTGAATGAATTAGACCATTGGGTAGCTAAACAATGGGAAGATTTTCAATCTCACTGCCACAGTAATAAGACGAAAGATGAGTTCTACAAAGAACTACAGTATAAGAACAAAAGTCCTAATCCGAATTACATCCCAGGTAAGAAGACCAAAGGAAACTCAAAGTACATTCGAAAATGGAAAACCTTGAAAACAGGATTTATTGTTCGATATGCAGATGATTTTAAAATTTTCACATCAAATTATAAAGAAGCAATCAAATGGTTTCATGGTGTTAAACAGTTTATTGAGAAGAGGCTTCACTTAGAAATAAGTGAAACCAAATCAAAAATCATAAATCTTAGGAAAATGAAAAGTAAATTCCTTGGATTTGAACTTAAGGCAATAGATACCAAACAGAAGTACAAGAAAAGACGTACTAATGTTAAAAATAAAGGAAATAAAAGTCGATGTATCCTGCAAGTAAGAGTAAGTAGAGATAAATTGGATGAAATGGTAGAGAAGTACAGAACACTACTGAACAGTCTGCTTAAACAAGGGGCGAATAAGCCTCAGATAATGAAGCGGATTAACACGACAATCATGGGATGGCAAAATTATTGCCAACTCAGCACTTATCCATCAAAAGACATGGGTGAAGTCCATTATAGAATTTTTGGTAAACTTAAGAGATTAGCAACCTACCATGGGAAACTTAAAAAGATTTCACTTAAGGAAGCTAAGAAACGTAGTGAACTAATTAATAGGAAATATTCTGAATATAATGGAAAGACATTCATATCTGTCGAGGGTATTGCTTTATGTCCAATCTGGGCAATTAAACAGAAGAGACTGGCTCAAAGAAATCCTAATATTAGTCCATACATAAGGGATGATTTAGTCAACTACTGGTATAAGGAACTAAAATGGGATAACTCTGCTGGCAGAAGATTAATTGAAAACTATTGTAACTCCCAATGGGTGAACTCTTTAGTTTCAGTTCATGCCTTGAGTCTCTACACAAGTCAGTATGGTAATTGCCCTGTAACAAATCTACCACTTTCAGAAGGTTTTGAGATACATCACAAAGTAGCAAAGAAAGATGGTGGTGAAGACCATTATCAAAATTTAGTTCTTATAAATCCTTTAGCACATAAACTATTGCATGCAAAAACTGATGAAACAATCATGAAATATATTGGTTTGATTAAAAACTTTGGTGGAAAGATTAATAAATCGTATACTAATGAACTTCGTAAAAAGTTACATTTAAATCAAATTAGGGTTACTGCTATGACCCAATAAATCTTATTGATGGAACGCCGTATGAGTACGAAAGTCTCACGTACGGTGTGGAGGAGGGGAAAAGGTAGAGATAACTTCAAAGCCTTACCTATTCCTATATTTCATGCAATCGATCTTCAACTGCTGCTTGATTGACATTAAAGATATGCTAGATAACGGAACGGTTATTAATAAGCGAATGATTGAAAGTCCAAAAAGTTTTCAAGTCGCTTGTACGGTTATGACGCAAATTATCGCGCAGGTAGCTAGTAGTCAGTACGGAGGACAATCAATCGATATCCGCCATCTTGGAAAATATTTAAGACGAAGCCGTGATAAGTATGTGGCGATGTTAGAAGATGTTATTTCTTCAAAGGCTGAACTTTCACAAACAGTCGAAGCATTAATGGCGAAAGAATTAGCATCAGGTGTTCAAACGATTCAATACCAAATTAATACATTAATGACAACAAACGGTTAATGTTGGTCGCCTTAATTAGGAATAATTAAGTGAACAGGTGGTGAACCTACAAATGTAGGGTGTGTTTCCAATCAGAATCTAAGATTCTGGTTAGTTCGGCGTAAAAATTGAACTTTTGATTCTTTCACATTAAGTGAGAAATGTGGAGAAAAGAGATTTTATAGACGAGTTGCGACTTGAAGCTAGATTGAGTAATTGGAAATGCTAACGATGAACGCTAAGTTACCCTATAATTTTTGATTAGAGGTAAATACCCGTGTATATCTATAAAATTACGAATATAATAAATGAAAAAGTTTATATAGGTCAAACTACTAGGGATTTAAATAAAAGATTTATAGCCCATAAGAACTCTCCAAATTTTAAGCATACAGAAAACTTTCCATTGGCTCGTGCGATTAAAAAGTATGGATGGGAAAACTTCACAACAGAGTTGATTGATACGGCAGACTCTCTAGATGAATTAAATCAAAAAGAATTATTTTACATTAAGAAATTTAATTCGCTAGTTGAAGGTGGCTGGGGTTACAATTTAAAAGGTGGAGGAGATTCTATTGGTTCTCACTCAGCACAGACAAAAGAAAAAATAGGTAGAGCACAAATGGGGGCTTTAAATCATTCTTTTGGAAAAACTGGAGAACTAAGTGCTAGCTCAAAACCATTGATATGTATAACCACAGGAGAAAAATATTCATGTGCTATGGAAGTTGCTAAGATATTAAAGTTGAATGTTTCTCATATATGTGCAGTTTGTCGAGGAAATAGAGGCAGCACGGGTGGTTTAGTATTTAGATGGATAGATGAAAATCAAAATATAGTAGATCCTAAAAATAAATCTAAAATAAAAAAAAGAAAAATTATGAATGTGGATACAGGTCAAATATATTCATCATTAAGAGATGCTGAAGTAGCTACTTCAAAAAATGGTAAATATAATGGAAACCTATGTAGATGCCTAAAAAATAAAACAGAGTGTAGATATAATGGTGTTAATTTTAAAATTATAGAGTAATATGTCAATATCGTGCCAAGCCTTAAAAAGCTAAAAGTGACGCTTAGATTTTTATACAAGCTGTAACTAGTGGTCAAAACTCAATTTTTGAGTTTATTGATGCTAGAAGATTTGATAGAAAGGTAAGAGCTTGAAGCTAGATTGATTATAATTTAAGGAAGGTGTATCGACTATCCCGTTAGGGAGTAGGTTAGAGGTGAAACTCCTTTTTCCGAAGCGCCACCCATCCAGAACGGATGAAGAGATAGTCAGTCCCCTTAGAAATAAGGGAGTAGGGAATGCAAAGCCCATTTGTTACATTATTTTTAAATTTAGATGAAACTGATGAATATGCTGAAGAGGTTGCTTTAATTATTGAAGAGATCTTGAAGCAACGTATTCAAGGAATTAAAAATGAAAAAGGAATTTATGCGACGCCAACGTTCCCTAAGTTAGTTTATGTTCTTCATGAACATAACTGCTTAGAAGGTGGGAAGTATGATTACATTACGGAATTAGCGGTTGAGTGTAGTTCGAAACGTTTATATCCAGATTATATTTCTGCTAAAGAGATGAGAAAAATTTACGAAGGAAATGTGTTTAGCCCAATGGGTCAAGGAACGGCTCATGTAAAACCTTGTGAACTGTTATGTGCGTAACAGGTGTGCATTCTACATTTTTAATGGAACAGTAGGAAATGACTGTTTAAGGATGTGCTAACTGGGAAGCCTAAGTGTTGTAACATATGGTAATCCAGTGCTAAGCCATTCATTTTTGAATGGAAAGTCAATCGACTATCGAAAGCGTAGCTCTCTTTGAGGGTGAGTAAGTGAGTAGAGTACAGTGGGAGATGCACCCATTGGAAGTGCAAGGCGCGATGATGGATGTGGGAGTCCTGAGCGAAGATATAGTCAGAGTGGGTAACCAGTATAGAAATGTACACCTCACTTGTGTCGTAGTTTCTTATCTCCATGGAAAGATGAGAATGGAGAGTATAAGTTTGAAGGACGCTTTAATCAAGGGGTTGTGAGCTTAAATTTACCTCAGATTGGAATTGTTGCAGCTGGGGACGAGGACAGGTTCTGGAACTTGCTTGATAACCGTTTAGATTTATGTTATGAGGCGTTAATGTGCCGTCACAATGCGTTAAAAGGAACGTTATCGGATGAGTCTCCAATTCATTGGCAGTACGGTGCCATTGCCCGTTTACCACAAGGTGCGGTCATTGATCCCCTGCTTATGGATGGATATTCAACCATTTCATTAGGATATATTGGATTATACGAAGTAACAAAACTGATGACAGGAGTGTCACACGTGCATCCTGATGGAGAAGCATTCGCTCTAAAAGTGATGAAACGTCTAGAGGAAGCGACAAAATTATGGAAACAACAAACGGGAATTGGATTTGGTTTATATGGAAGTCCAGCTGAATCTTTATGTTATCGTTTTGCGAAGATTGATTTACAGAAATTCGGTGAAATTAAGGACGTGACGGATAAAGGATACTATACGAATTCTTATCACGTCGATGTTCGTGAGGAAATTGATGCATTCTCGAAATTACAGTTTGAATCTCAGTTCCAGCCAATTTCAACAGGAGGATGTATTTCATATATTGAAATCCCAAATATGTCGCATAACTTAGAAGCATTAAAGCAGTTAGTGAATTATATTTATCATAATATTCAATATGCTGAGTTTAATACGAAGTCGGATTGTTGTCATGTTTGTCACTTTGAGGGTGAAATTATTATCAATGATGATTTAACATGGGAATGTCCAAACTGTCATAATAAAGATCAGGCGAAGATGAATGTTATTCGCCGCACGTGTGGGTATTTAGGAGACAATTTCTGGAATAAAGGGAAAACAGCGGAAATTAAGAGTCGTGTACTTCATTTATAAGCTAAAAGGCTAGTATAAATTAGATATCTATTTGTATATAGCTGATGAAAATGAGTATATTATGAGTAGGAGTTTCATTTCTACTGTAATGATGGCTTCTATTTGTGATACAGATAAGAAAACAGAGCCAATTTGGCTCTGTTTTCCTTAGCTTATCGTTAGGTAAGTATGTCACAGATATGATAAACTTATAGTAGTTAAGAACAGGAAATGTGGTGATTTTGATGTATTATGCACAAATTCGAAAATTTGATACTGCTAATGGAACTGGTATTCGTTCAAGTTTATTTGTATCTGGATGTACCCATTGTTGTGAAGGTTGTTTTAATCAAGATTATAAACATTTTAGGTACGGTCATCCGTGGACTAAAGAGGTAGAGGATCAATTTATAAACCACCTGACGAATCCTAATGTACATGGCGTAACAATCCTTGGTGGCGAACCAATGGATCAAGTTCGAGATAATGATTTACTTAATTTAGTGCAGCGAATTAAGCAAGAGACGAAGCAAAATATCTGGATTTATTCAGGATATACGTTTGAAGAGATTATGGCACATCCAAAGACGCGTGCCATTTTAATGCATCGTGATGTATTAGTGGATGGTCCATTTGTTGAAAATTTAAAAAATTTAAAACTACGATTTAGAGGAAGCAGTAATCAGCGAATTATTGATATCCAAAAGTCGTTACAAGAAGGGCAAGTATGTCTATTAGAAAATTATTAATAGAAGCAGGTTTATATGGTAAGTAGCTTAATTCAAGATTGAGAGTTTAGTGATTCCTATTCATATAATGCAAGGTAAGAGAAGGAGTTTAAGAATGAGTCAGTTGATTTATTTTGCGAAGGTAAAACCGGAAGCAATTATTCCATCAAAACGTGTTGAAGATGGAGCATTTGATATTTATGCTTGTTTTGAAGAGGATTACATGAAGGTTGAACCTCATGAGACGGTGTTAGTTCCAACAGGAATTGCATCAGCATTTTCAAGTGATTATGTCGCAATTATTAAAGAGCGTGGCTCAACAGGATCAAAAGGAATCGGCCAAAGATGTGGTGAATAAAATTTATATAACTAACACAGTATAATCTCATTATAACCATATAATGAAGTAGAAAAAATTTTGACTTATATGGTCAGATTATGTTAGCGTGTTTTAAGTTTTTAACTTAGACTTGCTTAATGTAATTGATTTTATTTATCAATTATTATATAGATTGATAGGAGATTATACATGCAGAACTATGAATTTAATCCAGATAAGAATGAATTTATTGCTAATTACCAAAAATTAAAATCTGGTAAAAATATGTCAGAATATTATGGGGTTAGTGTTCGAAAAATATATTCTTATGCTCAAAAGATAAATTATAGAAATACTTTAAAGAAAGATATTTCATGGAAACCACAAGATAAAGAGGAATTTATTAAATTGTATAATCAGTTAAAATCATCAACATTGATGGCAGAGCATTATAGAGTTAGTAAGAAAACGATTCTCAAATATGCTAAATCTATTGGGTTTAGGAATGAATATAGAAACTCTTTAACGAAAGAAGAAGTAAACTATGTTTTAGAAAGTTATCATTTAAAAAAGGCAATTACTATAAGTAAAGAGTTAGGAGTTTCTAAATCACTTATTACTAAAACATGGAGAATCAATAATTTAAGTGGAAAGACGTGTAGGAGATACTATATAAATGAGGATTATTTTTTCAATATAGACACAAAAGATAAAGCATATTTTCTAGGGATAATTGCTTCAGATGGATGTGTCTATTATCAACAAAATCCAAATAAGTTAAAGATGTTATCCTTTCAATTTAATATAAAAGATCGGGAAATAATTGACTCTTTTCTTTACTATACAGAAGCAGAGTATAAACCTATTATTAAGAATAAATATATATCTTTACAGATTAATAGTGATAAAATTGTAAATGATCTAGAGAAATATAATATAGTTCAGCGAAAAACATGGATATATGTACCTTATTTTATAGATAATCAACTCATGTGGCATTATTTACGTGGTTATTTTGATGGAGATGGTTCAATTTATCTTTGTGGAAAAGTGAATCCAAGTAATTGGATAATATCTATCTGTGGGAATGAATGTACAATGCATGCTTTTCAAAACTTTCTTAGAATTCATGGGATTGAAAGTTATGTAAGGTTAGATAATAGAAAAGAAAAGTATAAATATGATTTTTATAATTTGATTATTCGTAAAAATAGTGAGAAGATTAAATTTATACAAATGCTATATAATGATTCAGAAAATTTAAGGTTAAATAGGAAATATCTTAAATGTGTTGAATTTTTAAAGCTATATAATGAACGCCATCCTAATTAGAAATAGTTAGGTAATAAAGTGGGGTGTATCGGTGAAGTCCACCAATTTATTGGATAATACCGAGGGCTATAATACCTAATATAGTCCGTAACGCATAGGTAGTGAGCGTAAGTTAGGGATTGCAATAATCTACCCAAGAGCCTCCACCACCCTAACGTAAAGTCGAGGGTGAAAATGTATGCTGGACTTACACGATGGAAAAGTGTAAGAACTAACAAATAAAAAGTTGTTAGGTTAACAATTCGGTCATCGATTCAGGATATCGCGGTGAGTGGTTTATTGCTTTAACGAACCATAATACAAAGTCTTTAGTGATTGCAAAGGAGTCTGTTAAAGATCAGTTTGAAGGATGTATTGTTTATCCTTATGAAAAAGGAATTTGCCAGTGTATGATGGTAGAAGTTCCTAAGCTTCAGATTGAAGAAATGAGTTATGAAGACTTATTAAAAATTGAATCTGAGCGTGGAACAGGTGCGCTTGGTTCATCAGGTAAGTAAGAAGACAGCGAAAGCTGTCTTTTTTATTTTTACACTATTTACTAAATAAGATATAATTTTGTAAGAAGGGAGAGAGAGTATGATTCGATTATCACAGAGTTGGGTGCTTTATTTATTAATTTTTGGGATAGCCCCGCTACTTTTATCAGTACGTTCATACATTTGGGGACGTGAGGGATATGCTTTTTTAAATCGTACGAATATCGAAGTAGTAAAAGGATTCTCCATGTTATTAATTATTTTTCAAAGTTTATGTGATCGATTAGTAAATCAAAATCTTTTCACCATTAGTATTTCAAGAAGCGGGATACTAGGAGTGACGCTATTTTTATTTATTTGCGGGTTTGAGGCAATGACTCAATATATGAATAACCGACGTTATTTAAGAGGGTTTATTTTTCATCAAGTGATTCGAATTGTCTGTGTGTTTTTAGTTTGTAATTTCTTAGGTGCACTTGTGAATATTTCAATGGGTGGTCATGATAGTTTGAAGGGCATGTTATATCAGACAGTGAGTTTTCATTTTTCAGATAGAACAAGTGCCTGGTTAATCGGTGCACTTCTTTATTTTTATATCGCATTTTATCTAAGTTATCGAACAAAGTTTAAAATGAACTTATTATTATCGTTCAGTGTAATTTATATTGGGATTAGTTTGGCCGCCAGATGGAATTTTAGTATTGCGTTTTGCTTCTTAGTCGGTGTATTTGTTGCTAAATATAAAAAATATTTATTCCGTTTGATACGTGAATATTTACTGGGCCTTTTTATAGGTTCATTGGTTTCGTTTAGTGGGATTTATTTACTATACCTGAGAGGATTTATGTTCATTTCTCCGCTGGTACCTTATATATTTTTAATATTAGTTTTATGTATATTGATGAAGTTGCAGTGTCGATCACGAGTATTTGCTATGATTGGATATGCAGCTACAGAGTTATATTTAGTTCATGAGGTATTATTAATTTTAGTTTTAGGTTATTCAGAGACACGAAGTGGTGGTTTCTTATTATTATTCTTGATTCTTGCAATGGTTGGTGCATTTTTCTTGAAAAACGTTTCTTGTCGAATGTTCTTGGTTCCGAAGCAATGTCATGTACAAAAATAGATAGTTTTTGTCGGAAATCGAATGAGTATTTTCTCTTTCTCTTATAATTAGAGAAGGAGGGCGATTTGATGAGTGATGGGTTGATTAAACGAATATTTCAAGGATTAGTAGTCGCGTATATTTTATTATGCTTAATGTTAATATTAGGATCAGTTTTATGTTGAAAATCAGCTGGCTTTAGGCACCGATTTTTTATTTAATCGTTGTTATTTCTATAGGTGCTTTTTGATTGATTGTATTAATATCACAAAGGTTTATTTGATGAGAGTTGAAATTTGAATAATTTCTAAGTAATCAAATTCCTAAATATGGGTGTTAGGGTTAGATTATTTAAGTAATAAAAGTTTAACAATACTATGAGCTCAACTAGTTATGACAACAATTTTATTTTTATCCAATTTAAGACATCCCTTTACAAACAAATTCTATCAAAAAATTTCCTAGGAAAATATCTATGGATTGATCTCTATTTTTATTAGAGTAATGAAATATTGGGTAATTGTACTAGAGATTTTGTAGTAAGAACTTAAAGTTTTGATAAACTAACGTTTTTAGACTATGAGAAATGATATTCTCAATGAAAACAGATCTCTCATCTGTAGTTATCCAATTTTAACTTTCTTTGTCAAATAAGTTCTTTCATAGAATTTTTTCTCATAAGGTATGAATGCCTTTTTAAATATAGGGGGAGGGATTATAATGAAAGTACGAATCGCAACAGTAGAAGATATTCAGGCCTTACATCAACTTCATTTTTCATTAAATTGTCATCGACATACATTACAACCAACAAATTTTCAGGGACGTAGTGTTGATGAGGAATGGATTTATGAAAATATTGTAAGTTCTGATAAGGATTATTTGGTTTTAGAGATTAAGGATGAAGTTGTAGGAATGGCCCTTCTAGAGAAGAAGGAAGGTCACACGGTTAATGGAAGTGTTCGTTACCGATATTTATATCTTCGTGATTTTATGATTGATTCATCACATTGTTTACAGACACATGGTCATGAATTGTTTAAGGAGATACGACGTTATGGTAAAAAAAATTTTCTTTCATATATTCAATTAAATGAGTTAATTAACGATGAGGAACGATTAAAGTTTTTTGAAAAAGAACAGTTATTAGTGACTCAACAAACGTTAAAAAGTGCGATTTAGCTACCCTTTTGGGTAGTTTTTTTATGAAGGTCGGCATAATATTCGTGACTTTAGTCGTGGGAGGTTCAATAACTAATTTATTAGATAATGCGATTAAAATCTGTGAACGAAGTGATGAGAAATTTGTCGATCTTCAGATGTATACATTTAATGGCTCTTATCTTGTATTAAAGGTCATTAATAGTTGTACAAAGGAGTCGTTAGTTGAAAAGAAACGATTAATCAGTCGAAAAAAAGATTCGGATTGTCATGGATAGGGCATTAAAAATATGGAACGCGTTGC
Organism: Turicibacter sp. H121; assembly: GCF_001543345.1. Taxonomy (NCBI): domain Bacteria; kingdom Bacillati; phylum Bacillota; class Erysipelotrichia; order Erysipelotrichales; family Turicibacteraceae; genus Turicibacter; species Turicibacter sp. H121. The sequence goes on along the minus strand of NZ_CP013476.1, from coordinate 743,746 downwards.
TAAATGCTATGATGGAATGACGATGTGGGAATATGATTCAGATACATTCCAATTTCAATTTATTATTACGATTCCTCTCCCCTCTTAGTAAAGTGTGGATTTGAAAAAACGGTTAGCCATCAAAATGTGACTAACCGTTTTTTTAAGTACTTGTTATGGTTCCACCGTTTGGATGAAGAATCTGCCCGGTCATGTAACTTGAATCATCACTAGCTAAAAAGAGGAAGGCTGGTGCCACTTCAAAGGGTTGTCCGGCTCTGTTCATCGGAACTTTAGGTGTTTTTGTTCCGAATGTTTCAAGCGCTTCTGCTGGCCATGAGGCTGGTTGAAGTGGTGTCCAAATTGGGCCGGGTGCAACTCCGTTAACACGAATGCCTTTCTCAACTAGAGATTGGGAAAGTGAACGAGTGAAAGTAAGGATAGCGCCTTTTGTTGCACTATAATCAATTAAATGCTTATTTCCCTCGTAAGCTGTTACTGACGTGGTGTTAATAATAGTGCTTCCCCGCTTTAAATAAGGAAGTACCGCTTGTGTCATATAAAAGAAAGAGTAGATATTTGTTTTAAAAGTTCGATCCAGTTGTTCTTCGCTAATATTTAAAATACTATCTGTTATGAATTGAACGGCGTGGTTATTCACAAGAATATCGATTTGTCCAAAGCGATTAAGTGCTCGACGCACGACTTCACTTGCCATTTCTTTTTTGCTTAAGTCGCCTGGAACAAGGATACAATCTCGCCCGAGCTCTAATATATGTTGTTGTGTTTCTTTCGCATCAATATGTTCATCAAGATAGGCAATGACAATATCTGCTCCTTCACGAGCAAAAAGATAGGCAACAGCCCGACCAATTCCAGAATCACCACCTGTAATAATCGCAACCTTATCTTTTAACTTCTGACTTGATGTTGCATATGGATTTTCTGAGATAGGGCGTGGCTGCATTAAGTATTCGAATCCTGGCTGTTGATCTTGGTGTTGAGGAGGGAAGGTTAAATTGACTTCTTCGCATTCTTCACGTTTTCCGATATATTTATAAACTGGATACATAAAACACCACCTTCAAAAGACTTGGAATAATATAAATATATTCGTTTAGTTTGATAAAAATGAAAGATTTCAATTAGATGAGATTGATGTTCACGAAATGACATGATATGATAGTTAAGTTGCAATAAAATGTTATATTATGTAAAAATATAATGGGTATTGTTTGATTGTAAACCTTTTACTACTGATAGCTTATGTTGAGAATTATTTAAGACTTTAGTTTTCATATATATCATATAGATTTATTTATATTTCTATAGGAGGGAAAGAGGATGAAGGTAAAGGCCATATTGATTGGGGCAATAGGTATTATCCTTTTATTTGGAATTTTACTTACACCAAAGTTAAAAACGGTTTTGAAAACAACGCCAAGTGATGAATTTATACAGTTAATGTACGATGGGGATGTACGAGAATTAACACAGGAACAATTAAAGCAGTATAAAGATGATATTAATCAGGAGTTAATCAAACTGAAACATCGCCAATCATTTGAAAAAATTTATCTTTCTCTTGGGAAAATTGCCTCGTTAGAAGAAGGATATGAGGATTCAAATAATTATTTATTAAATGTCATTAGCCCTGGGAGTCATACAAATAAAATGATTGACCTCAAGGTTTATGAAACATTAGCGGTTAATTATATAGCAATGGGGGATATCGAAAAAGGATATTTTTATTTTAATGAAGCAAATAATGTAGCTTATCAATTACAAGATGCTGAACTCGTAGCTTCTTTTTATCAACTTTTTTCTGAAACGTTACTAAACTATACAAATCATACTAACTTTCCAATTTATTTATTAGGTGAGGCAGTTGAATTAACTAATGATTATTATAAGAAAATTCAATTAAGGAAACAATTAGCCTCAGTTTATGAACTAAATGGTTTTTTTGATTTGGCCTTAACTGAATTTATAAGGGCACTAGATATGAGTGTTGAAAAGGGATATGTAGATTTAGAAATTAAAATTTTGGGTCGACTTAGTTTATCATACTATTCAAATCAGCGTTATCAAGACTCAATTGAGGTCATCAATCGTTATTTTGAATTGTCTTCAGATGATCCCGATTTATTTTATGTTTCACTATGGCTTCACAATCATTATTATTTGTATGGTTACGAGTCTGTACAGGAGCAATTGAAATCATTAGAAGAAGCAACTTCTAATTTATCGATTGAACAAAAGCATCAACTTTCAATATTTATTGATTTTAATCAAGTCTTTTTTCTTCATTCGGATGGACAATATGAAGAGTGTGAGAGGTATATAAGAAAATTAGAGAAGTTAAAAACAAAAACTACTATATCAGAATTAACAGGCTTATTGATAGATAAAATGAAATTAGACTTAGATTATGATAGAGGGGATCAAGGGATTGATTATATAAAGGAATATCGAAAATTATTGTCTGATTTACAACTGACTAATGATTCGGTTGAACGGAAAAGACTGATTATTGATAATGTATTACACCACTTATTAGAATTAGGTGATTATGAGACGGTTTATCAATACACAGCGGATTTGCAAAAACCGGTGACTCAAGAAATTACAATAATTAATTCTATCATGAATATGATTCAAAATAGCAGTGATAGCCATTATCTAGCTAAGAATAATATAACATCTATGCTGCTAAAGTTAGGTAGTTATGTCCTTTCCACTCTAGCTGGTGTTGGTCTAACTTATGGTGCGTACAGATATAATAGTTACTTTAAAATGTTAAAACGGAAAGCTAAAGAAAGTACTATATTCGATCCATTAACAAAGACATTAACGAAAGAAGCCTTGTATGAAACATTAGAATTAGAAATAGAATTAGGTCAGAATGAACTTTATTATTTCTTATTAATAGATGTTAATGATTTAAGTTCTTATAATGAATCATTTGGGTATTTAGCAGGTAATAAAGTCTTGATAGAAATTTCTAATTTGCTGAAAATCTATTTTCCAAATGCTTATATTTCACGCCATTATGGCCAACATTTCATTGTTGTAATAAAAAAACCTAATGAGGAAGAGTTATTGCAGCTTATTACCTCTTTGATTAATGAGATCAGCAATAATGAAAAAATTTCTGCAAAAAGACCGATAACATGCTGTATCGGAGTTAGTAAAGGATATTTAACTAATACATTAGATATTGATGAACAAATTAAATTAGCGACTAAAAAATTACAAATATCTAAACAACGCGGAACAGGAAGTTGTACGTTGTAAAGTCATATCAGTTGATATGACTTTTTTAGATTTATCTATAGAAAACGAAAGTCGTATGTAAAACAAAAGTCATTAGTTTAGGCTAATGACTTTTGAATTGGAAATATCTTATTCAACAAAAGTTGACTGATTATGATACACTAGATACATAGCGAAATATGATTGACATTTTTAGAATCAGGCTGATGATATCGGCCTTTTTAATACCAAGACTAACTATAGTGGCGCTAAAAGTTTTCAGTGATGAAAAACTTAGCGCCACTTATCTAGATACAAAATGATCAATTATCTAATATTTCAATTTATTCTTAGTGAGTAAAAGAGATGATGATAAAGGGGGAGGGAGCTTCAGTGATGAAAATGAAGGAACGAGTGGAATGGTTCAAGCAATGGTTTCAATTATATAAAAAACAGTTGATGATAGGTGTTTTAGCCCTAATAGTAATGTTTATCGCTGGAGTGTTTGCTTTTAACTATCAATTAAAAAAAGTATTTAATCAAGCTATTACCTATTATCAAGAAAATGACTTATTTGGATTTGAGGAGATTCGCTATGACTTGTATGCTCAGCAAGGAGAGGCATTTGATGCGTTTTTAACACAGGAGGCATTAGAAACATTTGAAAAATTTAAAGCCGAGGATATGAGTTATTACGAGGCGATAGGAATCGCTCAACGAATTGAATCCTTTGCGAATAAATCATCTAATATTCAAAGTTTCCAGGAACAAATTGAACAGTTAAATCAATCCAGAAAAGTCTTTGAGAAAGCTGAATCCTTTGCCATTAATAAGGAATGGGAGCAAGCCTATTACCATTATCAACAAGTGATTGAGTCGGATCCTAACTATGAGAAAGCACAACAATTAGCTGATTCTGCGAAGCGTTGGTGGATACAAGAGATTCTAGTGGAAGCAGTGACGTATTACGAAGAAGGAGATTATGAACAATCATTAACAACCATTGAAAAAGGATTGGAACTATCACCAGGTCATGAAGCTTTTGTTGATTTACAAGAAGCCGTTCATGTTGCCATAACAGAAGGACAAAAAGAAAACAAATGGACGGAATTTAAAGATAAAATCACCTCATCGATTCAGTCGGGAATCGAAAATATTCAAGGTATTTTCAATAAAATCTTTAAGCGATAATAGGGGAGAAATTTGTAGAGATAACATCCTTTTTCGGATAAATATGGTATAATTTTTATTAGTTTTATAAACGGAGGGAATCGGATGAAGCGATTTAAGATTTTATGGATTGTTTTAGGGACTATTGTCGTTTTAGTTGGTGGAGGATTTATCTTCGCTAATTATGTAATTGACTCAACGTTAGGGAAAATGACAACAACAGAAAAGTTAGAAAAAGAAGAGGCAGAAATTAGTGAAGAAGTCATCGCGAAAGAAGAAGAGTCGCAAGTTGTCAATATTGCGATTTTTGGAGTCGATAAAAATGGCGATCAAACCGATGGGCGTAGTGATGCTATGAAAGTTTTATCACTAGATGCTAAAAATAATGTCGCAAAAATTACGTCTATTCAACGTGATACATTAATTTATATTCCAGGTGTGAAACAAGACTTTGAAAAATTAAATCATGCCTATGCTTATGGTGGAGCGACACTAGCGATGCAAACGATTAATTATAATTTTGATTTAGATTTAACACGTTATGTTGCCTTTAACTTTGAAGGAGTCCAGCATGTGATTGATGCCATGGGCGGGATTGAACTAGAAATAAAAGAGTATGAAGTTCCCTATATTTCAAATGTTTCTAAAAGTGGCTATCAACATTTAAGCGGTGAACAAGCGTTAGCCTATATGCGTGTTCGTTATGCTGATAGTGATTATGTTCGTATGGATCGTCAAACAACGGTGATGAAGGCAATGTTTTCTAAGCTAACAGCACTAGGTTATACAGAGTTATTATCATTACTGAATGATTGTTTACCTTACATTGAAACGAATCTTACAAAAGATGAGATTTTATCATTAGGAATGCAAGCGTTGAAGGTGGATTTAGGAAATATCCAAACGTACCAAGTGCCACGTGGAGGATATGAAGACATTAATCATAGCGTAAGTTATAATGGGTATAGTCCACTTTATGTCATGAATAGTTATCAAGACATGGTTAAAGACTTGCATCAAGATATTTATGGTGATGATAACTATGAACCTTCGCAAACCGTAAAAAATACCGAAGCAAAAATCTATGAAAAATTCGGATATATTCAAAAATAAAGTAAAAAGCTCTTCTTACTGTTTTGAGTTAGAGGAGTTTTTTTAGTTTTTATTCTGATGTTACATTAATTTTATACAAAGTTTAGGGTTAACAATCAGGAATAGACCTGCTATATTATTAGTAACAATAAGGGAGTAGTCAACACTGATACAAGTGTGGTGAACATCAACAACCGCGAAGGAGTTTTCTGTTTTATGCGGCATCTTATTGCCAATAACTATCCTTAATGACTAGGATAATAGAGACTCATTCTGGTGTCACTAAGAATCTAAATTTTTCACTTAAAAGGTAAGCGACTTTATTTGTGAAGGATAGTTTAGGATTCTCGACGAGACTTATGTTATAACAACGCTTTTAGTTGGGATAACTTAAGTCTTTTTTTGTATCTTAGTGTGCTTGACTGCTCCTTTTTTTCATATGATTAAAAGGATATGAGCCATTAGACGGATGAGACGAAAGATTAAGTTATCGTAACGAGCTTGAACAAACATAATCAAAAGGAGTGAAACGATGGAATGGATAATTGATTTCATTACTCAGTATGGACTGATTGCAATGTTTTTGTTTATTGCACTTGAGTATGCCTGTTTGCCACTACCAAGCGAAGTCGTGTTACCACTTTCAGGTGCCATGGCCGTTTCAAGTGGAAGGCCCCTTGTCCTTGTGATCATTATTAGTGTGGTTGCAGGACTTTTAGGTTCGATGATTTGCTACAGTATCGGATATAGCGGTGGAAATGCAGTTCTCGATAAAATCATGAATGACTATCCTAAGTCGAGAAAAGGGATTGAATCAACTAGACGCTTTTATAGACAATATGCGACGATTTCAGTTGGAATTGGACGTGTCATTCCGCTATTTCGCACGTATATTTCGTTTATGGCAGGAATTACGAAACAAAACTTGAGCACCTTTTTACTTGCTTCAAGTCTTGGAATTTTAGTATGGAATAGTCTTTTAATTGCACTTGGTTATTGGTTAGCAGAGCGTTGGACTGATGTGATGGGGTATTATGACCAAGGAAAGTGGTTTATTTTAGGAGGAGCGGTCGTTGTGATTGCTTTCGTCGTGCTTAAAAAATTACGTCAAAGGAAAGTGGGGAAACTTTAATGGCTCATTTTTATCAATCGTCTCATGATGAAGTATTAAAAGAATTAAAAACCTCAGAACAAGGATTAACACCAGAAGAGGTGAGCAAGCGTCAAGAGCAGTATGGATTAAATGCCTTACTTGAGGAAAAAGAGGCTACCATCTTTCAAATTTTCATTGATCAGTTTAAAGATTTACTCGTGTTCATTTTAATTGCAGCGGCCATTATCTCTATGCTGAGTGATAATGTTGAAAGTGCACTCGTTATTTTAGCGGTGATTACGTTAAATGCGATTTTAGGGACGGTACAAACCGTTAAAGCAAAAAAATCACTACAAAGCTTAAAGGCACTATCAACCCCACATGCGAAAGTCATTCGTCAGGGGGAGAAACAAGAGATTCCATCAACTAAGCTAACCGTTGGGGATATTGTTTTACTTGAAGCGGGAGATGTTGTGAGCGCGGATGCACGACTATTAGAAGTGTATAGCTTACAAGTGAATGAAAGTGCCTTAACCGGGGAAGCGGTGAGTGTGGATAAAGGAACCGATCCGATTGTAACTGAGAATTGTGCCCTTGGGGATCAAACAAATATGGTCTTCTCAAGTGGATTAGTCACTTATGGACGTGGAGTCGCTGTGGTCACCAATATTGGGATGGAAACTGAGATTGGGAAAATTGCAAAGTTAATGAATGAAACAGAAGCCCGTAAAACACCGCTGCAACGAAATTTAGATGCCTTTAGTCGTCGTTTATCATTTGTGATTATTGGGGTTTGTATTATTGTCTTTATTTTAAATATGATTCAAGGCGCATCAACGATTGATGCGATGATGTTTGCAGTGGCATTAGCGGTTGCAGCGATTCCAGAAGCTTTAGCGTCTATTGTGACCATCGTCTTAGCGATCGGAACACAAAAGATGGCGAAAGAAAATGCTATTATTAAAAATTTAAATAGTGTCGAAAGTTTAGGATCTGTATCGGTTGTTTGCAGTGATAAAACGGGGACCTTAACACAAAACAAAATGGTGGCCCAGCAACTATATATTAGTGATGAATTAATTAATTGGGATCAACTTCATCCAAATCAAGATCCGGATCGATTATTGATGCTTGCTTGTGGATTATGTAATGATTCAACGACGACCACAAAGCAGCGTATTGGAGATCCAACCGAGTTAGCACTCGTTGATTTATTAGAAAAATATCAAATAGATGAGATGGATCTTCGTGACAAATACGATCGTTTGAGTGAGTTGCCTTTTGATTCACAGCGCAAGTTAATGAGTACGCTCCAAATGATTGACGGTCAATCTACTATGCTCATCAAAGGGGCTCCTGATGAATTGTTGGCGCGTTGTCATCAAGTCTTTACTGTTGATGGCATTCGTCCACTTTCAAGTACTGACCAACAAGTCTATCAAGAAATCAACCAACAGTTTGCAAAGCAAGGGTTGCGCGTCTTAGGATTCGCCTATAAGAAAGTCGATAAAGACGAGTTGGAGATGAACGACGAGCATGACTTAGTATTATTAGGACTCATCTCATTGATGGATCCACCTCGAATTGAGAGCGCAGAGGCAGTCGCAGATTGTAAGCAGGCCGGAATCAAGCCGATCATGATTACAGGAGATCATAAAGTAACAGCGAAAAGTATCGCAGCGCAAATTGGGATTTATGAAGATGGCGATTTCGTTTTAGATGGCAATGAACTGGATCAATTATCAGATGAACAGTTAAAACAAAAATTACCTCATATTTCGGTCTATGCGCGTGTCGCACCAGCCCATAAAATTCGTATCGTTAAGGCATGGCAAGACTTAGGACATATCGTTGCTATGACAGGGGATGGCGTAAACGATGCGCCAGCATTAAAAAGTGCGGATATCGGAATTGCGATGGGAATTACGGGAACGGAAGTTTCAAAAGATGCAGCTTCGATGATTTTAACGGATGATAACTTCGCCACAATTGTGAAGGCTGTCATGACCGGACGTAATGTCTATGCGAATATTAAAAATACGATCACCTATTTATTATCAGGAAATTTTTCAGGAATTTTATGTGTGCTCTTTGCTTCGATTTTTATGTTACCTGTGCCGTTTTATTCCGTGCACTTACTATTCATCAATTTAGTAACCGATAGTTTACCAGCGATTGCAATCGGGATGGAAAAATCAACACGAAACTTATTACAGGAAAAACCGCGTGATGCTCGTGAATCGATTTTAGATACAATGACCATGAAAAGAATTGCAACAGAAGGGGTACTAATTGCAATTGTGACGATGATTGCATACTTTATTGGACTTCAAGAAAGTCATGGCTTAGCAGCGACTTTAGCGTTTGCGACGCTTTGTTTATCTCGCTTATTCCATGGGTTCAATTGTCGTAGTAAAGAATTTATCTTTAATATTGGATTGTTCTCAAATATGTACAGTATTGGGGCTTTTGTTATTGGATTTATCTTATTAAACTCAATTTTATTGTTACCACAGTTAAATTCACTGTTCATGGTGACAGACATTACACTGAATCAATTAGGAATCATCTATCTTTTAGGGTTCATCCCAACGTTAATTATCCAAATGAATCGATGGATGAAAACTAATAAAGAATGATTATTTACAAAGTGAAAGATGAATGATAAAAGACAGCCACGCATATACTATTAGTAGCGTGATAGGCAAGTATGATAAAACCGTTCATCAACAAAAAAGGAAGTAATCAGCTAGACTACTTCCTTTTTAAGTTTTGAATATAAGAGTTTCTAGAGCATATTTATAAATGATTCAATATATGTTTACTTGATGGAAAGGGAAAAGGTAATGATGGAATTGTTAGAAATGATTGCAATAGGATATCACACGTTTTTATATGTGCCTGTACTGTTAACAGTAGCTTATATTTGTACATTTTTCTATCAGTTAATGATAGGGGATCGGGATTGGACGTACGAGGTTGTTGGCAAGATTTTTTTAGGCATTATTTCAATCGTATCGATTGCAATTGTTAAGATGGTTGTTCTTCATTTAGTCGGTCCAGTACTAATAAAGCAATCTCTTTTATTTTTTCAAACCTTAATTGCTATTGAGTTTTTACTTTACATGAGTAGATATTCAATTACACCTAATCTTTTAAAGTCAAAGTTAAGGACCTTATGTTTTATTCCGATGTTATTTTTCTTTTTGGTACAGTTGATTTCATAATGACTATTTTTTTATTAAAATAACCAAAAGCAAGTTGTCCTAATGATAACTTGCTTTTGGTATTTATTTATCTAAGGACAAAGGTTCAGCCACCTCAAAAGAAACAAATAGTCGACCTTGGAATTGTAATAATCCTTCATCCCCTTCAACAATATATCCGAACTTATTTCTTGGAACTTTTAGTTCCATACGTTGTCCAGTAATAAACTCAAACGTCACATAATAAGTGGTTGATGTTGAATGATGAATGTGCCCATCATGGTTATGATGATGGTGATTAACGTTGGTTCGTTTTGCCACCATACCCCATCAAAGGAGGAAATATTTACTTCGTAAATAATGGGGGCCCCACTTTCACTCGTTCGGTTTGAATCGGTTTATTTTTATCCTGTGCGTATTGAACAATGCTGTAAATAATCATTCCGATAATAATACAAAAGATTGTAATAAAGAAAATTGGAAATAGACTACTCATTAATGAGAATCCATCAAATCCATTGTAATAACCCATATAACCCCTCCTTATCCTTATATTACTAGTATAATATATCATCGTTAATAAATACTATAATTTTTATTTGATTACAGTGAAAGGTGAGGTTGCTGTCGTTTTGCTCACAGATAATATCTAACAGAGGAGTTGTTTTTGTCATATTGTCGAGATTTTGTTGAATATAATGTGATAAGGATTTATTTGCAAAAAGGAGGAGTTATGATGACATCTGAGGAAAAAGAAGCTCGGTTTGAAACCTTATCACTCAGTTTGAAAAAGCGAGATATTTTTAAGGCTCGTGAGTTATTAACTGAAAACTTAAACATATACGAAGATGATAAAGACTTTTTAAATGATTGTTACCATTTAGCTTTAACGGATTCCCTCGTTTTTCAAAAACATAATGATGAAATGTTAGATTACACACCAGCTCACTGGAGCGAAGATATGTATCCTAATTTACTGACTGATTTGAAAAAGAATTTCTCGCGTAAAAGATATCATTTAGCCATGGAGTTAGCTTTATACTTTTATGAACAAAAGCATCAACAAGAAGAAGAGGAAAATGAAGAAGAATTAGAGATTGAACTTAAACCAAAGAAAAAGAAAAAACCTAAAAAGCCCAAACGCGTCATACCACTTGAACAAAAATATACACTCACTGGAATCGGGACGACGAGCCTTTTGTTAATTGCAATGATCATCCAATTGTTGATGAGTGGAGAATAATTTCTTTTAATAGAAATGCTAGCAGCACTTTAATTAATGACTCATATTTTAAACAGTACGGGGTTCCTTATAGTAAGCGAATCAGCGTAGATTGTTTAAGGTGGTCATTAACTTTGTGCTGTTTTTTTGTAGAGAGCAAAAGAGGGAAAACAACATGAATCGAATGAGTTTTAAATTTTATTCACTAGTAGTAATAAAGTTTGATGAGATAGTCAGTAGTAAAACTTTTTAAGTTGAACAGAAATTTTAAATGTAAGAATTTTTTAAGGAAAATAAGTGTAAATTTTTCTATGTGATTGAGTCAATGAATACAATAAATTAGGATCAGAAGCTCCCATTTATTTCTGATTGTTTAGTTTTATTTTTTGTGATAAAAAAAGAGTGAAAGCATAGCATGAAAATCACTATCATTAAAGTAATATATAAGCCCAGATAAGTTTTTTACATGGTAAAAATTAAAGCCCTGCCAGAGGAGGATACATTTCGATTGGAAATGGCAGGGGGACTATATTTTGTCTTAGTACTAAAGTATTTTTATAACTAAGACTGATTCTAACAATGCCAAAAACATTTTAGTTTATATGCAGATTGAGTTTTAATATAGGGAGGGATTCAAATGCTTAATCAAAAGAGAACGAAGCAGTTGCTACGTAGTAATTGGTATTATGGTGTTTGGATTTTAGTTTCGTTTTTATTAACATTTATGATGCAATGGGTTCAATTAGGATCATTTCCTAATGTTTTACAATTTATACACGAAAGTACCTTTTATTTTGTAGTTAATTTTGGTATCGTACTAGCCAGTATGAGCCTTGTTTTATTAGTTAAACAAAAAGTTTTTATGTTTTCTTTAATTACGTTTGTATGGAGCTTTTTATCACTAGCAAATGCTATTGTGGCTCATTTCCGTGGAACGCCATTGATGTTTTCAGACGTCTTTCTTATTAAAGAGGCAGTGAAGTTAGTCGATTTATATTTTACACCGGCTACGATGATTACTTTTGTAGGCCTCCTTATTATATTAATAATTGTCATTGGCTTCTTATTTAAGATTAAGTCTCCTGTCAAAAAGATAGACTACGTTCTGTGTGGAGTTATTCTTTCATGTACTACATTAGGACTGTACACAGTCGAGCGAAATGATTGGATGGCGCCGATTAAGTCAAACTATATGAAAAGTTATCAAACGTATGGATTTTCATATTCAATCTTAAATTCGATTTATCCTTATTTAGGATCAAATCAACTAGTTTATGATGAAAATATTGATGAGATTATGAACGCAATGTCTTTAGCAGTAGAAGCACAGATGAGTTCAACGATCGACTCTGAGTCTCCGTACAATTTAATTGTCGTTCAGTTAGAGTCGTTTATGGATCCGTTATTAATTCAAGGGGCTGAGTATAGTGAAGATCCGATTGCGACGTTCCGTGCATTGACTGAATATTCATCCAACGGCTATATCACAGTTCCGACATTTGGAGCGGGAACAGTCATGACCGAGTTTGAAGTGTTAACTTCGATCTCCATGTCCGCTTTAAAACCAGGAGAAATTCCATACGATCAGCTCCTTTGTACAACACCAGTTCAATCATTAGCGACAATTTTCAACACTAAAGGTTATCAAACGACGTTTTTACATAACTACGAAGGGAACTTTTATAACCGTCATTTAGCGATTGGAAACTTAGGTTTTGATGTCTATGTTCCACTTGAATATATGGCAGGGGATCACGGGGTTCATCAAATTGATAAAACAGATGATGGATTATTATTTAATTATGTCATTCAAGCGTTAGAACAAAGTGAAGAGCCCGACTTCATTTATGCTGTAACAGCAGGAACGCATCAGCCGTATAGTACAACTGATGGTACTGATTCAGAAATTATCGTCAGTGGTGACTTAAGTGAAGAATACCGTCTACCATTACAGGACTATGTTAACCGTATGCATAGCCTAGATGAACAAATTAAACGTCTTGTTGAGTATGTGAACAACTCGGATGAACCAACGTTACTTGTCTTCTTCTCAGATCATTTACCAAACTTGTCAGCTGTTACAGATGAAAGTATGTATGATGTGGATTTATATCAAACACCCTATTTAATTTATAGTAATGCACCGTTAGAGCCTGTTCTACCTTATGAAAACATGACCTCTTATCAATTAGGAGCATATGCACTTAATTTATTAGGAATTTATTCAGGCGCGATGCACAAGATTCATGACATCTATGCAGATTCTGATGATTACCAAAGCATCCTAGATACCGTACAAAAAGATTTATTATACGGTGAAGGCCGCTTTTATGAAAATCAATTGCTTCCATCTAGTTCAAATCTCTTCTTTGGATTAGGAGAGCTTAGTATTGAATCAGTAGAGCAAACTGGCAATTTGTTATTAATTCACGGTAATGGCTTCTCTTCAGAAAGTCATGTTTATTTAGATGGAGAGGCTTTGAGTACAACCTTTGTATCATCACAACTATTGCAAGTGGTGGCACCAAGCCAAACGTATCAAACCATTGAAATCAAACAACATAGCGGTTTAGATCAAGCGATTGGACAAGGGATTCAGACAACAATATCACAATTAAATTAGATTTAAAGGATTAGCGTCGTATTTGATAAAATGAAAATTATTAAAATAATTTAAATGGCTAGTATAGAGATACAATATTAAATAATTAAAGGGCTGTAATGTGTTTTTAACATTCAGCCCTTTTTATATAATCATTCCACTTATAGGATTAATGTTTTTTAAGACTTTTAATGACAAATATAAACAATATACTTTATAATAAAAAAAGGTATATCTATATAAGGGAGAGATGAAAGTGAAAAAGCACCCTAAATATTTGAGAGTGATAAATGCTTTAATATGTATGTGCATATTAATATCTCATTTACAGGACTTAGTCATTGTGGCGAATGCCTCAATAATGGATTCAAGTAACTCTACTTTAACAGAGATTAGTGATGGGGGATTGAATGAAAGTACTCAAGAGAGTGAAGATTCGTTCAATACAGTAGAAAATAATGAATCTAATAGTACTTTTATTGAAGAAGAAAGTAACGAGGAGGAGTTACCTTCTCAAGAAGTTATGGATACTGATGAGGTATCACAAAGTGATGAGATAGACTTAGAGATAGAACAAGAAGAAACTGAGTCTATTGCTGCACAATCAACCGATTTAGTTTCTGCAGACACTCGAAGTCGAAATGTAGGATCAGGACTTGTACAATTTAAAGTAGAGGGAACCACAACATGTGGCTACAATCATAATCTTTATCCAAATAACGGAAAGAGTGAACATACAACGTATATTAACTCTTGCTATGTTAACGATGCACTATATTTAGGAGAAGATGCCGATTACTATTATATTTATATTTCAGGGTATGAAGGAAAAGTTCTTAAAGAAGAGCGACAAGGAAATGTTCGCATCATAGCAGAATATATTCCTGCTAATCCAGTAAGAACTGCATCTTTAGGATTAGAAGAAGCCGAAGTATTAGATGTACCTTATCTAAACTATGCTGATCAAACATTAAATGAAAAGGAAAAAGCAATTAGTTTAGCTTCAACGGGGACAGTTCAATCACCGTCATATTATGCAAATGAAGGTGGAACGTTAGTTCATTACATTACAAAAAATGTAACAATAGATAGAAATTATTCAAAGATTATTGTTGGTTTAGCACCTGAATGGATGCAACAAGGTTATAAATATTATAGTTATGATGGAATATATTTCTATAATAGTTGGCAAAATATCCGAGTGAATGGCCATGGTGCTATTAATGAGAATAGTCCGTTTTATAATTATTATCAGTATCTTTCATTCCGCTCTAGCTCTAATTATAATGCCCAAACACTGGATAATTATACAAACAATAATGGTGGATCCGGAGGTAAATTAGTTAATACCGGACAATATTTTAATGCAGTTCGAAATAAATACGGAGTTAATGGCACACTACAGTATGTAATGGGGATTCATGAAAGTGGATGGGGAAAAAGTAGTATTGCCATGAATAAAAATAATTTATTCGGTATTAATGCGACAGATTCAAATCCAGGTCAAGATGCAAATCAGTTTAAATCAGTAGAAGATTGTATTTATACTCATGCGCAGCGTTATATTTCATGGGGATATACTGATCCTCTTGATGACTGGCGTTATTTTGGAGCTCATGTTGGAAATAAAGGAAGCGGGATGAACGTTAAGTATGCATCTGATCCATTTTGGGGAGAGAAGGTTGCTGGATGGTATTATCGCCTAGATCAAGCAAACGGAATGAAAGATTATAACTCATATATTATTGGAGTTAAAACTGCTAATAAAGTAGTCAATGTATATTCTTCAAACAACACGTCATCTAAAGTGTTATATCAAACTAAAAATAAGAAAAGTAATCTGAAAATTGCTGATTATCCATTTTTAATTTTAGGAGAAGAAGGTGGTTTTTATAAAGTCCAAACAGATACACCTATTGTAAATGGATATCCATCATACAGTGCAACATATAATTGGAATAATTCAAAGGGTTATATTTCTAAAGAAAGTATTAATTATACTAGTAAATCACTAAATGGATGGATTATTGACCAAGGACATAAATACTATTATGAAAATGGAAAAAAAGTTACAGGCTGGTTACAATTAAATAATAAGTGGTATTACTTAAATGCTAAGGGTATCATGCAAACAGGCTGGTTACAATTAAATAATAAGTGGTATTACTTAAATGAACTTGGAGAAATGCAGACGGGCTGGTTAACATTAAATGGTAAGACGTATTATCTAAATCCATCAGGTAAAATGCATAGTGGTTGGTTATATGATAATGAAAAATGGTATTATTTCTGGGATAGTGGAAGTTTAGCTAAAGGTTGGGTTGAATGTCCAGATGGTTGGTATTACTTAAATGAACTTGGAGAAATGCAAACAGGCTGGCTAACATTAAATGGTAAGACGTATTATCTAAACCCATCAGGTAAAATGCATAGTGGTTGGTTGTATGAGAGTGGAAATTGGTATTATTTCTGGGATAGCGGAGGTCTAGCTAAAGGTTGGATTGAGCAACCGGAAGGATGGTATTATACAAACAGTTCAGGAATTATGCAAAGAGGATGGCAAACGATTGGTGGGAAGAAATATTATTTCTATTCTTCGGGATTGATGGCATCTAGAACAACAATAGATGGCTATATAATAGATGAAAATGGAGTTGCCACTAAAAAATAAATCTAGTTATATTTAAAAGTTTTCTAATTTAAAAAGAGTTTCGTAGGTGGAGTCATTAATGACTGCACCCAGAAACTCTTTTTTTGTAGTAACCCCTTTTATTAGTTGGAGCTTATTTGTATAGATTTATTTTCAAGTGGTGAAATATGTGATAATATAAGAAGATGTGTAGAAATTTAATTTGTAGGTGATTTTATGAATTTAGTTAGTATTATTATTCCTGCATATAATTGTCAAGAGTTTATTGGGCAATGTTTAGATAGTATTTTAGCGCAAACATATCAGTCAATAGAAATAATTATTGTTAATGATGGATCAACAGATAATACATTACAAGTTCTTAATAAATATGTAGATAATCATCCAAAATTAATTAAGGTATATTCAGTTCCTAATGGTGGGCAAGGAAGAGCGCGAAACTTTGCTGTTGAGCAAGCAATAGGAAAATACCTATTATTTATTGATAGTGATGATTATTTGGAAAAAACAATGATTGAAACATTAGTAGAAGCAGTTGAAAATAATAACTCAACATTTGCTATTTGTGCCTATTCACGTGTTACCCCAGAGGATACTTTACTATTTAATGAAATGGATCCGAAATATAAAGAGATTATTAATATTAATACGAGTCCATGGAATAAATTGTTTATACGTGAACTGTGGATAGAAAATGATGTCCGCTTTTCAGAGGGGTTATGGTATGAAGATTTAGAAGCTGTTTTGAAATATCTTCCACATGTTAAAAATCCTGTGTGGATATCAACACCGCTATATAATTATGTCCAACGTGAAACATCCTCAATAAATCAATATGATCATAGAGTTGAGGATATCTTCTCTGTTATGAATAATGTATATACTTATTACGAGCAATTTGGTTATCTAGAAAAATATTATGATGAACTAGAATACTTCTTTATTATGCATTTAATCTTTGGTCATCTTTCACGCTGTGTCAGTGAAAAAGATGAGAATAAACGACAGCAATATATTAAGAAAACGAAAGATTATATCGAAGATAAATTTCCAAATTATTATAAGAACAAATATTTCAAACTTGGTGAATTAAAAAAATCGAGCTTGGGCATGTTTGCTATTAAGTTAGTTGGAATTAATGCTTTTAGATTCAATTATTTTGCTTTATTTTTAAGATTGTATGATTTGAAATTACACTTAAGTCCGACAATTAAAAGATGGTAGATTAGTACGAAACTTTAACTAAGCTTAGGATGGTATTTATAAAAATCAGCTGATTCAGGATTTATTCATATGATATCGGGTGAGTACAATTATGAATAATTAACTTTAGAAAGGGGTAGATTTTATGGCTGTTTTTGATATTAGTATTATTATTCCAGTTTATAATACAAAAGATTTAGTAGAGAAATGTGTTATACCCATTTTAGAACTAGCTGATGATACGATTGAAGTTATTTGTGTTAATGATGGATCAAGAGATAATTCATTGGAAGTGTTAAAGAATATTCAATTGAATTATCCAAAAATGGTGATTGTTGATAAAGAGAATGGCGGGTTATCTAGCGCACGAAATAGTGGATTAGAAGTAGCCAATGGAGAATATATTTTATTTTTAGATAGCGATGATTGGCTAGATTTAGAGAAGTTTTTAGAACTGAAGGCTTATTGTAAAGATAAATATGATATTATTCATGGGAATTTTAATTATACTTATGATAATAAGGAAGCAATAAAAAATAAACTTCAATATGAAGGAACTTTATCAGGTCAAGAGTTTTTAAGTAAGGCACTGTTAACTAATCAGTTCTCAATGCCAGTATGGATTAATTTATATAAAAGAAATTTTCTTTTGGAACACGATCTATTATTCATGGAGGGAATCTATCATGAAGATGAAGAGTTTAATCCAAGAGCGTTTAGCTTAGCGAAATCTGTAATGAGTAAAAATATTTATTTTTATGAGTATTATCAACGAGCAAATTCGATTACCAATAATTCTTCTAATGAGGAGCGAAGATTTTTAGATATTTTGAAAATCTCTGAGTCAGTCTCAGCATTTATTAATAATCATAAGTTTGATGCACAATATACAAAAATGATTAAAACTTACTTGGCGTTGTTAGTTATTTCAGGATATATTCGAATTCATGATAAAGCAATGGCACGCAAGTATTATCCAATTATGAAAGAGATGAGGTTATATCAACAGATTGCACCATATGCACTTCCATTTAGAGTTGTATCACTGATGTTAAGATGTTGTCCACGCTTTTTCTTTACAATGTATCGTTTCTATTTTGAAGTGACAAGTAAAAAAATATAAAGTGAATCATTTGTTTATGTAAAAGGAAAAGGAGAGAATTTAGTTTGACATTAATATTAATTACAATATTTTTTGTATTGTATTTCACATATATAGGTGCATTTACATGTCACTTATTTGATAAACAATTATATTGGGTTAACTTAAAGTTCCCAATTGGATTAATGGTTACATTTGGAACTCTTCAATTGGTATCATTCCCACTATTATATCTTCATGTTTCGATGACAACCATAATTATTTGTTTTATTTCTATTTTAATTCTTCTATTTGTATGTGCAACGGGTTATTTTATAAAGAATTGCCCTAAGATGTCGATTTATGGCTTACCCAAGCATATAAAAAAGAATTTATTCTTAGTTGGAATGGTTATTGGATTTGTTAGTTTGCATTTAGCCCTAACCTTCATTACAAATTCTTTAAATGTGGCTTCTTCAGATCAAAGTTTCTACATTACACTCGTTAAAAACAACATTGGAGCTAGTCAGATTAATACTATTTATCCTGTAACTGGACAAGTACGTGACTTGCATTTATATTATAATTTTCAAAGTTATTTTTTATTTTTAAGTTTCATTAGTCAAGTATTTAACCTTGAAGCATTAGCAGTGACAGCTTGGTTTTATCCTGTCTTATTATTAACATTTATTGCAACAAGTATTGTGAATGTATGCTGTTATATGAATATAAAAAATAAATTTACTATAGCTTCATTTTTTATTATTACATTTATGTTTAACTTCTGGGCTATTGAAAATGTAGTTAAATATAATACTTATAATGGGCCACTAAGAGCGTACATCTTTGTTTTTATCTTTATTTTATATTATGAAGGATATAAAACGAAGAAGTTTAATCACTGGTTAATAAATATTGTTTGGTTAGCCGCAAGTGCAGTGCAATCAACTGCTTTATTTAATGGATATATTTTACTTGCATCTCTTGTTTTATATGAATTATTTATCGCTAAACGTAAAGTAATTTTTGAGTTGTTCAAAAGTAGTATTGCCTTACATATTTATGTATTTTTCTTTTTAAGGTACTCATGGCATTATAAGTTATCGACTTTATGGGCAATCGCAATTTTAGCTATATTTGTTATTAGTAAAGTCCCGAAGTGGAAGAGTTGGTGTGAGCAGATAGTTTATCATAAAAATATGCAAAGGGTTATTATTATCGGATATTGTAGTCTGATTGTTTTATCTTTAATTCTATTTAATTATGGATTCTTAACTGCACCTATTAGTAGTGACTACTTTATTGAATATTTAAATGGGTATTATTTTAATAATACATATTATTCAAGTATTGTTTCTTCTTTATTAAATACCAGTTTAAAACTATTTTTGATTCTTTTTAATATTTATCTAGTTAGTAAAGTAACACAGCTAAAAGAACAGCTTAAATTCTTTGTTTGGCTACAAATTATCTTAGTTATTGTATTTTATAATCCGTTAGTATCGCCATTTATTAGTACGTTTATTACCGGATCTGTTTATTTCCGCATGAGAGATATAATTTTTAGTATACCTTTAATTGTTACGCTTCTTTGTTATATATCTTCTCAGCTGAAGTCTGGAAAGGCTATTTTAAGAATTTTAACAGTACTTACATTAGGTTTAGGATTAATTAATATTTATGAGTATATTTCATATAAACCGAATCATATTGAGGACTTTTCACAATATAGTTTTTATTATCGACTGCCAAAGGATACAGTTAATGTAAGTGAGTTTTTAGATCAATATATTGACAAGTATTATACTTCTAAAAATGAACGACCAAAAGCATATAGTACAAATAGACAAATTAATTATTTTTCAAATAAGTATGAAATGGTATATACAATTAATCAAGATCGTCGATTTAATAGTATAGATTTAAGACAAAATATTATTTATGGGGCAAATGAATATGTATTAGAGGGGTTAGTTACGCAACTCCAAGAATATAAAGAATATTTAATTAAATATCGCTTATTACTAAGAGTATATAAAGTTGATTTTGTTGTATTAAATAATGATGTTGATGAAGTAATAAAAAATGAAACACTAAAAGATTATAATTTGATTTATTCAAATCCAACCTTTAGTGTTTATGAACTGAAGGGATAAATACTCAGAGTCAATTATAAAATTTAAAAAGATCATCACAATTTATAAATAATAACTTATTATGAATAATAAATTATTTAGTCATCAGAGGTAGACATATGGAGAATCAACAATTAAGAAAATTACAGTTACATCAATTAGAAATATTAAAGGAAATAGATCGCATTTGTACAAAACATAATATCAACTACTATATTTCGTGGGGAAGTTTATTAGGGGCGGTTAGGCACAAAGGATTTATCCCATGGGATGATGACATTGATATTTCATTATTTTGGGATGATTATCTAAAATTTATACATGTTTGTCAGAACGAATTGTCAGATAAGTTTTTCCTGCAAAATGTTTCTACTGAAAAAAATTATTTTAGGACATGGTCAAAGGTTCGCATTAATGATACAACCTCTATGGATAAAATTTTATCTTTTATGAAAGGCGTACATTGGGGTATTTGTATTGATGTTTTCCCAATCCTTCCAATCCCTGAAAAAAAAACACAACAAATTTATCAAAGGATTTGCATCGATTTATATAAAATATTATGTTTTGAACCTTTATTAGTTGCAATGATTAAAGATAACAAAAAATTGAAATTTTATCAACGAGCTATTTTATATATTCCTTATATGGGAATTTCGATAATTCCTGAAACGATTAAAAATAAGTTTAAAAAATATTTAGTAGATAAATTCTCTAATATCAAAGATACAGAAACGTCGTTATGTGGGGAAGCATTAAGTATGAATTATGATAAATCAATTATTCCAGCTTCAGTCTATGGAACACCTGTACGATTAGAATTCGAAGGACACTTATTTAATGCTCCTCAGCAATATGTTGAATTTTTAACTAAATTTTATGGAGATTATATGAAACTACCGCCTGAATCTGAACGTCAGGGGCATGGTGATACAATTATTAGCTTTGATTATCAAGCCCATAAAGATTAATTGTTAAATAAGTCTAGATAATTTTGGCTCTGTTAGACGAAACTGTTGTTATTGATTATTTATCTATTTGAAATAGATAGAATGTTTAAAAACGAGATTTAATAATCGTTGATATCAAGCAATTTGTTACCAACAAAATTGTCTAACAGAGCTATAATTTTTTAATACAAGATTATCTAGATTATAAGAATGAATAGGATCATTATTAATAGTCCATCTAAATAGATTCAATGATTATGAAACATTTTTTTGTGTCTATATTATTAATAAAAAATATTGGAATAAAATATATTTTTCAGCGGAATCAAGAAATAAATTAAGTATCTTGATTCCATTTCTTCATTAGTTGATGATGATATGAAATTTTTTGAAAAATAATACTTTATAAATGCATACAAAGCTTTTAAAGCGTTAGAGATGGAAGAATTTCGTTATAGGGATTGCTAGATAGAATATAGCGTGACGGAGTTGTCAGTATTAAATTATCTTTATAATTAAAAATATAAAATAGATGTTGAATTATTGTATTTATATTTATACTGATAGATGGATTTTTATTAGCTAAAATTCAAAAATTTTTGCTTGATTATAGTCAGCTTTAGAATAAATGTAGATGACCAACTAAGAGTTTATATAAGATTGTAAAACATATTTCGGTCTCTATATGGAATTTTATTCAATTCATATTTAATAAAATTATCGGCAATTACTGTGTTTTTGTAATAAATTAATTTTCTCTTAAATAAAGAAGTTTAAAAATTACTTAAAAGGAGAATAAAGATGAGAAGCTTATTTATGGCATTTACTCCTTATCAATGTGTGAATTCGACTGCATTGGCTCTTAGTAATATAGAGAATGAGTCAGATATAGTTTTGATGGAGTGGGGAAATAGAAGTGATAAACAATTAATCGATAATTTACATAAAGTATTTAAAAATATTTATATAATCTCTAACATTAATCGATTAAGACAAAGTAAAGAATGGTCAATGAAGGATTATTATTTATATACTAAAAACATTCGTAAACTTGTAAAGAAATTAAAAGGAAAACAATATAGTAAAATCTATGCTTCAAGTGAAAATCACTTATATGTTCAATTTATTTTAAAGAAGTTAGTAAGGAATAATGTCAAATACTATCACTTTGAAGATGGTTCGTTTGAGTATAGTAGCCATGTAGAAAAAAGTAAAGGGTTAGCGGATAATATAACACGTATTCAACAAGGAATTCTATTTGGATTTTATAAGAAGTTATATAATTTCCCTGGTCAAGCCGACGGAATTGAAAAGCTTTATTTATTATATCCAGAACTAAGAAGATTGGAATTAGCTAATCAAGAGGCAGAGAAGATTAACCAAAACTTATTTTGCAAATCTTTAGAAATACTTTATCCAGATGTTATCTCAATTGATAAGGGTGTCATTATTTGTTTAGACTTAAGTGAAAGGGGAGAGGATATTATCGATTTGAATCAAAAAGTTTATAATATCGTTCAATCTCAAACAGATAATGTATATCTAAAATATCATCCACGAGAATTTACAAATAATTATTATATTAAGTCAGATGTAGACGTTAATATTATTGATTCTTATTTACCTATTGAATGTGTTTTGAAAAACTTTAAAGGAGTCATGGTTTCTAATTTAAGTTCTATTTTACATGTACTAACTTTTATGAATCCAAATGTTGATATTATTTGTACTGCTTATTTAGATAGTGAGATTAAAGATAAAGCTTATATAAATATGTTAACAAAGCTTAATGTTAGAATGCCTAAAACTGATGAGGAACTAGCTAGGTTACTAAAGAGTCTGGGTTAGAGCGTTGGAGGTAAAAAACAATGAAGAATAGTTTTTTAAGTGCTAGTATCATCTATTTTATTGGAAATATTTTATTAAAAGGAATCGCATTTTTTACACTTCCTATATTTTCAAGGATTATGCTACCTGAAGATTTTGGGATGTACTCTTTATATACAGCAAGCTTAGGTATTTTAACTATCTTTGTGGGATTGCAAATCAATGGAACTGTAAATATATCATTTGGAAATAAAAGTATTGAACGATTTGAAAGTTATGTTTCAAATATAACGCTATTTCCTCTAGTAGGATTATTTATCGGACTGATCTCTCTTGCTATATTACCTAACTTGATTGACTTGATTCAAGTACCAACAATGGCATTTGGAATTATGATGATGATACAAGCATTCTTCTCGATTGTTACAAGTATCTATCAATCAGAGTTAGTTATTAAAAGTCAACCGAAAAAGCATTTTGTTTTTTCAATTGTTGCAACTTTATCAAATGTTATTTTATCACTTAGTTTTGTTTTGATGTTGAGAGATAATACTTATTTTGCACGTGTAATCTCAGGGGTTTTAAGTAATGGATTAGTTGGAATGTATGTATTAGTTAAGTTCATTCCAAGAATTGATTTAAAACGATTAAAGCAAGACTGGATCGATGGATTAAAAT
The DNA here is from genome assembly GCF_001543345.1 of Turicibacter sp. H121. Lineage (NCBI taxonomy): Bacteria > Bacillati > Bacillota > Erysipelotrichia > Erysipelotrichales > Turicibacteraceae > Turicibacter > Turicibacter sp. H121. The sequence goes on along the minus strand of NZ_CP013476.1, from coordinate 719,603 downwards.
TATCTTTGCCTCTTATTTTTCATAATTTAAGTAATCAATTATTAAATGTAGCAGACCGCTATATGATTGCTTCATGGCGTAATGCAACTGATGTAGCTATTTATAGTTTTTCTTATACAATTGGGTCAATTATGGATATGATATGGTTATCAATTAATAATGCATGGATTCCATGGTATTTTTCTCAATTAAAAGATAATAATAAAGAGTTAATTAAACTGTATAGTAAGCAATATATTATCTTTTTTGTTTGGTTAACTTGTTGTTTCGTACTAGTTTCTCCAGAACTTATTTATTTTATGGGAGGGAAACAGTACGTAGATGGAATTTATATTATCCCATTAATCGTATTAGGTTACTTCTTTGTTTTTCTATATAGTTTTTATGTTAATTATCAATTCTATAGACAAAAGACAACTCTTATACCAATTGCAACAACTAGTTCGGCCGTAATAAATATTATTTTAAATATTCTATTAATCCCTCCTTTTGGGTTAATAGGAGCTGCAATAACAACAGCTATTTCTTACTTTATTATGCTAATGTTCCATTATACAATGACTGTTCATGTTCTCAAGCATAGAGATATGCCAACAGCCTATTTATGGTTAGCTATTTTATTTATGGTATGCTTTATTTTATTCACGTATGTTATATTACAATATATGTTTATTAGATTTATACTTATAGTCGTATTATGTATTATCTACGCGACATATGTCCTGCGTATAATTAAATCTTTCAAGAGGTAGTAAATTTTAGAGGAGGTAGTAAGAAATGAAATTAAACAAGAAGTTTTTGGCTTTGATTCCAGCTCGTGCAGGTAGTAAAGGGATTAAAGATAAAAATATCATCGATTTAAAAGGAAAACCACTAATTGCATACTCAATCGATGCTGCTTTAAAATCAAAGTATATTGATCGCGTCGTTGTTTCAACAGATGGAGAAGAAATTGCAGCAGTAGCGAAGGAGTGGGGAGCAGATGTTCCATTTTTAAGACCTGATTACTTAGCATCAGACACAGCAAAAACGATTGATGCCGTATTGCACTGTATTGAAGCATTAAAAAAAGCAGGAGATTCTTATGACTACCTTGTTTTATTACAGCCAACACAACCATTACGACAGTCATTCCATATTGATGAAGCAATTGAGAAAATGTTAGAGTTAGAAGCAGAGTCATTAGTTAGTGTTTCAAAGGTTAAAGAGCATCCAGTATTAATTCGTACAATTGGTGAAGATGGAAAACTTCAAAATTTATTAAATGGTTCAAGTACGGTTCGTCGTCAAGATTTCCCTGATTTTTATCGAGTAAATGGAGCAATTTATATTAATAAAATTGATGAAAATTTAAATGAAACAACAAGTTTAAATGATAATATCATTCCATATGAAATGGCACATGAGTATGATGTTGATATTGATGAATTATTAGATTTAAAAATTGCAGAATTAATGTTAGAAGATAACTAGGAGGAAATTTAATGCGCGGTTTTACAATGATTGACTTAGCAATTGTCATCATTTATTTAGCTGCAGTTTTATTTGCAGGTATGTATTTTTCTAAAAAAAGGATGACAGGAAAGGAATACTTTAAAGGAGATGGAACGATTCCGTGGTGGGTGACATCAGTTTCAATCTTTGCTACCTTACTAAGTCCAATTTCTTTTTTATCAATTGCCGGCAACTCTTATAATGGAACTTGGGTATTATGGTTTGCTCAATTAGGAATTTTCATTGCTGTTCCACTAACCATCGGATTATTTTTACCCGTGTATAGTAAGCTAAAGATTGATACGGCTTATCATTATTTAGAACTTCGTTATAAAAGTAAAGGGCTTCGAGTACTAGGAGCTTTATTATTCATTATTTATCAAATCGGACGTATGTCAATTATTATGTACCTACCTTCAGTTGTATTAGCTCCTTTAGTTGGGATTAATATTAATGTTTTAATTATCATTATGGGAATTATTGCGATTGTTTACTCGTATGGTGGTGGATTAAAGTCAGTATTATGGACAGACTTTATTCAAGGATTAGTATTAATTGCAGGTGTTGTGTTCACGTTAATCTATTTATTATTCTCAATTGATGGTGGAATAGGAACGATTTTTACGACATTACAAAATGGTAAATTTTTAGCTCCAAATGAAGTTGTTTTTGATCCGAATATTCTAAAATCAAGTGTCTTCATTATTTTAGTTGGAGCTGGAATTAATACGTTCTCTTCTTACATTTCAAGTCAAGATGTTGTTCAACGCTTTACAACAACAACAGATATTAAAGAATTACGCAAGATGACATTTGGAAATGGATTTTTATCAATTGGAACGACAACGGTTATTTATCTAATCGGGACAGCTTTATTTGTTTTTTATCATCAAAATCCACAATTATTACAAACAGCACATCAAGATCAAATTTTTGCATCGTTTATTGTTTATCAGTTACCGATTGGAGTTTCAGGAATTTTAATCGCTGCAATTTATGCTGCCTCTCAATCAACGTTATCAACGGGGTTAAATTCTGTGGCAACGAGTTGGGTTCTAGATATTCAAGATAGTTTTAATCGTCAAATCTCTGAAGAAAAACAAACAAAGATTGCAAAGTTAGTTTCACTTGGTGTTGGTATTATTGCGATTATTGTTTCAATGATTTTAGCGAATGGAGAAATTAAATCGGCATATGAATGGTTTAATAGTTTTATGGGATTAGTACTAGGAGTCTTAGCAGGAATCTTTGTGTTAGGAGTTATCACTAAAAAGGCGACAAGTATGGGAGCTTATGCAGGATTTTTTACATCTGCTATTATTGTGATTAGCTTAAAGTATAATCATCCAGAAGTTACATCATGGAGTTATGCAATTATTTCAATTGGAGTCTCATGTATTATTGGCTACATTATTAGCTTGATTCATTTAGGTATAAAAAAGCAAAAATCAGAAAATTGTTAATAGACGGGTATAGGAGATGAATGGAATGAAAAACTATATGCAAATTGGAAATCGAAAAATTGGTGAAGATTATGCACCATTAGTTATTGCCGAGATTGGAATTAATCACGAAGGATCATTAAAAACAGCGTTTGAGATGGTAGATGCGGCTTATGCAGCTGGTGCGGAAGTAATTAAACATCAGACACATGTTGTTGAGGATGAAATGTCAAAAGCCGCAAAAGAAGTGATTCCAGGAAATACAGATGTTTCAATTTATGACGTCATGGCACGTTGTGCTTTAAATGAGGAAGATGAGATTAAATTAAAAGAATATGTTGAATCTAAAGGAATGATTTTCATCAGTACTCCATTTTCACGTGCAGCAGCGGAGCGGTTAGAGCGTATGGGGGTTCAAGCCTATAAAATTGGTTCAGGAGAATGTAATAATTATCCATTAATCGATTTAATTGCCTCATACGGCAAACCAATTATTTTATCAACGGGAATGAATGATATTGAAAGTATCCGTAAATCAGTTGAAATCATGGAGAAACACGGGGTTAAATATTCGTTATTACATTGTACCAATCTTTATCCAACACCGGCTCATTTAGTTCGTTTAGGTGGAATGATTGAATTACAAAATGAATTCCCTAATGCCATCATTGGGTTATCTGATCATACGATAAACAACAACGCATGTTTAGCAGCAGCAGCCTTAGGGGCATCCGTTTTAGAGCGTCACTTCACAGATTCAAAAGACCGTCCAGGACCAGACATCGTTTGCTCAATGGACCCAAAAGAATTAAAAGAACTCATTGATGGAAGTGCTCAAATTCAACAAATGCGTGGTGGAAAAAAAGAAGCAGCTAAAGAAGAACAAGTGACTATTGATTTTGCATTCGCCACAGTTGTGACAACAAAAGAGTTGAAAAAAGGTGATGTCTTAACTTATGATAATATTTGGGTAAAACGTCCAGGTACAGGTGAAATTAAAGCTGAACATTACGAATCATTAATAGGACGTGTGATCAATAAAGATATCGAATGTGATGAGCATCTTTCATGGGCTGATTTGGAGGCGTAACAATGAAGAAGATACTTTTTTTAACAGGAACACGTGCTGATTATGGAAAATTAAAATCATTAATGAAAAGGGTTGAAAAAGATTCAAATTTTGAATTACACGTCTTTGTAACCGGAATGCATATGTTAAGTAAATATGGATCAACCTATCATGAAGTAGAAAAAGACGGATTCAAAAATATTTATAAATACATTAATCAAAAATCCAGTTCACATGACCAAATGGATATCTCACTTAGTAACACAATTACAGGATTAAGTAATTATTGTGATGAAGTGAAACCCGATTTAATCGTGGTTCATGGGGACCGTTTAGAAGCCTTAGCAGGAGCTATCGTTGGGGCCTTTAATAACATCAAAGTCATGCATATTGAAGGTGGAGAAGTATCAGGAACAATTGATGAATCGATTCGTCATGCGATTACAAAAATGGCTCACTTCCACTTGGTAGCAAATGATGAAGCGAAAAAACGTATTTTACAATTAGGAGAAAAAGAAGAATCAGTCTTTGTTTTTGGATCACCTGATTTAGATATTATGTATTCAGATACGCTTCCCAACATGGATGAAGTAAAAGACAAATACGAAATTCCATTTGAAACATTTAGTATTTTAATGTATCATCCGGTTACCACAGAAGTGGACCAATTACCACAGAAGGTTAAAAATGTGGTCGATGCCGTCATTGAATCAGGTAGACAATATGTTGTGATTTATCCAAATAATGATCATGGAAGTGACGTTATTTTAAAAGAATACAGTCGATTTGAAACTCATCCCAACTTCTTAGTTTATCCATCCATGCGTTTTGAATATTTCTTAACGTTACTGAAAAATTGTGATTTTATTATTGGGAATTCGAGTTCGGGAATTCGAGAAGCTTGCGTTTATGGAAAAATGGCCATCGACTTAGGGTGCCGTCAAAGTGGCCGTTATAGTGAAGAGAACGTTAACATTCTTCACTGTGACGAGGATACTTCTCAAATTTTAGCTTCTATTCAAACCGCGCTCCAAACTCATCCGGATTGTGCCTCATATTTTGGAGACGGAAAAAGTGATGAAAAGTTTATAGAAATTCTCAACGATTCAACGGTTTGGACAACCGAAATTCAAAAACGATTTAATGATATCGATTTTTAAAAAATAGACTTTGTGAGACGAAGATATTGAAGTTAAATTAGTCCATCTTTGATTTTAAAGAATTTCTGACTTATTTAATTCAATCATGGTTGATACAATCTTCTTTATTATCGATAACATTGTCTAATACAGATAAAAAAATATACTTGTAGAGAGTGAATGAATTATTATGTTGAATCCATTAGATTTATATAGAAATTTATTTTATACGCGTAGCGAACAATTGTTACGTGATGTAAGAATTCAAAGAAAATATTATGACTTAGCACTTAAATATAAGCATGTAAAACTATTAAATAAATTTTATACGGTCCTTTCTAATTTGAAAGGACGTGAAATCCAAATAAAATACGCATGTGAAATTGTAGGAAGTAGTGAATTAGGAAATATTATTTTTAGACATCCAACTGGAATCGTTATTGGTGGAGGTGCTAAATTGGCTGACGGTGTTATTATTCATCAAAATGTTACATTTGGAGCTTTAAGATTTGATCCAGAAACTCGCCTAGGAATTCCATGTCAACAGATTGTTGGTAAAAATACGATTATTGGAGCTGGAGCTAAAATTTTAGGTGATGTTATTATCGGTGAAAATTGTACGATTGGTGCAAATGCTGTCGTTACAAAGGATGTACCATCTAATACCACTGTTGTAGGATACAATAAACATTTACTTATAAATAGTTAGTATTTATTTTTAAAAATTGTTTATAATATTTTAAATAATTGTTTAAAGTTAGGATACATTGTAAAAAAGCAGTAGTCTCAGGTGGAGACTACTGCTTTTTGTTCATTATTCTTTTGAATCAGTTTGGTCTTTATCTACTAATGCGATTTGATGAGTTAATTCTTTGATTTTCTCCTGTAATTGACTAACACGAATTGTTAATAAAAAGATCATGATAAACATAAAGAAGATAACAATGAAGAATATTGAATTAGCTGGAGATTCAAATCCCAGTAAATTAGAGATTGCATATGGAATTTGTGGGAAAATACTGCAAATGAAGAAAATACAAATTCCGATAATCCAGACGATGATATCATCAATACGGACATTAGATTTTCTTACTTTACGAATAATGTACCAGTAAGTGAAAATACAACCAATAATCAAGATAAGTTGTAATTGAAATTTAATTATTCCGTTAATAAGAAACACACTAAATCACTACTTTCTAAAGTTTTGAATGAATAAAATGCTGATTAACATTCTTGACATATATTTAATACTATTTGTAATATTTAAATAACTTTCACCTGCGATACGCTCATCCATTTCAACGTGAACTTCTTTAATCACAGCTCCTTTTTTTAGTTGGTAAGCAATTGTATCTGGCTCTGGTGGATAGTTCATATTAAACGCAAATTCTTTAATTAATTTGTTACTGATGGCACGCATTCCACTAGTTGGATCTTTAACCTCAACACCGGTTGTAAGTTTTGTTACAAAGGTGATAATTCGAGATCCAATCATACGGGCATTCCATGGTTTTTTTGAGTTAACAAAGCGAGAACCGATAACGATATCAGCGCCACTTTCAATACCATGTACTAAATCCTCGATATATTCTGGACGATGTTGTCCATCCCCATCATATTGAATAGCAATATCGTAATTATGATGATAAGCATATTTGTAACCGGCTTGAACAGCTCCTGCGAGACCTAAATTAACAGGTAAATCTATAAAGTTATAGTTATTTTTTTTACAGATGAATTTTGTATTATCTTTCGAACAATCATTAACAACAACATAATCATATTGCGGATAAGATGTAACAAGCATATTTACAACACGTTCAATATTCTCTTCTTCGTTGTAAGCTGGTATAATGATTAACGTTTTCATCTCTACACTCCAATCTTCTCCTATTATATACATTTATTAATTTTATCATAGATTACAAGAAGCGACACTATTTTTTTCACATATCCTTTTTTATCTTAATTTTTTTGTACTAATAAGATAATGTAGAATTTTACTTGTATTTCGTTATTTAATAGGATAAGATATCTTTTGTATAACGTTCAAAAAATGAACATAAAGGTTGTGAGTTAAATGAATGAAATTTTAATGAAAATTAATAAAAATCCCGGAATTAATCAACGAACATTAGCTAGTTTATGCAGCTTATCACTTGGGAAAGTAAATGCTTTAATCGAAGATATTGAACAGAACGGATTTATTAAAAAAGAGATTAAAGGAAGAGAGCACCGTTATTTTATTACAGCAAAAGGATTAGAATTTTTAGAGCAACTGATTCGAAAATCAAAAGAAACAGTGATTGACTTACATATAGATGAGAAGTCTAATTTAAAAACAGCCGTCATTTTAGCGGCTGGTCGTAATCAGCAATTTATTGATCCTGTTTGTTTACAACCTATTGGTGAAACAACATTAATTGAGCGAATGATTAATCAGTTAACATTTTTAGACATTGAAAAGATTATCGTTGTTGGGGGATATCACATTGAGAAACTCCGTGAGATTTTACCAGAACATATATTAGTCGTATCGAATGAAGATTACAAATGGACTGGAACGATGGCTTCATTAGCTAAAGCAGAACCTTATCTTAATGAAGATTTTTTATTAATCGAAAGTGATATTGTTGTGGAGACGGATGGGTTAAAAGAATTAATCGAAGATCATAATCGAGACTCTGTCTTAATTACTGCTGAGAGTGGTTCAGGTGATGAGGCGTTTGTTGAAATTCGAAATCAACGTTTATTTAAAATTTCCAAAGATATTGCTCAACTCAATCGAATTGATGGTGAGATGATTGGAATCAGTAAATTATCGTATGAATATTTCGCTAAAATGATGGAGTTCTATCAAGATAATCAAAATCCATATTTAAACTACGAGTATTTAATGTTAGATGTGGCACATACGTATACATTAGGATATAACAAAATCGATAGTTTGTTATGGCATGAAATTGATGATGTACGACATTTAGAATTAGTTCAGTCAAAATTAATGAAACGAATTCATAAAAAAGAAAAAATGTTACATTTAGAATCTTTAAAGGTACTTGTTAGTGAATGTTTGAATATCGATATCAAGCAAGTCAAACAGATTGCTGCTATTGGTGGGATGACGAATAAGAACTATAAAGTGATGGTTGATGATCAAAACTATGTGTTACGTGTCCCTGGAAATGGAACAGAGAAAATGATTAGTCGTGTAGATGAAATTAAAAATGCTGCTTTTGCTCATGAAATTGGAGTTGATGCGGATCTAATTTATTTTAATGAACAGACAGGAATTAAGATTTCAAAATTTATTGAAGATGCCCAAACCCTCAGTCCTGAAGGAGCAAAAAAACCATATGTAATGAAGAAGATTTGTCAACTATTGAATCGACTTCATCAATGCGGGCGTGAAATGGAAAATGAATTTAACGTTTATGAAAAGATTGAATCATATGAGCAATTGTTGAACGAATTAAAAGGGAAGTATTACGACGATTATCAATCGGTTAAACAACAAGTCTTACAGTTAAAAGAATTGATGGATGACTTAGAAATAAAGCTGGCTCCTTGTCATAATGATACATTGGCTGAAAACTTTATTAAAGATGAACAAGACCAATACTATTTAATTGATTGGGAGTATGCAGGTATGAATGATCCGATGTGGGACGTGGCTGCTCATTGTTTAGAAAATGGATTCAACTCAGATGAAGAAGAATTATTTTTAAAAACTTATTTTAAACAAGAACCAAAAGAGTCATATAAAACGCGTGTCTTAATCAATAAGATTTATCAAGATTTTTTATGGAGTTTATGGACAAAAGTGAAAGAAGCTAGTGGGGATGACTTTGGGGACTATGGTATTGAGCGATATAATCGTGCCAAAGAAAATCTTAAATTATTAGCTGATAAGTTGGAGGGGTAGAGAATGAGTTATGGCTTATTATCTGGATTGCTTTGGGGATTAGATACCGTTTTGCTTGGTATCGTCATGGCGATGTCTCATTTTGTTCGAACCGAACAGATTATCTTTTTAGCTCCGTTTATTAGTACATTTTTTCATGATACATTTTCAAGTCTTTGGTTATTACTTTATTTAATTTTCAAAGGCCAATTTAAAGAGACAATAGGAAATATAAAAAGTAGAAGTGGACGTTTTATTATATTAGGGGCATTACTTGGAGGTCCTGTTGGGATGACAGGCTATTTATTGGCTATTAAATACTTAGGTCCTGCTTATACGGCAATTGTTTCTTCACTATATCCAGCTTTAGGGGCTTTATTATCGTACTTATTTTTGAAAGAGAAGATGAAAAAAAGCAATATTCTAGGGCTAATGATTAGTATTTTAGGAATCATTAGTTTAGGATATAGCCCACAAGGAATGCCGACTCATCTTGTGATGGGATTCATCTTTGCGCTTTTATGTGTGTTTGGATGGGCATCTGAAGCTGTCATTTGTTCATATGGGATGAAGGATGATGAATTGACGCCTAATCAATCACTATTTATTAGACAATTAACCTCTGCTATAACGTACGGTGTCATTATTATTCCACTGATTGAAGGGATGACGTTTACGGTCGCTACATTATCAGATCAGTCACTACTTTTAATCATGTTAACCGCTTTAGCAGGAACACTTTCTTATTCATTTTATTATAAAGCCATTCATAAGATTGGTGCTACAAAGGCGATGTCATTAAATATTACGTATTCGGCTTGGGCTGTTTTATTTGGGATTGTGCTTCAAGGGAATAGTATCGATTTAAAGTCCGTCATTTGTGGTGGCTTGATTATAATGGGATCAATTTTAGCAGCTGGTGATTTATCAGAATTTAAATTAGTTGAAGCAAAATAGGAGGAAATCATGAGAGCGATTATTTTAGCAGCGGGAATGGGAACGCGTTTACGCCCATTAACATTAAAAACACCTAAACCATTAATTCCAGTTCAAGGAGAACCGATGGCTGAACGTCAGATTAAGTTTTTACATGAAAAGGGAATTAAAGATATTATCATCGTAACAGGATATTTGAATGAATCATTCCATTATCTACAAGAAAAGTACGGGGTAAAATTAGTCCATAATGATAAATATAATGAATATAATAACCTTTATACGATGTATTTAGTTAAAGAATTTTTACCGAATTCATTTGTGTTAGAAGGTGATGTTTATTTAAATCGTAATATATTAGATGAAACGGTAACAGAGTCAACTTATTTTAGTGCTAAAAAATCTAATTTTAATAATGAGTGGATATTAAAGATAGGAACAGATGGGTATTTAGACAATATTGTTGTTGGTTCAGATCATGAAGAATTAATCATGTGTGGCGTTTCTTATTGGAATCAAGAAGATGGTGAATTTTTAAAGGCAAAACTAGAACAAGCAGTGGAACAGGGTGGATTTGAACAGTTATTTTGGGACAATTTAGTGAAAGATTCTTTAGATGAGTTAAAAATTAATGTACGTGAATTAAAATCAGATGATTTATTTGAAATTGACTCATTAGATGAATTAAATGAATTAGAAGCATTATTACAAAATAAATAATGAAAAGGCTGTGTTAACTGAGGAGTTTGACACAGCTTTTATTGTCAATAAATGATATAAAAATATATAATTTGTGGAAAATATGGTATAATCTCTAATTGAAATTATATATAAGGGTGTGGAGAGAGTATGAATCATAAGAGAAAGTATTTAGTTGTCTTTCTTTTAGCGACTATTGTAATAAATAGTCTCCAAATAGTGGCGAATGCAAGTAGTTTTGGTTTCATGGATTCATTTGAAAATCCCATGTTACCAGAGGAGGAAGAGTTAGTATTACCAGGGATGTATGAAGAAGTGAGTATCGAAGACATTCCAACAGAGAGTCGAGTGATTGTAAGATCGGCGGAAGCTGGAAGATGGATTTGGCCAACAGCCGAATTTTATCCTGTTATTTGCAAGTATTTATGTTATAAAAATCATCATGCGATTGATTTATATGCCCCAACAGGAACAGCTGTTTATGCAGGTCGTGCTGGAGTTGTTGAGCAAGTCATTTCGACATGTCCAAACATGTCTGCTAATCAAAAAGAGTGTGGTGGTGGATATGGAAATTACATCACGATTAAACATGCAACAGGTGTTTATTCACGTTATGCCCATTTAAATTCAGTTGATGTGAAAAAAGGACAGAAGGTATCAGCTGGACAAAAAATTGGAACAATTGGGACATCAGGTCGAGTAGGCGCTGCTCATTTACATTTTGAAATTCGTCAGGATACACGCGGAATGGCAGCTGGTGGTTGGGATCCACTAGATTCAACTCGTTTTAATTACGTTTTACCATCAGAAAAAAACTCAGCAAAGGTTGGTTGGGTGAAAGAAAGTAATCAATGGTATTACTATAAAGGTGGTAAAAAACAAACTGGCTGGCAAAAAGTTGACGGGACTTGGTATTATTTAAATTCAAGTGGTGTCATGCAAACTGGGTGGTTAAAAGATCGAGGAACTTGGTATTATTTAAAATCAAGCGGAGCGATGGCTACTGGCTGGCAAAAAATCAATGGAACATGGTATTACTTAAATTCAAGTGGAGCGATGCAAACCGGCTGGCAAAAGGTTGATGGAACATGGTATTACTTCAATTCAAGTGGAGCGATGTTAACCGGCTGGCAAAAAATCAATGGAACATGGTATTACATGAACTCAAGTGGAGCGATGCAAACAGGTTGGCAAAATATTGGAGGCGCACGCTACTACTTAAATTCAAGTGGAGCGATGTTAACTGGTTGGCAAAAGGTTGATGGAACATGGTATTACTTAAATTCAAGTGGAGCGATGTTGATCGGTTGGCAAGACATTGGAGGCGCGCGTTATTACTTAAATTTATCTAATGGAGCCATGTTAACCGGCTGGCAAAAAATTGATGGAAACTGGTATTATTTCTATAGTGGTGGATCAATGGCAACAAATACTGAAATTGATGGATGGTCAATTGATGCAAATGGAGTTGCAACTAAAATTGAAGCTGTACAAAATGGTTGGCTACAAGTTGGAAATGATACATTATATTATATTGAAGGTATCGCACAAACTGGTCTAGTGGATATTGAAGGGTCACGTTATTATTTCAATGAAAATGGAATGATGCAAACCGGGTGGCAAATCATCGATAATGTCAAATATTATTTCTATGAATCAGGACAAATGGCAACGAACACTGAAATTGATGGATGGTCAATTGATGCAAATGGAGTTGCAACTAAAATTGAAGTTGTGCTAAATGGTTGGCAAAAAATCGATGGTGATTGGTATTATTATGTCAATAACGTTAAACAAACAGGTTGGTTAACATTAGGAAATGATAAGTATTACTTAAAAGCTGATGGAAAAATGATGAGTGATGAATGGTTAACTCAAAATAATAAAAAATATTATTTCGCAGCAAATGGTTTAATGAAAAAAGGTTGGGTCGAGTGGCGTCATCAATGGTATTACACAAACCAAAATGGTGAAATGTTAACGAGTGGAACTGTGGATGGATGGATTATTACGCCAAGTGGTATGGCATATCTTCCAGGTCGAATGAATCCAGATTATGTTGTTAATAAATCGATTGAACGTTTATTAAATTTAGAAGGATTTGTTTATAATCCTAACCTAACTAGCAGTAATGCTAAGCATACGACCATAACAGGACAACCAGGTTATGATGAAGCATTAACAGAAGCAGTCGTTGTAGAAGTTTTAACAAGTGGAAAATCTCAATTTAATGTGTATTTAGATGAAAATACAGTACATATCTTTATAAAATAATTGAAAAGCTCCTAGCAATCGATGAGATTAAGCTAGGAGTTTTTGTATAGAAAAATGAAGCTTATCATATTTAAGTAGGCATAATAAAAGATAAAAAGATAGTACTTTTATTGCTGCCTCTAAATGATCAAACAGATTGATAGTAAGAAAGAGATATAGAGATTAATTATAATCGAATCCTGAGCATAGAAACAGTTGTTAAATTATAGTATAATATAGAAATCATTATCGATTTGGATTATGATTAGACATGATAGGTCATATAGAGTTAGATATATTAGTAAGGAGATCATTATGTTATCATTGCTTTTGTTAATTATATTATTTGTTTTATATAGCCAATTAGTTGGTCAGACGGCTTATTTTTATTTTCCTGAGATATTAGGAAAGATTAAATATAAGTGGCCAATTGGTTTCTTTATTATCTTAGGATTAATTCAACTTGTTTCATATCCGCTTCAAGCTATGCATGTATCGATGCAGGTGGTCGGGATTTGTTATGGATTTATTTTTTTAATCTTAAGTATTTTTGTGTTCCGTTATTCATATGCAGCTTACTGTGATAAACGACTAGAGATATTTAAGTTTAAAAAAGAACATTTAATGGATTATTTCTTAATAGTATTATTTATTAGCTTCAATTTTATTATCTGTTTTTCAACGAACTCCTTTAATGATACGAATGCTGATCAAAGTTTTTATATTACGTTAGTTGAAAATAATGTGGGAGCTGAACAGATTAATGGAATCTTACCTCTAAGTGGTCAGATTGGTTGGTTAGACTCTTATTATAACTTCCAAGCCTTTTACCTATTCTTAACGTTTTTATCAATGATATTTAATTTAGACGCAGTATTGGTCATGGCTTGGTTTGTGCCTGTCTTGTTATGGTTAACGGTTTCAATGACATTTTTAAATTTAATTTACTATTTTAATCGTTCTAATAAATCATGGAAAACAATGTTTATTTTTATTATTTTATGGTCTTTTGTTTCATTATTTGACTACTTTGTTAGATATAACGTCTATGGAAATAATATTCGACTTTTTGTCTTTGCTTATTTAATGATGTCGTATGCGGATTACTTTAAAAGTCCTAAGCTTCGTACGTTAATATTATGTGGACTTCTTTGGGCCAGTGCAAGCTCTTTTCAATCGACAGCTTTATTTTTAGGGATCATGATGATGGTAGCCATAGGGATTTATGAATTATTTTATCATCGAAAAGAGTTAATCTTACCTTTGATTTTTAGCGCGATGCCACTTCTTGTTTACGCAGCTTTCTTCTTATCTTATCGTTCAACAACATTACTAGGAGTGATCATAGGAGCCGCAGTTCTCTTACTAGCTATTTTATCGTGCAATCAACAAACAAAGTCAGTACTTAATCGCTTCTTTTATAGTCAATTTTTTAGATGGGTTCTTATTCTTGGTGTCATTGAAATGACGGTGTTATCTATGAAGATGGTTCCTTCTTTAAATGAAGAGGTCTCGATTTCACCGCGTTATTTTATTGAATTTTTATTTGATAAGTATGCCCCTAGACGCAATTATATAATAGAAAAGAACTGGTCAATGTTGTTATTAGCCTTAATACGTGATGGTTTATTTTTATTATATCTAGTCGCAATTGTGCAGTTTAAAAAACTAAATGAAACATTAAAATTCGCATTTATTACCCAATGGATCATCATTCTTATTTTTTATAATCCACTTGTATCTGCCTTTGTTAGTACGTACTTCACTGGTAGTGTGTACATGCGTACAGGGGATATCATCATGTCACTATTTTTGATTGCGGGAATACTCGTTTATTTTGTTAATCATTCAAAGTTTCGTGAAGTTGTTATTGTCTTAGTATGTTTATCAGCCATTCAACTAGCAACGAAAACACATCAGTATTTGACCCACGATTTTAATCAGATAGGTAATACGCAAACCTTTAATCATCTATACCGTATGGATCAAGATATTATTGATACGGCTAACTATATTGAAACTTTTGTAGAAGAACACTATAGCGGAGAGCGTCCTAAAGTGTTGACTACTCAGTTAGAGCTCAACTATTTTGCTCATAACTATGAAATGCTCTATACTGTCAATGAAGAACGACGTGTCTTTAATGACAGTTATCGTCAAACTAAACCAGAATTATATCTATTACGTGATGGCTTACGTAAATCATATGAGCAATCAGAAGAGCAGCAACGACAATTTAAACAAATTCTAGAACAATTAAAACCCGATATTATTGTTGTCCCAGCTATTGCTGCCCCATGGATACATGATTTATTTAATGAAGTTGCTTTAAAAATAGACGAGAACTCGTCATATAGCGTATACCAATTAATAAAATAATTGAATATGAATTCAAAAATCCATTTAATACCTCATAAACTAGAGGTCATTAATGGATTTTTTGCTGTTTAAGAATAATTGAGTAATATAGATCTGTTTATTTCGACCTCAAACTTTGAGTTATGCTATAGCTCTTATAGTTAAGGAGGTGAATTTCTTCATAAAAGAAAATCGGATAATTGTTCCTGTTTAGCTCAGAGAATTTAATTTGAATTCAGCTATCCACTATGAGATAGAAGGTTCTAATTCAGCTTGTAGATTCAAAATGAATGGTACTGAAGTAAATATCTGTGGTAAGAGGATAAGTTCTACACATTGCTTTATTGAAGATATTTAAATCTGCTAGTTGATTTCTCGAATATTCACAATCCCTCGGCTAGTCAGATTTATAGTTAAATTTTCTTTGGTTACCTATATATACAATCATAAAAGTGAAAAAAAAAGATTAAAATGTAGAAAAAAATATGTTAACCTGAATTATTCATGACCATTCAAAAAAAGCTGTGGACAAACTAAATTTTAGTCTAAACCACAGCTTTTTATCGTTTTAATCTTAAATTTGAGTTAATTCATACTCCAAATCTCTAAAAAAGGGTAGACTCCCCCCTTGGTGATGTGTTTCTCTAAAAAATATCTCATTTTCAAAGAACGACTTCAGTCACTTACTCTAACTGAATGGCCTGAATCGTTTTTAAACAGTGATGGAAAACTTCTTTGTAAGGATGGTGACTACAGAGTTTGAACATGATTCTTCGTGATTGTTTCACTCGCTTGGCAGCGATTTTAATGAGTTTGATCCGTAAGGTTTCAATCTGCATCTTAGAAAACTCATGAGGTAATGTTAATCGTCTGAATCCATTGATGAGATTGTAAGCTAACACCATGAGTTGAATTCGGTTAACATTTGTCATCCAGTGCTTATGACTGACTTTATCCATTCTAAATCCATTTTTACACTCTTTGATATAGTTTTCCATCGTCCCACGTTTAGCGTATAGACTGATAACCATCTCCGGTCTTGTTTCCATGTTCGTCACTAAAAATAAATAATCGGGAATAAGTTCGCCTGCTTTTCGTCTCACTTGAACGATGACACGTCTTGGCCGATCCCAACTTTTTGCTTGATACTCAAACTCCCCATAGAATTGTTGAGAATATTGAAGTGAACACTCTTCCAAAAAAACATCCATTACTTCTTTAGCTAAACGATAGAGAGTAGCATTTGCCTTTAAACGGATCACATAGTTTGTGTTTAACGTTTCGCATAACTTATACAGTTCCTTATGAGCAAATCCACTATCTCCGCGAACGATTCGATAGCTCGATGGAAACCTCTTTTGATAGTGTGATAATAAGGGACCGATAAAAGAAACGATATTTCGTGAGGTATAAACATTCCCCGCACGAAGCTCAACTTTTAAACAGTCTCCAGTCATTCCATCAAAAACCATGAGAGGATGAAAGCCTTGTGCTTGATAGTGGGCATTAAAGGCCTTCCCATATTGATGACCATAGGTTTGAAAATGAGTGGAATCCACATCAAAAATAAAATGATTAGGCGTTTCGACTTGATAAAATTGCGATAATAGTTTTTGATTGATGAGTTCAAATTGCTTGCTTGTTTCCTTCGTCAATCGATGAGTAAAACGAGATAAAGTCGGTTGAGAAGCTAACGAGGGCTTATCAAGCAAAGTAGTTAATAAAGGGTCAACTCGTAACTCATCCGCATCATCAGCACAGTGATAACCAGCAATGGTTTGATAAATTTGTTGGAGACAGAGGTCGTGATTCGTATGAGTTCGAATCGCCTGATCAGTCTCTAAATAAAAATACTGTTTTAAGAGTTCTGGAAACTTCATGTGATGCATAAATTCTTGGATTAACAACAGTCCTGCATCCGACGTTAAATCCCCACCCTTGAAATTAAATTTAATCTTTTTATTGAAACGAAGTTGTTCTTGATGTATCATAAAAATGTAATCTCTCCTTAGTTTTGGTTTGGCGATTAAAACGATATCAAAAGAGAGATTATTTTCATAGTAAAATGCTTCACTTAAAAGGTGAAATAAAAAATAAAGAAAAAGCGTTGATTCCACTAAGGACTCAACGCTTTTTACATTTTTATAGTGAATAATTTAGGGTTAAAATAGTGATGATGTTAAAGAACAGAAAAAAATTATTCATTTATTGGGATTAAATGGATAATGAGGATGGAAAGGGAGCTGACAATGGAAAATACAGAGTACGAAATTGATTTGAAAGAGATTTTTCACATGTTACAAAAAAGGTGGGTATTGATTACAGGTATAACAGTATCTGCTTTAATTATCTCAGCAATTGTGAGCTTTTTTATTTTAACGCCTATTTATGAGGCTTCAACAACGATGATTGTTAATTACAAGCAAAATCAGGAGTCTGTGATGACTTATAATGACTTACAGACAAGTCAGAAGTTAGTAGCAACTTATACAGAGATTGTAAAGAGTGAGCGTATTTCGGATACGGTTATTAATAAGTTGAACTTAGAGCTATCACCTAAAGAATTAATTAATAAGATTTCTGTTTCACAGATGGGGCAAACAGAGATTTTAAAATTAACGGTGAAGGATGAAGATCCGGAGTTAGCAACTTTAATTGCAAATACCATTGCTCAAGTCTTCCAAGAAGATATTTATCAAATGATGGAAGTAGACAATGTTTCAACCATTGATATTGCAAAAGTTCCTGAGAGTCCAACATCACCAAATAAGATGATGAATATTGCTATTGCTGGTGTGTTAGGGTTAATGGTTAGTGTAGGATTAGTCTTTGTACTGGAATTCTTAGACCGTACGTATAAAACACCGAACGATATTGAACGTCATTTAGGATTACCGCTAATCGGTGCGATTCCAGATATGCTATTAGAACAAGGGAAATAGGGAGAGAGAGAGATGAGTTCAGAATTAATTACAATTACGAACCCTAAGTCACCTATTGCTGAAGCTTATCGTACATTAAGAACAAACATTCAATTTTCTAATGTTGATGAGGATTTAAAAGTGATTTGTGTGACAAGTTCAGGGCCTTCAGAAGGAAAAACAACGACAAGTTGTAATTTAGCAGAAACGTTTGCACAATCGGGAAAACGCGTATTATTAATTGATGGAGATTTACGTAAGCCACGTGTTCACAAAGTGTTTAAAATTTCGGGGACTAAAGGATTAACCAATTTATTAGCAGGTCAGTTATCTTTAGAAGAAGTAACAAGCTATGTCGGATCGGATTTAACAGTTATTCCATGTGGGCCAATTCCACCAAATCCTTCAGAGCTAATTGCTTCAAATCGTATGAAAGAGTTAGTAGCAAACTTACGACAACAATATGATATGGTTATTATTGACGCACCACCAGTTGGAGTGGTTACTGATAGTGCCATTCTTTCAACAATTGTGGATGGAACATTATTAGTCGTTGCTTCTGGTAAAACAGAAATTGATGGCGCGAAACGCGCTAAACAATTACTTGAAAATGTTAATGCACGAATTCTTGGTGTTGTCATGACGATGATTCCAGTCACGAAAAAAGGTTACTATGGATATCAATACTATAGCTACGAAGAGGAAGTTCAGACAACAAGAAGAAAGCGTAGTTTCTTTTCAAAAAAATAGTCTATTCAATTAGGGGTTTAATAGGCTATGAAATGTAAGAGAATTAATTAGGGTAGAGATAAATATATTAAAAGATGAAATAACTTGTAAATTATTTTTAAAGATGTTTATTTAGCATGCCCATTGTGTTTAGTAAACATCTTTTTTAGTGAGGTGAAATGAAGGTGGCGTATTGTAGAGAGAGTGAACTCTTAGCTAAAAAAAAAGAACTAGTAAATGATCATATTGTTTATTTAGTGCTTAAGCGACTGATGGATATTGTAGGGGCAAGTCTTGGATTACTATTAGCCTCACCTATTATGCTAATCGTGGCTATTTTGATTAAGTTTGAAGATCCAAAAGGTCCGATTTTTTTCTCACAAGTTCGAAATGGAGCTTATCCAAAAACATTTAAAATGTATAAGTTTCGAAGCATGTATATCGATGCGGAAGAACGACTTGAAGAGTTAATGCATCTCAATGAACAAAGTGGTCCAGCTTTCAAAATTAAAGATGACCCACGTATCACGAAAATTGGGAAGTTTATTCGTAAGACAAGTTTGGATGAGCTTCCACAACTGTTTAATGTATTAAAAGGTGATATGAGTTTAGTGGGCCCACGCCCAGCCATTCCAAGAGAGGTTGAACAATATACACCTTATCAAAAACAACGTCTATTTGTTAAACCTGGTTTAACTTGTATTTGGCAAGTGAGTGGACGAAATAATATTGGCTTTGATGAGTGGGTCGAATTAGATATTGAATATATTAAGACACGTAACTTATGGCTTGATATTAAATTGATTTTAATGACGATACCAGCAATGCTTGGTGATGAAAATGCGAGTTAGGGAGGAATATAAGATGAAAATTACAGTAGCAGGAACAGGATATGTAGGATTATCAAATGCCATTCTTTTAGCACAACATAATGAAGTGATTGCTTTAGATATTCTTCAAGATAAAGTAGATATGATTAATAATAAAAAGTCTCCGATTGTTGATAAAGAAATCGAAGAGTATTTAGCAACAAAAGATTTAAATTTAGTGGCGACAACAGATGTTTTTACTGCATATAAGGACGCGGACTATGTTATTATCTCGACCCCAACAAATTATGATCCAGAATTAAATTACTTTAATACTCGTTCAGTTGAGGCTGTGATTGCAAATGTTTTATCGATCAATCCAGAGGCAACAATGGTCATTAAATCAACGGTTCCAGTTGGATATACAGAAAAAGTGCGTGAAATGTTTGAGACGGATAATATTATCTTCTCACCTGAGTTTTTACGTGAAGGAAAGGCATTATACGATAACTTATATCCATCACGTATTATCGTTGGTGAACAGTCAGAACGCGCAAAGAAATTTGCAGATTTACTAGTTCAAGGTGCCATTAAAGAGGATATTCCCGTTCTATTCACAAATTCAACAGAGGCTGAAGCAGTGAAGTTATTCTCAAATACGTATTTAGCCTTACGTGTCGCTTACTTCAATGAATTAGATACGTATGCTGAAATTCGTGGGTTAGATACAAAACAAATCATCGAGGGGGTAGGACTTGATCCTCGTATCGGAACACACTATAATAATCCTTCATTTGGATATGGGGGGTATTGTTTACCAAAGGATACAAAACAACTTCGTGCCAATTATGCCGATGTTCCTAATAACATCATTGAAGCAATTGTTGATGCGAATCGTACACGTAAAGATCATATTGCTGATATGATTATGAAAAAAAATCCTAAAACAGTCGGTATTTATCGTTTAACGATGAAAACAGATTCTGATAACTTCCGTGCGTCTTCGATTCAAGGAATCATGAAACGATTAAAAGGTCATGGTATTGAAGTTGTGGTTTATGAACCGGTATTAACAGAAGAGACATTCTATAATTCAAAAGTGATCAAAAACTTAGATGAGTTTAAATCAATGAGTGATATTATCGTATCAAATCGCTTATCAAAAGAACTATTTGATGTCGAAGAAAAAGTATATACACGTGATTTATTTAATAGAGATTAAAAGCATTTGTTATAATAGTCAATGAGTTAGTCTAAATCTGTGAGTTGGATTTGATTAGCTTTGGTAAAGATAAAGGGCATTTATCCTTAGTTGTAAAATTGAATATTATTGAAGGGAATATAAAATATTCTTTTATGAAGAAAGTCCTCCGAAAGTTATATAAAGAAATCTTTCGAAGGAACAAATTTTTTTCATTATAACTCAACTTTCTCAGTTGAAAAATAATCATACCTCCTTAATCTTCTAAGGGAGGGCATCTATCGAGTATCGCTCTTGACAATTTATTCTTTTTACTGGATGACATAAAAAAAGACATCCTTTCTGGAAATACTAATGGTAACCAGCCAATAGAAAGGATGTCATCATTATGTTACCACCATTTAAAGAATTTATGCTTTTACCCAAAGAAATGCAAGCAACTTTTTCTGAACTAAAAATCAGTTCCCATTTACGCCAAGCTAACATTAAAAAATCTAAGGGGTTCTCTTGTCTTTACCTCTTTACGTTGATTTTTCTATTAACTTTTCATCATAGAACGTGGTTTCAATCTAAATTCTGTGATCGTAAAGCTTCTGATTTACCAGGAAAAGATGTGGTCTACCGCTTTTTAAGTACCTCTACTTACAATTGGCGTCGCTTCTTGCTTTCTTTAAGCTCTTGCGTGATTTCACTTTGTACGAAACTCACAACGGATGATCGTGTTAATGTTTTAATTGTAGATGACTCTTTATTTGAACGTCATCGTAGTAAAAAAGTAGAGCTACTTTCAACGGTTTATGATCATGTCAATCATAAGTATCTCAAAGGATTTCAACTTTTAACGCTTGGATGGTCGGATGGATATTCATTTATCCCTTGTAATTTTTCATTAATGGTAAGTGCCAAGAAGTTACTAGTCAATCTTTCATCAGAGATCGATAAACGCAGTAGTGGGTATAAGCGTCGTATAGAAGCACTGATCGATAAACCCACTGCCACTCTAAACTTGGTGAAACAAACTTTATCTCAAGGCATAGCAGCTGATTACCTCTTAATGGATTCGTGGTTCACAGAAGCTCCCTTAATTAAAGAAGTGATGAATGAGGGGCTTGATGTCATTGGGATGGTTAAAAAGACTTCTAAACGATTTTATCAGTATAAAGGAAAGAAATTCCCACTTCAAACATTGATAACACACTGTAACGTCAATCAAAAGATATTTTCTCATCAAGAGGGAAGTCTAGGATCCATTCAAGTTAAATTAAATAACGGCATTCCAGTTAAGATCGTCTTCATTCGTCATCGAAAATATAAAACAGAGTGGTTAGCGATTTTAAGTACAAACACAAGTTTAAGTGATGAAGAAATCATTAGAATCTATGGTTACCGTTGGGTCCCCTGGCGATTATCGGAGATAATCTAATCTTCCACTGCTAGGGAATGGGACATTGAAGTGTTTTTTAAGTGCAATAAATCTCACTTAAAATTGAATAAAGAATTTCAATGTCGTTCATATGACTCAATGATTGGACATACAACGATTGTTTTTACACGTTATATCTTTTTAGCGTGGGAGAATCGTAAAACGAATGACCCTAAAACATTAGGAATGATTTTTTATGACTACTGTTCAGAAGTCAAAGATGTGGATTTAGAAACAGCATTAAAAGGACTTTTAACGATGGTTCAAGAAATCATCGACCTAGGAGAAAGAGAAATTACAATTAACACAGAAGTAGTGAAAAAACAACTAGACAATTGGATGATGACTTTACCTAATTACATCAAGGGGTTATTAGGCTTTTCGTTGTGCGAAAGTTGAGATTATAATTATAAAGAAGTTATTTTTAAAAGGAAAATACTTATAAAAATGACTAAAATGTAGTTGTTGTTTAAGATGTGAATATCATCAAATGGGGTACCCTTAACGATTGAAAGAATGCTTAATATTTAGCTTCTTTATTAAGTCCTCAAATTCTTGAGTTGTATATCGTGATTCTAAATCTCTGTGAAGGATAGGGACTTCTTTTGGTCTTTACGTGGTATACGTATTTTTAAATGATTGAACAATAAAAGAAATGAGAGATTTTATGATAACAAAAATTAATTACATGTATATATTGTTAGTATTAATATTGGTATTTCCTATTACCATTATTAGACGACAATTCTATTTTATAACTTTAGTTGCTGCTATTTTTATTATAGCAGTAAATTTAAAGTATAAATTTAATAATAATTTGAATAGTCAAATCAAATTATTATTAAATTTCTTAATAATTATTTTTTCTGTATACGCGTTATTTTTGACTATTATTATAGACACTTCATTAATATTCTTTACTATTAATAAGGTAATAACTTTATTATTTTTTATTACACTTTTAAAACTTCTGAGTCATAAATTTTCCAATAAATTATTGAAATATATAGAGCATTTTATTTTCTTTGTCGCATTATTTTCAATAATATTTTATTTTTTTAATATTGACGGTTTTAGGTTAAAACCCATTTTTGATATCACTATGAAACAAGAGAATTTATTACGCTATAATGAAAGACGTTTAAGTTGGTTTTATGAGCATAAAATCCAATTTGCTACTACCTGCTTAATCGGTTTACAACTATTACTTCTTAACACTTGTTGTAGGTACAAATATAAAATACTTAAAGTAGGAATATTTATACTCGCAATATATTTAAGTAATTCAAAATTATCTTTAGTGCTAGCTTTATTTATGGTTTTATTTAATTCATCTAAATATATTATCAAATATTTGAAAAATAAACGATTAAACGCTAGTATTAAGGTGGTTTTAGTATGTTTACTTTTAATTTCAATAGGACTTTTGCCTATTTTTCTAGTTTCTATTTATAGTCATATAAATGCTAGTCGAAATCTAAGTACTTTAGGTTCTCGTACCATAATATGGAGATTAGTGGTTGATGAAGTAAGGAATAATCCTTTAGGAATTATTAAGGCTTATGGATATTATATGTCTGATGGAATACGTAGCTTTACTACGGCACATAATTTCTTTCTTAATGAATTTTTAGAAACAGGTGTGATAGGGGGCGTAATATGCCTTTTTATAAATATAATACCGTTATTTTTAATAAGGTATTCTCGATATAAGTTAATTATTTTTGAGATTATATTTATCGCCCAATTTGATTATCTTATTTCTGGAATGTTTGCATATGTTTATTATACTCTATTGGCAATTTTGATTATTGACAGTCATTATCACAGGAAATGTATTTTAAGACAGAATAAAACTTTATGTAGTGAAATGTAAATATCTCTATTGAAAACATGATGATAGAAATTATAGTATTCAAAAAAGTAATAGATTTAATAATTTTAATTCTATTACTGACTTCTTTAATTACACCATTGGTATGTAAAATAGAAGATAGGTTTTATTTGTAAAAACTAACGAAGTTTGTAAGGTCATTTAATACTCAAATGTTCTATTTTTAGTAGAGGAGAATTCATTGGATCTAACTTTTATTTTAACAGGAAAAGTTTATTAATGAATTACTAAGACAATGCAAGGCTATGAAATAAATAATGAGATACCTTATGGTTTAACATCAAGCTTGGTTCTTTATACTTACTTCATCTATAAAGAATCTTTTATTACATTCTAAAAAGATTCTACTCCCATATATTGTAATATTTTGAATAAAATAACTTTTTGAATTAAGGTTTTGATTTTACTACTCCGCTCTTTAACTGTATCATTTATATAACGTTATTTATGATAACTTGCAGTTTCTTCTATCTAATTTTCAAAAGATTTAAGTGCTTCAGTTAATTCAGGAATATTTATGACTTTAGTTTTATCTATCCATTTGATTAAAAGTCGATAGGAATTTTTTTACTACTTAATTCATATCAATAAATAAGGAGTTCTTTAATGATATAAAATTCTGCAAGTTGCTTTGAATAGCTTAGGATTTTTCCTAAGTTTTGTTCTTCATTCTCACTCGAAGAGGCGTATCGTTTATCAAATAGTTTTTTATGACTAGCTTTACAAATAACAGACTCTTGAGTATGACAACAGGGACAAGGTTGCTTAGAAGTCGTTAGAAGAAGTAAACAAAACACTATCTTTTGAACTATAATAGTTACTAATGGTAACATCCTGTAGTTGAATTTAATCATTGATATACGTGTAAGTACATCTAAAATCTTCTAACTTTGGTTTGGTCGCACTTACTAATGTACAAGATTTTACATGTTTTTTGATAGGGGAATATAGATAATTATTTAATCAAGAACCACTTCGGGTGGAGACTTACTATTATTAAACAAAAATTTTTTGATTTTTCTGAGAACTATGAAAAAAAGGGAGTATTATTCAATGCAGAAAAAAGATAATTTTTTTAGTAGTTTATTAAAATTTGCAATTGGACCATTAGGGGCAGCTTTAATTAGTTTTATTACCGTACCGGTCACAACGTGGCTCGTTGATCCCGAACAGTATGGTTTAACAACAATGTTTACATTACTTCAAACATTAATTACGTCCTTTATTTATTTAGGGCTTGATCAAGCTTATGTTCGAGAATATAACAATAAAAAATATAGTAAAAGTAAATTATTATTCAATTCCATCTTATTGCCGCTTCTTATTTCAGGGGTAGCTACTGTTATTCTCATTTTATTTATGGAGCCTATTTCAATTTATCTATTTAGTGAGGTTAATTATATTCTGATGAATTGGTTAATGGTTTGGATTCCATTTGTTGTCATTGAACGTTTTTTACTTTTAAACATTCGTATGCAAGAAAAAGGAATGCAATATTCGCTTTATAACATTTTAACGCGGATCTTCATTATGATTTTAACGATTGGTTTATTACTGTGTTACCAAAGAACATATACTTCAATTGTTCTAGGTACGATGATTTCACAAATCGTTTCATGCATTATTTTAATGATTATATCAGGAAGGCAATTTGACTTTAAAAATGATAATATTGATTTGGTGTTAATCAAAAATATGTTGAAATTTGGATTGCCAATTTTACCTTCCGTGATCATCGTTTGGGTATTAAATTCATCCGATCGACTTGTGCTAAATCAATACTCAACCATTAATGAAATTGGGATTTACTTTGCAGCAATGAAATTAGTTACCGCTTTAAATATGATCCAATCAATCTTTGCGACATTCTGGGTACCAATGGCTTATCGTTGGCATGAAGAAAATGTTGAAAAAGAACAATTCGAAAAAGTAAGTTATGGATTAGGAATTTTTATGGGAATGATCTTTATTGGAGTTTTACTGTGCAAAAAAATCATGATTATGATTTTATCACCTGAATATTCAGATGCTCAGTACATTCTTCCATTTCTACTATTCTCACCAATTATGTATACGATGAGCGAAACGACAACACTTGGAATTGCGTTCTCTCGTAAAACACATTTTAACATTTGGGTGTCTTTAATTGCAGCAGTTGTTAACTTAAGTATTAACTTCGCACTTGTACCTTACATCGGAGGCATTGGAGCTGCGATGGGAACAGGGATTGCTTACATTGCTTTCTTCTGGGCAAGGACGTTAATCTCAAGACGATACTGGTATAAATTTGACTTGAAATTCTATTTAATTAATATGATTGTTTTATTAGTGGTTGCGGCAACAAATGTCATTGTGCGCAATCCGTCAATCTATGTTATTGATATCGCATTCTTAATTGCTTTTATTGGCATCAATCTTCCTTTTCTTAATAAAATTATTGACTTAAAACATTTAAACTTAATCCTAAAAAAAATACAAAAAAAGGCTTGAATTATTCACATTGAGAAGTATTTGAATTGCTGCTAATGATTTGATGTTAATCGATAGAAACAAATTGATGAAAATCGATATTAATTATTATATTCCCACGTGAAGTAGAGCAATATACATCACATGAGAGATAACGATTATTTTTAAAAATCGGTCTTATATATATAAGTCCAGATAAGTTTTTCATATCGGAAAACTTTTAGCTGGACTATAGTCTGTCTTAGTATTAAAGCAATCGATTAACTAAGACTGATATAGAATGATGAAATACATTTCTGTTTCTATATATATTTGGCAAGTTAGTGTTTTAGATAATACTGGTTTTGCTGAATGGAGCGAATTTGAGAATAAATACATTAAGACAAGAAATTTAAGGTTAAATATTAAACTAATTCTATTAACAATCTAGGTTATCCTTAGTGATGAAAATGTGAATTAATCAGGTAGGTGAAAAAAGTATATGAAGAAAATTTGTTTCATTGCTTCTAGTGGTGGACATTTTGAGCAACTGATGATGCTGAAACCATTGATGGAGGAGAATGATAGTTTTATTGTTACGGAAAAAACTGATTATCAAATAATGAGAAAAGAAATGAAATTTTATTATTTGAAACAGGTGAATCGAAGAGAGTTAACATTTGTTTTCAAAATGCTTCAAAATATTTTGAAATCATTTAGGATCTTTTATATTGAAAAACCAGATATTGTAATTTCGACAGGGGCTTTATCAACAATTCCAATGTGCCTAATTGCTAAACTATTTAATAAAAAGTTGATTTTTATTGAATCTTTCGCAAAAGTAAATTCTCCAACCTTAAGTGGAAAGTTATTATATTATTTTGCTGATCAGTTTTATGTTCAGTGGGAAGAGATGTTAGATATATATCCAAATGCAATCTTTAAGGGGGGAATATATTGATTTTTATAACTTTAGGCTCACAGAAATTTCAATTTAATAGATTACTTGAAGCAGTTGATAAATTAATAGAAGAAGGATTTATAAAAGAGAAAGTATATGCTCAAATTGGATATAGTACTTATATCCCTAAAAATTACTCATATAGCCCATTTTTGAATCGTGAAGATTTTATTAAATATATGGGGAATTGTGATATTTTAATTACACATGGAGGTACAGGTGCGATTATTACAGGTCTGAAAAGTGATAAAAAGGTGATTGCTGTACCTAGATTATCAGAATTTGGTGAGCATGTAGATGATCATCAATTAGAAATCGTTAGTTTGTTTGAAAAAAATAACTATTTGATAAGTATAGTAAATATATTGTCATTAGGAGCGGCAATAGAACAAATACATAGTAAGAAATTTAGAAAATATTATAGTAATACAAGTAATGTTGTTAGTTCAATACGTAAATATATAGAAGAAATAGGAGTTTAAAGATGAAAATATTACATCTATCTTTTGATATACCGGATCAATATAATCCTCATAAAACAGTTGCGGTTAAGAATCTTATTGATTCTAATGTATCGAATGAAAATTTTTATATCAGTATGAATAGGAGCAACAATGTATTTCAAGTATTTGAAATGAATCAATCTGAGTCTAGTATAGAGTTAAAATTCTATGGACCTCCTTATGGGATTAATTTATTAAATACATTGGAGAAGCTATATAATAATATAAAAAAGGAATATTATCAAATATCTTCCTTTGATATAGTACATGCCCATAAATTGACTTATGAAGGTTATATGGCTTATCTAATAAAGAAAGAGTATAATATTCCTTATATGGTTTCTTTAAGATTCACTGATTTTAAGGTGTTAAAAATCCGAAAGGACTATAAAAAGACTTTCAAAAAGGTATTATTAGAGTCCGAGAAAATCTTTTGTATAGCACCGTGGATGGAGAATGAATTGCAGATCACTTTTGGAAAGGGATTTTATGATATAATCTCTGATAAAATTGAATTACTTCCTAATATATTAAATACAGAAAATACGTTGTTTGAAAATATCCACAATAATAAATATCTTACTGTTTTTAAGATAAGTAGAAAAAATTTGAAGAGAAAGAATATTTTCAGGACATTAGATGCTATTTATAAATTGAATAAAGGAGGTTACGACATTAAATTGGATATAATTGGTTCTGGGGATGGTATCCCAAAGCTTTCTAAATATATTCATCGGAAAGGATTGTCATCAACAGTAAATTTGATTGGGAACGTTCCTAATGATGTAATGCTTGAGACAATGAAAGAATATAAGGCATTTATATTATGTAGTTATCCCGAAACTTTTGGATTAGTATATATTGAAGCTCTACTCAGTGGAATCCCCATAATTAATAGTAAAAATGCAGGAATTGATGGATATTTTAATGATCTAAATGTTAGCATATCAACTAATTATCGTGATATTAATGCAATCGCAAATGCAATTAAGGATATGGAAAAGAATTTAGCCGTATATAAAAACTCTGTATTAAAAGTTCAAAATAGTCATTATTTTGAACTCTTTAGTAAAGATCAAGTTTACAAAAAATATAAAAATACCTTAAACTCTTTAAAGCTAGATTGTGAGGAGTAGATTTTTATGAAAATATGTATTGTTACCAAAAGTATTTTTAATTTGGGCGGTGTTCAACGTGTTGTCTCAGTCATTGCGAACCAACTATCTGAAAAGCATGAAGTCCATATTTTATGTACCAATCCAAAATATAAAATAGATCGAGATAGGTATGGACTAAAAGAATCAGTAAATATTGAAATTAATAAAGTCCATACTTTAAATGAATCTGCCGTATTTTTCTACCGTTTAATAAGGAAATTTAACAAAATAACCGGAATTTTCAACAAAAAATGTTTCGCTGGACTCATGCTAAAAATTTATTATCCTCAGAAAGTGCGAAATAGATTTAAGGAATATTTTAACGAAAAGAATTTTGATGTAATAATCGGTGCAGAAGGTGAAAATAGTCTTTTATTAGGAGTACTAGCTTCTGAATTATCTGCTAAAGTAGTGGGATGGCAACATAGTTCAACCCAAGCATATTTTAATACACCTAATAGATATTTATATAATCAAGACATTTTATGTGAAAAGTTTTTAAAAGAATTAGATGATTATGTTGTTTTAACTAGTGTGGATAAAGAGCAAATAAAAAAGAAGTTTAGTATCGATGCTGTGACAATATATAATCCATTAAGCTTTAATCCTAGAAGAGGAAGTGTAGAAAATAATAAAACATTATTAACAGTAGCACGATTAGATATTCAAACAAAGGGATTGGACTTATTACTTAAAGCATATAAAGAAATTCATACTAAATATCCGTTATGGAATCTAAAAATAGTTGGCGATGGACCAGATAAGAAAAAATTAGAATATATGATTGAGGATTTTGGATTAAATAATTTTGTTCAACTTATTCCCCATACGGATTCTATAATAGATCATTATTTGGATGCTTCAATTTTTATTTCTTCATCTCGTTGGGAAGGATTCGGATTAGCTATAACAGAAGCAATGGCGTGTGGAGTTCCTGTTGTAGCCTTTGAAAATACTGGTCCTAAGGAAATCATTAATCAAAATGGTAAGAATGGTATTTTAGTTCCATCAGGAAATATAAGTAAATTAGTAGAAGCGGTTATTGGATTAATTAATAGTATAGAACAGAGAAGGTCAATTTCTGAAGAGGGGTATAAAAGAATAGAAGATTTTAATATTGAAGAAATTGAAAAACAGTGGATAAAGGTCTTAAGTAGAGGTTGACAGTAGCGAAATTATATAAGAAAAAATAATGAAAAATCGAATCTACAGAAATATTTTTAATTCTGAATTATTCATAACATTTTAAAAAAGTGTGGATAAACTGTAAGCCCGAAATAATAACATGGGTACAAAAAAAGCTACTAATTCTGTAAACTATAAATAAGGTGTTGGTAGCTATTATATTATATCGTTACTGACAAATCTTTTGAACGTTTTTAACCATGATAAAAAGCCTGCCAGTATGTCTGGATTTCTAATGAAGCCCATATTGAGTAGTTTTTCAAATAAATAGTTAAAGATATTTTGATGGATTCAATCCATTCTCTTTAGCTGTTTGAATGATTATATAAGTTATCGTATTCGCTACCACTTCCTTCATACTGGTTGAAAAGAGATAATTTTTACGGACAATATCGATTAGATGAATCACTTATTGAGATAGATTATTCGAGACCTCAAAATTTCCATCTTTTAAAAATGTAAAAGTTCTACCTTTGGTTTAAGGCATAAATCATGGCTTTTTGAAGTTTTTCTTTCATCGCATAGAAGGATTGTAGCCATTCAAAAAATTTCTTCTGACGTGAGCCCAACATCCAACTAAATTAATGTTTAGAATATTTTTATAGCCAGAATAGCCTTCACAATTAAGGGATCGTTTTAATTCGTCTAAGATTGTTGTTCCGAATGCACGTTCAAGTGTGAGATTTGCATGATAGTAAGGGATCGGGTAACCTAGATTTTTAATCGGTCGAAATAATTAAAATCTTGCTTTGGAAGTCGCTAGCTTTCCATCCATTCGATTTAAGATTTGTTAGAGCAGTTCATAAACGTCCAAAAGAAGTAAAAAAGCGTGAAACTCTTGGACATTGGGAGTTCGATACCATTGTTTCGAGTCATGTGAAAAGTAAAGCTTGTTTAGCGACCTTTTTTGAACGTCAAACACGTTTTTATGTGGCTGTAAAAATAGAAAATCGCTCGTTTTCAGAAATATATCGAGCGATTAGTAAAATCTATGGGCGCTATCCAGTCAATACATTTAAAACATATGCGGTAGACGAGGAAAAGAGTTTACCTGCTATTCGCAAGTTGGGGTTGAATTAAAGGTGCCTGTTTATTTTGCAGATACCTATTCATCTTGGAAAAGAGGTGAAGAATGAACTAATTTTACAACGTTTAAAAAAGAATTTTGAAAAGTATGATTTAATTATTTTATATGAGTTATGCTACATTTCATTCAATAAAGAAGGAGCAGAACTTTTATTTAATTTTATTTTTAGTTGAATCGAACAGGGCTCAACAATATTCACGACTAATTTAACATCTGATTGCTTGAATGAAATTTTCCAAGATCTTGTCATTACGGTAGCGATAGTTGATCGTATTACCTATCTATCTTACGTGATTAACATGAATGGAACGAGTTATTGACTCCGACAAATAAGAGAATTTATTCGTAAGCAACAATCTATTTAGTATAAAAAATTAAATTTCATAAGTGTAAAATTTTTTCTTATAATATACATTTAGAGTTACGCTCATCACAAAAAATTGGTTCTTCATTCTTTAAAAATATTTTCTGATTTAAAATGATGTTGAAATTACACGGAAAATAGCTAATTTTAATACTTGAATTAATAGTTTCAATAAAAACAAATTGTCAAGCGCCATTCCTGGAGAAGACTCTAGAGTTATAATGAGTAATTATAGGTGGGTTAGACTAGGAGGATTTAACATGAATAATAAAAAGGTGGTTAGTATTGTAGTAGGTACGCTAATTACTGCATTAGTATTAGTTATTGGTGGAGGGATTTTTGCTACGAATCATTTTTATTCGAAGGTCGAAACAACGGATCAATTGACGCATGATGAAGTTTTGGTTAATAGTGGGATTGTCAATAGGGAACGGGATTGTAATATTGTTAATATTGCTGTTCTAGGAGTTGATCGAGATGGTGATGGATTGAATGGTCGTAGTGATGCGATTAAGGTGATTTCTCTTGATATCAATAATAAAAAAGTGAAGCTGACATCGTTCCAGCGTGACACATTGATTTATATTCCTGAGCCTGAAAATGATTTTGATAAGTTAAATCATGCGTATTGGTATGGAAAAGCGCCATTAACATTAAAGACATTAAATTATAATTTTGATTTAGATATTACGCGTTATGTGGCGTTTAATTTTGATGCGATTGAGCATATTATTGATACAATTGATGGAATTGAGCTAGATGTTCATGAGAATGAATTAAAGGTGACAAATGATTATATTAAGCATTTGAATAGTTTATCAGAGTCTGATGTAGATGCCCCTTATTTAACGAAAGGTGGGCTACAAACGTTATCGGGTCGACAAGCGATGGCGTATATGCGTAACCGTTATGTTGGTGATGATTTTGATCGAATGAATCGTCAGAACAAAGTCATGGAAGCGATGATTGATAAAGTCATGAATCAAAGTTATACTGAGCTATTAGGCTTGCTAGATGCTTGTTTACCTTATGTTGAGACGAACTTAACGATGAATGAAATGATTAGTTTTGGAACCAAAGTTTTAACATTTGACTTAAAAAATATTGAGCAAACACAAATTCCAGCTTCGGATAATAAAAATAAGACGGTAAGTTATAAAGGATATAGTCCGCTTTATGTCATGAATAGTTATCAGGACTTAGTACGTGATGTGCATGCGTTTATTTATAATGACACTGAGTATCAGCCATCACAAACTGTGATTGAGACTGAGGCGGCAATCTATGAAACGTTTGGACGAGTCGAATAAAGTAAAAAAGGAACCTTCGAGGGAAGGTTCCTTTTGTTATATATTAAGCTTGTTTTAATTCTTTTAAATAGGCAATGACTTGATCTTTTAAATCATCGCGGTTTAATGAGAAGTCGATTGTTGCTTTGATGAAGCCGAATTTATCTCCAACATCATAGCGTTGTCCTTCAAAGTCATAGGCGTAAACGGCTTGGCGATCCATTAAGCGGTCAATGGCATCTGTTAATTGGATTTCACCACCGGCTCCAGCTTCTTGTGTTTCTAACATTTCAAAGATTTCTGGCGTTAAGACGTAGCGTCCCATCACCGCTAAGTTAGATGGTGCTTCTTCTTGTTTTGGTTTTTCAACCATTCCAGATAATTTTACCATGCGTCCCTCTGGTTGATGTGATTTTGATGGCTTCATGATTCCGTACTTAGAAACGTCCTCATCAGCTACGGTTTGAACTCCCATAATGGAGCATCCATTTTTCTCATAGGCTTGAATTAGTTGTTTTGTTGCTGGGTTTTCATCGTTCACCACGATGTCATCTCCTAATAAAACAGCGAATGGTTCATTTCCGATGAAGGTTTTTGCACATAAAATCGCATGTCCTAATCCTTTCGCTTCTTTTTGACGGATGTAGTGAATTTGGGCCATATTTGAAATGTTTTGCACCATTTCAAGCATGTCTGTTTTTCCTTTTTTAGCTAATGTATCTTCAAGTTCATATGATTTATCGAAGTGATCTTCAATTGAACGTTTCGTTGAGCTTGTCACGATTAAGATTTCCTCGATACCTGAAGCAATCGCTTCTTCAATAATGTATTGAATCGTTGGTTTATCAACAATTGGTAACATTTCCTTCGGTTGTGATTTTGTCGCCGGTAAAAAGCGTGTTCCGAATCCTGCTGCAGGAATAACGGCTTTACGAACTGGTTTTCTCATAACTCTCTAACTCCTTCTCTCTTTCCCATAAAGATAGGTAAATTATATCATATATTTACAAATTAGCCTATATTTAGTTGGATTTAAAAGTGAAATTAAAAGTTCTATTTTTCATTGTTTTGCACAGGGTTAAAGTAGTGGAAATAAAAATGAAAAGCATCATACCTATAAAGCTCTGGTTTTTGAAATAGAAGTGCATTGGACGTTAAGTGATGAAGATTTTTTTATTCATTTAATTTTAAATGCGTCGGGGCATACGCACTCATCTGGTTTTGGGATTATATAGCTATATGATATTAGCCCTTGGATGAAATAGCATCCTAATTTAGGTTGATCATATATATTGAAAATCAACTAAATCTATTAAAGCTAACGTGATTTTCATTGTATTTACTGTATATTTGTCATCTTTTACTTAATCTTGAGTTAAGCGAGAGATAAATGATTGAATCGATAGAGGAGTCAGTTGTTTATACATTTATGTGCCTTATCTTTTCAAATGACATCCATATAAAACGCAAGTTACAACAACAGTTTAGAAAAAATTTAGATCATAAGAATAATCAGATAGGTTCTCTGTTAGGACATATACAATTATGATTGCCTTCATTGAAGGATTTAGCAAATTATTATGATTATGCTCATCGTTATCCTCTTACCTATCGCTTGGATTCATTGACGGGAAGAGCGGGCATCCGTTTAGATTATACACTTGTTCAGAAAATCATGACTTTTTTCAATCACCTAAGCTTCCGAAGCAAAAAACGTCTTTGTTAGTCGCTCTTGAGTTAGTCGATGAGGTTTAAATAGACAAGTCTTCATGAGGTGTGATACGCTAGATAAGAAGTGTATGAAACAGGACGAAGAAGGAGCGAATATGAAACAAGTGTTTTTATGTTTAACTATTAGTTGGATGTGTTTTATTTTTTATCAAGGATCAAGACAACTTGATGAGTCTTATAGTCAGAGTGACGTGATTGTTGATCAAGTCATGGAAATGATTGAAACCATTCAAGAGACGTTTAAGAAAAAGCCCGAATCAACTGAAACAAATCAAATGGCAACGCTAACGCCTGAACATCAAGTGGATGAAGCTACCTTAGCGAAAAAGAAATTTCGAAAAGATATCGCCTACGTCATTCGTAAAAGTGCCCACTTTTTTGAATATGGACTGTTGGCTACGTTATTAGCGATTGATTTTTATTTAATAAAACAATCGAGATCGAATGTTGTCATTTACTCTTTGTTTATTACCTTATTGTGTGCGGTTGGGGATGAATTTTATCAATCTTTTATCGGTCGAGGGAGCAATGTCCGAGATATTGTGATTGATTTTAGTGGGGCATTATTTGGAATTGCTTGTGTTGGAGTGGTGTTAGGATTGATTAAATCTTTAAAATCAAAAGGCATGAAATGTTATTAGGATTTCAGGCTTTTTTAATAATAATGAGAAAGTGGGATATAAGTTATCTCTTTTTTTACACATAATGGATTTTCCGAGGATTTAGAGGTTATTTAGCTTCATTTACAGAAATTTTTTGAAAAAATTATTTTTGTATTTTACAAGGAAAGTTAGAGTTAATCTATTGTGAATGTATTGGGTGTGACCCCAAAAGTGGTAAAGCGTTGGTTTTATCGCTTATGTGAGCAATATCGTGTTAGTAAGGTGGAAGCGAATCAGCGAGCACTACATGCTACTTTATTAGAGGAGGTTTAGGATTATCAAGGTTGGTTAGTATTAGAGCAGTTTTTCCCTATTTATTGCGTTATATTAGCACGTTTAAAAGAAGTAGAATCGATTCTAAGTCGTATTACATTGAAATATCGGTTGAAGAGACTGAATCAAAAAGTTTTTTAATTACGAGGCGTGACAGTTATTGTCGCGCTTTTTTTGTCAGGAAGTTTGAGTGTTTGTCCGCCTGTGACGATGGCAGCGGGGTTAGCTAAAAGAAGACAGAAGTAGTGCGATTTTTTGGTAATGATGTGGCAAATTTCTAGGTGTAAGCTGTGATATTCTCGTGTTATCGAGGATGGTGGTTGTTGGTGAAGCGGTATGTAGTGGTATTAGGGTTGATTGTTTTAGTAGGTTGTGAGGGAAAGTTAGCGAATCAAGCTGTTAAAGAAGCGAAATTAGCGTTTGAGGAAAAGTCGTATGATCATGCAGTTGGTTTATTAAAGTTAGCAAGTGATGAAAGTTCAAATAAAAAGTATGAAATCTGGTATGAGCAGGGTGAGGCCTTTTTAGAGATGATTGATTATGATGAACTCGAAGACTTTGATAACTTATTATTAGCGTGGACGGATTTGAATTTGGTAGATAGTAAGCCCAGCTTTGTAAAAGAAGAAGCGATTGCATACATTAAAGGTAAACTCAGCGAGGTAAAAGAATTAGCGAGTAGTACCTTAGAAAGTCGGGAGACGAAAGAGATCATAGAGTTGATTCGCTTGATTGAAAAACGAATGGGGACATTAAAAATGTTTGAAAGTGAAATAGAGCAGTTAATTAACTTAAAACAAGAAATGGAGGAGTAACATGAAACGGAGTCTATCGAAAGTATTCCTGATGTTATTGTCATCGATGAGTTTAATCGCATGTGCCAATGATTTAGAGATTCAAGAAGAGGCAGGAATTCAACCGACAAGTTTAGATGAGACAACACAAGCCGTTGGAAAATCTTTAAGTCATTCAACAATTCAAGAAGAACTTGCTTATATCGAAATGTTAGTTGGTGTCGAAGAGTTACATGCGGCGAAAGTCGCCTTAAATGGATTTTTATCTGAATTAAATGGACCTGTTGGAACGGAGGAACAACTTATTCGAATTAATGAATTAAAAGACGTTTTGAGTGAAGTTGAAGTCAGTGAAGATGGGACACATCATCATACGTTTACAGCCGTCGATGCGGTTGCACTTGCGATGGAGCGCTACGGGACAGATGATGAGGACATTATTTATATGTATGATGATAATCACGAGCATTATGGCGATGATCAAATTGGTTATTATGTGGCTTTAAAATCAAAAGTCCTACAGGAAAAAGAGGGCGGCGATGGAATTGTCCTGCTTCTTTTTGTCGGAGACGATGGTAGCATCACTGAATTATAAGTGGGAGATTCCCACTTTTTTTATGAAATGAAGAGTCAAATAAAAGCAACATTTATCAGTTCATCGCCTACTTTATTTCGTATAAGTTTATTTTAAGAAGTACATAATAGGTTTGCTGATAAAGTGCAAAAAAAGTTTATAAATAGCATTGACATTATTAAGATTCAAATCTATAATAATATCAGTAACAGTTACTAGTTTTAAAAAGGAGGAATTAACATGTCATTAATCGGTACTCATGTTGTTGATTATAAAGTTCAAGGTTATCAAGCTGGAGATTTTAAAGAATTTACATCAGAAGCTGCAAAAGGAAAATGGGCAGTCTATGTATTCTATCCAGCGGACTTCACATTCGTTTGTCCAACTGAATTAGGAGATTTAGCAGATAAATACGAACAATTCAAAGAAATTGGATGCGAAGTTTACTCAGTATCAACAGATACACACTTCGTACATAAAGCATGGGCAGATGCCTCAGAAACAATCGGAAAAATCAAGTATCCAATGTTAGCCGATCCAACTGGAAAATTAACTCGTGGATTTGATGTAATGATTGAAGAAGAAGGAATGGCATTACGCGGAAGCTTCGTTGTCAATCCAGAAGGTGTCATTAAAGCATACGAAATCCATGACAATGGAATCGGACGTGACGCCGATGAATTATTACGTAAAGTACAAGCCGCACAATTCGTTGCAGCACATGGTGACCAAGTCTGTCCAGCAAAATGGAAACCAGGACAAGAAACATTAACACCAAGCTTAGACTTAGTAGGGAAACTATAAAAAGCTGAGAGGCGCGGTTAGTCTGCTCGTAAAAGTCGTTAAAAGTGACATTGACACTGAAGGAGTCAATAGGCACTTTGAGACTTTATAGAGAGACTGTGACTCGAAGCTGGATTGGCATGTGCCACCCATTTCAAGACGCAAGTTGACTTTATGGGTTCCCTGCGATGCGTTAGCATCTTTCCTCAATAGGTAGGGTAATTAGAAACTGCTGCTTGAAGCTGGATTAAGTAAAAGGCTGCCCTAAAGGATAAGGCTATCTAAATTCTAACGAATAGATAGCCTAAAGAGGCGCGCTTAATCTTTCGTACAGGTCGTAACTATCGTTTAAAATGCTTTCCTTGCATTTAGTAACGATAGAAGACTGGATGGGGTCCCCATCATTTACGAAGTAAATGTATCTCCCACTAATGAGGTTTTAGATTTTTATTTTTTATAAAGTTAATATATTTATCCTAGATAATTTTTAAAGTATTCAATATCAGAATAAGGATTAGACTGTTAATTTTAGGTAGTTTATCCTTATTCTGATATAGTATAATAAGGAAAGTTATGGATGTGTCATGAAAGGATATCATTAGAGGTCCTTTGATTGCTATGCATAACTGAGTCAGCAGGGAATAAAGGTTGTTGTGAACTTTTTATTTCATTTATATAAGGAGGAAGTTAAGATGAAAACTATTTATGATGTCATTGTGATTGGTGGAGGAGCAGCAGGGATGTCTGCTGGGATTTATTCAGGACGCGCTAAAATGAAAACGTTAGTGTTAGAGCAAGGTTCTGTGGGGGGACAAGCTAAAACAACAAATGAGATTGTGAACTATCCAGGTGTTCGTCACACTACAGGTCCTAAATTAATGGAAGAGATGCATCTTCAAGCGGAAGACTTCGGTGTAAAATTTGCTCAAGCTGAAGTATTAGAAGCTAAATTAGAAGGTGAAATCAAAGTTTTAAAAACAACAAATGGTGATTATGAAACTCGTTCGGTAATCATCGCAACAGGTGCAACACCTCGTACTTTAGGATTCCCAGGTGAAGCTGAATACCGTGGACGTGGAGTGGCTTACTGTGCAACATGTGACGGAGAATTCTACACAGGATTAGAAGTATTCGTGATCGGTGCAGGATTCGCGGCAGCTGAAGAAGCCATCTTCTTAACTCGTTTTGCTCGTAAAGTAACAGTGATTGCTCGTGAACCAGAATTCACATGTGCCAAAACAATCGCCGATAAAGTATTAGCTCATCCAAAAATCGAAGTTAAATTTAACACGGAAATCGTTGAGGCAACAGGAGATGAATTATTACGTCGCGTGAAGTTCATCAACAATCAAACTGGGGAAACATTTGAGCATGTAGCAGCTGAAGACGAAACATTCGGTATCTTCATCTTCGCAGGATACGTGCCACAAACTAAAGTATTCAACGGTTTAGTTGACATGGATAAATGGGGATACATCATCACTGATGAAAACATGCATACAAGCGTTGAAGGGGTCTATGCAGCAGGAGATTTACGTCCGAAAGTATTGCGCCAAGTTGTTACAGCAGTTGCCGATGGAGCCATCGCTTCATTAGAAGCTGAAAAATATGTGGCTCAGGAAAAAGAACGTTTAGGAATCGTAGAAGAAGAAATCGAAGAAACACCACAACCAAAATCA
Organism: Turicibacter sp. H121; assembly: GCF_001543345.1. Taxonomy (NCBI): domain Bacteria; kingdom Bacillati; phylum Bacillota; class Erysipelotrichia; order Erysipelotrichales; family Turicibacteraceae; genus Turicibacter; species Turicibacter sp. H121. The sequence goes on along the minus strand of NZ_CP013476.1, from coordinate 679,839 downwards.
GCTGCTGAGTCTGCACCACAAGCTAAACAAGTGGCACAAGGTGGACGTTCTGCATTATTAAATGATGCCTTACGTGGACAAATCGCCACAGTACTTGGACGTATGGAAAACAACGTGACATTAGTGACAATTGTTGATCCAACAAACGAGAAATCAATTGAATTACGTGACTTAGTCATCGATATCGCTGACTTAGGTGATAAATTAGAGGCAGTTGTTAAAACAAAAGGTGAAGATGCAGCATTAGAAGCAAAAGTAAATGCTGATAAATTCCCAGTTGTGGCATTCCTTGATAAGGATGGAAACTACGCTGGAGTTAAATTCCACGGGGTGCCTGGTGGACATGAGTTAAATTCATTCTTATTAGCCATCTATAACTTAGCTGGACCAGGACAAGCCTTAGATGCATCAGTTTTGCAAGCGATTAAAGCAGTTGATAAAAAAGTTAACATTAAAGTAGCCGTTTCATTATCATGTCACTTATGTCCAGATGTAGTAGTTGGAGCACAACGTATCGCCATCGAAAACCCTAACGTAGAAGCTGAGATGTTAGACATCGCCAACTTCCCAGAATTAAAAACAAAACATAAAGTCATGTCAGTACCATGTATGATCGTCAACGATGAAAAAGTAACATTCGGATCAAAATCAATCCAAGACATGTTAAACTTCATTGCTTAATAAATTTTACAAACAAAAGACCAGACTATTTTAGTCTGGTCTTTTGTTTGTTTGTGGATCTTATATACAAATATAGAAAATATTGTTATAATTTTGTTTGAATCTTTTTTATAAGGGGATGAATATATTGAGAGATTTATTTAAAAAGTTACTTTTATGTGGGGCTATTGTTGGAGGATTCAATCCATACCTAAATGCTAAAGCTTCGACTAATGAGTCAATATTAAATGAAGTAAATGAAATTCATTCTGAAGAAGTTGAGTTTTATTCGGTGGATTATACAGCACCGGAAGTTAAAACAGTCAAAGTAGATAAGAATGTTGCTAAGCCAGGGGAAGTTGTTAAACTAAGTGTAGATGTTATCGATGATCTTTCAGCCATTCAGACGGTTCAAGTAGTCTACCAAAAACCAATTTCAAAAAATAGTAAAAGCTTATTTTTAGAGTATAATTCAGAGACAGAATTATATGAATCTGTGATATCGGTAGATGAAGCGACGGAAGCAGGAGAATGGAAAATTGATTTTATTTTTGTCTGTGATACAAGAGATAACTGTGACTGGATATATAATACAAAATTAAATCCAGCTAATCAGGGAAAAGATTTAAGCCAAGGGAATATTACTGTTAAGGGAACAGAGGAGACTTCAGATTATAAAGCACCAGAACTTAAATCACTCAAAGTAGATAAAAATGTTGCTAAGCCAAGAGACGTTGTTAAACTAAGTGTAGATGTTATCGATGATCTTTCAGCCATTCAGACGGTTCAAGTAGTCTACCAAAAACCAATTTCAAAAAATAGTAAAAGCTTATTTTTAGAGTATAATTCAGAGACAGAATTATATGAATCTGTGATATCGGTAGATGAAACGGTAGAAGCAGGAGAATGGAAAATTGATTTTATTTTTGTCTGCGATACGCGAGATAACTGTGACTGGATATATAATACAAAATTAAATCCAGCTAATCAGGGAAAAGATTTAAGCCAAGGGAATATTACTGTTAAGGGAACAGAGGAGACTTCAGATTATAAAGCACCAGAAGTTAAATCACTCAAAGTAGATAAGAATGTTGCTAAGCCAGGGGAAGTTGTTAAACTAAGTGTAGATGTTATCGATGATCTTTCAGCCATTCAGACAGTTCAAGTAGTCTACCAAAAACCAATTTCAAAAAATAGTAAAAGCTTATTTTTAGAGTATAATTCAGAGACAGAATTATATGAATCTGTAATATCGTTAGATGAAGCGGCGGAAGCAGGAGAATGGAAAATTGATTTTATTTTTGTCTGCGATACGCGAGATAACTGTGATTGGATATATAATACAAAATTAAATCCAGCTAATCAGGGAAAAGATTTAAGCCAAGGGAATTTTACTGTTTCATCTCATCTTAGACCAGGTTGGTTAAAAGATGGAGGTACATGGTATTATGTAAAAACTAACGGAACTTTCGCAACAAGTTGGGAAAAAGTAAATGAAACATGGTATTACTTTAATCTATCAGGGGCGATGCAAACAGGTTGGTTAAGAGAAGGAAATACATGGTACTACTTAAAATCAAGTGGAGCGATGGCAACAGGATGGGAGAAAGTAAATGGAACATGGTATTACTTTAAATCATCAGGGGCAATGCAAACAGGTTGGTTAAGAGAAGGAAATACATGGTACTACTTAAAATCAAGTGGGGCGATGGCAACAGGATGGGAGAAAGTAAATGGAACATGGTATTACTTTAAATCATCAGGGGCAATGCAAACAGGTTGGTTAAGAGAAGGCAATACATGGTACTACTTAAAATCAAGTGGGGCGATGGCAACAGGATGGGAGAAAGTAAATGGGACGTGGTATTGCTTTAATCCGTCAGGTGCGATGCAAACAGGTTGGTTAAAAGAAGGAAAGACATGGTACTATTTAAAATCAAGTGGAGCGATGGCAACAGGATGGGAGAAAGTAAATGGGACGTGGTATTACTTTAATCCGTCAGGTGCAATGCAAACAGGTTGGTTAAAAGAAGGAAGAAAGTGGTATTATTTGAAACCAAGTGGAGCAATGGTAATAGGGGTTGAAAAAATAGAGGGTACTTACTATTACTTTAATTCATCAGGAGTGATGCAAAAAAATCTAGGTTCAAATTTTGATATTAATAAATATAATCAATTGATTTCAAGTGGAAAATCACCTTCATATGCTTTAAATTCTATTTTATATCCTAATGTTAAAACTAATTTTTATAAAGATATTCGAGTATTAAAAGATCCTAGTAGTCTGACTGCTTTAGTAAATAAAAACTTTCAATTACCGTGTAGTTATGTTCCGAATGATTTAGTTTTATTAGATGTTCCGTTATATAATAATAGCTCATCTAATTTAGCTAATTATATGAGGTCAGAGGCAGCAGTAGCATTGAAAAAAATGTTTAATGCAGCTAAGGCTGAAAAAGGATATAAGCTTGTAGCAAGAAGTGGATATCGCTCATATAAAACACAAGAATCTTTATATAATAATTATGTTTCTAATAAAGGTCAAGTGTGGGCCGATACGTATAGTGCAAGGCCAGGCCACAGTGAGCATCAAACAGGATTAGCGATTGATATCACCTCTCCAACTGTAAATAATTCTTTAAGTGATTCGTTTGGTACGACAGCTGAAGGAAAGTGGGTCGCACAAAATGCTCATCGATTTGGTTACATTTTGAGATACCCACAAGGAAGAAAATCAGAGGTTGGTTATGAATATGAACCTTGGCATTTAAGGTATGTAGGGGTCGAAATAGCAACTGAAATTTATAATAGTGGATTAATATATGAAGATTATGTATTAGAAAAAGGACTTATTCCTTCAGTTCAGTAAACTACAGTGATAAAACATTAAATTAGCTTTAAGTCATATGACCCTAGAAGATTTATTCGCTGAACACCTTTGATAATAATAGTATTATTAATAATCAGATAAATAAAGATTATTCGGTTTGTGGTTAAGTCTTCTAATTGATCATAAGAAAATGAGGTCTGTATCTATAATGAGCTAGTTCATTACGCTATAGATTTTATTTAGTAATAAGAGTATTACTCCCGTAAGTCCTGAATAAGAATGAAAAAGCTATTACTTTGTATATAAAATGTACCCTAGAGAGTAGACAAATAAAAAAGTCTATCCTCTAGGGTCTTTTTGGTATAATATAAAGAAGGATTTCAGATGAGCCAGAAGTTATTTACAACACAAGGGATTGAACAACGCAAACAATTACTTAGAATAATTTTTGATTGTTTCTTAACTTTTTAATCATATAAATCTCCCTTTGTTTAAATTAATTGTTCCAATATTATAGAACATAATCTTCTAGATTATTATTTTCTAGGAGTTTTTTTTATTAAACAGTAATTTTATGACAGTGAAGCTTTAACTCTTCTTGAACCGATGAAGCGATGCTTTCTTTGAGGAGAATGACAAGGTAATCACCTGACTTTAGTTCCGTGTTACCCCTAGGGATAATTTCATGGCTCCCACGTTTGATGGCAATGAGTAGACATCCATCCGGTAGCGATAAGTCGCGGACGAAACGCCCATCGATATAGGAATCAGTAAAGACTGGGATTTCAATCATGAGTTTTTCCTCTGACGTTTCAATCGGTTTAGTTCCTTGAAGTTGTCGCCCGAGTAGGTAATCATAAACGGGCTCACTTTTTAGACATTCAGCCACGGTATAGGCGATGAGTGAAATTAAGGATAATGAAAGAAGATGCGTCAATGATCCGGTCATTTCAGTGATTAAGATACTCCCTGTAATAGGGGCACGGACGATGGCGGTAAAATAGCCGGCCATCGCTAAAATGATAAAGTTTTGAATCAAGGTTTGATTGATGAGTCCGAGGCTTGCTGCAACAGTTCCGAAAATCGAACCTGTTAGCGCACCTAAGACCAGGAGTGGAAAGAAGATACCACCGGGTACACCTGAACCAAAACTAATCATGGAAAAGATAAATTTAACAATTAGTAGAAGTAGTAACATTTTAATCGTAAAAGAACTATGAATGAGGCTTTCAACGAGAGAATGTCCACCTCCTAAAACTTGAGGCAGAATGAATAATAGAAGGCCCGCTAAGATAAAAGGAATGATGGGACGATACTGTTTTTTTATCCAGGCGATTTTATCGTATCCCTCTAATGTGGTTTTAATTGTTTTATTATAAAAGACACCACAAAGCCCTGTTATTATTCCAAGAATGATAATGAGCCAGTAGTGATCAAGTGGGATGGCCTCGAGTGTATTAAAGTTAAAAACAGGTTTTAAACCAAAAAAATTTTTAGAAACGAAGTCAGCGGTTAATGAGGCTGACATGGCTGAGATAAGAACGAGCGGTGAAAAGTGTTTATGGACTTCTTCTAATGAGAACAAAACACCAGCTAAGGGAGCATTAAAGGCGGCAGCAAGACCAGGACTAGCCCCGCTTGAAATTAAGTATTTTTCTTCTGTTCTTGAACGCTTGGTAAGTTGGCTTAAATATTGAGCTGTGGCTGCGCCAAGTTGAATCGAAGGCCCCTCTCTACCAACCGAAAGACCTGCTCCAATACATAGTGTTCCTCCAATAAATTTTCTAATGAGGACAGATAATGGGTTCATCTTTAGTTTATTAGTGAGAACCCCCTCTACTTGTGGAATTCCACTTCCGCAAATCATGGGATCTTGTATCATGAGTTTCCCGACAAATAGAGCAACGAGAATAAGAAGGACGAACCAGCTAATGGTATACCAGATGGAATGTTGTGATGAAAAGAGGAATTGTCTAACCTGTTCGGATTTTTCTAAAATCAGTCGATATAAGACGACAACAAGACCTGAAACTAACCCGACGATCATCCCCTCAAGAGCGAGTTTAAGCTTGAGTTGTCGAAGTTGTGTTAATAAGGTTGAAATTGAATTCATATACTTTCCCCCAATCTGAGTGCATTATAGTCTGTTTACTATAATAATTCAAGGTAATAGGTAAAAATTAGAAAATTATGAATCGGTATAACTTATCTTTTTTCACAAATAATAGGATAAATGCCGAAAAAAGTGGGTGAAAATGAGATGGATATTTTTAAAATCTTTAAAGGAAAAAAGAATACGAAGGAACCGATTCCTGAAAAAGAACCCCAACGAATTTATTCAAACTTGGAACAAAACTTAACATTAATTAAAGAGAAGTTAGGAAATGCTAATGATTTATTGATTCGAAAGCTTCGTTTACAGGGTGCTGATGATGTCGCTGTTGCCATTCTTGGAATCGATGGATTAATTGATACGAATCAAGCGGAGCAATTTATTGTTCATGTTTTAGCTATTGATTTGTCGTTAGTTGAAGATTCAAAGACGCGTTCATGTGGTGTTTTTCAATCGATTTTTGAGTCTCGTATTAGTATGATAGATGCACAGTGTGCGCAAAGTTTTGACGATTTATATACAAATTTATTAAATGGACATATCATCGTCTTAGTTGACGGGGTCGACCAGTTAATGATGTTTGATTGTAAAGGATGGCAAATGCGCTCCATTAGTGAACCCCAAACGGAACAGTCGTTATATGGTCCGAAAGATTGTTTTGTGGAGACGATTCGCACGAATACGGCGACGCTTCGTCGTCGGATTAAAGATCCTAATCTTCGTTTTGACGCTCATGTGGTCGGAACGGTGACACAGACCGATGTTTTTGTGGCTTATATTGAAGGAATTGCAAATCCTGAACTTGTTCAGACCGTGAATAAGCGAATTAAAAGCTTAGATATTGATGGATTGGTTGATTCGAGTGAATTGATGCAGTTGATTGAAGATCACCACTTAACTATCTTTCCTCGTTTGACTCAAACAGAGCGTCCAGATAAAGTAACAGCTGCCCTTATGCAAGGAAGTGTGGCCATCTTATTCGATGGCTCTCCTTTTGTGACGGTTGGACCTGCTTATTTTATTACGATGTTTCAGATTACAGATGATTATTATTCACGGCCTTTGATTGCAACATTAACTCGAATCCTTCGTTATGCTTCTTTTTTATTGGTTATTTTAGTCCCCGGTTTATATGTTGCGATTTCTACTTATCATCAAGAGATGATTCCAACGGTCTTACTCATCACCATTATTAATCAGCGGAGTTCAAATCCGTTTCCAACCTATATTGAAACCTTGGTTATCTTAGTCCTCTTCGAGATTATTCGAGAGGCTGCGTTACGTAAACCAAATGTGGTAGGGGATTCAATGACCATCGTTGGATCTTTAATTATTGGACAGACGATTGTTGAGGCAGGCCTTGTTTCTTATATGGTTATCATTATTGTTTCGAATACTTCGATTGCAGGCTTTATTTTATCAAGTAGTCGTCTGAATAATGCGACTCGAATTTTAACATTTATCTTCTTATTTTTAGGAGCAGCGTTTGGTCTTTACGGAATTACGATTGGATTTATTATGCTTATTCTTCATTTAGCTTCCTTGACGACGCTAGATCAACCTTATCTTGCTGCAATGGCTCCTTTTAATTTACATGATCAAGAGGATCAATTTTTAAGATTACCTTTTTCATGGATGAAATATCGTCCTAAAATTTTCAAAACGGGTAATCGAACGCGTCATAATATGAAAAATCCAGTAAGGAAGGAGGAATAGTGATGAAGCGATGGCTATTTTTAATGAGTGTTTTAGTTTGTTTAAGTGGTTGCGCCCATAAAGTTGAAATGAGTCAATTAGGAATTGTGTCAGGATTTGGAATCGATAAAATTGAGGATCGATATCGTCTAACGGCTCAAGTCGTTAATCCGAGTTCAATTGCTGGAAATCAACATGATACCCTTTCTATTTTTTCTGTTTCAGCTGAAGGTGAAACATTATATGATGCGTATCGTGAATTAAATACGTTGACTTCTAAAGTCCTCTATCTTCCTCATTTAAGCGTGATTGTACTAGACGAAGAAATTGCGAAAGATGGGATTAATACCGTGTTAGATTTCGTTTTACGTAATGTCGCGATTCGCCCCAATATTACAGTGGCGATTGCCAATAATGCTCCGGCGGCAGATATTTTACATGTTTTAATACCGAGTGATCAAATTCCCATTACTCAATTAGATTCATTATCAAATATGTGCGTAAAATGTACAGGAAGACAGGTAAATTATAACCTTTATCAAGTGAGTGAGCGAGTTAATGTTGAAGGAGATAATATTGTCCTAAATAGTGTTGCGATTATAGGAGATGGAATCTCACAAGGTGAAAAAATAGAAAATATTTTACAAGTAGAGCCGCCTACTCAATTACAAATCGATTCATTGGCTGCTTTTAAAAGTGATAAATTGGTCGGTTATTTAGATAGTGAGGAAGCTGAGTACTATAATCTTTTAGTGGGGAATAGTAAGCGTTATGTGTTAAATACAGTCATAGATGAGACATATAAAGTCGCTTATGAAGCACGGGACACAAAAGTTGAGATTAAACCGAATCTTGATGAAAAGAAAGTGAAAGTTGAATGTAAAGTGAGTGGAATTTTAATGGAGAATGAATATCCAATCAATTTAATGGAACCTAAAAATATCTCCACCTTACAAAGTTATTTTGAGGAGACTTTAAAAAAAGATTTAATGGATTTTATCTCTAAAACACAACAAGAGCTTCAATCGGATATTCTAGGTGTTGGAAGTAAGATTCATCAAAAAGATCCTAAAAAATGGGCAGCGGTTAATGGCTATTGGGAAGAAATTTATCCAACGCTTGAATTTGAGGTTGATGTGAAAATCGAGATTAATTCGGTTGGAGATATTGCTAATTTAAAAGATTAGAAAGGAGAGTCTGTTATGAAAACATCACGGATTAGTTTAAATCAATTTTTAACTTTACTTGTTTTGTTTTTATCTAGTAGTACATCACTTATTAATGTGGGACGTTTTTCAGGACGCGATGTTTGGATTGTCATCTTAATTAGTACTGTTTTTGGTGGTCTCTTATTTACTATTTATTATCGAATTAGTAAATTACATGGGTTTCAATCGTTGACAGAAATTATTAGGGATCTTTTTGGAAAATGGATAGGTGGGTTAATTATTCTTGCTTATATGGGGTATTTCTTGTTTTTAGCGACTGGGTTATTGAAAAGTACGTCTGATATGATTAAGGCAACCATCATGATTGATGCTAATCTAACGCTTGTGATTACACTTTTAATGATTCCAATTGTCTATGGACTGATTCTTGGGGTGAATGTCATTGGTCGCTCATCAGAGCTGTTGTTTTATGTTGTTGGTATTTGTTTTATCCCATTATTAATTGCCGTTTTTACATCAGATATCTTTAAATTTGAAAATCTATTACCAGTTCTTGAAAAAGGATTATTTGCCTTAAAGACTGATATTTATACGATGAGCTTGTTTCCATATGGTGAAGCCCTTGCCTTTCTATTTCTTTTTCCATTAATCCCGAATGATAAAAAAGGAAAAATCTTGAAATATGGCTATGTCGGCATTACTTTGGCGATGGTTATCTTACTTGGAATTGATGTGATGAATATTGGGATTTTAGGTGCTGATTTAACAGAAAACTTCGTCTATCCTTTCTTTAATGCGATGAAAATGGTTGGAGTGAGTGTTGTTTTTGAACGAGTTGATCCATTATCTATTATTATTTTAATGACGACTTGTTTTTTTAAGATCAGTATTTATTGTTATGCAGGACTTTCTTGTTTAGAAAAAATCGTTGTTCGATTTAACTATCGTCAATTAGCTATTCCTATTGGAATTTTGTTAATCTTTGGAGCAACAAAGATTAGCTCTAATCGGATTGAAAATATTTACCGTGTAATTATTGAGAATCCTAAAGGACTTCTCCCTATTTTCCAATTAGCTATTCCAGGATTAATCTGGATTATGAGTGAGTTTAAGTATCGTAAACATCCGAAAGACGTAAAAACTGAGGCTAGTAATTAGCCTCAGTTTTTACTATTTACGGTCGTAGGCCGTTTCTGAAAGACGATCAATTTCTGACCAAGCCAATGAGATGTATTGTTGAGCGAGTTTTTCATTTTCCGCATTTGCATCTAATAACACTTGGCGATCTTGTAAAGTTTCCGCTTTAAAGACTTCGTATTCTGCTGTTTTATATTCAACGTTGTAGTGATAAGCCTTTACAACATAGTCTTGAAGCGTTGCGACCTCTTCATTTGGTCGTTTTAGTGATTCAATAGCATTCATTTCATTCGTTGTTTGTTTTAATAGATTATGTCGGATTGAAAGTTGAGCTGTTTCAGCTTCTGTTCCCGCTACAGAATATACTTGCGTTAAGTTAGAGTCGAGTAGTGAAATGGTGTCTTCAAGGGCCTTTACTTTTTCATACATATAATCTACAAAGTCTTGCTGTGTGGCGAATGTTTTTTCTGTTGAATTGGTGGTTTCTGTTTGTTGATTTGAATCATTTGGTTGTGAATTGTTTTCTTCCGTACTTGGATTAGAGACCGTGTTAGTGTTCGTTCCGGTATTGGTTGTGATGGATAGACTTTGTAGCGATTGAGGTGTTGAGATAGTTTTTGGACTTGTATTATTGGAGCAACCGGATAAACTCATGATCACTAATCCTAAAATTAGGCATACATTTTTCATAATTTTCACCTCAGTTATCAGTATGTTCCATTGTATTCATGAAGGTAGAGGTTCATACGAAAAGGAGGTGCATTTAGTTTATCTTTTGTTCGTCATTAACCGTAAATTTTGTCCATTTTGAAAGATATTTAGATTTTTGAATCAGAGTTAGGCGAGGTAAGTAGTCAACGCCTCCGTAATAATCGCGTTTTAAGATATAGTTCACTTGTAATCCAATCATGATGGCATAGCCTAAAATATAGAGCCAAAAGAGAAGGATAATAATGACTGAGAGGCTCCCATAGAACTTATTATAATTGGCGATGTAATTGACATAGAAACTAAACCCAATTGAGGCGACACTCCACCCAACGGCTGTTACTAAAGCACCGGGTATAATTTCATGAATTTTAATTTTAATGGTTGGTGCGAGGTAGAACAGGAGGACAAAGAAGGAGAAATAGGAAATGAAACTGATCGTTGATCGAATGATATTAAAGAGAATAATCATGTATGAATCCACTTGAATATTGAGAAGGTGAAGGACGAGTGAGATGATAGCTTGACCAAATAAAGCGAGGATGATAGCAACCACGAGAAGTAAAATCATAAAACAAAGCATCATAAATGAAAAGATACGTTCAAGATAGGCGAATTTCATGAGGGGAACTTGATAGGTCGTGTTAGCAGCTATCGAAATCCCGTAAAAACCTTTTGAAATGAGCCAAAAGAAAGAGATGGCGGTCAGTAGAACAAATAAAGTTCCCGATTGAGGAGCAGAGGTTGTATCAAAAAGATAGAGTAAAAGTTGTTGAACTTCTTGTGGCGCATAGGCTGTAATCAAATACTTCACGAGATCGGTATTTAAAGAGAGATAAGTTCCGAGCTGAACAATGACGACGAGTAGCGGGACGATGGCCATAATTAAGTTGAATGCAATTTGTTCAGGTAAGGCTTTAATCTCTCGATGATTCATTTGTTCTTTTACTTTTTTGATAAAGGTTAAGCTAAAAACATGTTGCATAATTGGTCCCTCCCAACTAAGGTTTTTAATTTATGATATGTCGTCAGTTTAAGGGACATACCATGATTAATAAATGGTTTTATGTTGTTTATGTATATTTTACACAAAACTCGACAAATTATTAGTGATAATTCTTTTATAATGAGAGGTGAACAACATGAATCGACATTTTAGTTGGAAGTTGACTGTTCTAACGTTCCTCTTATGCTTTATCTCAGTTTGTCACGCAGAGGCGAAAGATATAGGCTGGGGTATCCCAAAAGGTGAGAATCATGAGCAACCATGGCCGGGTCAAGAGTTTGATGATATTATTCGTCAAAATGATGCTTATTATATTGGTCCCGCCGATCAAAAAATGATTTATTTAACATTTGATTGTGGTTATGAAAATGGAAATACACCCTTAATTTTAGATGTTTTAAAAGAACATCAAGTGCCAGCTTTATTCTTTGTGACGGGACATTTCATGGAACAAAATCCGGAACTTGTGAAACGAATGGCAGATGAGGGACATATCGTCGGCAATCATACGTGGCATCACCCAGATTTAGCGAAAGTCAACAAAGAAAAATTTAATGAAGAATTACAATTAGTTGAAGATAAATATAAAGAGATTACGGGCCAAGAGATGGTTCGTTACTTAAGACCACCTGAAGGACATTTTAATCAACAAATGTTAGATTGGGCGAAAGAGCGTGGCTATTATACAATTTTATGGTCTTTAGCCTATATGGACTGGGATGTGAATAAACAAAAAGGTGCGGATTATGCGTATAATCAAATTTTAGCACGTATGCATCCGGGTGCCATTGTGTTAATGCACAGTATCTCAAGTGATAATGCAGAATGTTTAAATAAGTTAATTCCTGAACTTCGAAATGAAGGGTATGAGTTTAAGTCACTGCAATATTTAATGACACAAGATAGTCCGGTGATTATTGAATAATTGGTTATAATTTGTAGAAAAAAGTGATGTAAACGTTACAAGGACACTGAAAGAACACGTTTAATTCATTTTTTGTACATAACTTTGTGCCATAATAACTATGGATGAAAATGATAATAAATTTTCTCCCCCTTTGATTTTCTTATTCATTATGTTTTCTCACTCCCAAACGGATCGTGTTCCCCCACGACCGTTTAACCAAACCTCGAGAGTTCCCCCTCTCGAGGTTTATTTTTTTATACAAGGGTTGACTTGGATATAGTGAGGGGAATCATAGTATTAAGGAGTGAGTTATTAAAAGTTTGATTATTTCTTTAGACATTCATCAGGTAGCTACATGGATAAAAAATATAGATTATAATAAATTAGATTGAGACAGTTTTTACGAGAAAAGTCTTTAGGTGGGCCTTTCAGATTAGGAGTATAAAATACTCCTAATCCCACGATAGATTTTCTCTATTCACTGTCTCATTTTTATTATTATAATGAATCATCGGTAAGATGAAATTTAAATCAAACTTTTACCTTACATCAAATGATTATTCAGAAGATTTTTTGTGATTCAGATTAAAAAGAAAAGGCTCGAGAAAAATCTCTTTTATCAGTTAAATGGTCTTGTATAGAAGGAAGTATCCATTTAGGTAGAAGAAATTAGGTATAACCATTAAAGGTGAACTGTATAAAATGACTTTAATAGGATGATAATCATCCCACAGTTATTATCGAAGTCCCCATAAAAATGGCCTGGATTTTAGAAGATAATTTATTAATATTTAAAATAATGAAAAAATTTTCGCATTTTTGTTTAGGATTTTGAATGGGTGCCTATAATGAGGGTGTGTAGAGATAACCTCCCAAGTTAATAGTCTTTCATGGTGGGACTATACTTTGAGTTTGTACTTGAAGTTCTCTATTTACCAATACAGAAGTCTTATGTATTTATCATCTTGATGCTAAATACATATAATGTAGACTTTCTTCTCCAATTCTCTCAACCTCTCTTTAATATAGAAAAAAGGAACTAAGATGCAGTTTCCCCTCTGCACTTAGTTCCTTTTGTTATCTATAATTATTTTTTCCACCTTTGATTTTGTTTTGGAAGCGACCTTATTCTTGGATAGCTTCCGATTTGTTTTGTGATTTTGCATAAAAGATTGTAGCGATGAAGCCAATGATGATGATGAGATAGGCAATCATTAAACTTTCAGTCATTCCAAATGCGATGTATGCGAGTGAAGCGATACAAGCTGATAAAAGGGCGTATGCTAACTGAGAGTTAAAGTGAGCACCTAAATCACAACCTGATCCTGTTGCTGATAAAAGGGTTGTATCTGAAATAGGTGAGGCATGATCTCCAAAGATAGCACCTGATAAAACAGCAGCCATCACTGGAATCATTAAATTCATATCAATCGCCGCTGCGACTGAACCAGCAATTGGAAGTAAGATTCCAAATGATCCCCATGACGTTCCTGTTGCGAAAGCCATGAAGCTTGCGACAATGAACATTACAACTGGGATGAAGTTTGGATTAATGTTCGCTGATGTAATGACAGAGGCTAAGTAGCCACCCGCATCTAACGCACTAACTAACTCACAAATTGCCCATGCTAATAATAAAACGATAATGGCTCCAACCATTGACTTCATCCCTGAGAAGAAGGCTTTGACATATTGGTTCTGCGTGACTTCACCACTTATAACATGACGATATGCCATTGCCATTGAGACGATTAATCCCGCTGCTCCACCAAAGCGAAGCGCTGTTGATAGGTTGATGTTATCTAAGATTGCAAAGAATAAATTGAAGTCTGATGCGTTATTCATTGCGCCTACATAGCCAGTATACACCATCGTTAACACCGTCACGACGATTAAGGTCAAGATTGGGACGATTAAATCCCACACTGTTCCTTTTGATGACTCCACGTCGCCTCCGTGAGCGTTTGCCACTTCAGCACTCGTAAGAGAACTATCATTCCCATTGATCGTATCCGTCTCGTATTTTTTCATGAGTCCAAGATTTAAATTGTATTTAATGACAATGAAGACCATGATAACTGAGACAATCACATAGAAATGATAAGGAATCGTCATTAAGAAAGCAGAGAACGTATTGTACGTCGCACCTGTACTTGCAAAAATAACTGCCATCGATCCCATCACTCCAGTCGCCCAACTTGAAATCGGTGAGATCACACAGATTGGTGCTGACGTTGAATCGACAATGTAAGCTAGTCGCGCTCGTGAAATTTTTTGTTGCTGAGCTAACGGTTTTGAGACATTTCCGACAACTAGGGCATTAAAGTAGTCATCAACAAAAATTAAAATTCCTAAAATGGCAGACGTATATTGAACGCCTTCACGCGTTTTAACGCGTTTGATAATCGCTTTTGTAAACGCAGACGCTCCGCCTGATAAGACGATGTAAGCTGTAATGGCCCCAAGTGCAAGTAAGAAGAAAATAATCGACAGGTTCCAATCGTTTAAAAAGCCGATTAATCCATCTTTTTCAAAAATAAGTCCACTAAACGTTGAGACAAGCGTTTCAACCGTTTGAATGAGATTGAAATTGGCTAAAATAAAAGCAGCCGAAATGGCACCAATCCCGAGTGATAATACGACACGGCGCGTAAAAATAACAAGGGCAATCGTAAGTAGTGCCGGAATTAACGCATAAATGGTTCCAATCATATAAATCATCTCCTCAATTGTTAGTGCAATTGAATAAGAAGCTGTTCTTTTGATAAAGAAAAAAGAGCCATGCAGAGTTAAACTCATACATGGCTCTAAAAAGTCTAAGGTTATTAGACGATAGATGACAAGTATTATTTAACTCTCCGATCATTAGTCCTCCACTACAATTGTAGTGACAGTGTTAAATTTATTCAACATAACACCAGCACAAGTTTGGTTGACACAAACAAGACTTCGGCGTGGACACCTTTTAGAATTTGTCATCGACGTCACTCTCGAAATTCCTACTCATTGGACACGCACCTCTAACTCATCAAAGAGAACAAGAGACATATTCAATTAAGCCTATTTTAGCATCTTTTATAAAAAAGTCAAGCATTGGCCACCAAAATAATCAAATCAATATGTGAAAGTTATTATGAAATATAGGGATTTCGATGTAAAATGACAGGGAATGTGGTAAGATAAAGGATAGCTTAACAAAGCATTGGAGGTTTTAATAGATGAATATGTCACCTTTAAAGGTTGGTCAAGAATTTTTAGTGACGATTAAACGCATCGGAATTAACGGTGAGGGAATCGGATATTATAAAAAACAAGCGGTCTTTATTCCAGGAACGTTAGTGGGTGAAGAAGTGGTTGCGACTTGTACGCGTGTGGCAGGTGGTTACGCGGAAGCGGAACTGGTACGTGTGAAACGTAAATCAAAGCACCGTGTGCAACCAGCATGTGAAGTTTATGGACAATGTGGTGGATGTCAATTACAGCATATGTCTTATCAAGAGCAACTTCGTATTAAACGTGACGCGGTTTCACAAGCGATTGAACGTTATACGAATTTAGATCCTGAAGAATGTGATATCCGTCCAACTATCGGAATGAAAGATCCATATAACTACCGCAATCGCGCTCAAATGCCAGTTGGATATGACGAAGATGGGGTTATGGTTGGATTCTATAGCATGAATTCACGTGAATTAGTCAATGTGACAGATTGTGATGTTCAATATGAAGAAATTAACACAGTGATCAATCATGCGGTTGATTTATTAGATGATTACAAAGTGTTCGCTTACGCACCTAAAACGAAAAAAGGAACAGCACGCTACATCGTCGTTCGTCGTGGATTCAAAACAGGTGAGGTTCAGGTGACGTTCGTATTTGCTAATAACGAGTTCAGAAAAATGAATGCTTTAGCGAAAGACTTAATGAAATATTGCCCAGATGTTAAATCGGTCTATTTAAATATTAACAACGAAGATACGCATGAAATCTTCGGAAAAGAAATGAAGCACATCGCTGGAGAAAAATTCATTTCAGATGAATTAGGACGCTTCAAGTTCAACTTATCTCCACGCGCGTTCTATCAGTTAAACCCAGAACAAACGATTAAATTATACAACCAAGTCAAATATGCAGCTGCTTTAAAAGGAAACGAAAAAGTGGTTGATGCTTACTGTGGTGTTGGAACAATCGGTCAATGGGTTGCAGATAAAGCAAGTGAAGTACGTGGGGTGGATATTACACGTCAAGCGATTGCGGATGCGAAAGAAAATGCAAAATTAAATGGCTTAACAAATACATACTATGCCGTTGGTAAAGCAGAACAAATCGTACCGAAATGGGCGAATGAAGGATTTAAACCAGATGTCGTGATTGTGGATCCTCCTCGTACAGGATTAGGAACTGAGCTAATCGAGATGTTAAAACGTGTGCAACCAAAAACGATTGTGTATGTGTCATGTAATCCATCGACGTTAGCTAAGAATTTAAAAGAATTAACGAAGAAATATCGTGTGGACTATATTCAACCAGTGGATATGTTCCCACAAACATCTCATGTTGAGGCTGTTGTGCGCTTAGTTCGCCAAGACCGCCCAGCTAAAAAACAACGCTAATCATTTAGACAGTATCTTTAAGATGCTGTCTTTTTTTATACTAAGATGCACAGGGAGGGTATCAGGTCAAGTGGCTAGCGTTGTACGTTGGTGGGCAAGAAATTAAAATAATAAAAAAGTGTAAGGCAACTTGAGTGGTGAGGATTCGTCAGATGGGCCGTACCTATTAGTAGTGAGTAAACTCGCTATTAATCCCATGTCCTCACCCTCCCATTAGTTGCCTTAATTTTATTTTGAAACCTCTTTGGAGAAATGAAGATAGACTAGCACTCTTGAGGGGATCATAGTTAGAAAGTTGCATCATCGGATACTATAGAACCTATTTTTAGGATGTGAATGAGTAGATTGACTAAATGAAAAATCGTTTTATGAATTATTCACTATATTTTAATGTGATTATTAGGATATATCTCAAGGTATGGATACAATCTTGAATTAAGGAGAGTTAAATAATAAAATGTTTTATTTTTAGGTAAATATCGATGCTTCAAAATATTAATTTTGTTAGCTATGGTCAATAAATAATTTATTGGAATTTTGATGATAAAACTCATTCTCAATAAATATCAACAGTTTGTTAATACAGATAGTACCAAAAAAGATTTAGTTAAAAAGAAGAAATTGATAATTATTCATTATCGATTAAAATTTCGTTAGAATAAAACTGATTTATAGGGAGATTTAAATAAATTATTGACGGACTTTTTGTATAAATGAATTTAATATTTACTTTTTGTAGAAAAAATAGGGGAAAATGGTATAATTGTATATGCATTAAGAGAAATGGGAGGTAGGAGAGTGTTAAAAAAAATCTTAAATTTATTTATTGCATTAAGCTTAATTATTTCATCGACTAATATTGTAGCTTTAGCAGGAGTACAAAGTGAATATTCTATTGATGAAATAAACCAGGTTCTTGAAACTGAGGACATGGAGGGGAAAGAGACGGAAGTAGAGGAAGTAGAATCTGAAGGAACAGAATCGGAGGAAGTAGAATCTGAAGGAACAGAATCTGAAGGAACAGAATCAGAGAAAGTAGAATCTGAAGGAACAGAATCAGAGGAAGTAGAATCTGAAGGAACAGAATCAGAGGAAGTAGAATCTGAAGGAACAGAATCAGAGGAAGTAGAATCTGAAGGAACAGAATCAGAGGAAGTAGAATCTGAAGGAACAGAATCAGAGGAAGTAGAATCTGAAGGAACAGAATCGGAGGAAGTAGAATCTGAAGATACAGATATAGAGGCATTTAACTTAGATGATGATATTTTGGATGAAAATAAGATTTATGAACCCAAAAGTATTATTAATATAAATAAAGGATGGAGTTTTACAAAACAAGGAAAAACTACTTTGGTGAATTTACCACATTCTTGGGAGTATACTCATCCAACTATGTCATATATTCCACAAATGAATCAGATGACAGCGACTTATGAAAAAAGTTATTGATATTACAGGCTATGATTCAAAAAATTTATTTTTAAAATTCTATGGTTCAAATAAGAAAACAAAAGTATACGTTGATAATGTAGAGGTTGCAACTCATATTGGTGGTTTCTCAACATTTATTGTTGATATTACAGACTATGTTAATGGTAATAGCGCATTAATTAAGGTAGAAGTGACGAATTTAGATACTGATACAATTCCAATTAATACTGATTTTACACATTGGGCAGGTATTTATAGAGATGTTGAATTAGTCATAACTGATGATATCTATATTTCTACTGAAGATTATGGCAGTAGTGGGATTTATTTAGATACTAATGTTGATTTAAAAAGTAATACTGCGACACTAGCTCCAAAAATTGCATTATCACATTCAATTTCATCTAGTAAGAATGTTCTTGTTAGAGCAACATTAAAAGATACTGGTGGAAGAGTAGTTACAAAGACTGAATTACAACAAACATTAAATGGAAAAGTAGAAAATGATTATGTCTTTTTACCTGAAGTAATTGTAACTAATCCACATTTATGGCAAGGTGTAGATGATCCATATCTATATACTGTAGTTGTTGATGTATTAGATATGGCAGGAAATATTATTGATTCAGAAACACAGCGTATTGGTTTTAGAACTTTTGAATTTAAAGATGATGGATTTTATTTAAATGGTGTTAAATATAAATTAAATGGTGTAGGATTCCATCAGGATCGTAAAGGATATGGAAATGCTGTCTCTAAACAATCTAAAAAAGAAGATTTATTAATGATTCGAGAAATGGGAGCTAATGCTATTCGAACTGCGCATTATCCTCATGAACAGTATGTTTATGATTTAGCTGATGAAATGGGATTCATTGTATGGAATGAAATACCTTTCTATTTAATTATGGCTGATACGGAAGAGTTTAGAGAGACAACAAAACAGCAATTAATAGAAATGATTAGACAAGGCTATAATCATCCATCTATTGTATTCTGGGGAATTCAAAATGAAGTAAATACTAATCCATCATATGCACAGTTTGGATCACAATTTGATGTTTCGGTTGAAACGCTTTCTAAATTTATGAGAGAGCTTGCTGCTTTAGCAAAGTCAGAAGATAGTTCACGTTTAGTGGCACAAGCGCATATTAGTGGAGAAGACAAAGCTCGAGAGTCAGCTAATTGGACCATTAATTCTGATATAGATATTACAGGTTTTAATATTTATGCAGGGTGGTATAGTAATCTTAGCAGTGGGGCAACATTAATTGGAGCAAATAGCATTGGTAATTCATTAATGAGTATGTATAATAAATATTCTTCAATTTTAGCTAGTAATGGACCTATTATTCTTTCTGAATATGGAGCAGGAGCAAATATAAATCAGCATGCTGAAATGAATGAAAACTTTATATGGACGTCAACAAGCTCTAAAGGGGATTTCCATCCAGAGGAGTATCAAAGTTTTGTTCATGAAGCTGTCTTAAATAAATTAAATCAAATGGATAATTTAGGAGTTGCTTTTGCATGGGCGATGTTTGATTTCTCAAGTTATAGAAATGAAGGTGGACAAGAGCGATTAAATGATAAAGGATTAGTAACATATGATCGTCAGACTAAGAAGGATGCCTTTTATCTTTATAAAGCTAATTGGAATAAAGAAGACGAGTTTGTCTATATTACAAGTCGTCGATTTACCGAGAGAACTACAAATACCACAGATGTAAAAGTTTATTCGAATGCGAATAATGTTACGCTAACTGTTAATGGAAAAGACTATGGTATGGGAACGAAACAACAAGATGGTGTTTTTGTTTGGAAAAATGTCAAGCTTTCAGAAGCGAATACAGTCGTTGCCACTGCATACGATAGTAATAATAATAAGTTAGTCGATGAAGTCAAATGGAATACAAATGTGAAACCTTCAGGATGGAATTTTGAAGATGGTCATTGGTATTATATTGATGAAATTGGAGCCCCTAAAACTGGATGGTTAAAAGATGGATCAAAATGGTATTATTTAAATGATTCAGGAGCAATGCAAACTGGGTGGTTAAAAGATGGATCAAAATGGTATTATTTAAATGGTTCAGGTCAAATGCAAACCGGATGGTTAAAAGTTGGGAATAAATGGTACTATTTAAATGATTCAGGAGCAATGCAAACCGGATGGTTAAAAGATGGATCAAAATGGTATTATTTAAATGATTCAGGTCAAATGCAAACCGGATGGTTAAAAGTTGGGAATAAATGGTACTATTTAAATGATTCAGGAGCAATGCAAACCGGATGGTTAAAAGATGGATCAAAATGGTATTATTTAAATGATTCAGGAGCAATGCAGACCGGATGGTTAAAAGATGGATCAAAATGGTACTATCTAAACAACTCAGGAGCAATACAGACCGGATGGTTAAAAGATGGATCAAAGTGGTATTATTTAAAATCAAATGGAGCAATGTCAACTGGATGGGAAAAAGTTGATGGAACATGGTATTATTTCTATTCCAATGGACATATGGCAGAAGATACTATAATCAATGGTTGGAAGATTACATCTAGCGGAGCTGCTTATAAAATTTAATATAACTAATATATTCCTGAATTATTCATGACCATTCAAAAAAAGCTGTGGACAGACTAAATTTTAGTCTAAACCACAGCTTTTTATCGTTTTGATTTTAAATTTGAGTCAATTGATACTCCAAATCTCTAAAAAAGGGTAGACTCCCCCCTTGGTGATGTGTTTCTCTAAAAAATATCTCATTTTCAAAGAACGACTTCAGTCACTTACTCTAACTGAATGGCCTGAATCGTTTTTAAACAGTGATGGAAAACTTCTTTGTAAGGATGGTGACTACAGAGTTTGAACATGATTCTTCGTGATTGTTTCACTCGCTTGGCAGCGATTTTAATGAGTTTGATCCGTAAGGTTTCAATCTGCATCTTAGAAAACTCATGAGGTAATGTTAATCGTCTGAATCCATTGATGAGATTGTAAGCTAACACCATGAGTTGAATTCGGTTAACATTTGTCATCCAGTGCTTATGACTGACTTTATCCATTCTAAATCCATTTTTACACTCTTTGATATAGTTTTCCATCGTCCCACGTTTAGCGTATAGACTGATAACCATCTCCGGTCTTGTTTCCATGTTCGTCACTAAAAATAAATAATCGGGAATAAGTTCGCCTGCTTTTCGTCTCACTTGAACGATGACACGTCTTGGCCGATCCCAACTTTTTGCTTGATACTCAAACTCCCCATAGAATTGTTGAGAATATTGAAGTGAACACTCTTCCAAAAAAACATCCATTACTTCTTTAGCTAAACGATAGAGAGTAGCATTTGCCTTTAAACGGATCACATAGTTTGTGTTTAACGTTTCGCATAACTTATACAGTTCCTTATGAGCAAATCCACTATCTCCGCGAACGATTCGATAGCTCGATGGAAACCTCTTTTGATAGTGTGATAATAAGGGACCGATAAAAGAAACGATATTTCGTGAGGTATAAACATTCCCCGCACGAAGCTCAACTTTTAAACAGTCTCCAGTCATTCCATCAAAAACCATGAGAGGATGAAAGCCTTGTGCTTGATAGTGGGCATTAAAGGCCTTCCCATATTGATGACCATAGGTTTGAAAATGAGTGGAATCCACATCAAAAATAAAATGATGAGGCGTTTCGACTTGATAAAATTGCGATAATAGTTTTTGATTGATGAGTTCAAATTGCTTGCTTGTTTCCTTCGTCAATCGATGAGTAAAACGAGATAAAGTCGGTTGAGAAGCTAACGAGGGCTTATCAAGCAAAGTAGTTAATAAAGGGTCAACTCGTAACTCATCCGCATCATCAGCACAGTGATAACCAGCAATGGTTTGATAAATTTGTTGGAGACAGAGGTCGTGATTCGTATGAGTTCGAATCGCCTGATCAGTCTCTAAATAAAAATACTGTTTTAAGAGTTCTGGAAACTTCATGTGATGCATAAATTCTTGGATTAACAACAGTCCTGCATCCGACGTTAAATCCCCACCCTTGAAATTAAATTTAATCTTTTTATTGAAACGAAGTTGTTCTTGATGTATCATAAAAATGTAATCTCTCCTTAGTTTTGGTTTGGCGATTAAAACGATATCAAAAGAGAGATTATTTTCATAGTAAAATGCTTCACTTAAAAGGTGAAATAAAAAATAAAGAAAAAGCGTTGATTCCACTAAGGACTCAACGCTTTTTACATTTTTATAGTGAATAATTTAGGATATTATTTTAAGAGCGTGTATCGAAATGACTGAAGCTTTATAGTCATAGACATATACGCTGATTCTTTGTCAAATAGTGTTGCTGATTAAGGTTCTTTGTCAACTGGTGTGGGTGAAGAAATTCTATATATGTAACCAAGAGGAATTAAGCTACTCTTTGAGTGGTTTGATTCCTTTTATTTTTTCGTTCAAAGGTGTACTTGTGGATGATTAAAATTCTAGCTTTGAAATGATAGAAACTACGGTATCCAAAGGCGATACGTTTAATGACTTTAATTTTGTTATTGAAGCGCCAACGGCTGTATATCTACAAAATGCAAAGTGGCGTTTATTCTTAGACTATTACAGTATTCGTGGAGAGGGACAAGGCTATGTCCTATTTATTTCACAGAATATTGATAAAGGAAAATTTGTGCGTTGAGATAGGTATTTAGTTTTGGATATGGATTTAAGCATAGAACAATTTTAACAATTAAGATGGAAGAGTATGAGAGAATTAAAAATAATCAGTGGGATTAGCATAAGTCCAGAGATGTTTTTCACAGTATAAAAACTAAAGTCCTAGTAGTTGAGGATTAGAATGTCTATGACAATCTTCTAGATGATTCAAGCTCTATCAGTCGAGTAAAGCTATGAGTTCTTGAACTTACTGCGTAGTATAGACTATCTTAAAGGTAATTCTCAACTCAGCCTGTTATAAAATTATGAAAAATATTTTTATTTCTATAAAGGTATTTGTATTAATAGTAGGTAGGAAGTAGATTGGGATTATAAAAAAAGTGTTACATTATTTTTTAATACTAATCTGTTTGTGAAGGCAATATGTTTGATTTTAGTTGGTTTAATTCTTCCGTTAGTCTATCGACTTCACTATAAAGGTTGTCAAAGTTTTCTTGTCGATATTCACTTCGTTGTTGACTCACGGCTTCTCCTTGGCGAGCTAATTGGAATCCTCTTTGTTGAACCATATTCTGACTAGTGACAGCGATATCAAGGAGGGCTCCAGAAACGACATATTGCTCAAAGATATTTAAATTGATATTAATTAAAATAGTTACGACAGTGATGACTAGAATGTACTCAGTAGGATCTAAATCGGCAATAAAGGCTAAAAATTCACTGTCTGTGAATCCATACTTATGACTGCTTATTCCAGCAAATGCATCGAAGTTTAAAAGTGTATCGTAATTACCGGATAGAATAATATTCACCCCCTTTATGATAATAGTCTTGCTAACATATTATATGAACATTAGTGAGGGCAAAAGCCTGATAAAAAACATCCATAATTTTAAAAACGTTTATGATAAAGGATTATACTATTTAAGGAATGATATCGCATTTGAGGTGAATTTGTTTTTTATTGAAAGGGAGGAGTTGAGAGAACGTTTTGATGATGAAAACATAGAATATATATTGTAGTTAGATTTTAATGTGGTTTTAGGAGGGATTAGGATGACATTTGTAGGGGCTTTTAAGTCATTTTGGAAAAATTATTTTAATTTTAGTGGTCGTGCATCAAGACGTGAGTTTTGGTTTGTTGTTCTTTGGAATATGATTATTGGTGCCGTTTTAGGATTTGGATTAGGTCTTTCTTTTGTTGGCATGATGGCATCTGCCGTTAGTTATGGGGATGGTTTTTCTGCGAGTACTGTTTTTGTCTCATTGTTTGGAGGTTTGTTAGCTATTTATAGTTTAGCAGCTCTTATCCCGTCATTGAGTTTATCCGTTCGTCGCTATCATGATACGGGATTATCAGGTTGGTGGTTTGCTGGATTGTATGTTGTTAATTTAATTATTGTATGGGCAGCCAGTGGGCTATTTTGGTCAGTCATCAGTTTATTGATTAGTATTGTCATGTTAGTTATTACATTGTTACCAAAGGATCATTTTGTAAAGCAAGATGAAGAATAGAATAAAAAAGTTGAAATTGAAAGTCTAATTTTTCCGTATGGGTTTAACAATGGAATAATTTCAATAATACGATGGAAGAGTATGAGATAAATTCTCATACTTTTTTATTTGAGAATGAAAGGTAAATGGAGATTAGGGCATAATAAAAATAGATTTATTAGTTTAATATAGGAATAATAATTATATAAGATGATAAAATAATTAAAAAAGGTGAAAAACTTGTCTGCAAGAAGCTTATTTTGTATAATTCTCTTATCAGTTAGCGGGTGCTAACTATAAAGTTTATAAGAAATAAAAAAGGAGCGTTAATATGAAAAAGACAGTTTTATTATTAACTAGTGTTTTTGTTTTAATGTTAGGGCTTGTAGGATGTTCTAGCAGTGATAAAGGTTCAGATGTAAATGTTGAAATGCGTACGGTAACGGATGTAAAAGGTGAAGTTGAAATCCCGGTCAATCCAAAACGTATTGTTGATATTAGTGGAGCAAGTGATATTTTATCTATTTTAGGATATGACGTCATCGGAACAGCAAATAGTGATGGTTATGATTATACGAAATTCCCTACTTATTTAGAAGATGTGTTAGGTGATGCACAAATTTTAGGTTATAGCATGTTAGCTGAAATGGATGTTGAAGCGATTATTGCTTTAGAACCTGATTTAATTGTAATCTCAACGGTTCAAGAGAAAATGTATGATCAATTATCAAAAATTGCACCAGTTGTCATGGTTGAAATGAAGCAAGTAGATTGGAAAGAAGATTTCATGCATGTTGCAAAAGTATTCGGTAAAGAAGAAGCAGCGACAGCATGGATTAATGACTATTTAGCAAAAGCTGAAGAAGTTGGAAAACAAATTAAGGCAACTTATGGAGAAGATAGTTCATATTTATCATTTTTAGCAAGTGCAGGAAGCTTATTTATCTTCGACCAAGCTGGTATTGGATCAATTTTATATAATGATATGGGATTAGCAAAACCAGCTGGGATGCCTCAACAAGAAAATATTAGCTTACCAGTTGTTTCACTTGAAGGGCTAGCAGAAATCGATGCTGATTATATTTTTGCTATCGGAACAGATGAAGATCTAGCAACATTAACAGCAAGCAGTATTTGGAATGGTACGAAAGCTGTGAAAGAAGGAAATGTAGTTACATTACCTGCAAGTCCATACTTTAACCAAGGTTATAGCCCAATTGGACGTTTAGTGTTCGTTGAAGAAGTACAAAATTTATTAGCGAGCATGCATGAATAAGAAATTAGTTTTTCTTGTTACGTCGTGTAGTTTATTCGCAATAATCGGGCTAATTGTTGCGATTTGTGCAGGTGCAAAGAGTATTCCTTTGCAAACTGTATGGGACAGTATCTTTCATTACGAAGATGTTTTAGATATGCAATTAGTTAGAGATGTTCGAATACCAAGAGTTATTTGTACCGCCTTTGTAGGCGGTCTTCTTGGTATTACAGGGGCCATGATGCAAGGTGTTACAAGAAACCCTGTAGCGGAACCATCTTTAATGGGGATTACACAAGGAGCAACGTTTGCGATTGCTTTAGTAGGTGCTAGCTCTAGTTTATATGGGCTACTAGGTAATACGTTAGCAGCCTTTATTGGAGCGTTAGTAAGTGGATTGCTAGTTCTTGGATTTAGTATGAAAAGTGCACGAAATATGAATATGTCGCGCTTACTACTAGCCGGAACGGCATTAAGTACGTTCTTTATTTCAATGGCAACCGTTATCGCATTACTAACGAATAAGTCACAAAATTTAGCGTTTTGGATTTCGGGTGGTTTTCGTGCCACGACATGGGAGAGTGTTCAATTAGTCATCATAGTGGGCGGAATTGCGACAATTATTTCCCTTTTTTTAGCGCCTAAAATTAATATTGTCAACTTAGGTGAAGATGTCTGTATTGGGCTAGGACAAAATCCCGTGCGAATCCGAATGCAGACATTGTTGCTAATTATTCCGATGTGTGCGGTGTGTGTGGCTGTGGCTGGAAATATTGCGTTTGTCGGTTTAATTGTACCGCATATTGTTCGTAAAATTTTAGGGCAAGATTATCGTGTGATTATGCCGGTGTCTTTTTTATGTGGGGCTACGCTTGTGATTTGGTCAGATGTGCTCGCACGATTAGTGAATCAACCGTATGAAACACCGATTGGATTATTTACGTCATTAGTTGGTGTGCCCTTATTTATTTGGATGGTTAGAAAGGAGAGTTAGGATTGAAAAAACGTTTAATGATCGTCAGTATCATCATGAGTCTTCTTTTGGTTGCTGTCTTTTTACTAGCGGTTAGTTGGGGAAGTTATACGATGTCCATCGGTGAAGTGGTGAGTACTTTATTTGGTGGGGGATCTAAGCTTCAGTCAACGACAATTTTTGATATTCGATTACCTCGAATCTGCGTTGCGATGGTGGTAGCGGTTTGTTTATCGACATCAGGGTGTGTTTTACAAAGTGTGACACGAAATGAGTTAGCTGAACCTGGAATGATTGGAATTAATGCGGGGGCTGCTTTAGCAGTTGTTCTGTTAATTTCTTCAGGGCAAACGACGTATTATAGTACGATTGGAGACGCCTCATTATTCGTGATGCCGATTGTCGCGATTGTGGGTAGTTTGATAAGTGGGCTACTTATTTATCGTTTAAGTTATAAAAAAGGGGTCTCACCCACTCGTTTAATTCTGACAGGAATTGGAGTGAATGTGGGGATTAATGCGTTCATTTCGTTATATCAATTAAATATGGCACAAGGTGATTATAACCAAGTGTTAACGTGGATTAGCGGAAGTTTGTGGGGAAGTAGTTGGAAGTTCTTCTATTTGATTACTCCATTAGCTTTAATTTTCTTGGGATTAACGATTTGGAAATCAAAGATTTTAGACGTATTAGATTTAGGTGATGAAATTGCCATTGGCCTTGGGGTGAAAGTTGAAAAAGAGCGCAAGATTTTATTTATCTATGCGATTACATTGGCCGCTTTAGCAACATCTGTTGCAGGAAATATTGCTTTTCTTGGATTATTAGGGCCACAAGTGGCGAAACGTTTAGTGGGACCGGTTCATAGAAGACAAATACCAATGGCAGCTATCGTTAGCTGTATCATTGTATTATTTGCAGATTCAATTTCAAGAAATGTCTTCTCACCAATTGAAATTCCAGTTGGAATTACAATTGCGATTGTAGGGGTACCGTATTTTATCTATTTAATGCTAAAAGAATAAGAAGTGTCGGAGGAACAAGATGGAAGCTATTAAAGTGACAGACTTAGATGTGGCATATGAACAAAAATATATTATTAAAAATATGAATTTAGAGATTCCTAAAGGAAAAATTACGATGATTATTGGATCGAATGGTTGTGGAAAATCGACGTTATTAAAGACCATTGCTCGTATCATTACACCTAAAAAAGGTGAAATCCAATTAAATGGTGTAAGTATTCAACAACAAGCACCCAAAGAGATTGCTAAGAAAATGGCTGTCTTGCCACAAAGTCCAATTGTTCCCTCAGGTCTTTTAGTGAAAGAATTAGTGTCTTATGGCCGATTCCCTTATCAAAGTGCAATGGGTGGTTTAAAACAAGAAGATGTTGAGATGGTGAATTGGGCGATGAAGGTAACTGGAATTGCTGAATTTGCAGAACGTCCGGTGGATAGCTTATCAGGTGGACAACGTCAGCGTGCTTGGATTGCGATGGCGCTGGCTCAAGATACCGAAATCTTAGTGTTAGATGAGCCGACAACTTATTTAGATATGGCGCATCAATTAGAAATTTTATTGTTATTACAAAAGTTAAATAAAGAAGAAAATCGCACGATTGTCATGGTGTTACATGAACTTAATAATGCGACGAAATTTGCCGATTATTTAGTTGGGGTGAAGGATGGACAGGTCGTGTTTTCTGGTCATCCACTTGATGTGATTACAAAGGATAATTTACGTACATTGTATGGTATTGAAGCAACCTTACAATTAGATGAGAGCAAGCAGTATCCAATCTGTGTGGATTTTAATATTGAGAAGTAAGGGTTAAAAAGGAGACGCTATGTCGAAAAAGTTGTATGATAAAAATTTTAATATCTTAGTATTGGGGCAAATCATTTCTTTATTTGGGAGTTCGATTCAACGATTTGCTTTATCTTTGTACTTATTAGATTTAACGGGATCAGCCAGTGTTTTTGCGACGATTTTGGCGATTTCAATGATTCCAGTCGTCCTTATTTCACCGATTGCTGGGATGTTAGCGGATCGTGGAGATAAGAAAAAGTTAATGGTCCTTTTAGATGTATTAAGTGCGGTTTTATTAATGGCCTATGCAGGTGTTGTGTTTAATAGCAATGATCATGTATTCATTATTGCAACGGTGATGGTCTTGTTATCAACGATTTCAACGATTTATCAACCAGTTGTCAGCACGTGTATTCCAGTGATTGTCGCCGATGAGAATTTAGTTCGTGCGAATGCGATTATTCAACAAGTTTCGTCATTGAGTAATTTCTTAGGCCCAATTTTTGCCGGGATGTTATATGGATTCTTTGGGATTACCGGGGTTGTTGTGTTGAATATGGTGAGTTTCTTATTCTCTGCGATACTAGAGCTATTCTTAGATATTCCTCATGAGAAAAAAGAGGGAAAAGAAGCCTTTGCTTCGGCTTTTGTTTCAGATATGAAAGAAAGTTATACGTATTTAAGATATAAAAATCCGATTGTGTTCCGTATGCTTTTATTCTCAGGGTTTTATAATTTATTTTTGGTTCCGGTATTCAGTGTCGCAGCGCCTTATTTAATTAAGGTGACATTCGGATTATCGGCTGAAGTTTATGGATTAGCTGAGGGAATGATTGCACTAGGGATGATTCTAGGTGGACTCATTATTACATGGAAGCCAGCGAAGTTTCACATTAAACGCGTGCATCGCTTACTCTATTTAACGTCGATTTCAATGGCAATGATGGGCGTATCTGTCTTTTTATTCCAAGTTGGTCGTAGTTCAGCGTTAGTGAGTGTGGCATTGTTTACAGTGTTTGGAATGATCATCATGGGAGTGCTTGGAATTGCTAATGTTTTAAGTGCGACTTATTTATATCAAGCCACTGAAAGTTCAATGTTAGGAAAAATTTTAGCGTTTGGTTCAGCATTTGCTACTTTATGTATCCCACTGGGACAAATTTTATTTGGTGGATTAATTGAAGTATTAACAGGGCATATTTATTGGTTAATTTACATTGCTGCTATTTTAGTATTCGGTGTCACATTACTTGTTCGTTGGAATGTATTATTAATTAAAGAAGATAATAAAAACCAGTCAGCGTAAGTTGACTGGTTTTTATTTTTTACTATTATTTCGGTATTGAAGTGGGGTACATTCAAAGGTTTGTCGAAACATTTTAATAAAGTTGCTCGGATATAGGTAGCCTACTTTTTGAGCAATTTCAGCAATTCTTAAATCGGTTGTACAGAGAAGGTTTGCTGCAACTGACATCCGTAAAGAGGTTGTAAATTCACCAATGGACATATGATAGTAATGGGAAAACCCCGCTTTGAGTTTTTGTGGATGAAGTAGAACCATTTCACTGAGTGTTTCGATTGTCGGTGGATGTTCGATTTGTCGGCTCAAGATGTCATGAGCTTTTTGGATGCTTTGAATATCTTGAGCATTTAAGTGTAGGTAACGGTTCGTTCCAATTTGAACTTTTCCATAATCTAATTGATTCGTAAATGTATTATTCGGCGATTCTTCAATTGTTTGAATAATAATGGAAATACATTGTAGAATATAGCTTTCTAATTGTAGTGGATCGAGTATATTTTTATTAGAAAGAGTCTGCATCGTTTGGATAATAGAAATAACTTCTAGTGGAAGATAATGATACGTATAGTTTTTAACGAATAAATCAAAATCAAGTTCTGTTTTTAGTAATGGTTGGATAATATCAGTAAAATAATCCTCATAAATGGTGATTTCGGCTCCGTGAAAATGTTGACCTGTACTCCATATTTGCTTCCCCTTTAATCCTTGTTCAACGACAAAGAATGAGGAAGGTTTGAATGAAGAAACCGGCTCATTATCTAATTGAAATTCTGTCGTTCCTTTATACACGGTACCAAAACGGACGAGACGTTGTGGATTATTAAATTGAATCGAGAAAGGATGATCAATGGTATAATCGGCAATACCAAAATCGTAGTACCCAGGACGTTCATATAATAGAAAACATCCATTTTTAGGCGTATTAGGATCAGTATAAAGTGTACAGTATTTTTCCGAGTTTGGAAGGAATTTCAATTCAGTTAACACTGTTTCTCGGAATTGTTGTGCAGTTTGAACATAGTTATGCATATAGATGACCTCTTGTTGTTGATATAATATATAAATCTAGATAAGTTTTTTTACATCGTAAAAAATAGGCCTAAGCTATGAGCTTAATCTTCAATTAAGCCACGTAGCGTAGGGAACCCAAGCCCTACCAGCGGTAGATACATTTTCTTCGAAAATGGTAGGTGACCCCCACACTATAGGATGCCTTGGTATAAGTGGTTCATCAAATAAGTCTGATGTAGAGGGGTAAGATATATCTCTGTTCCTATAATAGATTAGTTAATAATTAACTTTAAAATGAGATGACGTATATGTAGAAGTATATCACAGATATTAAGAGAAATTTTAAAAATGTAATTCATAGAATATAAATGTTTTGTGTGCTATAATACAGGTGTTAAGGAGGAATGTGGATGGCACTAGGGATCTTATTGATTTTTATGATCAGTTTGTTTGTGGTGACGTTGATATGTGTGGCATTATTATGGATAGCAAAGCGTGAACGCTTTAATCAAGTGATGGTATGGCTTTGTTTTTTAATTAGTTGGTATATTGTATATTTATCCGTTAGTTCATTACCAACTAATTATATTATTTCAAAAATGATTGCATGGCTGATTGGTGGAGTAAGTCTTATTGGAATGGGGTGCTTCTTTAAGAAAAAATTATTACTGGCAAAGATTTTTATCACGTTATCGATTAGTTTAGGGATTATCCAATTATTTTTCTTTTAAATATATAAGAAGTGACTTTTGTAAATCAGTTAATCATTTATACAGTGGTGGGAAAACTTCACGCGAGTGGAGTTTTTTTATCTATATATAAACCGAAAAGTATTTTACATCTAAGGTAGCAAATAAAAAATACTAATCTATTTTACCTATCAAGACATCCTATAGTTCAGCTAAAAATTTTCTCTCAAGAAAATTTATCTGGACTTATATATTCATTGATACAAAATATGCTTAATGGAATAGGATAGAAAAGAAGGTCATTAATGAGCAGGTAATAACCCAATAGATTAAACTATAGAAGTGTAGCAATATTTTGAAAAAAACAGTAAAGTAACAAAGAAAGAAGTATAGAAGTTATATAGAAATAAGGATTAGTATTTTTTAAGTCATGTGTGGAAGGATAAAAAGTAAGAGGCATTTTATAATATCTCTTATGATTTGTATTTATTCATTTTTTATCGAAATATGTATAGAGGGAGATAGTTAAAATTATTGTTTAAGAATATATAATGTAAGAAGTTTGAATCATTTAATAAGAATAGGAAATATTTTTGTGAATTTATTTAACAGTGTATTAAGTAATAACTTTGAACTTGTGCCCTACTAGAGGAGGAAACATTCATCTGTACGTATTTAACAGTGCATCAGGTGATAACTTTGAATTAGCCCCACCAGTGGAAGATTTGCTTCACATTGTTTAGAAGTGGGGGCCCCGCCCCATAGCCTACCAGTGGAGGAAAGCTATGACCTTTTTCTGCGAAAAAGTCACATAGCGTAGGGAACCCATTTCCTAGGAAATTGAAAAGCTAGACCGATGGGTCTAGCTAAAAGATATTAGGAGAGGATGAAGTTATTCAAGTTCAAATGATTGACAATCTGTACATTCGACTTGAGTTGGATTTTTTTCGTGTGTTCCAACTTTAATTGTGTCTAGTTTGCAGTAGTGTTTATTTTTATTGTTAAATTTACAACTGCTGACGTTACATTTGATACTAGGATTTTTATCTAACATACCAAATCCTCCAGACTTAGAAGTTTGTTGTGTACCACAACGATTATAGTATATGAAGGATAATGTCGAATATGAGTGTAAAAAGTTAACAATCTACAAAGTTTGAAGAACAAAATAATGTCTGTTATAATGAGAATAAATAATTTGAAGTTAAAAGTAATGAGGTGATATCATGAAAAAGAAGAAGGTTGTGATTGGATCTGGGATTGCGGCAACGACAACAGTAGCTGCTTTAGGTGCTGCAACTTGGATTATTGGTGGAATGGTCTATGATGGGACCGTTGGAAAGAAACCCTCTGTGAAAGCAGAGGATATGGAACAGTTTTATTCCACGCGAGAGGATAAAGTGTTAGATACTCTTGCAAATTATGAACATGAGACCGTATTTGTTAAAAGTGAAGTTAATGATTACGAAGTTGAGACACTGAGTATTAAAGCTAACGAGGAAACATCAGATGCGATGATCGTTGTACACGGAATCGGAAGTAATTATCATGAAGTCTTAAATGTTGCTTTTAATTACTTAGAAAATGGGTATAATGTTGTCGTTTATCATCAACGTAATACGGGATTAACAGGTGGGGATAATTATACGTTTGGATTATATGAACGTTTTGACTTAGAAGCTGTTGCACAATATACTCGTTCCCTTTATCCAGATGGAATTGTCGGTGTACACGGATTTTCAATGGGAGCTGCAACATCAACGATGCATACCGAGTTAAATGAAGAAGCAAGAAATGTTGATTTTTATGTGCTAGATGCGCCATATCATACGATGGAGAGTGCTGTTGAATTAGGGATTATTGCAGAAGATATTCCATTTTTACCAGTTAGTTTTGCCAAATGGGCGGGGAATGTTGTCTTGAAGTTAAAAGAACATTTAACTTATGATGATATTCAGCCTGTTGATGCGGTAAAAAATATTAGTGTTCCTGTTCTTTTAATTCATGGAACAGACGATAAAGTGACGCCACCTGAAAGTAGTCAGTATATTTATGATGCAATTCCACATGAAAATAAAAAATTATGGTATATTGAAGGACTCGGTCACTGTGAGGCTGATAGTCTCATGGAGAAAGAATATTTTGACGGAATTTATCAGTTTATTAATGCCTATGTGAAGCCAGGAAAATAATCCTGGTTTTTTTATGGCCAAATCCAAATTTATATTGTAAAAAAATCATCTATATTACTTTTTGTAAATTTTATGAATATATATCCAATTTATAGGAATAATATCGAAGGTGACAAATTTACAAGATTATTTTCACGTATTGAGATAGGAGATTATCAACTGGAGTAGTATTATGAAGACATCAAGAGCAAGGAGATGATACAATGAAACGATTAATAGAAGTTCTTCGAGTGATTGTGTTAGTAGTGATGGCTGGTTATGATGAATATACCTTTGAACTATATAAGAAGTAGTTATTTTTTATATTAACAAGAGTTTTATTACTTTTATAATTAGGCAGTGTTCATGATGGCTTAAGACTTTAGTTGGAATGTAGAGATGTAAAAAAATTAATCTGTTTTTAGATAGAAACTGAATAAAGGAGGTTGATGATGAAGGCAATCTTAGAAGTTGTAAAAGTAATTATCTGTGTGGTGTTATTAGGATATCAAGAGGAAAAGTCGGAGTGTCAAAGATGCAAGTAGAGATGAAGGGTCCGAATATCGTAAAAATTTGATGATTTAGGCTTTTTTTCAAGATAAATCTTTTGAGGTATAAGGGATATAATAAGACGCATAGAAACCGAAATATATTTCATATTTTTGGAATCAATCTTAGTTCATCAATCGCTTTGAGACGGGGAAACCTGGTATTTTCGAAGAAAATGTATCTTCCACTGCTAGGAGGTTCCCTACGCTAGTAGGGGTTATTTTCTACGATATGAAAAACTTATCAGGACGTATATATTTAACATCCCCAAAAGGAAAGTTTGTCTTTTTAGAGGATTAACTAGTTATTTTGAATTGAATTAACCGATATTAAGGTATATGGAAATGGAGGTATATACAATGAGACGTTTTAGATGGATGGGGATGTTACTAGGCGGTGCAATATTACTAGGTGCATGTTCATCAAAGAAGTTAAGTGAATCTGATCAGTTATTAATTGATCAATTAGTCGAAGACTATCAAATATACTTTGATTTTCCGTTAGTCTTGAATGATTTTTCAGCAACAGTTCAAAAGGAAGGGTCACTTGTCGATCAGGAAACGAATGAACCGATTTATGAGGGGGATCGTGTGACTTTAATAAGGGGGAGTGAGCCTAAGGATAATGAAGTGATTCGTGTGACTGGTGAGTATAAAGAGGGGGATTTAAATGGAATTTTTGTTGAAATTCATTCGGAGCCAACGGAATACAGTGAAGAAAGTTTAGAACAATTGGCAGTTGCTTTTTTATCTGAACATGACATCGCTAAACAAGTTTCACTCATTGATCAAAAAGTAAAAGAAAATGAGCGCGAAATAATTTTTCGCTTTAAAACGGAACGGGATACTGTCATTAAAGTTTATGTTAATCAAGATTTAAAACAAGCTGTTGGTTTTTTAAAAACAGATGGTGAAGATCTATAACAAAAAAACGATTCATGATGAACCGTTTTTTACATTAAGCCCATTGAATAGCTCTTTCAGTGATGGTCTTCATTTTTGTAAAGATTAAGAAAGATAACATCGTTAATAATTCAGAGATAAAGAGTGCAGCCCAAATTCCATGTAACCCAACTACGGTTGTTAGAATGAATAAAACGATAGGTAAGAAAATGATTGATCGGGAAGCGCACAATAAATTTGAGTATTTTGTCATTTCAATGGCTTGATAATAAATAGTTGTATTCAGGTTAACTCCAACAATAATAAAGGCTGCATTGACGATGTTTAGACCAATATAGGCCATGTCAATAATGGCTGGATCTTGTGTGAAGACACTAATGATTGGACGCCCGAAGAACAAACAAATAGAGATAAATACTACGTTGATGAGATAGTTTGTGAGATTGGTCAGACGATAATATTTCATCATCGGTTCTTGTTCTTTTGCACCGAAATGATAGCTGATTAATGGTTGTGCCCCAAAGGCTAATCCAAGAAGGAGTAGATAAATTGGTGTTGTTAAATAGTTGATAATACTGTAGGTCGTAATTCCCGCTTCTCCGACCGTTGTGATTAAGGCAAGATTCGTTAAGTAAATAATGACTGAGAAAGCAGCTTCAGCAAAGAAGGATGGAAATCCAATATTTGAAAATTCTTTGATGATTTTAAAGTCTAATTTAACATTTCCGAATCGAAGCTGTCCTTGGCGACGAATAAAGTGAATTAAAAGAATTGAGACTGTCACTAATTGTCCAAGACCAGTTGCTAGTGCTGCTCCGAAT
The DNA here is from genome assembly GCF_001543345.1 of Turicibacter sp. H121. Lineage (NCBI taxonomy): Bacteria > Bacillati > Bacillota > Erysipelotrichia > Erysipelotrichales > Turicibacteraceae > Turicibacter > Turicibacter sp. H121. The sequence continues at coordinate 643,919 of NZ_CP013476.1, read as the reverse complement.
AAGCCAAGCTGTAGCGGGAAGATGAAGAGATAGTCGAGTACGATATTTGTGATTGCTCCTGAAATTGTCGCAATCATGGCTAACTTAGGGTTACCATCATTTCGGATAAAGCTATTAAGGGCAATTCCAATAATATTAGGAATGCAAAAGATTGAATAGAATCTTAAATAAATTTTAGCACTTTCATATAAATCAGGGGTTGCTCCTAATCCTTTAACAATAGGTCCTGTAAAGAGGAAGCAGATGATGCTAATGAAAAGGCTAAGAATTAATAAAAATTTAAAAACTTGGCGGAACATTACGTTGGCATTTTGGATATTACCACTTCCAAAGTTTTTAGAAATAAGTGCTCCTCCTCCGACGGCGAACATGGTTGCCATACCAAATAACATAATGGTTAGGGGGATTACAACATTGACGGCCGCTAATGCAAGATCTCCGACTCCTTGTCCTACAAAAATACCGTCAATGACTGTATATAAAGATGAAATAAACATGGCTAAAGCCGAGGGAATTGCATAACTTAAAAATTTCTTCATCATTTCTCTCATACCTTTCTATATAAGTTTCTTTTTAGTATACTAAACTATCTGGTAACCGTATAGTCAATATTTTTGTTTAGAATCACTAAAAAAGGACGTCACTTTTTTAATGATGAACGTCCTTTTAAGTTTGATTCATTCCTAATTGTTGTTTAATGGCATCAATTTCAGCTTGTAATACATCAATATCGTTATAGAGATTGTCAAAGTCCGTTTGTTCGGCTTCATTTCGTTGTCGACTTGCAGCCTCATTTTGTCTTGCAGTTTGGAAGAGTTCTTGTTCTACCATATTTCCAAGGGTGACTCCAATATCAACTAAAGCACCACCGACAATTTGTCGTTCAAATACATTAAGTTCAACACCGATAATAATGGCAATGACAGTAATAACTAAAATATATTCAACTGGATCTAAACTTCCGATAAAGGCGAAGAATTCAGAGTTAGTGAATCCATAACAATAAGTTGTGGTTTGTTGAGGAGCATAGTCAAAAGCAGTTCGATGAGCTATAGCAGCCGCACTTTGGCCACTATTTGCTACACCACCACTTGTTCCAAAACTTTGTCCCGAGCTTGTTCCCAAACGCCCAGTTGTATTTATTGTTCCACTGGCTGTAGTTGCTGATGATTCGGATGCCTGAAATCTAAGTTCATCAGGATCGAAGTCATCGGGAAGAAAATTTTGCTCATTTAGAGGCGATTCTATTTTTTTTTCAGTCGAGGTGGAAGGGTCTAAGGTGTCATTGCCAGGATGAATAGAAGGGGATAGAGGAATATCACCAATCATCGATTGCATTTGATCGACTTTTTCTGTTAAGAGTCCAATGAAGTTATGCATGAGCTCATCAGAGCATTCTAGTTGACGTGCTTTTTGTTTGGGTGATTTGGACTGTCTATGAGTAGAGAGGTGTTTTTTTTTCATAGTGTCCTCCTTATATAAACTACTGCTGTCTATAATAGAAAAATTAATAGTGTACATTTACTACATCGGGCTTAAAATCATAAAATGTCTTTAACGCAGACTGACGCTAGAAGCAGTAAAATTTTTTGCGGTGTGCAAAGGTTACTGTTTCTTATATATTCTAGTATATGCATTTAGGTGAAAGTCGGACATTAGCAATATGAACAAAATTGCTAATTTATCTTGCGTTTACACAGAAGGGATTGAATGTTAGGACTAAAAAACATATAATAGGATTGAATATAGTAAAATAAGGTAATTGTAAATATGGTATAAAATTTCCTAATTTAGGGGATATTTATATTGATGAACAGATTTAAGAGAAAGTGGGGTATCTGTTGTAGAACAGAATGGAAGATATGAGAGTGGTGGAGATTGATAGGTTAGAATTTAATTCTCAATTAGAAGTAGAAATTGGATCGAGCAATTGGTATTTACAATTACTTCATTTAGCTTACGGATTCTTTGAATATCGTGTCAGTGAATGTATTTGGTACGTGAGTGATAGGATTGAGCAGTTATTAGAATTTGATTCAGAAACTCAAAATTCACAGAGTTTATTTAATAATGAATCCATAAATGAAATCATTGATACTTTTTTATTGAGTCCGGATACTGAGTTAACTCAAGATTTATTAATTCGTCATAAACATAAACCTTGGGAAACACTCGTGCTAAAATGTGAGAAAGTAATTGATAATAAAGGTGAGGTACGTGTTCGAGGACTATTACTCGATTTATCATTTAAGAAAAAACATGATTTGATTGATGGACAACTTCAAAAGTTACAAGCATTAGGGCAGTTGACAAGTGGAGTTAGTCATGATTTTAATAATCAATTAAATGGAATTTTAGGTTATGTGGCATTAATGAAAACAATGACAGAGGATGAAACACTGTTGCGTTATATGGATGGGATAGAACGTTCAGTCCGTCATTCGACAGAGTTAACCCGCCAATTATTAGCCTTTTCACATAAACCGGAAAATAAACGTATGAATCTTGATTTAGTACAGATTGTTAAAGATACGGTCAATATGTTAAAACATACAATCGATCGTCGAATTAAGATTGAACTAAATATTGAGCCAGATGAATATTATGTATTAGGTGATGAATCTCAATTAAATAATGCAATTTTAAATTTATGTATTAATGCACGGGATGCTATTAAAGGCCAAGGTTGCATTGAATTAACGTTGACTCACGATCAACTAGAAGAGATTCCTGGTAATTTATTAAATACGAATATTACGCCCAATGACTACGCTATTTTAAAAATTAGAGATACAGGCTGTGGGATTGATGCTAGCTTAATGTCTAAGATTTTTAAGCCATTCTTTACAACAAAAGATGTAGGGAAAGGAACCGGAATGGGTCTAGCAAGTGTCGTTGAAACACTACGTAATCATAACGGAGCTATTGAGCTTGACTCTGTTGTTGGAAAGGGAACGACGTTTACGCTATATTTGCCAATTAATCATGGAATTGAAGAGTTTGTTAATGAAGAATCCGTGCCACGTGGTGTTGGAAAAATCATGGTTATCGATGATGAGTTATCAAACTTAGAGATTACGGAGGCTTTACTTGAAAGCTTTGGGTATAGTGTCACAGCTTTCTCAGATCCGAAGCGTGCGATTAAGCACTATGCTAAGACATTTAGTCAATATGATTGTATTTTACTAGATGTCATTATGCCAGGTATGAGCGGTGTGGATGTCTTTAAGGCGATTAAGTTAATTAATACTGATGCTAAAGTTATTTTACTAACGGGCGTTAGTCAATGTTTAGAGCTAGATTTTATTTTACGTCATGGCGTTGATGCGTATGTTCCAAAGCCAGTGGATCATTACACGTTATCCAATGGTGTGTATCGCATCTTGAATTGTAAACCATTAGAAGTGAAGCCAATCAAGGCTGAACAATTAATTGAACTAAGTTCGATGTTAAACATTGCTTATGCACTTGAACGTATTGCTGGAAATACACGTTTATATCTACGTATTGCGCATAATTTTAGAAAGCATTTCTATATAGTACTATTAATGTGCAAAACTGCTTCCAATTAATTTCCAGTTATAAAATACCAATGCAAAAAGAAAAAACATTAACTCAAATCCTTGTATAATTAAGTCTCGCACAACCAATTAACAAGGGGGAATTGAGTTAATGTTCATGGACAGTATTATATCAGATTCAAATTCAATTTTCAAATTTCTAAAACAGCTTGACTTAGATTTATTTTTATCTAAACCTCAGTTTAATCATCTTAACCAGTTTCTAAACGTGATGATTCAGGAAAATTATCAGGGGAAAATCTCTGCCGTTAAGCATTGTCATCGGACAACTTTTGGACGATTTTTAAATGATAGTCCCTGGGATGATGGGGCGATTTCTAATCAAATTCAAGCCTATCTTCTCTCTTGCCTTTACAATCGTTCACATCAAACAGGAAAACCTATTTACGTATTAGTAGATGATACAACATGTGTTAAAACGAAGCCTTCGTCACAGGCGACTTATCCTATTCAAGGATGTGATTGGCACTACTCTCATCTTCATCATCAATCCGTTTATGGTCATCAATTTGTTACTGTGATGCTTCAATGTGATGATGTCATCTTACCGTATCAAATCATTCCGTATGAGAAAGATAAACAGAGTAAAATTGAACTCGTTAAAGAGATTCTCACCACTTTACCTAAACCACCTCATAAAGGATACATCCTAGCTGATAGTTGGTATTCGTGTGAAGCCTTATTCCAAATCGCTAATCAATTAGGCTTTTATTACTTAGGAGGTATCAAAACGAATCGAATCATTCTGCCTAAAGGCTATCGTCCGAAAGGGATTCAACTGAAACAATTTGCGAACACCTTATCCCTCAAAGATCTCGACTTAGTGACTGTCGGATCTGAGCGTTATTATACTTATCTATATCAAGGAAGGATAAGAGGGGGACATGTCGTTCAAATCATTTTAAGTTGGCCTCACACGGCTCCTTTGGAAGAAAAAGCTTTACGTTGTTTTGTGAGTCATGATCTAAAAATGTCTGCCAAGCAACTGCTTAAACACTATACTAAACGTTGGCCCATTGAAATCTTTTTCCGAGAAGTGAAGCAAAATTTTGGAATGGGACAGTATCAGATTCGAGCCTTGAAAGGAATTAAACGATTGATGTTAATGATTCAATTCGTTTACCTTTATTTAAAGCGCATGACTCCGAACAACAGTTGTCTGGGTGAAAGTTTACGCCAATGTCAACGAAAACAAAAGCAAGAATTAGTAAAAATAATTTATCGTAAAGCCCAAAATGGAGTGGCATTAAAAACCATTTTTGAAGAGTTGAAAATTGCGTAGGATCAGTGTATTTTCATATGATGGAAAATTTTTCTTTAAAATTGCACATTAATAGTATAGTAGTTGAGCAATTACCACAATTAATTGAGTCGAATATGGATGAAGCTATTCGTACGGTCCATACCATTAAAGGACTAGCCGGTCAATTAGGGGCAGATGAGTTGTATGAGTATAGTCGTGAATTAGAAACAGCTTTAAAAGAAGATGAAGCACATGAGGATATTTTAAGTATTTTTATGGAAGAATTTATGGAAGTAATGGATGAATTGGCTCGTATTGAAGGATGGAAGATAGGATAAATCTACCTTTTTAAAAAGTAGAAATATGGTGAAAAAGCGTGAGAAACTCATGGGATTTTGGCTATAGACTTCTGTTAACTACTTAGATGTGATATAATAACATAAAAATTTAACCGTGAGGTGCCATGATGATTTACTTATTAGTCATAAGTTTATGCTTCATAATAGCGTGTTTAATTACGCCGTATGTGATGAAATTAGCTTATTTTACCAATGCAGTTGATCAACCCAATAAACGTAAAGTCCATAGTCGTATCATGCCGAGAATGGGTGGACTCGCGATTTATATTGCTTTTCTATTGGGTTATATGATTTTTAAAGTGAAAGGATATGCGCTTGATCAAGATGAAATAGCGTTTATTGATGCTTATTTTATTGCTTCTTTTCTCATTGTTGCTACTGGGATGCTTGATGATATGTTTGAATTACCTGCTAAACCAAAGGCTCTCGTTCAGTTAGTTGCAGCTTTGATTATGGTTTTGTATGGTAATTTCATGATAGATAAGATTTATTTACCGTTTTTACCTGTAATTGATTTAGGGTGGATAGGTGGAATTGTAACGGTCATCTGGATTGTTGGTATTACAAATTCTATTAATTTAATTGACGGTTTAGATGGTTTATCTTCAGGAATATCAGCTATTTCATTTGGAACAATGGCCATTTTAGCGTCCTATCAAGGAGAAGCCTTTGTGGCAATGATGTCTTGTTTATTACTCGGTTCAACATTAGGCTTTTTAATTCATAACTTTCATCCAGCAAAAATTTTTATGGGGGATACAGGATCGCTATTTTTAGGCTTCTCTGTATCTGTTTTATCCCTTTTAGGGTATAAGAATGCGGCTTTTGTTTCATTTATTATCCCAATTGTTATGCTATCTGTTCCAATCTTCGATACAATTTGGGCTATCATTCGTCGTATACTAAATGGGCAATCGCCTTTTAAACCTGATCGTGGTCATGTTCATCATCAATTATTAGATCGTAATTTAGGGCATGTGAAAAGCGTACTTGTTTTATATGGAATTGCAGCATTGTTCTCATTCACTGCTATCCTATATACCATGTCATCGAAGTTTTATGGATTAGTGATGTTAGTAATTGCGATACTAGTGGTCGAGCTTGTATTTAATACAACAGGATTATTCCGAGCAAAACCCAAAAAAGGTAAGAAAGAACAAGTTCAAGAACAAAAAGAAGATGATATTTCAACGGGGGAAATATCAGAAAAATAAGAATAGATTATGAGGTGTGAGAAATGAGAAAACCAATTATTGCAGGAAACTGGAAAATGAATAAAACGCGTGATGAGGCTTTACAATTTATTTATGCTGTTAAAGATCATGTTGCTTCAACAGATGTGGTTGAATCAGTAGTTTGTGCACCATTTCCTTACTTACGCTGTTTAGTCAAACGTCAAGGGGCTTCTTTACGTGTGGGGGCACAAAATATGCACTTTGAATCAGCTGGGGCTTACACAGGAGAAGTGGCACCTGAAATGCTAACATCAATCGGCGTTTCTTACGTCGTATTAGGACACAGTGAGCGTCGTGAAATGTTTAATGAGACAGATGAAACAGTTAATAAAAAAGTTCACGCTGCATTTGCAAATGGATTAACACCAATTATTTGTGTCGGTGAATCATTAGAACAACGTGAAACGGGAGCAACAAATACTGTTGTGGATACTCAAACAGTTGCAGCGTTAGAAGGATTAACAGTTGAACAAGTGAAACGAGTTGTAATTGCCTATGAACCAATTTGGGCAATTGGAACAGGACGTACAGCAACAGCTGAGCAAGCGAATGAAACGATTGGATATATTCGTAGTGTAATTGAACGTGTGTATGGACGTGAAGTTGCTGAGGCAGTTCGTATTCAATATGGAGGCTCAGTTAATCCGTCAAATATTAAGGAGTTAATGGCTCAAGAACATATTGACGGAGCATTAGTTGGTGGTGCTTCACTAGATCCAAAATCATTCTTATCATTAGTTAATTATCAAGGATAATGATTATCACGGAGATTCTTCGATTCGGGGAATCCCCTTTTTTATTTATATTTTTACTCCAAAAGGTACAGATATCAGGCATTTAATAAGAGAATATAAAGGGTGTGAGCCATCTTTTTATTGGAATGCTCTGGCTAAATGGGCCGGTTCTATTAATCATGCATCAATGCACGATTAATCTCATGTCCTTCCCATTCTGTTTAGATTTCCAACACTTTTATTTTGAATATGAAAAAAGCTGTATCTTATAGATACAGCTAATCTAGATTTAAAGGTTATTTTTTTCCGCCGTTGCGGATGACGTTGACGTCGCATTTTGCGTGTTTTACGATATCAAGTGAGACGCTTCCGAGTAAGAATCGGTCAAAGCCTGATTTGTTACTTGCTCCACAAACGATTAAATCAGCTTCATAACCTGGAGCGATCACTTCAGCAATCGCAAGCCCTGGTGATGAACTGTATGTTTGGACGATTTCAACCTCTTTGATTCCTGCTTTTTGAGCCTCTTCTTTATATTTTTCTAATTCCTCATCCATATAGCTTGAGAAATCTTGTTTGAAAATGTAAGTCGTTGATAACATCCCCGATGGATCAATCGGTGTGTAAATAATGGTGTTCTTTTTAATATGACAAAGTGTTAATTTTGCATTGAATGCTACCGCAGTTTCAACAGCAGATTTAAAGGCTAGTCTAGACTTGGCACTATCATCAACGGCAGCTAAAATGTTTTGATACATAATAGGCTCCTCCCCTTTTGGTAACTTTTTCTATCTATTTTTATTATACACAAACTTCAAATGAAGCGCTACCAAGTTTCAACTTTATTTGGTATATTATTATTATATAAAAAAAGGAAACTTTATGCTTCCTTTTCCTCGTTTGTATTCATTTCGAGGACGGCAGTAAATAGAAGAATAAGTATCGCAAAGATGATTTCGCCACCTGTTGAGAGAGAGACTCCCTTGAAGTACTCGTCAACAAAGTGAGTAATAAGTAGCGTCATAAAAAAATCTAAGATATAACGAAAAAGTAATCTTTTTTTACTTGTCCATGAAAAGAGGGTGGCAAACCCATCGACAGCCATTCTTCCTATATACTCAGCTAATAAATCAAAGATGGTAATCATAGCGATAAAGAAAAGAATATTCCAACGACTATGATACTGAATCCCACTAATCCATAACATCGCAATTAGTGGAATGGTAATTATTAAAATCAATAAGGTACTCCCAATACTATAAAGAGCCACCTTTAGTACGCGATCTGACATAAAATCTCTCCTACAATAAAAAAGGTAACACCGTGAGATGTTACCTTTTATTATATCATAGTTTAATAATTTTAACTTCACCAGGTTGTAGGTGAACACGTAAATTACGATTACCATCAAATTCATGAACTTCACGTTGCCATTCATGAGTTGAGAATAATAAAGAACCTGTACACCAAGTATTCCCTGATTGAGTACGTAAATCCTCTAAATGAACTGTCACATCAATTGGAGAATACATATCAGTGCTTGCTACAATGATGAAAACATTGTTATTGTAGTGACCGCGCTTTCCTTCCTCAATGTATCCAAATCCAATCGCAGGGTCACTTAAGTAATCAAATCCAAGCGATACAAAGTTTTCAAGTTTCGTAAAAGTACTTAAGTGATCTTTGCGGATTTTTGAAACAGCTTCTAGTGTATCTGGTAACTCCCAGCGCATATGATTCAGATAATGGATAGCGAATTTATCAAAGAGTGCAAGCTTTCCAAAGTAACGATCGTTGTGCGGTAACACATATTGCTCATAGTTACGGCAATCAAGACCTGTATTCATCGGTTGAATTTCATAAACTTCTTGTCCAGAGTTAATGAATGGAACTCCATTTGGCATGAACATGTTCATAACGGTTAACATTTTAGATAACGTACGTCCGCCTTCACGTGCAGCTAAGCGAGGGGTATCATGAGTTTCTCCTCCAGCAAACACAGGACATGGTAAGTGACGTGAATCATACATGAATTTGTGTGTACGATGCTCATACGTACGAGGTTCTTGGAAGAATCCATAACCGATAATCATGTTATATCCGTTATCGCGTGATACTTTTGCATTTTCATCTTGTAGCTCCTCAGCGATGAAGCAGAAGTCTGGATCGTTCGTACGTGCATTGGCAATGATACGATGGATGAGTTCAGACGGAAGAGCATGTCCCATATCGATACGAGCCCCATCAATTCCATAATTTTGTTGATAGAATGGAATAATGTTAGATAAAGTTGCCCATAATCCTTCGTTAATGATATTTCCTTTATATAAATTTGATTTAATTGTATCAAATAAGATATAAGGTGGTAACTCTTGTCCGCCTAAGTATTTTTGGCTTTCCACCGGATGGTCCATATACATACGGAAGAACGTGACATCTGTCCATGGTGGTTGCACATCATTAATATGATCTGAGAAGGCTGGTGCAACAGTTAAACCGAATTCACGGCTAACTAAATCTAAAATAGAAGCCCCTGGTGTTTGGCGATATTCTTCTACCACGCGCTCCCATTTTTCAGGATCAATGATGTTTGGTGCATATGAGAATTTATGAATATGATTCCATACTGCTTGTGATGAATACACATAAGGTAAATATTCTGGTTTCGGTGGTAAGGTACTTCCGAGTCCTGGAACATATGGTGGATAATACTCGTGGAATGTATCGGTATATACCCAATAGAACCAATCCGGATGTTCTAAAATTAAATCACTTTCAACTGAATTTGTTCTAGGGATGATGTCAATCATCACTTTCATATCTAAAATATGACAAGCTTCAACAAATGCTTGGAATTCTTCCTCAACAGTTAACTCTGAACCTGTCATGTTATCTTTTAAGCTAGGATCGATTTCAAAGAAGTTGCAAACGCCATAAGGTGATCCTAATTCACCTTTTTTATCTTTTAATGAAAATTTTGAAATTGGGAGCATATAAACTGTATCGACTCCCATTTTCTTTAGTAATGGAAGTAATGCTAATGATTTTACGAATGTCCCTGTTTCATTTAAATCGTATAAGTTATGGTTCTCTAAATCTCCACTTCGGTCATGGTCCCAAGCTGTCGATGTTCGAACCATCATTGAATAAACCACTGAATCTTTAATCCAGTCTCCCCCTAAATAGCCTGGTTTAGCTTCATATGATTGCTTGATTTGACTTAGCGATTGATTATAGTTAACGTCGTCTTTAGCCTGAGGCAAAATGTAGGATTGGATCACTTCACTATAGAAGTTGTATGGATTAACGATGAGTTCCCCCCAACTAGTACGCACCATTTCCTCTCCTTGATAGTTCCATGCATTCCATAAATCAGGAATGGCATAGTTATAGACGTCGTTTTTATGATCATGTTTTTTTAGAACATGTAGTAGTTTTTGTAATTTGCTTCCCCTCACTATTTATTCCTCCTTTTCCATAAATACACAATCATTATAACATCTACATTTGTAAAAAAGTAGAAAACTAAGGGGAATAGGGAAAGGTTGTAATCGGTTACGTCTGTCGAAAAGAAGAGGTTTCTGTAAGAATGAATGACATTTCAGTCAAATGATGATTGAACGCTGGAACCTTGGTCTACACTATAGAGGTATCGATTGAGAGGTGAAAACATGTTCTATCCAGCCTTAATGACAGCTTTTTATAAATCGTATCAACCTAAGACGAAATCATTTTTAAGTTTATATGAACAACATGCGCAACAAATTACCGATCCGAAATTAAAGAAAGAAGCGTTAGCGAGTCTTTCAAAAAAAGCTTTTCATTGCTATGGAGCATCTTTTTATGCAGCCTTAGTAAGTGAAGAGTATCAAGCCGATTATTTAAAATTTATGACGGCTTATCAGACGATGTGTGACTATTTAGATAATTTAGTCGATCAAACAAATGTTATTAATGAAACAAATTTTCGTCGTTTACATCAGTCGTTATTAGATGTCTTTAAACTAACTCCTCATGCTCCAAATTATTATCAGTATCAAACACAGCAACTCGATGGAGGCTATTTGAATATGCTTGTCCGCTTGTGCCAAGAATCATTAAAAAAGATTCCTCACTATTCGCTGTATGCTTCTTGGCTTGGTCGCTTAGCTGGATTGTATGTAGATTTACAAGTTTATAAGCATTTAAAAGTATCAGAGCGGGAAGTTCGATTAATTCAATTAAGCAGTCAGCAAAAACGATTAGCAGGTGATTTAACTTGGTTTGAGTTTGGTGCAGCCTGTGGTTCAACACTTGGAATTTTTACGATGGTGGCTTATGCAATGAATCAAGACCGTTATCAAATCCAACCTGAGTGTATTTTTCAAGCAATGTTTCCAGCGGTGCAAGAACTTCATATTATGCTTGATTATCTAATTGATTTAGAGGAAGATATCGAAGAAGGAGAACTTAATTTCTTTTCTTATTATCATAACTTTGAAGAGGGAATTTATCGGATTCTTGACGTTTACTACGAGGCCCAACAGCAGATAAGGCTCTTACCGGAGAAAGGATTTCATCAAACGATTAATGATGGACTCTTCGCATTATACTTAGCAGAAGGTGTGAAGAAAAATCCTAAACTTCGTATCGTTCAAAAACAAATCATCAAAAAACTCGGTTTTCGTGCCCGCTTTTTATTCCATCATACGAGAAAGTTTGTAAAGTAGTTAACAATGTATAAGTAGACGGGATAGCAATATAAATTTAGTATGAGATGATGGGCAGTGAATAAGGATTGTTTTGATTTTATTTGTTTGCCTTGTTATGGATTAGTTTATGTATTCATCAGATGAGTCGTGTTTATATGATAAATCGATATGAAATTAAGGTCCATTCTGTCAGAGTAGGAATTGATCCGTCTTTATTTAAGTTTAAACAACAAGATATCCCAGTAATTATTCATTTAACTTCATGTGCAGCTTTCACCTGGTGATGGTAAAAGTATATTGTAAGCTTTAATTTCTAATGACAAGATAGTTAGTTTGGTCGGTCCTTTTATTATTAGCGTTGTTTTTGTGTACTCTTAAGACTGTTTCTTTAAAACGAGTAAGGGGATGTTTTCTGGAATTGGATTTCTCTTATCATTAATTGATTGAATTAAGGAACAAAAAAAGCTACTGTTAAAGTAGCTTTTTTAATGTAGTTTTTCAATAGCAACGATGAATGGAGCTGTTTTACGGTTAATGAATTGATAAGTTAAAACTTGAGTTGTTCTAGTATCTAGTGTTTCAAAACACTCCTCTAGATAGTGGCGTTCCACTTTTCCTTCCTCATGTCCATGATACACCACTAAAATAATAATCCCATTTTTCTTTAATAAGCTTAAAATGTCAGTGACAGCTTTCCATGTCGTTTCACCATGAGTCGTAATACTTTGATCACTACCAGGAAGGTAACCTAGATTAAAAATCGCCGCGCTAATTGGTTGCTTCACATAGTTTAGGACATGTTGATGTCCATCATGAATTAAAGTTACATGGTTAATATCAGCTTCTTTTAATTTCGTTTGCGTGCTTTGAATGGCTTCTTCTTGGACATCAAAGCTATAAACATGGCCTGACTCACCAACAAGTTCTGCTAAAAATAACGTATCATAACCATTACCTGCTGTTCCATCAATCGCAACATCACCTGGTTTTAAAGCTTTTTCTAATAAATTTTTTGAAAAGGGAAGAACGCGTTCTAATGTTTGTGCCATCTTAGTTTTCCTCCGGTTTTTGATAAAGTCGCCCTTGGTAAGTGTTACGCTCTTTTAAACGATCATCAATTGCATTTAAAACTTCCCATTTTTTTAAACTCCACATCGGTCCAACTAATTCTTCACGAACGGCATCACCTGTTAAACGATGGATAACCATTTCAGGGGGTAAGATTTCTAATTGATCAACGACTAAGTCGATATACTCATCTTTCTCCATGAGTGTTAACATCCCTTTGTCTAACATTTTGTGCATTGGTGTTCCTTCAATGACGTGAAGTAAATGAATTTTGATTCCTTGGACATCAAGTCCCGCTACAGCTTTCGCCGTTTCTAACATCATTTCATGTGTTTCACCTGGTAATCCATTGATGATATGAATGATGACATCGATATTTTTCGCGCGAAGTTTGTTAACGCCTTCAACTAATGTTTGATAATCATGTCCACGGTTAATAAGTTTTCCTGTTTTGTCATGCATCGATTGAAGCCCAAGTTCCACCCATAAATCGACTTCTTTGTTTAATTCACCTAAGTAGTCCACGACATCATCTGGTAAACAGTCAGGACGTGTCCCAATTGAAAGAGCGACGATATTAGGATCACATTCTAAAACGGCTTCATATTTACGCTTTAAGACTTCAAGCGGGGCATGTGTATTTGAGAAGGCTTGGAAATAGGCGATGTATCCTGCTTCAGGCCATTTTTGATGCATCATCTCTTTGACTTGATTAAATTGAGTTTTTAAGTTGTCTTCTGGATTTCCAGCAAAGTCACCACTACCTTTGGTACTACAGAACGTACATCCACCGTATTTGACGGTTCCATCAATATTTGGACAAGTAAATCCAGCATTGATCATGACTTTGAAGATTTTTTGGTTATATTTTTCACGTAAATGATAGTTTAATGTATGGTATCGTTTATCAGCATAGCTGTATGGAAACGGATTGTTCATCTATCTATTCCTCCTGTTTTTAGTATGTTCTTTTTATCAAATCAATCACGAATGCATCATTTAAGATAGTCCTTTAAAATGATGAGGATTGTTGTATGTTGTTTGTTTATCGTCTTTTATTTTATCATAGATGTGAATTAGTGGCACGAGATATTGTTTTATGACGTTTTTTTATAAAAAATCTTGTTTTTTGTGAAAGGTTTGATATAATTTTTCTAGAATAAACTTATATGAACCGTGAAGAGGACTAGTAGTAAGTTGGGATTATTGTAGAGAGCGAATGGTTGGTGCAAATTCGTATAGAACACTTATGAACTCACCTCGGAGTTGCAATTGTGAAATTTAAGTAATGATTGCCGTATTCTTGCGTTAAAAGATGAGAGAGGTAAGAGACTACTTTTTTTAGACTCTTGCAACTAAGGTGGTACCGCGTAATTTACGTCCTTAGAATAGAAATATTCTAAGGACTTTTTTTGTTAGTTCAACGATCTGCTTTAGTGGATTAATTCAACTATATGTATAGCGAAGTAGTTGGACTCTTAGCTTTCCCTCCTTTGATGGGAAGAGGGTGTTCTCTTTAACTTTTTGAGTGAGGGATAAAAGATTTTTCTTACCCCATCTTTATTAAAAAGAATAAGATATAGGTTTATGGAATTTAATCCATTATTTTGTATTAATGAATAATTTATATCGATTCGTCACAAATTATTCATAATATTTGGTTTTATTTTAGTGAAGTGTTTACTTCATCATTTAAGAAAAGAAAGCAGTATTTAAATTTTCTTAATGAATAGTAGACTCACCTACAAATTTAAGATTACCCCAGCAGTGGAGGATACCTGCTTCGCAGGCCGGGGGCCCGGAGGTAGAATTATGGCATTTGATCACAAACAGATTGAACAAAAGTGGCAAAATTATTGGCTAGAAAATAAGACATTCAAAACGTCTGAAGATAAGTCAAAACCTAAGTATTATGCATTAGATATGTTCCCTTATCCATCTGGAGCGGGACTTCACGTCGGTCATCCAGAAGGATATACAGCAACTGATATTGTTTCTCGTATGAAACGTATGCAAGGGTACCGTGTCTTACATCCAATGGGATGGGATGCATTCGGTTTACCAGCTGAGCAATATGCATTAAATACAGGAAATGACCCTCGTGAATTTACGGATATTAACATTAATACATTCCGTAAACAAATTCAATCATTAGGATTCTCATATGATTGGGATAAAGAGTTAAATACAACCGATCCAAAATATTATAAATGGACACAATGGATTTTCACCCAATTATATAACATGGGATTAGCTGAAATTAAAGATATTGAAGTTAACTGGTGTGAAGGGTTAGGAACAGTTTTAGCAAATGAGGAAGTTTTAAATGTTGATGGGAAAATGGTCTCTGAACGTGGGGAACATCCTGTAATCAAGAAACCAATGAAACAATGGGTGCTTAAAATTACACATTATGCTGAACGATTACTTGAAGATTTAGAAGGGTTAGACTGGACAGAAAGCATTAAAGATATGCAACGTAACTGGATCGGTAAGAGTGAAGGAGCGTTAATTAACTTTAAAGTTAATGGAACAGAACATTCATTTGATGTGTTTACAACACGTCCTGATACGGTATTCGGTGTAACATACGTTGTTTTAGCACCAGAACATCCATTAGTAAATGAAATTACAACGCCTGAATGTAAAGAAGCGGTTGTTGCTTATCAAGAAGCTGCAAAAGCAAAATCTGATTTAGAGCGTACAGAATTAAATAAAGAAAAATCAGGTGTGGCAACAGGAGCTTACGCAATTCATCCAATTACAGGAGCTCAAGTTCCAGTTTGGATCGGAGATTATGTTTTAGCAAGCTACGGAACAGGAGCTGTTATGGCAGTGCCTGCACACGATGAGCGTGACTACGAATTCGCTAAGAAATATGACTTAACAATTAAGCAAGTCATTGAAGGGGATATCACAGAAGGTGCCTTCACTGGAGATGATGCTCACATCGAATCAGACTTCATTAATGGAATGAACAATGCAGATGCTAAAGCTGCTGTTATTGAATGGTTAGAAGCAAACGGTGCTGGATCTCGTAAAGTTAACTATAAACTACGTGACTGGTTATTCTCTCGTCAACGTTATTGGGGAGAACCATTCCCAGTGATTATGTGGGAAGATGGAACAATGTCTGTTTTAGAAGCCGATCAATTACCACTTGAATTACCAGTGATGGATAACATCAAACCATCTGGAACAGGTGAATCTCCACTTGCTAATGCAAAAGAATGGTTAGAAGTTGTACGTGAAGATGGAGTAAAAGGTCGTCGTGAAACAAATACAATGCCACAATGGGCTGGAAGCTGCTGGTACTACATTGGCTATATCTTAAAACAAGGTGAAGACTATGTTGGATTAAATACAGAAGAAGCCAAACAATTATTAAAAGAATGGTTACCAGTTGATTTATACATCGGTGGAGCAGAGCATGCTGTATTACACTTATTATACGCTCGCTTCTGGCATAAAGTATTATTCGATTTAGGAATTGTTGAAACAAAAGAACCATTCCAACGTTTATTCAACCAAGGAATGATCTTAGGTGAAAACAATGAGAAAATGTCAAAATCTAAAGGAAACGTTGTAAATCCAGATGATATCGTTAAATCTCATGGAGCAGATACATTACGTTTATACGAAATGTTCATGGGACCACTTGATGCAGCTATCGCTTGGTCAACTGAAGGATTAGATGGAAGCCGTCGTTTCTTAGATCGTGTGTGGCGTTTATTCGTGACTCCAGAGCACACATTAGCTGAAAAAGTAGTCGCTGAAAACGATGGAAAATTAGATAAAGTTTATCATGAAACAGTGAAGAAAGTAACTGAGGATTATGAAAAATTAAGCTTCAATACTGCGATCGCTCAAATGATGATCTTCATCAATGAATCATATAAAGCAACAAGCATTCCACGTGAATATGCAGAAGGATTTGTTAAATTATTAAATCCAATCGCTCCGCATATGACAGAAGAAATCTGGTCGGTGCTTGGACATGAAGGAACTGTTTCATATGAAGCATGGCCAACATATGATGAAGCAAAATTAGTATCGGATACCATTACAATCATTGCCCAAGTTAACGGTAAGTTACGTGCTCGTATCGAGGTAGCTGCTAATATTTCAAAAGAAGACATGTTAGAAACAGCGATGGCACATGAAAATGTTCAAAACTTCGTTGCTGGAAAAGAAATTGTAAAAACAATTGCTGTTCCAGGAAAATTAGTTAACATCGTTGTTAAATAATTAGAATAACTATTAAAAGCCCTCTAATCCCACCACTGATTAGAGGGTTTTTTGTTTATTGAAATAAATAAGCGTTAGAAATTATTTAACAGGCATAATCCAAACAATCTCTTTGATACGGATAAAAAATGTATTTCCGTTACTTTCCAAAATTACATGATCAGGTTTAGCGCCAATGAGTTTTCCTTCAATACTTCCTGTACTCATTTGAATTTTTAAAGTTGCTCCGATAACAGAAAATAACGTTTCATAAACAAATAAGTCATAGTAACCTTCTAACTGAACTTCTCCTAAACTTGTCATCAATGATGGCATTTTTGCTTGTGTAGTAGTTGTAGCATTTTGTCTATATGGATATTCATAATTAGATGAATAATAATACATCCCTATCACCTCAGTTAAAATTCATTACAGGATAATATATTTTTGTTTGTCATAAGTGTTCATTTAAAAAGCATTCTCAGTTTTTTGAGAATGCTTTGTGTATAAACGAAAATCACCTGCTCTGAGGGGGCTAGCGTGGTAATAAAATGTATGTAAATTTAAAAAGTAAATTATTATTGAAAGATGTATAAAAGGGTGCGGGTATATCTAATGAGATAAAATTTAAACTAAATTATATCGAAAATTAAGATTAAAAGGATAGGTTACTTAAGAGATAGTATATATCGAGAAGAATTTATTTTTTAGAAGAAAAAATAAATGAGAGATAAATAAGTTTAAGATTGATAGAAAATGATGATCTTCATCAATGAATCATATAAAGTCACAAGTATTCCATGTGAATATGCAGAAGCGTTCGTTAAATTATTAAATCCAATCGCTCCTCATATGACAGAAGAAATTTGATCAGTGCTTGGACATGAAGGAACTGTTTCTTATGAAGCATGGCCAACATACGATGAAGCAAAATTAGTATCGGATACCATTACAATCATCGCAAAAGTTAACGGTAAGTTACGTGCTCGTATCGATGTGCGTGCAGGCAGCTCAAAAGAAGACATGTTAGAAATAGCAATGGCACATGAAAACGTTCAAAACTTCATTTCTGGAAAAGAAATTGTAAAAACAATCGCCGTTCCAGGAAAATTAGTTAACATTGTTGTTAAATAATGAAAACTCACGGTTTAGGCCTTAAGTTTTTTTATAGTGGAGTAGAAAAATAGGAGGGGAATGAAAAATTTTAAATAAAATGGCATTGTTATGAGTTTTGTGGCATAAGGTGAATTGTATGGTTTATGGAAGTGTAAAGTGATTAAAGGGGGGAAGTATATGCTAGTGTATATGTTTATCTCTATTTTGTTAATGGTTGTGTTGTTTTTATGTGTACCAAAACCAAATAAGTGGCTAATGATGATGAGTTTTATTGTCTCGCTTGTTTATATTATCTGCCGGGTGAAGATGATTCCAAGTTCAGGGTGGCCACTTATTTTTGGTATATTATTGTATGGAGCTGAGGTGTGGGGTTTTTTGCAGTTTTTGATTTTCTGTTATGTTTCGACACAAGAGAAACAGGAAGTTAAATTAGATACATCTCGAACATCTTTACCGAGCATTGACGTGATTATTCCCACTTACGGAGAACCGATTTATATTTTAAAACGAACACTAGCTGCGGTGATTTCGTTAAAGTATGAAGCAGGAAAAAAGGAGATTTACGTATGTGATGATGGGAAAAGGAGTGAGGTTAAGCAATTATGTGAAGATTATGGCGTTCACTTTGTCGTTCGTGCAGATAACACAGATGCAAAGTCGGGGAATATTAATCATATTTTACAGTTTGCACAGGGTGAATTGATGGTTGTGTTTGATGCAGATATGATGCCAAAGACGAATTTTTTATTAAAGATGGTTCCTTATTTCTTTGATGAGTCGGTTGGTTTTGTGCAGGCACCACAAACCTTTTATAATCCTGACATTTTTCAAAAGGTGTTTTCGAATCAACTACCAAGTGAGCAAGATTTTTTCATGCGTGATATTCAACCCAAAAGGGCAAGTTTAAATTCAGCGATTCATGTCGGGACGAATGCAATTTTTAGACGTCGCTGTATTGATGAAATTGGAGGCTATCCAACGTTTTCGATTACAGAAGATATTGCGGTGGGAGTGATGATTGAGGCGAAGGGTTATAAAGGGATTTATGTCAATGAAGCTCTTGTTTTAGGATTAAATCCAACGAATTTAAAGGATTTTTTAGGACAACGAAATCGTTGGTGTCGTGGAAATTTACAATTGTTAAAGTATAAGAATCCCTTGACGATGAAAGGATTGAGACTTGGGCAACGTTTAGTTTACTTTGATGGGATTTGTTATTGGTACACTTCCCTTTTAAAAATGTTGTTTACGTTAGCCCCGTTGTTGTTTTTATTGACAGGAATATTTTTTATTAATGTGCCAATTCAGAATCTTATTTATTTGTTTGTTCCCTATTTTATTTCACAGTATATCGTATTTACGTGTAGTTATTCAAGAACGCGAACGATGTTTTGGGGACATATTTATGAGATGATTTTAGCTCCTTATTTATCATTTAGTTGTTTAAAACATTTATTTGGAACACAGAAACTCGAGTTTAAGGTAACGAATAAAAGTAAGCAACAAAATGTCAAAAGTTTTCGTTTTAAAGAAGTGTGGCTGCATTGTTTTTTAGTGGTATTGACGCTCGCTGCCTGGGTGATTGGTTACGTTAAGTTAGAGATGAATGAGTTAACATTGAGTGTGTTTTTAATCAATCTTGTTTGAAGTATCTACAATATCATCCCAATGATTTTAGCAATTATGCTTGGGATGGATAAAGCAGAGGATTCAGATTCTGAAGTGATCATTGATGAACCGTGTTATGTGACATTAAAAACAGCTTCATCCTTTGTGAAATATAAAGTATATAGTTTGTCCTATTCACAAATTACCGTTTTTCAAAAACAAGAACAGGTACTACTTGAGGGTGAAACGTTGACGTTTACATTTAATGGCGATGAATTGTATGGAAAGGTCATGAAGTCAACGCATGGAAAGGCAACGCTTGATATTTTATCTTCGACATCAGGTGCCTTTTGCGATACCTTAGCATTATATATTGATCATTTAAAACCCTTTTTTAATCTTGATATGAAGACG
Source organism: Turicibacter sp. H121 (assembly GCF_001543345.1). Classification (NCBI taxonomy): domain Bacteria; kingdom Bacillati; phylum Bacillota; class Erysipelotrichia; order Erysipelotrichales; family Turicibacteraceae; genus Turicibacter; species Turicibacter sp. H121. The sequence goes on along the minus strand of NZ_CP013476.1, from coordinate 623,643 downwards.
AAAGAGGGGAATCGTTTAGTTCTGAATGAGAAGGGGGCCATCGAATGGGAAATCCAGGAGTAAAGCTTTCTGATAAACTGAGAACGTTATTTTTCGTTTTTATCTTAACGTTCGGTGGTTTTTTTATTGCCTATTTAAGTGAGCATGAGCAAGAGATTGAAAACTCTGGGGCTGAAGGAGTGATTGAGAAAATTTCTTATTTTTTATCAAGTGATGTGCCAGAGATGACACCACAATTAGAAAGCACGATAGAGGTTAAAAAAATGAAACATCTATTAGAAATCAAACCTTCAGTATATGAGCCACCTTTCGATACGGAGAAAATTAGTTTTTCTAATCATGAACTACTTGTTACTAGTGAGGAGATAAAATCTTCAGATATCGTGGCAATGACTAGTGGGGAACAATCAAATCAACAAGTCGTTTCGTTATTAGGATGGGAAACTGAAGCTTCTTGGACAGGTTATCATTTGTCAGAAGTAACAACGGGGTTACGTATTGATTATGAAGAGACTACACCCTATGGGTATGTGTCCACGATATTTCCATTAACGCTCAGTGAAGGAGAGTTGACGAACGGGGTTGCAATTAAGTTTGAGAATGTGGATTTAAGTGTGGAGCGCATTAGTTTTTATTTGCAAGGGGATGTGAAGTTATTATTAGAGGATGAATCACCGGTTTATTATCGAGAGAAAATTGGTGAATATGTGCGTGGAAATTCATCACTTGTTCAGATGAGCTTTGATATCATTGAGGCATTAGATGGATTAGCCGGTCATATGGATGGTGGTATTTCACTGGTGATGATGATTGATTCGGATGCAAGTTATAGTTATGAAAATTTAGCCGGTTCATTAGTTGTTTATGATTTGACTCCAATTAAAGTGTCTTATGCGAATAATACGATTCGTCCATGGCAGGTAAGTGGAGGATATGAGATAGTACAAGATGGATATCAAATGACAGTCATGTATAATGAGGTAGAGAATTTCGAACATGTGTCCGCGCTTGTTGTGAATCACCAAGAACTGTGTCATATGCTAAATTTAGAGTTTAAAAATATTGATCGCTCGGTTGAAAATGTGACGATTAATGTATATGGTGTAAATGGCGAGGTGGCAACTATGACGACGGAGTTGAATGATTATAAAAAGAATTTTATTTCAGTTCAGTATGATTTATTAGAATATAATCCCAAAATTGGTCGTGTGTATAAGGTGGAATTACTTATTGATTCTAATCCTTATTTAGAGCAAAGTAATCGACAAGGAAGTTTAGAAATTATCTCTATTTCGTTTTCGCAAAATTAAATAGCAAAACACCTGATTTGAAAAAGTAATCAGGTGTTTTTTTAATACATCAATTTATCAATTTTTATTTGAAATACTTTTGATTTTAAGTAGGGTACTTTTTCAATAGATGGGATTGGTTTTTAGGATGCGAAGAAGTTAATGCATGTAATAAGATGGTGGATAATTTATAAGTGAAATGGTTACTTTAGGGTGTAGATAGCTGTTGAAATGTTATATTAGTCCAGAACATTTTCTACAGAAAAAATTTTAACCCTCTACTAACAGAGGAAAGATAGGAGTTTTGATACTTAGCATAGGTGACTATCGTTGGTTGTTTGATTTTAAGGACTTGTGTACTAGGCCTGGTTGTTAGAATGTGAAAAACATTTCCCTGTATATATACAAACAGAAATTCTTCTCATCTTTCTAAGTCAGTTTTAGTACTTAAAGCATCCTATAGTCCAGTGATCACCTGGCGATTTGTGAAAGAAATGCTAGGGCTTTAGTTTTTACACTGTGAAAAACTTATCTCGACTTATATATAATTCCCTTTCTTTTGATCGAATATTGTGCGTTTTTTCAACATATATTTTGATTAAGTTATGATAGGATGTATAGGAGATAGGGGGCATATGATGGGGGAAAGGTATGTAATTTTAGGAGGAAATCGGGTTAAGACGAAATTAGTGAGTCAAAAGCTAAGTCATTTACTAGGATTAGAAATAATTGATGGAGATGGTTATATTGAAGCGGGAAAGCAGGAAGAAATCTTGTCTTTAATTAAAAAGCAAGATTGGATTATTCAAACGAAATATAATCGTATTTTGGGTTTATGTGATGATAAAGCTGACTATGTCATTTTTGTTGATTTCCCATTATGGATTAATGTCAAAGATATATTATTAAGCTTACGTTTAAATCATTTGAAAGAAATTCTTCATTATCAAAAAATAAGACGTCCATGGGTAGTCGATCGCTTAGAAGAATTCGGGATCGAGAAAAAGATTGTTGTACTCAAGAATCGTCGTCAAGTTCGAGAGTTTTTGAAGTTATGCGAATAACATAAAAGGTCATGAGCTTTAGCTAGCTAATGACCTTTTTCATTATTTATTTTTTAGGTGTTAAGATGTATTCGTGGATGTAGTGAGCAACGCCGCTTTCTTTGTTTGATTTTGTTGTGGTGTTCGCTACTGCTTTTAGTTTATCGATGGCATTATCCATGGCGACACCGACTCCAGCATATTTTAACATTTCGATATCATTATCTCCGTCACCGAAGGCGATGATATCTTTTTGTTCAATGTTGAAATATTTGGCCAATTTTTCAATCGCTGTTGCTTTATTTGTATTTGATTTAAACACTTCGATAATGTTGACATTATCGCCATCCCATTTGCGGCATGTCACGATGTCACCGTAGTTTTCACGTAAGAAACTCATGACTTTTTCTGGGTATCCCTCTTTAGCTTCTAATAAGAATCCGTTTGGATGTTCGTCTAATGTTTCTTTAAATGGTCCGTATTTCACTGATGTACATGTTTCAATATGGAACCAATCACGAATAGTATCTCCTTGATGTAAGACATATAAGTGATCTTTGTATTCACAAAAGGCATTGACGATATAATCTTTTAATTCTGAATCGAATAAAGTTAAAACAACCTCTGTTGGGATTTGAGCCACAATATCCTCAAAGGTTTCGTCTTCTGGATGATGTATATAAGCTCCATTAAAGTTAATAATAGGTGTATCAAGACCTAACTCTTTGTAGAAGTGTAACGATGCACGTGCTGGGCGGCCTGTTGCAATCACAACGATATGTCCTGCTTCTTTTGCAGCGATTAAAGCTTCTTTTGTATTTGGGTCAAGTGTTTCCCAATTTTGTAATGCAGTTCCATCTAAGTCTGTTACGATTAGTTTCTTTGTTTCCATTAAAACACCTCCGGATAAATATGATAACACAGATAGCGAACAAGTTAAATGAACTTATACAAGATGTGGTGAATTTGTGAAACGTGATTAGTCTTGGCTATTTACAAAATAATAAACACTTACATTTTGGAATTATTAGCACTCTTATTGACTGAGTGCTAAAACAAGAGTATAATGATAGTATCATCATAGATGATGAAGAAATGGAGTGAGAATCATGAATATTAATAAAATGACTGAAAAGCTACAACAGGGCTTAGTAAATGCACAGTCTCTTGCAACTTCATTACATCACCAAGAGATTGATACCCCGCATTTATTAATGTCCTTATTACAAGACCATGACGGATTAGCCGCTCGTGTTTTTACAAAGGCAGGCTATCCGATTCAAGAGATATTACAAGAATTAAAACAAATTTTAGATAAAAAGCCAGCTGTTACTGGAGCAACAGGTGATCCATACGTTTCAGCAGATTTAAATCGTGCTTTATTAAAAGCAGATGATTATGCTCGAGCTTGGAAAGATGATTATTTATCAGTGGAGCACGTCTTGCTTGCGATGCTCGAATCAAAAGATTATCAAATGAAGCAATTAATAAAAAAACATCAGATTAATGAAAAGCACTTAAAAGAAATTATTTCACAGATAAGGGGGAATTCACGCGTGATGACACAAAACCCAGAAGCAACTTATGAAGTCTTAGAAAAATACGGACGTGACTTAGTAGAAGATGTAAAATCAGGAAAAATTGATCCGGTTATTGGTCGCGATGAAGAGATTCGTCGTGCGATTCGTATTTTATCTCGTAAAACAAAAAATAACCCGGTGTTAATTGGTGAGCCTGGGGTTGGTAAAACTGCTATCGTTGAAGGGTTAGCTTGGCGTATTGTTCGACAAGATGTGCCTGAAAGTTTAAAAGATAAAGTGATTTTTGAATTAGACTTAGCCGCTTTAGTTGCCGGTGCTAAATATCGTGGTGAGTTTGAAGAGCGTTTAAAAGCGGTATTGAATGAAGTTAAAAATAGTGATGGACGTATTATTTTATTCATTGACGAAATTCATACCATCGTTGGAGCAGGACGTACAGATGGTGCAATGGATGCAGGGAACTTATTAAAACCATTATTAGCTCGTGGTGAATTACACTGCATTGGTGCTACAACATTAAAAGAATATCGTGAGTACATTGAAAAAGATCCTGCCTTAGAGCGACGTTTCCAAAAAGTTCAAGTTAATGAACCAACAGTCGAAGATACCGTTTCAATCTTACGTGGATTGAAAGATCGCTTTGAAGTACACCATCGTGTTAGTATTTCAGACCGTGCGATTGTAGCAGCTGCGACATTATCTGATCGATATATTACGGATCGTTTTTTACCAGATAAAGCCATCGATTTAATTGATGAAGCGTGCGCAACGATTCGTACTGAAATCGACTCGTTACCAGAAGAGGTGGATCGCATTAGTCGTCGTGTGACTCAGCTTGAGATTGAAGAGGCGGCTCTTAAAAAAGAAAAAGATGAGAATAGTAAACAACGTCTAGAGGCGTTACAAAAAGAATTAGCGAACTTAAAAGATGAATTAAATGTTTTAAAATTACAGTGGGAAAAAGAAAAACAAGCGATTCATGGTGTGGCGGATCTAAAAAAAGAATTAGAAGGGGCACGTCGTGCATTAGAAGATGCCCAAGCACGTGGCGAATATGAAAAAGCAGCCGAATTACAATATGGAAAAATCCCAAGCTTAGAAAAACAAATTGCTGAAGTTGAAGCGATGCAACACGATGAAGCAGGGAAAGAAAATCGATTACTTCGTGAAAATGTCACAGAAGAAGAAATTGCTGAAATTATTTCGCGTTGGACAGGGATTCCAATTGCGAAACTCGTTCAAGGTGAACGTGAAAAATTATTAAATTTAAAAGAAGAATTAAAACGTCGTGTTATGGGACAAGATGATGCCATTGATTTAGTCGGTGATGCCATTATTCGTGCACGTGCTGGAATTAAAGATCCACATCGTCCAATCGGTTCATTCTTATTCTTAGGGCCAACTGGGGTTGGTAAAACCGAAATTGCTAAAGCATTGGCGGAATTCTTATTCGATAGTGAAGAACATATTGTTCGTATTGATATGAGTGAGTATATGGAGAAACATGCGGTCTCTCGTTTAGTTGGAGCGCCTCCAGGTTATGTGGGATATGAAGAAGGTGGACAGTTAACAGAAGCCATCCGTCGTAAACCATACTCAATCGTGTTATTAGATGAAATTGAAAAAGCTCATCCAGACGTATTCAATATTTTATTACAAATTTTAGATGATGGACGTATTACAGATTCACAAGGTCGTACAGTAGACTTTAAAAATACCATCATCATTATGACCTCAAATATTGGTTCACACATTTTACTTGAAAACCCTAACTTTGAAGAAGCTCAGGAACAGGTGTTAGAAGTTTTACGTGATTATTTCAAACCAGAGTTATTAAACCGTATTGATGAGATTATTACGTTTAATCCATTATCAGAATCTATTATTTATCAAATCGTCGATAAATTCATTGCTGGATTAAATGCGCGTTTAGCAGAGCAACGTATTACGGTTCGCTTAACCGATGCAGCTCATGCTTATGTAGCTGAAGCGGGATTTGACTCAGTATATGGAGCGCGTCCATTAAAACGATTCATTCAACGTACAATCGAAACAAAACTTGCACGTGCATTAATTGCAGGAGAAATCGAAATGGATACAACGGTTATTGTTGATGCTGTTGATGGTAATATCGTCTTATCATATGAAAAAAATTAATGAATCATGGCTCATAGAGACTTAAGCTCTATGAGCTTTTTATATGTGAGGAACAAAGAAATACAGAGAGGATGAATGTAAAATAACTTAATAGTGTTTAGTATTTAAGATAATTTTAAGGTAAAGGTGTTAAGATGAGATTAACATGGTTTTTCATTAGACGAACTTTGGTCAGAAAAAGCATTTAGTAGGTTGTGTAAATGATTTTTCTATTCCTATGTGATTGGTGGGAAAGAGTAAAATAGTTAATTAAAATAGGAGGCTGTTATGAAGAAAAATAAATTTAAAAGTGTTTCAAAAGTTACGATTGGAGTCTATGTTCTAGCTGTTCTTATGGGTGGAATAGCTTTATATAATGTGTATACATGCTATGATTATATCGCTTCAATCGTTGAGCAAGGATTTGTTATCTCTGAAAATTTAACAGATGTGATTAATTACTATCTTTCAAATGTAACGCCATATGCTTTTTATACAATTTGTTTAGGGGTGATGGGGTATCTTGTTCAAAAAGTTAGCAATCTTGTTGAACTTCAACAATTAAGTGTCGTAGAAATTGAGGAGATCATAGAAGAATCAGAGAATGCAGATGAAGACTATGAGAATCTTTTAAAAGAAATCCAAACACAATAAGAGACAGAAAAAGTCTGAATGGTACAAGGAGTATGATTCAGACTTTTTTAGTTGGATATATTTTTTGATTGAAGCATTAAGAGATGAAGGAATTATTTCATTATCCGAATGTGATAAGAGTGAAAAAGAATATGTGAGGATTTTTATAAAAGCTAGCGAAATAAATTTATATTATAAAATGGAGATAAAGATAGAGTTCTTAACAGCGTGCTATAGCTGTTTATCATCCATTAAAGTAATCCTGGTTTGTTTGGTGATTGTTTTTATGATTTAGGTGATGTTTAATATCATTTTTTATTAAAGTAAGGTTGTCGATGAGACAACTTTTTTTATGCCTTTAGAAGGGAGTGAGTCATTATTCGAATTTTATAAAATATTTAGGTGTTATATATTTCAAAAAATGTAAATCTGTGTATAATGAGTAATTGATGATAAATTTTTATGAAAGGGGGCGAGAATGATGATTATTTTAGCTCATCAAAATCAATTTAAATTTAACGGGGTGACTATTTCATAAAAATAAACTTTGATGTATCGCTTTAGGGGGAGTTGTGCGAACATGTAATCTTATGCTAAAACAAGATTAATTTTTTTATTAGGATTAGTGGTGTAAGAATGGGAATATTTTTTAGCAACAAAGGAAAGTCAGGTGAATGAAGTGAGTGAATTAAAGAGTATTTATCGTTGGCTTGAAGGACAACGTTTAAAGGTATTGGGCGCATTAGTAGCGACAGCGTGTGGGATTATTTTCTCAACCTTAATTCCATTAGTTAACCAAACCGCGATTGATATGGTCATCAAACAAACGACTGAGGGAGAACAAACGATTATTTCAAAAATTGTTTTATCCGTTTCAACGTTCCAAGGTCAATTGTTGATGTGTGGATTTTTAATTATTCTATTTACAATCATTAATGCTTTATTTAATTTTTTAAAGGCCAGATGGTCAGCAGAGGCATCAGAAGATTTAGCGAAAAGTTTAAAAGATAAAATGTACAATCATATTCAACAGTTATCTTTTATGTATCATAAACGTGCCGAAACTGGGGATTTAATTCAACGTTGTACATCAGATATTGATACGATTCGTTTATTCTTATCGTCTCAATTAGTTGAGATGGGGTATTCAATTTTAATCTTTGTGATTATTTTTACGTTTATGTTAACGTTAAATGTTAAGTTTGCCTTAGTTAGTGTGTGTGTGACACCTATCTTATTTACTTTCTGTTTTATCTTCTTTAAAAAAGTTAAAAGCTCATTTCAAGAGGCAGATGAATCAGAGGCTCGGATGTCTACAATGATTCAAGAAAATTTAACTGGAGTTCGTGTGGTACGTGCCTACTGTAATCAAGAGTTTGAAATTGAGCAATTTGAAAAACGTAATTCTGATTACCGTGTAAAAAGTTATGTGATGACCAAGTTAAACGCACTCTTCTGGTCAAGCTCTGATTTTTTAAGTTTATTTCAAATTGCAATTACCGTGATTTACGGAGCGTATTTATCGATAAACGGGGAAATCACACTAGGGACATTACAAGCGTTCATTTCTTATGAATCGATGATTATTTGGCCTGTTCGTCAATTAGGTCGTATTTTAACTGATTTAGGGAAAACCACCATTTCAGCCAAGCGTATTAATGAAGTATTAAGTGAACCGATCGAATTTGAAGAAGGTTTGCAAAAACCTGACATTAAGGGAACCATTGAATTTAACCATGTTGGGTTTGAGTATGAAGATCATGATCGCATTTTAAAAGATATTACGTTTAAAGTGCAACGTGGCCAAACGATTGCCATTATTGGTCGTACGGGTTCAGGAAAAACAACGTTAATGAATTTATTGATGCGTCTTTATGACTATACAGATGGATCGATTAAAATTGATGGCGTGGAACTAAAACACATTGATAAAAAGTGGCTACGCCGTCATATTGGAGCTGTGCTTCAAGAATTATTTTTATACTCGAAAACGATTAAACAAAATATTGCGATTGCTAAAAAAGATGCGGTTGATGAAGAGATTCATAGTGTCGCTCAGTTAGCATCGGTCCATCATGTCATTGAGGAGTTTCAAGAAGGCTATGATACGATTGTCGGTGAGCGTGGTGTAACATTATCCGGTGGACAAAAGCAACGTGTTGGAATTGCCCGAGCGCTTATTAATGAATGTCCAATTTTAATCTTTGATGACTCATTAAGTGCTGTCGATACTGAAACAGATATTGTGATTCGAAAAGCATTAAAAGAACGCTCAAAAGATGTGACAACTTTTATTATTGCTCACCGTGTCAGTACGGTAAAAGATGCTGATCAAATTCTCGTGCTAGATAAGGGTCGTATCATTCAACAAGGAACACATGATGAACTGATTCATCAAGGAGGTCTTTACCAGACATTCTGGGAAATTCAAAATGAAAAAGAGGCTGAAGTTTTAAGTTTAGTTAACCAAGGAAGTGAGGTGTAAAGATGGCAAAAGAATTTGATGAAGTAGAATACACCAAAGCCGACCTTGCAACATGGAAGCAAGTTTTATCTTATATGAAGGGTGAGAGACGTGATGTTATTTTACTTTTTGTCTCTGTCATTACATTAGCCATTTTAGATACGATTTATCCGAAGTTAAATGGGATAGTCATTGATAAATATGTTTTAACAGGAAACCTTGAACAACTCCCACTGTTTGCAGGCATTTATTTAGCCTTTATCGCCTTATTCGGATTTATCGTTTGGACATTTATCTTACTTTCCGATCGATTACAACTAAGTATTAGTTATCAAATTCGAAAAGACGGATTTAAAAAATTACAGGAATTATCATTCTCTTTTTATGATACGTCATCGGTTGGATGGCTATTATCGCGTTTAACATCTGATACGAATCGGATTGGTGGTATTTTATCATGGGGATTAACTGATGCGATTTGGGGAAGTATGGTCATGTTCTTTGTGACGATTTCAATGTTCATGATGAACTGGAAGCTTGCCTTAATTACCATCGCGGTTTTACCCATCCTGGCGGTCGTAAGCTATTATTTCCAGACGCGCATTTTAAAGCAATATCGTTGCGTACGAAAAATGAACTCTAAAATTACAGGAGCTTTCAATGAAGGGATTACAGGGGCGGTCACGACAAAAACGTTGGTGACAGAAGAAGATAATTTAGAAGAATTCAGTCATTTAACAAGAGAGATGCGTGATGGATCAGTACGTGCGTCTGTTATTAATGCCATTTATTATCCAATCATTGTTGCCTTAGGAAGTGTTGGTGTTGCTTTAATTATTAATGTCGGTGGAATGGATGTGTTTAATGGTGATTTATCTTATGGAGACTTAGTTGTTTTCCTTTCATATGCGACGCTATTTTATGATCCCATTCGCACGATTGCGAATTTATTAACACGTTTCCAAGATGCACAAGCATCAGCTGAACGGGTCATCTCGTTAATTAATACAGAATCTGATATTATTGATCGACCAGATGTTATTGAAAAGTATGGTCAGATTGGAAATTTGAAAAAAGAGAATTGGGAACCGATTAAAGGAGACATTGAATTAATCGATGTGGGCTTCCATTATAAGACAGGCGAAAAAGTCATGGAACACATGAATTTGAAAATTGAAGCGGGAAATAGTATTGCGATTGTTGGACCAACAGGTTCAGGGAAAAGTACCATTGTAAATTTAATTTGTCGTTTTTATGAGCCAACAAGTGGACAAATTTTAATTGATGGTGTGGATTATCGTGAACGTACACAAGAGTGGCTCCATTCTCATCTAGGTTATGTTTTACAGACACCGCAATTATTTAGTGGAACTATTAAAGAGAATATTCGTTACGGAAAACTAGATGCAACCGATGAAGAAATTATTGAAGCCGCCAAACTAGTGAATGCGCATGAATTTATTTCCCACTATCCTGATGGCTATGATACCGTGATTGGTGAAGGTGGTTCAGGATTATCAACGGGACAAAAACAATTAATTTCGTTTGCACGTGCCTTAATCGCAGACCCAGCTATCTTAATTTTAGATGAAGCAACAGCATCGATTGATATTGAGACGGAGAAATTAATCCAAGATGCAATTCAAGTGTTGTTAAAAGATCGAACAAGCTTTATTATTGCCCACCGTTTATCAACGATTGTAAATGCCGATCAAATCTTATTACTCAAAAATGGTGAGATTGCTGAAAAAGGAACCCATGCCGAGTTGATCGCCCAAAAAGGTGATTATTATCAACTTTACATGGGACAATTTGAGAAAATCAAATAAAGGGTTATTTATATAAGTCACGGTGATTTAAAACAAAGAGTTAAACACTATAAGATAAGAGATGAAAAAAGTTCTGACCGATTAGGTTCAGAACTTTTTTTGTTAGATATATAGGAATGATAGAATGAAGGTAAAGGCAATAATGATAATCGTTGACCATAAAAGCTGATTGATGTCGTTCCATTTTTGACTTTGTTTATATTCATAAAATTCTTCGAATGTATGATAAATTTTTTCGCCTGTTTCTTCATCATAATCGTTATTTCTATCTTTTGTATCTTTGATTGACCAGTATTTAGGCAAGAAAAATAGGACATAGCGTTTTGTTTTTTGCCATGAATATTGAAAGGTATAAAAAGTGCCTTGATCGATAATCCATTTGAAGCAATACACACAGAAGAAAAAAAGTGAGACTAGAAATAGAGTATTGATGAGATTTATAGCCGAGAATCCTTGCCAAAGGAGAAAGAAACAGGATAAGCTTGTCATCCATAATGTTGATTTTAAAAAGATATGATATTTTTGTAACATTTTGCCACCACCTAGGGTTTTTTTTACTAATTATACCAGAATTATCATTGGAAATAAATTTTAGCTATGAAAAAATAACTAGTTTTATAATAAATATTTTTATTTAATATAAGATAAACCTCTTATTATAGATATTTTTGGTCGTTTTATAACGAAAAAAAATAACTTTACAAAAAAATAACGCTTTCAACCCAAATTTAGGATTTACAAACTATAAACTGGAATATAAAATAGTAACAAGTATCATAAATTGATACAAAAAATTCCAATTATGGAAAGTTTTTTATAAGGGGGACATTATAATGAATAAGAAATTAGTAAGCATTTTTGCTGCTGCTTTCTGTGCATTTGGTCTTGTCGCATGTTCATCAAATGATGCTGGCAATCAACCAAGTGGAGAAAGTCAACAATCTTCGAGTGTTAGTGAGACAAACTCGAATAAAGTATTAAAATTATTACAAACATCTAACATTAAATCATTATTACCTTGGCAAGCAACAGACAACGTATCATTCTTAATGTTAGGAAACATCTTAGAAGGTTTAGTTTTATTTGGAGAAAATGGGGAAATTAAACCAGGTGTTGCAGAATCTTGGGATATTTCAGAAGATGGATTAACATATACATTCCATTTAAATCAAGACGCTAAATGGGTAAAAGCTGATGGAACAGAAGTTGCACCAGTAACAGCTCATGACTTTGTTTATTCTTGGACAAAATTAATTGATCCTCAAAGTGGTGCTGAATATAACTTTATGTTAGAAACAGCTGGTGTTGTTGGGGCAAGTGATGCATTAGGACTAGCATCTAACTTAGTTACTTATAACACAAGTTCAAAAGAGTTAGCTGCTTTAAAAGTTGAAGATTACGAAGATGGTGAAACTGGTACAGCACAAGAGCAATATGAAGAAGCAAAAGCAGATTTAGAGGCATCTGTTGCATCTGCTGAAGAAGCAATTAAAGCATTAGGATTTGCATCAGTTGAAGAAGCAAATACAAACATGCAAACATTAATTGATCAATTAGGATTCAAAGCAATTGACGATTATACTTTTGAAGTAAAATTAGCAACACCAACGCCATACTTCTTATCATTAATGGCATTCCCTGCATTCTATCCAGTTAATGAAGCATTCGTTAATGAAGTAACAGAAGATAAATTTGGAACAAGTGTTGATACATTCTTATATAATGGTCCATTCTTATTTACTGAGTGGAAGATTTCAAAAAGCTTCTATTTAACAAAAAATGAATTATACTGGGATGCTGAAAATGTAGCATTATCAGGAGTTGACTTCACAGTTATTGAAGATGTCGATAATAATACTCAAGTTAGCTTATATACAGATGGAACAGTAATGACAGCTGGATTAAGTGGACAAAACGTAGCAACTTACGGATCACGTCCAGATGCGGTTGCAGAAGGTGATGCCGGGGTATTCTACTTAGAAATTAACCAAGGTAACGGAGCAATGACTCCAGAGATGAAATTATTATCAAATGCTAAAGCTCGTAAAGCCATCAATATGGCAATTGATAAATCATTCATCACAGATGAGGTATTAGCTAATGGTTCAACAGTCGCTGATTACTTAGTACCAAAAGATTTCGTATATGGACCTGAAGGAACTAAGTTTGAAGGAAAAGATTTCCGTTCAACTTATCCAGGATTTAATACATATAATGTAGAAGAAGCTAAAAAATTATGGCAAGAAGCAGTAGCTGAAACTGGTGTAACTGGTGCGATTGATCTAGAATTATTAATCCAAACTGGAGATACAGCTATCAAGATGGGATCTGCAATCCAGAATGACTTAAACGAAGCATTCAGTGAGTTTGGTTTAACTGTAACTGTTCAACCAGTTCCATTCCCAGAAAAATTAGCTCGTGTATCTGCTGGAAACTATGAATTAGCATTCTCAGGATGGTTACCAGACTATGCTGATCCAATGACATTCTTAGATATGTTCGTTACAGGTGGAGGACATAACAACTTAGGATACTCAAATGCTGATTACGATCAATTAATTAATGATTCAAAATCTGGAGATTTAGCAACTGATTATGAAGCGCGTTGGGAAGCATTAATCAACGCTGAAGAAATTTTATTAGGTCAAGACCAAGCTTTAATTCCTTTATATCAAAAAGGAACTGTAAGCTTACGTTCATTAAACTTAATTAACTACTGGCCACAAGCAGTTGGACCTGACTACTTCTACAAATGGGTAGACATTAAAGAAAACTAAAAAAGAGGTTTTACAAGCATAAGGCTACCTTGGTCTTATGCTTGTTTACCATAAATTATATTTTAGATGAGTATAAATTTTTTATGAAAGAAGTGACCTATCTATGGTCATGAATATTAAGGTTTTAATAAGGACTATGGCATTTAAATAAAACCTAATCATAAAAAATCACACATCTTAGAATTGTCTAAAAAATAGATTTAAAAAATGACAATTTAATTATTAATTTTTTAAATCTATCTTTTATTCAATACAACGAGAAAACATGAATTAAAGAGAAAGAAAATCCGGAAGGGGAGGTTAATGATGTTTAAGTACATTTTAAAGCGTCTTGGCTACATGGCGGTTACGTTATTTTTAGTTTTAACGGTTAACTTTTTATTGCTTCAGTTATTACCAGGAAGCCCATTTGATGGTGAGAAAAAGACGGAAGCTCAAATTGCTATTTTAGAGGAAAAGTATGGGATGAATGATCCGATTCCTGTACAGTATGCTCGATACCTAAAAGGAGTATTCCAAGGGGATTTTGGAACATCGTTTAAATTACAAAACCAAGAGGTTACGGATTTAGTTTTAACACGAATCCCTTATACAATTAAACCAGGAGCATTAGCTCTTTTGATTGGGATAATAATCGGGATTACATTAGGAGCTATCGCTGCAATGAAGCGAAACTCGTGGGCAGATCATATGATTACGATTATATCAGTACTCGGAGTTTCGATTCCATCATTCGTATTAGCTGCCTTCTTACAATATTTTATTTGTACAAAATTAGGATGGTTACCAGTTATTTATCAACCAGCTGACGAAATGCGTGGAGTAACGATGTGGGATGAATTTAAATCATTGATTTTGCCAGCTATTTCACTTTCAGTACCAGTCATCGCATCATTAATGCGTTACATGCGTTCAGAATTAATTGAAGTTTTAAATACAGATTATATTTTACTAGCTCGTGCCAAAGGGTTAACAAAAGCACAAGTTATTGTGCATCATGCACTGCGTAATGCATTAATTCCAGTTATTACAGTTGTTGGACCGATGGTTGTTTCAATTATGACTGGAAGTTTAGTGGTTGAAAAATTCTTTGGAGTCCCAGGGTTAAGTAATTTACTATTAAACTCTGTTACGATGAAGGATCAATTCTTAACGTTAGGAATCGCATTCTTCTATGCCTTCTTATATGTTATTGTTATTTTAATTATTGACTTATTATACGGTGTCATCGATCCTCGTATCCGTTTAGCTGGAGGTGGAAAATAATGATTTCAAAAAAATATGATCCAACAAAATTTGAATTAGCTGCAAAACATCAAGGTCAATCCGATGAAATTAAAACAGAAAGTTTAACTTTTTGGCAAGATGCTTGGCGTCGTTTACGTCAAAATAAAGCGGCACTTATTTCAATGTATGCCATTTTAATTTTAGTCGTTTGTTCATTCTTAGCACCAGTCATTGGTCCAAAACACTCAAGTGGGGAAGTGGTTAAATATAATCAAACTCCAGTTTTAATTGATCCAGATACAGGAACAAAAATTGAAAAATCACGCTTAAGTTATTTACCACCACGCGTTCCAGGACTTGAAAAATTAGGTATTTTAAATGGAACAAGTGTTAAAAAAATGACACCGTTTGATTTATTTGTCGGAAATTCATTACCACAAGAGGTAAGTACGTTAAACTCCGCTTTAACAAAAGCTGAATTTGTTGAAGCTTTAGGGATTAAGTATCATCCAAATGATTATGACATTATGGAGTGGTCTGGAAAAGGTGAAAATCTGATGATCACGATTCAATTACGCGGAGCATCATCAACTGAAACAGTACCAGTTACAGATTTAATGAGTAAATATTCGGCATATAGTAACTTAGACTCATTTGAATTAAAATCAACGGAGTTTGATACACAAGGAATTCAGATGATTAAAGTAAATGTTAATGCCTACGTGTTAAAAAATGTTGAACATTTATATTTCTACTTTGGAACAGATGAATTAGGATTCGATGTATGGACACGTTTATGGACAGGAGTTCAAGTATCATTATTAATTGGTCTTTTATCATTAATTGTTGACTTTACACTCGGAATTTTATACGGTTCAATTGCTGGATTCTACGGTGGGACAGCGATTGATAACGTCATGATGCGTATTACGGAAATTTTAGGATCTATTCCAACAACGGTTATCCTAATTATCTTTATTGCTTCTAAAGATGCAGTGCTTTCAGGAATTCAAAATATCTTACATGTTAAATTATCTAACGTCACAGGATCATTTATTATTCTTCTGATGGCCATGAGTTTAACAGGATGGATTTCAGTTGCTCGTGTCGTACGTGCGCAATATTTAAAATTAAAAGATCAAGAATTCGTCATGGCTTCAACAACACTTGGTGCAAGTAGTACTCGTATTATTTTCAAACATTTATTCCCAAATATTATTGGGCAATTAGTTGTTATGGCAACGTTCTCAATTCCAGCTGCTATTGCAACAGAAGCGATGTTATCATTCATTGGTTTAGGGTTACCCATTCCAATGCCATCACTAGGGGTATTATTAAGTGATGGAACAAGTAAAATGACGTTCTATCCTTACTTATTATTTGTACCAGCATTCTTTATGGTGTATTTAATGTTAGCAATCAACTTATTTGCAAATGGACTTCGTGATGCGTTAGATCCACGTTTACGCGGGAAGTAAGAAGGGGACGGTGAGAAAATCATGAAGAAAATACTAGATGTTAATAATCTGAATATCACATTCGATACATTCGCAGGCCCTGTTTCTGCAGTTCGAGGTGTGAGCTTTACTTTACACGAAGGTGAGACATTAGCAATCGTTGGGGAATCAGGATCAGGAAAATCAGTTGCTTCAAAAGCGATTATGGGGATTTTGGCTGAAAATGGTAAAATTACTGACGGTTCAATGACATATACAAAAGAAAACGGAGAAGAAATCGATTTAGCGAAATTATCTGAGCGCGAATATCATACAATTCGAGGAAAAGAAATCGCGATGGTCTTCCAAGATCCAATGACATCATTAAATCCAACAATGACCATTGGAAAGCAAATCATGGAACCAATCATGAAACATCAAGGATGTTCAAAAGCAGAAGCGAAAGCTAAAGCAGAAGAATTAATTACTCTTGTTGGAATTAGTGAAGCAGCAAAACGTATGAAGCAATATCCTCATCAGTTCTCTGGTGGGATGCGTCAACGTATCGTTATCGCTATTGCTTTAGCATGTAATCCACGTGTATTAATTTGTGATGAACCAACAACTGCACTTGATGTCACAATCCAAGCTCAAATTTTAGAGTTAATTAAAGATTTACAACAAAAAACAAATGTTGCTGTTATCTTTATTACACACGACTTAGGTGTTGTAGCAAACGTTGCCGATCGCGTAGCTGTTATGTATGCAGGACGCGTTTGTGAAATTGGTACGAGCAATGAAGTCTTCTACAATCCATGCCACCCTTATACATGGGGATTGCTTGCGTCAATGCCTGATTTAGATACAAGTGACGAACAACTTTATGCCATTCCAGGAACACCTCCTAACCTTTTAACACCACCAAAAGGAGATGCGTTTGCGTTTCGTAGTGAGTATGCTTTAAACATTGATTTTGAAGAACAACCACCGATGTTCAAAGTCAGTGATACACATTATGCAGCAACATGGTTATTGCATGAACAAGCACCAAAAGTAACCCCACCTGCTGCAGTATTACGTCTTCGTGCAAAAGGAGGATACACTCATGAGTAATAACGAACGCGAAGTTTTATTAGAAGTTAAAAATTTAAAACAATATTTTAAAATTGACCATAAATTAACGGTTAAGGCGATTGATGATATTTCATTTAAGATTTATAAAGGAGAAACGTTTGGATTAGTTGGAGAGTCAGGATCAGGTAAATCAACAACTGGACGTAGTATCATTCGTTTATATCAACCAACAGCCGGAGAAGTTATCTTCAAAGGAAAAAACATTGCAAAAAAATTATCGAAAAAAGAAAAAGCAGAAGTTTGTCAACAAATTCAGATGATTTTCCAAGATCCAATGGCGTGTTTAAATCCTCGTATGCGTGTGATTGATATTATCGCTGAAGGAATTGATATTCATAAATTGGCGAAAAACAAAAAAGACCGTGAGGAAAAAGTTTATAAAATTTTAGAAGCTGTTGGTTTAAGTAAAGACCATGCTGGGCGTTATCCGCATGAATTTTCTGGTGGACAACGTCAACGTATTGGGATTGCCCGTGCGTTAATTACAAATCCGGAGTTTATTATTGCTGATGAACCAATTTCTGCGCTTGACGTTTCAATTCAGGCACAGGTGGTTAACTTAATGAATACTCTGAAAAAAGAATTTGGATTAACATATTTATTCATTGCGCATGACTTATCAATGGTTAAATATATTTCAGACCGTATTGGAGTTATGCATTTAGGACGCTTAGTTGAGCTTGGAAGTGCAGACGATATTTATGAAAATGCAATTCATCCATATACTCGTTCATTATTATCTGCCATTCCACTTCCAGATCCAAACTATGAGCGCGATCGTAAACGTATCGTTTATGACAAATCACAAATTGATTACTACGCTGGGGACTGGACAGAAGTAGCACCAGGACACTTCGTTTTAGGAACAAAAGAAGAAATTGAAAACTGGAAACAGTCACGTAAATAAAAAGAAGTTGTAGCCGAATATTTGGTTACAACTTCTTTTTTTATTTGACTCTGTTAGTTTAAAAGATAGTTGAGTTTTAGATAAATGTTGATTTCGATAGAAAGCCACTTAATCGAAAAAGTAACGCACATATAATTTAAAATTTAGACTTTCCTGTTGAATATCAACATGTTCTTAAAACACAGCCTTAACTGAATCAGGTAGACAATGTGGAGTTTTTAACATTATTTCAACTAGATTGTTAGGAAATGTCGGAACTGTTTTAACTTTATTAGGAGCGGTAGCTTGTTCCATTATATTAGGAGATACAGACTTTAGAAGTGTTGGATTCAGGAGTGCTGATGCTTTACGTATCAACCAAGATGCAATTGTTAAACATTCCTTTATTGCTATTCGCTATTTATTGTTTGTATTATTTTAACACAAATCAATTTTATTATTTTATAGAATTGAGTGAGTAAATATCACAGAGGATAAATGATGACTTTATTAGATTAAGAAGTTTTATAGGCAAGTTTAGACACTTTTTTATTTAATCTTAAAGAAATGAATTAGAGAAAAAGTAAATATAGTTATAAACTGGAGGTTTAAATTAGTTGATGAATTTATGAGCAAACTAGTTGAAATTAGAAATGAAAGTCATCATTAATAGGTTGTATCTAATTAAAGGGTAGTGTACAATATAAAAGATAGATGATGGCTATCGTTATGGAGGGATATGGATGGTTGAAATTTATACATCTCCCAGCTGTTCATCATGCCGTAAAGCGAAAAAATGGTTAGATGAATATGGGATTAAATATATTGAAAAAAACTTATTTGTAACGAAAATTACACGTGAAGATATTAAACAGATTTTAGAAAAAACAGAAAATGGATTTGAAGATATTATCTCAACCCGTTCAAAAGCATTTAAAGAAAATAACTTAGATGCAGATGAGATGACAATCAATGAATTACTTGATTTTATCGTTGAAAATCCAAGTGTTTTACGTCGTCCTATTATCGTCGATAAACATCGTTTACAAGTGGGATATAATGACGAAGAGATTCGCTGTTTCTTACCACGTGAATTACGCAATGTCATCTACTGTAAGAATTGTGATAACTGTAATTGCTCATATGTTAATGCTTTAGAGCGTGCGTTAAGTGACAATTTTATAGAGAATACAAGTAAAAGAAACTAATATATTAATAGTAAGAGAAGTAATCTAGGTTAAAGATTACTTCTTTTTTTATACCAGTTGATCCATAGACAGAGAGTTATAGAGATAAATATTTTTAAAAACAGACAAACATATTTTTAAAATTTAATGAATACATTGTAATAAGTGATCTTTAACATACAAACAGCAACTAAGCAATCTGTATTATGTATAGTTGTTTTTTATTATGTCATAAAAAATTCGAAAAATGGAAGGAGAGAACAAGATGATCAATGTGAATGAAATTTTACATCGCTTAATCGCTGAATTCCAAAGTATTGAGCAAGTGACGGCTATTGCCATGGCAGGATCTAAATTTTCTAATTATCAAGATGATTTATCCGATATTAACATAAATATCTACTACACCGAATTTATTCCTAGTGAGACGAGAAATCAAATTTTAATGAAGTTTTCAGAGTCTATGGAACTAGACTGTCCAGGAGAAGTACAAACCGACCATTGTTTACTTCGGGATTTCCCTATTGAACTTGATTTATGTTATCTAGATATTGAAGAAATTGAAAAACAACTTATTACTGTGATGAATGAAGCGTGTGTTACTCGCTATAATTCAACGCGTATTGCTTATTTTGTTCATTACTCAAACATTGTATTTGATCGTCATGAACAATTATCGACATTGAAACAAAAATATACCTCGCAATATCCTGATCTATTACGACAAAAAATTGTTCAAATTCAATATCCTTTACTTAAATCAAACTCTAAATCATACTACATTTCATTCGAACGGGCCCTTGAACGTCGAGATCGAATTCATATTTCTAGCCTTTTAAATGACTATTTAAAAAGCTATTTAGATCTCTTATTTGCGATTAATCGACAATTTTATCCAATTGAAAAGCGAATTATACAAATCATGGAAGAATCTTGCCCGCTAATACCTAACCTTATGAAAGAACATATTGAACTTCTGTTTATTCATGCGGGACGTTGTGATAAACAACTTTTAAGCGTCTTAGATATTATGATTAATCAAGTCACTCATCTTTTAAATGAACAATATCTGCTTTAAAAAGAAATTCACCCTTTTTTGCGTAAGTTAAAGTGGGTGATCAATATGTTAACAGCAAAACAAAATAACCAACTCGTTGATTTAACACAAATTCCAAAAAAGGAACTTGCACAACTAAAACTTAGTTCAAATTATGAGTGCCCGTATTGCGGCTCTCCTGTTATTTTTAAACAGGGGCCAAAAAGAAGGGCGCATTTTTCCCATATAACTCCTTGTGATTACGATAGTCATACTCATGAAAGCGAAGCCCATCAGCTAAGCAAGCTCGTATTATCACAGTGGTTAATTAATCAAGGAGCCACCTCCGTACAGCTTGAATATCGATTGTCAGCTGTTAATCGGATTGCAGATATTTACTTTGAATGGAATGAGCAAAAATATGTGTTTGAAATTCAAAAAAGTCTGATGACACCAGAGCTCTTTGAACAGCGAAATAAAGATTACCGTCAGTCAGGAATTCAGGTGATTTGGATTTTTATCCGTGATATTCAGGAAAGATCACACACTTATTTATTAAATCAAGTCATGCGGCTTCAAAAGGGAAATCGATTAATTCATTTTAATGTCCTCACTGAAACTCTTACTTTTTTTGATCATCTTGTTTGGTTAAATCAAAAAGAGGTTGAAGGAACGATTCAAGCTGTTCCCCTGAAATTTTTATCGTTAGATCAACTACTCTTCCCACCACAAGCGTATAAACAAAAGCGATTAAGTCAATGGTTAGCCATTAAGAAAGAATTTCGATGTCAAAAATATGTAGGTTATCAACGAAAAGAATATGGTCTTTTAAGAATGTGTGCACCTTTTTTAATTAATTTATCTTTATTACCATCAGTTGTTGGCTGGCCGATTGAAGAGGTTGCATACGAGAAGCCACTCTTTATTTGGCAGGCGTATGTTGTTTTATGTATCATGTCTAATTATGAAGAACATGAGGTGTTTACTTTATCAGAAATCCGCCAAAAGTTAAGACTTCATTATCGACTAAAAGAGTCACAGCACACATGGTTAGGTTTGAAAAAATATTTAGAGTTATTATCTATGTTTGGTATGATTCGTGAGCAATTTGGCTATTATGAATATATTAAGAAACCACATTTATACTTACAGCTTGAACCTTATTTAATAGAGGATGAGCAATTAGGTCAACTTTGGTTGCAACAAAAAAACTAGCTTCTACCTTAGAAGCTAGCTTTTCCTATTTTTTAGCGACGGCTGTGGCGCGCTTAATTTTATTTTCAGCGGGACGCGTCGGAATATTATGTTTATTTAATAAATCGTTAAAGATTTTTAATCCTTCATGATAATCTTTAACTTCATATTCTAGTTCGAAATCAATCACTTCACCATAGAAGCTTTTATCTAGGACAAGAAGTCCATTTTCATAAGGAACTTCGGCACGTTTGGTTGTTAAATCTGTCATGACGCGTAATTCATCTACATGAATTCCTAACTCAACTAAGGCATCGTAAACAGGTCCTTTTACGAGTTGATGATCATGTTTAAATGTTTTGTAGTCTGCTTTTGTAATCATTTGATTTGTCTCAAGTAGACCGACTTCTGCTTTCGTTTTTAATGTTAATTCATACGTGTTATTTTTTACTCGTACGCGAAGAGCCGCTTGTTGGCGTTTTAAATCATGAGATAGTGTATCAAAATAGACATTTTTTTGTGTCCAAATTTGCTCTTCATGAATTGAGAAATAATTTAATAATTCATGATATTCATTTTCATCTAACATGTTTTTAAATTCAATTTCCAGATTTGTAGACATAAACAATCTCACCTCTATTTAATTATGACGCAAAGACATGATATAATCAATGAGTGAAGAAAATATTTATAAAATAAGTTGAGTGAGAGACAACAGATTAAATCAAAGTGAAGAAATAGAGGTGAATTTAATGGATTGGTTAAGTTTTTTTGAGCCGTATGAATTAGCCTTACAAGAATTAAAAATAAACTTACGCGGAATCCGCCAACAATATAAAACGAAGGGATTACACTCTCCGATTGAATTTGTAGATGGTCGTATTAAAACGATCTCGAGTATACTGGATAAATTGGACCGTATGGGGTTATCAATTCAGGAGATTGATAAAGTATATGATATTGCCGGAATTCGTATTAACTGTCAGTTCGTTGAAGATATTTACATGGTGGTTGAGTTATTAAAAAAACGTCAAGATTTAGAAATTGTTGAGACACGTGATTACATTTTACATCAACGTGCAAGTGGATATCGATCGTATCATATTCATGCTTATTATCATTTAGAAACGATTGATGGCATGAAAAAAGTTATGGTTGAATTTCAAATTCGAACACTTGCAATGAATTTTTGGGCGAGTATTGAACATTCATTAAACTATAAATATGAAGGACAAATTCCAGAAGGAATTAAAGACCGATTAAAACAAGCTGCTGAAGCTGCTGCTTGGTTGGATGGTCAGATGTCAGAGATTCGTGATGAAATTGCGGAGGCACAGAAAACATTTGAAAAACGTCAATCCGATGAGTTTAGAGTGGTTGAACCGCCTGCTAGCCTAGTGACGTTAAATGAAGATTATTTAATTAAAAAGCATAAAGGAGATTAACATGAAAGTAGCAATCTATGCGAACGAGCGTGAGCAGTCTCAACAAGTCAAAGAGCAACTTATGTTAAAATTACAACAAGCACAAATCCAATTAAATGATCAAGAACCTGAAATTGTTTTAACGATTGGTGGGGATGGGACCGTTTTACATGCGGTCCATCATTATCTGAATCAAATTGAGAAGGTTAAATTTATTGGGATTCATACGGGTCACTTAGGTTACTACACAGATTGGTTACCTGATGAGTTAGATGAGCTTGTGGAGTTTTTAAAACAAGAACATTCAAACATCAATCACCATCCATTATTGTCCATCGTCCTTTGTGAGTCTGTAGCTTCCGAAAGTGAAGTTTGCCATCAATTATATGCGTTTAATGAAATGACGCTTTTAAATGCTTATCGAACGCAGCATTTAAATGTGACCATTGATGATTTGTTTTTTGAATCGTTTCGTGGAACCGGTGTCTGTCTGTCAACCCCAACGGGAAGTACAGCGTATAATAAATCATTAGGGGGAGCGATTATTTATCCTAGCTTAAAAGCGTTCCAAATGACCGAAATTGCATCGATTAATAATAATGTGTTTCGTACAATTGGATCACCATTAATTATTCCGCAAGAGCAAGTCGTGACACTTCAATCAGAAAACTTTGCTGATGTGACGATTACTCGTGACCATTTATCTGAATCATATCAAAATATTCAAAAAATTAAAGTGACCCTATCAGAACGTTCCGTTGCTTTCATTAAACGTCGTGATGGACTTTTCTGGGGACGCGTCAAGCAACATTTCTTATAGGAGTAGCGACATGAGTTTGACTTTAACTTACACGATTAAACCAGAAGAACACGGAACATCTATTTTAAATTTTTTAAAGAAACAAGAGATTTCTAAAAAAGCGATTGTCGCGACGAAGCATCGTGGAGGAGATTTGCAAGTGAATGGAGAGCATCAAACGGTTCGCTATGTCTTACAAACAAACGATGAGCTAAAGATTATTTTTCCGCCAGAAGAACGAAGTGCTGGATTAGCTCCTTATGAGTTGCCACTTGATATTATCTTTGAAGATGATTACCTATTGGTGGTGAATAAACCAGCAGGCATTCCGACCATTCCATCGATTCGGCATCCATATGAAACGTTAGCCAATGCGCTAGTTCACTATTATAATCAACAAAAAATTGAATCCACGATTCATTTTGTTAATCGACTTGATCGGGATACATCAGGCTTATTAGTTGTGGCGAAATATCGTCATATTCATCATTTAATGACAAAAGATGTGAAGCAAATTAAACGAAAATATTATACCCTTGTGAAAGGTCATCTCACGACTTCAGGCACAGTCGAAGCTCCAATTGGTAGATTGCAAGAGGGAAACGTCAAACGTGGGGTTCGTGAAGATGGAGATCATGCAGTCACGCATTATCGTGTGATTGAAAGACAAGGTGAAAATACACTCATTGAATGTGAACTAGAAACGGGACGAACACACCAAATTCGTGTCCATATGGATTATTTAGGACATCCCTTGATTGGAGATACACTGTATGATGATCAAGCACTAATTTTAGAAGATGGCCATTTATTGCATAGCTATTATGTCAGCTTTATTCACCCAATTACAAAAGAAACGTATGAATTTCAAACAGACCTTCCCAAACGTTTTTCAATCTAAAAGAAGTGAGTCCCGTGAGGACTCACTTTTTATCTTTAATAGCGGTATCGCATATTTGTATAGCCACCTGCGATACTAATCACTTTATATCCAGCTGGTTCAAGCATCATACATGCTCGATAACTTTCACCCCCATGAGCGCAGATTAAATAATAGGTATCTCGCAAATTTAAGTAGCGCTCTGGATACATGACGAGTGTTTGATAGGGGATATTAACCGCTGTTGGAAGGTGAAATTGAGCATACTGATAAGGATCACGAATATCAATAATGACCGGATTCGTACTCATGATTTGACTCAATTGAGCCATTGTAATACTTCTTGGCATAACGGACCTCCTTTGTTAGTAACGTAAATCGTTTTTTATCGTTCACACAGGCGAAACTATTATGTTGTCAGCATCTAAAAAATGATATACTTAATATATATTATGAGGGGAGAAGTGGGGATGTTATATGCTTTTACAAATAAAAGAGCTTTATAAAGAAAAATGTATTATTGATGAGATGCCGGACTATCCAAATGATTATTACTGGTTCAAAGATGAAGGGAATCATTTGATTGGCATAAAGAAAAATGTTCCGACATCAGAAAAAAAATTGCTATCCTTATTATTTGATGAGATTGTCTCTGTTGATTTTGATCAACAAAAAAGGTTATTTTGGTTAGAGTTATTGTTATATGGAAAGACAAAATTACTAGAGACGATGGTTCATCCATACGATGAAGTACGATTTATCTTTTTCCATCATAATTTTGATTCGGACACAAAAATTGAATTTGATCAATTAATTAAAAGTTTTAATGAGAAATTCATTGTTTTATTTATTGATCGTGAATATGGTGTGATTCTTGATTTCAACAAACGAAATGAATATGACGTGGAAGAATTTGAAGAAATTGCAAAAGCAATCAACGAAGATTTCTATTATTATACGAATCTTTATAAGACGGTCGATTATTTGATTGATGATCAAATCTCTGAGGCTTTTCTAAAAGAATTTAATCTCTATCAAAAGTATCGAAATCGTCAAGTTCTTATTATGGAACAACAAGAACTTCTATTACAATATATGATTTTAACTGTTAATGATTACGATGGATTTAACCAATTGGCGCAAAAGATTGAAAGATTATCTTATGATCTTGTGGAAGTGGTGAAGTGTTATTTAGACAATAACTTTAATTTATCGATGGGGGCGAAAGCCTTGTACATGCATCGCAATACGTTCATGAACAAATTAGAACGATTTATTCAATTAACGGGACTTAATGTGAAAGAGTTTAAACATGCCATTGTAGCCTATATTTTAATAAAAAACCTCGAATTAAAAAGTAATATGTAAACGTTATATACAAGGTGCACAAGTTATATGATTAAAATGAGTGCAAGTTGTTTATTGAAAGTTAATCGCTTTCATTCTATAATTTACCTATACCAAGA
The DNA here is from genome assembly GCF_001543345.1 of Turicibacter sp. H121. Classification (NCBI taxonomy): domain Bacteria; kingdom Bacillati; phylum Bacillota; class Erysipelotrichia; order Erysipelotrichales; family Turicibacteraceae; genus Turicibacter; species Turicibacter sp. H121. The sequence goes on along the minus strand of NZ_CP013476.1, from coordinate 597,262 downwards.
GGGAGGAATTAAAAATGGCTGAGTTAAAATTGAAAAACATTTATAAAATTTATGAGAACAATCCAAATCCATCTGTAACAGATTTCAATCTAGATATTGCAGATAAAGAATTCATCGTATTCGTTGGACCATCAGGATGTGGGAAGTCAACAACATTACGTATGATTGCGGGGCTAGAGGAAATCTCTAAAGGGGAATTTTATATCGATGGTGTCTTAATGAATGACGTGGCGCCAAAAGATCGTGATATCGCGATGGTATTCCAATCTTATGCATTATATCCTCACATGAATGTTTATGATAACATGGCATTCGGATTAAAATTACGTAAAATTCCTAAAGAGGAAATTGATCGTCGTGTGAAAGATGCGGCTCGTATCTTAGGGCTTGAACAATACTTAGATCGTAAACCAAAGGCGTTATCAGGGGGACAACGTCAACGTGTTGCGTTAGGACGTGCTATCGTACGTGATGCGAAAGTATTCTTAATGGATGAGCCATTATCAAACTTAGATGCTAAATTACGTGTTGCCATGCGTTCAGAAATCATCAAATTACATGAGCGTTTAGCGACAACTACAATCTACGTTACCCATGACCAAACAGAAGCGATGACAATGGCTTCTCGTATTGTTGTTATGAAAGACGGAGTAATTCAACAAATCGGATCTCCAAAAGAAATTTATGATAATCCAAAAACTGTTTTCGTTGGTGGATTCATCGGATCTCCTGCAATGAACTTTGTTCATGGTAAAGTAGCAAATGGTTACTTTATTGCAGATAACTTAAAATTCCGTATTCCAGACGCCAAATTTAATATGTTAAAACAAAAAGGATATGATAATAAAGAAGTCATTTTTGGTATCCGCCCAGAAGATATTCATGATGAACCAATCGTAGCGGATACTTATAATGAAGCAAAATATAAAGCTGAAATCGAAGTAGCAGAGTTATTAGGACATGAGTCTATTCTGTATACAACTTTAGCTGGGCAACAATTAGTTGCTAAAGTAGATGCTCGTTCTGATGTTCGTATGGGAGATACATTAGAGTTAGCGTTAGACATGAACAAATGCCACTTCTTCGATGTAACAACTGAAGAAGTTATCCGCTAATTTTATTTAAACACACACATACACACGTTAAAATATAGCCAAAGCTGTCTCGAAAGGGACAGCTTTTTATTAGTTAACCTATTTAAGAAATGAAAGTCAATTCAACATTTAATGAGGGACTATCGCTAAAAAAGTGACGTATGTTTTAGACTTGCCTCTCTAAGAAAATAGTATGATTAGTTAGAACAATCGTTGGAGAGAGTAAAAAGATTCAGTTTGATTGAATAGTAGTTTTATTGCAACTATATATAAACAGATAAGTATTCTACATCTCAAGTAGCAAATAAGAAATACTGATATGTTTTACCTATCAAGGCAGGCTATCGTCCAAGGGTCACCTGGCATTTTCGAAGAAAATGTATACTCAATTGCTAGGGCTTTAAATTTTCTCTGAAGAAAATTTATCTGGACTTATATAGTTGATGAGGTACAACTATGAATGTTTAAGGATATAGGGGAACTGGGTTAGATTATTTAATCAATCATCGTTTTATTTGAATACAAAAAGGAGCTGTATCTATTTCGATATAACTCCTTTTCGTTTATTTACTTTTAGGTTTACTACATAGTCTAGTCTAAACGCTTCAGTAATTTTAATACTATAACTAATTAAATTTTCAACTGAAAATCCATTCCCTACTAGCGGAGGAAAGCTAACAGCTCGTACCTCGCTATTAGCGTAGGTGACCCATTCCCTACTAGCGGAGGAAAGCTAACAGCTCGTACCTCGCTATTAGCGTAGGTGACCCATTCCCTACTAGCGGAGGAAAGCTAACAGCTCGTACCTCGCTATTAGCGTAGGTGACCCATTCCCTACTAGCGGAGGAAAGCTAACAGCTCGTACCTCGCTATTAGCGTAGGTGACCCATTCCCTACTAGCGGAGGAAAGCTAACAGCTCGTACCTCGCTATTAGCGTAGGTGACCCATTCCCTACCAGCGGAGGAAAGCTACGAGTTCGTTTGCCTCACTACGTAGCGCAGGGGACTCATTCCAGTTTCAATAAGTCTCTCTTTTATAAAGTTGAAAAAAGGCTGTAGACTCCAAAAAGAGTCATCAGCCTTTTTTTGTTAACCTTCACGGCGAGATAAACGTTTGTTTCAACCTTTTATTTGGTAGATTCTCGTTCGATGAGTTCAACCGGTAAGGAAATATGTCGTTGTTCGATTGGTTCGTTATTGATTAGTTTAAATAATGTTTCTGCAGCGATTTCCCCCATTGAAACTATTGGTTGAGCAATTGTTGAAATCGTTGGATCTGTAAATTCACAAATACTAATGTTGTCGTAACCGATAATTTTAATCTCTTGTGGAACTTGGCGTCCTAGTTTCTTTAGGCAACGAATACAGTTTGCTGCAATAATATCACTTGCTGCAAAAATTCCATCAATTTCAGGATGAGTGACTAAGAAGTTATAGATTTCAGCATTGGTATCTGGAGTAAATTCTAGTTCTACTGTATGAACTTGAATATCTGGATGGCGCTGTAAGGTTTGTAAAAAACCGTTTGCGCGTTCATTAGCAGGAGATAATGTTTGAGGGCCTCTGAACTGAACAATCTTCCTACAATTTGCCTCAATTAATCGATTGGCTGCTAAGATTCCCCCCATATAATTATCTGCTGTAACAGATGGAATATCTTTACTAATAATACGATCTAATCCAACGATAGGAATATCCAAATTGATGTATGATACGATATCTGGAGAATTCGAACATAAAATTAGACCATCAATTTTATTTGTTGAAAAGATTTGTAAGTATTCTTTTTCACGGTCAAGGCTTTCTCTTGATGTACAAAGCATTGTTTTATAGCCATGTTGTAAAATAACTTCTTCAATTCCGGAGATCATATCATTAAAAAACTCATTTTTTAAATCTGGAATAATAATTCCAATAATTTTTGATGATTTTCGATACAGAGAACGTGCAATTTCATTAGGAACGTAATTTAATTCCTTAATTGCTTGCATAACTAACTCTTTTGTATGTTCATTGACATATCCTTTGTTATTGATGACGCGTGAGACGGTTGCTACAGAAACGTTAGCAAGCTTTGCGACGTCTTTAATATTCGCCAAAGTTTTTCACCTCTAAATTCCCTTATGACTCGTTATTTCTATCCTAATTATAAAAGACAATCTTTCACAATGTCAATGGATATCATGAGCTATTAGGAAATGAAAGACTTATTAGTCCATTTCTTGCCTCTAAATCTAAAGGTGAAAATCAGCCCTCTAAAACATTCGTCGATAGCAAATGCAATCCAAATCCCAACTAATCCAAGGTTAAAATGAATTCCTAAAATATAAGCAACTGGGATACAGATGAGCCACATTCCAACAATTCCAAAAATGAAAGGATAATTAACGTCTCCCGCTGCTTTTAGCGCATTCGTTAAAACTAAGTTTGAGGCGCGACCAATCTCAAGCGCTGTATTTACGAGTAATAATGATTTTCCAAGACTTAAAATAGCCGGATCATTTGTAAAGATTCCAAATAATAAATCACTACCGAAATAAGCAACAATTGAAAGTATCAAAGAAACAGCAACGGCCAACCCTTGGGTTTTAAAAGTTTGTTTATAGACTTCTTCATTCTTCTCTTCACCGATAAAATAACCGACTAAAACTTGATTCGCTTGAGCAATGGCTAAGCTAAATAAATAGATGAACATTGAAAGGTTGGATGTATAAACTCTCGTTGTAATTGCTAATGTTCCAAGTAAGGACACAAATGACAAAATGACAACTTGTGAACTTGAGTAAGCGACTTGCTCTAAGGCAGAAGGCACCCCGATTTTTAAAATATTTTTAATATCTTGAATTGGCCAACGTTTGAAAAATTGCTCTGAAAATGAGAAATCAATTTTTCTGACAATGATGAATGCAATTAAGAGCACGGTAATAAAACGGCTAAAGACTGTTGAAATTGCGACTCCAATTGGACCGAGTTCAGGTGCTCCAAATAAACCATAAATAAAGAGGGCATTGCCCAAAATGTTAATAATGTTTGCAATTAGTGTGATGATCATTGATTGCTTTGTATAGCCATAGCTTCGTAAAATTCCACTAAGAACCGGTTGAATGGCCATTAAAAATAAAAAGCTCCCGACAATTTTTGTATAAGTGACAGTTGTGTTCATGATCTCATCAGGTGTATTCATAAAGTCAAGAATATATTTGGAACAAACAACCATCACCATACTTAAAATAACCCCAATGATTAAGTTTGCACCGATGGATACGATCCCAACTTCACAAGCCTTTTGATGATGATTTGCTCCTAAATTTTGCGACATTAAAATCACAGTTCCAGCGGCAACAAAGTTAAACATTACCGCAATTAAATTAATGACTTGATTTGACATTCCAACAGCAGCAACAGCAGAGTCTGAATAGGCACTTAGCATAAAGGTATCGACCATGCCCATCAGCATAAATAAGGTTAATTCAATAAAAATTGGCCATGCCAATTGCTTCAGCGATTTGCGTTCAAAATTATCACTCATATCTGTTCTCCCCGCAACATTCTTAAATTTTCTTAAGAATCCAAGCAGTATAAGGTTTCACTGGTAATGTAGCCTTCATGCTTACTTCTGTGTTAGTCAACAATTCAGTATACACACCTTCTGGTAAAGAAGATAAATTAATGAGTTGAGATTTGTTATTGTTATTTAATATGACATAAATGATTTCATCATTTAATTGTTTTTTAAAAATAAGGTAAGAACCAGTATCACTAGCTTGTATCCATTCTAATTCAGAAGAACTTAAAGCTTTGTATGTTTTTCGAAGATGGATAAGTTGCTTTAAATAATCAAACATTTCTCGGTCCTGAGAGTCCTTATCCCAAATCATACATTTTCGACAAAGTGGATCAGCCCCACCATCTAGTCCAATTTCACTACCGTAATAAATACATGGTGTCCCTGCTTGTGTCATTAATAAAGTATAGGCGAGTAAAGCTTTCTTTTTATTTCCGCCACAAACTGTTAATAAACGCTGAGTATCATGGCTATCAAGTAAGTTAAACGCAGCTTCATTCACGTTTTTTGCATAGTTTGTCAATACCTTATTAATTGCAACCACAAACTGTGAGGAATTAATTTTATTTTGAGCGACATAGTTTAAAATAGCATCTCCTAGTGGATAGTTCATGACGGCATCAAATTGATCACCGTTTAACCATGGCTGTGAATCATGCCACACTTCTCCTAAAATATAAACATCTTTTTTTACTTCACGAACAGCATTTCTAAACAAGCGCCAGAATGTATGATCAACTTCATTTGACACATCTAAGCGCCAACCATCAATATCAAATTCACGAATCCAGTAACGACCAACTTCTAAGAAATAGTCGATAACTTCAGGATTTTCTGTGTTTAACTTGGGCATATTTTGAACGAATGCGAAAGCATCATAATTTAATCCACCTGGTTGTGTTAATGGATCAAAGTCATTTTCTATTAATGGGAATTTTCGAATATGGAACCAGTCTTTATATGTTGATTGTTCACCATATTTTAAGACATTCTGCCATTGAGGAAACTCCCAGCCACAATGATTAAACACGGCATCTAACATAATTTTCATTCCGCGTTGATGAGCTTCTTTCACAAGTCTTCTAAATGTTGCCTTATCACCAAATTGTGGATCAATCTCAAAATAGTCTGTTGTATCATACTTATGTGTTGATGGTGATTTGAAAATAGGGCAGAAGTAGATACCATTAACTCCAAGCTCTTGTAAGTGGTCAAGATTTTGAATCACCCCTTCTAAATCACCCCCATAGAATGTATCGTGCTTTGGATCAATACTTCCCCATTCTACTGTATGATCAGGATTTAATGCTGGATTTCCATTCGCAAATCGTTCAGGGAAAATTTGATACCAAATCGTTGATTTAACCCATTCTGGAGCGTTAAAAATATCAGCTGGATTTAAAAACGGGAAGCAGAAGAAATTTCCAATTTCATTCAAATAAGGATAGTTTAAGTCGTCATCATCAGTTAGTGGGACGATTTTTTTTTCACCAAATAAAATTCGTTGTTTTTCACTTTCAAGGATGAAGGCGTAACGCATACGTCTGAATTCCGGCTTGACTTCAGCAAACCAAAAATCAAATAAATCGGTGGATGCTTCTTTTTTCATCTTGATTTCGTGGCTAATCCAACCTTGTGCTCCTTCGGCATTTAGGTTTCCACCTCCGCCACCGGCCATCCAATGATAAGGATCGCCAAAACGGACTGTAACCTGCTCGATATCATTTTTGGCGGTACGTAATCGTACATGAATCGTTTCTAAGTCGTATGAATAGGCATAATTTTGATTTGGTCGATGATAAATTGCATGTAAGTTCATTACTTTTCACTCCTTTTGCAGATAAAACAGTTCAAGCCTGCTCGAGTTACGAATATACATTTATTACTGATGCAAGGATGCCTCCTTATATCCCCCATAGTGGAAAGCTAAGAGTTTTATTTTTATTTAAAATAGAATCACGTAATAAATGTATGATTGCCCCACCAGTTGAGGACTTTCTTCATTTTGTTTAGCGGTGGGGTCCTCGAGGGAACCCCTTACATTATGCCATTAGGGGGATGCAATCACAATGGAGTTTATTGGTGTAACCGGTTTTATTTTGGTAAAAAATTCAACGAAGGAGCGGCGGTAAAAAATGACGAAACGAATGCGAAGACGATCACGAAGAAGAAAAAAAACAACGAATTATTTTAAAAAGTGGAAACGACGAATTATTGCTATGTCAATCATAGGGGGATTCATTTATACAGCTCATTTTGTTTACAGTAATATTTATACAATTGTGATGAGTTATGCTTCAAAACAAACGGTTAATATTGCAACTTTAATTATAAAAGAAGCCATTGGGAGCAGCGACTTAGTCTCGTTTAAAGTAGAGGATGTCATTCATTTTGAAGAAAATGATGAAGGCTATGTCAGCAGTGTCTATATTAATACGCCTGAACTTAACCGTTTGCTCGTCTCGGCGACGCATCAAGTAGAGGAGAAGTTATTACTTGTTGAAAATGGAGATTTAAGTGAACTTGGATTAGATGCGATTTATGGCGGACCGTATGAAGATGGAATCTTACTCTCTGTCCCTTTAATGGCTGCGTTTAACCTCTCACTTTTTCATGAATATGGGCCACGATTTCCGGTTTCAGCTAAGATTATAGGCAATGCAGTGACTGACATCGAGACAGGTGTTCAACCGTATGGCATCAATAATGCGATGCTTGAGATTTTACTAAAAGTTACTGTTAGATTAAAAGTAACATTACCTTTTAAATCAGAGGAAACGACTGTCACTGTTTCTAGTCCGCTCGTCATTAAAATGATTACTGGACAAACACCGCAATACTACTATATTGGAAGCAGTAGTGCTTCACCTCTTAGTCCATTCACGAATGAATCAGGAAAAACAAATGAAACACAGACACCTCCGCCAAATGCTTCTCCTGAACAAAGCGTACAAAATGGTATGGAGAATATTTTATTAGAATAGGTTAACGATAGATGAAGATCATCAAATAGGTCACATTCTCTCACAAATAAGAGACGATATTTGCCTTTGCAAATAATGGAGGTTTTAGATCATTTATGATAAAATAAAACTATTGGATAAATATATAAGTCCACAAAAGTTTTTACATCAAAAAACTTTTAAATCCCTACCAGTGGTAGATATATTTTCTTCAAAAATGCTAGGGGACCCAAGCCCTATCAGAGGAGGATAGCCATGATCTCACTCTTTGAGTGAGCCACATGGCATAGGGCACCCATACCCTATCAATTGGCCAAAGCTAGGAACTTCGTTACGTAGGATAAGGGACCCCATACCCTAGCAGTTGAGGAAACATTTTCTTCGAAAATGCCAGGGAACTTAAGCCCTATCAGAGGAGGATAGCCATGATCTCACTCTTTGAGTGAGCCACATGGCATAGGGGACCCATACCCTATCAATTGGGGAAAGCTACGAACTTTGTTACGTAGCATAGGGAACCCCCTTTAAAGTGGTTAAGGAATTCAGATTGATACAGAATTGTAACAGATACTTTAATATTTATATAGTAAAAAAAGAGGTGATGATTGTGAGTCGTTATCGTTATCAAGTGGTGAAAACACATCTCGTAGAATTTGACGAAGAATTATTTTATCAAAAACTAACAGAAATTTTAGAGAAATATGATGTCATTGTGGGAGATTTCTCAGGCGGACAACTTCGATTAAAAGGATTTTACTACAATGAACGTAAAAACGTTCCTTTAGATTTAAAATGTGTCACGATTCCAGAATATATCGCTGAGTATTGTGCATATGGATGCCCGTATTATGTGGTAGAAAAAATCGTGCCAAAACAACACTCAGAAGAATGGACAACATCGAAGAAATAGCAAGAAAGAGGAAGACTTATGTATAAAGGATATTTAATTGATTTAGATGGAACAGCTTATCATGGAACAAAAGTCGTTAAAGAAACATTAGAATTTGTTAAAGCTTTACACGAAAAACAAATCTCATATTTATTTTTAACAAACAATAGTACAAAAACACCGCAAATGGTGGCTGATGTTCTAGCGGACTTAGGATATCCGGTCACTGAACAACAAGTTTATACGCCATCAATGGCAACAGCCCAATATATTTACGATGAAAATCCAAATGCAAAAGTCTATATGATTGGTGAAATTGGACTTGAAACAGCCTTAGTTGAAAAAGGATTAACGATTACCAGTGAAAATCCTGATTATGTGGTTATTGGCTTAGATCGTGACATCAACTATGAAAAGCTAGGGTTAGCTTGTTTAGCTATTCGTAATGGAGCAACATTCATCTCAACAAACGGTGACGTTGCCATTCCGACTGAGCGTGGTTTATTACCTGGAAATGGGGCTTTGACATCAGTCATCTCTGTTTCAACAGGAGTCGATCCAATTTTCATCGGAAAACCCGAACGTATTATTATGGAAAAAGCATTAGAATTAATTAACCTTCCCGCTGCAGAAGTCGCGATGATTGGAGATAATTATTTTACAGATATTTTAGCTGGAATTAATGCAAACGTTCCGACCATTTATATCGAAGGTGGTGTTTCAACACGAGAAGAAGTGATGAGTTATGACACACAACCCACACATGTTTTAAAAGACTTAACAGAATTTACAATTTAATAAAAGCCCGAGAGGGATTTTTCTATGTCTAGAGGGGGATTAAATATGAAAAAAGCTATCTTTTTTGATATTGATGGAACACTCATTGATTGTATCAATGGTCATATTGATTTAAGTCATCAGGTCAAACAGGCCATTCGTCGCTTACAACAAGAAGGTCATTATGCTTTCATTGCCACTGGCAGACCGTATGCTTTTTTAAGTGAAGCCATTTTATCTTTTGGTTTTGATGGATATATTTTAACCAATGGAGCACAAGTAATGATTGGAAATGAAACCATTTATAAAGAGCCACTTGATCCCACCTTTGTAAAAAATGCCACAGCAGAATTCGAACAACGTCAAATCCAGTACATGTTACAAAGCGATTGCTATTCGTACATGAAAGATGAATATAAAGAATATTATCAATTTTTTGATAACATCGGTGTTTCACGAAACTATTTAGTTAGTGACTATCAGTTAGAAGATGTTCAGACACAAAAAATTGAACTGCTTTGTCCAAACGATGAAGCCATGGAATATTGTTTATCACTCGTTGAACAAAACCCTGAATATGATTATGTTCATAGCATTAGTGAGCGTATGTTTGAACTTTATTCAAAGAAAAACACAAAAGCGACAGGTATCCTAACGGCACTTAAACATTTAGGTATTCCTGTTGAACAAAGCTATGCATTTGGTGATGGGAAAAATGATATCGAAATGTTATCAATTGTTGGATGCGGGATTGCTATGGGAAATGCAAGTGACGAAGTCAAATCCTATGCGCACCAAGTCACAGATAGTGTATTAGAAGATGGCGTAGCCACTGGAATTGAAAAATACATTCTAATATAAAAAGGACTTTTAAAAGTCCTTTTTTTCATCTTCAAAAAAGTAAGTTCCGCAACAAGTTTTAGTGCAACGCCCGGTTGCTAAAAGATGTGCCTCTTCATTCCATTTTAAATAAAGATCACCGCCTGGTAAATGTACCGTAATCAATTCATATGGATTCACTTGTCGTCTCGCCACTGCACTCGCCACAGCGGCAGCCGCATTCGTCCCGCAAGCACTAGTCAAACCAGACCCTCGTTCGTAAGTGGTTAATAATAATTCATTTGAATTAATAACTGTTAACATCCCAACATTAACATCATAATTTTTTGAAATTCGTTCCATTTCTTCCTCAAATGCCTCGTGGTCATCATCAGTATAAATGATAAAGTGAGGATTTCCCATGGAAATCATATCTACTTGCCAAATTCCATATGGTGTTTCAATATCCCCGCAGTAGTCAGTCACTTGACTTTTTAGGGAAAGGGGGTGACAAGGATCGATGAGTGAATGGGCCAATCCTAAATCAACAGTTATTAAATCCTCTTCATGTGTTAAAATGGAAACGTTAGCGTCAGTTTCGATTTTGATTTGAGGCTGATTAAAGCGTTCAATCTCTAATAAATAATGCCCGATGAGCCGTAATCCGTTTCCACATGTTTTAGCACGAGAACCATCTCGGTTATAAATAATCATTTTAAAATCAGCAAGTTGAGATGGAAGCAAGATAATGATTCCATCTGCTAAAATTCCAGTTCGAGGATTAGTTATATGTTTAGCTAAATTGGCATAATCTAAAGAGAGCTCTGGCTGTTCAAGATAATTTAAAATTAAATAGTTATTGCCAATTGTCGATAATTTAGTGAAAAAAATAGGTTGCAAAGGTATTCCTCCTTATGTATATCTGTTTACTTTTTCAGGGCTACGTTTTATAATTTAACTAGTATCTAATGAGGTGATCGAAGTGAACGAAACAGAAAAACAGATCGTTGAAATTCTAGAAAAATTAAGACCCTACTTACAACGCGATGGTGGGGATGTTGAATATGTTAAATTTGAAGATGGAATTGTCTATGTGCAAATGTTAGGTGCGTGTGTTGGTTGTGCCTCAATGGACTCTACGTTAAAAGACGGAATTGAACAAATTCTATTAGAAGAAGTTCCTGGTGTTATTGGCGTTGAAAATATTGAAGAATATTTAGCATAATAGTAAAAAAGAGGTCCTCTACTAGTTATATTCGAGTAGGGCCTCTTTTTTTACCATTTTATTTAAGTTTTTGACAATGCCTCCGTTTTGACCCATTCAGGAATACGAAGTTCGATTAAATTGCTTCGATACACTTCATATGGTAATTGATAGAGTAATTTAGCATAGCTAAGTGCTTGCTCGTAGATTAATGGAATATTGACTTTTTCACCTTCTCTTAAGCTAAATAATGCATCGTAAAACTGAGTAGGGAAAAATAATCTTGCATATAAAAGCTTCCATTCTTCTTGGCTAAGTGGATTAACTTGATTCACAATTTGAACAAATGATCGGACTTGAACTAAATCCTGATTCATTAAATAGAGGTGACGAATATATTCACAGTAGCAGCGAGACTTATTATCTAAAGTCAATAGCTTAGGACAGAAACATTCAAATTTATAACTGGTTGGAGTCAGGCGCATATGACATAAAGAAACAGGGTACTTGACCTCTATCAGTTCATTGATAAATGTATAAGCTTGCTCATTTAGATGAATATAATAAGTAGCCAAGTCGAAGAATAAGAGTCGGTCATCTGCGGATAGTTGATCGATTAAGACGTTCAATTGTTCTTCATGTAATCGATTTTTGGCTGTCCAACGCTCTTTTAATTCAGGGGCAAGTGCATACGGTTCTGGATAAATGATTGGAATCTGTAGTGTGCGAATGTCGATAAAATCATGTAGTATGACAGTCGACTCTAACACATAGTAGTGTTCTCCCTCGAATAACACTGTCGTTGTATTATCCTTTGATAATAGAATTCGTTGCTGCGTACTATACTGTAAAAATTGTAGAAGATGGAAAAAAATTGTATTTTTCTCTTTTCCAACTGATATAATATAAATGTAACGGTCACCTAACTTCGTATAATAGATATCGTTTAATTGTTCTAAATGGTCAATTTGGAGTTGATAATACCAATTAATTAGCTCCTTCATTCGGATCATCCTCAAATTTTAAAATAAGTATCTAATCTATATCTATGCGGGTGTGACATATAAATATGATAATTGAAGGGATGAATTTAAGATGGATCAAAAAGCATTAGAAGAATTAGTCATACAGAAAATTAATGAGAGAGGCGTAACACTGGAACAAATTGCACAATTAACGTATTTCCTACAGTCAAACTATTATGAAGGATTAACGTTAGATGTTTGCCTTCATAACGTCAAGGCTGTTCTTAAAAAACGAGAAGTTCAAAATGCCGTCCTAACAGGCATTCGATTAGATGAATTGGCAGAAATGAATTTATTAGGAGAGCCGTTACAAGAAATGGTCGATCATGACTACTCTTTATATGGAATCGATGAAGTTCTTGCATTTTCGATTTTAAATGTTTATGGATCGATTGGGTTTACAAATTACGGTTATATTGATAAGCTTAAACCAGGAATTTTAGGTGAAATTGATAAAAAAGGGAAAGCGGAAGGATGTTGTCAAACCTTTATGGATGATTTAGTCGGGGCTATTGCAGCAGCTGCCGCTAGTCGAATCGCACATCGTCGGGAAGTGTAATTTTTCTTATTAGCAAAAGGGGAGAGCTACAATGTGGTTTAATTATGTATTAGAATCTGCAATTTTAGCTAATGTATTAGCGCAAATTATTAAAGTCCCACTTCGTTTGATTACAAAAAAAGAGTGGCGACCAACACTTGTTTTATCAACGGGAGGAATGCCGAGTTCACATTCGGCTTTTGTTGCTGCCCTTGCAACAGCAGTCGCATTCGTTAATGGAATCGATTCAACCGCATTTGCAATCTCTTTTTGTTTTGCATCAGTCGTCATTTATGATGCGATGGGAATTCGTCGTCATGCGGGCCAACATGCCAAAATGTTAAATCAATTATTAGATGATTTAATGAAGACAGGAAATCTCTCAGTCTTTCAAGATGAAACCTATCAAAAGCGTTTTAAAGAATTGTTAGGTCATGAACCACTAGAAACGTTCTGTGGAACGTTATTTGGAATCTTTGTTGCCGTTATCTATGGAATTATGGCAGGAGTTATTTAGAACTTTTAATGTCAAAAAGTTGTTTTGAGTGTTGGTTTTAGTTATACTATATATAAACTAAAATGCATTTCATGTTTTTATCATCAGTCTTAGTTATCAAAATACGTTGGTAGTAAGGCAGTGTATAGTCCCGATTAAAGTTTTCATGATGTGAAAAACTTATCGGGACTTATATATATAAACAGAAATGAAATTTATATTTAACACATGGAAGTTAAAGCTGTAAAATATCGTAAATACAAGCTGACTATACAAGTAGTAATCAAATCAAAAGAGGTGAAGATGATGACGGAAAAAATTTATGATTTAACAATTATCGGGGCTGGGCCTGTTGGAATCTACGGTGCATTTTATGCAGGAATGCACGGAATGACAACAAAAATTATTGATGCTTTACCGGAGCTGGGGGGACAATTAGCTGCCTTATATCCTGAAAAGTACATCTATGATTTACCAGGTCATCCGAAAATTAAAGCAGGTGAAATGATTGAACAATTAAAAGTTCAAATGGATCAGTTTAAAGATCGAATTGACGTAGTGACTAACACAAACGTACAAACTGTTGAAAAGTTAGAAGATGGAACATTCAAAATCTGTACGGATAAGGAATGCCATTATTCACGTTCAATTGTTATTACTGCTGGAAATGGAGCATTTACACCTCGTAAATTAGACGTTGCCAATGCTAATGATTTTTCAAATATTCATTACTTCGTTTCAACAATGGAAACCTTTAAAGGAAAAGACGTTGTTATCTTTGGTGGAGGAGATTCAGCTGTCGACTGGGCATTAATGCTTGATGGAGTTGCTAAAAATGTCTCAATCGTTCATCGTCGCGATGAATTTAGAGCACATGCTTCTAGCGTTGACAACTTAAAAGCTTCAAATGTAGAAATCTTAACGCCATATGTGGCTGCAGGCTTAACTGGAGAAAACGGACGTGTCACGGCTGTTGAATTAACAAACGTAACAACTAATGAAACAAAATTAGTGCATGCTGATGAAGTTATCGTTTTATATGGGTTTATCTCATCTCTTGGACCAATTAAAGAGTGGGATTTAGAATTAGATAAAAACGCACTTTGTGTAGATATTAGCCAACAAACAAGTATCAACGGAATCTTCGCAGCGGGAGATGCTTGTACGTTCGATGGAAAAATCAAAATGATTACAACAGGATTTGGTGAAGTGGTTGTTGCCATTAATGCAGCGATTGCTTATGCATATCCTGAAAAAGTACATCGTCATAAACATAGCTCTGCCATGATGAAATAAAAACATCTTAGAATCGAGCATCACGAAAAGAAGCCTTAGAGAATGAATTTAATCTCTAAGGCTTTTATGATGATTAAAAAGAATGACTTATGTTTAGAAATTAATCATATAATCAAACAGACAATAGTTTAAATTGTACAAGTTATCATGTTATATTGATATAGCAAGGTAACGTTTGAGTTACTAGTATTCTTTAAATTAGCTAAATAAATTTTAATATGATAACTAGAGTCTTAGTATAAAAATAAGATTGATGCATCATAGAACACATCAATCAGAATCTTTTTAAGAGCCTAATAGAAATATAATATAAAAGGGTTTATTACATTTTTTACCTGTAGATAACCGATGATACATAAAAAAATAAATCCAAAGTAAAAAAAATTCACAATATCGATTATATGGAAAAAACTTTATGATATAATGAAAGGGTATGTATGAACTGAGGTGTAAACGATGAAAATCAAAGAAGGGAGTATCGTACGAGGGAAAGTTACTGGTATCCAATCTTATGGTGCGTTCGTCCAATTGAGTGAAGATTGTAATGGATTAATTCATATCTCAGAACTGTCGGACGGATATGTGAAAGATATCCGTGATTTTGTTAACATCGGTCAATATATTGATGTAAAAGTCCTTAAATTTAATTCGGATAATCATCAAGCTCGGTTAAGTTTAAAGGGTGTTGCAAATAATAATTACCGATATCATCGTATGAAGGCGTCTGACTTTGAGACTTCAAGTGGATTTGCACCACTAGCCCAACATTTACCCATTTGGATTCGAGACTCACTCGAGAAAATAGCAAGGGTTAACAAGGAGGATTAACACAATGGGAAAATTCCTATCATTTAACTATGAGAATGCAGCATCATTTGTTGCGCCACATGAATTAGAATACGCGAATGAATTAGTAAAAGTACTTCACAACCGTATTCATGAACAAACAGGAGCAGGTAATGACTTCTTAGGATGGGTTGACTTACCTGAAAATTATGATAAAGACGAATTTGCTCGCATTCAAAAAGCAGCAGAAAAAATCCAATCAGATTCTGATGTATTATTAGTTATCGGAATCGGTGGATCTTACCTTGGAGCTCGTGCAGCTATTGAAGCGTTAAATAATCATTTCTACAACTTACAAGATAAAGCAACACGTAAAGCACCACAAATTATCTTTGTAGGACATCATATTTCTTCAACTTACGTTCAAGAGTTAGTTGAATACTTAGCGGATAAAACATTCTCAATCAATGTTATCTCTAAATCTGGAACAACAACTGAACCAGCAATCGCATTCCGCGTATTTAAAAAATTATTAATCGAAAAAGTTGGACGTGAAGAAGCTAATAAACGTATCTACGCAACAACTGACGCTTCTAAAGGAGCATTAAAAACATTAGCGACTAGCGAAGGATACGAATCATTCATCGTTCCAGATAATGTAGGTGGACGTTTCTCAGTTTTAACGGCTGTAGGATTATTACCAATCGCTGTAAGTGGAATCAACATCGAGGATATGATGCGTGGAGCAAATGATGCTCGTGCTGAATATGCTAATCCAAACTTAGCAGAAAACGAAGCTTATCAATATGCAGTTATCCGTAACGCATTATACTCAAAAGGTAAAACAATCGAAATGTT
The DNA here is from genome assembly GCF_001543345.1 of Turicibacter sp. H121. Classification (NCBI taxonomy): domain Bacteria; kingdom Bacillati; phylum Bacillota; class Erysipelotrichia; order Erysipelotrichales; family Turicibacteraceae; genus Turicibacter; species Turicibacter sp. H121. Next base: position 580,952 of record NZ_CP013476.1, on the reverse strand, counting down.
AATCAACTACGAACCAGCATTATTATACTTCAATGAATGGTGGAAACAATTATTCGGAGAGTCAGAAGGTAAAGATCAAAAAGGAATCTTCCCAGCATCTGCTTCATTCTCAACAGATTTACACTCAATGGGACAATATATCCAAGAAGGTCGTCGTGACATCTTCGAAACAGTTGTAAACGTAGTAAAACCAACTCGTGAAGTTGTATTAGAAGCTGAAGAATCAGATTTAGATGGATTAAACTATTTAGCTGGACAAACAATTGACTTTGTTAATAAAAAAGCCTTCCAAGGAACATTATTAGCTCATGTTGATGGAGGAGTTCCAAACTTAATCATCGACTTACCAGAATTATCAGCTTATAGCTTTGGATACTTAGTATACTTCTTCGAAAAAGCATGTGCAATGAGTGGATATATCTTAGGCGTTAACCCATTTGACCAACCAGGTGTAGAAGCTTACAAGAAAAACATGTTCGCATTACTTGGAAAACCAGGTAACGAAGAATTAAAAGCTCAATTAGAAGCTCGTTTAAAATAATCTAATCCTAACATAGGACTTTCTCATCTTGATGGGAAAGTCTTTTTTATTAGTTAAAATATGACAAATAGGGCACTATCTCTTATAACAAGGGAAGAAAAATGAATTAGGCACATCCTTTAAAATATAGACTTTTTTATATTTTTATAAACAATAGTCATATAATGACCTAAATAGCGACTATACTATCTATATGATTGAATTTTTAATTAAACGTTGTTATAATTTCGAGTATGACATAATATGTAAAAATGAATGAAATACTGACTGTTTTTAAGATAAAAGGAGAGATATAAATGGTCGAGGTTAACGGCTTATCAAAAGATGAACTGATCGCTAATCTTTGGTTAACAGATGAAATGATTAATGAAATTGAAATTGTAAAACGTGAGATAGATAAAAAGAAAGCTTCATTAGATTCAACAATTGCAGCTACAGAGCAAGAACATTTAAAAGCAGTAGAAACAAAATACTATGATAGCTCAGAGTATAAAGCGCATCAAGATTACAATGGACTTATTGAGAAACTGAAAGATTTTAAAGGAGTTGCCATTTTAATTGATTTAATTGTCTGTGTTCTATTATCATATGCCTTAATTATATTTAATGTGAATTTCTTATATGTTATTTTATTATTTATTATTACGGTCGTTATTTTTTATCTACTATATCAACAAGGAACTAAATATTATTTAAATAAGCAAAAGCCTGCTCCTATTCCATCATTAGAAAGTGTTATTGAAGAAGCTAAAATGAGTTATGAGTATCAACAAATTCCAAACTCATTACTTGCTAATCATATGAGAGATGAAATCGAAAAACTAAATCAACAATTATCAGAATTAGAGGCTACCTTAATTGAAAAAACAGTTTTACCTGAAATCTATCGTATGAGAGCTAAAGAAGTTGTTTGGTACTTAGAAAACTTAATGGCAGACAATTTAAAAGAAGCTTTAGCAGCTTTAGTAGAAGCTGATCATCGTGAACAAGTGAAACACATGATTGAAGAACAAAATCAAGAAATTAATCAATTAAAAGATATCACAGCCAAATTAATGGAACATAATCAAAAATTAGCACATAAATTAGAACAACAACGTCAACAACTTGTTGAATTAGAAAATAGAAAGAAATAATAAAAGGTCACCTATGAAAGGTGACCTTTTATTATTGTTTAACAGTTTCGCCGTATAAAGGGCTAGGAAGCCCAAAACCACCGGCGACTTCTAACAATTGACCGGTAATAAAAGAAGATTCGTCACTAGCTAAAAATAAAACAGCATTAGCAATATCCTCTGGTTGTCCAAAACGATGGAGTGGGACGTGTTTGAGAAACGATTGAATAAAGTCGTCTGACATATTTTGTAGAGCTGCGTCCGTTGCAATTAAGCCCGGTAAAACGGCATTACATCGAATGTTATGTTTCGCATATTGAATTGCGATATTTTGTGTTAGTGAATTAATAGCTGATTTAGAAACGCCATACCCTAATCGAGCTACATCAGGTAAGATTGATCCAATCGAAGAGATATTCACAATTGAGCCACTTTCCTGCTTAAGCATTTGTTCAATGGCAAATTTACAAGGCAGATAAACACTACTGAGATTAAAGTTCATCGTATTGAAAAAGGTTTCAGTATTTCCGGACACGAGGTCTAAGTCAGTTTCTGAATCTGTCCCCCCATAATTATTAACTAATATATCTAGGTGGCCCGCTTCTTCAATAACTGTCTTGACCATAGTCTCATACGTTTCTGTTTTTGTCGCATCAAAGTAAACACTTTTAGCGTCATAGCCATTTTCCAATAATTCTTGACAGATTTGATTAGCAGCCTCTAATCGACGAGCCCCAATATAAACAGTTGCTCCGTGCTGAGCCAACGTTTTAACACATTGTAGTCCAATTCCTCGTGTACCAGATGTAACAAGTGCAACTTTGTTTGCTAATTTTTTCATATATCTGATTCTCCTTTATAGGTTAAAGTTAATTATATTATGTGGGATTTATGCAGTTTTATATCCTCTAATTTTCCTGCTAAAACTAATCAATTATTATCGAGGGATTCATACGATAATAATAGGAATCAAGTAAAAAAGGAGAGAGGCGACGTGAAAGAGTATTTTGAATCTATTAAAAGAAGAGATCCAGCAGCAAGAAATATTATTCAAATTATCTTGCTATATCCTGGCGTGCAAGCAGTCTTTTGGTATCGTATTGCACACTTTTTATATATACACCATTTAAAATTTATTGCAGAATTAATGATGTTCATCGTAAGATGTTGTCTTAATATAGAAATTCATCCAGCCGCTCAAATAGGGAAGAGATTATTTATTGATCATGGAACAGGTGTCGTTATCGGAGCGACTAGTATTATTGGTGATGATGTAACAATGTATCATGGAGTTACATTAGGTGGAGTCGGTAGAGGCGATGTTACAGGTAAACGGCATCCAACTGTTGAAAGTAATGTTACAATAGGTACTGGTGCAAAAATATTAGGGAATATTACATTAGGAAAAGGTTGTATAATCGGAGCAAATGCTGTTGTATTAAAGGATGTTCCCCCGAGTAAAACGTCAGTAGGAGTCCCAAGTATAGTGAAAAAGTAATTAAATCGCTGATTTTGGATTATTTATTATATTTAATTTCTCAATCTCATACACTTGTAAAAAAATAATGTAATACAAAGGTGATGAGGATGAGGAAATCAATTGGTACAATTTTATTTTTAGTCGTATTATTTTTAAGCTTTATTCCAGTAATCATGGGGGAATATCGTAATAATTTAAATGATAATTATGAAGCAGTAACTGTAATCTTAGATGCAGGACATGGTGGAAAAGATGGGGGAGCCTCATCAGAAAGTGGAATTATTGAGAAAGAAGTCGTGCTATCGGTGACAAAAAA
>NZ_CP013476.1:0-575000 GCF_001543345.1 Turicibacter sp. H121 | reverse complement strand
GGGACTTAGCTCAGCTGGGAGAGCGCCTGCCTTGCACGCAGGAGGTCAGGGGTTCGATCCCCCTAGTCTCCACCAATAAAAAAATAACAACAAAAGGCGGAGTAGCTCAACTGGCTAGAGCGTACGGTTCATACCCGTGAGGTTGGGGGTTCGAGTCCCTCCTCCGCTACCAAAGAGAATATGGATAAAATGGAGGAATACCCAAGTCTGGCTGAAGGGATCGGTCTTGAAAACCGACAGGGCGTGAGAGCGTCGCGGGGGTTCGAATCCCTCTTCCTCCGCCATATTAAATTTAAATATAACATCGCGGGGTGGAGCAGTTGGTAGCTCGTCGGGCTCATAACCCGAAGGTCGCAGGTTCAAGTCCTGTCCCCGCAACCAAAAGGTCCAGTGGTGTAGCGGTTAACATGCCTGCCTGTCACGCAGGAGATCGCGGGTTCGATTCCCGTCTGGACCGCCATTTAAAAAAAGGCTTGGTAGCTCAGTCGGTAGAGCAAAGGACTGAAAATCCTTGTGTCGGCGGTTCGATTCCGTCCCAAGCCACCATTAATTGGAGGATTAGCTCAGCTGGGAGAGCATCTGCCTTACAAGCAGAGGGTCGGCGGTTCGAGCCCGTCATCCTCCACCATAAAAAAGTCCTGCTAGCTCAGTTGGTAGAGCATCTGACTTTTAATCAGAGGGTCAGAGGTTCGAGTCCTCTGCAGGACACCATTTTTAAAAAATAGGCGCGTGCCTTGAAATAAACGAAATGCCTGGGTGGCGGAACTGGTAGACGCACAGGACTTAAAATCCTGCGGGTGGTGACACCCGTGCCGGTTCGATTCCGGCCCTAGGCACCAATTTGGCTTGGTAGCTCAGTCGGTAGAGCAAAGGACTGAAAATCCTTGTGTCGGCGGTTCGATTCCGTCCCAAGCCACCATTAATCACATCGCGGGGTGGAGCAGTTGGTAGCTCGTCGGGCTCATAACCCGAAGGTCGCAGGTTCAAGTCCTGTCCCCGCAACCAAAAGGTCCAGTGGTGTAGCGGTTAACATGCCTGCCTGTCACGCAGGAGATCGCGGGTTCGATTCCCGTCTGGACCGCCATTTGAATAGTACTTAATTCTCCGTATGGAGTTTTTTTAATTTATATTGATATATGTCAGACTAGTAATAAGTACTAGTCTTTTTTTATTTATTGAGTATTCAAAACTTTAGAATATCTAATTCTATAGATAAGTACTCTTATTTTTCTGTGTATTTCTAGCTGGCACTATTTTGTCTCTATTTGCCTATTTTTCGAAAAAGTGTTATGATGAATAATATTGAGTCATGAATAGGAGGAATCATCAAATGAAAAAGCAAGCAGCATTAGAGTTAATCGACTTTTTATATGAAAGTCCGACTGCTTTTCATAGTGTTTTAAAAACAGAATCATATTTAACTGAACATGGTTATGTTGAATTAAAGGAAGCTGATCAATGGGCTTTAGAATCTAAAGGAAAATATTATGTAAAGAAAAATGATTCAGCATTAATTGCTTTTGAAATTGGAACTGGTGATGTCATCGAACATGGAATTCGTATGATTGGTGCCCATACTGATTCACCTGGATTTAGAATTAAAGCAAAATCAGAAATGGTAATTGAAGGATCTTATTTAAAATTAAATACTGAAGGTTATGGTGGACCTCTTTTATATACATGGTTTGATCGTCCTTTAGGGTTAGCTGGTAAGGTAACATTAAAAGGGGAAACACCATTTAAACCTGTTACTAGATTAGTAAATATTAATAAGCCATTATTAATTATTCCAAGTTTAGCTATTCATATGAATCGTTCTGTAAATGAGGGATTTGAGGTTAATAAACAAAAGGATACTTTACCTTTATTAGGATTAGTAAATGAACATTTTGAAAAAGATAACTATTTAGTCAAATTATTAGCTAATGAGTTAGAAGTTGATTATAAAGAGATTATGGGGTTTGAATTAAGCCTATATGAATATGAAAAAGGATGCTTAGTAGGTGTAAATGAAGAGCTTATCTCATGTGGCGGTCTAGATGATATGTGGATGGTTTATGCTGGAGTTAAAGCATTAGTTGAAAGTAATGAAACTGCTGCAACGAAAATGATGATCTGTATGGATAATGAGGAAATTGGAAGCTTAACTGCACAAGGGGCTAACTCAAACTTCATTCCAAATATCATTGAACGAGTAACATTAGCGTTAGGAAAAGACCGTGAGGGAATGCATCGTACTTTAGCAAATTCAGTTATGATTTCAGCTGACTTAGCACATGCGGTTCATCCTAATGTATCTGAAAAACATGATCCGACACATCGTCCAGTATTAGGGAAAGGACCAGTACTTAAAATTGCTGCTTCTGGTTCATATAGTACAGATAGCCATTGTATGGCAATTTTTGAAGGATTATGTCAAACAGCCGAAGTACCATATCAAAAATTCTATAATCGTTCAGATGTACGTGGTGGAACAACAATTGGTCCAGTTACATCATCAATTTTAACGATTCCGGTTATGGATATGGGGGCTCCTTTACTTGGGATGCACTCAATTCGTGAATTAGCTTCAGTTGAAGATCACGATTTTACGGTTAAATTATTTACAACATTCTTTGGATTATAAAAAATACTCGACCTTTTGGTCGAGTATTTTTTTATTTTTTAGAATTTTCAATTTCTTCAGCTAATTGATTTAGGTATTCCCAACGCTCATATTTATGAGCTAATGTTTCTTCAACGACTGATTTTTCTGACATAATTTCTTGTAATTTAACGTAGTCAGTGGCGTATTGAACGAGTTGTTCATCTAATTGTGAGATTTTTTCTTCTAGCTCAGCAATTTCATCATCAATCGTTTCAAATTCTTTTTGCTCAGCAAAGGTAAATTTAATTTTTTTCTCAAGACGTGGCTTTGCTTTTAGTGTTTCTTTAACTTTAACTTCTTCTTGTGCAGCTTCTTGAGCTAAAGCGTTAGCTTCTTGAAAAACAAGGTAATCACTGTAGTTACCTGTATAAATAGTGATGTGCCCGTTTCCTTCATAGGCAAAGATTTTATTACAGATACGATCTAAGAAGTAACGGTCATGAGAAACGGTAATCACAATTCCGTTAAATTCGTCAAGATAGTCTTCTAAGCGGCGTAATGTATCGATGTCTAAGTCATTGGTTGGCTCATCTAGTAGTAAGACGTTTGGTGCATCCATTAAAATACGTAATAAGTATAGACGACGACGTTCTCCCCCTGATAAAGTACCAATTTGAGAATATTGTAGATGTCCGTCGAATAAGAAACGTTCACACATTTGTGAAGCCGTGATACGGGTTCCATCGGCTGTTTCAATATATTCACGTTTCTCTTTAATATAATCGATAGCTCTCATGGTTGGTTTCATTTCTTCACTTTCTTGAGCAAAGCAACCGATCTTAACTGTTTCTCCAATATCAATGGTTCCTGAATCAGGTTTAATTTTTCCGCGAATTAAATTGATTAATGTGGATTTTCCAATTCCATTTGGTCCAACAATTCCGATACGATCCGTTCTTGCTAGTGTGTAGTCAAGATCTTGAATGAGGCAACGGTCTCCATAAGATTTAGAGACGTGGTTAAACTCCATGATTTTACGACCAAGACGCGTGGAAGCAACTGAGATATCAAGATTTTCTTGGGTAGTTGGTTTTTCTTGATTTTTAAGTTCGTCAAATCGTTGCAAACGAGCTTTTTGTTTGGTTGAACGTGCTTGTGCCCCACGACGTACCCAGGCTAATTCTTTTCTTAATAAGTTTTGACGTTTATCTTCCATAGCTGCTTCTAATTGAAGACGTTCCATTTTCTTTTCAAGGAATAATGAATAGTTTCCATCGTAGCTATATAATTTTCCTTTATCTAATTCAATGATACGGTTTGTGACACGATCTAAGAAGTAACGGTCATGGGTAATCATTAAGAGTGACCCTTTACGTCCATTTAAGTAGTCTTCTAATTTAGTGATCGTTTCGTTATCTAAGTGGTTGGTAGGCTCATCTAAGATTAATAATTCACATGGTGTGATAAGAGCTGAAGCAAGAGCGACACGTTTACGTTGTCCCCCTGATAGTTCTTTCACCTTTTGTGAGAAATTCGTGATTCCAAGTTTAGTTAAAACAGATTTGGCCTCGCTTTCTAAATCCCATAAGTTTAAGCGGTCGATTTGATCTTGTAGCTTTAATAAACGTTCATTGATTTCGTCATTATATTCGTTTTGTAAGACATCAAGAATTTCTTGGTAGTCACGTAATAGCTTCATTTCAGGAGAATTTCCTTTGAAGACTTGCTCTAAAACGGTTGCTTCTTCATCAAAGTGTGGGTTTTGTGAGAGGTATTCTATGCGAACACGATTTCCTTTTGTAATTTTTCCTGTTTCAGGTGTTTCAACACCAGCAATAATTTTTAAAAGAGTTGATTTCCCTGTTCCGTTAACTCCGATAATTCCAATTTTTTCTCCTTCACTGATTCCAAATGAAATATCTTTGAGCAATGTTTTAACGGAGTAGCTTTTACTTATATTTTCAATTGTCATTAAATTCAACTTTATCACCACTACATTTCTAAAATTATAGAACTATTATACCGTGTTTTAAATTCAGAGCAAAGAAAAAACCCGATTTATCATGTAATCGGGTTAGAAATGAATTTCTTCTTTATCTGCATAAGGGAGTTCAATATGATAATAGAGCGTGATAAGTCGAATAAACAAAATTAATCCTAAGCATAAATACGAACTTAGCGTTATTCCTAGTATTGGATGAATAAACCAAAAACAGATTGCTCCTATTAAAGAAGCAACAGCATAAACTTCGCGTTTTAAAATGGTAGGAACTCGCTGAGCTAAGACGTCACGAATAACTCCACCACCTACTGCTGTAATGACAGAGACAAATAAGAAAGTCATAAAATTATAATTAGATTCAATGGCCTTCATTCCCGCTGCAATAGTAAATACGGCTAAACCGAGCGCATCTAAAATGATAAATGAATTTCTCCATTTTATTTGTCCACGAAATAAGATGACTAAATAGGTTGCAATTATGATCACTAATAAGTATTGATAGTTGGAAAAAAAGACGGGGATTCCAACATCAGTGACGACATCTCGAATGACACCGCCTCCAATGGCAGTTACAGTTGCTAAAATTAAAATTCCGAATAGGTCCATTTTCTTTTCCATGGCGCAAATGGCTCCGGATGCCGCGAATACAAATAAACCAATATACTCAAAGATTGTAATTAAATCCATCGTTTCATCTCCTTTAATCAATTGAACTCTACAATGTTATGAGTATAGCAATCCTGTTGTTTTATGTCAATTATTCAAATAAAAAATAGTTTACTTTTGAGAACGAAGGTTCTCTTTATGATGTTTGCAGCATTTCGGTGGAACAGGGTCATAGCCCATCTTTCCCCATGGGTGACAACGTAAAATTCGCTTAGCTGCTAGATAACCACCCTTAATAGCACCATGTATTTCGATGGCCTCGATGGCATAATGAGAGCAGGTTGGGATAAAGCGACAGCTTGGAGCCGATTGTACAGAAATATATTTTTGATAAAAACGAATCATTTTAATCATTAGACGTTTCATATGAGAAAATGTCCTTTCTTGTAAATATAAAAATATATTAACAGAAGTGAAAACTTGTTTCAACCTCGTAGGTTTTTGCATAGGATATGTCGTACAAATTATTTTTATTTTATCCCACTAAAGAGATTTTGATGAGGTGATGTAGAGATGTGTGGAATTTTTGGAGTCGTTAATTATCAATTGAATGAGGTGAAGACACCTTATGATATGAGTTGCGTGCAAGCTGTTTTACATCGTGGACCGGATGAAGGTGGAAACTTTTATGATAAACATGTATTTTTAGGACACCGTCGTTTATCAGTCGTTGATATTGAGCAAGGAAAACAACCAATGGCGTTTCATCATTATACAATGGTATACAACGGTGAGCTATATAATACAGAGGAAATTCGTCAAGAGTTATTAGAGGCAGGTTATACATTTAAAGGTCATTCAGATACAGAAGTATTGTTAAAAGCGTATGTGTGTTTTGGAGAAAAAGTAGTTGAAAAATTAAATGGGATTTATGCATTTGCCGTATGGAATAGTAAAGATCAGAGTTTGTATGTCGCGCGCGATCGTGCGGGGGTAAAACCTTTATATTATTGTTTATTACCAGACGGATTAATTTTTGCATCAGAGCAAAAACAGATTTTACAGTATACGCGCAAAAATGAAATAACATTAGAAGGATTTAAAGAACTATTAGGGGTTGGCCCTTCTCATACACCAGGTCATGGATTATATAAAGGGATTGAAGAGTTAAAACCAGGTTATTATATGAAAGTTTCGGCTGGTCATGTTGAATTGACTCAATACTGGGAGCTTGAAGCTAACGAGCATAAAGATGATTTTGAAACAACTGTTGCTAAAACGAGAGAAATTTTATTAGATGCGATTAAGCGTCAATTAGTATCTGATGTTCCATTGTGTACTTTTTTATCAGGAGGTATTGATTCATCTGCGATTACCGCGATTGCGGCAAGTCAAATGAAAAATCTTCATACGTTTTCTATTGATTATGAAGATAATTTAAAATATTTCAAAAAAACAGATTTTACGGTATCCCAAGATAATGATTTTATTAAATTAATCTCCGATTTAAATCATACAAATCATCATTATTGTGTCATTAGTAATCAAGACTTGGCTGATGCTTTGACGGATGCTGTTCATTTTCATGATATGCCGGGAATGGCAGATGTAGATTCGTCACTTTATTGGTTCTGTAAAAAAATTAAAGAGGATTTTACCGTGAGTTTGTCAGGAGAATGTGCAGATGAGATTTTTGGTGGTTATCCTTGGTTTTACCGCGAACCAATGAATGGAATGTTTCCATGGCTTCGAGATTTGGCTATCCGTAATACGTTATTAAAACCAGAGTGGCAAGAAAAATTAGATTTGGTCGGGTATGCGACAGAAAGATTTAATGAATCAGTAGCGATGGCACCTATTTTAGAGGGTGATAGTGACTTAAATAATGAAAAACGCCAGTTAACTTATTTGAATACGAAATGGTTTATGACAACGCTTCTTGACCGAAAAGATCGGATGAGTATGGGAGCGAGTCTTGAGGTTCGTGTCCCATTTGCGGATCATCGTTTGATGGAATACTTATACAATATTCCATGGGAGATGAAATTTTATGATGGAATGGAAAAAGGGTTGTTACGTAAAGCATTAGAGGGGGTGCTTCCTGATGAGGTGTTATATCGTAAAAAAAATCCGTATCCAAAAACACATAACCCTCACTATACTGAATTAATTCAAACATTGTTAAGAGAAGCATTGAGTGATTCTGATTCAATTTTACATGAGATTTTTGATGAGCAAAAATTATGGGCACTTGCGAATACCAATGAAGAAATTATTACGCGTCCATGGTTTGGACAATTAATGACTCAACCTCAATTAATTGCTTATTTATATCAATTTCATGTTTGGTTTAAAGAGTATCATATGTCATTTATTGAATAAGGGAAAAGTCGTTAGCAGTAGTGCTAGCGATTTTTTTTGCTAGAGGGGAGGGGGGGGAGTGAAAGGCAGGAATAAAATTTTTTATTTGAAGCATACTATCAGAAAAGACTAAATTAAGGGGATTAGATTATGCGATGGATTGGTTATTTTTTGTTAGTATTCTTGGGGATTATCATTCTGTTATTATTCATTAGAATTAAAATAGAAATTTTTGTTCAAAATCAATATGGATGGATTGAACTAAGATATTTATGGTTTAAATATCGAGTCAATGTTGAGGATGTCTTAAGTGAGTCGATGAAAGAAGAGGCAAGTCAACAAATTCATGAAGTTAAAAAGGTAGCAGAAGAGAAAGCTACAAAGACTGAAGTAAAGGAAGCCGTTAAAGTTAAGGTGAAATCTAAAGTGCTAACGGTTGAACAACCTGAAACAAAAGGACGAAAGGTTGAAAAAGTGACCGTTAAGAAAAAAGAAAAGGTTAAAGAGAAGACGGTGAAGCAGAAATTAGATTTCAAGGAGATTAAGCAAATGATTCACCGAGGAAAGGTGATTTTAAAAGAGGCGAGAACCGTTCTTATCCGGCTAACCACAAAAATTAGAATTCAGAAATTAGACTCGGTTGTTGAGTTTAGTTTAGATGACGCGATGACAACCGGATGTCTACTTGGAGTGATTTGGGGCGTTCAAGCAAATATTTATCGGTTTATTGAGCGTTATGTGAAAAAAATTGATTCGTATCACTTTGATGTGACAAGCAAGTTTAGTGGAAATTCGATTTTCCTAAATCTCTCATGTATACTCTCGTTTCGAATCGTTGATATTATAATTGTTCTTTTATTATCTTTTAAAGAATTGTTAACGATTAAACAAATGCTTAAGTTAGAGGAGGAATGATATCATGGCTGAACATCCAATTCATAATTTGATGAAAATCTCCATGGAAAATATTAAACAGATGGTGGACGTTGATACGATTGTTGGGAATCCAGTGAAAACTGAAAATGGAGAAACTATTATTCCAGTTTCAAAAGTGAGTTTTGGATTTGCAGCGGGTGGTAGTGAATTTGAAGCGGAACGTAAAACATCATCTAATGATCAACCCCCATTTGGAGGTGGAAGTGGAGGTGGAGTTTCCATTACACCAATTGCTTTCTTAGTCGTAAATCAATCAGGTGTCGAATTAAAGCATATTGAGGAACGTACCTCTTTATATGAACGATTATTAGATCAAGCACCTAAAGTCATTAATAGTATCATGAATGAATTTGATAAATCAGGAATTAAATCATCTCAAGGAATGGAAGGAAAAAATGAGTAAAACAGCCGTTTTACTCATTTTTTTGCTCTGTTAGACAAACGTGTTGAAATTCAATTAGTCATGATACGGTAAAGTGACAATAGATTAAATTAGAAAAATCGTTGTTAATAAGAATGTCTTTACCACCCAAAATATCTAATGCAACTTTTTTAAAAAAAACATCTAGATGAATTAAGAGTATGGGCTGCCGAAGAAACTCATTGAGGTTTAAGTTTAAGCGCTTTTTCACAAACTCCAAAATAAGATAAACGTTATAACATTTTTTGGAGTAAAACAGTGACATTGGCTTTAAGTTGTAGTAAAATCAATGTGTATATCATGAAGAGGTGATTTTTAGTGCTTAGACCTGAAGTAATTGAACAACTATTTGATCTCGTAGATGAAACCTCGATGATCATTAGCTCAGAGCTTAAGATGAGTTATTTACATGCGATGTGTGAATCTTGTCAAAATATCATGTCGCAAGAGATTAACCAATCAATAAATGAAGAGTCAAAGAAAGCTTTGCAAACACATTATGCAACATTAGAGGGGTTAGAGTTTACGCAAGAGGAAATTAGAAAAGCGCTTCAATTAGCGATTTTGAAAGGACTAAAATCAGAACGTTTAACCAATGCGATTATGACACCAGATTCAATAGCTCTTATTTTGGGGTATTTAATCTCTAAGTTTGTTAAAAACTTTAATGAAGTTCGTCTAGGTGATTTAACAGTAGGAACTGGAAATTTATTAACGGCTGTTTTAAATCATTTAGGGACTGAACCACAGGAGATTTATGGAGTCGAAGTCAATAATGATTTATTAAAAATTGCATGTACACTTTCTGATATGCAAGAATATGCGGTTCAGTTTTATCAACAAAGCTCGTTAAAACCATTATTTATCGATCCGCTCGATTTAATTATAGGAGATTTACCTGAGGGAGACTTATCACAGGAAGAAATGAATGAATTAGGATTAACGTTAGCTGCTCAAGGGATCAACTATCTACCGTATTTATTAATTGAGAACCATTTAAATTATTTAAAACCAGGTGGGTATGCCTTTTACGTCATTCCAAATGATTTATTTAGTCAACCTCAGTCACATGCGTTTCATCAGTTACTGACATCAAAAGCAAATATTCAAGCTTTATTACAGTTACCGACAACTCTATTTAAACAAGATGAGCTTGGAAAAAGCTTATTTATTGTACAAAAAAATGGGGAACAGGTTAAACCAGTTAATGAAGTGTTAATTGCACAATTACCAAACTTCAATGATCCGCATCAATTTAATAAGATGCTAACTCGTATTGAAAATTGGATTAAACTTAACAAATAAAATGGAGGGTATGGTCATGACTAAAATTTTATCAGTCAATGCAGGAAGTTCATCATTAAAATTTCAATTATTAGAGATGCCAGCTCAAACAGTAATCACTAAAGGGTTAGTTGAGCGTATCGGATTTGAAGACGGAGTTTTCAATATCAAATTTGAAGATCAAAAAATTGAAAAAGTATTACCAATTAAAGATCATAGTGTAGCGGTTCAATTATTAGTAGAAGCTTTATTAGATTTAAAAATCGTTTCTAGCTACGATGAAATTAGTGGAGTTGGACACCGTGTGGTTCATGGTGGAGAGAAATTCGATCGCTCAGTAGTTGTGACACCAGAAGTGTTAGCAGAAATTGAAGCTTTATCAGAGTTAGCGCCACTTCATAACCCTGCAAATGCTTTAGGAATTAAAGCATTCATGAAAGAATTACCACATGCAGTTTCTGTAGCGGTATTCGATACAGCATTCCATCAAACAATGAAAAAAGATGCTTACTTATATCCAGTAAAATACGACTGGTATACAAAATATGGGGTACGTAAATATGGATTCCACGGAACTTCTCACCAATATGTAGCAGAGCGTTGTGCTGAGTTATTAGAAAAACCATTAGCCGATACTAAATTTATCACAATTCATATTGGTAACGGTGGTTCTCTATCAGCAGTTAAAGGTGGACACTCAGTTGATACAACAATGGGATTCACTCCATTAGCAGGAATTATGATGGGAACTCGTTCAGGTGATATCGATCCAGCTGTTTTACCATTTGTTATGGAAAAAGAAAATTTAACAATTGATCAAGCGGTTAATGCGTTAAATAAAGAGTCAGGGTTATATGGAGTATCTGGGGTTTCTTCAGATATGCGTGATATCTTAAAATTAGTAGCAGAAGGTGATGAGCGCGGAACAATTGCGTTTAATTTATATATTAAACGTATCTGCGATTACATCGGATCTTACTTCTTATACTTAGACGGTGTAGATGCTATTGTGTTCACTGCAGGTATTGGAGAAAATTCTATTCCAGTTCGTAAAGCAGTTGTTGAGCGTTTAGGTGCTTTAGGAATTCAATTAGATGAGCAAGCAAATAACGTAATGGGAGAAGAAGCGTTAATTTCAACGGCTGATTCAAAAATCAAAGTGTTTGCGATTCCAACAAATGAAGAGTTAATGATCGCAAAAGATACTTACGCATTTGTTAAGTAATTCATATAAATAACAAAAAGCGAGATTCTATAAAGAATCTCGCTTTTTTTGATAGCTAAGGGATTAAAACGTCAATTTATGTTTAGTTATGTTATAATTTAATCATGATAAACGGGTTAGAGGTGAAATTATGTTAAATGAAATTTGGAGCGAAATCGTCGCTTTTGATAAGATTATTATTCATCGTCACGTTAGTCCGGATCCAGATGCATTAGGATCTCAGTTAGGATTAGCGGCTTTGATTCATGAGAATTATCCAGAGAAATTTGTTAAAACTGTCGGTTTTACTGAGCCATCACTTGCATGGATGGGAGTTATGGATGAGGTGACGGATGAAGAGTATGAGGGGGCATTAGTTTTTGTAATGGATACTGCCAATTCAGCTCGTATTGATGATGGACGTTTTAAGTTAGGTGCGAAACTTATCAAGCTAGATCATCATCCAGTAGTTGAAGACTATGCCGATCTTAATTATGTAAATACGGATGCAACAGCGACATCAGAAATTGTTGTCAGTTTATTTTTAGCTAATAAAGAACAATATGATTTGAAAATGTCCTTAGAAGCTGCACAACATTTGTATACGGGAATTATTGCAGATAGTGGACGTTTCTTATATGACAATACGACAACAGCCACTTTAGGAGCAGCAAGCTTTTTATATGATTGTGGAATTGATCGTAATAAAATTCATGAATTATTATATCGCCGTCCATTAAATATTGTTCAGGCTCAAGGAGTTGTTTTAAGTCAATTTGAAGTGAGTGAAGCAGGTGTTGCTTATTTTAAGATGTCAAAGGATGTTCAAGATTCTTATGGATTAACGACTGGAACACGTTCGGCATTAGTAAATACATTAGCTAATATCGAAGGGATTCGAGTATGGGTATGCTTTTTTGAAAATGAAGATGGGCGTATTCGTGCCAATATTCGATCAAACGGGCCGATTATTAATGAGGTAGCCGCTCGATTTGAAGGTGGAGGTCATCCTAAAGCATCGGGTGCGATAGTCAAAACATGGGATGATTGTCAAGCATTATTGGATGAACTAGAACAAGTGTGTCATACTTATGTTGAAGAATTAAATTAACGTTTTGGTGTATAAAATCTTATGATTTTGGAAAGACTATTGACAATTGCCAATGGTCTTTTTCTATGTTAAAATCGATGCGAACAAATGTTTTTATTTTGAAGAAATGGTAGGGGTTCGAATGGGATTTACACATTTACAGGTACGGTCAGCCTATTCTTTATTAAATAGTTCTATCAAATTAGCTGATTATGTGAGTTTAGCCACTTCAAATCAATTAAAGTCATTGGCTTTAGTCGAAGAAGGGTCGATGCATAGTGCGATAAAGTTTTATATTGCATGTCAAAAAGCAGGGATTAAACCGATTATTGGGATGAGCTTGAAGATTAGAGGTGAAGGTTTTGAAGATGAGTGGACGTTATTAGCTAAAAATAGTAAAGGTTATGAAACTTTATTAAAGTTAGCTTCTTTGACAGCACTAGAAGATGGGGGAGTTGATGTTGAAGAGGTAATCGCACAATCATCAAACTTGATCGTTATTACGAGTGGCGAACGTGGTGTTTTAGTTTCTGCTATTAAGCAGCATCAAGAAGAATGTTTAAATAGATATTATCATCAGTATTTAAAGCGCCTTGAACATCTCTATATTGGACTTTTACGTGTTAATCATCTGACGTATGAAGTCTCTCGCCATCTGATTCATTGGTCTGAAAGGGTTGGACTAAAGACAGTGGCCTTAAACGATGTACGTTATATTAGGAAAGAAGATGCAAAAACTTTAACGTTTTTGAGAGCCATTAAAGAGAATCAATCGATTGGTCAAACTGACATTCAAGATGTAGAGCGATATTTTAAAACGGAAGAGGAGATGCGTGCTTTATTTGCTGATTGTCCGCAGGCCATTGATATGACAGAGGAGATTGTTGCTAGCTGTACAGTAAAGATTCCGTTACATCAGCAATTGTTACCGAAGTTTCCTACGCCTGAGGGAGCCTCTTCTGATAGTTATTTAGAGGCGTTATGTTATAAAGGGTTGATGAAACGTTATGGTGATAACCTGTCACCTGTTCATAAAAATCGTTTGAGTTATGAGCTGTCTATCATTAAGGAAATGGGATTTGCTGATTATTTCTTGATTGTTTGGGATTTTATTAAGTATGCGAAGATGAATCAAATTTTTGTTGGCCCGGGTAGGGGGTCTGCTGCTGGATCGATTGTGTCTTACGTTTTAGGAATTACTAATGTCGATCCAATTAAATATAATCTTTTATTTGAACGATTTTTAAATCCTGAACGTATATCCATGCCAGATATTGACATAGATTTTCAAGATAATCGACGTGATGAAGTGATTCAATATGTACAGACTAAGTATGGTTCTAGATGTGTTGTTCAGATTGCGACATTTGGAACATTTCAATCACGTTCCGCTTGGCGTGATTTAGCGCGTATTCATGATGTTGAGACTCAGTTAATTAATAAAGTAGCGGGATATATTTATTCTGGCGTTACATTAAAGGATATTTATGAACAAAGTCGTGAGTTACGAGAGTTCTTTTCAAGTTATCCCAAGCTAGAAGTGATTTATCAAGAAGCAATGAAAATTGAGGGGTTACCTCGTCATACTTCAATTCACGCTGCAGGGGTCATTATTAGTGATCATGATTTAACGGATTATACAGCGATTATGGAAGGACCGACGGGAGTTTACGTGTCACAATATGAAGCGGAGGATTTAGAAGCGATCGGTTTATTAAAGATGGATTTTTTAGGACTTAAAAATTTAAACATGCTTCAACAAATCATTACATTGATTAAGAAGAAGTCTGATCCAACGTTTGATTTAACGACTATTGATTTTAATGATGCGAAGACTTACGAGATGATTGCGAAGGGTCAGACAACTGGGGTGTTCCAACTAGAGTCTGAAGGAATGCGTCAAGTTTTAAAGAAAGTTTGTCCAACGTCTTTAGAAGATATTGTGGCATGTAATGCTTTATTTAGACCGGGACCCATGGAGAGTATTCCTCTTTTTGCAGCCCGTAAACATCATGAACAGCCAGTAGATTATTATCACCCGAGTTTACAGGGTATCTTACATAACACTTATGGAATCATTGTTTATCAAGAACAGATTATGCAAATTGCCAATGTCGTTTCTGGCTATACATTAGGAGAAGCTGATGTTTTACGACGCGCAGTTTCGAAAAAGAAAAAGGATGTATTAGAGGAAGAAGAGCGAAAGTTTGTGGCTAAAGCAGTCGAACGAGGTTATCCAATTGAAATTGCCAGTCAACTATATGCTCTTATTTTAAAGTTTGCGAATTATGGATTTAATCGTAGTCATGCCGTAGCATATAGTATGATTGCTTATCAAATGGCATACTTAAAAGCACATTATCCCGCTTATTTTATGAGTGTTGCTTTAACGAATGTCATTGGAAGTGAGCGTCATACTTCACAGTATATTCGTGAAGCTAAGCAATTAAACTTATCTATCTTACCTCCTTCTGTGAATAAGAGTGGTTTGAGTTATCAGATTGAAGAAAATCAAATTCGATTTAGCTTGTTACCGATTAAGCATATTGGTTTGAATTTAGCGCGTCAATTAATTGAGGAACGTGAAGCGGGATTGTTTAAATCGGTATATGACTTTGTTGTTAGGACAAGACGATTTATGAATCAGCGAGCATATGAAGGATTAATTGATGTTGGAGCATTAGATGAGTTTGGATATAATAGAACAACACTACATCATAATTTAGGAGCTATCTTAGATTTTTCAAAGTATGATGGTGGGTTATTCGAGACTGATTTTGAAATTCAAGTTTTACACAAGGATTTATCAAAGCTAGAAATGATGAAGCGTGAGAAAGAATTATTAGGATTTTACTTAAATTCTCATCCGATTCATATGCTAGCAAAAGCTGCCCAGGAAAATGGCTGGTATTATCCAAGTGACATTATGAATATTAATCTATCACAAGCTACTTTTATCGGATTTGTAGAAAAATTTAGAGAAATTAGAGATAAAAAAGGAAAGTTGATGGCATTTATGGATATTACTGATGAACACATGTCATTAACTGTAACGGTTTTCTCAGATGTCTATACAAGTGAGTATAAAAGTCTTTTAGGAAAAGTGATAGCGGTTAACGGAAGAATTAATATGCGAAATAATGAAAAAAATCTCAATCTTAGCAAAATAATAGCGGTTTCATGACGAAAACCGATAGGAAAAAGATTTATAAATATTGAAATTATTGATATAATATGTGAGGAATAATCTTCATTAAATGGATGATGATCAAAATTCTAGTGTGAGGTGAACACTATGGTAAAAAGAATTGGTGTGCTTACTAGTGGTGGAGATGCACCTGGTATGAACGCAGCCATTCGTGCCGTTGTAAGAGCAGGTATTGCTAACAATATTGAAGTATTCGGTATTTACAATGGATATGCTGGTTTAGTTAAAGGCGATATTAAACCATTAACTAATAGTGATGTTGGTGGCATCATTAACCGCGGAGGTACATTCTTAGGTTCAGCACGTCTTCCTGAGTTCAAAAACATTGAAGTTCGTGAACTTGGTGTAGAGCAACTGAAAAAACATGGAATTGAAGCATTAGTTGTTATCGGTGGCGACGGTTCTTATATGGGAGCTAAAAAATTAACTGAGATGGGAATCAACTGTATCGCATTACCAGGTACAATTGATAACGACATCGTAAGTAGTGACTTTACAATTGGATTCGATACTGCTTTAAATACAGTTGTCGATGCAATTGATCGTTTACGTGATACATCAGCATCACATGCTCGTTGTAGTGTTGTTGAAATCATGGGACGTCACTGTGGTGACTTAACTGTTTGGGGAGCTATTGCTAGCGGTGCCGAAGAGTTAATCGTTCCTGAAAAAGGAATCAATATGGATGAAATTGTTGCTCAGATTGAAGAAGGTAAGAAACGTCAAAAGAAACATTTCATCGTTACTTTAGCTGAATTAATGACAGATGCTCATGAATTAGCTAAAGAAATCGAAAAACGCACTGGTGTTGAAACTCGTGCAACTGTTTTAGGACACACTCAACGTGGTGGTGCTCCAACAGCAGCTGACCGTGTTTTAGCAGGTCGTATGGGTGCTTATGCCGTAGATTTATTAATCGAAGGTCAAGGTGGACGTTGTGTGGGAATTCGTGATAACAAATTAACACATTACGATATTTTAGAAGCACTTGATTTACCACGTGTATTCGATGAAACATTATATAACTTAGCTAAACAATTATCTTAATTTGAATGAATTATTGAAGTAAGATTATTGAATATATTTTAAAAGGAGCGTACTAGGATATGAAACAAACTTTCAAAAACACAAAAATGATTTGTACAATTGGTCCTAAATCAGAATCAAAAGAAATGTTATCAAAATTAGTTGATGCAGGAATGAACTGTGTTCGTTGTAACTTCTCTCACGGTGATCATGCAGAGCAAAAAGCTCGTATGGATTTAATCCGTGAAATCAACAAAGAAAAAGGAACTCATGTTGCAGTATTATTAGATACTAAAGGACCTGAAATCCGTACTCACTTATTCGAAAATGGTGGAGTTGACTTAGTTGCTGGTCAAACTGTACGCGTTGCTATGAACGAAGTATTAGGAACAGCTGAAAAATTCTCTATCACTTACCCAGGATTAATCAACGACGTTAAAGTTGGTGGAACAATCTTAGTTGATGATGGATATGTTGAATTAACAGTTAACGAATTAGATCAAGCTAACCAAGAAATCGTATGTACAGTTAAAAACTCTGCATTCATTAAAGACCGTCGTGGAATCAACGTTCCAGGTGCTAAATTAAACATGCCATTCATTTCTGAAAAAGACCGTGCAGACATAATCTTCGGATGTGAAATGCAAGTTGATTACATCGCTGCATCATTCGTTCGTCGTGCAGAAGATGTATTAGCTATCCGTGAAATCTTCGCTGAGCAAGGAAACACTCATACTCAAATCATCGCTAAAATCGAAAACCAAGAAGGTGTTGACAACATGGATTCAATCCTTGAAGTTGTTGACGGAATCATGGTTGCTCGTGGAGATTTAGGGGTAGAAGTACCTGCTGAAGAAGTACCATTAATCCAAAAAGAAATCATTGCTAAATGTAATGCTGCAGGAAAAATCGTTGTAACTGCAACTCAAATGTTAGAGTCTATGCAAAAAAATCCACGTCCTACACGTGCCGAAGTATCTGACGTTGCTAACGCAATCTTCGACGGATCTGATGCAATCATGTTATCAGGAGAGTCTGCTGCAGGACAATATCCATTAGAAGCTGTTGAAACTATGGCTCGTATCGCTCGTCGTACAGAGCAAGCTTTAGATCACCAAGAAATCATCGCTCGCGCTATGGCTTCATCTACACGTAACGTATCTTCAGCTATGGGATTAGCTGTTGCTGATACTGTAGAAGATTTAGGAGCTCAAGCTGTTATCGCTTGTACACAATCAGGAGCTACTGCTCGTGCAATCTCTAAACACCGTCCATCTGCACCAGTTGTTGCTGCAACTTCTTGTGAAAAAACAGCTACATCTTTAGCATTATACTGGGGAGTTCAACCAGTTGTTGTTGCTGAAACATCAAACACTGATGAATTATTAGCTACAGCTGCTAAAGTTGCTGAAGACTTCGCTGGATTAGAAGCTGGAGAAATCGCAGTAGTTACTGCTGGATTACCTGCAGGTGAAGGAAACACTAACTTAATGAAAATTCACGAAGTTAAATAATTAACTTGTGATGATTAAAAGAGGGAATTTTCCCTCTTTTTTTTATAATGAGGTGAACAATGTTAGAGACAACATTATGTTATATCTTTAAAGATGAAAAAGTGTTAATGCTTTATCGTAAT
This sequence comes from Turicibacter sp. H121, assembly GCF_001543345.1. Classification (NCBI taxonomy): domain Bacteria; kingdom Bacillati; phylum Bacillota; class Erysipelotrichia; order Erysipelotrichales; family Turicibacteraceae; genus Turicibacter; species Turicibacter sp. H121. The sequence goes on along the minus strand of NZ_CP013476.1, from coordinate 556,639 downwards.
AAAAAGGAAAAAGATGTTCATGAAGGGAAATGGAATGGATTGGGTGGAAAAGTAGAGGCTAATGAAACAACACTTGAGTGTGTCATTCGTGAAGTTTTAGAAGAATCTGGGTTAAAGATTATTGAACCTAGTTTAATAGGTGCTTGTTATTATCCAAACTTTAATGGACTAGAAGAAATGATGTATGTTTATGTTGCGAAGCAATATAAAGGTAAAATTTCTGAGTGTGATGAAGGCGAACTGCATTGGATGATGAAGAATGAAATTATGAATTTAAATGTTTGGGAAAGTGACCGTTTGTTTCTTCCATACGTTCTAAATGAGGATTATTTTGTCGCGCAGTTTCAGTATGATGAGTTTGATTTTATTGGGGGAGAGTGTAAAGTAGTTACTCCTTTGATATTAGAAAAGTTTATTGAAAGCAAAAAAAGAACGGTGTGAAGCCGTTCTTTTATATTAAGGTGTTATTATATTAGCACATTGGTGTTCTTGGTCCGCATGAGTTTTGTTGCATGGCTAATGCGCACCAGTCTTCGTTACGGAGTCCATGGTCATATTGGTGAGTTTCCATTCCTTCTTGTTTACAGATTACATAATCATGATGATTATGATGATGGTGAACATTGCGTACAACAACTGGTACGATATGTTCTACTCGATGATGATGGTGTACTTCTGGCATACAACATACAGTAGGCTCAACGACTTGGCAGCAACTTTCAAATTGCATAGGTCCACAAACTGGTGCTGGCATTGGATAGGCAGGTTGCATTGGTGCAACTTGAGGAGCCATAACTTTTGTTTCACATGCTTCAGGTACGTTGACCATCTCTGTTTTTACTGGCATTGGTTGTTGCATAGTAGGCATTGCATACATCATTGGAGCTTTATATCCTCCACATCTATTATATCCATTCATAACTCATAACATCCTTTCCTCAGTAATTCAATTACAATATAGTATATTACAGGAGGTTGAAATGGGTTTGGCGGAAGCCCAAATTAATTATTTTTCTATACAATTTAACTATAAAAAAAGACCAAAAGTATTGGTCTTTTTTGTTTTATTGTACAAGGGTAAATGTATCGTCAGTTAATTGAAAGTAATCTAGAAATCCTGATGTTGCATAGAGTTGCTTTTCATCCGTAACATATAGTGCTTCAACCCCAGAAATTGACTCAATTAAATTTAATCCTTGTTCAATCCCAAGAGCAAAAGCTGTTGTAGATAAGGCATCGGCAGTCATTGAACTATCAGCAATAATGGTGACTGACATGACATTATTTTGAACAGGATATCCTGTTTGCGGATCTAAAATGTGATGATAAATAACTCCATCTTGCTCAAAATAACGTTCATAAGTTCCAGATGTTACAACTGTTTTATCTTTGACACTGGCAATTCCAAGATACTCACCACGTGTTGAAAAGGGATTTTGGACTCCAATTTTCCAAGCTGCTTGGTTGGGTTTCTCACCATATGCATAAACATTTCCACCTAGGTTGATGATGGCATGCTTATTTCCATGTTGTTTTAAGATAGAGGCGGTAACGTCTGCTGCGTATCCTTTAGCAATTCCCCCTAAATCAATCATCATATGGGGCTGAGTTAGTTTTATTGTAAGATCTTTTTCATTTAACTCCACGTTTTTATAGTTGATTAAAGTTAAACTGTTTTCGATTTCTGAAGCCTCTGGAACATGGGCATCATCAAATCCAATTTCCCATAGCTTAACTAATGGTCCAACCGTAATATCAAACTTACCTTTTGCCAGTTCCGAATATGTTAAACCGGCTTTAATGACATCAAATGTGTTTTGAGAAACCTTCACTGCTTCTAACCCTGCTTGACGATTAATTTCAATAATTTCACTGGTTGTTGCATTATTAATTGTCATCATTGTTTCAATTTCTTCAATCGCATTGAAAATTTCATCAAAAATCTCTTGTTTAGGATTATCGTACAACGTAATATTGACAATTGTACCAAGTAAAAATTTATTTTGTGATACAGGCTCAACTGGTGTTTCTTCTTTTGTTTGACAACCTACTAATAGAAGTAGGAAGACAAACAAAAAGGGCTTCATATGTTTCATAGTTGTCTCCTCCATTTTTTTCTCTTTAATAGGATATCATATTCTAGACTATAAAAAAAAGATAAGATTTTCAACTTGTGAAAATCTTATCTTTTCAATTTAGTCTAATAATGGACCACTAGCTAGTGCTTTTATAGCTAGTTCGATAAATTGATGGACTTCAATTGTTACTCCATTGACATCAGTTGTTTTATTTTGTTCATTGAATGTCATTTGCATGGGATCTTGAATTTCAATTAAATGCTGTTCTAAGAGGTTGGCTTGCTGATTCCAGTGCTTTGAGTACGCTTCTTCATCTAATACCTGATTAGCTGCTTTTAGATTGTTAGTAGGAACGGTATCCCAATGAGCAGCAATAATATATCCGTTTTCAATTAGCATATTAATCGTGTGTTTCATTCCATTATTACTATCTTCTGTTTCGGCAAAGTATTGTCCATTTTGATAAGGACCTATTTCAATTGGTCCTTCTGTCATCGCAGTATTGAATAATTCAATAAACGGAGAGAGGTCAATTGTAATACCTTCAATAGTAGGAATGGTGTCCGCTGTCAATAATTCATGATAATCTTGATCGTTTATAAGATAGGACTCTATTAATTGTAGTTGTTCATGCCATTTGAGATCTGATGAATCAATAGTGTCCGATATATATTCTCCATTAATCGATAGAGTTCGTTTATAGGTTGTTGCTTGTTCATTGACCGCATCAAATGTTATACTTTCAATTTGTCCATTAACGACTTCAAAGTTAACGATATTTTTCCATCCATCAGTAGAATAAGTATCCGCTTCAGCGAAATAATGACCATCATTTAGTGTCTGAATTGGAGTACTCAAGTCGTTAGATTCAATCGTTAATAATTTAACATTATCTGATTGCAAGAGTACCTCAGTATGAGTATCATTTGCATCGCAAGCGCCTAGTAGGCTAATCATTGAAATGATGGTCAGTGATATGGTTTTATATTTCATAAACTGTCCTCCTATTATTTCAAGTTAAAGTCCTTTTTGTTATTTTAACATAGCTCGAGCAAAGTTGATATGGGCAAATGTTACTTTTATTGTCGAAGAAAAACTAGATCAGTTTCAAAAAGTGAAATTTAATTCAGAGGTAATGATGTTTAGTCATAGATAAATATTAATAGGGAAAATAAGCAGGCTAGCAAAAAGATTGTATTTGTGAAAAAATGTGATAAAATATTAGTGAACTAAATGGATTTCTAGTTTGAGAGATTAACTTTCCTATTTAATAAAGTATTGTGTCGAAATAAAGGGCTGACACTGAATATGGTATTAGGGGAAGTTACTTTTTTGATGACGGTGAGAGGTTATAAAGAAAGCGTGGTTATTTGAGGAGGAGTTTCATGAAGAAAGTAGTAGTACTTGGTGGAGGATATGCAGGTGTCCTTACAGCTAAGAAATTAGCCAAAAAATTCAAGAAGAACAAAGATGTTCAAATTACATTAATTGATAAGCAATCGTATCATACAATGTTGACGGAGTTACATGAGGTAGCTGCAGGACGTGTTAACGAAGAATCAATTCGTATGGATTTAAAGAGTATCTTTGCAGGACGTAATGTCAATGTTGTGTTAGATGAAATTAAGAATATTGATTTTGAACAAAAGGTTTTAACATCTAACGATGCAACGTATGAGTATGATTATTTAGTGATGGGAACTGGATGTAAACCAACATTCTTTGGTATTCCAGGATCTGAAAATGCACATCAATTATGGTCTTATACTGATGCAGTTAACTTACGTGAACACATTTTAAATATGTTCCGTCAAGCTGCTTTAACAGCAGATAAAGAGAAGCGTCGTGAGTTATTAACATTCGTAACAGTTGGGGCTGGATTCACTGGAGTTGAGATGGCTGGTGAATTAGGAGAATGGAAAGATGAATTATGTCGTTCATTCCATATTGATAAAGATGAAGTGACTTTATACGTGGTTGATTTTGCACCAAAAGTGTTACCAATGTATCCAGATAAATTAGTTCGCAAAGCAGAGCGTCGTTTAATTAAATTAGGAAATGAATTAGTGATGAATTCTGCGGTAAGCGAAATTCATGAGGATAAAGTAGTTTTAAATAAAGGTGAAAAAGTCATCAATACACGTACTGTTATTTGGGCAGCAGGTATTGAAGGTTCAGATATTGTTGATCAAGCTCAAGTTGAAAAAGCTGGTCGTGGACGTATTGTGACAAATGGTCACTTACAAGCAAAAGATTATCAAGATGTTTATGTCGTTGGAGATAATATTTTCTATATTCCTGAAGGAGAAGAACGTCCAGTTCCTCAGATGGTTGAAAATGCAGAGCATTCAGCACCAGTTGTTGCGCATAATATTGCCGTAGATATTAAAGGTGGAGAATATAAAACTTATAAACCAACATTCCACGGTTCAATGGTATGTATTGGATCTCGTTATGGAGTAGCTCAAGTTGGAATGCCGGGGATGTGGTTCAATTTATCAGGATTCTTCGCAATGGCATCAAAGCATTTAATTAACTTAGTATACTTTGTTCAAGTTTTAGGATTCAATAAAATTTGGTCATATTTAATGCATGAGTTCTTCCATACAAAAAATAACCGTTCAATGGTAGGTGGATTATTATCTAATTCAGCTCCAGTATTCTGGAAGTTCCCATTACGTGTATTTGTCGGATTTATGTGGTTACAACAAGGTTTATCAAAATTACCTAAAATTATTCATGATTTCAATAATGTATTCTTATTACCACAACCTCCAAAAGCGGACGCATTAGGTGCAGCATCAGGAGCAGTAACTGAAGCTGTAACAGCAGCGTCAGGTGCAGTTAATGAAGTGGCAAATCAGGTGGCTTCAAATGGTGGAGATATCTTTACAATGTTAGCTGATTTAATTCATGATTTTATGAATTGGATTGCAGTCTTACCTGTTCCAGGATTTGTTGAAAATATGGTAGGATGGTCAATGGATGCCTTCTTCTATACTCCAGATGGAACACAATTTACCCAATTAGCAAGCTTAGTTCAAGGTGGAATGATCTTCGGAGAAATCATCTTCGGTGGTATGTTAATTATCGGTTTATTCACTCCAGTCGCAGCGATTGCAACAATTGCAATGGGATGTATGATTTGGGCTTCGGGTATGGCGCCAACTGAAATGTTATGGTACTTAGTTGGAGGATTCGCTTTAATTGGAAACTCTGGAATGGTATTAGGTTTAGATTATTATGTTTGGCCTTGGTTACGCGAGATGATGAAACGTATTCCATTATTAAGAAAATGGTATCTATACGTTGATTAATTTATAATATAACAATTGGGGAAACATAGTTAATACGATAGCGTATTGGCTATGTTTTTCTTCTGATAGCCGGTATTTTCAACGGGTTGATATATAGGGTAGTATTCCAATGATGTAGGTGATAACGTATGAATTCATTTTGGCAAGAAAAAACCGCGATGATTGCTCACCTTAATGAGGTTGATCAAGTTATTGGGAAACAATTAACAGTTAAGCAACGAAAGATGAATGAAATATTACAAGATCTAGCATCATCAGGTGGAAAGCGAATTCGACCTGGATTATGTATTATTGGCGCTGGATTCGGATCTAAACCAATTGAATCCATTTATCCACTAGCTGCCGTTCTTGAAATGTTACATTTAGCCACTCTTGTTCATGATGATATTATTGATGATGCAACACATCGTCGTGGAGCATTAACAACGCAACAAAAATATGGAAAAGATTATGCTGTTTATACTGGTGATTACATCTTTACCAAATGCTTTGAAATCTTAGCAGAAAATTATGAACTTCATCATATGAAGGAATTATCAAAGGGAGTTTCTCGCGTCTGTGTTGGTGAAATTGAACAATTTGATGGTCGTTTCAAATCACATACTTCTGTTAAGAAATATTTAAAAATTGTGGGCGCTAAAACATCTGCACTTTTAGCCACTAGCTTAGCAGTTGGTGCTTATGAAGCGGGGTGTGATGAACGATTCTGCAAAAAGCTTGGTAAGATTGGACTGCATGTTGGGAATGCTTTTCAAATTATCGATGATATTTTAGATTATACAGGGGATGAGGCTCGAGTTGGTAAGACATTAGGAAATGACTTAAAACAGGGGTACTATACATTACCATTAATTTATGCTTTAAGAAAAAATGATTTAGTTCTAAATAAGTTATTAGCAGCTGATGTTTATGATGATGAAACAATCAAACGTATTATTGTTCGTGTGAATGAGTTAGGTGGTGTACGTCAAGCACAATCACTTGCTGAGAAATACACCATTAAATCTTTAAAAGAAATCTCATCTCTTCCAACGTGTCAATCACGAGATGATTTAGAATGGATTACAAAGCGACTATTAGTAAGAGAGCATTAGAATTATTCTAATGTTCTTTTTTTTATCTTAACATTATAAGGTTATATCGTTATATCAGCCAAAACCGTGAAAAAGTGACAAAAATATGGATTTGTTATCTACATAATATAGGGTATATAGGTTAAAATATAGAAAGTGGTACTTGTTTAATTTTTTAATAACAAAGAGAGAGTGAATCGCCGTACTACTTATAGTTTATTTCTGAAAGGAGATTTAAAAATGAAAACTTTACAACGAATTGGTAAGGCATTTATGGTGCCAGTCGCCTTATTACCAATTGCTGGATTGTTATTAGGAATTGGGGCATCAATGCAACAATCACTTTTGAATTATCTTCCATTTTTAGATAATGAGTTCTGGCAAACAGTTGCAGCTATTATGAATCAATCGGGTCAAATTGTATTTGATAATTTACCTTTGTTGTTTGCAATCGGAGTTGCTTCAGGATTAACTGGAGATAAAGGAGTCGCTGCACTGGCTGCAACAGTTGGTTTTTTAATTATGAATGTTGTAACAGGAATTTTTATGCCTGATACGTTGCCTGAAAAGTTATATGCAAATATCTTAGGAATTGAGACTTTACAAACTTCTGTTTTTGGTGGGGTTATCATTGGGTTATTAACGGCTTATTTATATAATAAGTTTTATAATGTTAAGTTCCCAGATATTTTATCTTTCTTTGCCGGAGCACGTTTTGTTCCAATTATTACAGCATTATCATCTATTTTAGTCGGAATTGTTTTAGCCTTCATTTGGCCACCAATTGGTAATTTAATTGCAAGCTTCGGTAATATTGTTGCATCTGAGGGAACAAATCCACTTTATATTTGGCTATATGGAACAGCAGAGCGTGCTTTAATTCCATTTGGCTTACATCATGTTTTCTATTTCCCTCTTTGGTATACAGAAGCAGGAGGAATTTATACATCAATAGATGGTGTTGTTGCAATGGGGGATCAAAGAATTTGGTTCCAACAATTATCTGATTTTTCAAACTACGGTTACCAAGCGATGCTTGAAAATGTCCAAGCTCAAGGAGCGACATTAGCTGGACGCTTCATGACAGGAAAATATCCATTTATGATTTTTGGACTTCCAGCTGCTGCCTATGCCATGTATCAAGAAGCAACCCCTGAACGTCGAAAAGCCGTAAGTGGTTTACTTTTATCAGCCGGATTAACAGTCGCCTTAACGGGAATTAGTGAACCTATTGAATTTACATTCTTATTTGTTGCTCCCGTGTTATTTGCAATTCATGCTGTGTTAGCTGGATTATCATTTATGTTAATGTATTTATTTAATGTTCATGTTGGAATGACATTCTCTGGAGGATTAATTGATTTAGCGGTTTATGGAATTTTACCAGGAAATGAGTTTACTAGTTGGATTCGTATTCTTTTAGTGGGAATTTTCTACGCACCACTGTACTACTTTATTTTCCGATTTGCGATTCGACGTTTTAATTTGCCGACACCAGGACGCGGTGAATCGGAAGATAAGTTAGTATCTAAAGCTGATTATCAAGCATCTAAATCAGTATCTCGTGATGAAAAAGCTGCTGCAATTTTATCTGCTTTAGGTGGATCAGGAAATATTGACACCTTAGATGCATGTATGTCACGTTTACGTGTTTCAGTGCATGATATTGATGAAGTTGATCAATTAAAAATTAAAGAATTGGGAGCTTCAGGGATTTTCGTTTCAGGTAATAATTTACAAGCAATCTTTGGAACAACATCAGATCAGCTAAAATCCCAAATTGAAGAAATTATTCGCGAATCAGAAAAAAATAAGTAAAAAATAGTTGAAAAGAATAATAGTTGACTGTAGAAAGCGCTTTTATTTTAAAAAAAAGTAAAATACATCTATATTTGTTGAAAAAAAACACTATAATAGATATGAAAGATATTAGGAGGTGCACCATGGGAATTTTTGACACATTCAAAAACTTATTCAGTAAAAAGACTGAAGAACCAAAAAAAGGAATCTTTGCTCCAATTTCTGGTACATTATTACCAATTAGCGAAGTTCCAGATCCAGTATTCAGTCAAAAAATGATGGGAGACGGATTTGCTATTGAGCCAACTGAAGGAAAAGTATATTCTCCAGTTACAGGTAAAGTATTAAATGTTTTCCCAACAAAACACGCTGTAGCATTAGAATCTAACGAAGGGCATGAAATCTTAATTCACTTCGGTATGGATACTGTTACATTAAAAGGTGAAGGATTCACTGCTCATGTTGGAGAGGGAGATACAGTAACACCTGATACATTATTATTATCAGTTGATTTAGATGCTGTACGTCCAAAAGTACCATCATTAGTGACACCAGTTGTTTTCACTAACTTAGGTGATAAAGCAATCGAGTTAAAGAAAACAGGATCAGTAACACACGGTGAAGCTAGCATTTTAGAAATTAAATAAATTTGTGAAGTATATAACTTGATTTTTAGAGATTGACACGTTACAATAAACGTAGAAATCACTTATGGAAAGAGGAGCGATTATTGATGGAAAAAATCTTCAAAATTACAGATGAAACTGGATTACATGCTCGCCCTGCTACAGTATTAGTAAATACAGCTAGCAAATTCAATGCAGAAATCTCATTAACATACCGTGACAAAAAAGTTAACTTAAAATCAATCATGGGTGTTATGTCTTTAGGAATCCAACAAGGTGCTGAGATTACAATCTCTGCTGAAGGTGATGATGCTGAAGCAGCAATCGCAGCTTTAACAGAAACTATCACAACTCAAGGATTAGGTGAATAATACTTATCTAATTTAGATACAATAGTACTGGGAAACCAGTACTTTTTATTTGCTTATTTTTGGATAATTATGTGACAAAACAACATATGTAACCTGTTACATATAAAAGTTTATTGTGTAACCTGTTACATATGTTATAATAATTAAGTATATATCCAGTGAAAATGAAAGGGGTAGCATTGTGAATATTAAAGGTATCGCAGCGTCAAATGGTATTGCAATTGCAAAAGCATTTAAATTAATTGAACCAGAATTAACTGTAGTGAAAGCTACAATTTCGGATGTTGAGGCAGAAATCAACTTATATAAAGAGGCTTTAGTTAAAACAACTGAAGAGTTACAAAAAATTAAAGTTAAAGCTGCACAAAACTTAAGTGAAGAAGAAGCAGCAGTATTTGATGCTCACATCAATATGGCAAATGACCCTGAGTCATTAAGCCAAACAACAGATAAAATCAAATCTGAAAGCGTTAATGCTGCTTATGCATTTGATGAAGTTTCAAATATGTTCATCATGATGTTCGAAAGCATGGATAACGAATACTTCCGTGAGCGTGCAGCAGATATTAAAGATATTAAAAAACGTATTTTAGCTCATTTATTAGGAGTTAAAGTAAATGATCCAAGTACAATCGATGAGCAAGTTGTTATCATCGCTGAAGACTTAACACCATCTGATACAGCTCAATTAGATCGTAACTTCGTTAAAGGATTTGCTACAAACATTGGGGGACGTACATCTCACTCTGCAATCATGGCACGTTCTTTAGAAATCCCAGCAGTAGTTGGTACAAAAACAATCTTAGAAGATGTTAAAGATGGGGATATGATCATCTTAGACGGATTAGAAGGAAATGTAATCGTTAACCCAACAGCTGAGCAAGTAGCTCACTATGAAGAAGTAGCTAAACAATACGAAGCTCAAAAAGCTGAATGGGCTAAATTAAAAAATGAAAAAACGGTTTCTAAAGATGGACAACACGTTGAGTTAGCTGCTAACATCGGAACTCCAAAAGATGTTGAAGGTGTTTTAGCTAACGGTGGAGAAGCAGTAGGATTATACCGTACTGAGTTCTTATACATGGGACGTGACAACTTCCCAACTGAAGAAGAGCAATTCGAAGCATACAAAGCAGTATTAGAAGCAATGGGAGATAAACCAGTTGTTGTTCGTACATTAGACATTGGTGGGGATAAAGAGTTACCATACTTACACTTACCAAAAGAAATGAACCCATTCTTAGGATACCGTGCGATCCGTTTATGCTTAGATGATACAGATTTATTCCGTACTCAATTACGTGCTTTATTACGTGCGAGTGCTTACGGAAAATTACGTATCATGTTCCCAATGATTGCAACATTAAATGAATTCCGTTCTGCAAAAGCATTATTATTAGAAGAAAAAGCTAAATTAGTTGCAGAAGGTGTAACAGTTTCTGAAGAAATCGAAGTTGGTATGATGGTTGAAATTCCGTCAGCAGCAGTATTAGCTGATCAATTCGCCAAAGAAGTAGACTTCTTCTCAATCGGAACAAATGACTTAATCCAATACACAATGGCTGCAGACCGTATGAATGAGAAAGTTTCATATTTATATCAACCATATAACCCAAGTATTTTACGTTTAGTAAAAATGGTTATTGATGCAGCACACAAAGAAGGTAAATGGACTGGAATGTGTGGAGAAATGGCTGGAGATCAAACAGCTATCCCATTATTATTAGGATTAGGATTAGATGAATTCTCAATGTCAGCAACTTCAATCTTACCTGCTCGTTCATTAATCAGTAAATTATCAAAAGCTGAGATGGCTGACTTAGCTGCTGAAGCATTAAACAAATCAACAGTTGAAGAAGTTATCGAATTAGTAGAAAGCATTCAAAAATAATGAATTTTAAGTGTGAAGAATTTTCTTCACACTTTTTTTATTCTTGCAAGAAATGCAATAATTTAAGAGAAAATGTCGCATAATATAAAGGAAGTTTATATGAAAAGAGTTGAAAAAAATGAGAAATTCATTATTTGATGACAAATTAAATACAAGTTTAAAGCCATTTTTATTTTTAATATTTGGAGTTATATTAATGACTTTATTTTGTATGAATATAATAACAATAAAGGCAGCAACCGTTGATGATCGAATAGAACATTTTATTTATCAAGATCCAAAACCAGAAAAAGTCGTTTATCTAACATTTGATGATGGGCCATCTAAATATACATTAGATTTATTAAATTTATTAGATAAAGAAGATATTTCTGCTATTTTTTTTGTTATTGGTGAAAATATTGATCTTTTATCAAATGCAGATGAAGTTCTTAATGAAGTTCTAAAAAGAGGGCACTATATTGGACTGCATAGTATGACACATAATATGGATAAGTTATACAATGTTCCAGGAGCCCCACAAAACTTCGTGAATGAAATGCTAGAAGTTAAGGCTAAAATCAAAGAGTTAACAGGTTTTGAAAGTAATCTATGTCGACCTCCTTATGGTGGAAAGACTCATTTTAAAGCAGGGCATTATAAAGCATTAGAGGAAGCGGGACTTGAGTGTGTGGATTGGAATGTGGATTCATTAGATTGGTCGAAATCAAGTGCTGATGCAATCTTTAATCAAGTCGTCGCAGATTTAAAACACAGTAATTATCCAAATGAGGTTGTCTTATTATTTCATGAGAAAAAATTAACCTTAGAAGTGTTACCACGAGTGATTGAATATTATCGTAATCAAGGATATGTTTTTATGCCCTATTATGAAGGAGAAGAATTTGATTGTATGAAAAAATAGTCAAATTTATTATGAGCCAAAAAGAAATAATATAAACCATAAATTACCTTCTGTTTTTGTAGAATATTGTTGGAATTTCGAATGCATTTTCACAATGGGTATTGTATAATTAAAACAAATACAACAGATGGAGGGAAAAGTAGTGGCAAGACAACAGTATTATTCAAATTATGGTAGTTATGGTCGCCGCAATCGTGTAAAACCACAGGCTTACATTATTTTTACATTAGTGGCTTTCTTACTTGTTGTTGGAAGTTTCGTATTTAATATTTTTCAACAAGTAAATAGCTTAAGTGTGGCGACTGTTGAGCCAAGTTCTTTAAATTTTGAACCGATTACGACGGTTAATAGTTGGCATAACAAAGAGGCTAAATTTGTTTATTTAACATTTGATGATGGGCCATCTCAAAATGCAGAGAAAATCTTAGACATTTTAGATAGTTATGATATTAAAGGAACATTTTTTGTTCTAGGATCATCAATTGATAGATATAGTGGTTCAAAAAATATCTTAAAGCGTATGGCAGATACCGGTCACTACATCGGGATGCACTCGATGACGCATGATTATTCAACCTTATATGGTGAGGAAAATGCAGCTCAAAACTTTGCCGGTGAGATGTTAGAAGAACAGGCACTCCTTAAAGAAATTACGGGGGGATTTGAAAGTGAATTATGTCGTGCCCCTTATGGGACAGGTGGAGGAACTTTTACAGATGCTCACGTTGAAGAGTTAAATAAAATCGGGGTTAAATGCTGGGACTGGGATGTTGATTCATTAGATTGGGAATCAGGAGCTTCAGTCGATAGTATTATGAAAAATATTGAATATTGTATGAATTTATGGAATTATCCAAGACAAACTGTTGTTTTATTCCATGAAAAAGACGTCACAGTGGAAGTCTTACCAAAAGTTATTCAATATTATACTGACTTAGGATATGAGTTTTTACCATATAATCCGGATAATCACATTGTTAAAAATCTATTCGGAAGCGATGATTTATAGGGGAGGATTGAGTATATGCGTAAACCATTTTTACCATTTGTTATTATTGGATTAATCGCGGCTATTGGGGTATTCTTTGCTCTTACTTATAAATTCCCTGAAGTTGAAGCATTCCAATTTTATCAACAAATTGATCAAGAGATTGTAACCTGTGAGAAAAAATCACCGGATACATTAGAAACGACATTAAATGCCTTGCAATCACATGTGCGTGAGATTATTCTAGTAGGACAAACTTATGATGGAAGCCAGGATGTAACAGAGTTATTTACATCATTTAATGCAGAATATGAAGTGTTAAAAGATTACACAGCTAATGTTGTGACATGTATGAATAGTCAGTTAGAAGAAGTTAATTTTGATAAAGTAGAATCAACGTTATCAAAACTTCCTGAAAACTTAGCATCATTAGGTAAACAAATGTCAGTTTTACAACAAGCACGTACGGAGAAATTAGTTGCTTTAAATGCTGAGTTAGAGGTACTAGCAAAAGAGCTAACTAATTTTGAAGAAATGTTCTATAATACAAAAACAAGTGAAGCAGTTCAATACTTCCAAACTATTAATGTGATTTTTAATACAATTGAAGAATTACATACAGAGTATATGAAATCAATTGAGGAGTATTATGCGGTGAAAACGGAATACTATGAAGCGATTGCCAATAAAGGTGTGCTTGACTATTTATTTAAAAAATAATTTTAAAGCTATGAATTTAATTCATAGCTTTTTTTGCATTTGAGTATGTTATAATTTATGTAAGTCCAGAAAAGTTTTTTACGGTGTAAAAAACTTTTAAGACCCTATCAACGGAGAATACATTTCCGTTGCAAATGACAGGGAACCCAAGCCCTAGCAGTTGAGGATTAGATTTCTTTCAGAAATCGCTAGGTGACCCATACCCTACCAGCGGAGGAAACATGCTTCGCATGGCAGGTGACCCAAGCCCTAGTAGTTGAGGATTAGATTTCTTTCAGAAATCGCTAGGTGACCCATACCCTACCAGCGGAGGAAACATGCTTCGCATGGCAGGTGACCCACGGCATAATTATTAAGTATTTAGGTTGCCGTAGTAAATGTAGAAAATATTTCTGGTTGTATATAGAAGTAATTAATCGTATAAAAGAAAGAGGGGAAGTTCACGAAGATTGGATTTATTGGAATTGGTGTCATGGGTGAAGCGATGGCAGGACATCTATTAAAAGCGGGTCATGACTTATATGTTTATAATCGTACGAAAAGTAAAGCTGATCGCTTAGTCGAGGCTGGGGCTGTTTGGTGTGATGATGTAAAGAGTATTGCAACAACTTGTGATTTAATCTTTACGATTATTGGTGTACCAGCAGATGTTGAAAATGTCTATTTAGGAGAAGAGGGTTTAGTGAATCATGCAAGAGCTCATTCAATTTTAGTTGATATGACAACCTCGACACCAGATTTAGCAAAACGTATTTATGAAGCTGGAAAAGTGAAAGGCTTACAGTGTTTGGATGCACCTGTTACAGGTGGAGATGTTGGGGCGAAAAATGGAACGTTAACGATTATGGTCGGTGGAGATGAAGAAACATATAATGAAGTTTTACCGATTTTAGAGTTAATGGGTCAAACGATTGTTTATATGGGAGCTGCGGGTAGTGGTCAACATACAAAAATGGCGAATCAAATTGCCATTGCAGGAGCGGCTATCGGAATGGTTGAGGCCCTTGCTTATTCTAAAGGAGCTGGACTTGATTTAGAGACTGTTTTAAAGGCAGTAACGAGCGGATCAGCAGCAAGTTGGCAATTAAGCAATATGGCGCCACGTATTATTAAAGATGACTTTAATCCAGGCTTCTTTATTAAACACTTTATTAAAGATATGCGTATCGCTTGTAGTGAATCGAAGGCAATGAATGTTGATTTACCAGGACTTGAGTTAGTCTTAAGCCTGTATGAAGAATGTCAAAAAAGAGAGTTAGAAAACTGTGGAACACAAGCGCTTTATAAATTATATGAAAAATAAAAGTAGACCCGAGGTCTACTTTTTTATTATGATAAATAATATTTATTACTTTCTAATACGGTTGTTTCAGTCGGCATGACTGGATTATAAGGTCCATAATATCCAGTTTGTGAAGCTTGTTGTTGGTAAACTGGATAAGATGGTTGTGTATATACTGGTTGTTGATAGTATACCGGTTGGTAAACAGGTTGATAGACAGGATAGGCATATCCGCCTCCTCCACAACAAGGGCGGCCACCACCCCATCCATCAAATAATAGTCCTCCTAAAGCTAACCCACCGATAAAAGGTAAAAATCCCCATCTTTCATCTTGATTAACACCAGGCATCGCTGATAAGTTAGGGATTTGATTGGTTAATGGTGCAGCTGTTCGATAAGGAACTTGAGACGGCACGCTATTTGGATAATTCATTGGCATCAATTCAGACTCCTCCTTCATCTTGCAGTCCTACTTTATGATATGCAAGGGGGATGACATCTGACTCACTTTTATTCTTTGATTAAAAGGAATGAATAAAGTGTCGGACGAGTTAATAAGTTACCTATGTTATTTGGTCGATTTAATCCTCGGTTGACTTGTAAGGTTAATTGATCAGCAAAGCGATAAGTTCCTGAATAAAATTGAGAACAACCTGATGTACTAGATTGTCCTCTACAATGTCCAGATAGTTGAACTTCAATTGGATAATCGGTTACTTTTGCAGCTAATGTTGGTTCATGAAGGAGGAGAATGTTAAAATTATTCGTATTAGCAGATTGTGAAAGCAACGTATTCAAATCAGGTGAGCTTGATAACGAATCAATCCCGATAAAAGTAACGCCTTCACTGCTACCGTTATAGAGTTCAAGTGACTCATTACGAAGAATTTTAAAAGAAGATGTCGTAAGAATATGACTGATTTCATCTGGCTGGCTTAAATCTTTATCCCCTAAGATGGCAAGCTTAGCAAGAGAAGGTTTTAATTGAGAGAGAATTTCGATTGTTTGTGAGCTTAGACTTGAAGTGATGGCTCCTTTTTCAAATAGATCCCCGGTAAAAAGAATAATGTCTGCTTCAAGACGGTTGATTTCGTTTACAGATTTTTCAAGAAGCACTAAATCTTCTTCATTTTTAAGATGTAAATCGCTAAATTGGATTAGTCGGACTCCATCAAAACTGCTTGGAATATTTAGACTGTTAATAATGGTTTCTTCTACTTTAATGCTATATTTTAAAATACATAGCGAGTAAAAGAAAAATACAATAATAATTGCTGCAACTGAGAGTACATAGATAGGGAATTTCTTCATAATAAATTCATCCTTTACCAAAAAAACTTTTATGACGATATTATATCATAGTTTTTTTAGTTCTATATAGAAACAGATGAATAACATACATTTACTACATCATACCTAAAGTCATCAACAGTTATGATGGAAATTAGTTGATATTGAAGAATAAGTGGATAAGATGGTAAAGCATAAATAAAAAACAAAAGATACGTGTCATGGATGTATATTCACTTCTTTTACCCCAAAAGCTAGAACTAAGAATGCTGCAGTAGATGATGGCAGGAAGCCAATGAGCCAGAATGAGTGAGTCTATTGATAAAAGATGAAGAAGTAGAGGTGTGCCTCCGGTTAGGGGAAAGGTTAGAAGGAGTGTAATATTAAAAAGTAGAAAGAGTTGTGGAGATTTTGTGTTTGAATTTTGATTCATTTGAGCACCGTCCTTGTAAAAATATGTTTTAAACAGTTTTGATGTGTTAAAATAATAGTACAATATAGTAAACAAGGCATAAAAATATGCTAGAGATAAGGGTTGATGCAATGAATACATTAGTTTTAATAGACGGAAATAGTTTAATGTACCGTGCATATTATGCAACAGCATATAGCGGGAATTTAATGAAGACAAGCACGGGTATTTTTACAAATGCGTTATATGGTTTTGTCAATATGATGAATAAAGTCATGGATGAGTATAATCACACGCACATGCTAGTGGCCTTTGATGCAGGGAAAACCACATTTAGACATGAGTTTTTAGATAGTTATAAAGATGGACGTAAACCGATGCCAGATGAACTACGTTCACAAATTAATTTAATTAAAAAATATTTAGACTTATTAGGAGTGAAACGTTTAGAATTACCGACTTATGAAGCCGATGATATTATCGGAACATTAGCGACACTTGGTGAGCAAACGGATTTTGAAAAAATTCATATCATTACGGGAGATAAAGACTTACTTCAAATGGCCGATGAAAAGACGACGGTTCATATTACACGAAAAGGGGTAACTGATATTGAGTCATTTACGCCAGAAGCAGTCTTTGCTAAATATGAATTATCACCAAGTCAGATTGTTGATCTAAAAGGGTTAATGGGGGATCCATCAGATAACTTACCAGGAATCCCAGGGGTTGGAGAAAAAACAGCGATTAAATTATTAAAACAATTCGGAACAGTTGAAAATCTAGTAACTCATACAGATGAGTTAAAAGGGAAAATGAAAGAAAAAGTGGAAGCTAATGTTGAACAGGCCTTGCTTTGTAAACGTATGGCAACGATTCATAGAGAAGTTCCACTTCCAGTTACATTTGACGATTTATTCTATCAAGGACCAGAGACAGCAGAACTCATGAACTTCTTTAAGGAGATGGAGTTTAATGCCTTTCTAAAAAAAATGAAGCTTGAAGAAGTAAAAGAAGAAAAGCCGAAAGCACCGATTCGTATCATTTTAGAAGCGGGAGAGTTAGAAACGTTAAGTTATCAAAATAGTGCAATTCATGTAGAGATTTTTGAGGAAAACTACCATCAGGCTAATATTTTAGGAATTGCGATTGTAAATGAGACAGACGCTTATTATGTGCCTTTTGAAGTGGCAAAGGAAAGCCAAGCATTCATGTCATTTTTAGCGGATGAAGGTGTTAAAAAATCAGTATTTGATGTGAAGCGTTCACGTGTTGCGTTAATGTGGCAAGGATTTGATTTACGTGGTGTTGATTTTGACTTATTATTAGCGACATATGTCATTAATCCAACGAATGTAAGTAATGAATTCAAAAAAGTAGCTCTACATTATGATTATGACGATGTGTTATATGATGAAGAAGTGTATGGAAAAGGGGCGAAACGTGCGGTTGCACCGATTGAGAAAGTGGCCCAACATTCGATTGATATTGCAACTGCAGTCTTTAAGTTAAAAGAAACCGCGCTTGAGCAATTAAAAGAACAAGAGCAGTTAAGTTTATTTGAAGAGATGGAAATGCCTCTTGCTGAAGTACTAGCAGTGATGGAGTATAACGGAATGTCTCTTGATCTAACGACATTAGATGAAATGGGTCAAGATTTAAAAGGGCGTATTGAAGCATTAGAATCCCAAATCTTTGATCATGTGGGAGCACCGTTTAATATCAATTCACCGAAGCAATTAGGAGAGGTATTATTCGAAAAATTAGGGTTACCGGTTGTTAAGAAAACGAAAACAGGCTATTCAACGAATGCAGATGTATTAGAAAAGTTAAGTGATGCTCATCCAATTATTAAATTAATTATGGAGTATCGTACGTTAACGAAATTGTATTCGACTTATATTGAAGGGTTGAAAAAAGCGTGCTATGAAGATGGAAAAGTCCACACGATTTTCAACCAGGCGCTGACTCAAACCGGACGTCTTTCTTCAATTGAACCAAATCTTCAAAATATTCCGATTCGCTTAGAGGAGGGACGCATGATTCGTCGTGCGTTTGTGCCAAGTCAAGAAGGATGGGTGATTTTAGGAGCTGACTACTCGCAAATCGAACTTCGAATTTTAGCTCATATTTCAAATACCGAGTCGTTAATTGATGCCTTCAAACATGGAGGGGATATTCATAAGAAAACAGCGATGGATGTCTTTAAAGTGTCAGAAGAAGAGATGACATCAGATTTACGTCGCTCAGCGAAAGCGATTAACTTCGGGATTATTTATGGAATGAGTGCCTTCGGCTTATCGGAAAATTTAAATATTACACAAAAAGAGGCGAAAAAATATATTGATCATTATTTAGAAACTTACTCAGGAATTCATCAGTATATGGAAGATACAGTGAAGTATGCGAAGTTTAATGGTTATGTCTCAACGTTATTTAACCGTCGTCGTTATATTCCTGAATTAACACAGAAAAACTATGCGATTCGTCAATTTGGTGAGCGTACCGCAATGAATGCTCCAATTCAGGGGACAGCTGCCGATATCATCAAAAAAGCGATGATTGATGTTCATCAAGCGATGCTTGAGAAAAACGTAAAATCACGTTTATTACTTCAAGTACACGATGAATTAATCTTTGAAGTTCCACAAGAAGAACTAGATATGATGATTGAATTAGTGACGAAAACAATGGAAAACGTCGTCGAACTCCAAGTTCCATTAAAAGCCGACTACTCATACGGACCAACTTGGTACGATGCTAAGTAAGAAGTATTCTAAATAAATAATAACAAAAGGACATCCCATTCATTGGTGATGTCCTTTTGTGTGTTAAATTAATCACGGTTTGTTGAGGTTAGGGGATTGTCAGTTGTTTTTTCTTCTAAATGTGCTTCGTAAATTCTAGAGGTCTCTCCCCAAGGATGGTAGCCTAACCCTACATAGTGAAAATCATATTTTTCATAGTATCCGATATGATCGGTACAAAGATAAAGTGAATTAAACCCTAGTTTTTTTGCCTCTTGTTTGATGTGTTCAATAAGGATTGAGCCATATGCATGATGGCGCTCATGTTCTTCGATGTATAGAGCACATAGCCAAGGATAGAGGTCCATTCGACTAATAAAATCATTTGTAATTAACCCTGCACAACCGATAATTTTATCTTCCTTTAATAGGAGATACCACTGAGGTAGCGGACTTTTTGTGTTGAGTGAATGAAGAATACAATCTTCATAAACCTTTAGGCTTTCTGGTGAAGCCCATTTTCCCTGGAAATAACTAATCGCCTGAGTTACAAACTCGGGGTTGGAAGAGACAGAAATCACATGCATAAGATCACTCCGTTTGGTTTAGAATAACTTATTCTATGAAAGGAGGATAACATCTATTCATAGATTTTCTTATAATCCTCTAAAGGTTTTAATTTAATATGAGAGGCTGAAAAAACAGTTTTACAGTGGCTAATTGAATGAGATTTAAAGTTAGAAGATGAGTCGTTATTTGAAGCGGGATATAAGTATTTAAAATAAAGTGAGGCTAATGATGAGGCGTATTTTATCTAGTTTGAACAGGATAGTCGTCTGATTTTTGTTGAATCTTTTTATGGGATAGGTGGTGTTTGATGAATGAATTAAGCACCATTTTTGGCTCTTTGTCAACTGGTGTGGGTGAAGAAATATTATACCTGTAATCGTGAGGGATTAAGCTGCTCATTGAGCAGTTTGATTCCTTTTATTTTTTTGTTCAAAGGTGTACTTATGGATAATCAAAATTCTAGCTTTGAAATGATA
This sequence comes from Turicibacter sp. H121, assembly GCF_001543345.1. NCBI lineage: Bacteria > Bacillati > Bacillota > Erysipelotrichia > Erysipelotrichales > Turicibacteraceae > Turicibacter > Turicibacter sp. H121. The sequence goes on along the minus strand of NZ_CP013476.1, from coordinate 536,093 downwards.
GAAACTACGGTATCCAAAGGCCATGCGTTTAATCACTTTAATCTTGTTATTAATCCCTTCAAGCACTCCATTGGTATAAGATGTTTCAATCGTATTTTTGATATAATCTTGGTAGTTAGTTAATGTTTTTAAAGCTGTTTTCATTTCAGGTGAAAGTAAGTCAGAGGGGTTTTGAATGGCATGATGAAAAGCATCAAAGTTGCGAAGTTTGATGGCCTGTTTGATGGTTTGATAGAAGTCATAAGTGGCTTTTAATTCCGGATCTAAAGCGAGTAAAAAGTCGATGATTTCTTGTTGAGAAATCTGCTTTTTGAAACAGTTAGAATAGAAGTAGTGGGTAGAATGGATATCCTCTTGGGCTTTTAATAAAAGGCGCCAATAATGTTTGAATTTATTGTAGAATTCTTTGTTTTGGTTCATGAAGCGAATACGAGTTTTGTTGAGGGCACGAGATAAAAGTTGAACGACGTGGAACTTATCTAAAACAATTTTAGCGTTGGGAAACACCTCTTTAATGAGTGTCATATACGGAGCATACATATCAATAACAACGTGAGTTACACCTTCACGGGCCTCCTTAGAAAATCGCATGAAATAAGGTTTTAAAGTGCTTAGACGACGGTCTTCAACGATATCAATTAACTTCCCATTAGAAGCATCACAAAAAATGAATGACATAGCCCCTTCCGCTGATTTGACCGACTTAAACTCATCAAAACAAAGCACCTTTGGAAGAGAGTTAAAATGAAGGGATTGTTCCTCGTACGATGTATGAATGATCCGATTGACCGTTGAATGGGATACGTTGAGTTCACGGGCAATATCTGACTCGGATTTTTTATGGCTAGCCTCTAGGAAAATGGCTTGTTTAAGGGGATTAGAAAGGTAACAATTAGATTCCACAAGAGAGGTTTTAAGCGTAAAGGTACGATCACAATGACGGCATTTATAGCGTTGCTTTTTTAAATCGAGATAGGTATCAAAGCCAGAGAGTTTCATCATCTTAATACGAGAGGTTTTGAAGCCGTGTTTAATGATTTGTGAGTCAAAGAGATGACCACAGTTGTAACAATGGGTCGGTTGAAAAGAGAGGATACCAGAAATCACCTTAGAGCGGATCCCGTTAATCTGAACATCTTTCATCCAATTTTCTGAAAAAGTAATATTTTTATCTTTTAAATCGAGTAAAGTTAAGATACAATTATTGTGAGACATAAACCCAATCCTTTCGTGTTTTTTTTGGTCAATTACATGGTATAGAATTTGGGACGTGATGTCTCTTTTTTTATACTTATTTTTTATTCCAAATAAAAGAAGTGTGGGAATCACCCACACCAAATATTATAGAACCCATTTTTTTATGGTGTTGTATGTTGTTCATGACATTGTGAAAAAATGGAATAATTGATGAATTGCGTAGTGGTTGTATGATAAAATGATTATAAAAGTAGTTTAGCTGGGGTGTAGTTAATGGAGGGTGTAAAAAAGACTAGGGGATGTCAATTTTTTTCGCTTAAAGTTGGATTGGTTTTAGCGATTGTTTTTATTTTTGGAGGTGCTTTCTATTATAATCATCATGTGATTTTGTATCGAAATCAATTGAATCTTTTGGTAAGTTATTTATACGATGAAGTGTCACCTAATCAGGTAGGGGCTGTCTATCAGCGTATGCTTAATGTTGATAGTGATTATCGTGAACGAATTAAGAACGATTTAGAACCGGCTATGATTAGTCGGTATCAATATTATGCGAATCTTTATATGCTTCGAAAGATTGAGTATGAAGAGTATTTGCAATATGAACAAGTCATTGAACCATTATTTTTCTCAAATGATGAGGTTATAGAGACGATAGGTCAGGTCGAAAAATACTATCAATCTCAGCGCGCTTATTTAAAAGGATTCAGTCTTCAACAGCAAGGGCTGATTGAGGAGGCAATTGATTCTTATCAAGAAGTGATGTTTAACGACGAATATTATTATGAACTAGCTAAAATACAAAGACGTGAATGTATTCAAAGTATCAAAAATCAATATTTAACGGAAGCTCATCAGTACTATGAGCAAAAAAAATATATTGAAGCGATTCGACGTCTGGATTACTTGACGCAAACGGATCAAGATGAATTAGTTAACGCTTTGAAATGGTACTATGAGTCTGAATTCTATGTCGAAGCAATTAAAACAGTTGATGATTTCCTGGCAAAAGATGAACTAGCAAGTGCTATCTCGTATTTACAGCAAATATCTGATTCATTTGGCACACAGTATGCGGAGACACTTGAGTTAAAAAGATCAGAGATTAGTTTGCAACGAATGAAACGTCGAGATAAGGTGATGAGCAAGTATGCGTCTAAAATTCAAGTGAATTTAAATACGGAAAGCAGCCAACAAATCATCTCTTATAATGGGATTCCATTACAAGCTACCACGTCATTTAATGTGATTTCTTTTGCAACCAATACTTTTACAACTGTGAAAAAAGAAGTAGATGAAAGTGTAGAAGAGGAGCAAGTCGAACAATATATAAATGTGATGCCTTTACTCGTGACTAATAGTGAGTTAACAAGTGCAACCATGTCAATTTTACTTGGCTATTATAGTGAGTTTTTGAATGATTTTGAGCAAGTTGACATTTATGCAGAGAATCAATTATTATATTCTTTTGATATTGATTCGACACAAAAAAGACAAGTTTGGATTGATGAGTGTGTGATTGAGTGGAGCGAAGTGGAGCTTTCAACACAGGCGGTATATGAATTACTGAATGAAGTTCAGGCCACAACATCGTTAAGCATTGTGTTCCGAGGCCCTTTGATGAACCATTCATTTGAATTAGAATTAGTTGAGAATGCAACGTTACTCATGATGGCTGAAATTTATCAGTCAATTAATAAATAAACAACTAGATTAGACGAAAAAGGAAGTTAGATAGTATGCCAGAATTACCAGAAGTTGAAACCGTTAAAGAGGCATTGAATCAAACGGTAAAAGGTCAAACCATTAAAGAGATTGAACTTCGTTATGAGCCGATGATAAAAAATATGAGTGCAGATGAATTTAAGGAAAAATTAATCAATCAAACCATTCAAGAAGTGAGTCGCCGAGGGAAGTATTTAGTTTTTCATTTTGATGATTATCAATTGTTATCTCATCTACGAATGGAAGGAAAGTATTTTTATGTGGATTCTGATTTTGAATTAAATCCTCATGTTCACGTGATTTTTACGTTAGAAAATGGAAAACGATTATTATATCAAGATACACGTAAGTTCGGAACGTATCATTTATATGATAAAGCAATTGATTTAGAAACGACGGCACCCTTTCAAGTGTTAGGTTTAGAACCTTTTGCAACAGAGTTTACACCATCATATGTGAAAGAAAAAATTCAGAACAAAAAGAAACCGATTAAATCATTGTTACTTGATCAAACCGTCGTATGTGGACTTGGAAATATTTATGTCGATGAAGTTCTTTATCGTGCCCGATTGCATCCATTAACTTCAAGCTCAGAATTAACAGACAAAGACATTGAAAATGTGGTAAAATATACGGTAGAAGTATTAGCGCGTGCGATTGAATTAGGTGGAACGACGATTCGTACGTTTCGTTCCTCGCATGGAGTTTCTGGAACTTTTCAAAATGAGCTGCTAGTTCATCAACGAAAAGGAGAGAATTGTTACGAGTGTCACACACCGATTGAGAAGATTAAAGTCGGTGGACGTGGGACCTATTTCTGTCCAACGTGTCAGAAGTTAACGGTGAAGGAGATGAAGTAAATGTTAGTCGTTGGATTAACAGGTGGGATTTCATCTGGAAAAAGCACAGTTACTTCATGGTTTTTAGAAAAGGGAATTGTTGTTTTAGATGCAGACCGTATTGTGAGACAACTTCAAAGGCCAGGAAGTCAGTTACTGTATGATTTAGCACATGAGTTTGGCTCATCTGTAATTAAGGAAAATGGGGAATTAGCTCGAGATGTACTAGGTTCGATTATTTTTCATGATGAGTCGGCAAAGTATAAGTTAAATGAGATGATTCATCCGCTAGTGAAACAAAAACTAGTGGAGGGAATTGAAGTTGCGAAACGAAATGGGGAACAACTTGTAGTACTTGATGTCCCGCTACTGTTTGAAAGTGATTTTGAATCATTAGTTGATTGTACATTAGTTGTTTATGTTCCACGTGACATTCAAGTAAAACGTTTGATGAAGCGTGATGGAATTGATGAGGATTACGCGTTAGCGAAAATTAATTCACAAATGTCACTCGAACAAAAGCGAGATCGTGCTGATTATGTTTTAACTAATGAGCGCTCCATGAGTGAGTTACGAACTCAATTTGAGGAGATGTTTGAGATGCTTTGGGAAAAAGCATGTCAGACTTCTTTAGATTAGTCTTGACATATAGAGTTGCTATGAAATGATGGGAGGAATTAAAAATGGGATTTATGGACATGTTTAAAACGCACTTCGAGTCGGGGGAAAGGGCGACAGATGAGGTGTTGATGACACACTATTATAAAAATAATTATCAACAAACAAAGGCAGGATTGTTAGAGGTCGCTAAAGAGTTAGATTTCAATGTTGCCTTTGAAGACGATATTCGTCAAGAATTAATGTTGAAACGTAAAGATTGTGAGGTTATCGTCACGATTGTAAAAATTAATCCAATCGAAACGACGGTGGATTTTACAGTAAATACAGCAGGTCTAATCAGCTTTGGAAAAGGAAAGAAAGTCATTCAGTCTTTATATCAAGCATTAGATAAGCGATTAATGTTTAAAGGTCTTGCTTTAAACCGATAATATAAGAAATCAATCCCTATTTTAAATAGGGATTTCACATTTTAACAGAAGGAGTGTTTGTGGTGGATACAACGATGATTAAACCGAATACAGAATTCGAACTTTGTGTCACACAAATGATGACTTCGGAAGAATTGCAAATTTTAACGTTACTTTATCAACCTATTATCGGCTCTGTGGCCGTTAGCTTATATATGACTTTAAATACATTAGCTAGTAAAAGTAGTCCCTCTTTATTTTCACATCACTTATTATTACAAGTTTTAAATGTTGGAGTAGAAGATTTATTGGCTTTACGATATAAGTTAGAAGCAGTTGGATTGATTCAAGTGTATGTCACCGAAGAAGATCATCATTTGACATATTATTTAAAGAAGCCGATGCAGGCAAAATCCTTTTTTAATGATGGGATTATTAACGTCTTTTTAAATTTAAAAGTTGGAAATCATGATTATCAGCAATTAAAACAATTATTTGTTCAAGAACTCCCACACATTCAAGGACAAAATATTTCAAAACCTTTCAATGAAGTTTTTGATACAACGGTTCTTATGCGTTCTTCTGCTACTTTACAGGCAAGTCCTTTACCGACAGTGGCGGATAATCAAAAGGGTGTTAAATTAGAATTAGCATTTGATCAAGAATTGTTATTTGCCTTACTGAAGCAGTTTGGAATGGATGATCAGATATTATCTGATAAGCTATTAGATCAAATTAATAAAATTGCCTTTTTATATAAGCTAGATGAACATGAACTAGCGCGTCTCATTTTTGATGCCCTTGATACGGATGGCTTTGTGAATTTAGAAGTGTTCCGCAAGCAAGCGAAACAATACTTCCAATTCTTGAATAAAGGTAAGCCGATTGAGGTTGTGGAGATGACAAAAACTAAACAGGAGGCGCCACTTATGGATGAGACACAAGCTGCTTTATCAAAAGAAAAGCAATTACTTGTCCATTTATCGCAAAATCCAATTGATTTCCTACGTTTTAAATATCACCAAAAAGAGCCCGTTCCAGCTGATCGGCAGTTAGTAGAGTGGTTAATGGTCGATCAACAGATGGCACCAGGAGTTGTTAATGTTTTAATTGATTATGTATTAAATATTTCAGATGGGCGTTTGCCAAAACAATTGGTTGAAAAAATTGCGGGTGAATGGCAACGTAAAGAAATTAATACAACTGAAAAGGCTATGGTACAAGTTAAGACAATGTTAAAAGCAAAACAAAAACGTGAAATTGAAAAAACAATGCCAGCAGCAGCGAAGGTGTATCCAAAGACAGCTCGAGTCGTACGACAAGAACAAGTGCCAGATTGGTTAAAGGCAAATGCACAACGTGTCGAAGAGAAGAAGTCATTAACGGATGACGATTTACAAAAGATCGAACGTATGAAACAATTACAAAGTCAACTTTTAAATCAGAAAGGGTGAGAGTGGTGCAACGAATTGGAGATTTAATGGCTAGACCAGCAGGGGCGAAGGAAGCTTATACGGAAATTTTAAATGAACCTGAGATTGCAAAAGCATTACATCAATATCAAGATGACATTGATCCATCTTTAATCTCGAATTATATTTCTGATTTAGATGAGTTTTTAAGAAATAAAGAAAAGTGTAACGGATGTGTAGGATTAAATAGTTGTAGGCAACCTATTAAAGGCCATTATCCAACACTGAAACCTTCTTATAAGCAATTAAAGGTGGCGTATACGCCATGTCAGTATGCGTTAAATCAAAAACATTTAGAAAATATTAAGAGTTTCCATATGCCGGCTGATATTTTAAATGCAAATTTCGAACAATTTATTATGGATCCGGAGCGTGCCGAGTTTTATGAAAAGGCATCGTTGTTCATCCATGAATATATGACGACAAAAAAAGGGCGTGGGCTTTATCTATATGGTCCATTTGGAACTGGAAAGACATATATGTTAAGTGCAATTGCTAACATTTTATCTCAACGAGGAATTGTTTGTGGACTTGTTTATTTTCCAGAATTAATTGCTGAAATTAAATCAGGATTTAATAGTGAAAACAGTAGTGCGTATGATAAGATTGAGCAATTAAAACAAATTGAAGTGCTTATGCTTGATGACATCGGAAGTGAGTCCATGACGAGCTGGATGCGTGATGAAGTGTTGGGGCGAATTTTAAACTATCGTATGCACCAAGGATTGCCAACCTTCTTTACTTCAAATCTCGATTATAATCAGCTTCAACATCATTATTCCTATACGCAAAAAGGTGAAGTGGAAGAAATTAAAGGAGCTCGTGTATTAGAACGCATTAAAGCTTTAACAACCCCTGTGGCCATTACAGGAACAAATTATCGCCAAAAACGATAAAAATTGAAGTATTTTTTCTTGATTTCAAAAAAATCATGCATTATAATATGACTCAGACATATAATATATAGGTAATTCGTCACATATTAAAAGTTTTGATAAGGATAAGGTTTAATAAAAACGACTTTTTAGAGAGGAAATCCTCGGCTGTAAGATTTCTAAGAACGCTTATTAAATTACTCCCTTTGAACTGGACTTGAAAAAGATTCCCGCTGGCTGCGTTAAAGCTGAATTAAGTTGCTGATAAAGTCTTTTACTTTATCGGAAATAGGATGGTACCGCGATTTCAATCGTTCCTACTTGTTAAGATTAGGAGCGATTTTTTTATATTCATAAAAATTCGCTCCGATCATCATGAATCACAAAAAGGAGGAAAACACTATGATTAACATTACTTTCCCAGATGGAAATGTGAAACAGTTTGAAAATGGAATTACTGCTGAAGCGATTGCTCAATCAATTTCACCAGGATTACGTAAACGTTGTGTGGCAGCTAAATTAAACGGACATTTATATGATTTAACTCGTCCAATCGAGGCAGATGCAAAAATCGAGTTAATTACAAATGATCGCCCTGAAGCTTGGGAAATCATTAATCACTCTGCGGCTCATTTAATGGCAGCAGCGATTAAACGTCTATATCCAGATGCAAAATTCGGAGTAGGACCAGCTATCGAAGATGGATTCTATTACGATATCGATACAGAAGCAAAAATCACTGAATCAGATTTAGCAGCGATTGAAAAAATGATGCAAAAAATTTCTTCAGAAGCTTTACCAATTATCCGTCGTGAATTAAGCCGTGAAGAGGCAAAAGAATTCTTTGCCAATGATGAATATAAATTAGAATTAATTGATGCTATTAAAGAAGGAGAAGTTATTACCACTTACTCTGAAGGAGATTTCACTGACTTATGTAGTGGAGTTCACGTGGGTAATACAAAAGATGTTAAATTCTTTAAATTATTAAATGTAGCGGGAGCTTACTGGCGTGGAGATAGTGATAACAAAATGTTAACTCGTATTTACGGGGCAGCTGCTTTAACAAAAGATCAATTAGCTGAACACTTACGTATTTTAGAAGAACGTAAAGAGCGTGATCATAAAAAAATCGGACGTGAATTAGAATTATTCACATTCAGTCCATTAGTTGGACAAGGACTACCAATCTGGTTACCAAACGGGATGAAAGTTCGTCAACAAATTGAGCGTTATATTATCGATCTAGAAGAAGAGTATGGATATCAACACGTTGCAACTCCAGTTATGGGATCAGTTGATTTATACCGTACATCAGGACACTGGGCACATTACAAAGAAGATATGTTCGTGCCAATGGAAATGGACAATGAAGAATTAGTTTTACGACCAATGTCTTGTCCTCATCACATGATGGTTTATAAAACAAAATTACGTTCATATCGTGATTTACCAATTCGATATGCAGAGCAAGTTATCCAACATCGCTTTGAAGCATCAGGTGCTTTAACAGGTCTTGAGCGTGTTCGTGCGATGACGTTAACTGATTCACATATCTTTGTTCGTCCAGATCAAATTAAAGAAGAATTCTCACGTTGTTTAGAGTTAATTCATCGCGTGATCAAAGATTTCGGTGTAGAAATCAACTACTATCGTTTATCTTTACGTGATCCAAATAACAAAGAGAAATACTTCGATGATGATAAAATGTGGGAAAATGCAGAATCAATGTTACGTGAAACATTAATTGAAAATAATATCCCATTCATTGAAGCAGAAGGGGAAGCAGCCTTCTATGGTCCTAAACTTGATATCCAAATCAAAACAGCATTAGGGCACGATATCACAATGTCAACAATTCAATTAGACTTCTTATTACCAGAACGTTTCGATTTAACTTATGTTTCTGAAACTGGAGAAAAAGTACGTCCAGTTGTAATGCACCGTGGATTAATCGGAACTTATGAACGTTTCATGGCTTACTTAATTGAAACATATAAAGGAGCATTCCCATTATGGTTAGCACCAACTCAAGTAACAGTGATTCCGGTTAACAACCAATATCACTTAGAGTATGCAAAAGAAGTAGTGAAAGAATTACGTAAATATAAAATTCGCTTAGAACTTGATGATCGCGAAGAGAAAATGGGTTACAAAATCCGCGAATCACAAACTAAGAAAATCCCAATGTCTATCGTATTAGGAGACAAAGAGGTTGCAAATAATGAAGTAACATTCCGTCGCTTCGGAGAGCAAAAAACTGAAACATTACCACTTAAAGAATTCGTTCACTTCTTAGTTGAAGAAATCGCTGAGCGTAAAAATCATAAACCTGAATAATGAATAGAAAAAGGAGACATCGTCTCCTTTTTTTATATTTTTGAATAAAATCGATAAAAATCACAATAATGAAGGTAATATAATATGTCATTTATATCTAGAATATAGGGAAGAATAGTTATAGATATAAACATCCAAAGTGGTGGCAGTCATGGGGGAATGGAAGTGATAAAAATTTTAGTTGTTGATTTAATTATATTCATCGTTTTTTGTATCGCATCAATCGTTGGTTATCAACGTTCTTATCGAATTAGTCTTGTCAATTTAGTGATTCACCTCTTTTCAATTTTTTTATCAGCTTTAGTAGCGGGGGCACTTGTCAATAAAGTGGTATCTTATCTTCCTAAGAAGCTTAAAGTATCTTTATTTGTACCAGATAGTTTTTATTATTTAATTGAGCCTTATGAAGAAAATATCATTCCTTTTATTGTTTTTTTTATTTTGTTTGTCGTTGCATTTGTGATTATTAAGAGTGTAGTTTATGTTTTTTCAGTTAATTATGAATGGCATCAATATTTTTTTCCATCCGCAAAATTTAATCGGATTGGTGATGGTTTGTTAAGTGTTTTATTAAGTATTTTAAATGCATATACGTACGTTATCGTGATCGTTATTATTTTAGCCTTTCCACTATTTGATTTCGTTAAACCTTATTCACTGAGCAATTTATTACTTAAGGTGAATCCGTATGTGTCTCATTTAGTGGAGGAATTTTATCAACCGTATGAAGACGTGAAAAAGAGTATTGATTTATTTGGCAATGAATTAGATGATCTCTTTGCTAATAATAAAGTTAATCTGAATCAATTAGAGCAGTTTATTAAGAAACACCCGAATCAACGTCAAGAAATTCAAGCGGCATTTAAAGAGTTTCTTCCTTTTATGGCCACGACGTCAGCATATTTAAGTTTCTTTCTTGATAATAAAATAGATGCACATGAGATGGAGGCTTACTTAACTAGCATGAAGACGTATATCGATCATAATGTCATCACATTGGAAATTTTTAATTCTTATTATAAAGAGTTGATTCGCAATGGAACGTATGATAGACTTATTGAGGATGAAGTCATCAGTGATGAAGCTTTGAAGACTTTAATCAATAGCGGCATGCTAAATGATGATAATCTAAAAAAGTTAAAGAATATGTAACACTTCATTGACATATACTAATTGAGGTGTTATAATCAATAAATGTGAATATCATGTGGAAAGAAGAAGTACCCACTTCTCACCTGATTAGCTAGAGCTGATAGGTTAAACGTCACTATCGTTACGACGATATTGTTAATGTGATTGTGATTTAAACGTGGGCGCTTACTAAGTGCTTACGTTTTTCTTTTTTTCCATGAATGTTCTATAAAATTGGAGGTGCTCATCATTAGCAAGAAGAATGTAAAAAACGAGAGCTTAATCAATGAAGATATCCGCGCTAAGGAAATGTTAGTGATTGGTCCTAACCGCGAACAACTTGGTTTAATGCAACGTAAAGATGCATTACGTGCTGCTTCTGAGAAAAACTTAGATTTAGTATGTGTTGCACCACAAGCAAATCCTATTGTTTGTCGTATTATGGACTACGGTAAATACCGTTATGAACAACAACGTCACGCTCGTGAGGCTAGAAAAAACCAAACAACTGTGACTTTAAAAGAAGTTCGCTTAAGTCCTAACATCGAACAGCATGACTTTAATACAAAATTAAAAAATGCTCAAAAATTCCTTACAAAAGGTGATAAAGTTAAAGTTAGCGTACGTTTCAAAGGTCGCGAAATCGCACACACTGAATTCGGACGTAATGTTTTAACTCGCTTTGCTGAAGGGTGTGCTGAAATTGCGGATCTTGAATCAAATCCAAAACTTGACGGACGCTCAATGTTTCTCGTTTTAGCACCAAAGAAAAAGTAGAAAAGATAAAGGAGGAACTCTACCATGCCAAAAATGAAATCTCATCGTGGAGCTGCTAAACGCTTTAAACGTACAGGATCAGGGAAATTAAAACGTTCTCACGCTTATACAAGCCACTTAGCTCATAACAAAACAACTAAACAAAAGAAACACTTAGCTAAAGCTGCTATCGTATCAAACAGCGACTACAAACGTATCAAAGATATGTTATATAGCTTATAATAATCACTAAACATTTTTCGTAACAACAAAGGAGGAACTCATTATGCCACGTGTAAAAGGTGGAGTTGTATCACGCAAACGTCGTAAACGCGTTTTAAAATTAGCAAAAGGTTACTTTGGATCTAAACATACATTATACAAAACAGCAAACGAGCAAGTAATGAAATCATTACAATATGCTTACCGTGACCGTCGTCAGAAAAAACGTGACTTCCGTAAATTATGGATCACTCGTATCAACGCTGCTGCTCGTATGAACGGATTATCATACAGCAAATTAATGCACGGATTAAAATTAGCTGGAATCGAAGTTAACCGTAAAATGTTAGCAGATTTAGCTGTATCTGATGCTGCTGCATTCGCTACTTTAGCAAACACTGCTAAAGAAGCAATGAACAAATAATTAATTTGATCATTATTTTTAAAATCTTATTAGACACTACTACTTGGTAGTGTCTTTTTTTATAATCAAGTCTTTGATTAGGTAAAAAGTTTGTTGATGTCGAATAAAAAGATATTTCAAATCTATTTCCAATTATTAGATAAAGTGATATGATACTATTTATAGAAAATTATAACTAGGAGGAGAGAACGTAATGAATCAACTAGATCAAACATTAACGTTTTTAAAGGAAATTACAGATGCGAATGCTGTTCCAGGGCAAGAACGTCAAGCGCGTGAAGTGATGAAAAAATATATCGGGGATAGTGCCGATGAAATTTATCAAGATAACATTGGATCATTAATTGCGAAAAAAGTAGGGGAAGAAGATGGTCCTAAAATTTTAATTGCAGGACATATGGATGAAGTTGGATTCATGGTTCGCCAAATTGATGATAATGGATATATTAAATTTGTGACATTAGGTGGATGGTGGGGGCAAGTTATGCTTGCTCAACAAGTGACTATCACAACTAACTCAGGCAAAACTTATCATGGAGTAATCGGATCAATTCCTCCTCATATTTTATCTGCAGAAGCTCGTCAAAAACCGATGGATATTAAAGATATGTACATTGATTTAGGTGTAGATAGTAAAGAAGAAGTTGAAGCGTTAGGGATTCGTCCAGGAGATATGATTACGCCATATATCGAATTCCGCACGATGGCCAATGAAAAATATTTATTAGCAAAAGCATGGGATAACCGTATTGGATGTGCTGTAGCAGTTGAAGTATTAAATAACTTAAAAGGAGAACATCATCCAAACATTGTTTATGGTGTAGGAACGGTTCAAGAAGAAGTCGGATGTCGTGGAGCTGCAACGACTAGTCAAATGATTAATCCATCAATCGTCTTTGCATTAGACGTTGGATTAGCTGGTGATGTGCCTGGTGTAACAAATCAAATTCAAGCTAAAATGGGGAAAGGTCCAATCATCACGTTAATTGATGGTGGATTAATTGGTCATAAAGGATTACGTGACTTTGTCGTTGAAGTCGCAGAAGAATTAAATATTCCTTACCAATTTGATGTGACACCTGGTGGAGCAACGGATGCTGCTAAAATGCATTTAGCACATGATGGAGCACCAGCGATGTCAGTGGGTATTGCTTCTCGTTATATTCACTCTCATACATCAATGATTCATCGTGATGACTATGAAAATACAGTTAAATTAATGACTGAAGTGGTTAAACGTTTAAATAAAGAAACTGTTCATAAAATTACGTTTGAATAGTCGTTCATATAATTAAAGGCACTCCAAAAAGAGTGCCTTTTTTGAGATGTTTTAACAATAAAAAAGGGTTCTATAATATTTGGTGTGGGTGATTCCCACACTTCTTTTATTTGGAATAAAAAATAAGTATAAAAAAAGAGACATCACGTCCCAAATTCTATACCATGTAATTGACCAAAAAAAACACGAAAGGATTGGGTTTATGTCTCACAATAATTGTATCTTAACTTTACTCGATTTAAAAGATAAAAATATTACTTTTTCAGAAAATTGGATGAAAGATGTTCAGATTAACGGGATCCGCTCTAAGGTGATTTCTGGTATCCTCTCTTTTCAACCGACCCATTGTTACAACTGTGGTCATCTCTTTGACTCACAAATCATTAAACACGGCTTCAAAACCTCTCGTATTAAGATGATGAAACTCTCTGGCTTTGATACCTATCTCGATTTAAAAAAGCAACGCTATAAATGCCGTCATTGTGATCGTACCTTTACGCTTAAAACCTCTCTTGTGGAATCTAATTGTTACCTTTCTAATCCCCTTAAACAAGCCATTTTCCTAGAGGCTAGCCATAAAAAATCCGAGTCAGATATTGCCCGTGAACTCAACGTATCCCATTCAACGGTCAATCGGATCATTCATACATCGTACGAGGAACAATCCCTTCATTTTAACTCTCTTCCAAAGGTGCTTTGTTTTGATGAGTTTAAGTCGGTCAAATCAGCGGAAGGGGCTATGTCATTCATTTTTTGTGATGCTTCTAATGGGAAGTTAATTGATATCGTTGAAGACCGTCGTCTAAGCACTTTAAAACCTTATTTCATGCGATTTTCTAAGGAGGCCCGTGAAGGTGTAACTCACGTTGTTATTGATATGTATGCTCCGTATATGACACTCATTAAAGAGGTGTTTCCCAACGCTAAAATTGTTTTAGATAAGTTCCACGTCGTTCAACTTTTATCTCGTGCCCTCAATAAAACTCGTATTCGCTTCATGAACCAAAACAAAGAATTCTACAATAAATTCAAACATTATTGGCGCCTTTTATTAAAAGCCCAAGAGGATATCCATTCTACCCACTACTTCTATTCTAACTGTTTCAAAAAGCAGATTTCTCAACAAGAAATCATCGACTTTTTACTCGCTTTAGATCCGGAATTAAAAGCCACTTATGACTTCTATCAAACCATCAAACAGGCCATCAAACTTCGCAACTTTGATGCTTTTCATCATGCCATTCAAAACCCCTCTGACTTACTTTCACCTGAAATGAAAACAGCTTTAAAAACATTAACTAACTACCAAGATTATATCAAAAATACGATTGAAACATCTTATACCAATGGAGTGCTTGAAGGGATTAATAACAAGATTAAAGTGATTAAACGCATGGCCTTTGGATACCGTAGTTTCTATCATTTCAAAGCTAGAATTTTGATTATCCATAAGTACACCTTTGAACAAAAAAATAAAAGGAATCAAACTGCTCAATGAGCAGCTTAATCCCTCACGATTACAGGTATAATATTTCTTCACCCACACCAGTTGACAAAGAGCCTAAAAAAGACAGCTAAACGAGAAGATTAACTGTCTTTTTTGTTGTTAATTAGAGAAAAGAATCATTATAATGGATTCTTTTTGAGAAAGATGAGGTCCATTCAACCTCAAAAGGGTAATTATAAAACATTGGAATGGAAAGAGAATAAATAAGTTGGTACAACTGGATAGAGTATGTTATACCAACAAGGGTAGTGTTATGTTATCCAATTATTGGATAACAGTATTATACCATAAACTTTTTTAAAAATATAGATTATCAGATTAAAAATATTGAATATTGGTAAAAATTCGAATTTTAACGAAGTACTTGGCATATATTTGATGAAATTACGGGATAAGGGATGATGGGAAATATAGAAAGGTGTTTAAAATAACAGCTGACGGTTACTACAAAGAGAAATTTAAAGTTTCATGAGCAAAAAAAGCCCGTAGATGCGTGGCTAAGCTAATGAATAAGTCTCATATTTTTATGATTATAGAATATAATGAACTGAAATATCAAATTAGGAGGGTCTAGCATGAGTTATTCATTTAATTGGGATTGTACATTACCGATCAGTAACATAGAAGATATCGTATCAATTAATATTGTTCCGCAGACAAAAGCGTATGATGAAGGAGATTATTTATCATTACGTGGACAAGTTTTAATTGATGGAGAGTATGTCACAAATCACGGAACACAAGAAACATTTACAGAGTATATTCCACTTGATATTACGTTACCAAATAATGGACGTGGTAGTGAAATTAAAACGGATATTACAAATTTTGATTATGAGGTACAAGATGGAAACAATTTATTTTTAACATTAAATCTTAGTTTAGATGGTTATGATTGGGAGAGTCCAATTACACTTGTAGAAGAAGATCATGAAATTGAGGGTCAAACACAAGCTCCTGTTATGTTTACAAAAGAAGCTGCTGTTGTACCGTCAGGGCATGAAGTAGTTGCTGAAGCACCCGTAACTCAAGAAAATGTAGTGGTTGAACCAGAAGTATTAGAAGTGGTAGAAGAGGATGAGACTGATGATTTAGATTACATTGATTTTGATGAAGTTGTTTTAGATCATAAGGAAGACGCTGTTGATCCATCATTAGCTACAGAACGTAAAGAAGTATTAACAGATAAAATTAAACAATTTCTTAATAAACAACCGGTACCGGTTGAAGAATCAGTAGTAGAATCAGTTGTTGAAGAACCGGTAGTAGAATCAGTTGTTGAAGAGGTGGTAGAACCGGTTGTTGAAAAACAAGTGAATGAAACGAAAAAGTCAGAACCATTCCTTGAAAAAGTCGTTGAAAAGGCAAAAGAAATTGTACCGGAAGTCATTGTTGAGAAGGTGACTAACGACGTAACACCAACAGAGATTGTTGAAGAGGCGGAACCAATTGTGGAAGAAGTTGTAGAGAAGGTAGTGGAGAAGGTGAAACCAAAACCTGTTGCGCCAATCCCGACAGTGACTAAAGTACAAAAGGTAGAAGAGCAGCCAGTGACACCAGTGGTAGAAGAAGAGGATGAAGAAATTCTTCCATTCCCGTTAAAAACAGAACCAGTTGTTGAGGAAGTACCTGTTGAAACTAAAAAATCTGATATTTTTGAAATGTTATATTCATTAGAAGAAACAGAACCAGTGGTAGAAGAAGTAATGCAAGCTCCAGTTGTAGAAGAAGTGCCGATGGTAGAGGAAACACTTGTCTCTCAACCAGAAGTAATCGTAGAAGATGAAGTGGTTGAAGAACCTGAGGTAATCGCACCAATTTCAACTTATTCAGGGGAAGATTCAATTGCAAATCAATTTTTAGATGGGGAGAGTATTTTAAAAATTATTTTCGTTCAAGAAGAGGAAACAACAATTACAAATATTTGCACGAAATACAATGTTCCTGAAAAAGCTATTTATAATCTGGAACAATTAAATTCACCGTTACATTGTGGTGATCGTGTGATGATTAACTATGGCAAATTACGATGAGATAAAAGTTTTTGTTGAAACCCATTATGATTTAGCCGTTGAGTCTGTGACTCCCATTACTCATAAATCAATGAAGGTTAGGGCCTCAAATCATGATTATCTATTGAAAGTCGCGAGTGGGGATGATGACTTTATCATGAAGCAACTTTTTGCTTATAAAGCATTATCCCGTAATGTTTTACCCATTTATCGAACAAAAGATAACCAACACTATGTTCCATGGCGAGATCATTTCTTTTATTTGACGGATTATGTTCAAACTATTCCGTTGCCGCTTGAACAACAAATCCATTATTATATTGAATTATTAGGTAAATTACACTCAGAGACTAGCTTAGAAGTCGATGTTAGTGATGATGAATTACAGCGTATCTATAATAAAGACTATAAAAGATTACAAGATAGTTATGATTGTCTTCAAAAAAATATGGAAGTTTATGAATTACAGAGAGATCGTTCACCATTTGAGTGGTACTTTATGATGGTATATCCGATGCTTTATACAATGCTTCATCATGCGCATGATGAATTAAAGAAATTTTATGATTTAATTAAACGAGAGAAAAAATTACCTATCAGCTTAATACATGGTGATGTGAATGTGGCAAATTTACTAGTCACAGAGAAATCAACTTATTTAATTAATTTTGAGAAAAGTATGTTTTCCATTTCTTCGTTAGACATGTATTATTTTTTAGAAAACTATCATCAAGTTCCAGGACTACATTCGATTATTTTAGATTATGTGAAAAATGAAAAGGCCGCAGCTTTGCGGCACTATTTCTTTTTTCGCTCTCTTTGCATTGATTTAGACGAACTTAATCAAACATTACAAGATCATTCACTTATTAATATTGCGTTATTAAATGAATGTATTGCGCCTCATTTAATGGCGTTGCAGGTTTATAATCAATTTAACAAACCCACCACAACAAACCAAGCAAGCCCCCAAGGATCATCAACATAACAAAATCAAATTGAGAAAATGAGAAAATAATTAGATAGAGTTGATAAAAAAATAATAATGCGATGATTGAACGTAATGATAGTAAATAGGATCTAAATCTGCCTCCTCCTCGCTGATAACGTCCCATATACTCACCCCCTATAATATAGTTTATGCGTGATGAATATGTGGTAACAGTTGGTTGGTGAAAAAGTCAAAATTATTTAGGAGAAACTTAAAATGTGAAGATTTAAGGGAATTCATCTGAATTTCTCTAGTAACTCTTGAATAAATTTATGCATTGTTGTAGAATACTAACATATATATTGTGATAGTTGAAAAACGATGACCAGGAGGAGTAGAAGTTCCCTCACATTTAAGAGAGAAGTTCAGTTGGTGAAAGAACTTTATGTGATAGCTTTGAAGGTAGCCTGTGAGTTGAGTTTCTGAAATAAATAGTAAGAAATTCCGTTAGCTGCGTTAAAGCATGAAGTGGTAAGTCAATAAACTTACAATCAAGGTGGTACCGCGGAATCTTAAGCATTTCGTCCTTATTAGGACGGAATGCTTTTTTAGTTATACTAATCAAGCATAGCTTGAAGTGTAACTATACATCGCAATAGCCGATGTTATCCTTAAATGCTTTTAGTTGTAGACGTCAGCCTTAAGATGTTTTGTCATCGAAGATGCTAGATTGTGATGAAACGATGTATTAAATATGAGATGCTAAAGTTCTTAAAAACAGTCTTGTGTCTTTAACATGGAAGTGAAATCAAATTAGAAACGATGCAAAATTAGAAAGGATTTATCTTAAATAAGATTAGGCAAGAGCGATAAAATCGATGTAGACTAATTCAAAGATTTTATATTTTCATCCCCTACCAATCGAGGAAATGTACGATCTTCGCTACGTACGGTAGGGAACCCATTATCCAGGTGGTCGTTATGAAATCTTACTAGCTTTACTAGCTGAGTTGAATCATGTGCACGGCTCATTTTGAATAAAACAAGCAGAGGCAATCAAGCAGCTGTATATTTGAAGATTTTATATTTTCATACCCTACCAATCGACGAAAGCTACGAACGTTGTTACGTAGCGTAGGGAACCCATACCCTACCAATGGAGGAAATGCACGATCTTCGCTACGTGCGGTAGGGAACCCATTATCCAGGTGGTTATCGTGAAGTCTTACTAATATGACAAGCTTAGTTGGATGATGCTAAAGATTATTCTTGAATGAGAAACAAGCGGAAACAATGAGGCAAATGTATATTAAAGATTTTATCTCTCCATTATCCAGGTGGTCGTCATAAAATCTTGCTAGTTTTACTGATTTAGTCAAATGATAGGAAGTGCTCGTTACAAAAAGAAACAATAAAACAAGTATGATTAATCGTAAGAATGTATATGATCCATACCCTAGTAGTTGAAGATACATTTTCTTCAAAAATGCCAGGGAACCCATCCCCTAGTAGTTGAAGATACATTTTCTTCAAAAATGCTAGGGAACCCATACCCTAGTAGTTGAGGAAATATTTTCTACGAAAATGCTAGGGAACCCATTATCCAGGTGGTTCAATGATGGATTTTTATTAGTTTTACTTGTTTACGTAAAATCTACTAATTGCCTTTTTTAATTAGGATAAAAACTTAATGATAGAAGCAACGGGACTATTTCTTAAAAGTTTTATTGATCCGGACCCTAGTAGTTGAGGAAATATTTTCTTAGAAAATGCCAGGGAACCCATACCCTACCAGTTGAGGAAATGCACGAGCTTTGCCACGTGCGGTAGGGAACCCATACCCTAGTAGTTGAGGATATATTTTCTCAGAAAATGCCAGGGAACCTATACCCTACCAGTTGAGGAAATGCACGAGCTTTGCCACGTGCGGTAGGGAACCCATAAGAGGTAGGAATGAATAAAAGTTGAATGAAGTTACGGATATAAGTAAGAGACACGACTTGATACCGAGAAGATTAGCTATCTGATTAACATTACACTTAAGAGATGTCGATATAAATGGGGTAAACAAAAGTCCCGCTTAAGATTCCATTTAGACTAAGTTAATATTTGTCACGAATGAGACATAAACCAAAGTATTACTTAGAGGTATTTGAGTTTAAATATTTTATATTATGTATTATCCAGGTGGTCTCGCGCAGATATTGTTACATTTGTTTTAACTTGATTTTTCATTTAGATATAGGGATTCAACACATATCATTTAGTCATCCATTTGGTATTTGTCGCAACTTCACCAGGTTGTGTAAAGATTATTCCAACCCGTTTTAGGGATCTAACAAATATCATGACACATCCATTTGATATTTGCCGCAACTTCTTCAAGTTGTGCTAAGATTATTCCAAAAATTTTTTAGTTGAGAACCTATAACTGAGTGAGAAAGCCAATGTAAGGTTAGTGTTTCATGATTCTAGTGTGATGCAAGTCCACACATGATGTAAGATTTTTGAACGCTTTGATTATTGAGTTTTTGGTGCCTATCCTTCATAAAAGTAGTAAGGAATAAGACATCAACGAGTAGAGCTGAAATTAAATAGATGGCATTCATTCCATCTATCACAAAATAAGAAAAGGAGGACACTAAAATGACGAAAAACTTAGCACCTAAGTATAATCATTTAGATGTAGAACAAGGTAAATATGCATTTTGGTATGAGCAAGATTGTTTCAAAGCTCAACCACAATCAAATAAACCGAAGTATACGATCGTTATTCCACCACCAAACGTAACAGGTAAGTTACACTTAGGGCACGCATGGGATACATCATTACAAGATATTATTATTCGTATGAAACGTATGCAAGGATTTGATGCGTTATGGTTACCAGGTATGGACCACGCAGGAATCGCAACTCAAGCAAAAGTTGATGCTCGTTTAAAAGAGCAAGGTGTTTCTCGTTACGATATCGGGCGTGAAGCATTCTTAGAAAAAGCTTGGGAATGGAAAGAAGAATATGCAGGATTCATTCGTCAACAATGGGAAAAGATGGGACTTTCATTAGATTACTCTCGTGAACGTTTCACATTAGATGAAGGATTATCAAAAGCTGTTCGTAAAGTTTTCGTTCAATTATATGAAAAAGGATTAATCTATCGTGGTGAGCGTATTATTAACTGGGATCCAGCTGCACGTACGGCTTTATCAGATATCGAGGTTATCCATAAAGAAATCGAAGGGGCATTCTACCACTTCAAATACATGATTGAAGGAACAAATGAGTTCTTAGAAGTTGCCACAACTCGTCCTGAAACAATGTTCGGAGACGTAGCTGTTGCGGTTCACCCTGAAGATGAGCGTTACCAACACTTATTAGGTAAAAACGTCTTAATCCCAGGAAACAACAAACCAATTCCAGTTATCGCTGATGAGTACGTTGAAATGGACTTTGGAACAGGTGCTGTTAAAATTACACCAGCTCACGATCCAAACGACTTCGAAGTTGGAAACCGTCATGATTTAGCTCGTCCAATCTGTATGAACTTAGATGGAACAATGAATGAATTAGCAGGTAAATACAATGGGATGGATCGTTTCGATGCCCGTCGTCAATTAGTAGCTGACTTAGAGGAAGCGGGATTAGTAGTAAAAATCGAAAAACACGTTCATTCAGTTGGACACTCTGAGCGTACAGATGCAGTCGTTGAACCATACTTATCAACTCAATGGTTCGTTAAAATGGAAGAATTAGCAGCACGTTCAGTTGCTAACCAATCAACAGATAACAAAGTAAACTTTGTACCAGACCGTTTCGAAAATACATTCTTACGTTGGATGGAAAACATTCATGACTGGTGTATTTCACGTCAGTTATGGTGGGGACACCAAATTCCAGCCTGGTATCATAAAGAAACAGGTGAAATGTACGTAGGAGAAGAGGCTCCAGCAGACATTGAAAACTGGAACCAAGATGAAGACGTATTAGATACATGGTTCTCATCTGCATTATGGCCATTCACAACATTAGGTTGGCCAGATGTTGAATGTGAAGACTTCAAAGTTTACTTCCCAACGGATACATTAGTTACTGGATATGACATCATCTTCTTCTGGGTATCTCGTATGATCTTCCAAAGTTTGGAGTTCACAGATGAGCGTCCATTCAAAAATGTTTTAATCCATGGATTAGTTCGTGATGCTGAAGGACGTAAAATGAGTAAATCATTAGGTAACGGGGTTGATCCAATGGACGTTATTGAGAAATACGGGGCAGATAGCTTACGTTACTTCTTAACAACAAACTCAGCACCAGGTCAAGACTTACGTTATATCGAAGAAAAAGTTGAATCAACATGGAACTTCATCAATAAAATTTGGAATGCTTCTCGTTTCGTTATCATGAACTTAGACGGAATGACTTGTGAAGATGTGAAATTAGAAGAAGCAACATTAAATGTTGCAGATCAATGGATCTTAGGACGTTTAAATGAAACAATCGAAGCGATCAACTACAATGCTGATAAATTCGAATTTGGTGAAGTAGGACGTCATTTATATAACTTTATCTGGGAAGACTTCTGTAACTGGTACATCGAAATGGCGAAGTTACCATTACAAGGTGAAGATGAAGAAGCAAAACGCTCAACTCGTATGGTCTTAACTTACGTCTTAGAATCAATCGTGAAATTATTACACCCATTCATGCCATTCGTAACAGAAGAAATCTATCAAATGATTACTCGTGGAAATACGGCGTGTGCGGTAGCTGCTTGGCCGGTTGTTAAACCAGAGTATAACAATGAAAAAGCAATCAATAACTTCACGTTATTAATGGATATCATCCGCTCAGTACGTAACATCCGTGCAGAAGTTGATGCACCAATGAGCAAACAAATCCGTATCTTCATCAATGCTAAATCAGAAGAGGTATTAGAAAACTTAAGTACAAACCAAGCGTACTTAAAACGTTTCTGTAACCCAAGTGAATTAGTGATTGAAAAAGATTTAACAGTAGAAGAAGAAACAATGACAGCCGTTGTTACAGGTGCAGACATTTTCTTACCAACTGAAGGATTAATCGATGTAAGTGCTGAAATTGAACGTTTAAATAATGAGCTAAAAAAATTAGCAGCAGAAGTTAAACGTGGAGAATCAAAACTTGCAAATGAAAAATTCGTCGCGAAAGCACCTGCTCACTTAGTTGAAGAAGAACGTAACAAATTAGCAGACTACAAAGAAAAGTATGCAACAGTTGAAGCACGTTTAACTCAACTTCAAAAATAATCTGATATGAAAGCTCTCGGTTTATCCGAGAGCTTTTTTGTATGAATCAAGTGGAAAGAACGTTTTACCCTTTTAAAAAGTAAGTTTAGTTGGTAGAATTATGATAGGATTTTAATATTTTAGTTATCAAGTATAACTTTGGAAGAGATTTATAGATTTAGATAAATTGGGAAAACTATTTTATTATTTGAATACATAAGGATGTGTGGGAATGGGCAAAAAAAAGAAACGAAAAAAGTATCGATTAAATGCTAGATTTTATTGTTGGATTTTTGGATTATCGATTGCAATTGCCTTAGTCATAAACGCTAAATCAACACTTAAATTGAATACGATTCCAAATTTTCATGGGTGGCCAGCAGATGAAGTGATGAAATATGATGAATCACATGAGAATATTTCAATTATTTATGAATTAGCTTATTCATATGATGTCTTACAAAACTGTGTCATGGAACAATCTATTAAACCAAGAACAAAAATTGGTGATGATCCACTAATTTTAACACTACAAGTGTCAAAAGGATTTCCGGTAATGGAGGATTTTACTGGAAAGACCTTGATGGAATTAAAAGAATTCGCAGATTTATATGATTTAAAGATTGAATCTCAAGCGGAAGAAGGGATCATTGAGACACAATCCGTTTTAGCGGGTGAGTTGTTAACAAAGGGAATGGCAGTGTCCGTCACCATTAAAACAGAATAATCAAAGCAGGTGAGAACAACATGTTTAGAAGTGGAAAAGAAGTTATCGAATGGGTATCAGAACAATTGCGATTTGGAATTCGTCCAGGACTTGAACGCATGCAGGCAGCGCTTGACCGTCTAGATAACCCACATTTAAAAATACAAACGATTCATATTGCGGGGACAAATGGGAAAGGATCGACGGTCACGTATTTACGTTCTGTGTTACAAGATGCGGGCTATCAGGTAGGGACTTTTACTTCTCCTTATATTGAAACATTTAATGAACGAATCTCATTAAATGGAATACCAATTAGTGATGATGACCTAGCTTGGTGTGCGAATGTCATTAAGCCAGTAGTAGAAGAAATTAATAAAACTAATATTGGACCATTTACAGAGTTTGAAATTATTACATTAATTTCATTTATTTATTTTAAACACCACCAAGTCGATGTCGTGCTCTATGAAGTAGGGCTAGGTGGACGTTTTGATGCAACAAATGTTATTTCACCAATCGTTTGTGGAATTACGAATATTGGTCATGATCATGAAGTGATTTTAGGAGATACATTAATGAAAATTGCTCATGAAAAACTAGGAATTGTGAAGCAAGGGATTCCACTGGTTACTACAGAAGAAAATTTAGAAGTATTAACAGAATTTAAGATAATTGCATCAGAAAAAAAGAGTCAGCTGATCGAAGCACTCGAAGTTTATAAACCAGCGAATATTCATTTAACTCCAGAAGGGGTTAAGTTTGATTGGCCTCAGTTAAAAGATGTGGAGCTAACGATGAAAGGGGCTCATCAAATTAAAAATGCAACACTTGCATACGCCATCTTACAATATTTAAAACAAAAAAGGATTTTCAACATTTCTGATGTAAATATATATAGGGGGATGAAACAAGCGTTTTGGAAAGGAAGATTTGAAGTTATTCATGAACAACCAGCAATTATTTTAGATGGAGCGCACAACTTAGAAGGGATGACACAATTGTGTAAGACACTTAAAAATCTTTACCCAACCAATCGTCGCCTGTTTATGGTAAGTATTTTAAAAGATAAAGATTACACGCAAATGTTTGATGTCTTAGATGAAACAGCTGATCACGTGTACTTCACTACGTTTGATTTTCCACGTGCGCAATCTGCAAAAGAGCAGTATGAGGTGTTTAATCGACCTCATTCATCGTATGAGGAAGACTTCCATGAACTGATTGATTATTTATTAGGTGAACTGGAGGACGAGGATTGTCTGGTGATTACTGGATCACTTTACTTTATCTCAGATGTACGAAAATCATTAATGAAGTGAGATTTAGACAATTTTTTTGAATGACTTTTGATATGATGATACCCAGACAAACGAAGGATTGTAGACGAAGCAATGACTGAAGATGATGGGGTGGGGTCATGATGAAAAAGAAGAAATTTAAGAAGTTTAAATTGAAAATTAATTTTAAAACAATTCAGCCATTAATTTTATTAACTTTAATTTTTACGATGTTAGGATTATCCTTTGGAAAATTATTAGATAACTTTTTAGTGCCGACACAAGGACCTACAGCAACAGTAGGGGGACCAAATGATCAACCTCAAGAGCTAGAAAAGTCCAAAGATGTAGAAGCTGAAGAGGGGCAATCTGATGCATCTGAAAGCACGACGGCTGAAAACGAAATCTATGTAATGCAACTTGGGGTTTATGAAACATACGATAATGTTTTAAGTTTAGCGGGAGAGTTAAAGCAATTGGGTTATAATTATGGAATTTTAAAAGTTGATGGAAAGTACTCCGTGTTTTCTCATGTTTCGGGTACTAAAGAAAGTTTGGCTCCAGTTCAAGAAGCGCTGAAAGAGAAGCAAATTGATTGCTTTATCAAAGCGGTGGAAGTTTCAACAGATGATTTAAAGTGGAATTACTTTTTACAAGCTGTGAAACAGAAACCATTTGAGATGACTGGAGATTTTATTCAAACATTCACGGATGATGAAATGCATATATGGGGATATTATGTCACACTTTCAACAGCCTCTTTTGATGCGCTCTCAACGGAGCGTCAGAAAATGTTGCTTGAAATTTATCAATGGTTAAATGGATAAGAATAGGATGTGATGGACACTTCATGGAATCTTTTATGATTCGTGATTTACCTTTTGAAGAACGACCACGAGAGCGGCTATTATCAGAAGGTGCGACTTTTTTATCGAATGCAGAATTATTAGCGATTTTACTGCGGACAGGGAGTAGAGGTCAATCAGCACTTGGACTAGCACAGATGATTTTACAACAAACACAAGGTTTAAAATTACTGAATGAAATTACGGTCGAAGAATTAATGAGTATCCATGGAATCGGTGAAAGCAAGGCAATTCAGATTTTAGCGAGTATTGAACTGGGCAAACGAATTGCAAAAGCGAAGCATGTGAAACTAGATTCTATTTTATCACCTAGTGATTGTGTCTCCTTTTTATCGGCAGAGATGAAGCATTTAACGCAAGAGCATTTTGTGGTATTATTCTTAGATACGAAAAATTATATTATTGGGAAAAAGACGATTTTTATCGGTTCACTTAATAAAGCGATCGTTCATCCGCGAGAAGTTTTTAAAGAAGCGATTAAACGATCATCGGCATCGGTGATTTGTGCGCATAATCATCCCAGTGGGGATCCAACTCCTTCCCAGCAAGATATTCAATTGACACATCGATTGTATGAAGCTGGGGAGTTAATCGGGATTAAACTACTTGATCACTTGATTATAGGTGATGAGCAGTTTACAAGTTTAAAAGAAAAAGGGTATCTATAATGTCTTTACATGTAATAGACAAACATAATAAAAAGCTCTCTTAATTGAGAGCTTTTTATGTTCGCCCGGAATGGATATTTTTTTGTTTCGCATCTTCTTTCATTTCCCATTCGATGACGATAGTCATTACAACACGAAGTAAAAAGATAGATCCTAAAATAAGCAGCTCGCTTAAACTTTGAATAAGAACAGTTTTTAAAATTTCAGCAGCTAACTTAAATTCCAGTCCGGTCGCCATTGAATTAGCAAATTGATGTTTGACTGGATAGTGATCTTTAAAGATTAAAGTCTTCATATAATGATAGAAGGCGCGAAATGCACCAAGTGTAATAATAAAAATACCCATAGTTTCTAGAATTCCAATAATTATCGGGAGAATCTCATCAACAAAGTTTTTAAGCATAAACATAAAAAAAGTTCCTTTCAAAAATGATAAGATAGTGATAGTTTATCCGCAAAAAACATGACTTATGCCAAACTTGATTAAGCTCAATTCAAGAAAACTCGAAAAAGATGAGATAAAATCAAAAAAAGTAGTTATTTTAGAATCGCTTACTAGCATATGATTAAAGAAAAGGGAGTAATAGGCAGTCGTCGAAGGGGGATGAAATCAATGTGTGGATTTATGGTTTATACGGCAAATGATATAAAGGTAGAGGATTTTGAAGAAAGCTTTATTCGTATTTCATATCGGGGACCAGGTTTTTGTGTTATTGAAAATCGTGAAAGAGGACTTTGGGGCTTTCATCGATTATCAATCATGGGCTTAACAGAGTCTGGAAATCAACCGTTTGAACTTCATGGAAATTTAGTCGTTTGTAATGGAGAACTGTACGGGTTTAAAGAATGGAGGGAACAACTAAAACATAAATATACGTTTTACTCAGATAGTGATTGCGAAATTATTTTACCGCTTTATGAAACGTATGGATTAGACTTTTTTAAACAATTAGACGCAGAATTTGCACTTGTGATTTATGATGCAAAAAAAGATGATTTTATTGCTGGACGAGATCCGATTGGCATTCGACCACTCTTTTATGGCTACTCTAAGAATAGTCATAAAATCATGTTTGCTTCTGAAGCGAAGGCATTAGTCAAGTTATGTGATGAAGTTTATCCATTTCCACCGGGATATTACTATGCGGATGGTGCGTTTACATGCTATTATGATGCGGCACAGTCATCAGGGTTTTATAATGGAAGTATCGAAGAGATTACGAAAGAGATTAATACCCGCTTAATTGAAGGTGTTCGTAAGCGATTGGATGCGGATGTTCCTGTTGGATTCTTGTTAAGTGGAGGACTTGATTCCAGTTTAGTTTGTAGTATTGCTGCCAAGTTGTTGAACCGACCGATTAAAACTTTTGCCATTGGTATGGAGACAGACGCAATTGATTTAAAATATGCAAAAGAAGTGGCCGACTACATTGGTTCTGATCATACAGAAGTCATTATTAATAAAGATGATGTGATTAATTGTTTAGAAGAAGTAATTTATATTTTAGAAACTTACGATATCACAACGATTCGTGCTTCAATAGGAATGTATTTATTATGTAAGGCAATTCGAGAACAAACCGATGTTAAAGTGTTATTAACGGGTGAAATCAGTGATGAATTGTTTGGCTATAAATATACAGACTATGCACCAAGCGCAGCAGCTTTCCAAGAGGAATCTCAAAAACGAATTCGCGAGCTTTATATGTATGACGTTTTACGAGCTGATCGTTGCATTTCAGCTAATTCCATTGAAGCACGCGTGCCATTTGGTGATCTAGCCTTCGTTGATTACGTCATGGGCGTGAATCCACAACTCAAATTAAACCAGTATAATAAAGGAAAATATTTGTTACGCAAGGCTTTTGTTGGTGACTATTTACCCCAAAGTATTTTAATGAGAGAAAAGGCTGCTTTTTCAGATGCAGTAGGACATTCCTTAGTCGATATTTTAAAAGATTATGCCGAATCTCAATATACAGATGAGGTGTTTGAGAAAAAAGTGAAAAAGTATGAAGGTGATTGTGTTCCATTTACGAAAGAATCTTTACTTTATCGCGAGATTTTTGATCGGCACTTTAATGGACATGCGAAATGGATTAAAGATTATTGGATGCCGAATAAAGCGTGGGAAGGGTGTAATGTCTTAGATCCGAGTGCCCGAGTCTTAGCTAATTATGGTGATAGTGGAAAATAAGAGATTTAAAGGAGTTTAAGGAATGAAACATTTAGGAACATGCCGGCTTGATACATCGCGACTTTATTTAAGAAGATTTAAAGTCAGCGATGCAACAATGGTTTTTGAAAATTGGAGTAGTGATGATGAAGTGACTCAGTTTGTTGCATGGCCGACTCATGAAGATTTAGAAACAACCGAGCGAATTTTAGTGAATTGGGAAGCGGCTTATCAACTGTTAAATACGTATCAGTGGGCGATTGTCGATCGTCAAAGTGATGAAGTGATTGGCTCGATTTCTTTGTTTCAATTTCATCGTCGAGGGCGACGTCATTACTGTGAACTTGGGTATTGTCTTGCAAAACGGTATTGGAATCAAGGCTTGACGACTGAAGCAGCTAAAACCGTTCTTCAGTTTGCTTTTGAACAAATTGGAGTTGACGGTGTGATTGCTAAACATGATGTTCGAAACGTTGCCTCTGGCAGAGTGATGCAAAAACTAGGAATGACTCATGATAAATTAGTCAGACGAGCGGTATTAAATGGACGTCGCGAATGGGTGGACTGTGACACGTATGTCATCCTTAAAGAAAACTTCGATTTAGATGGATAGAAGATGGAAAGTTCCTGCCACATACAGCGGGAATTTTTTAATGATGTAAAGTCAAATCTCATGGAAAAAGTGTGAAAACTTTCTGAGTTAGTGTTTATGTGACTAAATAGACTTGTTTCATACATATCAATTATATATAATAAGCAATATAAAAAAGATTATTGTAAAGACGTAGGATGTGTTCGAATGAAGGGTGTTAACCATTTAAAAGTGTTTGGGATTATCGTATTAATTTTTATGACGTTAATTACAGTCGGTTATACAATGCATCAAGAGACGAAAAATTCAGTTCCTGAACGTCTCATTAAGGATGGAATGACCGTCGTTCAAACGGGCTATACAGGAATTGTTGAAGGATTTAAACGATTCGTAACGAATATCAATGATTTATTCCATACTTATGAAGAAAATAAATTATTAAAGCAACAAATGTACAATTATGAGGCCTTAGAAGTTTATACGCATCAATTAGAAGAACAGCTGGCTTCACTAGAAGAATTGCAAAGTACAGGAATTTCTTTAACGAGTTATGAAACGATTAATGCCACAACAGTCATGCGTAACGTTGATCAATGGCATGATTTTATCTTCATTAATAAAGGAAGTAAACAAGGAATTAAAGAGAACATGGCTGTTTTATCGAAAGAGGGTTTCTTAATTGGAAAAGTCATTTCAACCAATGATTTATCAGCTAAAGTGAAATTGATTAAAAATCAAGATTTTGGAAGTAAAGTTTCAGCGATTATTGATGGAAAAGAAGGTTCTATTGGAACGGTTGAAGGTTATGACTATACAACTGATGAATTAGTGATGACACAAGTTTCAAAAGAGGTGGCTGTAGAAGAAGGGGATGCTGTGATTACCAGTGGATTAGGTGGTGTTTATCCGCGTTCATTATTAATTGGATATGTCCATCGCATTGAAGTAAGCAAAGATGGATTAACACAAACACTTTATCTAAAAGGTGAGAAAAACTATGATAATATGGACTACGTCATCGTGGTTGCACGCGAGGCGGTGACATCAAACAATGAGTAGATTAATTATTACTTTTGTAACTTGTTTTGTCCTAGATAATCTATTAGTCATTTTCTTACCGATTCAACCGATAGTTGGTCATTATATGATTATTCCAAATGTTTTTTTAATTTGCTTAGCCTTATTTACTTTTTATGATAAAGGGATTCGCCCCATTATTTTTGCCTGCATTTTTGGCTTACTCTATGATATTTGTTATACTGATTTAATTGGACTATATACGTGCCTGTTTCCGATTATTACATTCATTTTATTACGATTTATCTCGCAAACGATGCCAGTTAATTTATTATCTATGATGGCATTAGTTATGGGAGTCGTTATTTTTGAGGAATGGTTTGTTTACTTTATCGTGAATACGATGAAAACAACGAATATGTCATTCATGATATTTATTAAATTTATTTTAATTCCAACTGCGATTTTTAATACTTTAATCACGATCCCGCTATATCCTATTTTAAAGTCACAGTTTAGAAAATATCAGCGACAGTTTTTAAACGAGTTTTAATCAAAAAAGACACCGAACGGTGTCTTTTTTGATTAGCTTTTAGTCAGAAGATAAGAGAGAATCGCTTTAAAAATAAGTAGAGCAATTGGAATAGCTGTTCTAATCTAACTCTAAACTTCATATGATGCATTGAACAAGTTAGCACAAATGAAAGAATAGTTAGGAGGAATTTTCGTGGCCAATTATAAAAGAAATCGTCCACCTTATCGCTCTGCCTATAGGGGTTATCAAGCTAACCATTCATCATCTTACTATAAACGAAAACAGGAAGATGAGAGTATCGTGTTTATCCGACGGTTTATGTTTCAATCTATGATTTGTTTATGTTTATTGATGAGCGTGTTAGTCATTCAAAAACTTCCAAATGTCCTTCTTTATGAGAGTGTTAAGAGTGTAATGATGGGAAGTTTTCCGTTTGCTAAGTATGAACAAATGTATCAAGACTTTCTTTCTAATATGTTACCATTTGAGTATAGATTACCTAAAGCCACTGACTCCACATCACCTGTCAATGGGATGCAAGGAACGACTGTTGATGAATCGGGGAATCCGATTGAAATTGAAGGAAACAGTACGAATTCAATTTTTGACGTTTCACAAGCTATTAATAATACTTATAACAATATGGTGCTAAAAGATTATGAAAATGGAGTTATTATTGAAATTAAACAGGATGAAGAAATTCGTAGCTTTGTTCCAGGCATCGTGTTAAATGTAGGATTGGATGATAAAATTAGTAATTTTATGAATATTCAGTTACAAAATGAATGGATACTAACAGTAGGGTTCTTAGAGAATCGTAAAGTTAGTCAGTATCAGCATATTAAAATCGGAGACGTCTTAGGTGTGGGTTCTGTCATTGATGTACCAGGAACAGATTTTGGAGAGGATGCTTTTTATTACTTATCGTTAAAAGATCAAGATGGTCAATATCAAGATATCGCGGCTTACTTAGAATCACTGATGCAATAATTAGGAGGTTTAATCATGCGTAAAAATCGATTAAAATTTGATCCCTCTTTTTATGCAATGACCCTCCTAGCTATTATGCTCGGCTATTTAAATGAATATGTTATCTTTGCTCTAACGATCATTGTTCATGAATGTGGTCATCTTACGATGGCCTTTTTTCATAAATGGGAACTCGAAGAACTTAAATTCTTCGCCTTCGGTGGGATTATGCAGTTTAAAGGAGAGTTGAATAAATCAAATATTGAAGATTTCATTGTTAGTAGTGGTGGTATTCTATTTAACTTCATCACGTTAATTATTTTGATTTTAATGCGAGAGAAGATGAGCTCTTTTGTGAATACGATGTTATATGATTACACCATATGGGCTCAACTATTTGTTATCATGTTTAATCTTATTCCGTTGCCACCACTTGATGGTAGTCGGTTAATTAATGCTATTTTATGTTGTTTTTTTCCATACAAAACTGTTTTACGAATTATTAGAAGGTTAAACATGGGATTAATGGCTCTTTTTATAGGTATAACAATTTTATACGATATTCGACAATTGTTTATCATTGTGAGTTTTTTAACATATTCGACATTAAAGTATAATAAGTACATGTATTTTCTTTTTCAACGCTTTCTTTTACAAAAGAAAATGTATATAAACGTTGATTTACCAAGAAAAATCGTGAAAATTAGAAATGATTCTTTAGAAGATAATATCTATCGAGGCTATTTAAATTTATTTGAAGTCAAAAATCGACTTCACGATGAGATAAAATGGTTGAAGTTAAAATATGAAGAAAATCCATCTCTAATTGTTGACGCTCAAATTAAATCTAACTAAAATGATAAGTGAAAAACGAATGAAACTTAAGTTGGAGGCGGAGTTGAAGGTGGCACAAATGACAGATGATTTTTCCGTATTAGTAGTAGATGATAATGAAATTAACTTAATGTTAATGGAAGATATATTAGATGTAATGGACATTAAAAAAGTTAAAACGATTGATAGTGGGATACAAGCTGTTCAAGAAATTGAAGCAAACCCAAACTATGATGTCGTAGTTATGGATATTTGTATGCCGACAATGGATGGTTATGAAGCATCAAAGAAGTTACGACATATAGGATATAAAGGTCGAATTGTTGCCTTAACAGCTAATCTATTATCCAAAGAAGATCCAAAGTTTCAAGAAGCCATGATGGATGATATCTTATTAAAGCCAATTGATTTAAATATGATTAAAAAAGTCTTATGCTATACATAAAAGTATAAGACTTTTTGTTTAAATAAAAATGAAATAATCTATAATAGAGTATCAAGCTTTTAAAATCGTTAATTATTTAGGTATCAAAAATAATCGAAAAAGGTAGACATAACCATAGATAAATGATTGACGAATGATATTAGCTTTGATATAATGAATCATGTTGTTAGCACCTTAGGGTACTACAACCGCGCGGATAAGGTCAAAATATGTCTTTGGCATATACCTTTAATGGCGAGTCTTAGTTAAATTTTAAGGAGGTGCAGGTAATGTACGCTATTATCAAAACTGGTGGTAAACAATTAAAAGTTGAAGTAGGTCAAGCTATCTACGTTGAAAAATTAAATGTTGCTGAAGGTGAAGTTGTTACTTTCGACGAAGTATTATTCGTTGGTGGAGAAAACGCTAAAGTTGGTGCTCCATTAGTAGAAGGTGCAACTGTAACTGCTAAGGTTGAAAAACACGGTAAAGGTGAAAAAATCATCGTGTTCAAATACAAACCTAAAAAAGGTTACAAAAAGAAACAAGGTCACCGTCAACCATACACTAAAGTGGTTATCGAAGCTATCAATGCTTAATTATTAGACGATGATTACAGCCAATTTTAACTATCAAAATAATAAAGTTGAGTCATTTGAAATCAGCGGCCATGCCTTTGCAGGTGAACCGGGTGAAGATTTAGTCTGCGCTGCGGTGAGTGCTGTGACATTTGGCTTAACCAATTCCATTATCAACTTAGACGAATCAGAACTTAGCATAAAAATGGAAGATGGTTATTTATTAGTTGAAAATCTTCCATCAAGTGATGCGTGTCAAACGCTCATCTATGGAATGATTACTTCTTTACAAACAATTGAAGAAGATCAATTTAAATACTTAACAGTTATAGAAAACAAGTAGGAGGTGGCCCCATGTTAAAGTTAAATTTACAATTTTTCGCATCTAAAAAAGGTGTTGGTTCTACAAAGAACGGTCGTGACTCTGAGTCTAAACGTTTAGGAGCTAAATTAGCTGATGGACAATACGCTTCTGCAGGATCAATTATCTACCGTCAACGCGGAACTAAAATTTATCCAGGAACAAACGTAGGTATGGGTGTGGATCACACTTTATTCTGTAAAATCGATGGTATCGTTAAATTCGAACGTTTAGGACGTGACAAAAAACAAGTTTCTGTATACCCAGAAGCTAAGTAATCGATTTAATAAATCCCCTAATCATCTGATTAGGGGTTTATTTTTATGTTCATATCTTGTATGAGTTGACAAGTTTATTTTAATAATATAGAAGAATACCAAATTGAAACTAGTGTTAGTTTCATGAGATAGAATTGAGGGATGCACTTGTTTATCGATCAAGTCAAACTTAAAGTGACGGCTGGAAACGGTGGAAACGGTGCCGTAGCTTTCCGTCGTGAAAAATATATTGCTAACGGTGGTCCTGCTGGTGGTGACGGTGGAAACGGTGGTAGCGTCGTTTTCGTTGCTGATGAAGGATTATCAACATTATTAGATTTACGTTATAACCGTGTATTACAAGCTAAAAACGGTGAAAATGGAATGGCGAAAAGCTGCCATGGTAAAAACTCAGATGATTTAGTCGTAAAAGTTCCAGTGGGAACGATTGTTTACGATAACAGCACAAACTTGATTATTGCCGATTTAACTGAAAATGGTCAACGTGCGATTATCGCAAAAGGAGGACGCGGAGGACGCGGAAATATCCACTTCGCAACACCTCGTAATACAGCGCCAGAACTTGCTGAAAATGGTGAGTTAGGTCAAAAACGTGAAGTTCGCGTGGAATTAAAAGTATTAGCTGACGTAGGATTAGTTGGATTCCCAAGTGTCGGGAAATCAACATTAATCTCTGTTGTTTCAGCATGTAAACCAAAAATTGCAGCATACCACTTCACAACATTAGTTCCTAACTTAGGAGTTGTTGGTGTTCCAGATGGTCGTTCATTCGTTATGGCTGATTTACCAGGATTAATCGAAGGAGCTGCAAGTGGCGCAGGACTTGGACATCAATTCTTACGTCATATTGAGCGTACGCGTGTTATCTTACACGTTATTGATATGTCTGGTATGGAAGGACGCGATCCATATGAAGACTATGTAACAATCAATAACGAGTTAGCACAATACCGTTACAAATTATTAGAACGTCCGCAAATTGTTGTTGCTAATAAAATGGATATCGGTGATGCTGAAGAAAACTTAAAAGCATTTAAAGAAAAAGTTGG
Organism: Turicibacter sp. H121; assembly: GCF_001543345.1. Lineage (NCBI taxonomy): Bacteria > Bacillati > Bacillota > Erysipelotrichia > Erysipelotrichales > Turicibacteraceae > Turicibacter > Turicibacter sp. H121. Next base: position 500,760 of record NZ_CP013476.1, on the reverse strand, counting down.
AGATGATGTAACAATCGTTGAAATTTCAGCGGCAACTCGTCAAGGAATCGACCAATTATTATATAAAACAGCTGATTTATTAGAAAAAACACCTCAATTCCCATTATATGATGAGGATGAAGTGGAACAATCAGTAACGTATAAATTCAAACCTGAAGAAGCGAAATTCCATATCTCTCGTGGAGATGATGGAGTGTATGTTGTTACAGGAACACATGTGGAAAAAATCTTCCATCAAACAGACTTCAGCCGTGAAGCATCAGTTATGCGATTTGCACGTCAATTACGTCAAATCGGTGTTGATCAAGCCTTACGTGACCTTGGAGTGGAAGATGGAGATTTTGTGCGCATCCTTAACTTCGAGTTTGAATTCAAAGACTAAAATAATAGACCACTTTACGTTATGTAAGGTGGTTTTTTTATATCATCTTAACAAGATGAGTGACTTTAAATGGTTAAAAATTAATAAAATACTGTAACAAGTATCTGATGTTTATATCAACTAACTTACCAATTTAAAGCGCAACCCATTGGATTTAAGAAGCTAACATCGTTAAAAGAAAGGCGTAACGATTCATGACGCATATGTTACCAATTGATGGTGATTACTTAGATAAAAACTTAATTCTTATCATTACAATTGAAAAATTAGAGATTAATATTGATATCATGGTGCATCCGATTTACTTTAGACAATCTTTTTCAACACCATCACCGGCGTATATGGGAGGAAACAGAATTGCTTGTGATATGATAAATTCAATAAAGAATCTTCCAACGATTTGATGCTCTATAAATAATGATTGTTGAATTACAAGTGATATAAAAATTAAGGAAGAATAAATGTTAATCAAGCTAACAAAGGGTTATACTGAGCATTGAAATGTCGAGTGAACTTTATCTTCTTTTAAGGGAAAAAGCTCACTTCGCATAAGTTTGTTATATTCGTGAAAATCTCATCATATATTGTAAAGAGATAATGTAGAGAGGAGAATCAGACTTATGAAAATCCACATTGTACAGAGAAACGACACGTTTCAATCGATTGCGGAGAAATACAATGTCAGTGTTCAAGATTTGATTGGGATGAATACTCATATCAATCATTTAACTGGCCTTGTACCTGGATTAAAAGTCAAAGTTCCTTCACCTGCCCGAAAAGAAGAATCAAATGTCGCACAACACATTCAAAAATATTATCCGAATTTAGATACTAGCCCTATTGAACTTAAGACTGTTACAACAGTTGAACCTGAACCGGTTGTGGTGAAGCAAGAAGCACCTATTGTACAGCAAGTGCAACAAGTTGAACAGGTGCAACAAGTGCAGCAAGCTCAACCGGCACCTGTTCAACAGGTCCAACAGGCACAACAAGTGCAACAACCAACACCGACTCAAGTGACAAAGGTGAAAGAAGAAGCGATTCCAGTTCCGCTAAAACCTATCCAGACGGAGGTTCCGATACAACCGAATGATGGCGTAAAAGTTGGAATAGGAGGAGTTGCTGCTAGTGTTGAACAATATAACGTTTCGGTGAATCAAAAAAACTATCAACAATCTAATCAAACAACAGCTCAAACACAAACACAGGGAGTAGCTGCGCAACCTCTTCCTTATCCATTGCCTCTGACACCATCTATGCTTTATTCACCTTATAAACCAAGCTGTTCGTCAGGTCCAATGCCTTATCCGGCACCATATGCGAATCCTTATGCTGTTGGTCCATACGTTAACCCTTATCCAGTTTCTTATGGAACTCCATATGGGGCTGCCCCATATGGGATGAGAAGTCCACAAGATGAGCGTTTCTTTATCGGTGGATTTGGTTATCCATTCTTTGGTGGATGGGGATGGGGAGGCTACTATCCATATTATGGTGGATGGGGATGGGGAGGTTATCCTTCTTACGGTGGATGGTATCGAAACCCTTATCTATAACATCGTATTTCCTAAAAAGAAGATGTCTGACATCTTCTTTTTTTATTGAGACCTTAGATAGAAAAATAATAAGAGGTAAGGAATTTAAAAAGAGTGAATCATATAGTGACTGATATATAAGGTAAGACAATTATGTGTTGATTTCATGATGACATCTATATAAGTTGAGATAATTTTTCTTCACAGGAAATATTTAAGCTCTATCAGTGGCGGATATATTTACTTCGTAAATGGTAGGTGACCCATTCCCTACCAATGGTAGATACATTTACTTCGTAAATGGTAGGTGACCCATTCCCTACCAATGGTAGATACATTTACTTCGTAAATGGTAGGTGACCCCTGGACTATAGGATGTGTTAGTACCCAAAGGGCATAAGAGACGAAACTGATGATAAAAATGTAAAAGGTATTGCTGGTTATATATAGATGTTGCTATCGTGGTTGATGAGAAGTGGTCATTAGAAATGAAAATAAGCTCTTCCTATTATAGAGGAGGTATGACGAGTCATTTCTTCAATCTTATCTCAAAAAATAGATGAAGCTTCACAATTAGTTTTTATTTTGCTACAATCAAAGTATTATAATAAAAAGGAGAATATGATGAAATTGAAATGGAGAAAACTTACATTAGTCTTGTTGCTTATGATGACACTGGTTGGATGTCAATCAAAACCAAAAGAATTAATTGCACCAGAGGTTGAAGTACCTGAAAACTTACCCCTTGTTACGATGGAAATTAAGGATTTCGGAACCATTCAAGCTGAACTATATCCGCATATTGCACCGAATACCGTGAATAACTTTATCTCATTAATTAATCAAGGGTTTTATAATGGACTAACTATTCACCGAATTGAAAAAGGATTTGTTTTACAAGGGGGCGATCCAAATGGAATTGGAACGGGTGGACCAGGTTATGCGATTGCTGGAGAATTCATCAATAATGGATTCCAAAATGATTTAAAACATACGGAAGGTGTGTTATCGATGGCTCGCACCAACCAACCAGATAGTGCAGGAAGTCAATTCTTTATTATGTTAGATGATGCACCTCATTTAGATGGTCATTATGCAGCCTTTGGGCGAGTCACATCTGGAATGGATGTTGCACATGATATTGAAGTAGCGGGAACAAGTAATGGACCAGTTGTGATTGAGTCAATGACAGTTAACACTTATGGAATTGAATATTCTGCACCAGACGTTATTCAATAAAATGGGTCCATTTTGGACTCATTTTTTTATCCAAAGATTGTTTTAAACCTCAAACAATGGTTCATACTAAAAAACGTTAGATTAGAAATCATGAGGTGAATAAACATGAAAAATATAGACATTATTTATTAATTGGGGGAGCTCTTTTAGCATTAACGGCTTGTTCAAATACAAAGTCTTCAACCACGACTCAAACCCCAACTAATAATGGAACAGTTAATGAAACGGGTACTACGCAAGTTAAAGGCGGTGATATGCCAATTGAAGATATCTTAATTCAAGCTCGAAAATCCATTGGAAATGGAATTGTGACAAGTGTTGATTATGAGGTAGGTCACCCAAATTATTATGAAGTTGATATTTATGTTGAAAATCAGAAATATGAACTTCAATTTGATGCGCTAACTGGAGAAATTTTTAAACAAGAACAAACATCAGAAAATCCAACTATTTTAGATGGAGTGAATATTTCGATTGATGAAGCGATCTCAATTGCGGCTGCTCAATCAAATGGTGGGCTTGTTCATTCAATTCATTTACAACCAAAAGAAATTGGTGTTGTTTATGAAGCAACAGCCATTAAAAATAATAAAGAACAAAAAATTGAAATTAGTGCTACTGATGGAAAAGTGATTTCATTTGAAGAAGAAGTGAATGATTAATTTTAAGCAAAAGATGACATTTATCCTCCAATATGAACATATGATGAATTGAATAGGAGAATAGGGAGTAGGGAGATAAATGGATGATGTTAATCGTGCGTATCAAATTCTTGGGGTAACACCCACCATGTCACTAGAAGAAATAGAGGCAGTTTATGATGAACTACTAGAAAAATATGAACATCTTGCAGACGATAATATGTATTATAAAGAAAAGATAGCGGAGTGGACGGATGCTTTTGACTGTATCATTGACCACCGAATCGATATTACAGAACATCCTTCTTATCAAAATCATTCAGATCAAAGATGGTTATCTAGCCTTGTTGTCGTCAAATTAGTTTTTATCGTTATCATTGCCTGTATAGTGATTAAACAAATTGGGTGGTTAGAAATACCTAACCAATCGGTAAGTAATGGCTCAAGTATCTACGAGTTATCGAATAACTTTGAACTTTCTTTGTCTAAATTTAGTGAGTTTACTGATTGGGATTGGGGATATTATGAGGATGGCGACCAATGGACCATTATTTTAGCAATCGAAGTTTCAAAGGCTGATGAAGAGGGAGCGCTCATCAATGCCTATAATTTTCGATTAGAAGAAGACTGCCCTACAACATTAATCACAAAAGATATTTATTCAGATGAAGAGTTAAATCAAGTTCATTATTTAGGAGGCTATAGTGAGCTCGTACCACTTAATCAGAAGTTTGGCGTTGTTTTTAACGTAGCAGCTTTTGAACAAGGTGAAGAACGCATTCTTTACTATTATTATCCCGATGGAAGCAAGCACGAAGTGGGACGTCTAATTTTTGACGTCTTGAATAATAAAGAAGATCAGGGGATTTTTATCTAAATAAAAATAGACAAGTCTAAACTTGTCCATTTTTTTATGTTTTTATATAAGTCCCCATAAGTTTTTCACAACGTAAAAACTAAATCCCTTGCATTAGAGGATTAGGTTTCTTTTGGAAATTGCTAGGTTATCCATTTATTACCAATGGTAGGTGATCCCTGGACTATAGGATGTCTTAGTATTAAAGTTTTTTGATAACTAAGATTGATTTTAGAAAGGTGAAATAAATTTCGGTTTGTATCTAGTTATTTTTGATAAAAAATAATTTCTTTAGAACTTATACAGGATAAAATATCGAATCGAATTATATGAGTACTATTGATTTTGTTCGTTTTCCAATTTTATTTAGGCTTAAGGTTCATAATTATTATTAATCAATACTTGAGCCCCACACAAAATCTTAAAGAGGAATATATCAGGCAATTAATTGATGATGTATCTTATCAACGCGGATATACCCGATTATTTAATAGTTTAGATCATTAATGGTTAATTTCCCTAGTTTGTGCGGTGATACTGTCATTCGTGAGACCTTAGTTTGGATCCCAATTTCCTAATACTTTTTCTTTTTTATAAAATACGGCTTCTTCGGGCGACAATTCTTTAGAGAAATTGACTCGTTGATTAGATTTCGCACCAGGACCAAAATTTTGAAACTCATAAAACTTAATAGAATCATGAGAATCGATTTTTCCCCAGTCATCCCATCCCGCTGCATGGATATGAGGACCTAAATAACAGTTTAAAAATGCCACATGTGCAAATCTCCGCCAAGGTCGCCCTAAAAAGACAGATCCTTTGCGGGCATCGCTGACTAACTCACAGTGATTAAAGACATAACCGTAAGCTTCGTCTTTAGGGGTCGATGCGGCTGTCACATAACTAAGTCCATCTATGGCATTTGAAAAAATTGTACATCTCTCAAAATAGGCCGTTGCTCCACCAAAGATAAAATCAATATCTCCTTGTAAATAACATCGTTCGTAATAATGGCGACCGACTTTTCTTGGAAAATACTCACCAGGTCCAATAAAAGAGCCAGGAATAACTGGAGTAGATGGGAGTGGAGCCGTAAATAAAGTATCTTGATTTCCTAAAAAGCAGCAATCTTTAAAATGAATACAATCCCCATCAACATACAAGGCGATTGCTTGACCTACATCTTTCCCCTTTCCAGACTTGTTTTCAAACGTTAGGTTAGAAAATGTAAGGTGATTCCCATGAATAAACATCGTATAGCTTCTAAATGTTTGTAATAAAGTTCCATCTGCTAATACCTTTTTAGCATAATCATCAAATGTAATCACGGTACTTTCTGCATCTTCACCGATAAAGGTGACATGAGAATGATTCAGATACAGTTTTTCATGATAAACACCTCGTTTAATAAAAATAGTGGTAGGATCTTTTCCTTTTAATGAATCAATGGCGGCTTGAATTGATTGAAAGTCTCCACTACCATCTAACGCTACAATTAGCATTTAGTCATCCCTCTATTCTTTTTTAGTTTATTCGTTTATATTGTAGATATAAGATTAAAAAAGTTATGTCGAAGTATAGTTTATCGTTCAAGAAAAAAATAATAGAAAAACTGGATACTTTTAAATTGCTTTAAATAAACTAGAATAAGAGTGAAAAAAAGGGAGTGATAGGATGGAAATAAAAATTATGAGTCAACAAGAAGCTCAAAATTGGAGCTATGATCAATGGATGGGAGTTGCACTACTTATCTCAATTCTTGGAACTCATTCAAAGATCCCAACTTTTTATAAAAATCCTCGCATTATTGAAAAGATATCCCTAACATTTGATGATATTCAAACCGTTCAAGAGAATCATACTTTACTATCAGAGGAACACTGTTTACAAATTCGTGATTTTGTATTAGAGCATGCGGAAGAAGTAGAGTGTATTGTTATTCATTGCTATACTGGTGTTTCAAGAGCAGCAGCTATTGCCTTCGCGATTTGTCATCTATTAAACTTAGATGATACGTGGATTTGGGTATCGGAGCGTTATTATCCAAATAAATACTGTGTTCATAAATTAAATCGAGTTCTAAATCTAGGGCTGACCGAGCAAGATATTCAATCTCGTTATCAATATAAAGAAAAAAAACATCAGCTAAGCTGATGTTTTTTTCTCTCGACGATATTGTAAGATTAAGATAAGGCAAGCGATTAAAGCCATAACACTCCCAACTAAGAATGGAAGTTTACTACCAAAATCATATAAGAACCCAGCCATTAATGAACCAATGACCATTCCGACTGAACGCGCCGAGTTTTGAATCCCCATAATTTCTCCCGCATTATCTTTCGCATGCTTTGAAATCATACTTTGATAAATTGGCTGAGCAAGCGGCATTACAATAAAGAAAATAACTAAGAAGATTCCCATCACAATTAGATTTGAGCTATACGCCCAAATGAACAAAGATCCTCCGGTAAGGGCAATTACAACGATTAACGTTTTTAGCTCATCGTACTTCGCTGCTAAACGAGGATTAACCAAGAAATTAACTAAAACAGCACAAATTGGAACAATGCTTAAAATTAAACCATTTAATTGTGTTGGTAATTTTAAATCTGATTCAACGAAGTATCCAATAGTTGAATTATAAGACGTTGTTGTAATATTCATGAATGCTACTGTTAAAATAAGAGCACCCAACATAGATTTAAAATCAAGACTCGATTTTTTTAATTTTAAGTGATTTAATGCTAATACTGCTTTTCCTTCTTTTTTCTTTTCTAATGTTTCATTAGTCAAGAAGAACAAAGCAACGGTTATAGCAATACAGGCAGCAAATTGAACGATAAAGCTATATTTATAATTAGTGGCTCCAAGCCAACCTCCGATATTAGAACCAATGGCTGATCCCATCGCTGTCGTTGCAGCTAAGTAGGCTAATGATTTGGCACGATTTTCAGGTGATGACAAATCACTAATACACGCCATCACAACGGCAATATAACTCACACTTAAAACTCCACCTAGTACCCTGAAGGCTGAAATAAGAGCTGCACTTTGACTTAAACCAAAACCAAGTTGAGCTGTTCCGTATCCGAGAACACCAATCATTAAAAATCGTTTACGTCCTTTGTAATCAGATAGACTTCCCCAAATAGGTGAAAAGATATAACTCCCAATTGACATTAATGCAAAAAATAAACCAAACATATATGACGGTAATTCTAATTCATTAATTAAACGAGGTGTCACAGGATGTGCGAAATTGAAAACCGCCATAATTAAAAAGTTAAAAAATAAGAACTTTCTTAAAGACTTTTGTTTCATAAATCCTCCTTATAAAATTGTCACTAGTTATCATTATATAAAATTTAGCAGATAACTACAAACTTTAAAGTTTAAAAAGTCGAATGAAATTCCCTCATTCTTTATCATATCAATCCATCAAATGGCGTATGCTTCTAGTAACAGGCAAATGAACCGGATCAATACACAATCAAACATTTTTGAAAGGGGGAAGTTGCAAATCAAGCGATTTTGCAACGAGACAGATGGGCACAAAAAATAAAAGCTACTATCGCAACTGGTACCAACATTGGAAAGAAGAAGAACAAGAAAAACTAGAACAATCAATGAATGAAGTACGAGCATATCAACACAACATTGAGTCAACACAATATAAAGCAAATCATGATTTGAGTCGGCAATACGGGGGATACACCCAGTCTGTGCATCGAAAATCACAATCACCATACAGTGCCACACGCCGCAAATCGCAAATGGCAGACATCAATCTATCTAATCAAAATCAATTTTCAGATATCTTACGAGGTCTTCTTGTTGGGTTACCGCTCGTCGTTGTTTTACTGACTCTACTTTATGCAGGGGGTGTCATCCCGCAAGAAACTGTCAATCGCTTATTTGGTATGACGACTACAAGTCCAGTCACAGAATACATTGAACAATACGACGAACTTATGGTTTTACATAACAATATCAACAAAAGTTTATCTGAACATATTGGCGCTAACAATATTACACCAACCTATCTTCAAGAATTAAAATCACAGCAACAAAATATCATCAATAAAACACAAGAACTCCTTGCCAATAAAGATGAAAGTTTTAGTGAAATGGGACGCCTATTAAATCTTAAACTTATGAGTTTAGATCAGCTTATCAATCAAGTCACAAGTAGCGAAAGTGTGACAGAAGAAATCACTCAATCATACAATCAATTTGTTAGTGATCAAAATGAAGTTGCAAATCAAATTGTGCTTGCTTTAACAAGTTTATTAGATAACAACAACATTAAGTACACGAAACAAGTTAATGGAAGCATTCAAATTAAATAAAAAATCCATTCAATATTTTATTGAATGGATTTTTTATTGTTTTCACAAAGTTGGGTAAAATATGTTAAAATGGTCATGCTATAACATAGAAACATACGCTTTGGAGGAATATATGAACCGTAGGATTAGTAAAACATTAGGCTTAAGTCAAGAAGCCTACTTATTTGACTCACCACTATACTTAACAAAGTCACTACTCGCTATCGCTACAGGATACATCATCGGAAAACAATTTCCAATTGCTCAGTTAGATATGATTTCAGTTTTACTTGGAGTCATGTACAATTTGGAACCATTAAATAGAACAGGTATCCGTAGTGGGGTCAGTCAACTGATTGCCTCGACGATTGGTGCCGCAGCTACGGGAATCTTAGTGCTAGCATTTGGAGTTAATGTTTTTAGTATTAGTATTGGAATGGTTCTAACACTATACGTCTGCTTAAAAATTAACTGGCGTCTTGTTTCGCCCGTTGCCATCTTTACATCGATTTACATGACTCAATATATACAAGTGAATGAAGCGGGATTACCTAGCATATGGCTAACCTTTCGTTTACGCATCATCGCCCTTGGTTTAGGGGTATTAATTGCGTTATTTTATAACTATATATTTTCAAACCTATACTATCGTAAATTTGCTAAAAAGAGATTGCAATATGCCAATGAACAAGTCCTTAATGGCCTAATATATACAGCGAAAGTATTTCAACGAACATTACCACGTGGAAAAAGAGGCTATATTCAGCTATTCAGTCAACAAATGAATGATTTAGACTTAGTATATTCAAACATTGAGGCCCTTAAAACAGAATTTACTATATTGAAAAAGAAGTCAAACTAAAAGAAGTGAATAAACTACAAGAAATTGCTGAACTTTACCGAGATATTAATCATTTAACGTATGACTTGAACTTTTTATTAGAATCGACACCAGATGTCGTATTAGATAAAGAGTTAGAACTTTCTTTAGAAGAAGTTATTGTCGTATTAGAATCGACAGATTATACGAATTCAATTGTTCCGCCTTTACATGACTTAAAAGTTGAAAAGCACTATCTTGATATAGGAAATCCATTTGCTGAACGTATTCATAAAATCTGTGAAAAAGTAAATCTAGTGGTAGAAAAATTACAACATCTTCAATAAGACATAAAAAGATAATTATTGCCACGTTTGACGATTAGTGATAAACTTAAAAATGGTATTTTAGGCCACCTTAAAAACAGAGTTTTGAGAGCTCTTGAAAATGGATAAAATAAAAGTGTATTGAACATAAATGTCATCTCAGTAACTATTCGTCCATGACGAATGGCTACTTTAAGATAAGGAGAAATAGAAATATGGATTATCAATTAATTGCAACGACCACATTTGGAATCGAAGCTGTTACAGCAAAAGAATTAAGACAACTAGGATATGAAGACTTAAAATTAGAAAATGGTAAAGTTCATTTCGAAGGAGACGAAATGGATATCGCAATTACTAATACATGGTTACGTACTGCTGATCGTGTCTTAATCAAAGTAGCAGAATTTGAAGCAACAACATTCGAAGACTTATTCAATCAAACAGAAGCGATTGATTGGAGTCAATATATCCCGGTGAACGGAAAAATGCACGTTGTTGGGAAATCAATTAAATCAACATTACATAGTGTACCAGATTGTCAGGCTATCGTTAAAAAAGCAGTTGTAAAAAGCATGCAACGTGCTTATAACCAAGATTGGTTCACAGAAGATGGACCAGTTTATAAAATTGAAGTAGCTTTATTAAAAGATGTAGTTACTTTAACAATTGATACAACAGGACCAGGATTACATAAACGTGGATACCGTGAATTTGCTGGTGAAGCACCATTAAAAGAAACATTAGCAGCTTCATTAATTTTATTATCTCGTTGGAAACCAGAACGTTTATTAGTTGATCCATTCTGTGGTTCAGGAACAATCTTAATCGAAGCGGCATTAATCGGAAACAACATTGCACCAGGATTAAAGCGTAACTTCGTTTGTGAAGAGTGGCCTTCAATGGATAAAGAAATCTTTGAACAAGTACGTGACAGTGCACGTAAGGCAATCAAAAACAACTCATTACGCATGTTCGGATACGATATCGATCCTCAAGTTTTACGTACAGCGCGTCAAAATGCTGAAAAGGCAGGAGTAGCAAAATCAATTGAATTCCATCAATTAGATTTCCATAAATTCTCTTCAAACTATAAGTATGCCTACATGATTACAAATCCACCATATGGTGAGCGTATCGGAGAAGAAGATGAAGTCTTCAAATTAAACAAAAAATTAGGAATGATGAAACGTAAATTATCAACATGGGATTTTAATATCTTAACTTCATTCTCTAAATTTGAAAAAGCATTTGGTCGTGAAGCAGATAAAAACCGTAAATTATACAATGGACGTATCTTAACACGCTACTACCAATACTTTGATAATAATTTAAAACAAAAATATGGAGTAGTAATGGCTCAAACAGAGACAACAACAGAAGAATAATTTAAGAAGTGGCCCTTTGACGGTCACTTTTTAAATTTATACTAAAATAAAACTTTAAAAATATGTATATTAAGTTAAAAAAAGGCCATCATATAAGCGATAGTTCCATTACACTTAAAAGCATATCTAACCAAGTGAAGATTTTAAGATATCGATTTTAAATGACGGTAACTAGTTAATATGATTTATATTTTGGAGGTTTTTCAAATATGGCAACAGGAACAGTAAAATGGTTTAATGCTGACAAAGGTTACGGATTCATTACAGTAGATAATGGTGATGAAGTATTTGTACATTTCTCAGAAATTCAAGGAGAAGGATTTAAGACACTAGAAGAAGGACAAAAAGTAGAATTTGAAGTAACACAAGGTAATCGTGGTCCTCAAGCTTCAAATGTTCAAAAATTATAGAATAAAAAGAGTCGACGAACTATCGACTCTTTTTTATTTAAACGTATTACATTGTTATTTAATGAGATAACGTGTTAGAATGAAAAGATAGGAAGGTGAATACAATGAAATCAGTCCATATTAATGATATAAAATCAAATTTAAATTCAATTAACTTAATTGATATTCGAGAAAGTATAGAGTTCTTATCGCTGCCTAAATTAGCACAAGCTACACATATTCCAATGTCTGAATTACTTCAAGCCCCAGAAGATTTTTTAAATAAAGAAACATCGTATTATTTAATCTGTCGATCGGGGGCTCGTACTTTTCGAGTAACAGAGTATCTTGAACATCTAGGTTATGATGTTATTAATGTTGAAGGTGGCATGCTTGAATACTATAGTAAATAAAAAATTCTCTTCTTAAAAGAGAATTTTTTATTTATGGTTATCCTGAGAGTAATAGGCGGTCTAAGTAGGATGTTAACATAATAAAATATATTATGATAATATTTCTAAACTAGGAGAGAGGAGTATTAGAGAGAAAATAGAAAAAAATTTTGAGTTAAAGTGTTTATATAGCCTCATTTAATTTATCGCAGAAGGCTAGTAATGAAAAAAATAAAGGGGGATATCATGATGGAACTAGATATTCTAAGATTCATTCAGAGTTTTCACACACCATTTTTAGATCAATTATTTGAAATGATAACGATACTTGGTGAAAGTTCACTAATTATCTCTATAATTTTAGGAATATATTGGTGTATTGATAAAACAAGTGGAGAGTATGTTGCTTACTCCTTGTTTAGTAGCTTAATGCTGAATAATACAGTCAAAAATATTGTAAAAGCTAAAAGACCAATTGGTGAAGAAGGGATTCGCTCACTTAGAGTTCATACCGCAACAGGATACTCATTTCCAAGTGGTCATTCTCAAGCAGCAGCCTCAACTTACGGAGCACTATATCTTTTATTAAAAAAATATAAGTATTCTATTTTTTTTATCTTAATTATTATATTAGTTGGATTATCTCGACTATATTTAGGAGTACATTATCCAAAAGATGTTGTAGGTGGGATAATTATTGGTAGCTTAATGAGCTATATTACATATAGATTGTTTGTGAAAGTAGAAAATAGAAAATTACTATATTTATTAACGTTATTGGTATTCTTACCTGCTATCTTTAATTCATCTAGTGATTTTGCTAGATCAATAGGAGGATATAGTGGCTTCGTATTGGGGATATGGTTTGAAATGAGGTATGTCAATTTTCAGCTGAGTAGAAGTGTTTTTAGGCGAACCATGTGCTTTATAATAGGAATTAGCTCCCTTCTTAGCATAAAAATGTTATTTAGCTGTTTTATGGTGGAAACTGATTATGCAAAATTTATAAGCAATATGATTATTTCGTTTTATGGTTTTGGTCTGTATCCATATTTGTTTAATAAGGTTAGCCTAAGGAGTAGAATCAATTAATTTTACTCCTATTTATTTTCGAAAAAAGCATTTGACATTATTCGACAAAGATGATAATATAATAAAGCGTTGAACAGCAATAAGAAGAAAAGAAAATAAAGATAAAAAAGTGTTTGACAGAAGTCGACAAAGATGATAAGATAATCAAGTCGCACTAAGGGAACAGGCCCGTTGGTGAAGCGGTTTAACACACATGCCTTTCACGCATGCATACACGGGTTCGAATCCCGTACGGGTCACCATTAAGTGGAGGATTAGCTCAGCTGGGAGAGCATCTGCCTTACAAGCAGAGGGTCGGCGGTTCGAGCCCGTCATCCTCCACCATAAAAATTGGGCTATAGCCAAGCGGTAAGGCAACGGACTTTGACTCCGTCATGCGCTGGTTCGAATCCAGCTAGCCCAGCCAATGATGTCCTGCTAGCTCAGTTGGTAGAGCATCTGACTTTTAATCAGAGGGTCAGAGGTTCGAGTCCTCTGCAGGACACCATTTTTAAGAAATAGGCGCGTGCCTTGAAATGAATGAAATGCCTGGGTGGCGGAACTGGTAGACGCACAGGACTTAAAATCCTGCGGGTGGTGACACCCGTGCCGGTTCGATTCCGGCCCTAGGCACCAACTAAATAGCGCCCATAGCTCAATTGGATAGAGCGTTTGACTACGGATCAAAAGGTTAGGGGTTCGACTCCTCTTGGGCGCGCCATAAAACTCGGGAAGTGGCTCAGCTTGGTAGAGCACCTGGTTTGGGACCAGGGGGTCGCAGGTTCGAATCCTGTCTTCCCGACCATTAAAAACAAATAATAAAAGGCGGAGTAGCTCAACTGGCTAGAGCGTACGGTTCATACCCGTGAGGTTGGGGGTTCGAGTCCCTCCTCCGCTACCAAAGAGAATATGGATAAAATGGAGGAATACCCAAGTCCGGCTGAAGGGATCGGTCTTGAAAACCGACAGGGCGTGAAAGCGTCGCGGGGGTTCGAATCCCTCTTCCTCCGCCATATTAAATTTAAATATAACATCGCGGGGTGGAGCAGTTGGTAGCTCGTCGGGCTCATAACCCGAAGGTCGCAGGTTCAAGTCCTGTCCCCGCAACCAAAAGGTCCAGTGGTGTAGCGGTTAACATGCCTGCCTGTCACGCAGGAGATCGCGGGTTCGATTCCCGTCTGGACCGCCATTTAAAAAAAGGCTTGGTAGCTCAGTCGGTAGAGCAAAGGACTGAAAATCCTTGTGTCGGCGGTTCGATTCCGTCCCAAGCCACCATTCAATAAAGGTCCAGTGGTGTAGCGGTTAACATGCCTGCCTGTCACGCAGGAGATCGCGGGTTCGATTCCCGTCTGGACCGCCATTTTAAAAAGTCCTGCTAGCTCAGTTGGTAGAGCATCTGACTTTTAATCAGAGGGTCAGAGGTTCGAGTCCTCTGCAGGACACCATTTTAAAAAATAGGCGCGTGCCTTGAAATAAATGAAATGCCTGGGTGGCGGAACTGGTAGACGCACAGGACTTAAAATCCTGCGGGTGGTGACACCCGTGCCGGTTCGATTCCGGCCCTAGGCACCAACTAAATAGCGCCCATAGCTCAATTGGATAGAGCGTTTGACTACGGATCAAAAGGTTAGGGGTTCGACTCCTCTTGGGCGCGCCATTAAACATTTAATGGCCCGTTGGTGAAGCGGTTTAACACACATGCCTTTCACGCATGCATACACGGGTTCGAATCCCGTACGGGTCACCATTAAGTGGAGGATTAGCTCAGCTGGGAGAGCATCTGCCTTACAAGCAGAGGGTCGGCGGTTCGAGCCCGTCATCCTCCACCATAATTAAATAAATGCCGGAATAGCTCAATTGGTAGAGCAACTGACTTGTAATCAGTAGGTTGCGGGTTCAAGTCCTGCTTCCGGCACCATTAATTAAATAAGTAGGGGTGTAGTTTAACGGTAGAACAGCGGTCTCCAAAACCGTTAGTGTGGGTTCGATTCCTGCCACCCCTGCCATGGCGATTGTGGCGAAGTGGTTAACGCATCGGATTGTGGCTCCGACATTCGTGGGTTCGATTCCCATCAGTCGCCCCAATATGCGGGTGTAGTTTAATGGTAGAACTTCAGCCTTCCAAGCTGACTGTGAGAGTTCGATTCTCTTCACCCGCTCCAATATGATTATTAACATCCTTCGGGATGTTTTTTTGTTCTGAATATAACGATATGTAAAAAGTCATATACAATAGAAAATTACCCCAATTTTAGAATCTAGTAGCAATGTACTGTTTCAATTTTTTTATAACTAAAGAAAATTGATATGATCACTTTAATACTTTATAGATGAAGAAGGTTACTTTAACTATTTATCTATTAAATTTTTAATTCCTTCTGGTAGAAGTTTAAGAATAGTATTGATTTATTAACTAGTTTTAGAAATGGGGACAGATAGTTATTATGAGATGTTAAATATAAATCAAGTTTACTCAGTATTGTGTTAGCATAATAGAATTTTTTCAAATAAGGGATTATAATTCATGAAATTAGGGTTGTTGACTCCATATCAGATGTGTTCATATAATAGCTTTGAATAATCATGACCCTCAATTTAATAGTGATTAATCCTAATTTCTTTTTTTATTTTAAAATATTGAAATACACCTTTTGATAGTCTGCTTTTTTAGATATGTTACTAGTTGATTAGATAGTAAGGAAGATAGATTGAAAATGAAGATAATGATATTATTATAGATTGTTTATATAAAAAGAATCCTCAGTATAACAGCGTATAATTTCATATAGATCAGGTTTCACTATTTAGTTTGAATTATTTAAGATAATCTTCTTGAAATGAAGATTTATGAGGTTTAGCCCAGCATTATAATAAGATATCATTTATGAAGTTTACTTGATGCTTTTTTTATTTTAACGTATCTAAAAGACGAGGCTTTTTAGAAAATTATTTATTAATCATATTAAATAAATTTCGATTCAAATACATCATTTTGTTGTTTGGATAACGGTAAACATAATACTTTAATTTGGTATAATTATGGTAGTCAGCTCAAATTTAATATACTGTTGGAAAGTAAGGATATTCTTTTACTGATGATAGAACAAATTATTATATAAAAAATAAAAAAAGCCATTGACATAGATAGATGGGCATGATAAACTAATTGAGTGCTGATTTTTAGGATAACAAACCTAAAGATGTCAAAAAAAAATAAAAAAAAGTGTTTGACACAAAATGACAAACGTGGTAAACTAAAGAAGTCGAATTAAGGGAACAGGCCCGTTGGTGAAGCGGTTTAACACACATGCCTTTCACGCATGCATACACGGGTTCGAATCCCGTACGGGTCACCATTAAGTGGAGGATTAGCTCAGCTGGGAGAGCATCTGCCTTACAAGCAGAGGGTCGGCGGTTCGAGCCCGTCATCCTCCACCATAATTAAATAAATGCCGGAATAGCTCAATTGGTAGAGCAACTGACTTGTAATCAGTAGGTTGCGGGTTCAAGTCCTGCTTCCGGCACCAGCTGGTGGGGTAGCGAAGTGGCTAAACGCGGCGGACTGTAAATCCGCTCTCTCCGAGTTCGGCGGTTCGAATCCGTCCCCCACCACCACTTTAATCATGGGCTATAGCCAAGCGGTAAGGCAACGGACTTTGACTCCGTCATGCGCTGGTTCGAATCCAGCTAGCCCAGCCAATGATGTCCTGCTAGCTCAGTTGGTAGAGCATCTGACTTTTAATCAGAGGGTCAGAGGTTCGAGTCCTCTGCAGGACACCATTTTCAAAAAATAGGCGCGTGCCTTGAAATAAACGAAATGCCTGGGTGGCGGAACTGGTAGACGCACAGGACTTAAAATCCTGCGGGTGGTGACACCCGTGCCGGTTCGATTCCGGCCCTAGGCACCAATTAAATAGTCTAGTGATGATGGCAAGGAGGTCACACCTGTTCCCATACCGAACACAGAAGTTAAGCTCCTTAGCGCCGAGGGTAGTACGCAAGTGCGAGAGTAGGACGTCGCTAGGCAAAAATGCCTCAATAGCTCAGTTGGTTAGAGCACTTGACTGTTAATCAAGGGGTCCTAGGTTCGAGTCCTAGTTGGGGCGCCATAAAACTCGGGAAGTGGCTCAGCTTGGTAGAGCACCTGGTTTGGGACCAGGGGGTCGCAGGTTCGAATCCTGTCTTCCCGACCATTAAATAAATACCCATGGGGACTTAGCTCAGCTGGGAGAGCGCCTGCCTTGCACGCAGGAGGTCAGGGGTTCGATCCCCCTAGTCTCCACCAATTAAATATTAGCAAATACAATAAATGGCGGAGTAGCTCAACTGGCTAGAGCGTACGGTTCATACCCGTGAGGTTGGGGGTTCGAGTCCCTCCTCCGCTACCAAAGAGAATATGGATAAAATGGAGGAATACCCAAGTCCGGCTGAAGGGATCGGTCTTGAAAACCGACAGGGCGTGAAAGCGTCGCGGGGGTTCGAATCCCTCTTCCTCCGCCATATTAAATTTAAATATAACATCGCGGGGTGGAGCAGTTGGTAGCTCGTCGGGCTCATAACCCGAAGGTCGCAGGTTCAAGTCCTGTCCCCGCAACCAAAAGGTCCAGTGGTGTAGCGGTTAACATGCCTGCCTGTCACGCAGGAGATCGCGGGTTCGATTCCCGTCTGGACCGCCATTTTAAAAAAGGCTTGGTAGCTCAGTCGGTAGAGCAAAGGACTGAAAATCCTTGTGTCGGCGGTTCGATTCCGTCCCAAGCCACCATTAAGTGGAGGATTAGCTCAGCTGGGAGAGCATCTGCCTTACAAGCAGAGGGTCGGCGGTTCGAGCCCGTCATCCTCCACCATAATTAAATAAATGCCGGAATAGCTCAATTGGTAGAGCAACTGACTTGTAATCAGTAGGTTGCGGGTTCAAGTCCTGCTTCCGGCACCAGCTGGTGGGGTAGCGAAGTGGCTAAACGCGGCGGACTGTAAATCCGCTCTCTCCGAGTTCGGCGGTTCGAATCCGTCCCCCACCACCACTTTAATCATGGGCTATAGCCAAGCGGTAAGGCAACGGACTTTGACTCCGTCATGCGCTGGTTCGAATCCAGCTAGCCCAGCCAATGATGTCCTGCTAGCTCAGTTGGTAGAGCATCTGACTTTTAATCAGAGGGTCAGAGGTTCGAGTCCTCTGCAGGACACCATTTTCAAAAAATAGGCGCGTGCCTTGAAATAAACGAAATGCCTGGGTGGCGGAACTGGTAGACGCACAGGACTTAAAATCCTGCGGGTGGTGACACCCGTGCCGGTTCGATTCCGGCCCTAGGCACCAATTAAATAGTCTAGTGATGATGGCAAGGAGGTCACACCTGTTCCCATACCGAACACAGAAGTTAAGCTCCTTAGCGCCGAGGGTAGTACGCAAGTGCGAGAGTAGGACGTCGCTAGGCAAAAATGCCTCAATAGCTCAGTTGGTTAGAGCACTTGACTGTTAATCAAGGGGTCCTAGGTTCGAGTCCTAGTTGGGGCGCCATTAATTACTTAATGGCCCGTTGGTGAAGCGGTTTAACACACATGCCTTTCACGCATGCATACACGGGTTCGAATCCCGTACGGGTCACCATTAAGTGGAGGATTAGCTCAGCTGGGAGAGCATCTGCCTTACAAGCAGAGGGTCGGCGGTTCGAGCCCGTCATCCTCCACCATATCAAACAAATGCCGGAATAGCTCAATTGGTAGAGCAACTGACT
The DNA here is from genome assembly GCF_001543345.1 of Turicibacter sp. H121. Taxonomy (NCBI): domain Bacteria; kingdom Bacillati; phylum Bacillota; class Erysipelotrichia; order Erysipelotrichales; family Turicibacteraceae; genus Turicibacter; species Turicibacter sp. H121. The sequence continues at coordinate 481,661 of NZ_CP013476.1, read as the reverse complement.
TGTAATCAGTAGGTTGCGGGTTCAAGTCCTGCTTCCGGCACCATTAATTAAATAATTAGGGGTGTAGTTTAACGGTAGAACAGCGGTCTCCAAAACCGTTAGTGTGGGTTCGATTCCTGCCACCCCTGCCATGGCGATTGTGGCGAAGTGGTTAACGCATCGGATTGTGGCTCCGACATTCGTGGGTTCGATTCCCATCAGTCGCCCCAATACGCGGGTGTAGTTTAATGGTAGAACTTCAGCCTTCCAAGCTGACTGTGAGAGTTCGATTCTCTTCACCCGCTCCAATATGATTATTAACATCCTTCGGGGTGTTTTTTTTGCTACATTTCATATGGATAGATTATAAGCTATGATGAAATTTTCTAACCTAAGGAGGTTTATTATGAAAGTCATTATTGTAGGTGGTGTTGCTGCAGGAATGAGTGCAGCAGCTAAATTAAAACGTGCTAATAAAGAAGCACAAATCACAGTATATGAAAAGTCTAGACATGTTTCTTTTGGTGCATGTGGTTTACCGTATTTTGTTGGAAACTTCTTTGAAGATTCACAAAAGATGATTGCTAGAACGGTTGAACAATTTAATGCATCTGGAATTACAGTTAATATTGAACATGAAGTACTTAATGTGGATACCGATAATAAATGTATCACGGTTAAAAATTTATTAACTGGTGAGACATTCACAGATACATATGATAAGTTAATGATTGCTACTGGTGCTAGTGCCATTATTCCTCCAATCAAAAATGTCGATTTAAAACATGTGTATACGTTAAAGAGCATGGAGGATGGAGAAGCTTTAAAACATGCTATGCAAAATGAGGCATTAAAACGTGTAGCAATTGTTGGAGCGGGGTTTATTGGATTAGAAGTAGTCGAAGCTGCTAAACAATACAGAAAAGAGGTTCATGTTTTCCAATTAAATGATCGTGTTTTAGTGGATACATTTGATAAAGAAATTACAGATTTATTAGAAGAAGAGTTACGTGCACATGATGTTCACTTACATTTATCACAAACGGTTACTGAGTTAGTCGGAGATGAGGCAGTCACTCAAATTAAAACAAATGATGAAACATTTGACGTTGATATTGTTGTTTTAACGGCTGGTGTTCGTCCAAATACTAGCTTCTTAAAAGGTACTGGAATTGAGATGTTACGTAATGGTGCTTTAGTCATTGATCATGAAGGTCGTACTTCTATTGAAGATATTTATGCTGCGGGTGATTGTGCAAGTATTAATCATATTTTAAAATCTGAACCTGCATATATTCCTTTAGCCACTGTCGCAAATAAGATGGGACGTATTATTGGTGAAAACTTAGCAGGTGCTCATCATACGTTCAACGGATCTTTAGCTTCAGCTTGTTTAAAAGTTATGAATTTAGAGGCTGGGCGTACAGGATTATCTGAACAAGAAGCGATTAATCTAGGAATTAATTATAAAACTGTATTCATTACAGATATGAATCAAACGTCTTATTATCCAGGGCAATCAAAAATTAATGTTAAATTAATTTATAATGCTGACACAAAAGTTATCTTAGGTGGACAAATTGTTGGGCGTAAAGATGCTGTTCAACGTGTTAACGTTTTAGCTACAGCTATTTTTGCTGGTTTAACCACTGATCAATTAGCGATGTTAGATTTATGCTATGCACCACCATTCGCAAGAACATGGGATGTTTTAAATATTGCAGGTAGCGTGGCAAAATAATTTAAAAGGGGTGATTCGTGAGAACGCCCCTTTTTTGTGTCGTTTTTTAGTCTTTTTAATATAATAGTTAGTAGGAGGAGGGATTATTATGGAAAAGAATAATATTACTCCTATTAGTTGTTATGGTGATTCTTTAGTTTATGAAGAACTTAATAAGGAAGAGTTAAAGGAAGCTGGCGTTGTGATTGATTATGTGGGTGATGAGGTTGTAGATTGTGATATATATAAAGATTATGATAATAAGAAACGTAGATGGTGGTTTAAGTATTTAATGTTTCTTTTTCTAGTTCTTTCTTTTTTAATGATTGTTGTGATAGGAAGTATACGTCTTTCAACGAAGGATCATGATTTTATGGAACAGCTACAAGGGGTATATATGGTAAATGAAGGTTCTAAAAATGGTGTCTAGTCTTTGACTGGTCACCTTTTTTAGATTTTGTCGGAATATGTATGTATATATAGGTGCGGAGATTGTTGCTTTTCGTGATATAATGAAGAAAAGTGTGAGTTAAAGGAGTGAAAATTTTGGACAAGAAGGTAAAGCAGTTATTTGAATATCTATTAGCACTCCGCCATTTAACAAGTCAACCGATTCGTGAGTTGAAGCAGTATGAAAAGTCTTGGATGCTAGATGAGTTGCCACTTGGGGATGGATGTTTTTTAGGAGGAGATGGTGTTGATGCAGACGCTTATCTTGAGGTGCACCAACAAGTCTTTAAAAATGATTATCCAATGTTTGATCATAAATTAGGGAGAATTTTTGAATTATTACAATTTGACTATACTAAGGATGGAAGTGTGATTTGCTCGGGTGTTGAATTAGAAGAAATTATGAATCAAAACTGGGAACAGCTTCAAAAAAAGGTGAGTCATGTTCATCAGGGGAAGATCGAGTTAACCCAATGGGAAAGATTTTTAATCCAACATTCTGAGATGTTTATTGAGGTTAATGAAGCGCTCGACAAAATGAAAGATTTACCCCTTCATATGAAGTATTGTTTAAAGATGTATGAGACGTGGATTGAAGAGTGGAAAGAATGGGCTCTTAATCAAAAGCGTAAACGCCAGATTCAAAAAATGTATGATTACTTTTTCCAACTGAGACAGATGATGAAATCAGAAGAGCAATCTCTTGAAATTATGATGGGAATTGGTGTGTTATCTTATCAATTAAAATATCCGATTCATCACCCGATGCTCGTTATGAAATTGGAGTTAGATTTTGATGCCGAAAGAGGTGTGGCGAAGTTATTGCCGAGCACGAGAGGATATCAATTAGATTTAGAAGTTTTAGCCGGTGTTGAGTTTGCGAATCAGCAGGAAATCATGCAACTGAAGGAAGCTGTGTGTGGATCGATGATCTCTCCGTTTGATATTGAGGAGTCGGAGGCAATTTTACGTCAATTGATTCATTATATGCATCCAAATGGATTGTATTTAGGAAAAGATGAGGTAGAACCTGTTAGTAAGTTTCCAATGGTTAAGCAACAGAGTGTGATTTTCATTCGAAAGCGTTCAGAAGCCTTATTAAAAGAGGATTTACAGTCGACGATTGAGTATCTTGAAGAGGGTGGAAGAATTCCAAAAACGATTCAAGCAATTATTGATGTAGATGGATTGAAGCAATCACAGGATGAATTAAAGGATTGGGCAGGCATTGGAGAACAATTATTATTTCCACTTCCTGCGAATGAAGAGCAAAAGGATATTGCTAGACGTTTAGCAAATAATGTTGCTGTAACAGTACAAGGTCCTCCAGGAACAGGGAAAAGTCATACGATTGTTAATTTGATTGCTCATTTATTAGCGCATGGAAAGCGCGTATTAGTGACAAGTGAGAAAGATAAGGCGTTACGTGTGTTAATTGATAAGTTACCGGAAGAAATTCAATCGCTGTGTGTGTCGTTTTTAGGTGGAGATCGTCAATCACTTGCGCAGATTGAGCAATCAATTCGAATGATTTCTGAAGGATTAGCGACCTATGATACAAAGCTTTTAGATAAAGAGATTCAAGTGTTGAGTCGCCAGTTAGATATGGTACGACGCCAGATGAGTATTACAAAGAATAATATTGTTCGTTTCAAGGAATTAGATTCAAAAGGTCAAGTTTGGAAGGATAAGATTTGTCAACCTTATGAGATGGCACAATTAGTGGCAGAACAGGTGGACCGATTTGGCTGGGTTAAGGATAAAGTCTCAATGGATGCAGTGTCTCCACTAACTGAAGATCAGTTTGTGACGTTGTGGGAGTTAAAAGGGATGCTTCCTGCACAGCATAAAGATTTAGCTCAATTAAAGTTACCAGCGTTAAGTCGTTTAATGAGCGTTGAGGAGTATCGCAAGTTATTAAGTGAAGAGCAGTGTTACTCGACGCGAATTCAAGAGCTTAAGTTGATGCCAAAGCTATACGAGTTTGAAGAGAATCGTACGTTTATTGATGAACTTGGACGTCAACTAGAACCATTATGTCAAAAGCTTGAGAAGCTACAAGATCCACTGGAACAACGGATACTTGAGGAATGCTTGTTAAATGAAGAACGATCATTGATTTGGGAGACTGTCTTTAATCGTCTAAAAGATATCATTATGAAAGTCAATGAAATAGAAGTATTGATTGTTAATGATGTGGTTGAGTGTGATTACTATGATCATCCAAAGTATGAATGTATCATTACTTCTTTGAAAGAACGTCTTCAAGCGGGTAAAGGGATTGGAGGACTTTATTTAACATTTAATTCTGATATTCGTGCCTTTTATGAAAATACGCGTATTAATGGTCAAAAACTTTCAACGTTAGATGATTTAAATCGCATTGAATCCCAAAGACAAAAGCTCGAATTGTTAGCTAAGTTTGCAAAGATTTGGAATAAGAATATGGCACCTAATGGTGGTGAGTTTATTGATGGTAATGAAAGTCAGGTATTGTTTGCTCATAATCAAAAGATGAAGCAATTTAGTATTATTATGGAATGCCTTGAAGAAATTCAGCAATTAAATGACTTTTTATCACCAATTGTTCAAGGGTATAAAAAAATTGGTTATGAAAATTTATCTGATTTAAAGGCGTTATCTTATTCGATTGAATTGACGCAAAATAAAATAAGACAAAAAGGGTGGCAAGAGGTTTATCAAGTTCTTTTAAGTAAATATAAGCCACTACTTATCGGTGAACAACTCCATTCAGTTGGTCAGGAGCTTTATAATGCTTTAGTGAATAAAGATTTAGAGTTATTTGCTGAAATATTAGGAAAAATCCAGTCATTAAATCAGATTAAAGAGCAATATCAAGTCTTTTATGGATTGCTTCATGAACTAAAGGTGGCGATGCCGTTATTTGCGAATGAGTTAGTGAATACAATTGGTATGGTGGAGCCGATGCCTGGAAGTTTGGCTGAGATTTTTGATTATGCGAAGTTAACGACTTTTTTAGATTCACTTGAAGATTGGAAAAATGGTGAGCTTGAATTAAAAATGCAGATGCTTGAAAAAGAAGAAATCTCATTGATTAAGCAATTAATTTTTAAAATGACGTGGAAGAATCAGTTAGATCGTGTGACGCCTGAAGAGGACCGTGCGCTTCAAACATGGATGCAGAAGATGAATCGAATTGGAAAAGGAACGGGACGACAGGCCCAGAAGTTTAGACGTGAGGCTCGTGTTGAGATGGAGAAGTGCCAAAGTGCCATTCCAGTTTGGATTATGCCGGTCAAAGAGGCCATTGAGAATTTTAAGGTGAATCCTGATTTATTTGATGTGGTTATTATTGATGAAAGTAGCCAGTGTAATGTGTTAAGTTTACCGATTTTAATGCGTGGAAAAAAGGTGGTTATTGTTGGAGATGATCAGCAGATTAGTCCAATGATGCCGGGGATTTCTGAGGCGTCAGTTAAAGATTTGATGAGTCGATATTTGTATAATATTGAAAATGGGAATTCATATGATTTCCAAACGTCTCTTTATGATATTGCTTGCCGCGTCTTTTCAAGTAAAGGAAAGCTCATGTTAAAGGAACATTTCCGTTGTGTACCTGAAATTATCGGATTCTCAAATGAGTTAGCTTATCATAATGAGATGATTCCGCTTAAATTACCCGTTTTATCTGAACAGTTTAATCCTGCTGTGATGGCAATTTATGTTGAAGATGGTGCTAGGGATGAGAAGAAGACGAATTTAAATGAGGCGAAGCGAATTGTTTCTGATATTAAAGCTTGTATTGAAAATCCGATATATGATGGAAAAAGCATGGGTGTGATTTCTTTACTTGGTGCTGAGCAAGCGAAGTTAATTCAGAAACTCTTATTAGATGCGATTGGCGAGAAGGTCATGGTTGAGCGTCAGATTATTTGTGGTGATGCTTATTCGTTCCAAGGAGATGAGCGTGATGTGATGTTCTTATCTTTAGTTATCGCACCTAATATGCGTTACAATGCATTGAATAAGAAGATGTACACACAACGTTTTAATGTTGCTGCTAGTCGCGCGAAGTGTCAGATGCGTCTATATCATTCGGTTACTATTAGCCAGTTATCAGCGGAAGATTTACGTTATGAATTATTAGCTTATTGTCAAAATCCAAAACCGATGTATGAGTTAGTAAGTCATGAGTGTGAAACGTTGCTAGAACGTGATGTGATGAAAGCTATTGAAGCTCGTGGTTATGTTGTGAAGTCCAAGGTGTCCATTGGAAAGTATCAAATGGATTTAGTGGTTGAAGGAGAGCGTCAACGTTTAGCAATTGAGTGTGACGGCGATACGTTCTATGGGGTTGAAAAGATTGAACAAGATCTTGAGCGTCAAGGCGTGCTTGAACGTGCTGGATGGTATTTTATTCATATTCGTGGAAGTATCTTTTATCGAAATCAAGAACTTGCACTTCAACCTGTTTTTGAAAAACTTAAAGAGCTTGGAATTGAAGGTAAAAAAAATCTATCGTAAGATAGATTTTTTTTGTATAAAGCGATGATTTTTGCTCATAGTATAAAAAGAGAAAAATTTCGGCAAAAAGTTTGAATAATGCGTTGACATAATTCGACAGGCGTGATATTATATATGTGTACAAAGCGGAACGAAATAAAAGGCCCGTTGGTGAAGCGGTTTAACACACATGCCTTTCACGCATGCATACACGGGTTCGAATCCCGTACGGGTCACCATTAAAAGAAAAGCAAAAATGAGCGTTTATAACACGCTGAAAGTGAAAAGAACAATGAAATAACTGAAGGTTATGAATTGTTATTGAACTTTACAAGTGTTATGCGAGTATTGCTAGACAATACAATATTAGCCGGAATAGCTCAATTGGTAGAGCAACTGACTTGTAATCAGTAGGTTGCGGGTTCAAGTCCTGTTTCCGGCACCATAAAATATGGAGGATTAGCTCAGCTGGGAGAGCATCTGCCTTACAAGCAGAGGGTCGGCGGTTCGAGCCCGTCATCCTCCACCATAACAAGAAAAGCATAAGCGAGCGTTTATAACACGCTGAAAGTGAAAAGAATGATAAAATAACTAAAAGTTATGAATCATTATTGAACTTTACAAGTGTTATGCGAGTGTTGCTAGACAATAAGAAAAAATGGGCTATAGCCAAGCGGTAAGGCAACGGACTTTGACTCCGTCATGCGCTGGTTCGAATCCAGCTAGCCCAGCCAATTAAATTGTGTCCTGCTAGCTCAGTTGGTAGAGCATCTGACTTTTAATCAGAGGGTCAGAGGTTCGAGTCCTCTGCAGGACACCATTTTTTTTATTTTATACTTGTTTTTTAGTGAAAAGATGATATAATAAAAAAGTAATCAAATTGCGGGTGTGGCGGAATTGGCAGACGCGCTAGATTTAGGCTCTAGTACCTTTGGTGTGCAGGTTCAACTCCTGTCACCCGCACCATTTAATATCATGAAGGACATCCTCACTGGGATGTCTTTTTTGTTGTTTTTTAATTAGATATAGTTGCCTAAAAGAACGTTTTTATATTAGTATCCATTTTTTTTATGCGTAATTTTTCATTTACTTTAATATAATAGAATATAAAATCATAAAGAAAGTTGTGAAAGAATGGATAGGCGCTTAGAAGAGAAGAGAGAACGAATAGCTTTGAAAATTTCTTTAGGAGCAGGGGTTTTATTTGTACTAGCGGAGCTTCTGATGGCTATTCTGTCAAAGTCGCAAGCTGTTTTAATGGATTCGATTTATGATGCGTCAGAGTTGATAATGCTTTTATTTTCATTAAAGCTTGTTCCACTGCTTTATAAGCCAGTCAGTGAAAAACAACCTTATGGTTATTCGCAAGTTGAATCGTTGTTTATTGCGATTAAAGGGTTTGTATTAGCTTCTGTGACAGTGGCACTTGTCGTAAACAATGTACAGTTGATGTTTCATGGGGGACGTGATATTCAGTTTAAGCAAATTGCTTATTTTGAGTTGTTTGCAACAGGTTTGAGTGTGATTGTAATCTTAATATTGAGGCGCTTAAATCGAGATTCAAATTCCCCTATTTTGAAAACAGAAATGATGGAGTGGTCCATTGATGCGATTGCAAGTTTTGGGATGTCAGTTGCTTTTTTGGTTCCTACATTTGTTAGTCATCCTTGGTTCGATGCTTTGTTGCCTTATTTAGATCAAATCATTGCGATTTTTTTGTCGTGTTTTATTTTACCGTTACCAATTCGTGCCGTTTTAACAGCGATGAGAGATATTTTTTTAATGGCTCCTGAAGAGGAAACAATGGTATTAATTAAAGACAAATGTGAACCCATTCTGAAGTCGTATCATTTGCATGAAACAACGTATGATGTAGTGCGCACAGGCAGAAAGATTTGGATTTCTATTTATGTACTTCCTAATGATGATTATGTATCGGTTAGGTTGTATTCTAAAGTTCAGGATTTATTAGAAGAGGCATTAAAAAATGATTTTTCTGATTTTTATATCGAATTATTACCTGATATTTTATAAGGGACTAGTTGCTAGTCTCTTTTATATATATTTAACAATCACTTACTATGCCTGTGGTTTAGGAAGCTGTTAGTATGCTATTAAAAATAAAAATCCTTCTAAGATGACAAGATAAGGCCGGTTTTTCGCCTATCCAGTTTAATAAAGGATATAAATAGTTTGGCACATACGATATGAAATGATTAATTATTATACTGTATCTATGCTCATATATTAGTTAGTAGGATGTGTTAAGGGGGGATAGGGATGAAAAGGAAAATTCGAGTACTATCGATTGATGGAGGTGGAATACGCGGAATTATTCCAGCTAAAATCATGATAAAGATAGAAGAGTTATTGCAAGAGTATAGTCAAAATCCCAATACAAGAATTAGTGATTATTTTGATTTGATTGCTGGAACGAGTACAGGAAGTATCTTAGCAGGCTTGTATCTTTGTCCAGATGGTTTTGGGAGTACTCATTCAAAATATAGTGCTAAAGAGGTATTAGATTTATACTTAGCTCATGGAGGTGAAATGTTTGAACGCTCATGGAAAACGCAACTGATAGATTATTTTGGATTAACGAGTCCTTTATATAAGGCTGAAAAGCTTGAAAAGATGTTAGCTGATTATTTTGGTGACTTACGGTTAGAAGATTTGGTGAAACCCTGTTTGTTTCCAGCGTATGATGTGGAACATGGGGAAGCCATTTTTTTTAATCAGATGAATGCTTATCGAGAGGTTGATAAAAATTTTTTAGTTCGAGAGGTGATTCGGGCTTCAACAGCAGCTCCTACCTATTTTCCGGTTGCTAAGTTAAATAATCAGTCTAAAGAAGAGTCATACTCCTTAATTGATGGAGGAATGTTTGCGAATAATCCTGCGTTATGCGCTTATGTTGAAGCTTGTAAGTTTCCTTTTCAACCGTCGCCAGATGATATTATGATTTTGTCATTAGGGACAGGTTCTAAAGGTAAAACGTATCCGTATGAATCATCTAAAAGATGGGGAAAAGTGAGATGGGTGGTCCCTGTCATTGATATTTATGGTTCAGCAGGTTCTCAAACCGTTGATCATCAATTAAAAGTCCTGTATCGGTGTCAGCATATTCGGGATCAATATTTTAGAATTGAACCAGATTTAAGTCAATTTGATGTCAGTCCTCTTATGGATAATGTCAGTACAAAAAATATAAAAGCATTGGAAGCAGTTGGTGAAAAAATGGTAGAAGAACATTGGGATAAAATAAAAGCTTTTACTCGTAAATTGTATATTAGTCAAATTGGATGTCAGCCAGATGAGTTTTATCGCATGAAATAATCGGATATTTTTTTGAGAAAGATAGTGTTTGGAGGATGAGTCATTCTATCGGATTTATAAAGAGGGTTAATTGATACAGCAGTAAATGATCTAGTTAAGATTTATTTGAATGAGCATCAATTAGCTAAGATTTCAATCAATATTTTTAATAATTTTATTGAGTGAGGTTGTTAAAACTGAAAACTTTCTTTTTGTGTTTTTAGGATTGGCAGAGTGGAATGTTTAACTATATGAAATGAAGGTATTAAGGGAGGAATGTATGGATTTCTTCGTGTTTTATTATGAGATTTAGAGGTTGATGAAGATGGGGATTTTAGTAACATTAAAAATACCTCATCAGAAAGTTTTGTTAGAAGTTAGAACAATTAAAGTTTGTTGTTACTGTTCACGAATAACAGAAAAAGAGAAAGCCAAAACTTTCTCTTTTTTTATGTTATTCATCTTCAAATAAAATCATTTGACGTATTTTTTTAGTAAAGGAGGAGAATAATACAGATGAATTTTGAAAAAATAGATATAGATTAGTAAATTTTAAAAGTTGAACTAATTGATGATTATTCATGTCTATTGACCTCCTCATATGAATTGAATTACTGTCTTCATAATTATTATGAACGGAAAATGTCAAAGTATATTGAAAGATTAATGTTAGATATATGAAATAATGCATAAAAAAACTGTTTCATCATGAAACAGTTTTTAGAATTGCTTAGCTAAATAAGGCTTGGATTCCAGTTAAGAATACGATAGCAATAGCGACAGGTGCAACAAATTTTGTCACTGTGATGTAAGCCATTGTATTTTTAATTGATTTTGATCCTTGTTGTAATTCATCTTTAATGTCAGATTTTTTCATGATAAATCCTAAGAAAATCATGATTAATAATCCACCAATTGGAAGTAATACGTTAGCTGATAATAAATCCATCCAATCAAATAATGTATGCCTATTGAAGACTAAAGCTGAATCCGATGTTTGTGATAAAGCACAGAATGTTGAGATTACAATAACTGCTAATGTTGTTAATCCCATTGCTTTACGACGGTTAACTTTTAATTCTTCCGTAACATAAGCGATGATAACTTCGAAGATTGAGACAACTGAAGTTAAAGCTGCAATAAATAATAATAAGAAGAATAACGCACCGAAGATAACTCCACCAGGCATTTGTAAGAAGACATTTGGTAAAGTAATGAAGACTAAACCAGGTCCGGCTGTTGGATCAATACCAAATGCGAATACAGCTGGGAAGATGGCTAGTCCAGCAAGTAAAGCAATCATTGTATCTGCTGCTGCAATTGAGAAAGTTACGGATGTTAAGTTTTCTTTTTTACTAATGTAAGAACCGTATGTTAACATCGTCCCCATTCCAACACTTAGTGAGAAGAATGAGTGTCCTAAAGCATCTAAAATAGCCTTTATTGATAATTCACTAAAATCTGGTTTTAATAAGAACTGAATTCCTTCACCTGCTCCCGGTAATGTGATAGCACGAATAACTAATAAAACGATAATTCCAACAAGTCCAGGCATTAATATTTTAGTGTATTTCTCAATTCCATCTTTGATTCCACCAAATAAAATAGCAAGTGATAAGATAATGAAAATCACTGTATAAATGATTGGTGTTGAACTTGATGAGAAGTTATTAAAAGTGTCAGTAATTTGTGCTGCTGACATTCCAGCAAATGAATTAGTAATGGTTAAAATGAAATAATGGATGGTATATCCTGCAATGACTGTATAGAAACCTAAAATCATGAAGGCACTAATAATTCCCATCCATCCAATTGCTGACCATTTCGTGTTGGGTGCAATCTTTTTAAATGAACGAACCGCATTGGCCTGACCGCGGCGTCCAATAATGAACTCGGCCAATAAAACTGGAATCCCTACTGCTAAAATTGAAATTAAATAAACTAAAATAAAGGCTGATCCACCGTTTTCTCCTACGATGTACGGGAACTTCCAAATGTTTCCTAGACCAACTGCTGAACCTGCAGCAGCTGCGATTAGTCCAAAACGTGAACTAAATCCGTCACGTTTCGCAGTTGTTGCTTGTTGACTCATATTCAATTCCTCCTACTGTTCTACCAAGCATTTAACTTTTTTGTTAAATGTTTCTACCTATACTTCTTTTATAACTTTCTAAACCTACCTACCTACAAAACGTTCAAATAAGGTCTAACTTATAAAAGTGACTTTATTTTAACATGCAATTTTTGATTTGAAAAGTAAAATGATTATAGAAATAAAAAAAGTCAAATTTTAAGTAAAAAAATCGTTTTGTATCAATTTTATCTTCATGAAAGGAGAATATTTTGTATCAATAAAGGGGAAAATACATGAGGTAAACTATATAGTTGCCACAAATGGAGGTTGTATTATGTCAATCAAATGCGGTGCACATAATTGTGTACATAATGATAATAATGGAAATTGCTATGCTGGAGTTGTCAATGTTCGAGGAACACATGCATTAACAACAGATGAAACATTATGTAAAAGCTTTGCTGATCAAGATTTAAAAGCAGACGCCGAATTTGCGACAGAATTTAATGCTGCACCTAAGAAAGCAGGTGTTAATAATATTAAATGTAGTGCCTGTCATTGTAAACATAATGATCATCAAAAATGTTATGCTGAAGACGTTCAAATTAATCATGTGACAGCTAGCTGCGAAACATTTGAACAACATTAAAAAGAGGGCTTCTATAGAGAAGCCTTTTTTCTTTAAGGGAAGTTCTAAATGATAGAGGAATCTTCATATACTGTCATACATATGTTAGGGGAGCGAATTAGATGGAGATGTTGAAGATTGGAGTAGATTTACGTGCTGTATTTCAGATGAATGAAGTGTGTGAGGGAACTTATGTAAAGGGAGTTTTATTTTCTTTTTTACAACAATTAATGAAATTCAATCATCAAATTATTGAAATCTTCATTTTTTCAGCCGATAATCCATCTATTTCCCCAATGGTTTTTGAAAGCTTATCTGTTCACCAATTAAATATTGATAAAGTTATTTTTACAGGAGGGGAGTCATTAATTTCTTATTTACAAGCATTAGAAGTGGAAGTGTATTTCTCTGCTGATGAGTTCATGGTTGCAAAAGCGCAAGCAGTGGGAATTTTAGCAGGTGTAATCTCGAATAAAATTCCGATTTCAACCTTAAGTATTGCCTTTGATCATCGTTTGTTTTTAGATCAGGTCACTTATAGTGGTCTTGGCAAGTGGATTCCACTATTAGGTTATATTCAACAACAAGATAAACAATCTTTATCGATTGAACTGATGACGACTCGTTCATATAGTGTCGATCGTTGGATAAAGGAGTTGTTTAAAGACGCTCAATGTAAGATTAATGCAGTTTGTTTTATTGCCTCCGGAAAGGGCGCTGATTTAATGGAGTTATATAACGTTCATATTTATTTTGAAGGAGAGCAGCGGGAACCACTATCACCTCTCCCAAACTCTGAATGTATTTTAAATATTGATTTTTGAAGCAAGTATGCTTTAGAAGGTGGCATATCATTTTTGGAACAGACGATTAGAAAGCATAGATGAGGCGGGACATTATCATGAGTCACTTGATGAACATTATTTAATATTGATGGCGTTATCAAGTAACTTAATTTATGAATTTATATGGGAGCTTTTAGAGATAGTTTTTTTAGTATTTAAGGTTAATTTTTGGTTGCTTTGTCTATTTAATACGATTAACGTTCATTGTTGATTAATTTCAAAGAAAGGTGTTTAACATTAATTATATTGTTTTAGAAGGGGATTTTAGAGTAAACAACAGCTTTTTTATATTAGACATCAGTTGACTTATATTGATAAAATGGGAAAAAATATATATAATGAGTGTATAAAGTTATCCACATATAATGTTAAATATGAGTGTAAGAGGTGAGTAAAGGTGGCATATGATTTAAGCGATAAGTTAGTGGTGGCAATTTCAAGTCGTGCTTTATTTGATCTTGAACATGAAAATCAAATTTTTGAGAACAATGGAATTGAAGCATATACACATTATCAAATTGAGCATGAGAATACTGTCTTACCAAAGGGGACAGCTTTTCCGTTAATTGAAGCTTTACTAAGCTTAAATGAGAAGTTTGAAGAGCCAATTGTTGAGGTGATTATTTTATCAAGTAATAGTCCAGAGACAGGATTGCGTGTTTTTAATAGTATCTCAGAATATGGATTAGATATTGTCCGAGCAGCCTTTACGGGTGGGGAGGCTAAACACCCTTATTTAGAGGCATTTAATATTGATCTATTTCTATCTCGTAATGAAAAAGAAGTTCAAGATGCGATTGATCAAGGGGTTGCAGCTGCTCTAGTTTATGATGCACCTCGTGATTATCATCCAAACCAAAAAGAAATCCGTATTGCTTTTGATGCAGATGCGGTTGTGTTCTCTGATGAATCTGAATTAATTTATAAACAAGAAGGATTAGAAGCTTTCTATGAAAACGAAAATGCAAATGCTGAAAATGCAATGAATGAAGGTCCATTTGCGAAATTATTGAAGACACTTTCTAAAATTAAAGAAAAAGATGATTCACTACTAAAAATTGCGATTGTGACGGCGAGAAATTCACCGGCTCATAAACGTGTTATTTTAACGTTACGCAAATGGGGATGTAAAATAGATGAGATGTTCTTCTTAGGGGGCGTTGCCAAGGATAAAGTTTTAAAAGCCTTTAATGCACATATTTTCTTTGATGACCAAGATTATCATGTAGGTCCTGCTTCACAATTGATTCCCTCAGGCCGCGTTCCTTATAAATCAGATTCCAAATTACATCAATTTCAACAACATCAAGTTGAGCAACAACCGGAGTATCATGAAAATCACGAACATTATGAACATCATGGCGAACAATCCTAGTAGTAATTTCATCAAGAAGGAAGTGAATTAAAATGGAGAAAGTTTGTCAAAGTTGTGGTTTACCATTAAATGAACGTATTTTAGGGAACGAAAATAATGGAACCTTCTCTCAAGAATATTGTTATTTATGTTATCGTAATGGGAAATTTATTCTTCCCAATTTAACAATTGATGAAATGAAACAACAAATTTCAAAAATAGTGAATCAATCGCCAGGGAATAAATTTCAAAAGTGGTTAACAAAACAGGTACTTTGTTTACAATTAAAAACATTAAAACGTTGGAAATAGTTAAAAGGTTAAAATCTATTCTGGATTTTAACCTTTTTTGAATAAAAAAAAGTGAACTGTCAACTTATTTTTCGTGTTAATTTTATATTTTTTCAGGACACAACTCTTTAAAAATGGAAAAAATTAGTTTATAATGTTTTGTAATTAGTACTAATCAATAGGAGTTTTTATCTTAATTCAAGGAAGAGTAAGTCGTTGGGTTATCAGATTAGATTTATGTGAGTGAATCAAGAAGTCAACTAAGAATGGAGAGTGAATGGAGAAGGGGAGTGAGGCTATGAAAAAAGTTTGTCAGAAATGTTTACATGAGTTAGAGGTCAAGACGACATCAATACAGTCTGGATTTGGAAACTTAAAGTTACATATTGAGGGAATTACTGTTTATGTTTGTCCTTGCTGTGGTGATACAACGCTGGAGTCGACTGATGTACTCGTTCTTCAAAAGCTAAGTGAAACGCTTAGTGAATCTGGAGCGAACAAACGGACACAATCATTAGTGACAAAAGAAGACGAGCGTGAGATTTTAACGCTTTCGGAAGTGGCTTCGTTATTAAGAGTTAGTCATCAAACCATTTATAATATGATTAAAGATGGCCGTTTAAAAGGCCATAAAGTCGGCCGTGAATGGCGATTTATCAAAAAAGATATTGATGCCTATATTTTATCAGAACAAAAGCAATCATTTGATGATTTATTAAAGGTATAATTGAGGAAATCAGAGGAATAAAAGTGACAGATGTGAAAACGTCTGTCATTTTTGTTTAATTGTGGTTTGATATAGGATATAATGGATGTTAAGTTGATGAGGAAAGGGGTTTATTATGAAGAAAATACAATTAGGAAAAAGTGATTTAATGGTCTCACAAATTGCTTTAGGATGTATGGGATTAGGTGGAGAATGGAATGCTAAGATACCGCTAACAAAATCAGATGAAGTGGCAGCTATAAAAGCAGTTGAGGCGGCATTAGAACAAGGGATTAATTTCTTTGATCATGCTGATATTTATAAGGGTGGAAAAGCCGAAACAGTATTTTCTTCGATTTGGGATGCCAAATTAGTAGACCGTGAATCAATTTTTATCCAATCTAAATGTGGGATTCGTTTAATGAATGATTTATATGAAGGATCGGCTCCGCATTATGACTTTAGTTATGAACATATTATGCATTCAGTTGATGGTATCTTAAGTCGTTTAAAGGTTGATTATTTAGATAGTTTATTATTACATCGACCAGATACCTTAATGGAGCCTGAGGAGGTAGCTAAAGCCTTCTCTAAACTTAAAGAAAGTGGGAAGGTTCGTTATTTTGGAGTTAGTAACCATAATGGGGCACAAATTGACTTCTTACAGTCTTATTTAGATGAACCATTAGTTGCCAACCAGATGGAACTGTCGTTATTACAATCTAATCTAATTGATGAAGGATTGAATGTCAATTCACTAGTGAATCCGTTAGATTATCGAAGTCAAGGAACACTGGAATATTGTCGTCATCATCAAATCACGTTGCAAGCCTGGTCACCGCTAGCAGGGGGTTCTTTAACACAAGAGGAAGTGTCATCAGAACATGAAGAGATGATTAAACTCATTCAGTTGTATGCTAATGAATATGGAGTGAGTCGTGAAGCGATTATGGTCGCTTGGCTATTGCGTCATCCTGCACAAATTCAGCCGATTGTTGGAACGAAGACGCCTGCTCGCTTACAGGCGATTTGTGAAGCGATGAAGGTGACATTAACACGAGAACAGTGGTATCGATTATATAACAGTGGTTTAGGAAGAAAATTATTATAAGGTAGCAAGAGCGAATCGCTCTTGCTTTTTTTATTAGGGGAGAGGGGTATAACTTTATGTATTTGAGTTCATTTTAATAGTAGAAAAGTCAAAAGGGATGAAGATAGATGAAACAGAAAAAAATTAGATTATTGTTATTACTTGTAGCCATCGTAGGGCTCTGTGGTTGTCAGATGGAGGTACCAGATGGAAAAGTGGACCGACATTACATTCGTGTTGGAGAAATTGAGTTTATTGATGCATCTGTTGAACAAGAAGAAGGTAGTGATTTAGCTATCTATCAAACAAGAATAAAAAATAATTCTAAGCATACGATTAAAGGATTAACGATTGAGGTAGAGTTAGAAAATGGTCGGCATACGACCATTGTGACGCAAGATACATTACAACCAAATGATATAAGTGGGTGGATTCGTTGTGTTGGACCAAGTAGTTTACAGATAGATGATCTTAAAATGACGCGCTTTACGATTAAAATGGTTGATGATGATTACCAAGAGACCGTTGTGACCTACGATGTTGGACGGGATTTTTATACTTACAATCAATTAACTAAACAAGAAATGATTGATCCATTAGTTAAAGTAGAAGAGATTGAGTTTGTGGAGGCTACGTTACTGAAAAAAGAGGATGACGAGGTCGTGTTACAGACGTATTTAAGAAATAATTCAGATTATAATCTCCAAAGTGTGATGTATACATTTGAAGATGAAGACGGAGAAACTTATACATTATATAGTCCATTAGAAATTGAAAGTCAGCATCAAAGTTCACTTTTAACAACATCTAGTTTACCAAGTACTAATTGGGATGATTATCAATTTAAGAGTGTAAACTATACCTACCTGAATCAGGAGACCCTTGTTTATATGATGTATGATGTCCGTTTAAAGCAATATTTTATCAAATAAAAAAACACTGAATGTTTTCAGTGTTTTTTTATACTGCTTTATTCAAGGAAGAATCTATTGTGATGCGAAGACACCAACGTCTTTTATCACATAATTAGAAGATATGAAAGTGTACCATTTTTATTATGGCTTATTTTATTAATAAGAATACGAGATTTTAAAAATTTCTTTTCTTTTATTTTTCATAGTTGTTAGTTTTTAATGGTTTCGCTATAATAGGATAGCAACTAACAGAGTGAAGTGGAATAATATTGAAAGGCATGCATAAAACGTAGGGAGAGGTAAAATCATGAGTCAAAATTGGGATTTAATTGCGTATCCTTTTTTAAACGAAAAAGGTCGTTTAGTGGACCATGAAGTATTAACGGATACATTATCATCAACACTTGGGATGATTTGTTCTTTATCCACCCCACTTAAGGAAGAGACATGGTGGTTAATGGAGATGGTCTTACATTTAAATGGATCGATTCGAGGTCGCTTAGCCGTCAGTGAGGAGGACCTGAACAAAGGGTTAGACATGCTTCATACGTTAAAGGAAAAAAATAAGGAACGTCTGAATCGTTTTGTTTATCCGACAGGGCATGAAGTTTCTTCTTGGTATCATATTGCAAGATGTCAAGCGAAGCAAGTTGTTCGTAATTTATATTTATTAGAGCAAGACGGGCTAGATGTTCCGCAGTTGGTCATTGATTTTGCTAATTTGATTGCTAATTTATTATTTGCTTTCTCTGTTGAAGTGAATGCTGTATTTGAAGTTGATGAAGTTGAGTTTATCTCAAAATCGTATTAAGGAGGAGTTTTCATGAAATTGAATGTGAAAAAGGCATTAATCGCATTGGTAGCGATTGTAGCCGTTGTCGTGATTGGATTTACTATTTCACCGATGAACAAACAAGAGGGAGATAAATCCATTACGATTACGATCTTAAATGATGAGACCAAAGAAACGTTATTAGAGAATAAAGTATTAAAAACAGATGCTGATTCTTTAGGTGACGTTTTAGTACAGTATAAAGACGAGTTACAGCTAGAAGCAGAAGAGTCTGAGTATGGGCTGTATATTACTGGATTTTTAGGATTAAGTGCAAAGGAAAATGGAGCAACAGGCCCTTGGTGGATGTATAGTTATGAATCACCTTCTCAAGGATTAGAGATGCCAATTGGACAAGCACCAGGTGTTGATAGCTTAATGATTCACGATGGAGATATGGTAACATTCAGTTATACAAGTAACATGGGTTGGTAAGAATGAGTGTGAAAGAAATGACAAGAGTGTCGCTATTGGCGACACTCTTATTTATCATTTATAGCTGTGGTTCAATGGTCATGTATGTCGAACTCTTTAATTTCACTGTGCTATTGTATAGTGTGACGCTTCCGAAGAAACATGCTTTTTTGACTGTATTATTATTTTGTTTATTACTATTGATGGTTTATGGGATTCAACTATGGACACTTATGTACTTACTTGTCTTTCCTAGTTATACATTGCTTTATCACGTGTTTGGGAAACGATTTAAATCTGAATACTCTTTAGCAGTTTTAGGGTTTATTTTAGCCTTTTTATGTGGAACATTAATTGATTTACCTTTTATGATGCTGAGTGGAATGACATGGAAAGCACTTTGGATTCGTTTGTTACTTGGTTTTCAAGTGTCACTTGGAAATGGATTAAGCACATTTTTAGCGACGTTATTTTTATATCCACCACTTTCAAAAGTGATTAAAAAGATGAGTTGAAAATTAAAAGGTCTGATGCTAATTAGTGGCTCAGACCTTTATTTATTAAGTTTAAAATGCTGAATAATTGAAGTGAGAAGTCGTTTAATCAAAATTGTTCCGATAATGATGAGTGCCCACTTAATCATGACTTGGGTGGAGAGATGGTTTTGCGTGAGGTAGAGATGAATTTCATTGATGATTGGTAAGCAGGCGATAGTGATGAGTAGAATACCTACGAGTTGGTTGATGCTTGTTTTGATTAAATTGAGTTGTTTGGCTGAGATACCGATTTTATATAATAATGGATCAGTATAGAGTGATACCATTTGGCCACCGTCAAAGAATGGGATGGGGAGAAGGTTAAAGAGAAAGAGTAATAGATTCATAAAAATGAAGATGAAGAGAATAAATTTTATGGTTGTAAATTGGTTGGCGATGAGCTCTAGCGAATCGGTCATACCTACTTGTGGAGTTACCATATCGTTAAAGGAAAATAGGGTGAAAAGGGTTTGAATAAAGTTGAAAATCATTTCATTAAAGGCCATAAAACCATTTAAAAGCGAGGTTTCAAAATAGAAAGTTGTGGCCAAAATAGCAGCAAGATAGTTGAAGGTGACACCTGATCCTAAAATGATAAATTGCTTATATCGAGAGAGCTTTAATTCTTGACTTTGTGGATAGATGGTGACCCCACCCCCAGGAATAATGTTAAAGGTAAAGGTCGTATATTTTGTTTTGAAGGAGATAATTTTAAATCCCATGCCTGTAATAACGTCAGTGGCTTTAACACCAAAGAAATAGGCAGATGAATAATGCCCCATTTCATGAATAAAAATACTAATGTAGGCAATTAGAATATACCAAAAAATCGCCATCATATCCCCCCTTGTTTGCATTAACCGAATTGATACAATATATGCAATTAAATTTAAAATATAAGTGTTGAATATGAAACATTGGGGGGAGAAAGTCTAGCGATTAAGAAAGATAACTTTTTAGTTGAGTGTCATATGTTGGAACAATTTGTAAGAGAAGTTAAAATAAATTTGAAAAATTAGGAAAAAATAGCTCCCAATAATTCATAAGTGTGTATAACATTTCAAAAAAATATAACAAAGCCATTTATTTCACTCCTTTTTTTTGTATAATACGAATAGTTTGCATTTTTAACGGAGAATTTATAAGCTAAAAAATATATTTTTCTACATTTTTCGTGGTTAATTCGTGGAAAAGCAACAAAATGTGAGTGAAATGTAGAGGCGTTTTATATTATTTTCTTTTGCAATTTGAATTATTATATGGTACAGTATAAATTTCGAGTTGACTTTTCTTTTGTAAGGTGGGATTACTGATGCAAAATATGAATGATATTATTAAAGAATCGATGATTGCCAATGCGATTAAATGTAATTATGATGAGAGTTTTGAAACAATTTTAAATAAATTAAAGAAACCTGAATTAAAAGCAATCGTGGATGCACATGGTTTAAAAGGATGTTCATCATTAGCTAAAGGTGGATTAATTGAGCGTATCAAATCAACATTAGCAGATTCAGCTCGCTTAGAGTATATTCTTTGTGGATTAGATGACGTCATGATGAGTGATTTCGTAATGCTCGCAAATGAAACGTATGTATCTGTTGATGATGTCATGAGCGGATGCGTTCATATTTTATATAGCCTAGGATATGTTTTACCAGTTATGAATGGTAAAGAGGTTGTTTATGTGATGCCAGAAGTGGTAAAAGAGGCTTACCAATCAATTGATCAAGCAGCTTTAGAAGAGGCTAAAGTTCGAGTTGATTTAGTTTACTTATATATGAAGGCTCTAGTAAATTTATATGGAGTTTGTGAGTTCAATCAGTTAATTTCAGTGTTCAATCAATATGAAGCACCAGAATTAACAGCAGAAGAAGCATTAAACGTGTTATTCTGTAAACTAACATTCAAGGGTGATGTTCAATCATTCGGTCCATTATTAGTAAGCGATGTATTATTAATTGATTCAGAGATGGATGCTGTTGCACTATATGACATGCAACAAGATAAACCTTATTACATGCCAACGAAAGAAGAGGTTATGCAATTTGGTACAGATCAAGGGGAGTGGACACCACAACTAGAACAAGTTTGCAAATTCATTTCTGAAAATATTTGTGATGATGTAAATGTGGCACGTGAAATTGCACATGAAATGGGTGTCGCCTTCACTTATAAATATCAAGCGAAATTAGCTTTTATGGCACTTGAAAGTCGTGGAATTGAAATTGAATCATACAATGTTGGACAAGCATTGATGATTTTATTAATGGATGCTTTCAACTATGCACGCACATGGGAAAGTAAAGGATTCCGTCAAGTGGATCAAGAAGCTACTTCGTTAAATGACGCACAATCTAATCAAGTCGTTGTCCCAATGATTAATCCAATGAAATCAACAAAAGTTGGACGTAATGAGCCATGTCCATGCGAAAGTGGTAAAAAATATAAAAAATGTTGTGGACGTTAATGTCGAAAAAACACCAGTAGAGCCTTTTGCTCATTGGTGTTTTTTTGTAGGTCTTATGTGGATGACTTAGAATTAAGTCGAAAAAATGATATAATAGAGGAGATATTTTATTAAAGTATAAGGGGAGTTATATGAGTCGATATTTTAATCAGCAAGAAGTCGAATTACTTGCGCCGGCAGGAAATTTTGAAATTTTCAAGCAGATTCTTCATAGTGGAGCAGATGCATTTTATTTAGGTGGAAAAATTTTAAATATGCGTCTGCATCGTAAAGATTTTAATTTTTCGAATGATGAGATTGTCAAAGCAATTCAGATGGCACATGAACTTGGAAAGAAAGTTTATGTCACGGTAAATAATTTATTAAGCTCTGAAGATCTGCTAGAGACAGAGCATTATTTACGTTTCTTAGAATCAGCAGCTCCAGATGCGATTATTGTACAAGATATGAGTATTATTGCGCTCGTGCAGAAGTTAAAGTTAAAGTTAAATATTCATGCATCAGTCATGATGAATGTTCATAACTTAGAGACGATTAAAAAGTTACGTGAACTAGGTGTGACGCGTGTAGTGACATCACGAGATATTGATTTAAACACTGTCAAATTATTCTCTGTTCAAACAGATATGGAGTTTGAGTACTTTGTTCATGGTGATATGTGTGTGGCGCATGGGGCACAATGTACATATAGTGGAATTTTGTTTGGAAATAGTAGTAATCGTGGACGATGTATGAAACCTTGTCGTTGGGGATATAAAATTAATCATGGGAATTTACAATATAATACAACTTTCCCGATGGCAGTGAAAGATATGTATATGTATGAACATATTCCAGAATTAATTGATGCCGGAGTTGTTTCATTTAAGATTGAAGGGCGTATGAGAGATGCAGAGTATTTAATTGGGATTATTAATAGTTATCGCGATGCGATTGATCGATACATTGATGATCCTATCGTCTATGACCGTAAAAAAGAATCTCAGACATTATTTAATAATCGTAAACGTGATTTTTCGACAGCTTATGCGTTTGGAAAACCAGGTTTAAGTAATATTAATGAACGTTACGAGGGGACTGGAAAATTTTATAGTACGGGGAAAGTCTTTAGTAAACCAGTTAATGAACTTGATCTAACACAAAAGCGTGTCGAAGAAATTCAAGAGGCATTCACTATTGAGGGAATCTCACATCATCAACCAACATTAAGTGTAAAAGTAAATAACTACGCCTCTGCTTTAATGGCCATTGAAGAGGGTGTCGATTATATTTATTTATCGGGCGAGGTTTTCCAACCTAATTTGCCGTTTAGTAAAAAGGAAATTAAAGATTTAACTTCACAAAAAGGACAATCAAAAATTTATTTAGGGTTACCGACCATGATGTATGAGGATGATTTTGCAAGATATCAACATTTATTGACGGATCAAGATTTAGGAATTGATGGACTACTCGTGACAAACTTAGGAAGCATGCATAAGTTTGGGTCATTAGGATATTCAATGCGAGGGGACCATGCCTTAAATATCTATAATGCAATTGCAGCTAACTTTTATCAGCAATTAGGTTTAAGCACAGGAACTATTTCAAATGAGTCACCAGTTAAAAATACAAAAGAATTAGTGACTCAAACTCAATTACCGATGGAAATGGTTGTTCATGGTTCACCAGTTGTCATGTATATGAGTCATGATTTATATGAAAATACAAAAGTGATGGCACCAAGTGAACAGAAAGGGCGTCAGTATCAAGATGCCAGACCATTACTTTTAATTGATGATAAAAATAATGAACATCCTGTTTATCGCGATAATAAAGGAAATAATCACATGTTATTATCAAAAGAATTGTGTTATTTACCATTATTAAAATCACTTCATGAATTAGGTGTAAAGACATTTAGAATTGAAGGATGTCATTATGAATTAGAGACGTTAAGAATGATTATTCAAACGTATAAAAAAGCAATTACAAATTTAGAAGAGTGTCAGAATCTATTTAAATCATTAAACTATGATCATTTAGGGTTTACGCTTGGAGCATTAAATTTTAATTAAGGAGAGGTCATTAATGATTGGCGCTAATCAAATAATTGAGAAAAAGAAAGAATTCTTACTTCCGTCATCTCATCGTAATCACTTTTATGCGAATCCTCCGCAAATCGTAAAAGGAAGTATGCAATTTTTATATGATGATCAAGGAAAAGAATATTTAGATTTCTTTGCGGGTGTTTCGGTGATGAACTGTGGGCATTGTAATCCAGAAATTTTAGAAAAGACGATTCAACAAATGCAAACCTTACAGCATACGACGATTATTTATTTAACAGAGGAAATGGTTCAGTTAGCTGAGAAACTTGCTTCGGTCTTACCGGGTGATTTACGACGTTCATTCTTCTGTTGTACAGGTTCTGAAGCAAATGAAGGGGCAATGTTACTTGCACGTTTATATACAGGAAAAAATGAGTTTATCGCGTTAGAGAATGGCCTACATGGACGTACCTACTTAACGATGAGTGCAACAGGAATACCAATGTGGCGAGCAGATCCAGATTTATCACCTAAGGTTCACTTTGCAAAAACGGTGTGGGATAGTAACACTGATTTAGAACAAGCTGCAAAAGCGTCAATTGAAAGCATCAAAGAAATTATTCAAGCACGCGGTGCTAATCATATTGCAGCCCTAATCGCAGAACCGATTCAAGGGAATGGGGGAATTATTACTCCACCTGCTTGGTACTTTAAAGAGTTAAAACAATTATTAGAAGATAATGGAATTTTATTAATTATTGATGAAGTTCAAACTGGATTTGCACGAACTGGTAAAATGTTTGCGATTGAGCATTACGATGTGGTGCCTGATATTATGACAGTGGCCAAAGCATTAGGAAATGGGATGCCAATTTCAGCATTCTGTACGACGGATGAAGTAGCAAAGGCTTTTACTAAACCATCGGCATCGACATTAGGGGGAAATCCTGTTTCATCTGCGACTGCGCTTGCCGTGCTTGATTATATTGAAAAATATGAGTTATGTGAGACAGCCGCTCATTTAGGAGAGATGTTAAAAGAGGGACTCATTGCTCTTCAAGCTAAATATTCATTAATTAAAGATGTTCGTGGCATCGGCTTAATGTTAGGGGCGGAGCTAGTTAAAGAAGACGGACAACCTGCTTCAGAGGAAACAGATGTCATTTTAGAAAAGTTAAAGGATCGTGGGATTATCGTTGGAAAGAATGGATTAAATCGAAATGTATTAGCCTTCCAACCGCCACTAGTCATTACGGAAGCAAATGTTCAAACATTACTTCATGAGTTAGATGAGGTATTAGCAGAACTTCAATAAAAGGATAGAGAGTACTCTTAAACTGAGTACTCTTTTTTCTAACAACCTATTCTAAAAGATAATGGCATGATATAATTTAAAGATGGAAAGGTACTCAAGTGGCTCAAGAGGATGTCTTGGAACGGCATTAGGACGAGAAATCGTCGCGAGGGTTCGAATCCCTTCCTTTCCGCCAGTATGAAAATAATATGAGAGGTTCATAATCGATCATTAGGATAAATAAAGGTGTGATTGAAACGTGTCAACGATAAAAGAGGTAGCCAAACGAGCTGGTGTCTCGGTTGGAACTGTCTCGAAAGTGATTAATAATATTGAAGTAAAGCCAAAAACGAAACAGGCGGTTGAATTGGCTATCAAAGAACTAAATTATCAGCCAAATGTCTATGCGCGTGGTTTGAAAGTTAGCCGAACGAATACGGTGGCACTCATTTTACCAACCGTCTGGCATCCTTTCTTTGGTGAATTGGCTTATAACATTGAAAAAAATTTAAGACAACATGAGTATAAAATGATTCTTTGTAATTCCGAAGGTGACTATTTAACCGAATTATCTTATCTGACGATGGCAAAACAGAATCAAGTAGATGGGATTATTGCGATTACATATAGTGATATTGAACATTATGTTTCATCGAATATTCCATTGATCAGTATTGACCGCTTTTTTAATGATGAAGTACCTTATGTGAGTAGTGATAACTTCTTAGGTGGCCAGTTAGCCGCAAAACATTTAGATGAAGCGGGATGTCAATCACTGTGTTTTATCGGAGCTGGTTCTAAGAAAGAAAATACAACAAGGAATCGAAAAAAAGGATTTATTGATTACTGCGAAAAATATCAAAAGACCTATGAGATCTTTGATTTAATTGGCAGTCAATCTGAGTTTCATGAGAAAATGGAGCAGTTTTTACTAGAAAAAATTATTAAAGAACATTCAATTGATGGAATCTTTGCCGTAACAGATGCCTATGCTTTAGAAGTGATTAATTTTTTAGAAAAACATCAAATTTCAATTCCAGATGACGTACAGATTATTGGTTTTGATGGGGTGAAATCCTCTAAACATGATCAAATTGAAATTTCAACGATTCGTCAACCGATTGAAGAGATAGCTAAAGAGAGTGTTGCAGCAATCATTCATTTGATTAATAAAGAAACGATTGAAAAAGAAATTCTTTTACCTGTACACTTTATCCAAGGGAATACAACGAAACGACAAAAAGACAGCTAATCGAAATAATCTGTACCCTTTGTCAAGGACAAAGAAAAAAAACTAAGCAACTTGAAGCTGATTTCTGTATCCTACAGGAGTCAGCTTATTTAAATTCCATTGATATCTAAAGTTGTTATGGTAATCCATATAATCTTCAATTTCAATGAGTAAATCATCAAATGTCAGTTGATTTGTTATATCTGCTTCATCTTTTAGATGCCCAAAAAATGATTCTTGTGGAGCGTTATCCCAACAATTACCCTTTCTAGACATCGATTGTTGAATTCCCAATTCCTTTAATTGATTCGAAAATTGTGGACTCGTATAGTGCACGCCCTGATCGGAGTGAATAATCGTTTCTTTCGTTAATTGGACAGTCGGATTTTCTTCAAGTTGGTTCAGTGTTTGGAGAACAAAATCTATCTTTAAATTATCACTTAATTGAAAAGCTAAAACTTCATTCGTTGCACTATCTAAAATGGTCGAGAGATAGGCAGTCTGACCCTTTCCATATTTTAAATAAGTGATATCGGTTAATAGAACTTTGTAAGGTTCTGATGGCCTAAATTGACGGTTAACAAGATTTGGACAGACGCGATGTGCTTGCGTCGCTTTAGCGAGTTTACGATAGGGATTGCTGCGACGAACTTGACTCAATAATCCATATTTTTTCATGATTCGATGAATAGATTTTAGGTTAAAGGCGATGTTGAATTCTCCTTTAAGAACCATCGCTACTTGGCGAATTCCCTTGTTTTTTCGTCCCTTGAAATGAATGGCCTGTTGAATAACTTCTAAACGTTGTTGTTCCTCTTTTAATCGCTTTAAACGTGCTTCTTCAGCACATGACGAAAAATAACGATAATAACCTGATCTTGAAACACCAAGACTATCGCATAAATGAGAAATTAAAGAGTTAAATTTAGTTGATGTCTGACTCACTACTTGATGAATCATTTGAAACTTTACTTCTTTAGAGACTATTCGAGCATTTTTCTCATGAGTCTCAACTTTTTTAATAATTCGTTCTCAATCTTTAAAACTTCTAATTCAGCTTGCGTACGTAATAATTGTTCTTCTATCGTTAACTCTCGTTTTAGAGGCCTTCCAGAATTCTTGGTACGACTATCATCCAATCCTAATGGCCCCTGAGTTTTAAAGGCTTGTTTCCAATGTTTAGCTGCAGAATTCACACGCTGCATGCCAAGCATCGCAACATTAAATCCATAGTATTCGAATATCTCTCGTGGAAACTTTCCTTTCTCGCTCATCATAATAAAGTTCTCCTTAAATTCTTTCGTATAAGTAATCCCTTTTTCAGACACTGACTTAACATATTCATTTTGTTTGAGTTGTTCAATCTCTTGTGGTGTAAATAACTTCTTGCTCATCTAAAATCCTCCCAAAATCTAATAGTTTATATTATACCAAAAAGACCCTAGAGGGTAGACTTTTTTTATCTGTCTACTCTCTAGGGTACATTTTAAAAAAAGAGGCTGTCTTTTTTTATGGATTAGATTCTGAGTAACTTTCCTATACATAGTGAGCGTGTTATTGATGATTTTTGAATGACGGTTGCTTAATATATACAAATAGATTTATAGAATATCAGACTTAGTATCATTAAACATGTTTCAATCAGATCGCTTCTTATAGAATTAATCGTCATTAAAGTGAAAAATACTATGAAAAAAGTAAGAACGGATAGAACTTAGACTAAATGAAAATATTTTTTTGAAAACGTTGAAAAAATGTTGACGGTTACAAAAAAATATATTATGATTATACCATAGAAAGTGAAACGTTTCATTTTTAAGTGAATGAGTAGTTTCTTTTTTTAGGAATAAAAATGAAACGTTTCATTTTTATATGAGGAGGAATCAGTATGGCAAATAATCAATACCTTGAAGCTGCAAAACAAATTGTTGCTTTTGTAGGTGGGGAAAACAACGTCATTCGTGTTGCAAGTTGTGCCACACGTTTACGAGTTGTTGTAAAAGATGATAAAAAAATTGATGTTGATCAAATTGAAGCAATGGATCTTGTTAAAGGAACATTTAATAATGGAGGGCAATTTCAAGTTATTTTAGGAACGGGGATTGTGGATCAAGTTTATCGTGAGTTTGTGCAAGTAACTAATATTCAAGAAGTTAGTAAAGAAGAATTAAAAGAAGCAGCTGGATCAAAGTTAAATGTCTTCCAACGTATGCTAAAATCGTTAGCTGATGTGTTTGTTCCTATTTTACCAGCTTTAGTTGCTGCTGGTTTATTAATGGGATTAAATAACGTCTTAACGGCACAAGGGTTATTCATTGAAGGGAAGTCTTTAGTTGAAGCTTATCCGCAAACGGCCGATTTAGCTGAGATGATTAACTTATTCTCAAATGCAGCCTTTACGTTCTTACCAGTGTTAATTGGATTCTCAGCGACTAAAATTTTTGGAGGAACACCCGTTCTTGGGGCTGTTATTGGGGCAATCATGATTCATCCAGATTTATTAAATGGATATGATTATGGACAAGCCTTATTAGATGGTACAGTTCCAGCATGGAATATTTTTGGTTTTGAGATTGCAAAAGTAGGTTATCAAGGAACGGTATTACCAGTTATCGTATCATCATTTGTTTTAGCTAAGATTGAACAACGATCACGTAAAATTGTACCAGCAATGTTTGATAACATCATTACACCATTAGTTTCAGTGTTATTAACGGCAGCTTTAACATTTATCATCATTGGACCTGCAATGCGCGTGGTAGGAGATGGACTAACAGAAGCTGTAATGTGGTTATTCTTTAGCTTAGGCCCAGTCGGGGGAGCAATCTATGGTGTAGCTTATCCATTATTAGTAATTACAGGGATGCATCACTCATTAGTAACTGCTGAGACGCAAATTTTGGCCAATATCGGAACATTAGGCGGGTCACCAACCTTTGCGGTTGTTGCAGCATCAAATGTGGCGCAGGGAGCGGCTGCTTTAGCCGTGATGTATCTCATGAAGCGTAATGCAAAGATGAAGAGCTTGGCTTCAGCAGCTGGAGTATCTGCTTTACTTGGAATTACAGAACCAGCGGTGTTTGGGGTTAACTTAAAGTTTAAATATCCGTTTATTGGAGCTTTAATTGGTTCGGCTGTTGCCTCTGCTTACTGTACGTTTATGCAGGTTTTATCAGTTTCTCCTGGACCAGCAGGAATTCCTGGAGTTATTGTGATTCGTCCAGAATCAATGATCCAATACATGGTGACTTTAGTAATCGCATTTGTGATTGGATTCATTGCGACAGTGATTTTAGCCAAATTATTTAACAAAAAACAAAATGTTTAATTAACAAAATGACTGCTTTAATTTCTTTGGAGATTAAAGCAGTTTATATTAGTAAGAATAAAATAAAACGATTACTTTTTTAAGGAGTGTGCAGAAGATGGAGTGGACGAGAGAACAGCGTTATCGACGCATCGAAGAGGTATCAAAAGAAGAGTATGATGCATTAAAACAGCAGGTTAGTCAGTGTTGTTACCGACAAACATATCATAATCAACCAATTACAGGTTTATTAAATGATCCGAATGGATTTAGTTACTTTAACGGGGAATATCACATGTTCTATCAATGGTTCCCATTAGGTCCTGTACATGGGGTGAAGTATTGGTATCATACGACATCAACGGATTTAGTTCATTGGAAAGATTGTGGGATTGCTTTAGAACCCGATCGTTCTTTTGATAGTCATGGTGTATTTTCCGGGACAGCGATTGAACATGATGAAAAATTATATTTAATGTATACAGGGAATGCGCGTGATGAAGAGTGGGTTCGTTATCCAACACAATGTTTAGCAATTATGGATAAAGAAGGGCATATTGAAAAATATCCAAAGCCTGTGATTAAGGCTGCGCCTGAAAATGTAACCGAGCATTTTAGAGACCCTAAAGTTTTCAAGATTGATGAATCATTTTATTGCTTAGTTGGAGCTGAAATAGATGATCATCAGGGAACAGTCGTTTACTATGAGTCAAAAGACCTAATTCATTGGAATTATAAAGGAGAAGTTCAGACCCAGTTTAAAGGGAACGGCTTTATGTGGGAATGCCCAGACTACTTTACTCAAAATGGTAAAGGTGTTATGATTATATCGCCTCAGGGAATGGAACCGGAAGGAGATAAATATCAAAATATTTTCCAATCAGGGTATTTAATTGGTGAAGAAATTAATTGGGAAAATGGCGTATTTAACCATGGATCATTTACAGAGTTAGATCGCGGATTTGAATTTTATGCTCCTCAGACAATGCTTGATCCAAAAGGTAGACGCATTTTAGTTGGTTGGTTTGGACTCCCAGGTATTGATTGTGTGAGTGATGAATCTGGTTGGGCGCACTGTTTAACACTACCTCGTGAGCTAGAAGTAGTAGGTGATAAATTGTTACAAAGGCCAGTAAAAGAATTACAACAGCTACGAGGGAATCGTGTTGAGGTGAGTACTCACTTACAAAATGAAGTGAAGTCATTTATCGGATTTAATGGGCAAGTCTATGAATTATTCTGTGATTTTAGTGACTTTGAAGCTCAGGAACTAGGGGTTAAGCTTCGTACGAGCCAAGAAGAAGAAACGCTCTTCTATTATGATACACAGAATAAAAAGCTAGTCTTAGATCGTTCGAAATCAGGTCGTACTTGCGGAGACGAATTTGGATCACAACGTAAATGTGAATTCGAGACAGACAAGTTAACGCTACAAATTTTTGTTGATACATCATCAGTTGAAATCTTCGTTAATGATGGACAGGAAGTCTTCTCAACACGAATTTTCACGAAAGAGGAAAGTACAGGAATTGAATTCTTTACAGATGGAACAGCAAAATTAGAGGCAAAAATCTGGGAACTAAATAAGTAAGAAGAGGTGTAAATATGGCAAAAGTAATCTGTCCTGGTGAAGTATTAATTGATTTTATCTCACTTGAAAATGGAAAAAAGTTAGTTGATGTTGAAAAATTCCAAAAAAAAGCTGGGGGGGCGCCAGCAAACGTTGCAACTGCTCTTGTGAAATTAGGGGCATCGGCTGAATTTGTAGGAGCTGTTGGAAAAGATTCATTTGGAAAATTTTTAATTGAAACATTAGAACATTATAAAGTTGGAACGTCACATGTGATTGAAGATCCTAATTTAGGAACAACGATTGCTTATGTTTCAATTGATGAAGACGGAGAGCGTGATTTCGAGTTTATGCGTGGTGCAGATGGAAATATTTCACCTGAACAAATTAATTTCGAAGCATTTAATGATTGCAAAATTGTTCACTTAGGTAGTGCGACAGCTTTACTTGGAGCTCAATTATATGAGGTTTATCAAGCCTTTATTGATTTTGCAACTAAAAATGACAAATTTATCTCATTTGATCCAAACTATCGTGATGCCTTATATCATGATAAGCAAGCGTTATTCGTGAAACATTGTAAAGAAGTCATTAAACATGTAGACTTAATTAAAGTGTCTGAAGAAGAAGGACAAATTATTACAGGCGAAGAAAATCACGAGAAAATGATTGCTGCCCTACATGCATTAGGAGCAAAAATTGTTACCTTAACATTAGGTAAAGAAGGATCATTAGTTTCAATTGAAAAAACATATAAGGTTGAAAGTATGCCAGTTAAGATGATTGATTCGACTGGAGCAGGAGATGCGTTTATTGGAGCATTATTATCTCAAATTGCGAATTTAGAGCAACCAAAAAGTATTCTAACTGATGAAGCAATGTTAGTTGACTTTACGAAAAATGCGAATAAAGTTGGGGCCTTAACAACGACTAAATTAGGCGCTTTAGATTCCATTCCATCATGGGATGAAATTACAGCCTAGTATTATAGATGATGTCAAAAAAGAAGGAATCGCGAGACTTAATAGTAGATAAAATTTAATAGTAAGAGAAGTCATCTAAGTTAATTAACCTAGATTACTTCTCTTTTTTATGCCTTTTGATACGTTTAAGAAAAGTGTGCATGTTTTCAAGGCATATTTCTCTTTCATTGAAATAGGATGTATTGAAGTCGTATTGAATGAAGTAGGAGGAGACACTATGGAAAGAAGTTTTAAACGTATTAGAATTGTTGTTGTTCAGCCTGATGAGCAAGTTTATTTTGATCGATATTATACTGATCCATTAGTAGCCATGGATAAGTTTAATTACTTTTGTCAACTAGCGAAAATTAATTACCCACAAGAAGTTGAGTTCGCGATGGAACGGACCGCTTTATATAATGAAATGACGGCATATTTTCCATATAATGAAATTAATCCATCGAATCAATCAGGATTTGTTCAAGTCTCGATGTATTTTGAGGTCGATCGTTTACAAGTCGCAGATTTATAGCCGTATTACATATTTTTCGTCGGATTCTCATATAATGTAGCAAGCAAGAGTGAACTAATGGGGGATGAGATGAATGAGACATTTAAATCCGACGTTATACGAAGTTATTTATGAGTGGTTTCATCAATTGCCTACGGATTATGAAGCTAAAAAAGAAGGAAATACTCATAATAATTTAAAAAATAGTCAAGAAGCGATTATTGCTTGTTTAGTTGAGCAATTTCCAAGAAGTTATCGTGAAGCTTATGAAGTTTATCGTGATTTATTTAGTCAAATTGATATTTTTTCAGTTTATGATGAATTAGAAGAAATGAATATGCTAGCTTTCGGAACGGGGTCTGGAGGGGATGTGTTTGGACTTATTCATGCCTGTGAATCTTTTTTTAGAGGAAAGCGAATTAATATTTTTACGGTAGAAGGAAATAAAGATGCATTAAGAAGTCAAATCAATTTATTTCGGCAACATGTTCAGTTAAACTTAGTAGAAAATGATATTAATCTAATTCCGATTCCAGTTGTGATTGAACCCGGTTTTGTTAAGTTGATGACTGAATTGAAAAAGCGCTGTTTTAAAGCTTACGGCGTACAAAAATTTGATTTAATTCAAAGTTTTAAGTGGATGAATGAGCAATCGATTCGAGGACGATTACGCTTTTATGATTTATACACTTGGATTAATGACTGGTTATTACCTGATCGATTAGCTGTTATTTTAGAGGATGCAAGCCCTGTTTCGAACCATAAATGTGATCAACAAGTCTCAATGCGAGCAATTAATGATTTTGTCTTTTTTTGCAAACATCAATGGCGTAAAAATCAATTGGTGGCCTTAACGCCAACACCTTGCATTGCAAGAAAGCTAAATGGGAATAAAGCCATGCAGTGTCGAGGGTGTAGTGGATGTTATGATGAGATGGAGGCGTATATAAAATTAGCTGATCAAAAATCATATTCTTGGCAAAGTAATTGTGTGTTCGTAATGAAGTTAGCAACTGGGGAGCTTGGACAAAGATTAGCTTCAAACTTACAAGATGAAAGTGTCGGTTATCAGACTGCTACTCATATTGGTGAACATCCGAATCGCTTTTGTACACTAGATGCGAAAGTATCAGCGGATCAACAAGCAAATGCTTTTATCATTAATCAACGTTTGTAAAAAAGTTAGTGCTATATTATGAATAGCACTAACTTTTTTTGTTGAGAAAAAGTCAATTTAAGCACATAGCTTAGTCAAATTTCATAACTTATGTTAGATAGAAAGGAGGGATTAGACGATGAGAAATATAGGATTGGTTTTATGTGGTGGAGGGGCAAAAGGAGCTTATCAAGTCGGGGTGATACGTGTTCTTGAAGAGTTTGGATTACTTGATGAAGTGCAAGCGGTAGCAGGGGCCTCTATCGGTGGGATAAATGGTGCTTTGTTTTTACAATATACACCTGATGAAATTGAAGAGTTTTGGCTCCGTTGCCCATGGTCATCTGTATTTTCCGTGAGTAAAGAAAATATGAAACGAATGAATCAGATTATTGATTCCATGAATAGACGCCAGCTATCCCCCTTTTTTGGAATGATGAATTTAGTAGGTGTAGCCAATACCGTTGACTTACCTCTTAAACGAACAGGATTTGAGAAAGCCTTTCGTTATTATTTAAATCCAAGTTTAATTCAAAGCAGTGACATTGATTTATATGTCTCTTGTGGGCGAATGAAAACGACGGAGCGACGATTTTTTAAGCTGAATGATTTAAGTTCAAGGGAAATGAAAGATGCCTTGCTTGCGACAACGGCCGTTCCGGGTTTGTATGAACCTGTTTATATAGAGGGAAGTTATTACGTCGATCCAATGAAGTATGAACGTGCACCGGTGCGACCTTTACTGTCAACCGATTGTGAAACGATTATTATTGTATATTTAGATTCACGCTCACGAATTAATCAACCAATGATTGAGGGGAAACGAATTATTGAGATTTTCCCAACTAAAGAGCTCGGTAATGGAATCTATGGTTCTTTTGATTTTAGACCCTCTGTATTGAAGTATTACATGGAATTAGGGAGTGAGGATGCTTACCGTATCTTATATCGTGTCTTAAGGAAAAATCCAAAAGCTCCACATCGAGTGAAGATTACAAATAACTGACTTTATATAAGAAGCAGTCTTTTTTTGTACATCGTAAAATCGATAGATAGCCTACGTATGATGTTTTAAAATGTTAATTTAATGTGCTCAGTATAAATGGTGAATTCATTGCTGTCTCAGTTGATTTAAATACTTTCAACTCGCCTATAATATAGTAAATGATAAATTTGAAGAAGCGGGATAAGGTATGACGAAACAGAGCATGAAATATATTTTTATATTCATTATTGCTGCAATTTTATTTTATCGATTTACAGAGCGCCCACAACTTTTGTATGATTTTTTCAATATATTAGTCCAGATAAGTTTTTTACATGGCAAAAAACTTTTAAGGCCCTAGCAATGAAGAATGAGATTGTCTTTGACAATCTGTCAGGGAACTCAGTATTAAAGTGGATAACCAACTAGGACTGATGGAGAATTGTAAAATACATTTATGTGTCTATATAGGTAAAATTAAATTTATATTTTGGATTGATTGTATGAAGGATAAAAAGAATTTTTTTGAAATTAAACTCTATGTTAAAAACGAAGTCCAATTTAAATGTGTAATCTTGGAATAAATATCTGCTAACTGTATAAAGAAAAGGATTAAATTCATTTTTTTAAGTAATAAGAAATCGCTTGGTGTAGATAAATAGTTTTCCTTACTTGTTGTAATCTAATAGTAGAATGAGTTAAACTCCCTATAAAATCAATAATTTTAACAAAAAAGGTAATTGATTCTACTATTCTATTCTTAATATGAAATAAAATCGTTTTCGTAAAGAGATTTGTAGAAAATATGTTTGAAAAAAGTATGAAAAAATGTTATTTTATTAAGGGAATTTTATCTCAAATGAAAGTTAGAAAAATACTAGGATACAAAAATGGAGGAAAGTATATGCAACAGCCACGTATGTTATCAGCTAAAGAGATTGCAAATGAAGTAGTTGAAGTTGGTAAGTATAAAGTATCACGTAAGAATAGTGTCGTTATCATCTCAGGGATGTTAGCTGGATTATTCATCGCCTTAGGGTACACAGTATATTTATTAGTATATGGACAAATGGAAAACCATTTTGTCGGGAAGCTTATTGGAGCATTCTTATTCCCAGTTGCTTTAATTTTAATTTTATTAACAGGAG
Organism: Turicibacter sp. H121; assembly: GCF_001543345.1. Classification (NCBI taxonomy): domain Bacteria; kingdom Bacillati; phylum Bacillota; class Erysipelotrichia; order Erysipelotrichales; family Turicibacteraceae; genus Turicibacter; species Turicibacter sp. H121. The sequence goes on along the minus strand of NZ_CP013476.1, from coordinate 445,365 downwards.
CAGACTTATTTACTGGTAATACATTAATCGGTAAGGCGTATTTCAAAAAAGAAGTAAAACTATCAGCGTTTATTAAAAACTTAGCTTTAGTTTGGATTGGAAACTTATTAGGGACTTTATTAGGAGTTGCCTTATTAACAGGTGCACATTTATTTACTAATGGTGTTGATCCAGGAGTAGCAGATAGTATTCGTCATATTGCTGAAGTAAAAATCAATACTTTATCAACTTCAGAAGTCTTTTTCCGTGCAATTCTATGTAATATCTTAATTGCAGGTGGGGTATATGTTGCTTATGCTGCTAAAGATGTTGCTGGTAAATGTATTTTAAATATTATCGTTGTTGCAGTATTCGCAATTATGGGTGTAGAACACTGTATCGCGAATATGTTTGTCTTATCAATGGCTAAAGTATTAGGTGCTGATATTTCTTATGCAGGTATGGCATGGAACATATTCATTGCAACAATCGGTAACATTATTGGTGGATTTGTCATTGTTGTTCCTTATTACTATAACTTCATCCATAGTTACAAAAATAGACAACACTAATTTAAAATAGTTTGTAAGGTATTAATTCAAATGAAGATTTGGATTAATACCTTTTTTTAAGTTTATAAATAGAACTAACGTTTGTTTTTGTCCTCTTTTTAGACAGCTGTTTTTATGTTATAATGAAGCGATAAAGAGGTGATGTCGATGTTTGCATATTTAAAAGGATATGTTGCTTATAGTGGAAAAGATTTTGTGGTGATTGATGTGAATGGTATAGGGTATAAAGTTTATACAGCTAATCCATATGAGTTTAGAAAGGAAGAAGAGGTTCAAGTATTTACGCATCAAGTCGTATCAGAAAATGATATGAGCTTATATGGATTTAAAACAATGGAAGAGCATGATTTATTTATTAATTTAATTAGTGCCCGTGGAATTGGGCCAAAAACAGCATGTGCAATTTTGGCGATGAAGGATATGAGTGGTTTACGTCAGGCTATTGAGAATGGGGATGCAAAATATTTATGTAAGTTCCCTAAAATTGGGCCGAAGACAGCTCAGCAAATTATTTTAGATTTAAAAGGAAAATTAGTTGTTCCTGATGCTGCTTTATTTATGAATAACAGCTTAGCAGAAGCTCTTGAAGCATTACAAGCATTAGGGTATGGTGATAAAGAGTTAACAAAAGTTAAGACTGCATTTAAAGATATTGATGCTTCAGTAGATGAGATTATTAAAAAAGGTTTACAATTACTTGTTAAATAATTAAGGTAGGGATTTAGAATGAGGGATAAACAACGAGTTAATCCATTTGCAATTGGAGGAGCTTTTGTTCAGTATTGCATCGATCATCATATTTTAGAGGTCGAAATTTTAGGAAATGACATTAAATATTATCTCACTGAAAAGGGTGAACAAACATTAGAAAGTCAGTTTGGTATTGTTTTAACATCTTGTGCAAAAATAAATGAATGAGAAAGTAGGTAGGAGCATGACAGAAGAACGCTTAGTGACACCTGATGAAATGATGGAGGATGAGTCAGAGTTAAGTTTACGTCCAGAACGATTAAATCAGTATATTGGTCAAACAGCTGTTAAAGAAAATTTGCGTATTTTTATTGAAGCTGCTAAAAATCGTAATGAATCATTAGATCATGTTTTATTATTTGGACCTCCTGGACTTGGGAAAACAACTTTAGCAACAATTATCGCGAATGAGATGGGGGTTAATATTAAAACAACTTCAGGTCCAATGATTGAACGTAGCGGGGATTTAGCTGCCATTTTATCGGTTCTAGAACCAGGTGATGTTTTATTTATTGATGAGATTCATCGTTTACCAAAAAGTATTGAAGAGGTTTTATATCCGGCGATGGAAGATTATGTACTAGATATTGTGGTAGGAAAAGATGAGTCAGCACGTTCGATTCGTGTAGACTTAGCACCATTTACGTTAGTTGGAGCGACGACACGTGCAGGAGATTTATCAGCTCCACTTCGTGATCGCTTTGGTGTGATTAATCGTCTTGAATACTATAATGAAGAACAGTTACAATCAATTGTTAAGCGAACAGGAATCGTTTATGAAACTCCAATTGATGATCAAGCATCACTTGAGCTAGCGCGCCGTTCACGTGGAACACCACGTATTGCGAATCGATTATTCCGTCGTGTGCGTGATTATGCGCAAGTGATGGGAGATGGAGTGATTACGCATGATATTGCCCAGTTAGCCCTAGATCGTTTGGACATTGATTCATTAGGTCTTGATTATGTCGATCATAAATATCTAATGGGGATTATTGAACGCTTTGGTGGAGGGCCTTGTGGAATTGAAGCGATTGCTGCGTCAATTGGGGAAGAGCCACAAACGCTTGAAGATGTTTATGAACCCTATTTACTTCAATTAGGATTTATTAAGCGAACACCACGTGGTCGTGTTATCACACCACAAGCCTGTGAACATTTAAAGGTACCATATCCGTTAAAATAAAGATTGAAAAATGAGGATATTTGGTAGATAATTTATAAAGAGCTTTAAATTTTGCAACATAGAAAGTTGGTGTGTTATGCGAGTAGAACAATTCGATTTTGAATTACCTGAAGAATTAATCGCACAGACTCCGTTAAAAGATCGCGATACATCGCGCTTAATGGTTTTAAATAAAAAAACGGGTGAAGTTAACCATGAAGTTTTTCATGATATCATCAATCATTTGCGCCCAAATGATACGTTAGTTTTAAATAATACGAAAGTCATGCCGGCTCGTTTAATTGGACAGAAGCCTGATACAGGAGCTAGTATTGAAGTATTGCTTTTAAAACAAGAAGAGCAAGATTGTTGGGAAACGCTCGTGAAACCGGCAAAACGTGTGAAAATTGGAACGATTGTTGAATTTGGTGATGGTCGTTTAAAAGCCGAGTGTATCGGAACAGGTGATATGGGGAAACGTATTTTTAAATTCGTTTATGAAGGGATTTTCTACGAAGTATTAGATTCATTAGGCGAAATGCCTTTACCTCCATATATCACAGAGAAATTAGATGATCGTGATCGTTATCAAACGGTTTTCGCGAAAGAAATTGGATCAGCAGCAGCTCCAACAGCAGGGTTACATTTTACGACGGAATTATTAGATCAAATTAAGGCTAAAGGGATTAATATTACTTATGTCACTTTACACGTTGGTCTTGGAACATTCAGACCTGTTTCAGTTGATAGTGTTGAAGAACATGATATGCATGCTGAGTTCTATCAAATGTCTCAAGAGACTGCTGATGTTTTAAATGCGACACATGAAAAAGGTGGACGTATTATTACAGTTGGGACGACATCAACACGTACCCTTGAAACGATTGCACGTGATCATGGGAAATTTATTGCATGTGAAGGATGGACAGATATTTTTATTTATCCACCCTATCAATTTAAAGGGATTGATGGAATGATTACAAACTTCCATTTACCTAAATCAACCTTAATTATGTTAATCTCAGCTTTAGCGGGACAAGAATCAGTGATGAATGCTTACCGTATTGCTGTTGAAGAAAAATATCGTTTCTTTAGTTTTGGAGATGCGATGTTAATTATTGAAGAGTAGCAACTAAGATAGTAAAAGTGAGGTGCCGATCTTGGCGATTAAGTACGAATTAATACATGAATGTAAACAATCAGGTGCGCGCTATGGAAAACTTCATACGCCACATGGAACTTTTGAAACACCTGTTTTCATGCCTGTTGGAACGTTAGCCACAGTCAAAACTTTATCACCAGAAGAATTAGATCAAATGGGAGCTAAAATCATTTTAGCGAATACGTATCATTTATGGTTACAACCAGGTGAGAAAATCGTTGAAGAAGCAGGTGGATTACATAAATTTGAAAACTGGGGTGGAGCGATTTTAACAGACTCTGGTGGATTCCAAGTTTTCAGTTTAAGTAAATTACGTGAAATTACAGAAGAAGGGGTTACGTTCCGTGATCATCGTAATGGAGCTCCATTATTTATGTCACCTGAAATTTCAATCGGTGTACAAAATTCATTAGGGGCTGATATCATTATGTCATTTGATGAATGTCCACCATATCCAGCAACATTTGAATATATGAAAAACTCAGTTGATCGTACCATCCGCTGGGCGGAACGTGGGAAAAAGGCTCATAAAAACCCTGAAACACAAGCTTTATTCGGAATTGTACAGGGAGGAGAATTCCCAGAGTTACGTAAATACTGTGCTGAAAAATTAGTTGAAATGGACTTCCCAGGATATTCAATTGGTGGGGTATCAGTGGGTGAGCCTAAAGATGTTGCTCGCAAAATGATTGAGTATACAGTACCTTATTTACCAAAAGATAAGCCACGTTACTTAATGGGAGTTGGATCACCAGATGATTTAATTGATGGAGCAATTCGTGGAATTGATATGTTTGACTGTGTATTACCAACACGTATCGCTCGTCATGGAACAGCGATGACATCAGTTGGTCGTGTTGTCATTAAAAATAAAGTGTATGAACGTGATTTCACGCCACTAGATCCAAACTGTGATTGCTATACATGTAAAAACTATACACGTTCATATATCCGCCACTTAATTAAGGCCAATGAGTCATTTGGTCAACGTTTAGTATCATATCATAATTTACACTTCTTAATTAATTTAATGGAACAAATTCGTGAGGCAATTCGTAATGACCGCTTATTAGATTTCCGTGAAGAATTCTTTGAACAATACGGAATTAATTTACCAGGATCACGTGGATTTTAATAATGGATGCGGAATCAACCATTAAGTCGTTGGTTGATAAGTATAAAATGATTGGATGAACTCAATATATGAGCTTGATCAATAAAGGAAACGGAGAGATTAAAAATGAATCAAACAGTATTATTAGTGTTACAATTAGTATTATTAGGGGTTATCTTTTACTTCTTCATGATTCGTCCAGAAAACAAGCGTCGTAAAGCTATCGCTACGATGCAAAGTAGTTTAGAAAAAGGGGATCGTGTCGTAACAATTGGTGGGATCCATGGACGTATTCATGCATTAGAACAGGAAATAGTGACGTTAATTAATGATGAAGGTCAAAAATGGATTTTTGAACGTAATGCTATTTCTCGTAAGGTAGAAAAATAATCATAAAAAGAGCACATTAATGTGCTCTTTTTTTATCCATTTAAAAAGCATCTATTCAATTAATGAATGAGATGCTTTTTTGGAAATAGTTTAAGTGACCGATTGAGGATTATCTTTTAGCACTTGGTAAGTTTACCCCAATCATTCCTCCTGTAATACAAACAACAAAGGTGATTAAGCTTCGAATGAAAAACTTTAAGGTTAATGGACTATCAATTCCAATAGTATAGAACATTAGACTTAATAAGACCATCGTTGTTGCTACACCGATTCCAATTAACCAACCTTTTTGTGCAAATTTTTTAGAAATTAAAGTTGTACCGATAAAGAAAATTGCAACGAATGAGGCATAGATTAATTTGTCAAGCACGCCTACTGAAATCCATTCAAAATAAGCAAATGTTGTTATAAGAAGTCCAAGGATGAGGATACTAATAACAATGAATGCAATGCCATGTAGTAAGGCTTTTCCTAGTTTTTCTGACATATTCTCAACTCCCATTACAGTATGTATTCAATAGTAACTGTATGAGAAAAAATTAAAGTTTATGCGGCTTTATACATAAAACAATTAAGTAGATTAAGCGAAAAAGGAGAATTTATGGATTCAAATTGTTATGTTGTGATATATAGAACCACACTTTTTTATATTATCCTATTAATCGTGTTTAAATTAATGGGAAAAAGGGAAATTGGTCAATTAACGTTGCTTGACTTAGTAGTTTCAGTATTAATGGCTGAAATTGCAGCTATGGCGATTGATAACTTAAACCGTCCTATTCATGAGGTATTGTTAGCCATTGGGTTACTTGGAGCCTTGCAGTTTACTTCAGCCTTTATTACCTTACGGTTTAAGAAAGTTCGTGAAATTATTGATGGAAAACCGTCTATTTTAATTCATCAAGGTCGAATTGATTTAGATGAGATGAGAAGACAGCGCTATACCTTTGACGATTTAATGCTACAATTGCGAGCTAATAATATTTCTTCTATTTTTGAAGTTGAATACGCCATTTTAGAGTCGAATGGTCAATTATCTTCCTTTAAACGAGATGATATGAGCTTCTGTCCATTACCTATTATTACATCTGGTGGTTTAGAAAAAGAAAATTTATTAAAAATTCAAAAAACGAAGGAATGGGTGGAAGAAGAATTAGAGAAACAGGGAATTTTTGAAATTAAAGAGGTTTATTATGCAGCGTATGATGGGAAAGAACTTCATTTTTTAACCCGTGAATCATTAAATATGAAAGAAAAAAAACGTCACTAGTCGTAGTGACGTTTTAAAGAATGAGATTGTCATTTGAATTATTCCGTGAATGTTGTTCTTTTATGTTATAATATGGTTGTTATTTGGAACGTAGGGTGTCTGCCATTTTTCCTGTAGGAAATAGCCCACAAATAAATAATAAGAATAAATAAGCGATTCCAACAATAAAGCTAATCATAATCATATTTAAAAAGGAGTCTGTACTAAAGACAACCGCTAATTTTAAATAGGATCCTAGCATAAAGGTTACTGCGATGATTAAAATGGCATTAATAACTGAGCGCATATTCATATGATAAGCAATATGTTTTCTAACAAGCAAATAGTGCCATGCAGTAACAAAAACAACGTTAAATAATACGGCAATGACTAGTCCGTAAATATTGAGGCTTGGAATTTGAAGGAGAATAATCATCATAATAATTTTAATAACTGAAGAGATTAAGGTTGTGCTCATGGCTTGTGTTGCCTCATCAATGGCTTGCAAAGTAGAAGTTAGTGGTGCTTGGAAATAAAGTAATAGAAATACTGGTGCCATGACAATTAAATAATTGGCTCCTGTTGAAGAATCAAATAATAGATTCATGAGCTCAACAGGAAATAGCATTAATAGGACGGTATAAATTCCACTTGGTAAGAATGAGAGTTGGAATGCATTGTCTAGGTGTGAATGAATACGATCAAATCGTTTGCTAGCATAAGCTTGGCTAATAGGTGGGACAATGGCTTGTGTGATAGCATTAGTAATAAATGATGGCATTAGAACTAATGGTAAAGCAAACCCAGAAACTGCACCATAAAGTTTTGCACTGAGTTCACTACTGTAACCAATCTTGAATAAGCATTGCACCACAATAATTGGTTCTAGAAAGTGGGAGAATGAACCAATAAGGCGACTACCTGTGGCAGGCAGAGAGATGGCCAAGACATCTTTAAAATTTTGTGGACTTAAATGAATAGGCTTTAGGGTAGCCCCGTAATGATTATGATGGATATGTTTGAAGAATAGGAATAAGAGAATTAAAATTGATGCAAATTCTCCGGCAATCGATGCCCACATCGTTCCTACTACACCGTAAATAATTCCATAAGGTAATGACCAGTTAATAAATAAGATAGAGATGACAATTCGAACAATTTGTTCAACGAGTGTTGAAATAGCTGATGGGAACATATTTTGTTCCCCTTGGAAGTATGCTTTTAAAATAGTCGATAGAGAAACGAAAAAGAGTAGTGGACCAATTGAGATTAATGGTAAATAAGTTCGTTCATCTTTCAGTAAATAGATTGCTAAAGGTTTGGCAATAAAGAAGAGTAAGATACTCACTAGCAAACTTGATACCATTGCAATAATGAGTGAGACGGATAAGACTTTTTTCTGACGTTCATTGGCTCTCGAAATTAATGTTGGGATGGCAATTGGAAGTCCTATGCTTGCGAAGGTTGTTAAAAGCATGAGGGTAGGTGCAATTAACATGTAAATTCCAATTCCGTCTTCGCCAAGTAGTCGTGTGACAATAACTCGGTTAACCATACCTAAGATTTTAGTGATTAAACCGGCTATAACGAGAATAAATGTTCCTTGTGCTACGCTTTGTTTTTTCATAATTTTTCCACCTATACTTTAGTTATGATTTTGCTTAAGTCTATGAGTATGAAGTTTAAAATATGAAGGTGAGGAGATACTTTTGTTTAAATCAAGAATGAATTGGAAAATATCTGACATATTTCGTGAGGACTATGACTCACAAACCACAGTGCTAAATCCTGCGATTGAGCAACTAGTGTTAGCACGTCAACTGGCTACGGCTGAGAGTTTGGATACATTTGCAAAAGAGGAAACCATTCATCATGATCCTTTTTTGTTTTCAGAAATGTCAAAAATTATTACGCGTATTAATGAGGCAATTGATCAAGGAGAGCCGATTTTAATTTATGGGGATTATGATGCAGATGGTGTAACAGGAACATCGATTTTAGTTCGTTGTTTACGTGAGCTTGGGGCCCTAGTTGATTATTATATTCCAAATCGCTTTTATGAAGGGTATGGACCGAATGAAGATGCGTTTATGCAGGCAATTGCTGATGGTTATCAGTTAGTCATCACCGTAGATAATGGGATTGCTGGAGTTGATGAGGCAGAAATTTTACTTGAACATGGGGTGGATTTGATTATTACGGATCATCACCAGGTAAAAGAAACACTTCCACGTGCCTACGCCATCTTACATCCAGAACTTGATGAAAATTATCCATTCCATCATTTATCAGGGGCAGGAGTCGCGTTAAAAGTCGCAGAAGCTTTATTACAAGAAGTGATTCCTGAAGATTTTTATGCCATTGCAATGCTTGGAACGATTGGGGATGTCGTTCCATTAATTGATGAAAATCGTTCGATTGTTAAACGCGGACTAGCTGCTTTACGTGAAACAGAAATTGAAGGATTAAATGCAATGATGGACCTAGCTGGAACCGAAAAGTCTGAGGTAACAGAAGTTAATGTCGGTTTTGAACTATGTCCCCGTTTGAATGCACCTGGTCGAATGGATGAGGCCGCTTTATCAGTCGAGTGTTTAATTGCAGAAAGTGAAGAAGAGGCTAAACTCATTGCCGATCAAATTGAAAGTTTTAATAGCGAGCGGCAAAAGGTAACACAAAAAGTGTTGGAGGAAGCGACAAAGTTAGTGGATGCGAAAACATTAGCTAAGAAAAAAGTCGTTATTTTATACTCACCGAATTGGCATGAAGGTATTTTAGGAATTGTCGCAGGACGCTTAGCGAAGCAATGGCAAAAAGCTGTTTTTGTCGTCACAGATGATCATGAGGGATTCATTAAAGGATCGGCTCGTGCGGTAGAAGGGTATCACTTATTTGAACTATTGAATAAATGTCAAGATTTAATCGAACGTTTCGGTGGTCATGCTTTAGCAGCGGGGATTACGTTTGCTCCTGAAAATTTACAAGCCTTGGAAGACAAGATGAATGAATTATTACAAGAGGTTGAAGTGACACCGAGTCTTCAAGTTGATCTAAGTTTACCATTATCGGATTTAAATGTTTCATTTGTTGAACAGCTTTCAATATTAGCTCCATTTGGTGAAGGAAATCGTCCACCTGTTATTGAGCTTAAAAATGTTTATGTCAAAAATGTTAAACCAATTGGAAATAAGCTACAGCATTTGAAATTTACGCTATATCAAGACAAACACTCAGTTGATGTAATAGCTTTTAATCAAGCATCACTTGCTATGTATTTGACGCCTGATACATTATTTAGTTTTGTGGGAGAGGTTAAAATAAATGAATGGAATGGAAATCGTAGTGTGCAATTTCATTTTATTGATGTTTTGTGCAATGAGTTTCAATTCATTGATCTTCGTAATCGACAAGCGTATGAACAACGAAAAGATCAACTTCAACTAGCAACAATGTATACAAATGCAACAGAGGCTGATGAGATTGAGACATTGGTCATTAATCAGCTTCCAAGTTCAAAAGAAGAGTTAATGACTTTGATTACAAGAAAGAAGCCAGGAAATATTGTAATAGCGCCACTTGAATCAAATGTCACGTTTGCTCCACGTGAGAAGTTTGTCATCGTATATAAAGTTGTGAAGCAGCATGGACCTATTACGTTGAATCACCAAATGATTAATTATTTTATGCGTTTAGGGATTAGTAAAAATGAATTATTATTTATTTTACAGGTGTTTTTTGAAGTAGAACTTGTTATAATAAAGAATGGCTCTGTTTTTCCAACTGATAGTGTGACCAAGCGTGATTTAGCAGAAGCACCAACGTATCAATCTCAAAAGGCAAAACTTGAGATGCTTGAGTTTTTTGAGTTAACGACGTGGTCAGAATTAAAAACAACCTTTAAAACAGCTAGGGAGGAAATGACTCATGAATCTTAAAGATTATGTAGCAAATGTACCTAACTTTCCAAAAGAGGGTATTCAATTTAAAGATATTACACCGTTAATGGCGGATGGACAAGCTTATAGCTATGCGACAAATCAAATGGTTGAATTTGCAAAGCAACAAAATGCTGAAGTGATTGTGGGTCCAGAAGCTCGTGGATTTATTTTTGGATGCCCTGTTGCACATGAATTAAAAATCGGATTTGCGCCAGTTCGTAAACCAGGAAAATTACCTCGTGAAACAGTATCATTCAATTATGATTTAGAATATGGTTCAAATACATTATGCATGCACAAAGATGCCATTAAACCAGGACAACGCGTTTTAATTGTAGATGATTTATTAGCAACAGGTGGAACAGTTGAAGCAACAGTTAAGTTAATTGAACAACTTGGTGGTGTTGTTGTTGGATGTGCATTCTTAATTGAATTAGAAGAGTTAAATGGTCGCAAAACATTAGAAAATTATGAAGTTTTATCGTTAATGAAATACTAAGGCTGCGAAATATAAAAGATTGAGTAGAGATGAAGCATTTATTGTTGCATTTCTACTTTTTTTTATGTTAAAATTTTAAAAAAGTAACAATATAGCATATTGTAAATATGACAAAAGGTTAAATGGTTGATGAAATATCATCCTTTTTTTTCATCTTAGGAAAGATTAAAATTTCTAAGTTTTCTTGAAACAAATCGTAGTTTTAGCTTTATAATAAAATAAGTAGATTAGACAATAGGAGTAATGCTTATGTACCAATTAAACGGGTATGAAATATCAATTGATCATGTTTTAGAGCAAGCTAAAACGTATATTAAAAATCCAGATAGTATTGCGGTCATCGAACGTGCTTTTGAACTTGCCTTTCAAAAACATAAAGACCAATTGCGAAAATCAGGTGAACCTTATATTATTCATCCGATTGAGGTTGCTTATATTTTAGCTAAATGGCAAACAAGGCCTCGTACGATTGCCTCAGGACTATTACATGATATTATCGAAGACACAGAGATTACAAAAGAAGAAATTGCAGAATTATTTGATGATGAAATTGCAGAAATTGTTGACGGTGTAACGAAGCTAACGAAGCTTAAATATAAATCAAAAGAAAAACAACAAGCAGAAAATCACCGTAAAATGTTACTAGCCATGAGTAAAGATATTCGTGTAATCCTAGTTAAATTAGCGGATCGTTTACACAACATCCGAACACTTAAATTTTTACCGCCTGAAAAGCAATGTTCCATTGCTCATGAAACGATGGAGATTTATGTTCCGATTGCCCATCGCTTAGGGATGTATCGTGTGAAAGCTGAGCTTGAGGATACCTCACTTCGCTTTTTGAAGCCAGAAGATTTTTATCGTATTGCCCAATTAATTAAGCAAAAAAAACATGAGCGTGAGCAACAAATTCAAGAAATGGAAGACGAAATTACGGCCGCTTTAGCGGAATATCATATTCCGTTTGAAATCAAAGGTCGTATTAAAAATATTTATAGCGTGTACAAAAAAATGATGACGCGCGAAAAAGACTTTGAAGAAATCTATGATTTATTAGCAATTCGCTTAATTGTTAATTCAGTTCCAGAATGTTATTCAGCTCTTGGAGTGATTCATGCGCACTTTAAACCTATCCCAAATCGTTTTAAAGATTATATTGCCATGCCAAAGCCAAATATGTATCAGTCATTACATACGACCATTATTGGTCCAAATGGAAATATATTTGAAGTACAAATTCGTACAAAAGAGATGGATGAAATTGCTGAACAAGGGGTTGCAGCACACTGGGCATATAAAGAAAATCGTCAAATTACGGCTAAACAAGAACAACAAGAAATTCAAGATAAATTAAAATGGTATGAAACATTAATTGCGTACCAAGAAGAAGTGAACGATGCTGAAAAATTAATGAAGCTTGTTAAAGATGACATTTTTAATGCCAATGTTTATGTGTTTACACCTAATGGTGATGTCTTTGACTTCCCTCCAGGATCAACACCAATTGATTTTGCTTATCGTATTCATACCAATTTAGGACATAAAACAACGGGTGCAATAGTTAATGGTAAAATCGTGACCTTAAATTATCAATTAAAAACGGGCGATATTGTTGAAATTAAATCCTCTCGTAATTCGTTTGGTCCGAGTGAAGATTGGTTAAATATTGTTAAAACATCACAAGCACGCCATAAAATTCGTCAATACTTTAACCGTACTAAACGTGAGGAGTATACGCATAAAGGAGAGGAAATGTTCTTAAAAGAACTAGCCTCAAAAGACTTATCATTGAGTTCAATTGATATGCAAAAATTACTTGGAGCGTATAAAAAACAAAGTATTGAGAAATTAGATGAATTATATTATCAAATTGGGCGCGGACGCTTAGTAGCTAAGATGATTCTTGAGCGATATTTTGCGGATGGGAAAGAAGTTGATGATACAGAGTTAATTCAACAAATTAATGATGCAGCAAAAATCAAAGAAGAACATCGTAAAAAAGCAAAAAATCGTTTCGGAATTATTGTAGATGGGTTAGATAATGTTGATTTACGCATTGGTAAATGTTGTCACCCGGTTCCGGGTGATCCAATTGTTGGTTATATTACAAAAGGAAGCGGGATTACGATCCATCATGCTGAGTGTCATAATGCTAAAATAGATGGTCGTATTGTTCCAGTTGAATGGGATGATGAGCATTCAAATTCATTTAATGCTAAGATTAAAGTGACAGTCCTTGATCGTAAAAATGTGTTAGGCGATATCATTCAAAAATTAACGGTTATTAATGCAAATATTACAGAATTAAATGCATTGACTTCAAATGATACGATTATTATTAACTTATCGTTATCTGTTCGTAATATTGATCAATTAGTAAGTGTTGTGAATACGATTAAACGGGTCAAAGATGTCTTTAGTGTCGAGCGTATCATTCAATAGTGAGGTGAAAACAGATGAGAGTCGTTGTTCAACGAGCAAGACAAGCAAAAGTAACGGTTGATGGTAAGGTAACAGGTGCTATTGAACATGGATTAATGCTATTAGTTGGGATCACGCACGAAGATACAGTGAAAGATTTAGAGTATTGTGCAAAGAAAGTCGCTAATTTACGAATCTTCGAAGATGAACAAGGAAAAATGAATTTATCAATCAAAGAGGTAGGCGGATCGATTCTTTCTATTTCTCAATTCACCTTATACGGGGAAACTAAAAAAGGGAATCGACCAAGTTTTATCGAGGCAGCACGTCCAGAGGTCGCAGAGCCTTTATACCATCAATTTAATCAAATTTTAAGAGAGACTTATGAGATACAAGTAGAAACAGGAATATTTGGTGCAATGATGGATGTCTCATTTACAAATAATGGTCCTGTTACTTTAATCGTTGAATCTTAAAAAGAAATGTATTATAATAAAGAAAATAGTCAATAATACTTATAAATTCGAAGATCGAGAGATTCTATAAAAATAATACGTGACAGAGAACGAAGCCTTGGCTGGAAGCTTCGACGGATAAATTATAGATAGACACTCGTGAGAAAATATTCTGAACTGCTAGTAGGAATATTCGTTGACGGCGTTAACGTTTTAAAGTGGTAATAGTTTTAGACTGTTACAAGTAAGGTGGCACCGCGTATACTACGTCCTTAGATTTAATCTAAGGACTTTTTTTATACTCGAAAAAAGGCTTTACTAAACACGATGAAATAACCCAATCATCCTGAATGAGAGGAAAGCCTCAACAATCATGACTATGAAAGGAGCTCTAACATGAATTTCAGTAAACCAAAAGGAACATACGATGTTCTACCTAAAGAAAGTGCACGTTGGCAAAATGTTGAAAGTTTAATTCGTGAAATCTGTTCAATTTTCAACTATAAAGAAATCCGTACACCAATGTTTGAAAGTACACAATTATATCACCGTTCTGCTGGTGAAACATCAGATGTTGTTTCAAAAGAAACATATGACTTCAAAGATCGTGGAGATCGTTCAATGACATTACGTCCGGAAGGAACAGCTGGAGTCGTGCGTAGTTACATTGAAAATAAATTATATGCAGATCAAATGGTTCAAAAATTATTCTATATTGGACCAATGTTCCGCTATGAGCGTCAACAAAAAGGACGTTATCGTCAACACGTTCAATTCGGGACAGAAGTATTTGGAAGTGCAGATCCTGCTATCGATGCAGAAGTTATCTCATTAGCTGTTACGTTATATCAAGTTTTAGGACTTCGTAACATTAAAGTTAAATTAAACTCATTAGGGGATACACAAAGTCGTGAAAACTATCGTGCAGCCTTACTTGCACACTTTGAAGGGCATAAAGAAGAGTTATGTTCAGATTGCCAAGTGCGTTTAGAAAAAAATCCATTACGCGTGTTAGATTGTAAAGTTGACCGCAATAAAGAGATTATGCAAAACGCTCCTCAAATGATTGATCACCTAACAGACGAAGATCGTGCATACTTCTTAAATGTTCAAAAATATTTAAAAGCGATGGGAATCGAATATGAGTATGATGCGACATTAGTTCGTGGATTTGATTACTATACACATACAATCTTTGAAATCCAAGCAGACATTGAAGGATTTGGAGCTCAAAACACATTATGTGGTGGAGGGCGTTATAACAAGTTAGTGTCTGAATTAGGTGGACCAACAGTTCCAGCTATCGGATTCGGTATGGGACTTGAACGTTTATTATTAGCATTAGAAGCTGAAGGAATTCAAGTTGCTGGAGAAGATGCTGTGGACTTCTTCTTAATCGCATTAGGAGAAGATGCTAAGATCTTTGGATCACGTTTATTATTTGATTTACGTTCACGCGGATTAGCCTGTGAAACGGACTATTTAGGGAAAAACTTAAAAGGTCAATTTAAACAAGCAGATCGCTACAATGCTCGTTATACAGCAATTCTTGGAGATGAAGAATTAAAACACGGCATGATTAATATTAAAAATAATCAAACAGGAACTCAAGAAACCATTCCAGTTGGATTTATTATTGACTACATTATTCAAGACCAACAGCGTAATCACCAACATGGTGGAGGATGCTGTGGTGGTCATGGACACGATGAAGACCATGGATGCTGCGGTGGACATGGACATGATGATGACCATGAATGCTGTGGAGGAAATGGACACGGCTGTGGATGCCAACATTAAGAAGAGGTGAGTAGTATGAATCGTACACATAATAATGGAGAATTAAGACTTGAACATGTAGGTCAAGTTGTTGAATTAAAAGGTTGGGTTGCTAAAACTCGTAACTTAGGTGGATTAGTTTTCATTGATTTACGCGACCGTTATGGAATTACTCAGTTAGTAGCTAATCCAGAAAACGTAAGTCATGAAGTTTTAGAAGCGGCAAACAAAGTACGTAATGAGTATGTAATCGCTGTTAAAGGAACAGTGGCTGAGCGTCAAAGTAAAAACCCTAATATGGCAACAGGAGATATTGAAATTATCTTAGATGAACTAACAATTATCTCTGAAGCAGAAATGACACCTTTAATTATTGCTGATGAAACTGATGCGTTAGAAGATACACGTTTAAAATATCGTTATTTAGATTTACGTCGTCCTGTGATGCAAAAGAACTTCATTTTACGTCACAACATCTTAAAATCAATTCGTAGCTATTTAGATGGAAATGATTTTATTGAAGTAGAAACGCCGTATTTAAATAAATCAACACCAGAAGGAGCACGCGACTATTTAGTTCCAAGTCGTGTCCATGAAGGTCATTTCTATGCTTTACCTCAATCACCACAAATCTTCAAACAGTTATTAATGGTTTCGGGATTTGAACGCTATTATCAAATCGCTCGTTGCTTCCGTGATGAAGATTTACGTGCGGATCGTCAGCCTGAATTCACTCAAATTGACATTGAGACATCATTCTTAACTCAAGAAGAAATCATGAATATGATTGAAGAGATGCTAGTTAAAATGATGAAAGACGTTAAAGGATTAGATGTTGCTCGTCCGTTCCCACGTTTAAGCTATGAAGAGGCGATGGGACGCTTTGGTTCAGATAAGCCAGATACACGTTTTGAAATGGAATTAATTGCTTTAAATGACGTTGTTGCTAATTGTGGCTTCTCAGTATTTGCACAGGCAGTTGAAGCTGGAAATGAAGTTAAAGCATTATGTGTTAAAGGAGCAGCAGAACGTTTTTCTCGTAAAGACATTGATAAATTAACAGACTTTGTTAAAAAATATAAAGCTAAAGGTTTAGCATGGATTAAAGTAGTTGAAGAAGGATTCAACGGTCCAATTGCTAAATTCTTCAATGAAGAAGAAGTTGCGAATATTAAAGCAGCAACAAATGCTGAAGTGGGAGACTTATTATTATTTGTTGCTGATAAAAAATCAGTCGTTGCAGATAGCTTAGGAGCATTACGTTTACATTTAGGAAAAGAATTAGGATTAATCGATGAATCTAAATTCAATTTCTTATGGGTGATTGATTGGCCATTATTCGAATATGATGAAGAGGCTGGACGATTCTTTGCTGCTCACCATCCGTTCACAATGCCAAGCTTAGATACATTAGACACATTTGATACAGATTCTCACAATGCAAAAGCACAGGCTTATGATATTGTCTTAAATGGATACGAATTAGGTGGAGGATCATTACGTATTTACCGTCCAGATGTACAATCTCGTATGTTTGAAACATTAGGATTTACAAAAGAAGAAGCTGAAGAACAATTCGGATTCTTAATGAACGCATTTAAATATGGAACACCTCCACACGGTGGATTAGCGTTAGGATTAGACCGTATCGCCATGATCTTAACAGGATCTCAAAGCTTACGCGATGTTATTGCTTTCCCGAAAAATGCATCAGCATCATGCCCGATGACTGAAGCTCCTGGAACAGTAACAGACGCACAATTAGAAGAATTACATATTCAACTAAGAAAATAATGAAATTGCTAGGCCTAGTTAATGAGACTAGGTCTTTTGGCTCTTTGTCAACTGGTGTGGGTGAAGAAATTTTATACCTGTAATCGTGAGGGATTAAGCTGCTCATTGAGCAGTTTGATTCCTTTTATTTTTTTGTTCAAAGGTGTACTTATGGATAATCAAAATTCTAGCTTTGAAATGATAGAAACTACGGTATCCAAAGGCCATGCGTTTAATCACTTTAATCTTGTTATTAATCCCTTCAAGCACTCCATTGGTATAAGATGTTTCAATCGTATTTTTGATATAATCTTGGTAGTTAGTTAATGTTTTTAAAGCTGTTTTCATTTCAGGTGAAAGTAAGTCAGAGGGGTTTTGAATGGCATGATGAAAAGCATCAAAGTTGCGAAGTTTGATGGCCTGTTTGATGGTTTGATAGAAGTCATAAGTCGCTTTTAATTCAGGATCTAAAGCGAGTAAAAAGTCGATGATTTCTTGTTGAGAAATCTGCTTTTTGAAACAGTTAGAATAGAAGTAGTGGGTAGAATGGATATCCTCTTGGGCTTTTAATAAAAGGCGCCAATAATGTTTGAATTTATTGTAGAATTCTTTGTTTTGGTTCATGAAGCGAATACGAGTTTTATTGAGGGCACGAGATAAAAGTTGAACGACGTGGAACTTATCTAAAACAATTTTAGCGTTGGGAAACACCTCTTTAATGAGTGTCATATACGGAGCATACATATCAATAACAACGTGAGTTACACCTTCACGGGCCTCCTTAGAAAATCGCATGAAATAAGGTTTTAAAGTGCTTAGACGACGGTCTTCAACGATATCAATTAACTTCCCATTAGAAGCATCACAAAAAATGAATGACATAGCCCCTTCCGCTGATTTGACCGACTTAAACTCATCAAAACAAAGCACCTTTGGAAGAGAGTTAAAATGAAGGGGTTGTTCCTCGTACGATGTATGAATGATCCGATTGACCGTTGAATGGGATACGTTGAGTTCACGGGCAATATCTGACTCGGATTTTTTATGGCTAGCCTCTAGGAAAATGGCTTGTTTAAGGGGATTAGAAAGGTAACAATTAGATTCTACGAGAGAGGTTTTAAGCGTAAAGGTACGATCACAATGACGGCATTTATAGCGTTGCTTTTTTAAATCGAGATAGGTATCAAAGCCAGAGAGTTTCATCATCTTAATACGAGAGGTTTTGAAGCCGTGTTTAATGATTTGTGAGTCAAAGAGATGACCACAGTTGTAACAATGGGTCGGTTGAAAAGAGAGGATACCAGAAATCACCTTAGAGCGGATCCCGTTAATCTGAACATCTTTCATCCAATTTTCTGAAAAAGTAATATTTTTATCTTTTAAATCGAGTAAAGTTAAGATACAATTATTGTGAGACATAAACCCAATCCTTTCGTGTTTTTTTTGGTCAATTACATGGTATAGAATTTGGGACGTGATGTCTCTTTTTTTATACTTATTTTTTTATTCCAAATAAAAGAAGTGTGGGAATCACCCACACCAAATATTATAGAACCGGTCTTTTTAGCGTAAATAAGTGTATAAATTTGTATTTTTTTGTGTAAAAAAATACCCAACTGTTTTCAATTATGGCTAAATCATGTAAAATGGTGCTATATGTTTTTTCTTCATAAATAGTCTAGAGTTATTTAACTATTAGGGGCAGGATAAAGAAAGTATAGTGAAATGTACTGATACTATTTTCGGAAGCGGTTATGATAACGAATCGTGTGATTATAGGACAGAGTCGAAAGGGACGGTGTAGACATGAATATGAAAAAGATCATGAAGCAACCATTAGTAGTTTTTGGTAGTATATTTTTTATTACAACCTTACTGCTAGTAGGTGTTCTTGTTTATCAAGTTAAGGGGATTACTGATGGTGGGAAAAGTAGTGATAATTTAATAAAACCAACTCCACCAATTGTTGAAAAAGTTCAAGATGAGTATCAGTTATCAGATGTAGCGACAGCTTATCAAAAAGAAGTTTTTGAAGAGTTAGTGACTGCGCAAGATGCATATAAAGCTAAATATACGGATTTAACTAAAGAAGAATATGCGACTTTAGTTGTGAAAAATTTCATAGCAGATTTCTATACATGGTCTAATAAGACCGGACGTAATGACGTAGGTGGTGTACAATTTATTGCAGAAGAAATGAAATCTACTTTTAGAAAACAGGCTATTGATGGATTTTATGAAAATTTAGATTTTTATTTAAATGATTATGAAGCGACATCTTTAATAACTGTCAATGATGTAACTATTTTAGATGTTAATTTAAATGATACACTTAAAACAGAGGATGAAGTGATTGATTGTATTTCAGTTCAAGCGAGTTGGAAATATGAATTATCTTCTTCAGTTGAGGTAGAACAATTCCAAAGTGAAGCAACATTTATTTTAACTGAATCAGAAGATTATTTAGTCCTGAATGCAATTTTATCGGAGTAAGGAGGGGAAAGGCATGTTTAATAATAAGGGTTTAAAATGGATTTACAGAATAATTATGATTTTACCAATTATTCCAATTATATGGAATATTATTTATATCAATCAATATTCAGGATTTGATGCTTTGTTGCGTTTGAATCTTTCGTTAATCTTCATCTTCTTATATTTAGCCATTTTAATGTTTGGATTATATGTTGTTAAAGAAGAGAACAAAGTAGGCACAATCATTTTAACAATAGTTGCATTGATTGGTCTTTTTACAGGAACTTATTTTGGATATGTTAATACACGTGTTTATCATTCGCTAAATAACATGACGATGCAAGACTCAATTATTAGTTATAGTTTAGTTACAATGGCAGATAGTCCCTTCACTGAAGCAAAAGATTTGGAAGGGTATACAATTGGGACTTTAAATTTAACTAAGCAAGAAGTGATTGATAATATTGACGAATTTTTAGAAGAAAATGAATTAACAGATGAAGTAGAAGTTGAAAAATATGATTCTCCAATTTCTATGATTCATGATTTATATGATGGAAAAGTTGATGCGATTATTGTAGGAGATAACTATAGTTCATTATTTTCAGAACAATTAGGATTTGAAGATATTAAAAATGAAACTAAAATATTAGCTAATATTGACACTGTTATTCAGCAAGAAGCTTTAAAACCAGGAATGACTAATACGTCATTAATTGACAATCCATTCTCTATTTTACTAATTGGAGTAGACTCAACTGAACAAGGATTAGAAGCTGCCTCATTAGCTGATTCATTAATTATAGCGACTGTGAATCCTCAGAATCTATCAGTAACGATGACATCTATTCCACGTGATTCATATGTTGAAATTCCATGTTTTAATAATACAAAAGATAAAATTACGCATTCAAATAATGGTGGAACAACGTGTGTCATTGAATCAGTTGAGAAAATGTTTGATTTAAATATTCCTTATTATGTAAAGATTAACTTTAAAGGGGTTGTTGAGTTAGTTGATACAATCGGTGGAATTTACGTTGATGTACCTGTGACAATTGAAGAACAGGATAGTAATCGACAGTTTGGTGAGCATTTAATTACTGTTGAGGAAGGGTATCAACATTTAAATGGAGAACAAGCGTTAGCACTTTCTCGTCATCGTAAGACGTTAGCTAAAGGTGATTTAGGTCGTGCAGAACATCAACAATTGGTTATTGAGGGAATTGTAAACCAAATGTTAACAGAAATGAACACAGTTGGTGAGTTTTTAGATTTATTAGATGTTTTAGGTAATAACATTGAAACAAATATCTCACTCAATCAGATGACATCAAGTCTTCAATATTTATTAGGGCTTGTCTCAACATTTAATGGTCAAAATCCATTAGACTATATTCATATTAAGAGCATGGTTGTAAGTGCTCAATATGGTTATATGGATAATCCGTATTATAACTTTAAGTTAAGCTATGCTTTCCCATATAAAGGGGCTATCGCAGATGCACGTGAACAAATGTTAATTAACTTAGAGAAGGAATCGCCTCAATTTAACTATAGCTTCACATTTAATGGATTTGAAGAATATGAAGGCACTCAGTGGGTACAAACGTATTATAATGAGCCACTTCCTGGAGGAGCAACAGAGAATAATGTAACTACAGATGATGACGGAGAAGAGCAAGTAAAAAGGCCTATAGCAGACGAAAATAACTCATCTACTAATAATCCAACTATTAATAATTCGAGTTCGATTAATAGCGGATCAAATATTGGAACAGGTGGAAATGGATCTAACACAGGAACAAGTGGAAATGGATCTAACATAGGAGCAGGTGGAAACGGATCTGACACAGGAGCAGGTGGAAACGGATCTGACACAGGAGCAGGTGGAAACGGATCTGACACAGGAGCAGGTGGAAACGGATCTGATACAGGAGCAGGTGGAAACGGATCTGATACAGGAGCAGGTGGAAACGGATCTGACACAGGAGCAGATGGAAACGGATCTGACACAGGAGCAGATGGAAACGGATCTGATACAGGAGCAGATGGAAACGGATCTGATACAGGAGCAGGTGGAAACGGATCTGATACTGGAACAGGTGGAAGTCCAACAACACCGGAACCACAACCGACACCGCCGGGATACGGTAACATCGTCATCAAAGCAGGAGTTATAAAAATTCATTTGTTAAGTTTTTTTATGATAAATAAAGGTAAGTTAAAGTTATTTGAATGAGAAGAGTGTGTCATAGTCTTTCTATGACACACCTTTTCATAATGTTTAATAATTGATAAATTATAGTTTAGTAGGAAAGAATATAGAATTAGAGGTGATTTTATGCGTATGAAACATTCGCTACTTAATATGTTAGTAGCTACAATACCAAGTTTAATTTTGCCTATTGTTGGTTTTGTAAAGTTTAGTCTTTTTTCGGATATATATGGTGGTTCGATTAATGGATTGTACTCGACAATGATTCAAATTATGGGATTTTTAAATTTAGTGGAGGGTGGTTTTGGAATTGCGTTTCAACAGATTCTTTATCAACCGTTAGCTCAAAAAAATTATAAAAAAGTAACGGAATTATATAATGGAGCAATCTATTTATTTAGAAAAATGGGATTGATTATATTTGTTTTAGGATTAATTGTGGGATTAGTTCAACCATTATTTGTAAGTCAACGAGGAGGGGTCATCTCAACCTTCTCAATTTATAGTATTTATTTCTTATTATTAGCGCCAGTGGTTGTGTCTTATTTTTTAATGGGACCAAATATCGTTGTTCAGGCCGATCAACAATATTATAAGATCAACTTAGGAATTCAATTAATTACATTATTGCGTTCAATTTTAGTGATTGTGATTGCTATGATGGGATTCTCATTAGAAGTAGTGTTAGTAGCTGATGGAATCTTGACCATTGTTTCATACGTTTATTCGCGTAATAAAGCATTAAAATTATATCCTTATTTAAAAGATAATAAAGAAGCACGTGATTTAAGCGCACTTGAAAATACAAAGCATGTTTTTGTACATAAGATTTCAGGTGTTGTTTTATCAAATACAGATCCTGTGTTATTAACCTATTTTATTTCTCCGTTAATGACGAATGTATATAATGCTTATAATATGATTTGTTCGAGCTTAATTAAGGTTTTATATGGAGTTATTCAAGCACCCGTTGATAGTTTTGGGAACTTATTCTCAAGTGATGAAAATCATAAGTATTCTACCTTCTTACAATATGCTAACTTTGCGTTCTTTTTAAGCTCTATTGTATCAAGTATTCTCTTTATTACAGCTAATGATTTTGTTCGTTTATGGATGAAGGATGAATTGTATGTTTTATCATATTTTGGAGTGTTCTTATTTACTATGAACACATATTATCTTGTTTCTAGAGAGCCTTTATTAGTCGTACGTAATGTGAATGGCTTATTCAAAGAGACGAAAAAAATTGCTTTATTATCTGCGTTAACTAACTTAGGGATTTCATTATTATTAGTTAAACCATTAGGGATCGTTGGAATTTTATTAGGAACATTCTTAACACATTTTATTATTGATTTCTTTATGTCAGTTCAATTAGTATATCCTAAAGTATTTGGTTTACCATCATGGAATTATTATAAATTTGTGCTACTTCGTACATTAATTATGTTTGGACTTACTTTTATCGGACTTTGGGGATGGAGACTGATTTTCCCAACTGGTGTTAGTCACTTAGTTATTTGGTTTATCGGTGCAGCTAGTTTAGGTCTCATTGTCTTAGCAGCTTATCTTATGATTTACTATTTATTATTTAGTGATTTTAGAGATTTTGTTCAGCGCTCAATGAAGTTGTTCAAACGTAAGAAAGGAAATCATTAAAAATACATTGTATCCTGTGAGGACTAGACTATTAGCTAGAGTCTAGGGATTTAAAGGAAGGTTAGAGAATGAATAAAATAAGTGTAGTTATTCCTGCTTATAATGTAGAAAAGTATATTGATAAGAGTTTTGAAAGTTTATTAAATCAAACTTTCAAAGAGTTTGAGGTTATTGCTATTAATGATGGTTCACAAGATCATACACTAGAGAAAATGAAAGCTTATGAAGCGCGTGATTCAAGAATTCGTGTCATTAATAAAGCAAACGAAGGAGTAGGAGCTACTCGAAATTTAGGTCTGACATTGGCGAGTAGTGATTATATTATTTTCATTGATCCAGATGATTGTTTACATCCAGATATGTTGAAGTCATTATATGAAAAAGCAGTTGAAACAAATGCAAATGTCATTGTTTGTGACTATTATGAATGTTATGAACAAAGCACAGACAAGACTTTAATGACCATTCCAGTTGAATCAACAGATTTGCTTGTCGTTGAGGAGCAAAAAGATTTAATATTTAAAATAACGCCCGCTCCTTGGAATAAACTCATTAAGACTTCTATTTTAAAGGAACATAAAATTGAGTTTCCGTTAAATTATCGTAGTGAAGATCTCGTCTTTACATTGAAATTATTAGCACAATGTAAAACGTTAGCCATTGTTCATCAACCGTTATATTATTATTTAGCGAATCGAATGAATAATGTGTCAAGTGCAAATGATGAACGTGTTTTACATACACTTAATGCGCTACAAGAAATTATAACTAGTTATGAAACATACAATCTTAAACAATTATTTGAAGAAGAGTTAGAGATGCTAGTTATTAAGCAAATTCAGTATGAGTTGCATAAAGTTATCTATATTACTGATAAAGAACTGGCAATTCGTATTATAAATGAGTTTTATCAGTTTATTGAAAGTAATTTTCCAACCTGGAGAAAAAATAAATATTATCAATCATTATATCAAGAAATGAATTTTATGAATAAATATCGTGTCTGGATTTATGAACAACCGTATCGTTTAAAAATTTATTATCAAATCCGACAGTTGAAACGAGTTCTTAAATAAGAAGGTGAGTTAAAATGGCAAAGATAAGCATTATTGTTCCTATCTATAATGTAGAGAAATACCTTAAGCGCTGCTTAGATTCATTAGTAAACCAAACATTTCAAGATCTTGAAATTATCTGTGTTAATGATGGGAGTCCTGATCAATCACAAAAGATTATTGATCAGTTTACACTAGATTACCCAGGAAAAGTAATCTCTGTTCAAAAAATAAATGGAGGATTAGCTGATGCCAGAAATTATGGTCTAAATTATGTCACAGGTGAATATGTTCTTTTTATTGATAGTGATGACTGGATTGAAAGAGACATGTGTGAAAAGATGTATCAGGTAGTTCATCAAGAAGGTGCAGATTTAGTCGTCTGCGATATTAAAAATGTTTATGAAGATGGGCGAAGTGTTTATATTTCATGCGGCGATTTTAAAGTTGGAAATGTTGAAACATTACCTTCGGTTTTGACCATTGATAATAGTGCATGTAATAAGTTATTTAAGAAAACGTTATTTGATGATGTTAAATTCCCGGTAGGGGTTTGGTATGAAGATTTAGGATGTATTCCTATTGTTCTATCTAAAGCTCAAAAAATTGTCAAAGTCAATGAGGCTTTTTATAATTATTTTCAAAGAGAAGGATCAATTATGAATACTTACTCTGAGAAGAGTTTAGATATTTATAAAGCCTTGAAGTTAATAGAAGATAATTTTCAAGGAAATTATCAGTCAGAGATTGAGTTTCTATATATTAAAAATTTAATGTTATATGGATGTTCTCGTAATTTAACAGTTGAAAATGGTGATCGTTATATTAATCATGCTGTAGACTTTATGAGAAACCACTTCTCATCATGGCTAAAAAATGAATATGTCAAAAATTTATCAGCTAAAGATCGTTTTATTTTATGGTTATATAGTAAGAAGCAATTCAACATGGTCCGACAATTATTATCTCTCAAAAAAACATTACGACGATTAAAATAATGAGTAATTTATTTTTATTAGTATAGGGTATATTATGAAGGGAATAGAGGCGTTAAAAGTAAGAGTCTTCTAAGTTAAATGACTATTGAATAGTGAATTTAATATTATGTTGAAACGATTGGAAGTGAGATTGTGTCAAAGAAAATTTTATTTGTAACCGATGAGATGACGTTGGGGGGCGTTTCTCGGGTATTAAATAACTTATTGCAGGAATTAGTAAAGCAAACTAGTTATGAGATTGATTTACTTGTATTACACAAACATGGTGAAATGCTTAAAGATGTTCCATCTGGAGTTAATATTATTGAGGGATCAAAGTTTTTTAGAGTGATTGATTTACCATTAAGTCAAATTATTAAAAGTAAAAATATTTCATTATTAATTAATAAATTATATTTGTTATGTTTAATGAAGACAGGATGGATTGGACGAAAAATTAAATCTGAACGTAAAAAAATGAAACTTTCATCTTATGATGTTGAAATTGCATTTAAAGAGGGATTTTGTACGATTTTTGTTGCTAATGGTTCTAGTCGTAAAAAAGTAAATTGGATTCATCTAGATTATAAGAAACAAAACTTCTCATCGAATCATATGCCACTAATGAAGAAGATGCTTGAGTTAATTGATGTAAATGTAGCTGTTTCTAAAGTGGCAGCACAATCTTATCAAGAAGTCTTTGATTTAAAAGAGGATGTTAAAGTCATTCATAATATTATTCAATCTGATCTAATAAAAGAGAAGTCTGCTCAATCTGTTAATCCAGATGATTTAAGACTCTTTGAAAATAAAGATTTAACATTTATTAGTGTAGGACGATTAGTCGAACAAAAAGGATATGATCGTTTAATAAAGATTCATCGTCGCCTGATTGATGAAGGATTTAAACATAATATTATGATTATCGGTAATGGTGAAGACGAGCAAACCTTAAAAACTGAAATAAAAAAGAATAACTGTCAAGAAACGTTTAAACTGATTGGATATCGAGAAAACCCATTCGCTTATTTTAAATTAGCAGATTGTTTTTTATTACCTTCTCGTTATGAAGGATTACCGACTGTTGTCTTTGAATCTTTAATTTGTCAAATACCTGTTATAGCAACAAAAGTGGCGGGTATTGAAGAACAGTTAAAGGATAGTAGCTATGGTTTAGTTGTAAACAATGATGAATCTGATTTTTATGAAGCGATGAAGACGATTATTATGCATCCTGAAAAATTAGAAAAGATGAAAGATAAATTAAAGGATTATCACTATCAAAATGAAATGATTATTACTCAAATCAGTAAGTTAGTGGAGGGGGATTTATGCTAGATAAATTTAAAAAACTTAATAATCCAAAGTTTTATACGTTATTAATTTTTGTTTTTTTAATTATTCAACCTATCGTTGATTTAGACTATCTATTAAATGATTTTTTGAAACAGTATCATTTAATTGTTCCATCAACATTTATCAGATTCTTAGGAATTCCATTATTAGCGATTATTGGATTTTTATTTGTTGATAAAAATAAAAAGAAATCTTTTTGGATGATAGTATTTTTAGGATTAATCTTAGGCACTTATTCTATTTTGCACTTTATTGAAATCAGACAATTAAATTTAAATCTTCCTGAAACGTTTAGAACAGATATTAAAATTGAACTAAAATATATCTTAATCATGACATTACCATTTATTTTAATGTATTGTACATATCTGGCCCAATTTAGTAATGAAACATTTAATAAAATTATTGTAATTACCTCGGTAATTACATGTAGTGTCATCTTTATTACTGATTTATTTGCTATCTCATTTGGTAGTTATGGAGGAACAACACAAGCTAATTTCTTTTCATGGTTTACGGGAGGATATGAACAGTTCCAAGACCCAAAGTTATTGATGTCTAAGGGATTATATCATGCAGCAAATGTTCTAGGGGCCTTGCTTTTTATGTTGCTTCCATTATTATATAAAGTGTTATATGAGGTCAAAAGAAAATGGCCAATCTTCTTACTGATTTTACTTCATTCTTTATGTATGATGATGGTTGGAACACGAGTTGCTACCTTTGGTGTCATTCTTATTGCTATAGCAGCACTTGGAACTTATATTGGATGTAGTGTCATTCGCTTAGCAAAGTTTAATCTTAATTTTCTATTAAATTTGGGAATTATTATTTTCTTAGCCTTGGCAATCTATCCAAATACTCCAGCCATTAAGTATCAAGAGTTTAACACCCAGTTAATTAAAAATTTAAAAGAAGAAGAAGAAAAGAATGATAGTGTTAATCAGATGTCAACACAATTAGAGTTGCTACAACAGAAAATTGAGGATGACGATGGTAAGAAGGCTGTATTAATAGCGGTTTTAAGAGAAAATGCTCAGTTATTAACATTCCCATCCATTTATTACGATGAAATTTATCCGATAGAATTTGATCCTGAGTTTTGGAACTTTGTTGTTAATCAACCCTTTGAAAAACGTAGTGATGGGAGAAAGCTTCAAAAATTATTCTCAGAATATAAGTGGGATTTAATGGATACTAAAGAAAAAATGCTTGGTATGGGGTTTTCGACATTAAGTGAAGGTCAATTAATTATTGAGCAAGATGGATGGCGTCAAATCTATACGATGGGAATTATCGGAGCAATTATTTTTATTACTCCATATCTTGTCTTAGTCCTAGCCTCAACAATTAATGCGTTAAGAAAGTTTAAAACTATTGTTAATTTTAGTAACCTAATGCTATTATTATCAACTGGTGTCGGTTTAGGAGCTGCTTATTATAGCGGACACGTCTTAGATGAATTGTTTACGAACTTATATTTAGGATTTATCACAGTTACATTGTTCCTTAATACGACATTAAGTAAAAAGGATTATAGGAAAGTTAAGGTGAAATAATGCCAAAAGTTAGTGTCATTGTTCCAGTCTACAATGTAGAAAAATATTTAGATCGTTGTCTTGATTCATTAGTCAATCAAACTCTTCAAGAAATTGAGATTATTGTGATTAATGACTCAACACCTGATCAATCACAAATTATTATTGATAAATATATGAATCTTTACCCAAATAAGGTATTCAGTTATATCAAGCCAAATGGGGGGCTCTCTGATGCTAGAAATTATGGTATGAGTAAGATGAAGGGAGATTATTTTGGATTTGTAGACGGTGATGATTACGTTGAATATTCGATGTTTGAAAAATTATACGAACGAGCAACTCAGGAAGAGGCTGATGTTACAACGTGTGATTTTTATTGGACTTATCCGAATCGTTTACAAAGAGCAACTGATGGACCTTATACAAATGAGAGAGAGTTATTAACGAAGATGATGCCGACAGTTTGGAATAAGCTATATAAGAAAAGTTGGTTTGATTCATTAGATATCAAATTTCCAGTAGGCTTAAGATATGAGGATAGTTCCTTTTCCATTCGATTAGCTCCATTTATTAGAAAATTAGCTTATGTAAATGAACCACTTGTTTATTATGTTCAACGTCAAGATTCAATTACTTATACTCAAAACTCCAAAGTTGGTGATATGTTAACAGTCTTTAATGATATTTTTGAATTTTATCAAAAACATAATTTATACCATCAATATCAGAGTGAATTAGAGTATTTAACATTAAAATATTTTTTAGGAAGTTCTTTCTTACGAGCTGCACAAATTCAGGATAAGAATACTCGAAAGGCTATCCTAAAAGAAGGTTGGGACTTATTAAATAAGAGATTTCCAATGTGGAGAAAAAATCAATATTTATTATCTCAAAAGGATAAGAAGCATCTATATTATCGATACACCAATAAATTAATCTATAATGCATTAGCGAATGCAATTTATATCATGAAAGTTAAACTTAAGAAATAAGGTGATGATTAAACGTGAAAAAAGGAAAGGTTTTATTTTGCTCTAGTGCAGGAGGGCATTACACGGAATTATTACAGTTACGCCATCTTATTAAGAAGTATAATGGAGTTATTATTACTGAAAAAACGAAGATTTCAAAAGAGACAGAGTTTCCAACAGAGTATTTAATGTATTGCTCTAAAAATGATGGATGGATCTATATTTTTGAATATCTTTATGTATGGTTAGTTTCGTTCATTTATTTTATCAAGTATAATCCTAAGGTTATTATTTCTACAGGTGTTCATTCAACGATTCCGATGTGTGTTTATGGGCGTTTATTTGGTAGAAAAGTGATTTATATTGAAACAGTTGCAAATGTTCATACGCCATCAGTTAGTGGGAAATTAATGTATAAAATAGCTAATGAGTTTTATATTCAATGGGAGGAGCTATTAGAAGTTTACCCAAATGCTATTGTAGGAGGGTGTTTATTTTGATTCTCGTTCTATGTGGGACACAAAAACAAGATTTTACACGTCTTATACGTCTTGTTGAACAGGTCGCAAATCGTGAGGAAATCATTATTCAAGCGGGCCATAATCATTACGAAACTGATAAAATGAAATTATTTAGTTTTATTCCTAATGATGAAATGGAAAAATTATATCAACAAGCCAGTCTGATTGTAACTCATGCTGGAGCTGGTTCTATTCTTCAAGGTGTTAAAAATCATAAAAAAATTATTGCAGTACCTCGTTTAAAGAAATATCATGAACATGTCAATGATCATCAAATTGAGCTAGCCACTAAATTAGAACAATTAGGATGTATTTTGACATATCAGGATGGAGAGGATTTTATCTCCTTATACGAGAAAGCTAAAACATTTAATCCGCTTCCATTTAATCAAAAAGGAAATATTGAAGGCTTAATCGATCAGAGTTTAGAAAAATATTTAAAATAAGGTGAGATAAAATGAAGCAAGCTTTTTTAATTGTGGCACATAAAAATTTTGAACAAACAAAGCAATTAATTGAATTTATTGCAGATGATGATCACCATGTCTATATTCATATCGATCAGAAGAATGACGGCCTATTTAATCAACTCAAACAATATTTCCAATCCTTCAACACTGTTTTTTTCTTAGAGCAACGAATGAGCATTAATTGGGGAGGGCTGTCTCAAGTACTAGTAACAATTCAATTATTAAAACAGGCTAGTAATAGAGGCTATGATTTTTATCATTTAATAAGTGGACAGGATTTATTTATTAAGAGTAAGAAGGAAGTATCGTCATTTTTAAAAAAGAATAAAGGACGTCAATTTCTTGAAACTTTAGACATAGAAGAAAATCTATGGCGAATCAAAGGCTATTATTTATTTAGTGATAGTAAGTATAATCGAACACGACCGGTTTACATCATTAATAACTTCCTTTCAAAGTTTTATAGAAAATATCCTCTTCGCCCTAATTTTAAGGGATATAAATTATATAAAGGTGCTAACTGGTTTACACTGTCTGGAGATTGTGTTGAATATATATTAAATTATTTAAAAGAGCATCCTGAATATATCAGAGACTATAAGTATACGATTTGTGCAGACGAACATTTTTTCCAAACTTTGATTTTAAATTCTCCATTTAAAAATACGGTAGTTCATAATACACTACGTGAAATTCAGTGGAATGGTGGACCAAACCCTAAAACATACACACTTGAAGATTATCAATTAATCTGTGAGAGTGAAGCATTATTTGCACGTAAATTTGATTCAGAAGTAGATAATGAAATTATTAAAAAAGTATATCAGTATATAAAAGAATAATAAGAAAAAGCTATACGACGTTCTATCGTATAGCTTTTTTAAGTGGAACTTTGTCAAATAGTGTTGCTGATTAAATGGTGACCTATTACAGTGAAAGACTAAATTGAAATCCTAGCGGCTATGCTGCTAGGATTTTTCTTTTAGGTTTAGTTAAATTTTGAATCATAAGAATACGTGATTTAATTACCCTACTAGTGGAGGAAACATGCTTCGCATGGCAGGTGACCCAATGATAGAAACTACGATATCCAAAGGCAATACGTTTAATGACTTTAATTTTATTATTAATTCCTTCGATTGGACCATTTGTATAGGGAGTCGTTAATGTGTTTTTGATATAAGCTTGATACGTTTTAAAGGTTTGAAAAGCTGTTTGAAGTTCAGGAGAAATAAGCGAATGTTCTGTTTCAAGTAAGTCATTCAAGCGATCGATGTTTTTCGTTTGAATAGCGAAAAGTAAATCTTGATAAAGATCATAAGTTGCTTTTAATTCAGGTGATAAATCAAGTAGGAAGTTGAGGATATCAATTTCACGCATGGGTTGTTTAAAACAGTAAACTGTTCGATAATTAGTGGTATTAGGTAGCGTGTGAGACTTTAAAAATAATCGCCAATAACGTTTGAATTTACGACTGTGTTTCTTAAATTTTTTCATGAGTCGAATACGAGTTTTATTGAGTGCACGAGAAAGATGTTGAACTAGATGGAATTTATCAATGATCATTTTGGCATGGGGAAAAAGCTCCTTAATCAAGCTCATGTAAGGAGCATACATATCGATGACAATATGTTTCACTCGAGCCCGTGCTTCTTTGGTATACCGCTGAAAATAGGTTGAGAGTGAGCTTAAACGACGATCTTCAATGATATCAATGATTTGTTTGGTATCTGCATCGCAAAAGATAAAAGACATGTGACCCATTCCCTAGCAGTGGAGGATTTATGCTTCGCATGCTAGGTGACCCTCGGCAGACTTAACGGACTTAAACTCATCAAAACAAAGATTTTCAGGAAGGTAATTAAAGTTCAAAGTTTGAGCCTCATAAAAGCTATGGATGATCCGATTGACAGTTGAATGAGAGACCTGATGACGACGGGCAATATCGCATTCTGAAATCTTATTTTGAGCGTCTAACGCAATGGCGTGTTTCGTGTGATAAGAAATATAACAGTTCTTTTCAACGATTGAAGTGTTTAGTGTAAAGGTAGATTGGCAATGGCCACAATAATAACGCTGTTTTTTTAACTCTAAATAGGTATCATGGAGTGAGACTTTTGGAATGACAATTCGAGAGGTTTTAAATCCATGTTTCTTAAATTTTGAATCAAATAGAGTTCCGCATTTTTGACAATGAGTCGGTTGATACGAGAGGATTCCTTTAAAAATAAAGCTAGTAATTCCGTTTAATTTCACTTCTTCAAGATAATCGTCCGGAAATGTAATGTTTTTATCTTTAATATTTAAAAGTTTTCTAGTAAAATATGAGTGAGACATCAAATCTTATCCTTTCAATATTGTTTTAGCCGATAACATTGTAACAGGATTGAGACTTGAGGTCTCTTTTTTTTGATGCCATGAAAAAAGTGCTGCTTACTCAGCAACACCAAATATTATAGAACCTTTTAAGTTAAAAAAAACACAAGCAAATGCTTGTGTTTCTCCAAAATACCGTAGGTGTTAGGATATAAACCCGCTAAATTAGCAGGTGGGCATCGTATCTAATACGTTAGGAGTCCTAGGTGGAAAAAGCTAGGCATTCAACACGGTATTAGAGAATCGGATTCCCTTATCAAAAGTGTTCGGATTTAAAGAACTAATCACCTTACGCATATCTCAGATTTTGATTAGATTTTATCATGTTCTTGGTAAAAAGACAATAACCTGAAATAATAAATCTCATGATTCATTGATTTATCATGGCACCAAATTGATCGACAATCTGATTGCAGATTGTTAGATTATCTAGGGCCATTTTTTATCATGTTTAGGGGACATGATGAATGGTTATATTAGATAAACTAGTTTAAAATGTGTGTGTGTTTATTCATAAAAAATAATAAAGTTCAATCAATTTTGATTTTAATTTTATCATGTTCAGGAATATTAATCAACTATTAATTTAATATTTTAAAAACTTCTCTAAATTTGTGATCATTAAGCGAAATTTATGTTTAATTGGTGGCTTTATCGTATCTAATCTATAGGTAATCTAAATGAATATAATGACCCAAATTGCCGTAAGTGTTAGGATGTAAACCCGCTAAATTAGCAGGTGGGTATCTTATCAAATTCTTTAGGAGTCCTAGGTGAAAAAAGCTAGGCATTCAACACCGAATTTGAGCGTCAGATTCCCTTATTAGAAATGTTCGGATTTATAAAGAACTAATCACTTTACGTACAATCCAGGATATTTTGAATTCGGGTCACTCATGACCGGATACATATCCTAACATGTCGGGCCAACAAAATCAATATGATTGGTTCTGGAAAGTCTTAGTTAATGGGCAGGTTATGAATGATACCCAAATGGCCGTAAGTGCTAGAGTATAAACCCGCTAAGTAGCAGGTGGGTATCTTATCAAATTCTTTAGGAGTCCTAGGTAGAAAAAGCTAGGCATTCAACACCGAATTTGAGAATCAGATTCCCTTATTAGAAATGTTCGGATTTAAAAAGTTAGTCACTTTACGTACCATTCAGGAATAACCTTTTTCATGGGGAAAGCTATCTTAACATGAAAGAGAATTGAAATCAACAAGGGAATGTTTGGAAAACCGAATCCTTATTGATAAAGAAAGTAATCCTCTCTATCAGAGGCAGGAAAGCTATCTTAACACGAGAATGAATTAAAAGCAATCAGGTGATATCTGGAAGTTAATATGAATCTAACAGATTGATAGGAGTGGTTGTACATAGAAACAGAAATGTATTTTACAACTCTACATCAGTGTTAGTTGGTAATAAAATTTAATACTGGTTTCCTATGCCATTTCGAACCGAAGTAGGTTGAGAGTTCCCTGTCGATTTCTGAAAGAAATCTATTCTTCCTTTGCTAGGAGTGTAAAAGTTTTTACCATGTAAAAAACTTATCTGAACTTATATATTTAGATTTTAAATTAGTTTAGAAAATAAAAAAACACGGGTACGGAACCCGTGTTCTTCTTAATTGCCCAAATTGCCGTAGGTGTTAGGATAAAAACCCGCTTGGTAGCAGGTGGGTATCCTGTCTAATACATTAGGAGTCCCAACAATGTTGGGCATTCAACACCGTATTAGAACACCAGATTCCCTTATCAGAAATGTTCGGATTCAACAACTAATCACCTTACGCACAATCTAGGGAAACTAAGAGAGAGTGTATATTCGTTACAATCGCTAAATAGGAAATTCAGAATATACGTGTTCAAGAAGAGCAATAATAATAGATTATCTCACATATATAATTATCAGACGTACAGTGACTTGATGTTGCATACCTTAATCCGACGTATAGGTATCATATCGGCAACAAATACTCACTGCAAATTTACTTCTCTTCTTGACAGTACTAGTATGAGCAGATTGCGTAATTTTAATCGTTATTACAATAAAAAAATTAAAAAGTTCTATTCATTTTAGACGCTCTTCATAGCATTTTGGACATAATAAAGGTATAATCAGTTTATAACTTTTAAATAGAAAGAGTAAGGAGCTTCAAAGATATGTTACATCAATTTTCTAGAAATGAATTAGTCTATGGACCAGAAGGAACAGAAATCTTAAAGAATAGTACAGTTGCTATTTTAGGTATTGGAGGTGTTGGGTCATTCGCTGCTGAAGCATTAGCACGTACGGGCGTTGGAACATTAATTTTAATTGATAAAGATGTCGTTGATATTACGAATGTTAATCGTCAAATTCATGCGACATTAAAAACAGTTGGTCGTTCTAAGGTAGAAGTTATGGCAGAGCGTATTGCAGAGATTAATCCAAATTGTAATGTTATTCAAATGCATATGTTCTATAATGAAGAAACTGCTCCAAGATTATTCGAACATCAGATTGATTTTGTTGTTGATGCTTCAGATACGATTACATTTAAAATTCATTTAATTAAACAATGTCTACGTCGTAAAATTAAATTTATTTCATCAATGGGGGCAGCCAATAAACTAGATCCTACAAAATTTGAGATTGCAGACATTCACCAAACGTCTTATGATCCAGTAGCGAAGGTAATTCGTACAAAGCTGAAGAAAGAAAAAGTGAGTGGAAAAGTTCCAGTTATCTATTCAACAGAAAGTCCAATCATTGGACGAGAAGATACGTTAAAGGTTGTTGGAAAAGAAGATAGTGAAGTTCGTAAACAGCAACTACCACCCGCTTCAAATGCTTTTGTTCCAAGTGTGGCCGGATTAATTGCAGCAAGTTATGTGGTTCGTGAATTAACGAAGTCAATTCCAATTCGTCGTAAAGGGCACTAATAAGTATGAAGGAATGTGAGAAAATATGAAACAAATTGTTTTAGCTGGAGGATGCTTCTGGGGAGTTGAAGCATACTTTAAACGTATCAAAGGGATTATTAAAACAAAAGTTGGGTATACGGATGGTCTAACGGCAGATCCAACCTATAAAGAAGTTTGCACAGGAAAAACGCATCATGTTGAGGCTTGTGAGATTTTTTATGATGAAACGATCATTTCATTAGAACGAATTTTAGAACATTTATTTTGCATCATCGACCCGACCTCTTTAAATAAACAAGGTGGAGATATAGGAACACAGTATCGGACGGGTGTATATTATGAAGATGAGGCAGACGCAGAAGTGATTCGATTATTTATTAATCAAGAACAATTGAAGTATGAAGATGAAATTGTTGTTGAAGTTAAAAAGCAGACAGCTTTTTATGATGCAGAGGAATATCATCAAGATTATTTAACTAAAAATCCAACAGGTTATTGTCATGTCAATTTATATCGAATTCCAGAAGAAGATTTAAAAGAAGAGTATCGATCAAAATAAAAAAGATTAGCTATGAGCTAATCTTTTTAAATTAAAGTTATTTCATTTAACAAAAAATCAAGTTCTCATGTTAGAATAGAATTATTTCAAAAGAGGGAGTGAGTCCATTCGAAAATGAAGCGAATTAAAGAAGTGATTAAACAAAAGGCAAAGGAGTATCATGCTAGACGAATTTATGGAGAACGTCAAGTCAAACATTTTTTATTAGTGACGTTTGTCTTAATTCAGTTGGGATTATTCGTTGAATTTGGATATTATTCAACGATTGGTCATTTAGGACAAAGCATAGCATTTGAAATTTTCAAGGTTCATGTTATCAAATTAGGATTGATTTTAGGCTACGCTTACTTGATTGATCTATTAGTTTCATTTATTGTTGGGACGAATCCACACACAGTGAAAGAAGGAATATTTTTTCCTTTGAAGCGTCCAACATTTTTATTTAGCACGTTATTAATTTTGATGTTTTCATTAGATGCCCCTATTTCTGTTTTTTGTATGGCAATTATGGTCATGACTATTTTTTCACAAAATACAAAAAAGGGTCACACGTTTTATCATCTTCATCCTGCATTAATTGGTTATTTTATTGGAGTACTTGGAATTAAAATGACTAATTATAATTTAGGATTAACTGAACTTCCCCCGATGCTATCAGCCCCCTATATGGTAGTAACAAATGCGCTTCATCCATTGTCCTTCGATGGTTTTATTTCAGAATATTACTCGTTACAAACAGTAATCTTTGGAATCTTTGAGGGCAGTCTATGCTTTACACTCATTATTCCTTTATTACTAAGTGCCTTATTTTTAGTGAAGCGTCAAGTCATTGATTATAAAGTATCGTTTCTTTATTTAGGTGTTTACGGATTAGTAAGTATTTTGCTAGGTGTTATTTTTCAACAACCGAATTGGTTAACGATTTTGTTCTTATTAAATGGTTCGGTGTTAATAACAGGAATTTTCATTTTACCAGATATTGTTGTTTTAGATAGACATTTAATGTTTAAATATGCTTATATTATTATTTGTGGCATTTTCTCAGCCTTATTAAGTTACTTTATTCATTTTATCTTTGCGCCATATTTAGTGGTTATGCTGGTGCAACTTGTCACATTGGGGTTTGATTTTATCAAAAAAGTTATTTATCGAAAACAACTTTTAATTGCATAGTGGGTCCTAATCTTTGTTAGGACTTTTTTTATATCTAAAATAAGCATAATCATATTCTACACACTTATAATATAAAGACAATAGTAGCAATTAGTTGAGATAATGAGGTGTTAGAGATGGATGAATTTTTTAATAAACATAGTCGGATGATTCGTTATTTGCTTTATGCCATTGCCTGTTTAGTCAGTTTAGTGATCATATTTTTATTTATTCAAACATCACCCGTTTGGGGAAGGATTTGGAGTGAAATTTGGGGAAGTTTATTTCCATTTTTTGTTGCATTTTTACTGGCTTATATTATTCATCCGCTTATTTTGTGGATTGATCGAATTCGTTTACCCCGAGTAATTTCGGTGTTTTTATTTTATGTCGTTGTATTTGGAAGTTTATATGGAATTATTTCGTGGTTTTTACCAACCATTATTAGAGAAATTCATGATTTGATTTTAAATTTACCCATTTATTTAACAGCTATTCAAAATCAATTACTAATCTTTGATGAACGAATGGGTTTAAATTTAAGTGAGATATTTTTTAGTGAATATAATACGTGGGTCAGTACGTTAACAGAGCATATTCGTGAAGTGACTGGTTTTACTTTTAACTTAATTTTTTCAATTGTCGGGTCATTAATGTTTATTGTTATTGTTCCAATTGCGTTGTTTTATTTTTTGAAAGATTATGAAAAAATTTTGAATGGGTTATTAAAGTTAGTTCCGAAACGATATCGATCACATGTTGCTTCTTTGTCTAGCTTATTAGATGATTCGTTAGGTTCTTATATTCGTGGGCTAGCACTTATTATGGTTTGTGTCTCATTAATTGCGACCATTTTATTAATGTTTGCTGGAATTGATTATGCTTTACTTTTCGGATTTTTAATTGGTTTAACTGATTTTATTCCTTTTATTGGACCCTTTATTGGTGCCATTCCTGTGATTATTTTTGCGCTCTCTATTTCCTGGAATAAGGTTATTCTTGTCATTATTATTCTTGCTATTTTACAAGCAGTTGAAGGAAATTTTCTACAGCCATTTATTATTGGACGTAATTTAGATATTCATCCTTTGTTTATTATGATTTTAATGATGCTTTCAGGAAGTTTTTTTGGTCTAAAGGGAGTATTTTTTGCGATTCCAGTCTTTTTAGTGATTCGTACGGTTACTCGATATATTCATAATTTAAAAAGTTAATAAAATAAAAGAGAGGATAATGAAGGATGTAAGGGTTATTTTTTATAAGTAAGTGATACGTAAAAAACGACATAAAACTTTCAAAAAGTACAATTATCTCTTGAAAAAATGTTTTAAAATAAATAGGTTTTTGGTAGAATTAATAACGAGTTGTTATATAGTCCCAATAATTGTTTAAATTTTTATGTTGAGTTAAAAGGATTAACTAAAAATGAAAAGGCTATTTTTTTGTTTTTCGCTATAACCTTTAAGACTTCAGCTATAATAATAAAGACTTATATAGCGGTATTTTATAGTCATTAGGAGGCTCCATATGAAAGCAAGTAAGTATATCGATCATACAGTTTTAAAACCAGAAACG
Source organism: Turicibacter sp. H121 (assembly GCF_001543345.1). Classification (NCBI taxonomy): domain Bacteria; kingdom Bacillati; phylum Bacillota; class Erysipelotrichia; order Erysipelotrichales; family Turicibacteraceae; genus Turicibacter; species Turicibacter sp. H121. The sequence goes on along the minus strand of NZ_CP013476.1, from coordinate 406,304 downwards.
ACAAAAGCACAAATCTTAACATTATGTCAAGAAGCCAAAGAACATGATTTCGCTTCAGTTTGTGTTAATCCAACTTGGGTTTCTTTATGTGCAGATGAATTACAAGGAACAGATGTAAAAGTTTGTACAGTAATCGGATTCCCTTTAGGAGCAACAATGAAAGAAGTTAAAGCATTTGAAACAAAATGTGCAATTGAAGCCGGTGCAACTGAAATTGATATGGTTATCAATGTAGGTGCTGCTAAAGATGGTAATTGGGAATTAGTATATGAAGATATTAAAGCAGTTGTTGATGCTGCTAATGGAACATTAGTTAAAGTAATCATTGAAACTTGCTTGTTAACAGATGAAGAAAAAGTCAAAGCTTGTGAAATGTCTGTTAAAGCTGGAGCTCACTTTGTTAAAACATCAACAGGATTCTCTACAGGTGGAGCAACAGTTGAAGATGTTCGCTTAATGCGTCAAACTGTTGGTGAAACAGTAGGTGTTAAAGCATCAGGTGGAGTTCGTACATCTGAAGATATGAAAGCGATGCTTGAAGCTGGAGCTAACCGTATCGGAACTTCAGGCGGAGTTGCTTTAGTACAAGGAAAAGAAAACACAACAGCATACTAAAATATCATTAATTAGAGGAGTGAAGTTTATGGCAATTCCAACACCACACATTGGATGTTCTGAACAAGGTGTTATCGCAGAAACAGTTTTATTACCAGGAGATCCATTACGTGCGAAATTTATCGCGGACACATTTTTAGAAGATGTTGTTCAATTTAATACAGTACGTAATATGTTCGGATATACTGGAACATATAAAGGGAAAAAAATCTCTGTTATGGGTTCAGGAATGGGGATTCCCTCAATCGGAATTTATTCTTATGAATTAATCCACTTCTACGGAGTGAAAAACTTAATTCGTATTGGATCTTGTGGATCAATTCGCGAAGATGTTAAAATCCGTGACGTTATTATTGGAATGGGTGCTTGTACAAACTCAAATTACGCTGCACAATATGAATTACCAGGAACATACGCACCAATTGCTTCTTGGGATCTATTAAATAAAGCAGTGAATGTTGCGAATGAAAAAGGAATTGAAGTTAAAGTAGGTAACATTTTATCTTCAGATACATTCTATGATGCTCAAAAGGATTCATGGAAAAAATGGTCTGCAATGGGAGTTATGGGAATTGAAATGGAAGCTGCTGCTTTATACATGAATGCAGCTTACGCTGGAGTTAATGCCTTATGTATCTTAACGGTTTCAGATTCATTAGTAACACATGAAGTAACATCTGCAGAAGAGCGTCAAAATACATTTACTCAAATGATGGAGATTGCATTAGAATTAGCATAATTTTTATTTCAAAAGAACAACCAGTTTTGGCTGTTCTTTTTTTATCGTCAATGAATAGCAAGGATTGATGATTTCGCATGAATCTATCGTTAAAATGTGTATAAAATTATAGTTCTAACTGATATTAAATAAAGTAATGGTGGATTAAAAAGGATGTGAAGGAGTTTGTTTAAAAAGATCATAAGAATTTATTTTATGATTTGTGCCCTTTTACTAGGGGCATGTCAGACTAATACGTCATCAACAACGTTAGCTTTATTAGATAAAGTAACTTTTACATTTGAAGCCAAAAAATCAATCATCATCAATCATTCCAATCAAAATCCGTCATCTTCAAATCACATAATGGATGGGACTTTTTTAAAGCCTGAAAAGCCAAGTGATCAAAATGAAGAGACTGATCATAAAATAGTTGAAGAAACGACTCCTAAAAAACCACCTATACCTGATAAAAATGAAGCAACAGATGATGTGATAGGATTTTATGATACTACAATTGAACAAGAGGTGATTGAGTTAGTCAATGATTTACGCCTTCAACTTGGGCTTAAGGCAGTTGAACAGTCTGAGTCATTAACAACAACTGCCCGTTTAAAATCGAAGGATATGGCTAAGTATAATTACTTTAGTCATGAAGGACATTTAACATTCGCCAGTCTGGTAGAAACCTATCAAATATCCTGTCAGATTAGTGGTGAAAATATTTTCAAATCTCAAAGTCCATTACTAGTTGCCTCGGAAATTTTTGAAGCTTGGAAGCAATCACCAACTCATTATGCTAATATGACGAATGAACAGTTTACAAAAATGGGTATTGGGGTTTATGGAATTGAACAAGAGGGTGTACGAACATATTATGTCACCCAACATTTAACGGATTAAACGAAAAAATATGGAATTTTTTTGATTTAATCCTTAAAATAACCTATAATGAAGGTGCACAAAAAAAGATAGTAAATAGAAAATAGGTGGTGACTTTATGGAAGTTCGTCAATTTGATGATTTAGGTTATTCCTTAACAACAATTAAAACGGATAAATTTAAGACAAATTTAATTTCAGTTTCATTTCAATCTGAAATTAATCGTGAAACAGTAACGAAACGTTCTTTACTTCCTTATGTTTTACGTTCAGCAACAGAAAAATATCCGTCTAAAAAAGAAATTAACACGTATTTAGAATCTTTATATGGAGCCTCTTTATCGACAACAGTTGAAAAACGTGGGCAAACCCATAATATTAAGTTCTATCTTTCATTAGCGAATGAAAAGTTCTTAGGAAATCGTGAACCGTTGCTTGAAGAAGGGGTTGAGCTTTTAAAAGACGTGATTTTAAAACCATTAGTGATTGATGGTGGTTTTAAAGAACAAGTGGTTGAAATAGAAAAGCGTTTATTAAAAGAATACATTGAATCGATTTATGATGATAAAGTATCATACGCCTTACAAAAGCTTGTTGAAAATATGTGTGAAGGTGAAACTTTCAGTATTAATTCAATTGGTTATGTGGATGATTTAGAACAAATTAATGGTCAAACATTAATGGAAACATATGAACAGATGTTAAATGAAAATCAAGTGAATATTACAGTGGTCGGAGATATTGATCATGATAAAGTTTATGAAATCTTTAAAAATCACTTCGATTTTGCGCACCGTTCAGTAAATTTACAAGTCGTTGATCATCAAGATAAAGAAATCGAAGAAGTGAAGGTCGTTAAAGAAGAACAAGATATTTCACAAGGGAAATTAAACATCGGATATCGTACCCATACCCGTATTGGTGATGAAGATTATTTACCATTACTTGTATTCAATGGTATGTTCGGAGGATACGCACACTCTAAACTCTTTATGAATGTTCGTGAAAAAGCATCATTATGTTATTACTGCGCATCTCGCTTAGATAACTATAAAGGTGTGATGTATGTTTACTCTGGAATTGAGTCTCAAAACTATGAAAAAGCCCTTAAAATTATTGATGAGCAACTAAAAGATATGGTGGCAGGTAATTTTACAGATAAAGAAATTGATTTAGCTAAGAAGTCATTAATTAATTCAAAATTAGAATCAATGGATCAAGCTTCAGGAATGATGGCGCATGAAGCTTTAAATAAATTATTACCAACTCCATTAACAGTAGAAGAATGGGTAAACCAAGTGAATTTAGTGACAGCTGAACAAATTGTTTCAGTTGCTAAAAAGATTAAAGAAGATACAATCTTCTTCTTAACAGGGAAAGAGGTGACTGAGTAATGGAGTTTAAAGAATTCCCTCAACTACAAGAAAAGTTATATTATGAACAATTAGAGAATGGTTTAGAAGTATACATGTTACCTAAACGAGGTTTCAATAAGTCATTTGCAACCTTTACAACAAAGTATGGATCAATTGATAATCATTTCGTTCCAATTGGGCAAAGTGAGATGAAATTAGTTCCTGATGGAATTGCGCACTTTTTAGAGCACAAAATGTTTGAAAAAGAAGATTATGACGTGTTTGAAAAATTCTCTGCACATAGTGCCTCATCTAATGCTTTCACATCGTTTACAAGAACATGCTATTTATTCTCTTGTACGAGTGACTTAAAAGAAAACTTAACAACATTAATTGATTTTGTACAATCTCCTTATTTCACAGAACAAACCGTGGAAAAAGAAAAAGGGATTATTGCGCAGGAAATTAAGATGTATGATGATAATCCAGATTTCCGTGCTTACTACGAAATTATTGGAAATCTATTTAAAGAACATCCAGTAAAAATTGATATTGCTGGAACAGTCGAATCGATTCAACCGATTACAGCAGAATTATTATACGAATGTTATAATACGTTTTATCATCCATCAAATATGTTATTATTTGTGATTGGAGATTTCGATGTTGAAGAGATGATGGCATTAGTCCGTGAAAATCAAGCGAAAAAAGATTATAAAAAAGAAGAGCCAATTCCACGTGAATATCCAAAAGAAGAGCCTCAAGCTGTTCGTCCGGAAAGTACGTTAGAAATGGAAGTTGGAACAGCAAAAGTTTTTGTTGGAGTTAAAGATGCAAGTGCGGATCAAGATGGTAAAGATTTGCTTAAAAAGGAAGTGGCCTTAGACATTATTTTTGATTTAATATTTGGTAGCTCATCAACGTACTATGAAGAGATGTTAGATAAAGGCTATATTAATGATACGTTCTCATATGAAACAAATTGTGAATTATCATTTGGCTTCTCAATTGTTGGTGGAGATACACGTTATCCTGATGAGTTAGCACACAGTATTAAAGAAAAATTATTAACAATTCCAACGATGACATTTGATGAAACTGAATTCACACGTATTAAGAATAAAAAGGTTGGACGTTTCTTATCAGCATTAAACTCGGTTGAATTTATTGCAAACCAATTTACTCAGTATGCATTTAATGGAGTTCAATTATTCTCAATTCTAGATATTTTAGATGAATTAAGAATTGAAGATTTACAACAATTAGCAAAAGATTACTTTGTTGAAGATCGTATGAGTATCTTTAAACTTTTACCTAAACAAGCATAAAGAAAAGCTCCCTTTTGGGGAGCTTTTCTTTATAGCTATAATGAAGAAAATAAAAAAGGAGAACTGGTGGGGGGCACCAGTTCTCCGAGAGGGGAATAGTATAAGGTTGCATTGGTACTTAGCGAAAAAAGTTTGCTAAGTTCATAACCCAATACGTTTGTTTGATGAGGGGATGTAAAAAATTAAAAATGGAATGAAAAACAATAATGAAAGGAATGTATTGCATGAACGGGGGGGGTGTTCATGAATACATTTGAAATTATATCAAAATTCGACAAAATAATGTGTCCTTTCTGTGTTCAGTTATGAAAACTTACATGAACACGTTTTCTTTTGAAAAAAGAAAAAATATAAAAGGAAGTTATAAAAGATGAGCGTATATATAGATAAGTGCGCACAAATAAAGAAGTTAAAGGAGATTATTGATATGTTAAATAATGTTGTGTTAGTTGGGCGTGTTGTACGCCAACCTGAATTGATTCAAACTCAAGAAGGGAAAAAAGTTTCGACTGTTACACTGGCCGTAACGCGTTCCTTTAAAAATGCAGCCAGTGGTGAATATGACACTGACTTCATCAATATTACGTTATGGGAAGGGATTGCTAAGAGCGTCGTTGAATATTGTGGTAAAGGTGCTATCATCGGTGTTAAAGGACGTTTGGTTCATAAAACATATGAAATTCCTAATCATAAATCATTACGTGCAGTAGAGGTGGTTGCAGAAAAAGTATCATTTATCCAGACTCGAACTGGTGATCAAAGAAGCGAATTAGAGAATCAGGAAGTACAAATTGAAGAAATAGCTATGTAAATTAAATGAAGCTAAAAAAGTCGTTACTAATGTAGTAGCGGCTTTTTTTATAAAAGTAAGTTAGTTTGAAAAACATAAAAAGAAGTTATTTAAAACGGCTTGAACTTCAAAGCATTATCTGTCAAAATATTAAGATAGAGTTTAATGAAAAGCGGTGACATGATGATTATTACAACAGCATTTGATGAAACAGAAGAATTGATTATAAAGGCGAAAGAGTTGTCTGAATCTTTGCAAGTTCCATATATGGCACGAAATAAAAAAACCGTTAAATATCTACTTGAGCATGTCGATCCTCATATTTTTGTTGTGAATAACCAACGTGGACTAAGTTATTATGAACAGGGACAAGAGGAAGTCTTCTTTCATCCGAATATGGCGATGCATCGAATTAAGCAAATTAAGAATGGGCAATCGGATAGTTTAATGACGGCTTGTCAGCTTAAAGAAGGAATGACTTTTTTAGATTGCACGTTGGGATTAGCTTCTGATACATTAGTTGCAAATTATATTGTTGGACCTACTGGGAAAGTGATCTCACTTGAGAAAAGCTTCCCTCTATCTGTTTTAGTAAGGGAAGGATTACAGTATTATGCCACTAATGAAAAGCTGGAGTGGAAAGCAATAATTGATCAAGTATCCATTATTAATACTGATAATTTGGATTATTTAAAACAATGTCCAGATGAGTCAGTGGATGTTGTTTACTTTGATTTTATGTTTAATCAATCAGTAGAAAGTTCACATGGTATTAAAATAATTAAGCCAATTGTATCATATGATGTGATGACGGAAGAACATGTTCAAGAGGCATTAAGGGTAGCTAAAGAGCGTGTCGTTGTTAAATCGAGTTATGGGAATCATCAGCTAGGGAAGCTTGGTTTTCAAATAGATCGTCAAAATCAAAAACGTCATTTCTTCTATGGAGTTATTGAAAAATCTTACAAATAGGTTCATTAAGTGTGCATCGTTTATACTGTTCGGAACGTAGAAGTCAATAAGATTGAATGAGTGAGGAAAGAACATTATGATTTCATTGATTGTTGCCTTTGACCGTCATCAATTGATTGGGTCAAAAAATCGATTGCCTTGGCATTATAAAGAAGACCTTGCTTATTTTAAGCAAACAACGATGGGGCATGATATCCTGATGGGACGTCAAACGTTTGAATCCATTTTATCGTATCAAAATAAGCCGTTACCAAATCGACATCATTATGTTTTAACAACTACAACGAACTATGATTATGAAGAGGTAACGGTACTTGCGAATTGGAAAACGATAATACAGAATTATCCAAAAGAAAAAGAGTTATTTATCATTGGGGGACGTTCGGTTTATGAACAGATATTACCTTATGCTGATCGCTTATATATCACACATATTGATCAAGTATTTGAAGGAGATACCTATTTTCCAACGATTGATTGGAACGAATGGGTGTGTATGAAAGAGTACTTAAGTGGTGAATTACGATTTGCTGTTTATGAAAGGATGAGTTAAGTTGTTAAAATTTTTATGGATTGTATTAGGAATTTTATTAGTTATTATTGTGTTAGCTATTATTGTTGTTTTATGTGTGAACGCTCGTGTTCAACAATTAAAAGATGAAAAATATTCTGCACAGGAGCGTTTTTCATTTATTAGTTGGGTTGTTTCATGGGCGATTCCAGTACTATTTAATGTAAAAGTGAATGCTAAAGGATTAGAAAAGTTAGACCAAGTTAAGCATGGAGTTATTTATGCAAATCACCAAAGTAATATAGATATTGTCGCAATGTTAAAAGCGATTAAAAAACCACATGGCTATGTCGCGAAAAAAGAGTTAGATAATATTTTCTTATTAAGTGATTCAATGCGTTTAATTCAATGTCAATTCATGGATCGTACAGATGTTAGACAATCAGTTAGAGTCATTTCTGCAGCGGCGAAAAGTGTTAGGGAAGGACATTTAATGGTTATTTTCCCTGAAGGGACACGTATGGTTCAGGCTGAAGTTGGTAGTTTTAAAGCAGGAAGTTTTAAATTAGCTCAAAAAGCAAAGGCGGATATTGTGCCAGTAACCATTTATAATAGTTATGAAGTATCTAAACGTTGGCCACGTCGTACAGTAATTAATATGGAAATTCATGATCCAATTCCATACGAAGCATATGAATCATTGTCGACGAATGAAATTTGTGAACAAGTTGAATTAATTATTAAAGAGCCAATGAAGGCATAAAAAAAAGACTGTTTTGATTTTCAAAACAGTCTTTTTTTTGTCAGAAAAATACATAAATAGGTATAAAAAAATGTTTTATTCAAAAAATATAAATATCTTTTATGATGGAGGATATAAAAATCGTGGAACCTCGACAAGAGAAGGAGTCATTGCAAGCAGTGGTTAAAATAGAAGAATGGCTTTTTCTTATCTTACTTGGAATGATTCCAGTCATCAATTTAATTGCCTTTCTTTACTTGAGCTTTAGTCGAAAGATTAATGTTAACAAGCGTAATTTTGCAAGAGCTGTCTTAATTTACTTAATCATTATCTTAATCTTAGTGATTTTGACAACTATTTTGTTATAAAAAGGAGTCATCGACATGAAAAAAAATCGTTCTGTTCAAAGTAATCAGGATTATCCGAGTGCTTTTTCTCACGCTTGGCAAAATGAGATAAATCGCTGCATGTTTGGAAATTTATTAACTCCATTTGAATATGGAAATGAATTTGGGTCAGAATTGATATTTAATGATTTATCTATGACATCAGATGAAGAAAAAAAGAATAGTAAAAAATAAAACTGTGAAGGAAATACCTTTACAGTTTTTGTTCCTTAAGACGAAGTAAAACGCTTACTGAAGTTGAGATAAGAAGTGATAATCGCTCGATTATCACTTCTAAATGGAAGATATGTTCGTTTATCGATAAAGACTTACTACATTTGTGGCGTAAGATTTTGGCTTACGATGTTGATTGATGAATAAATCTTTAACAATGGTTGACTGATAGACGATTCTCACATGATTTCCAAGACATTTAATATTATGTTGGTTGAAGTAGTCAATAATTCGTGATTCAAGGGTCATATTTGAAATTTGAGAGAAGATATTTTTCATCGTATCTAAATCAATTTGTTGATCATAAAGAAAAAGATAGATGACTGTTTCTTTATTTTCGCATAAAATTTTGTGTTGTCGAAACATGTTTTCACCTCAGTTTGTTAAGGTTATATTTCTATTTTTCCACGAGCCAGTCTAAGTATTCAATAAAACAAATTTTTTAGCATATATTTTATTGAAGCAGTTTCAAGAGGAATAACTTTAGGGTATAATTTAAGGGGATTTTATTCTGTGTAAAGAAATAGGTGATAATAATGAGAATGGTAGATTTAATTTCTAAGAAGAGACATAATATTGAGTTAACAACCGCTGAAATTGAATGGATTATTAATGGATATACAAACAAAGAGATTCCGGATTATCAGATGTCAGCTTTATTAATGGCTATTGTTTTTAATGATATGACGAAAGCAGAACGTTTAGCATTAACTCAAGCAATGGTTAATAGTGGAGATGTTGTTGATTTATCGGCTATTGAAGGAGTTAAAGTCGATAAACATTCAACAGGAGGTGTTGGAGATAAAACGTCTTTAATCTTAGGTCCTCTTGTTGCATCAATGGGGGTACCTGTTGCGAAAATGAGTGGTCGTGGTTTAGGTCATACTGGTGGAACACTTGATAAACTTGAATCAATCTCAGGAATGAAAATTGAAATTGAGATGGATCAGTTTATTCAGCAAGTGAATGATATTAAGTTAGCGATTATTGGTCAAACAGGAAATTTAGCCCCAGCTGATAAATATTTATATGCTCTTCGTGATGTAACCGGAACTGTTGAGTCAATTCCTTTAATTGCCTCTTCAATTATGAGTAAGAAAATTGCAGCGGGTGCAGATGCGATTGTCTTAGATGTTAAGTTTGGAGCAGGGGCCTTCATGAAAACATTAGATGATGCAAAAGAATTAGCCACTGCAATGGTTGAAATTGGACGTGATGCGGGTCGTGAAACAGTTGCCTTTTTAACAGATATGAATCAACCATTAGGATTTGCCATTGGAAATGCCCTTGAAGTCAAAGAGGCGATTGAGACATTAAGTGGAAATGGTCCTAAAGACTTAGAAGAGCTTGTTTTACAATTAGCGAGTCACATGGTTGTGTTAGCCAAAAAAGCTGCTAATACTGAGCAAGCTTATGCGCAACTAAAAGAAAAATTACAAAATGGTGAAGCTTTACAAAAGTTTAAAGAGTTTGTTGCGGCACAAGGTGGAGATACTTCTCAAATTGAAAATCCTGAATTATTACCAACGGCGTCTTCTGTTATCCCAGTTACTGCAACAGAAGCTGGATATGTTGAGAAGATTGACGCATTGTCAATTGGAATTGCTGCTATGAAATTAGGAGCAGGTCGTGCGACAAAAGAAGATACCATTGATATGGGTGTTGGTGTAGTATTAAATAAAAAAGTTGGGGAAGCCATCAATCAAGGTGATGTCTTAGCTTATGTTCATACAAACCAAGCAGATTCCCAAGAAGCTATTGAATACATTAAAAAAGCTTATGAGATTTCTTCATCTCCAGTTTGCTCACCTACTTTAATTTATGATATTATTGCCTAGGTTAATCTAATTTTAGTTTGACAAAATAGGTGTGTTTATTTTTGTTTTTTTCATCTAGTTTTAAAGGAGTCGAAAGCTTATCGACTCCTTTTTATATTTAATTCAGTTATTCAACGGACTTGAACAAATTGGGTGAGTGTCCCTCGTTTTTCTATTTTATCCGCTAATCTCTTCATAAGTTGCAAAACAAAAATTAGCGGACTTCCTAGAGACACTGCATATTTTAATTCTTCTTTTCATACATGTGTAGTAACGCTGCAGGTAGAAAAAGAGGTGCAAAAATGAAAATAAGAAAAGTGTTAATCAGTCTAGTTACATGCTTTATCGTTAGTTGTTTTATTCATGTGACCATCGTTCGAGCCGATGACTTAGTGACGGATGGAAAAGCAGCCATTCTAATCGAAGCGGAAACCGGAGAAATTTTGTACGAAAAAAATTCACATGAACAACTTGCTCCAGCTAGTATGACGAAAATGATGTCAATGTACTTAATTCTTGAAGCAATTAATAATGGATCAATGCAATGGGATGAAGTGATTCGCGTAAGTGAACATGCAGCGAGTTTAGGTGGATCACAAATCTATTTAAAACCAGGTGAAGAAATGCCAGTACGCGATTTGTTTAAAAGTATTGCTATTGCTTCAGCTAATGATGCAGTGACTGCGCTAGCGGAACGTGTAGCGGGTACGGAAGAAGCCTTTGTAGAAAAAATGAATGCAAAGGCCAAAGAGTTAGGAATGAATGATACAGTCTTCAAAAATCCAACAGGATTAACAGAAGAAGGCCATTTGACAACTCCTTATGATATGTCGATTATTGGACGTCATTTAGTACAAGATTATCCTGAAATTATAGAATTCTCTGGACTTTATGAAGATTATATTCGTCAAGATACAGAGTCACCATTTTGGCTTGTTAATACGAATAAGCTTCTAAAATATGTAGATGGTGTAGATGGCCTAAAAACAGGATACACGCAAGAAGCAGGTTACTGTTTGACAGCGACAGCGAACCGTGGAGAGATGCGCGTTATTGCTGTTGTAATGGGAGCAAGTAAATCCGATATTCGTAATCAAGAGGTGACTCGCCTAATTGAGTATGCTTATGGACAATATGAACTTATACAAAAACTTGAAGGCCAAAAAGTTGTTTCAAATGGTTATAATATGCTAGCTAAAAATCGTAGTTTTGAAATTGTTACATCTGAACCAGTAACAGTGCTTAAAAAGAAAACGGATGCTGAACAAGAATCAAAATACGATGTAAGTTTAAATGAAGAAATTAAATTACCGATTCAACCGGGTGACCAAGTTGGAACATTAACTTACTACTACAATGGAAAAGCATACAAGGAAATTCCGCTAACCGTTAAAGAACCAGTAGAGAAAAATAGTTTTATTGGACTTTTAGGATATATAGTGTCACAAATTTTATTCGGGGAAAATGCATAACATGTTTTATGCATTTTCCTCTTTTTTTTTAATTTTAAGACAAATAGAGTGGTGATTTTAATCTTTCTTTATTTACGTATAAAAAAATAAAAACACTATAATTGTCGAAAATGACATATAAACTCAAACTTTCATTTAAAATGAAATCAATCTGACACGGGAAGGGGATTATTATGAGTATAACTGTCTCACTTTATGTTGAAAATCAAGTGTTATATGTGAATTTAAATGGAGAGTTAGATCATCATACATCTGATCAATTACGTAGCCGACTTAATACTGTGATGAGTGAATCACAGATTAAACATATCGTTTTTAACCTTAAACATTTGGACTTTATGGATAGTTCAGGAATTGGGATTATTTTAGGACGATATAATCAATTAAAAGCTGTCAATGGATCGGTCATGGTTATTGGTATGAAACCATTAGTCGCGAAAGTGTTTGAATTATCAGGACTTTCACAAATTATTAAAGTAATTAATGATGACTCGCATCTCGAGTCTGTAATTAGGGGGATTGCATAATATGAATAATGAAATGCATTTACAATTTCCTGCAAAAAGTATTAATGAAAGTTTTGCAAGACTTGTCATTATTGGCTTTATTGCACCGCTTGATCCAAATGCACAAGAATTAAATGAAATTAAAACGATTGTCTCAGAAGGCGTTACGAATGCCATTATTCATGGCTATGAAGATAATGAAAATGGAATCATTGATATGAAAGCAAGTCTTGAGGGACGACGCTTGCGTGTGACAATCCAAGATTTTGGAAAAGGGATTGAAAATATCGAATTAGCTAAACAGCCTCTTTATACAACGAAACAAGAAGAGGAACGTAGTGGACTTGGATTTATGATCATGGAGTCATTTAGTGATCAATTTGAAGTTAAATCAGTTCTAGGAATAGGAACAACCATTTCATTTGAAAAAGAATTTTTACCAGTAGATTCATCAACGAAGTAACATGACAAACATGATACTTAAATGACAAGGCATGAGGGATGGTTAGATGAATAAAAAAGAAATTCAAGAGCTGATTAAAAAGGCTCAAAGTGGTGATGAAGAAGCAAAGTTAATATTAGTTAAGAATCATATGGATTTAGTTTGGTCGGTTGTTCATAAATTTGGTCATTTAGAAGTTGAGAAAGATGATTTATTTCAAATTGGATGTATGGGCTTATTAAAGGCAATTATTCAGTTCGATGCTTCTTATGATACGACATTATCTACTTATGCGATTCCTCTAATTATTGGAGAAATTAAAGCCTTTATTCGTGAACAGAGTCCGATTAAGATTAGCCGTAGCATTAAAAGTAATATCCATAAAATTCAAGAAGTTAAAGATCAATTAAATAAGTCATTAGAACGAGAGCCTACGATTAAAGAACTCGCAGAAGCAACAGAATTAACAGAAGAGCAAATCATTTTGGCATTAAATGCTCCAATGAATGTGGCTTCTTTAGATAATTATGAAAAAGAAGATATGCCACTGATTGAGCGAATTCCAAATCATCAAGAAGGGATGCAACTTGAGCAAAAGATTGTGTTAAAGCAATTAGTCTCAAGTTTAGATCCAATCGAGAAAATGCTCATTTATTTACGCTTTGACTTAGGATATACGCAATCTGAAGTAGCAAAACGCTTAGAAATTAATCAAGTAGCTGTTTCTCGTTTGGAGAAGAAGATTCTAAAAGAATTAAAAGAAAAAATGACGATTTAAAAAGAGCGTGTCTCAAAATGACTGAAGTTTTATAGTCATAGAGCGATACGCTCTTTTTTTGTTTTTATTCGTATATACCTGTCATCAATGTTAATTTTAAGTCTATCTATTATTATCACGCATGACAAATAGAAGGTGTTTATGTTGCAAAAAATGAGTTTGTATGATTATTTTTTGATTGTCATCGAATGATAACAATCTTTTTTATTAGTTATTTATATGAAATGTTAGTTTATAAGGAAATTTGAGTGACTAGCTAATAATTTCTAGAAAAAAAGTCATATTAAAGTGTAGAGTTCATTTTTGAGGAGTGGTGACAAGACGTGAAAACGAAAAAATATGAAGAAGTCATAAAAAATCATGAAGTAAAACCCAATTATGTAAAAAACGCTGCTGTTTCATTTTTCTTTGGTGGCCTAATCTGCTTGGGTGGTCAATTACTGATCGAAATGTATATTCATTGGTTTGGGTTTGTTCGTGAGACCGCTAGTACACTTACGTTAGTAACTGTTATTTTGATTACAGCTATTTTAACCGGTTTAGGTGTTTATGATGAGTTTGGCCAAATTGCAAAAGCGGGAGCTTTCGTTCCAATCAGTGGATTTGCGAACTCATTAACTTCAGCGGCGTTAGAAAGTAGAAGTGAAGGAGTGGTCCTTGGAATTGCAACGAACCTCTTTAAGCTAGCAGGGGCTGTTATTGTGTTTGCTGTTGTTTCTGCTTATGTGTTTGGAATTATTCGCTATTGTTTAGTAGAGTTTAATATTTTCCCTCAACTTAAAGAGTTTGAGGAGATGATGAGGGTAGTGGGGTTTCTAATTATCCGATGATGATTAATCAATGAATTTCATAAGAAAAGGATGGTAGCGATGAAAGTTGGAAGTCAATCATGGAAATTTACTAATAACGTCTATTTACTCGAGACGGCAACGGCAGTTGGTCCATTAGAGTCACAGGGACCATTAAAAGATGATTTTGATATTTTATACGATGAACCTTACTGTGGTCAAAAATCATGGGAACAAGCGGAATCACAATTAATGAGAAGTGCTATTCAAAAAGTTATTAATAAAGCAAAAATTAAAGAAAGTGATATATCTGTTTCATTTGCTGGAGATCTTGTGAATCAAATTGTTCCAACACACTATGTCTTTAGAGAAACTAACATTCCTTTTTTTGGGATTTATGGAGCGTGTTCAACATCAATGGAGTCTTTATTATTAAGTTCCATTTTTGTTGATAGTGATAATGCTAAAATTGCATTAGCAGCAACAAGTAGCCATAATTCATCAGCAGAGCGTCAGTATCGTAATCCAACAGAATACGGTGGCCCTAAACCGGATACAGCTCAGTATACCGTAACTGGTTCAGGTGTTGCGTTAGTAAGTCATAAAAAAACTAAAATTCGTATTGAATCTGGAACTGTTGGAATTATCGTTGATGCTGCGCAAAATGACGCAAATGATATGGGATCAGCGATGGCGCCAGCCGCGGCTCAAACGATTAAACAACATTTCCAAGACTTAGGGCTTGATCCTTCATATTATGATCTTATTTTGACAGGTGATTTAGCAACGTGTGGAAGCCCAATTTTAATTGATATATTAAAAGGTGAAGGATACGATATTAGTCAACAACATAATGATTGCGGAAAGTTGATTTTCTCTGATGACCAACCGGTATTTGCTGGTGGTAGCGGTTGTGGCTGCTGTGCGGTTGTAACTTATGGGCATATTAAAAAATTATTAGAAGAGAAAAAACTAAAACGTGTATTAGTCGTTGCAACTGGTGCTTTATTAAATCCAATAATTTTACAGCAAAAAGAAACAATTCCATGTATTGCACATGCTGTTGCTTTATGTGCTGCAGATTAAGTAAAAGATTAAAGATAATTTTAATAAGAAAGAAGCGATTATAGAGATGATATTTATAAAAGCCTTTATTGTCGGTGGTATTATTTGTGCAATCGGACAATTGATATTAGATTATTTTAAGTTAACGCCGGCACATATTACTTGTGGATTTGTTGTTGTAGGAGCTGCACTTGATGTATTTGGATTATATGATAAATTAATTAAATTTGCTGGAGCTGGAGCTCAGCTTCCAATCATGAGTTTTGGACATTCAGTCATTCACGGTGCCATGGAAAAATCAGAACAGTTAGGTTTTATTGGAATCGGGATGGGAATGTTCGATTTAACAGCCGCCGGAATTACAGCCGCCATTTTATTTGCATTTATAGTTGCCTTGATTTTCAAACCAAAAGGATGAGAGATAAAGGACAGATTTATCAAGGGAAAGGTGGGATAATATGGCCTACGATCCATATGTACCAGTCGAGAAAAATATCGATGAGACTCAAAAGATATTAGAAGACAAGTTAGGCTTCGGAAAAAGTTTTGATGTTGGTCAGCGTGAGATTGTCGTAATGGAACGTCGCATTCAGCTGTATTATATAACAGGGTTAGTTGATTCAGAACTAGTTGTAGATTTAATGACGCAGTTATTGTTATTAAATAGTTTACCACATCCAAACGATGATGTTTTTCAAACGATTCATAATCGACTTGTTCACCAGCAAGTCACGGTTACAGATAAAGTCAATGATATTTGTACCTCTGTTTTAAGTGGATTAGTTGCGATTATAGTTGATAAAGAAACTCAAGCTTTTGTTGTCGATGTTCGTAGCTACCCAGGACGTGGTCCTTCAGAACCAGATACAGAAAAAACAGTTCGTGGATCAAGAGATGGTTATACAGAAAATATTATTGTCAATACGGCTCTGACGCGTCGCCGTATTCGAACAGGAAAACTTCGAAATATTATTTTGAAGGTTGGCGACCAATCGAAAACAGATGTGGTATTAATGTATATTGAAGGTATTGCAGATCAAGGTATGGTTGATGAGGTAAAGCATCGTATTGAGCAAGTTAAAGTCGATGGATTAACGATGACTGATAAAGAATTAGAAGAATTTATTACTGGTCAAGTCTATAATCCTTATCCTCTTGTACGATATACGGAGCGTCCAGATGTTGTAGCTGCTCATTTATATCAAGGAATGATTGCCATTATTGTTGATACGTCACCAAGTGTTATGATTGGACCCGTGACTTTGTTCGATCACTTAACAAGTGTGGAGGAGTATCGTCAAACTCCTGCTGTGGGAACCTTCTTACGCCTTATTCGTTATGCTGGGATTATTGTATCAGTCTTCCTAATGCCAACATGGCTATTATTCGTGCTTCATCCAGAATATTTACCTGATTTTCTGAATTTTATAGGACCACAAGAAGAAGGCAATATCCCAATTGTTCTTCAAGTTATATCAGGTGAAATTGGAATGGAGTTTTTACGTCTAGCCTCTATACATACGCCAACGGCTATTTCCTCAGCTCTTGGGATCGTATCTGCGATTTTAATTGGTCAAGTGGCTGTTGATGTAGGATTATTTGGACCAGAAATTTTATTCTATGTAGCTATTGGAGCTTTAGGTGCTTTTGTTACACCAAGTTATGAGCTAGGACTAGCTAATAAAATGTTTAAATTATTTATTATTGTCGGAACAGCACTTTTAGGATTATGGGGGTACATTGGAACGATTGTTGTTGGATTAATTTTCTTAGCAACAATGAAAAGTTTCGGTAAGCCATATTTATACCCACTGATTCCATTTAACTTTAAAGCTTTATTAAAAAGTGTCATTCGTTATCCAATTCCTTATCGATATAATACGCATAAAAGGCAAGAACAACAAAAATCACAACCTGAATAAAAGAGGAAAGTTCCTAATCACTCATGATTGTATGATAGTGAAGGAACTTTTTTTCAATTCTTTAGCTTATTGAGATAAATAGAGAAGTTAGGGATATCATGAACTAAACATCAATAAAAGGAAGTATGTTTTTTTCTTAGACTTATTGTACAAATGTTAAAAATTCGCTACAATTAAGAAATGTTATTAAGTAGGAAGTAGGTGGGTTATGAGTTATGAAGTACGAATTGATGCGTTTGAAGGGCCACTTGATTTACTTTTACACTTATTAAAAGAAGCCAAAGTAAATATTTATGATATTAAAATTGCCGAGATTACGCAGCAGTACTTAGATTATATTCATGCCATGGAAGATTTGAAGCTTGAGATTGCGTCAGAATATTTAGTAATGGCCGCAACTTTAATTGAGATAAAGAGTAAGAGCTTATTACCGAAACAGGTCGTTGAAATAGAAGATGAATATGAAGAGGATTCAAGAGAAGCTTTGATTCAACGATTAGTTGAATATCAACAGTATAAAGAAGTGACGAAAGAGTTACGAGAGTTAGAAGAAGAACGTGGACAGTTCTTTACGAAACCACCGATTGATTTTTCTGATTATATTGATCAAGAAGCTAAGCTTCCACAAAACCTTCAAGTAGAACAATTAATTTCAGCTTTTGAGAAATTACTACGTCGTCATAAATTAGCCAAACCATTGAAGACAAGAATTGTACCACAAAATATTTCCGTAGAAGAACGAATGCGATCATTAGGTCAACAGTTAAAATATAAGAAACGCGTTGCATTTATAAGTTTGTTTGATCGTTTTGATAAAGAATATATCGTTGTAACCTTTTTAGCACTACTTGAACTGGTAAAAGGAAATCAAATCAGTATTTCTCAACAAAATTATTATGAGGATATTTATATTTCTAGTTTAGAAGGTGATGAAATTGTTTAAACAAGAACGTTTAGGTATTTTAGAAGGGTTATTATTTGCTGTTGGTGATGAAGGGATTAGTACACAGCAATTAGAATACGTTTTAGAAGTAAATGAAGTTGAAATTAAATCATTATTGATTGAATTAAGAGAACGATATGCAAGTATTAGTAGTGGAATTGATATTATTGAAGTTGCAGGTGTCTATAAAATGACAACTAAAAAAGATCATGCAATTTATTTAAAACGTTTAATTCAAAACCCAAATCAACGTGGATTATCGAATGCGGCACTTGAGGTTCTAGCGATTATTGCCTATCGTCAACCAATTACCCGTCATGAAATTGAAAATATTCGTGGGGCAAGTAGTGATAATGTTCTAAGAAAGCTTTTAACGTTCTCTCTTATTGAAGAAGCGGGACGTTTGGAAGGACCAGGACGTCCTATTTTATTTAGAACGACGGACGATTTCTTAGATTACTTTGGTATTAAGACATTAGAGGAATTGCCAGAGTTACCATTTGTTACACCAGACTTTAATTTAGATGAAGAATCAGACTTATTTAGTTTCTCTGAGGAAGAGTAAATACTCATTATCATTTTGTACATACTAAAAAGGTATCCTATTTTAAGTACAGGAGGTTTTAGTATGCCAAAAGATCCGAAAAGTAAAAAAGTATCTAAAGCTAAAGCTGCTAAAAATACAGTAGATGTAGAAATTGCAGCTGAAGTGGTTGATGATTCAAAACCAAAACTTAAAAAAGGTAAAAAACCGAAAAAAACATATAATTAAGCATTGAGAGCTAAAGCTACCTTATCAATAGATGGGGTAGCTTTTTTTGTTAAAAGTCGTATACAAATCGTGTAGATGTTTAAAAATCTGTCATAACAGGTGCTTTTATTCACTGATATTTTACGGACATTCATCATACAGTTGTAATAGTTACAGGACTGAGGTGAGCAGAAAATGAAAAAAATTAAGATACTATTGACTATTGCGATATTCGTTGTCTTATTAGCGAACGATTCGAACGGGGTATCGGCAATGGAGATTAGTTCGCAATGTGGGATTCTGATGGAACAATCGACAGGGCGTGTGTTATATGAAAAGTGTCCAGATGATCAAATGTATATTGCAAGTATTACGAAAATCTTAACAACCATTGTTGCGATTGAAAATGCAAATCTGGATGAATGGGTAGAAATATCTGATAATGTCACACGCCAAGTGGGTTCAGCTTTGTATTTAACGTTAGGCGATCAAGTGAAACTAATTGATTTACTATATGGTCTCATGCTTCGATCTGGGAATGATGCCGCAATGGCAATTGCGGAATTTGTTGGGGGCGATGAAGCAAGTTTTGTTAAGATGATGAACGACAAGGCAAAAGAAATCGGAATGACAAATAGTGTATTCCAAAATCCTTCCGGGTTAGATGAGACCACTTATAATTTATCGACGGCTAGAGATATGGCACTTATCATGCAATATGCGATGAATAATCCAATTTTTAGAGAAATTACAAGAACAGAAACACATAAGGCAACCACTAAAAATGGGATGACTTATGTTTGGCACAATAAACATAAATTAGTAACTGGTTATTATGAGTATGCTATTGGGGGAAAAACAGGGTTTACAAAGCAAGCTAGACGAACGCTTGTGACATCTGCACGTAAAGATGATATGGAATTAGTTGTAGTAACATTAAAAGCAGGAGATGATTGGAACGATCATATGAATTTATTTAATTATGGATTTGATAATTATCAGATAAAGACCATTATTGAACCAGGGGAAATTCAAGTCTCGAATCAAACATTAAGTGATAAGTTATATGTTGAAAAAATGGTCAATGTGATTGTTAAAAAAGATGGAAGTGAAAAAGTGACAACTAATTTATCATTATATAAAAAAGCAAAGGACAATGAAGTTGGGGTACTGCAAGTTTTAATTAATGGAGAAATTCAACAAGAGATTCCTGTTTATAAGGCTATTACACCAAAAGTTGAAAGCCAATCTTGGTTTGATAAATTAATGAATTGGTTTACAGGGGCGGTGAGCTTCTAATGATACATAAAATATGGATGGGACTTTTTACAGTCGGTATTATCTATAGTTTTTTTTATGGAACAACAAGTGAAGTCAATAACGCGATTTTATCTGGAGCACAAGAAGCTATTAATTTAGTCATTTACCTAGCAGGGATTATGGTGTTTTGGACGGGCGTGTTACAAGTGGCTAATCATTCGAAGATGCTTGATGTCCTTTGCAAGGTATTGGCTCCAGTGACACGCTTTTTATATCCAAAACTTCGAGCGGATCATCCAGCTTTAAAATATTTAACGACAAATATGGTAAGTAATTTATTAGGATTAGGAAGTGCCGCCACGCCAACAGGTCTTAAAGCAATGAAAGAATTACAAGCGACCAATCCCGATCCAAGCAAACCTAGTTTTGAAATGTATACACTTCTTGTCATGAATACAGCAGGATTTACAATTATTCCAACTACTATCATTGGGGTGAGGCATATGTATCATTCAACTAATCCGAGTGAAGTGTTTTTACCTATTCTATTTGCTTCAGGAATCACGACGATTGGTGGGCTAATCATTCATAACATTTATAGTCGAATGAAACGAATTCCTTCGTCTGGTGATAAAACGATTGCTAAGCGCTATGAAAGAAGGTGATGCGGTGGGAACGATTAGTGTCTATGTTTTACCTGTATTTTTACTTTCTGTTTTCATGATGGCGTTTGTTAATAAAACAAATGCGTTTGATCACTTCGTTGAAGGGGCTAAAGAGGGGATGAGAACGACAGTATCTCTCGTTCCGAATATTGTTGGAATGATTGTAGCAATTAAAGTGTTTCTTGCCTCAGGGATTGTTGATGCCATTGCACAGTTTCTAAATCCTGTCTTAACAGCGATTCATGTGGATGCTCATGTGTTACCTCTTATGATTCTTAGGCCACTTTCAGGATCAGCTGCTTTAAGTGTAACAACGGATTTAATCTCTATTTATGGTCCAGATTCAACAGTTGGTCGTTTAGCTTCAATCATGCAAGGAAGTACAGATACAACGATTTATATTATTACGGTTTATTTCGCTGCAGTGGGACTAAGTGAAATGAAACATGCCCTTAAACTAGGGTTAACAGCTGATTTAATCGGATTTTTTGCTGCTATTTTAGCAGTCTCACTTTTCTTTTAAGAGTTAAATCACATATGAAATAACACCTCGATTGGATTAAACATTGATTTTTACTTATAATAAAGGTAAAATGATGGTTAAATACAAATTCTTGTCGAATTTAGTATCATCTCTGATTGGAGGATTTTTTACATGGAACGATTACAGAAAGTTATTGCCCATGCTGGAGTTGCATCACGTCGTAAGGCAGAGCAACTAATCTTAGAAGGAAAAGTAACTGTTAATGATAAAGTAGTTCGCGAATTAGGTGTTAAAGTAACTGGAAAGGAAAAAATCGAAGTAGAAGGCATCCCGCTACAACGTGAGAAAAAAGTTTACTATGTTTTACATAAACCACGTGGATTTGTAAGTACGGTATCAGATGAGAAGAATCGTCGTACGGTTGTAGACTTCTTCCAAGATAAAGTATCAGAACGTGTTTATCCGGTTGGTCGTTTAGATTACGATACAGCAGGTGTTTTATTAATGACTAATGATGGTGATTTTGCAAATAAAATGATGCATCCAAGTGGAGAAATCGATAAAGTTTATTTAGCACGTGTTAAAGGAATCGTGACACAAGAAAGTTTAAAGCCATTAGCTCGTGGAGTTAAAATTGATGGATATCAAACGAAACCAGCAACAGCTCAATTAGTGTCAGTGGATAAGAAAAATCAATCCTCATTAGTTCGATTAGTGATTCATGAAGGCCGCTACCATCAAGTTAAAAAGATGTTTGATGCAATTGGATTCCCTGTTAAGAAGCTACGTCGTGAGCAATTTGGAAACATTGATGTAGCTGGACTTGCGGCGGGAGAATTCCGTCCATTAACGCCACATGAAGTTAAAACATTAATTTCGATGGCAAATGATAAAAAAGAAAAACCGAAATTACGCTTTACAAAAATGCGTCAATTCTAAAAAAGAGCGATTAGTGATCACTAATCGCTCTTTTTTTGAATAAAACATAAAAAAATCCTACATAATAATGTGTGATTTGGTAATATTAGTTAAAAGGTGAGTCTTGAACTTTGATTGCTTCAGTTGGGCATCCTTCTGCAGCATCAATAACATCAGCTTCTAAGCTAGCTTCAATTGCAACAGTACCAGTGTTGTTATCTCCTGAAAATACGTTTTCTGCGTATCCTTCATCATCATATCCGAATACATCTGGAGCTACAGCACCACATGCACCACAAGCGATGCACTCATCTTTTGAAACAATTGTGAATTTAGCCATTGTTTTGTCCCCCTTCACAGGAATGATAGTTTGATATCGTATAATTCAGTTGAATTACATGACTTATTATAAACTAAAAAGACAAAAAAATTCAAATTTAATACTCTAAATAAAATAAAATTATGATATAATTACCTAGTCTTATTTGTTTTTTTTACAAAATAGTAAATAAATCGATATTAAATGTCGGTGCATGATATAAAAATTGTTTAGGAAAAAGGAGTGTGAGTGAGGTGGAACAAAAGGCGGATTATGCTGAATTACGAAGATTGTACTTTAGTCATCCTGAAAAAGATAAAACGCCATCTCATTCGATTGAATCTAACTTTGAATCAGAATTAGATGAACCACTTGAAACGCCTTCTTCTCGTCTACATGAGGTGATGACATCAACTCTAGATGCGAATGAGATGTTTTCATCGATTGGTCAAGATGAGGTAAATGAATTTACGACGCAATTAAGTCAACGTTCAAATGACATTATTCATGCGTTACACGATAAATATGGGGCCCGTACCTATTCAAAAATTACCCAAATGATTAAAAGTGAAGATTTCAGTGAATGGGAGCAATTAGAACAAGAATTACTTTCTGTTCAAGTGGAGTCATTAGTTGAGGAGTCAAGCGATGCTAAATTAGAACCGTCTGGTTTATCACTGTTTGAAGATTCATTTGAAGAATTAGCACTTGATGCGGACGCAGATTTGGATTATTTAGATGCCCTTGTTCAACATGATTACGGCCGTTTACGAAAGTTACAATCTGATAGTGAATGTATTAGCTCTATTTTTAGTGAAATTATTGAAAATGAGCAAAAATCAAGTTCTAATTATCAAGATGATGTTTTTAATAAAAATATTGAATTAATCTTTAATTCAGATGTTGATTTAGATGATTGTGAGTGGGAAGAATTTGAGCGACCGATGATTCAACCGTTAACAACAGATTTAAATGAAACCATTGATCAATTGAAACAAAATACTCAATCATTAGAGACGGAGAAAGTAGTAGCAGTTGAACATAAGCAAGCAAGTTTAGAAGTTTTTTATTCTGAACAAAAGAAAGAACAATTAGCAGTGGACGAAGCAACAATGATGGATGAAGTCGTTACTCAACCTATTAAATACAATAAAGTTAATGCATTAAATATGTATATTTTAATGACAGGAATAGTTGTTTTAGCCATTATAATCTATTTAGTGTTACAATCTAAATAAGTAATTTGATTAAACTAAACAGAATCGAATTTAATTCGATTTTTGTTTAGTTTATTTTTTGTAAATATTATGAATAATTGGGGTGAGAACCCTATTTTGTTGTTGTTTATAAATGAAATAATGTGATAAAATAATTACAGTCGAGGTGATAATATGGTTCGTTCTAAAGTAATTGCAATTGATGGACCAGCAGCAGCAGGAAAAAGCACAATTGCTCAAAAAGTAGCTCAAATGTTAGGGTATGTATACATTGATACAGGTGCGATGTATCGTGCAGTAACGCTAAAAGCATTAAATCAAAATATTGATGTCGAAGATGAAGAAACAATTGCAAAAATGCTTCAAGATACAAGTATTCGTTTAACGAATGATAAAAAAGTATTCTTAGATGGAGAAGATGTGACGGATGCAATTCGACAACCGATTGTATCACAAAATGTTTCAGCCGTTTCAGCTCATAAATTTGTTCGTGATGAATTAAAACGTCGTCAAATTGAGTATGCTAAAACAGATAATGTGGTCATGGATGGACGCGATATTGGGACAAACGTATTACCAGATGCAGATTATAAAATCTTTATGACTGCTTCTGTGGAAGTTCGTGCACAACGTCGTTATGATGAAAATTTAAGACGTAACATTCCATGCGATTTAGAAACTTTAAAACAAGAAATTCAAACGCGTGATGAATTAGATTCAACACGTAAACATTCACCATTAATTAAGGCTGAAGATGCGATAGTCGTAGATACTTCAGATTTAACAATTGATGAAGTGATCGATGCAATTATAAATATTGTAAAAGGTGGGGAAAAGTAATGAAACAATTCGATGGTTTCAACCATGAAGAAATGACAATGGGTGACGTATTAGCAATGGAAAACTTTGATTTACCATCAGTAAATGATGTGATCGAAGGTGAAGTTGTTCGTGTAACAAATCAAGAAGTAACTGTTGATATCCATGGGGCAACCGAAGGAACAATTTATTTAAGTGAATTAACATTAGATAAAGTTGATTCAGCTAAAGAAGTTATTAAAGTTGGAGATAAAATCAAAGCGATGATTAAAAAAGTAGACGATGAGCAAATCTTATTATCTCGCCGTGCTTTACTTGAGTATCAACGTTTCCAAGACTTAAAAGTAGCGTTTGAAAAAGGGGAAACATTAGAAGCAAAAGTTGAACGCACTGTAAAAGGTGGATTAATTGTAAACATCGGAATGGAAGCTTTTTTACCAGCCAATATGATTGACGTTGTGTATGTTTCTGATTTAGAACAATATGTAGGACAAACCGTTTCAGTACGTATTGTTGAGTTCAATGCTCGTAATAAAAAAATTAAAGTATCTCGCAAAATCGTTGTGGCTGAGCAATTAAAAGCACAACGAGAAGACCAATTCTCAACATTAACAGTTGGAGAAGTGGTTGAAGGGACAGTTGTCCGTATTGAAAAATACGGGGCATTCGTTCGCTTTGGGGCTTTAGAAGGATTAGTACATATTTCTGAGATTTCTCACTTACCAGTAGAAAAAGTTGAAGATGTGTTAGCTGTAAATCAAGCAGTGACAGCTAAGGTGATTAAAATTGAAGGAACAAAACTTCAATTATCAATCAAAGCTATTTTACCAACTCCATTTGAACAATTCGTTTCAGCCCATCAGGTAGGGGATATTGTTGAAGGTGAAGTTGTTCGTTTAATGGATTTTGGAGCATTTGTTGAGGTAGCACCAGGCGTAGAAGGATTAGTTCACCTTTCTGAATTATCTTGGGATCATAAAGTGAAGCTTGAAGATATTGTATCTGAAGGAAAACGTGTATCTGTACGTGTTCTTTCAATTGATAGCCAAAATCAGCGTTTAGCTTTATCAATCAAAAAAGTTGAACAAGATCCATGGGTAGCCTTCGGACATAACGTTGGAGATGTAATTAAAGGTCAAGTGACGAATATCACGGACTTAGGGGCATTTATTAAAGTTGCTCCATATATTGAAGGTTTATGTCATTATACAGAAACTTCATGGAATCCTAATGTGAAATTAGCGTCATTAGTTGCTGTTGGGGATGAAGTTGAAGTGAAAATTATTTCATTAGATGCTAAAAAACATCGCTTAGGATTATCTTTACGTCAAGTAAAATCAAATCCTTGGACAGAAGTAACATTTAAATCTGGAGATGTGATCACTGGGAAAGTAGAATCAGCGAATGATCGTGGTGCTTTCGTGGCAGTTGCTGAAGATGTCGTTGGCTTCTTACCAATGAATCAAATCACTGAAAAACGTATCTCTCGTGTAGAAGATGCGTTATCAATTGGACAAGATGTTGACGTAAAAGTAGTTCGTTTTGAACCAAATAATTTTAAACTAGAATTAAGTATTCGTCGTATTAAAGAAGATGCAGAGCGCGAAGAATTCAATAAATATATGCAACAACAAGAAACAGTAGAAAATGAAACATTAGGGGATTTATTTGGGGACGCTTTAAAAAACTTACTATAATAAATTCCAAGTTTCAGTTATAAAAAGGGGGAATTTCCCCCTTTTTATATTCATGATTGAAAATTTGACTAATGCCGTCAAAAACTACTATAATATTAACGATTTATTTTTTGTGTAAAGATGAAAGAAGGTGGCAACATGGTATTACCTGTAGTAGCAATCGTAGGACGTCCGAACGTTGGAAAGTCTACAATTTTTAATCGTATAGTAGGATCACGTGTGTCAATCGTAGAAGATGAGCCAGGGATTACTCGTGACCGTATTTACAGTAGTGGAGAATGGTTAACACGTAAATTCAATGTTATTGATACGGGTGGTATTGAAATTGGTGATGAACCATTTATGAAACAAATTAAGCATCAAGCGGAAATCGCAATGGATGAAGCCGATGTTATCGTATTTGTTACAAATGCTCGTGATGGAATCACACAAGCGGATCAAGAAGTGGCAAATATGTTATATAAGACAAATAAACCAGTCGTTTTAGTTGTTAATAAAGTGGATGACGTAAACTTTAAGGAGCAAATTTATGAATTCTATTCATTAGGTTTAGGTGATCCAATTGCAACATCAGCTGTTCATGGGATTGGATTCGGGGACATGTTAGATCAAATTGTGTTAAACATGCCTGAGAAAAAAGGAATGGAATATGATGAAGATGTCACAAAATTCTGTTTAATCGGACGTCCAAACGTTGGGAAATCTTCGTTAACAAATGCGCTTCTTGGTGAAGAACGTGTTATTGTTAGTGATATTGCTGGAACAACACGTGATGCAATCGATACAGAGTTCACTAAAGATGGACAAAAATATGTAGTTATCGATACTGCTGGTATGCGTAAGCGTGGTAAAGTATATGAAACAACTGAAAAATATAGTGTTCTTCGCGCTTTAAGTGCTATTGATCGAAGTGATGTTTGTTTAATTGTAATTGATGCCTCTAAAGGGTTAATCGAGCAAGACAAGCGTGTGGCAGGATATGCACATGAAGCTGGAAAAGCAGTTGTGATTGTAGTAAATAAATGGGATGCAATTGAGAAAACTGATAAAACGATGAAAGAATGGGAAGATTTAATTCGTACTGACATGGCGTTCTTAGACTATGCCCCAATTGTCTTCTTATCTGCTTTAACAAAACGTCGTTTACATACTTTATTTGAACCATTAAATTTAGCGGCTGAAAACCATAAGAAACGTGTCGTAACACATGTCTTAAATGATGTCATTATGGATGCAGTGGCAATGAATCCAACGCCAACTCATAATGGACAACGTTTACGTGTTTACTATGCGACACAAGTTTCAACACAACCACCAACATTTGTTATTTTCGTAAATGATCCTGAATTATTACACTTCTCATATAAACGTTATTTAGAGAACTGCTTACGTCAGGCATTTGGATTCGAAGGTACACCAATTCATATCATTGCAAGAAATCGTGATTAGTGATAGGTTAATGAGGAGGATTTATAATGGCTAAGAATGTAACAGTAGTGGGTGCTGGGAGTTGGGGAACAGCATTAGCACAAGTTTTATGTGATAATCAAAATAATGTAAAATTATATGACTTAAATCAAGAAATTGTGGATGATATTAATCAAAATCATCGTAATTCACGTTTCTTTGCAGATGTTCAGTTACCAGTTGGACTAGTTGCAACAACAAATTTAACAGAAGCATTAAAAGATGCACAAATAATTTTACTTTCTGTTCCAACGAAAGTGATTCGTGATGTCTTAAAAACGATTAATGAGCATTTAGATCACGCTGTCATGATTATTAATGCAAGTAAAGGGATTGAACCTGGAACGCATAAGCGTGTATCTGAAATTGTAGCTGAAGAAATTGATCAAACTTACTTAGAGGCGTTTGTTGCCTTATCGGGACCTTCTCATGCTGAAGAAGTGATTGAGCGTGCGCTGACAACCGTGACTTGTGCGGCAACAGTAGCAGATAAAGCAAATGAAATTCAAAAAATGTTTAATAATGAATATTTCCGTGTTTATCGTGTCGATGATTTAATCGGTGTTGAAATTGGTGGGTCAATTAAAAATGTGATTGCACTTGCTGCTGGAATCATTGCGGGACTTGGATATGGAGATAATCCGAAAGCCGCTTTAATCACACGTGGCTTAGTTGAGATTAAACGTCTTGGAGCAGCTGTTGGAGCAAAAGAAGAAACATTCAGTGGTTTAAGTGGTTTAGGAGACTTAATCGTAACATGTACGTCTGTTCATAGCCGAAACTGGCAGGCTGGATATAAAATCGGAAGTGGTTCAAATCTTCAAGAGGCGATTGATAGTATGACGATGGTCGTTGAAGGAGTACGAACTTGTCAAGCGACATATGAAATGGCACAAGCTTTACAGATTGAAATGCCAATTGTTGAAACAGTTTATGAGGTTATTTTCAATAAATTAGATCCACGTGTTGCAATTGCTCAATTAATGACTCGTGAGATGAAACCTGAGTTTTATTAATGATAAAAAACTTTTAGGCTTGGACAAAAAATATAAATTATTTGCCTAATAGGTACAAATTACCTCCTGGTGTCATATGTTATATTGAACATGAGACATGAGGAGGTTTTAATTATGTTTGATAATCTTTTTGGACGATTTGGGAAAGATGTAAATGTGAATCAAGCGGATCTTTTTAATATTGCCGACCAAGCTTCTACAATGGATTTGAAAAATGAAGAGCAAGTTCGTGCTTTGATTCAAAGTGTTGGGGCAATGGTAGGACGTAAAGTAGATAAATCAGTTGAAGATCAATTAACAAAAATGATTATTAATGGGGAAGTTCCAACTGATATGAATGAATTATTAAAAATGATGATGTAACCATCATCAATGGTTTTAATTAAGATGGTATTGATTGAGAAAAGAACTTAGCTACGCTAAGTCCTTTTTTTGTTTGAATAAAGTAAAAGATAATCAAGAATATAAAATTCATTAAAAGTTATCATATCTGACACACAGTGATGCATATAATTCGAAGAAAACGCAGGCCTGCAGCCTAATTCACAATCAAATTAGGTTAGAGTGAATCATAAAAATTCATTCAATCGCAGTACAGTAGAAAAGTTTTTAAAAGTTTTATTTAAATTCTCTCATAAAGTAGAGGATAAGCATCATACATTGATATTGACAAATATAAGTGAAAATGGAGGTTTACGATATGGAAACTAATGAACTGATGAGAGACGTCTTTGCCCGCACTAATGGAGAATTCTATTTAGGTGTAGTAGGAGCAGTTCGTACGGGAAAATCTACGTTCATCAAAAAATTCATGGAAACACTTGTTATTCCATTAGTTGAAGATGAAAACGTAAAAAAACGTATGATTGATGAATTACCTCAAAGTGCGAATGGAAAAACAATTATGACAACGGAACCAAAATTCGTTCCAGCACAAGCCGTAAATGTAACGGTTGAAGGAGAAGTATCAGCAAATATTCGCTTAATTGACTGTGTGGGATACGTGATTCCGAGTGCGGTTGGTTATGAAACAGAAGAAGGACCACGCATGGTTAATACACCATGGTATGAAGAACCAATTCCATTTGTTGAAGCCGCAGCAATTGGAACACAAAAAGTGATTGAAGATCACTCACATATTGGAATTGTAATGACAACTGATGGATCGATTGGAAACTTTGATCGTGAGGATTACTTAGAAGCTGAGCAATTAGTTATCGAGCAATTAAAAGCGATTAATAAACCATTTATCGTCATCTTGAATACGACGCATCCAAAAACAGAAGATGTGGCGGAGTTACGTGGACAATTACAAGATGAATATGGGGTTCCAGTTATTCCATTAAGTGTTGAAAATATGACGAAAAAAGATATCTATAGTGTGTTAACTGAAGCATTATATGAATTCCCAGTTTCAGAATTAGATATCAAATTGCCAAGTTGGGTGGATGCTTTAAGTGATGACAACTGGTTAAAAGCTCGTTTCTTAAAATTAATTAATCAAAGTACAAATGAGTTTTATAAGCTTCGTGATATCAACTACTTAGCTGAAGAGTTAAAAGCAGAAGATATCGTTGAAGATTGCTATATTAGTGCCCTTGATGCTGGGGTGGGGTTAGCTGAATTAGAAATTAAAGTTCCTAATCAGTTATACGATCAAATCTTAACTGAATTAGTTGGACCAATTAAAGATAAAGCAGATTTAATGTATTTATTACAAGATTATGCAAATATTAAAAAAGAATACGAACCAATCGCGGGTGCTTTACAAATGGTAAAACAACTTGGATATGGGATTGCCACACCAGCTATTGAAGATA
Source organism: Turicibacter sp. H121 (assembly GCF_001543345.1). Taxonomy (NCBI): domain Bacteria; kingdom Bacillati; phylum Bacillota; class Erysipelotrichia; order Erysipelotrichales; family Turicibacteraceae; genus Turicibacter; species Turicibacter sp. H121. Next base: position 375,606 of record NZ_CP013476.1, on the reverse strand, counting down.
TGACTTTAAGTGAGCCAACAGTCGTTAAACAAGGGGCTCGCTATGGCGTACGCTTAAAAGCGATTGCACCATCTATTCATATGATTCGTGTTGATGTTGAATCTGTTTTTGAACCAATTATTGGAACTGAACAACAAAGTAAAGATTTAATCGACTACATCTTAAAAGATGCGGATGAAAATCCATTATCAATTTGGTCAACTGAAGTCTTTGGACGTTGCTTAAGTGACATCGTTCGTGATGGAATTTCTGCTAAACTATATGCAATGCCAGAAAATGCTCGCATGAAACTTCAAGAAACATTAATTAAAATTGTCAACCAAGGTAATGGCGGATTAATTGCGATCATGCTATAATGTATGCGAAAATTCTCTCATCAGCCTGTTGATGAGAGAATTTTTATTATTATTTTGAAAAATTTTGCTTAGTTGTTTAAAGCTTACGGAATTATTACATAATAGGATAAAATAGTGTTATATCAACAAAATATGCAAATAAATGTTTGCAACCCTATAGGGGGTGTGGTAAACTTTTACTTGCAATGAAACATCTTAGGAGGTATTTAAAACTTATGAACCGTTCTCAATTAGTAGATAAAATCGCTGAAAAAGCTGAGTTAACAAAAAAAGATGCAGATAAATTTTTAAGTGCTTATATCGAAACAGTAACTGAAGCGTTACAACAAGATGACAAAGTAGCTTTAGTAGGATTCGGTACATTCGAAGTTCGCGAACGTGCTGCACGTCAAGGACGTAACTTACATACTGGAGAAACTATTGAAATCGAAGCTAGCAAATACCCAGCTTTCAAAGCTGGAAAAGCTTTAAAAGACGCTTTAAAATAATTGATAGATGATTGACAAGACAACTTCTGATGAGTTGTCTTTTTTTTCATTTTTTTAGCACCTTTAGAACATGGTATAATAACAATAGATTTCATCGTTTAGCATACATGAAAATCAACCATATTACACTAAAGGATAAAGAGGTGAGAGTATGAGTATTCGTTTCATTGTGGGACGATCTGGGGTAGGAAAAACTCGTGTTATTTTAGATGAAATTAAACAGGCTTGTGACAGTGTACCACAAGGGGATCCTATCTATGTCATCGTTCCCGATCAGATGTCATTTCATATGGAGTATCAGTTACTGAAGCAAAGTGAGCATCCGAGTTTAATGCGTGTTCAAGGATTAAGTTTTAGCCGCTTTGCTTATCGTATTTTACAAGAAACTGGGGGATTAAGTCGTTATCATTTGGATCAAGTGGGACTGGCTATTTTACTTCAAAAAGTAATGAACGAAAAAAAGGAAGACTTAACAGTATTCCCGTTTTATGCAAACAAGCCCGGTTTTATCAATAAAGTCAGTGAAATGATTGCGGAGTTTAAAAACTATTGTGTTAGTCCATCGCAGTTATTTCAATGTGTGAATCAACCACATGAAGATCTAAATTGGTCATTACAATCAACGAAAAAAATTAATGACTTGGCGGTTTTATACGAAACATTTCAACAAGTCTCTTTTAATAAATATTTAATGAGTGAAGATTATTATACGCTTTTAAGTGAGCAAATTGCCAACAGCCAAACGGTGGCAAATAGTGATTTTTACGTCGATGGTTATCATATTTTTAATAAGCAAGAGGAATTAATTTTATTCCAACTCATGAAATATGCTAAATCAGTGACCGTTGTTTTAACACACGATTTAAACTCAGAAAGTCAAGTGTTTGAAATGTCAGGGCGTACACTCACTCGTTTACAAAATGGGGCAGAAGAACGAGGATTAACTTATGAAATATGTGAGTTAACCGCACATGAACAGTCTCGATTCTTTAAGGCAAGTGCACTAAATCACTTAGAGAAACATTTTTTACAAGTTCCACTTGTTCCCTCAAATGAAGAGGGGATTTCTTTCTTTACAGCTGCCAATCGTCGAATCGAAGTGGAGGAAGTCGCGAAACGAATTCATCACTTAGTTCATCATGATGGGTGTACTTATAGTGATATCGCCATTTATACAGGAGACGCGGCTGCTTATGATGAATTAATTGCGGCCATCTTTACGAAATTTGAAATTCCAATGTTCTTAGACTATAAAGAGTCTATGTTATACCATCCGTTAATGACGATGATTTATCATTTATTTGATGTTATCTTAAATCAATGGCGTCACGAATCGTTGTTTACGGTGATCAAGACCGGTTTGCTAATGAATGTCGAAGGATTTAAAAAAGGACAGTCTTTTTATGAGTTGTATCAAGCTTATCAACGACAAGTTGACTTATTAGAAAACTACTGCTTAGCTCGAAATCTAAAAAAATCAGATTGGCAAACATCAGAAGATTGGGTCTATGAACGTTATCAAGGTCTTGGACGTGGGTATGTTAAAACGGATGCCGACCTTGAATTAGAACAAAAAGTGAATCGAATTCGTAAAGAAGTCAGTACACTTATTTCTTCCTTTGAATCGAAGTTAAAGAAAGCTAAAACGTACAAGGATTATGCGATCGCTACGTTTAGTTTCCTAGAAGAGTGTCAAGTTCCACAAAAACTGGCATTATTCGAGGAAAGTGCTCAAGAGTTACAAGACTTGAAGCTATATAAACAGCACGGTCAGGTTTGGAATCAATTGCTTTCTCTTTTTGAACAACTGGTTGAAATTGGTCAAGAAGAAGCCGTTAGCTTAGAAGACTTCGTGAATGTCTTTAAGTCTGGGATTGAAGAGATGGCGTATGCAACTGTTCCACCACGTCTGGATCAAGTGTCGATTGGGGAGCTTCGTCGTGCCCGTTATCAGCTCGTGAGTGATTTAACGACACCTGGACAATATGGCATTAAGCATGCCTTTGTCTTAGGAGTTAACGAAGGACAAATTCCAAAATCGATGACGGAAAGTAGTTTATTAAGTGAAACAGAACGTGAATCATTGAAAGCATTTGGAATTGAACTAGCGCCAAGCCTTGTTCAAACGCAAATCGATGAGCAATTTATTTTATATACCGTGTTTACGTCGCCCAAAGAATCATTAACGTTATCGTATGCAAGTAGTAACGATGAGGGAAAAGAATTTTTACCATCGTATATTTATGCGCATTTAAGAAGTTTATTCCCAGATGCTCCTGAAGATCATGTTGGACGTGAATGGGAAGAGGAAGTGTATGAGCATTTAACAACCCATTCACAAACGGTGGCTCATTTAATTGCGACGTTAAAGCAATATCCGAATCGTCGTTCGTACTATGAACCGTTATTAGATTATTATCAAGAAACGCAGCCTATTGTCTACCAAATGATCATGCAAATTTTAAATTATCAAAATGAAGTGACAAATTTAGATGCACAGATTACGAAGCAATTATACAGTGATGAAATTGTTGCTAGTGTTTCACGCTTAGAGCTATTTAACCAATGTGAGTTCGCTCATTATCTCCGTTATGGGTTAAAATTAAAAGAACGTGAACAATATAAGCTTGATTTACCGCATATTGGAGAGCTTTATCATGAGGCCTTAAAACGGATTGCGGAGTTGATTAAGAAAGAGAATCGTACCTTTGCGGATTTAACACCTGATGAATGTTTGACGTTATCAAAAATGGTATCCGATGAATTAAGTGAGCAATTATTATATAAAATTTTACGTCAAAGTAAACGAATGATGAAACTAACGGAACGTTTAACCCAAGTCGTCTATAAGACGTTACTTGGACTAAAATATCAAGGGAATCATAGTGCATTTAAGCCACTATTCTTTGAATTACCCTTTGATACGCAACAAACAACGGGAATTCACTTAAAATCACGCGAGTTACCTAATGGTTTTAAGTTATCGTTAAAGGGAATTATTGACCGTGTCGATGTGGCGAAAAATGAAAAAGGTGATCACGCGTATTTACGAATCATTGATTATAAATCGAGTGAAAAGGATTTAGAGCTTGATAAAGTGTATTATGGACTCAGTTTACAGTTACTGACGTATTTAGATATCGTTGTTTCAAATGCTCTACAGTTAATCGACATGCCAGCTGAGATTGGAGGATTATTATACTTCCATGTGCATCGCCCATTTATTAGTCATGATGTTGATGATTTATTACGGCAAGAAGCGTATGAACAAAAAGTTGAGCAAATGCAGCATGAAAAATATAAGATGAATGGTTATTTACCAGAAGATTATGAAGTCGTTCATTTAAGTGACCAGCGTTTAAGTGAGCAGTCAAAAAGTGATATTGTGCCGATTACACTCAAGAAAGATGGAAGCTTCTCAGCAAGAGGAAATGCAACGTTAACGGGGGAGTCATTACAGATGCTTCGTAGATACACAAATCAAATGATTGAGGAGTCAGCCACAAGAATTACGCAAGGCCAATTAAATATTAATCCAATGAAGTACGGAAAAAGTACAGCCTGTGATTATTGTCAGTATCGAGGAATCTGTCAATTTGATCCCGATTTCTTAGGAAACGAATCCCGACTGTTACCTAAAATGAAAGCTGATCTTGCGTTGGAAGCGATGAAATGTAAATTAGAGGAAGGAGGAGACGGAGATGAGTAATATTCCTAAAAAGCCGGATGATACAATATGGAATGATGAACAATGGCAAGCTATCTATGAGAAAGGACATGATTTATTAATCTCTGCTGGAGCAGGATCAGGAAAAACAGCCGTCTTAGTTGAACGAATAATTCAAAAAATTTTAATTGATCATATTAACATCGATGAATTACTCGTCTTAACCTTCACAGAAGCAGCAGCAGCTGAAATGAAGCAGCGTATCCGTGCTCGTATTGAGCAAGAACTTGCTAAACAACCAGGGAATTTAGTTCTTTCGGCTCAATTAAATAAAATTTCAGCAGCCAATATTTCGACCTTTCATGCCTTTTGTAATAAATTAATTCGTCGTTACTATTACTTACTTCAACTCGATCCAGTGTTCAAAATTGCAGATGACATTGAAGTGGGTATTTTACAAGATGATGTCATCGAAGAATTATTTGATGAACTGGCGGAAATTGAGGATGAGAATTACCTTTGTTTAAGTGAGAGCTTTAATAGTGATCGCGATGACGAGGCGTTAAAAACGATGTTACTGAAAGTTTATGAGTTGGCTCGTTCTAATCCACAGATGCATCAGTGGCTCATGAATTTACGCTCTTTATATGAGTGGGATGGACATGATTTACAGTCATGGCGCTATTATCAGGAAATTGGAAAACTAATTGCGCCTTCGATTGATGAAGCCCTTTTAGATTTAGAAAAGGCACGTGAATTTGCGAAAGATGCTGAAGTCATGGGAATTGATCATAAATATCGGACAGAAGTTTATGACCAAGACGTCGCTTATGCAACTCGTTTAAAAGAAAGCCAACAATCAGCTTATGCTGATTTGCGTGAAGCCTTTAAAAATACGAAATTAGCTACCTTCCCTCGTTTTAATGCAAAACAATATGATAAAGAAGCTCATGAACAGAGTAAAAATGCACGAGATGCTTTTAAAAAACGTTTAGGAAAACTTGAAGAGAAGTATTTCGTGTACTCTAATGAAACACATGCCCGCCATTTTAATGAAAGTGAACACTTAGTCATCGCATTATCAACGCTTGTGATGAAGTTTCATGAACGATTTCTGAAGGCGAAGCGTGAACGTCAGATGCTTGACTTCTCCGATTTAGAATGGAACACGCTTCACTTATTAGTTCAAGAGGATCAACCAACCGATGTTGCAAGGGATATTTATCATCAATTCAAAGAAATTATGATTGATGAGTATCAAGATACGAACTCGATGCAAGAATGTATCATTACCTCAATTGCAAAGGTTGCCCAGCCTGAAATTCCGATCTTCATGGTAGGAGATGTGAAGCAATCAATTTATCGCTTCCGTTTAGCAGAGCCGAGCATTTTTCAAGGTAAGTATCAAGTCTATTCAAGTAATAAAGAGGCCGGAAATAAAATCGACCTAATGAAAAACTATCGTTCACATCAACAAGTCATTGATGCGACGAACTTTATCTTTAAGCAACTCATGGATGAACCAGTTGGAGAAATTGAGTATGATGAAGCGGCCATGTTAAAGCTTGGAGTAACCGGTGAAAATAATGATGAATTTAACAAAAGTGAAGTGCATTTAATTGATAAAAAACAGTTTGATGAAGAGAGTGAAGCAGACTTAAATGCTATCGAAATTGAAGCCCATCATATTGCCCGTCTGATTTTACAGTGGGTAAATAATGGACAAGAAATTTATGATCGTAAAAAAGGATGTTATCGTCCTATTACGTATCAAGATATTGTGATTTTAATGCGTTCACTTGGTAGTGTGACGATTTTCCAAGATGTCTTCAGACTTTATAACATCCCACTCTTTACGGAACAAAATACCGATTTATTTGACTCGATTGAGATTATTAACTTAGTCTCTTGCTTAAAAGTCATTGATAATCCATATCAAGATATTCCACTCGTTGGTTTGATGCGTTCCCCATTATTCTTCTTCACTGAGCGTGAATTGTCATTGATTAAAGTGGCAACAAAAGCTAATTCATTTTATGATTTAGTTCTTTACTACCGACAGGCCGGAGAAGATGAACTGTTAAAACAAAAAGTGGCTCAATTTGTACAGACGATTGAACGTTGGCGTTTTGAATCAAAAACGACATCGTTATCTCAATTGATTATTCGTATTTATGAGCAGACCTTATACTATGAATTCGTTTTAGGACTCCCACATGGCTATTTACGAAAAGCGAATCTTGATGTCTTTGTTGATAAAGCGCGAATGTATGAAAATAGTACGAAAAAAGGATTGTATGGGTTTGTGAATTATATTGATCGTATGCAAGCACTTGGGAAGCATTTCGGAAAAGCAAAGACGGTGACAGCGAATGAAAATGTCGTTCGAATTATGTCGATTCATAAATCAAAAGGATTAGAATTCCCAGTTGTCTTTGTGTCACAAATTCATAAAACATTTAACCGTCAAGATGAATTAGGAAATTATCTCGTGCATAAAAAGTATGGGGTTGCTGTAAAATACATTGATCCTGTGCTTCGACTAAAGCAAAAGACGATTGCTCAAAGTGTGGTAGGGTCGATGATCCATAAAGAGATGTTAGCTGAAGAGATGCGTCTGTTATACGTAGCCATGACGCGTGCAAAATCAAAACTGATTTTTACGGGGGTCTTTGATACTGAAAAGAAATTGGCTTCAATGAATGAAGTGATTAAAGATTCATCTTGGTTACTACCATCAAGTCATCGTTTAAGTGCAAAAAATTATGCAGATTGGGTGATTCCGGCCGTCTTAAAGCATAAAGACTCAAAGGAAATCGTCGAAACGTGTTGTGAAGCGAAGCCGTTCTTCTTAGATGATCAAAGTTCATGGCGTTTACGTATCATTACCGAGCATGAGCAACTAGAAGAACAAGAAATTGAAAACCAACAGGTTGAAATGCAACCACCGGCTCTTGACTTTGAGAAGATTTTTGATCATTCATATGATTATCAACCGCTTGTTGAAATTAATGCGAAACAATCCGTCTCTCAACGAAAAGAAGAAGAAACCACCCCGATGTTTAAAGGGATTCCTGAAGTTAAGCCACAAGTCGCCTATGATCGTCCATCATTTATGAAAGAACAACAAGTGAGTGGACCAGAAGCGGGAACTGCACTACATCAATTCATGCAACACTTGCCGATAAGTCTCGATCATACGCTTGAGAGTTTGCAAGATATGAAAACTCGTGTGATAGAAAAAGAAATGATGACTGAGGCAATGGCTAATAAAATTGATTTACAACAAGTATTAGCTTTCACAAAGAACCCTCTTTATGAACAATTGACGAAAGCAATAAGTGTGAAAAAAGAGGTTCCATTCATGACGCTTGTTAAAGTTGCCGATCATGAACAATCTCAAATTTTATTACAAGGGGTTATCGATTTATTAGCAGAATTTGAGGATTACGTTTGGATTATTGATTATAAAACCGATTATGTTCGTAATTTTGATACTCAATATGAAGAGCTAAAAGAGCGCTACGCGGTGCAAATGAAGTATTACTCAAAAGCCATTAAAGAAATTTATCCCACTAAAAAAGTAAGCTGTTATGTATACTTTTTAAAAGTTCAACAATATATTGTTTATGAATAGAAAAAAGCTGAATCCCAAAAGGGTTCAGCTTTTTTAATCATCAAATTTTACATTGTCTTTAATATAGGCTTTTGTTTTTAAATAGAGCGTACGCTCATGATAATCGACTTCGTTATGTTTAATCTTAATGCCTTCAATATAAGAAGCTAAGACGAGACCGAATAAAATCATGTAAGAAAGTGAAGAACTCCCCCCATAACTAACAAATGGTAATGTTACCCCTGTGATCGGAAGAAGACCAATCGTCATTCCAATATTTTCGATTTGTTGGAAGAATAACATACCAAAAATTCCAATACAAACATAACTGTTATAATGCCCACGGTTTAATGTGGCGGTATTTAAAATTTCATAATCAAATAAACCGCATAAAATAACGGTAATTAACGTTCCAATGAGTCCAAAGTCCATCCCGATGACCGCAAAGATAAAATCGGTATGAGCTTCTGGGAAGTAGACTAACGAACTTTGGAATCCATTCCCAATTAAATTTCCAGAACCAATGGCTAATAACCCTTTAGCAAGTTGCATTCCTTCATTTCCCATCGTTCCAAAGGGGTCAAACCAACCAGAGAAACGACTTAATTTATAAAGGTCAATCTTTAATGTTTCCGTTAGAAACTCAGGAAAGACGCCTACTAATAAAATAAATAAAGTAACGATAACTACTACAAAGCCACCAACACTTAAAATATAACGCCATTGAATACCAGATGCAAAAATCATCAGCGCGACGAAGAATAAAATAATCATCGTAATTCCTGAATCAGGTTGTTTAAAGATAAGAAGAGATGGTGGTAAGACAGCCGCCATAATTTTAACTAACAAATGTAAATCTGTTTTAAATGTTCGTGTCAGATGTGGATATCGTTCATTATGCGTTTGAATAATATCAGCGACAACTAGCACAATTCCAATTTTCATAAATTCAGAGGGCTGGATGGTTCCGATACCAGGTAAATTATACCAAGAAACAGCGCCGTTTGTTGCTTCTTTTACCAATGGAATGGGGATATGAAATTTTTTATAAATGAATAAACCTAATAAAGGAATCATCCAAAAACCGTAAATCCACCAACGAAGGGCGCGAATTCGATCCACACCAATAATGACAACTAAAATAGCGACAAATGCACCTAGACTAACGAACATTAATTGCTTCGTCGCATAGTTAGCCGGAAGGTTAGGATAGTTGATTTTAGCAAGTGGAATGGCAGATTGGATAGCTACAATTCCAATTCCGATAATTAAAATCAAGTACACGATAATGGGATTATATAATAAAATCCGAAATTTATTTAAAATAGTTCTCAAGTTTATCACCTATCACATAAGGATAATTTTATTCTATCAGATAATCGTGGAATTGATAAGTAATTGAAGGGAAATGTTTTGATAAAATCAAATTCATTACTTTAAGTCTACTCTAGAATTAAAAAAAGCTGGTAGTGACTTCTGACGGGTGATTGCATAGATTATAGTATGACGAAGGTAAGGGAGGTTAGTTTAATGGCAAAATCATTTGAAAAAGAGCCACTTTTATTTGTTGATACAACGTATAAAGGATGTTTTGTGAACGAACAAAGCTTTTTTAAAACACCAACGCCAAAGCCAAAAGATATTGTAGCGGATAATTACGTTCATAATTTTGATCAGATGAGTGAAAGTAATTTTAAATCATTAATTCCATCCAATGTGACCATCCGTGAAGTTGTTGAAGAGCGACCAAGTATAGTGCCAACATCTCCATTAGTTGATGAGTCAGAAGCGATTGCTTCTTATGAAGAAGAGAGTTGTCCGTATGAAACTGTTAATATTTTAGTCGATTATGGAGAGCATCCACAAACATCATTCTTTAATGAAAAAGAGATAAATGCTTCAGATGAACAAGATACTTTGGTTGAAGAAGAAATTAGCCCCTTCTATGAAGAAGGTGTTCTGGCAGAAGAAAAGATGAGCGACTTATCTGAAGAAAACACTCTAGCTGAAGAAGATAGCCATTCGATTACAGAAGAAAGTGTTATTCATGAAGCAGAGGATAATGAGGTGATGATAAATGATGTCAATGAAAGTAATCAGGATGTTGTTCATGTTATGAATAGCGAAGGTGCTGAACAAAATGGTTCTGAATTGCAGTTAGATGAAAAACAACAAGAGATTTTAATGTTTATTCAAGATTTAACCAATCGACCTTCAATGATGAAAGCTCCAATTGTTCAAATTGTAAAAAAAGATGGAAGTTTAAAATCGGGAATGATTGAAATTGTAGATGATCGGCACATCACCATTGATAATTTGATGGACGACGTTGAAACTATTTCATTGGCAGACATTGAAGGAATTAGAATTTTACATTTATAAAAAGAAGCCAGTTAGTTGGCTTCTTTCACTTATTAAACTAATATTGACACCCTTTTAAGTTTAAATGAACGTCATCAAGACATTGAATAGCACTGATATCATCTAAATTAATGGTTACGCATGTTTGGGTAACTTTATAGAGTTTAGATGTAGAAGGTGAATATAAGTTTATTTCCTCATTATGATATGGACAAATTGGAATTAATAATCTTAAAACTGCACAATTCCCTTTGACTTCTTCAACTCGAAAAATGAGATGAGAGGCAGAAGTATTCTCTTCACAATAGATAATTTCAAATGGATCGCCATTTTTTAAATATAGAATAATTGGTCGAGTATTAGCTGTTGAACGATGTCCTAGAAATGGCTTATCACAGCGTGTACAAAGACTTTCCTTTTCTTTAGATTGGCATTGATGTTGTAATCGATCAATTAATTTTAATGTGTCTGCTATACAATTTTTCTCAACACAAGAAGGACTAGTTTCACAATGAATAGTATGATAATAACTACAACTCACACGGTTCACCCCCTTACACTTTATAATTTATGCTCACTGCGATAGGCCGTATAGTGAGTTTCCCTAAATATTAAAAAAAGAGGATTAATCCTCTTTTTTTTAAATACAATCACAAATCTCTAATTTTAAGAATACATCATCTAAACACTGAATAGCAATAAAATCATTTAAGTTGACAGTGACACAAGAACGTGTCGGAATGAATTCTGACTCTGGATTATTTGAATTAAATTCATTAAGCATATCACGGTCATTCATACAACAAGTTCTTCTTGTTGTTAAAGCTCTTAAGGTAGCACAATTTCCATTAACATCTTCGACCCGAAAGACTGGAATTGGTTCATTTGGACTATCTGTTAATACGGCTAGTCTAAAGGGTTCACCATTTGGAAGATATAAAATAAATGGCCGTGTATTAGCCTTAGAAGTTTCGCCTAATACAGGCGTATTACAACGAGAGCAACCAATTTCAGTTGGAACAACCGCTTGTTGTAATCGATTAATGAATCTGACTGTGTCAGCTACACAATTTGCTGCTCTATTTGTATTTGAGTTATTGTTTGTTGATGGAGTACTACATTCACAACTCATATCCTCACCTCCTAGATACACTATTAATTTATGCCTATTTCAGACAGATGACTATTTAAAATCCCCAAATTTGATAGTTAATTTATCTATTTTAATTGTTAAATTTTAGGTTTATTTTAAAAAAGATGGTACATACTAAACATGATGTGGAAAGGGGTGCTTGTTAGATGCAAAAAGTATTAGTTCCTATTGGTATTGTCACTTTGCTTGGGTCAGGTCTATTATTTTACTCCTATATGATGAGTGATGAAATGGTGTTAAGACGACTTGGTTATGATAAAACACTGATTGAGAGCCTAATAAAGGAACAACCTGACCTTGTTCAAAATTTAATCGAGGATGATCGAAATAGCGAAGATATTTCAGATTATCTAACGATTAAAGGATTTAATTATGATTGTTATAACGCTTATGTGCAGTTAGCCGAGTATTATCCAACTCTTGAATCGAGTGAAGTGGTTTATTTAGCGACATTTTTAGATCATGTCTTTTTTCCCACTTTGCTTCAGCAAGGATATGAAGAGGAGACCATAAAGACCTGGTTCTCTGATCCTGATTTTAATACATATGTGGAATCAGTTGATATCGTAGCGTTAAATCGTCTATTAAACTATGCTAAAGAAACAGAAAGTGATTTGATGACTTTGTTTAGTTATGTTAATTATGAAAAGCAAAATCCATATTTAAAACTTGATGAAGTTATCTCAGCTATTGATGAATATCAAACAGTTGTGCTACCTAATTTAAAATCTAAAGGGTATGAATCACAAGAAGTTGAGGCATTGTTTTATCAATTTGGCTTATCTGATTTGAAATCATTAATGGAAACGACTTTAAATCCAGATCAAGCTTTTGAGTTGATGGCGGCAAGTAGCTTTGATTCTTCATGTTTTGCCATCTATGATGAAGTGTTAAGTCAAGATGAAAATTATTCGGTGACTTATGCATTGCAATATGCTAAGTATCCGAACGTAAAATCTAAATTTTATCAAGACATCGTTGAAACACCAAATACGAACAGCTTACTTGTTTTAGTGAATCAAAATTATCGTTTAGATGAATTTTATGCACCGACAGATTTTGTTCCTGTGGAGGTGCCAGTCACACCGTATTCTCAAGTGAATACGAATTATTTACGTCGTGACGCTGCTGATGCGACGGAATTATTATTTTCTAAAGCTCAAGAAGCAGGATATGAATTAACACTAAGAACAGGTTATATTTCGTATAGTGTGCAGAAGAATTTATACAATCAAGACGTCTATGAAATGGGGCTTGAGTATGCTGATAAATTCAATAGTCGACCAGGACATAGTGAACATCAAACTGGACTAGCTATTGATATTACGACTCCATCGATTAATAACGAGCTATCACTAGAGTTTGCTGATACTGAGGAAGGAAAATGGGTATTAGCACATGCGCATGAGTATGGATTTATTATTCGTTATCCGGAAAATCGTGAATCAGAAGTTGGTTATTTCTATGAACCGTATCATCTTCGTTATGTTGGAGTTGAAGTAGCAACTGAGATTTTTGAAAACAATTGGACGTTAGAAGACTATATTTTAAACTATGGTTTATTAGATGCTGTATCAGATGAGGTTCAGACTCCGGAAGAAGGAACACTAGAGCAAGACCCTTCTTTAGAGGACTCTAATGAGGCAGATGATACAGATGAAGAGGAATCGAATGATCACCTTGATGAATCAGATCAAGAAGTGTTGCCCGATAAAAGTAATGCTAGTCAGTCTGGTTCAACGGATTCTGAATTAAATGAAGATTCCTCTACCGATGATTCATCATCAGATGAGGATAGACAACAAGCGATTCAAGAAAATAGGGAATTAAGTGATCAAGAAAAATATCAATTATAGATTGATTTATCCCCAGTTTAAAGTGCAGATTTGCACTTTTTTTATTTCCAATTTAACTGAAAAAAATGTCGGGAAATAGGTAATGTTTTAGGCTCGATAAAAAACGTGTCGGGAAATTGTTTGTCGATAATTAGAGGGTAGAAAAAGTTGTCGGGAAATAGTTTAAAAGGATTGTCGAAATGTTCGGAAATAAGGTGGATTTGTCAGAAAAATAAAAAAAGCTAGCGAGGTTTGCGAGAGGTAACCAAAGCTAGCTTTTTCAATAAAAAATGTAATGAATGAGCATGATTGTTGAAGAGATAGTCATATATTTTTAAAGAGGTAGTTATACACAAATAAGGAGGACGTCATAAGATGAAATCTATAAAAATCTGTGTCGGGAGTTCCTGTCATTTAAAAGGATCATATGAGGTGATTCAACTGTTACAACAACTCATTAAATCTGCGGGTTTAGAAACATGTATTGAACTAAGAGCTGCATTTTGTTTAGGTCATTGTACAGAGGCTGTTTCATTGGTGTTACCAACAGGGGAAGTGATAGGTGTATCACCGGATCAAGTTCAACATATTTTTAAGTCTGTTATTCTTCCTCTTGTAATGGAGGAAGAGTAAGATGAGTGTGATTAATTTTGAGTCAACTAATTGTAAGAACTGTTATGCCTGTGTGAGAGCATGTCCTGTTCAATCAATTAAAATAAAAGATGAGCAAGCTATCATTATGGAAGAGCGTTGTATAGCATGTGGATTATGTTTAAAGGCTTGTCCTAAAAATGTAAAAAAGGTTGAAACGGAACTTGAGAAAGTTAAGTCTTATTTAAATAAGGGGGAAAAGGTCGCTATTTCTTTAGCACCGACTTGTTTTGGTGTATTTGATGTTTCAGCCCAAAAGATTTGTGGTGCATTAAAGAAGTTAGGTTGTTTTTATGTTGAGGAAACAGCTGTCGGTGCCTTAGCGGTCACCAATGCTTATCAAAAGATTCAAGAGGAAATGGAAGAGACTTGTTGTATTACAAGTTGCTGCGCTTCAGTTAACTTATTGATTGAAAAACATTTTCCTAAGCTCATTCCATTACTTATTCCTGTTTTAACTCCATTAATGGTGCATGCTAGATTATTAAAACAAAAATATGGTCATGAAACGAAGGTGGTTTTTATTGGTCCATGTCTAGCAAAAAAGATTGAAGGAGAAGAAGATGAGTTTATTGATGCGGTCCTTACAATCGAGGAGCTCATTCAGTGGATTTCTGAAGAACATCTCGATTTTGATCAAGTTGAATCGATGAACTTAGATGCCACGGAACAAAGTCAACGAACGTATCCTATAGTTGGGGGAATGAGTAGTTGCTTTACTAAACGAAAGAAAAACATTGAGATTGTTCCAGTAGATGGCATTGAAGATTGTATTAAAGTCTTAGAAGGAATTGAGCGTAGAGAATTTGAAAATTGTTTTTTTGAGATGAGTGCTTGCCACCATAGTTGTATCGGAGGACCTGCGATTGGTGATAAGGAGGTTAATATTTTCAAACGTAAAATGAGAATTAAAAAATATCGGGAACTTAATGATCCAAATCAAATTCCTGCTTCACAAACCTACCCGCTTCACGTTAACGTAGGTCGAATATTTAAAAATAAATATGCCCCCATCCTTCAGCCAAGTGAAAAAGAAATTGAACAGATCTTAAATCATATAGGCAAATATTCATCTGCTGATGAGCTGAATTGTGGTTCGTGCGGGTATAAAACATGTCGGCAGAAGGCGATTGCTGTTTATAATCATATGGCTGAACCATCAATGTGCTTACCTTATATGAAGCATAAGGCAGAGACATACTCACATGTTATTTTTGATGTGACGCCAAGCATTATTTTAGTAGTCAATCATGAATTAACGATTGTTGATATGAACCCGGCCGCACAACGTTTTTTTGATATTACGAAAGATCAAGCGATTGAGCTGCCCATTTCCGTCTTTTTAGAGGAGGAGCCTTTTTTAGAAGTGATGGAGTCAAAACAAGATTTAGTAGGGTTACGTTTGACACTTAATAATAATCAAACAACCGTAATTGAGAGTATTATTCGAATCGAGCACCAAGAGGTAATGCTTTGTATTTTACATGATTTAACTGAAGAAATTCGTCATGAAGAACATTTACAGCGGTTAAAAATTAATGCGATTGATATGGCTCAACAAGTCATTAATAAACAGATGATTGTAGCACAAGAAATCGCTAGCTTACTAGGAGAGACAACAGCTGAGACGAAAGTAACCTTAACCCGACTAAAAGAATTAATCCAAGAAAATGAGGTATAAGTGATGAATTACTTTGTCGATTTTGCTTGTCGTAGTTTAAATA
The DNA here is from genome assembly GCF_001543345.1 of Turicibacter sp. H121. Classification (NCBI taxonomy): domain Bacteria; kingdom Bacillati; phylum Bacillota; class Erysipelotrichia; order Erysipelotrichales; family Turicibacteraceae; genus Turicibacter; species Turicibacter sp. H121. Next base: position 359,755 of record NZ_CP013476.1, on the reverse strand, counting down.
AGGTAGGAGAAGAACTTTGTGGAGATAAAGTTGAATTTTTTCGAACGACTGATTGTGTGATTGCAGTTTTATCGGATGGACTAGGAAGTGGAGTTAAAGCAAATATTCTAGCAACGTTGAGTTCAAAAATTGCAATTACGATGCTTAAAGCGGGACTTTCGATTGATGAGGTGGTTGATACAATGGTTCATACCCTCCCGGTTTGTCAAGTGAGAAAGCTTGCCTATTCGACCTTAACTATCGTTAAAATTGACGTCTCTAATAATGTCTATGTGGTAGAGATCGATAATCCTAGTGTGTTTTTTATTCGAGATGGAGGGGTAAAACCTTTAGAAAGTACAGAGCGTTGTATTAATGGGCGAACAATTAAAGAAAGTCAATTTGTTTTACAAGAAGGCGATACACTGGTGTTAACAAGTGATGGTGTGATTCATGCAGGCGTTGGGACGATTTTAAATTTAGGATGGAGTTGGCCAGAAGTGTCTTGTTTTTTACAGTCAGTCATTGATGAAGAAAAGACAGCTCGTGAAATCACGAATTTATTGCTTGACGTGTGTTCTGATTTATATGTCGGTCAACCGGGGGATGACACAACGGTGGCGACTTTAAAAGTTATGAAACCCAAATGGGCAACCTTATTTGCTGGACCGCCACAGGTGAAATTAGAAGATCAACAGGTTGTCAAAACACTCATGAAAAGTAGCGGGAAGAAAATTATTTGTGGAGGAACAGCCGCAAATATTGTGGCACGAGAAATTGGTGAAGAGATACAGACGAGTTTTGATTATATTGATCCACGTTTTCCACCGATTGGTTCCATTCGTGGGATTGATTTAGTCACAGAAGGCGTATTGACGATTAAAGGAGCCGTCGAGATTTTAAAAGATGTGCAAATGAATTCGAGATTTGAAAAACTTGAAGAAGGACATGGAGCAGCACGTTTAGCGAAGTTATTGTATGAGGAATGTACGCATATTCAATTACTGATTGGTAGGGCCATTAATGCGGCTCATCAAAATCCTGATTTTCCTAAAGAATTGAGCATTAAATTACGAGTTATTGAGGAGCTAGAAGAAATTTTAATTAAAGTTGGAAAAGTTGTTCATATTCAATATTTTTAAAGCAAAAGGCATCCTCGATTAGTAAGGATGCCTTTTATGATGAGGTTAAAATTTTTAAAAACTCGTCTTCATTTAAAAAGAGGATTTCTTGACCATGATACACTAGTTGAATGGCTTTTTTTAGCTTTGTGCTCATTTCATCAGGAGAGAGTTCATAAATGTTTTTAATCCCTGTCACAATAATGTTTGTCTTTTTCGTAACTGAGCTGCCTACCGTTCCACCTAATTGGCCGATTAAAGCAATCGCTTCTGTGCGTGAGAGTGATTGAAGAGGACCAGTAAAGACGACTGTTTTGTGCTTGAAAAAGTCTGTTTGACTATTAAACAACGGTGAGGTAATTCGTTGGAATTGACGGTTAGAAGTTAAGGTCGAATGCCCTTTTTTGGGTGCTTGATAACCTTTATCATACACTTTTCCGGGTTTAATTCCAACTTGATCAAACACGTCGTGAATCGTTAAGGAATTAAGCTCATCTTTAACTTTTAATAAAATATTTGCGCAGGCAAACGCATCGGCGCCCGCATGATGGTGATTAAATTCAAGTCCTAAGTAATGATTAACAGTATTTAGTTTGGCATTTTCAAGCATAGGAAAGAAGTTTTTTGCTAAGAGCATCGTACAGCCATAGTCAAATGATGGATAAGGAAGGCTATAGGCGTCTAAGGTCGCACGTAAAACACTGATATCAAAGGATGCATTGTGAGCAATGACAAAGTTATTTCTAAAGTAAGGTTCAAGTTCAGGCCAAAGAGCATCAAATTCTTTTGCATTTTTCACATCATGAGCTCTTAATCCGTGAATCCATGTATTCATCGGACTAAATCTTAACTCCTTAGGTTTGATTAAATAATATAATTCATCAACGACTTGTCCATTTTTGACAATCGTCATCCCGAGTGAACAAGCACTCGCACGTTTTTCATTTGCTGTTTCAAAGTCGATGGCGATAAAATTCATGACGAAGCCCCCTATATAATGGTTGTATTCACTATTATAACTGTCAAATGGTTTTCTGTTAAGGGTTAGAAGCAAAAGTACAGAAACTGACAACCATAGAGACTAGCATCAGATTTAATGAAAAAAGAATCATCGAAATATGATGAATGCGTCGTTGATTTACAAAAAATGACGAATTTCTATTTTTAAAGTTTGCTAGAATAATGCCACAGCCCCGCTCATATATTGGGTAGCAGTGACTACATATGAGGGGGCGGTTGCTTTGAATAAAGAAGTTCAAATAAGTGTTCAAAGTTTAGGAAGAAAGCAACTACGTTTAACACCACAACTAACTAGGACATGCTATTTTTATAAGATTGGAAACGATCAAACAAGAAATAATTTATTGCATACAGTTTTATTAATTGACGGCTCAGCAAGTATGCTTCCTTATTTAGAAGACCTCAAGCAGATTGTTCATGAAACCATTCATCAATTAAATGTATCCCATAAACTTTCCATTTTACTATTTGGGAATGAATTTGAAGACGATTGGCTTGTCAATCAAGAGTTTATTATAGATAAAGAGCTACTTACTGAAGCGTTACACAAGCGGCTAGAAGAACGATGTGGTGATGAATGGACGGTGTTATCGTCTGCCCTTGAAACCACATTTGGCATGTTAACGAAACAAAAGGAGAAGGAAGAAATCCAGCTCATTGTGGTGACAGACGGTCATCTTTATCCATCGAGTCATTCCATTATCGTGGAGCAATCGAGATGTTATGGCTGGATGCTTGATTTGGCGAAGCAACACGTCATGACGCATATTGTAGGGATAGGAACATATAACTTGAATTTTTTAACTCGGTTAGCTACGACGAGTCGGACAGGTGATTTTTATCCTTATCAAAACTTAAAGACATATCGAACTCATTTCAAGCAATGGAAAAGTTCACTAAAAAAAGGCGCTCATCAGGAAATCTGTCTATTTAATAAGGACTATTTTCTCATGGCCCAAACGTTACATCTTCATCAGCCTAAACAGTTATTGGCGCTTCCTCAACTCGTGGTGACCTTTGATGAAACGTTAAAACTTGAACAACAAGAAGTTCCAGCGTCAGCTGATGAAGTCTCAAAGGAGATTGAACAACACTTTAAGCTTGCTTATGGCTACTATCTCATCAAGCAACGTCAGATTGATGATGCTTCTTTTTTACTTCAAGAGACAGACCTTTTCCCAATCATCCATCAAGGATATTCCATCAATGAAATAAGTCGAAGTTTAGCATCGATTAATCAAGCCCGATACACACCGCAGGCATTAAGAGTGCAATCGTTTATTCCATTATCGGTGTTTGAATTGATTCAAATGATTTTAGACGATTCCTTCTCTCAGCTTTATTATAAAAATGAAGCTCGATTTCCCATTAAACAAGACGATGGTCGGGTGACCTTTACGGCACATGATAAGCTATATTTTCCAATTATTCAAGTTCGAGCTAGTACGACCAAACAAAATGTGACGTTCACGGTAAAAGTCGAAGGTGTTGCGAAGCAAAATCAAACGGACTTGAAGTTAGATTGTTATATTTTTCGGGAATATTTTTTAATTGAAGGTGGAAATTTAAAGTTACAAACGTTAGCGTGCCGGTTATCACCGACACTCAGAAAGCGATTCGTAGCATTAAAGCTCATTTCAGGGCAACTCAATCATGAATCTGAAATTGATTTAATTGATTTATCACGATTAAAGTTAACTCATTTTCAATGTTTTTCATCTGATATTAGTCAAATGATGGCTCAACAATTATATGAACTCGAACAATTAACCTTGAGACAACAAGTCTTAAAAACACTTATTTCAACGAATCAATCGACGTTTAGATTAGACAAGCATCAAATAGATGAATCGATTAATCGCATCCGGAGTCAGTATCATGTGAGTCCGTCAGGATTATTTATTCCAAGGGTGAAATCAAACGCATTAGCGAAACGGGATGCTTATGATGAGAGCTTCACCAAATGGTCAATAGAAAATTTTCCAAAACAGAGTGAATGGCAACGACTCTATGAAAATATTCAACAACAAGTGCTGATGAGTCAAGAGAATCCTCTTCAGTTATTATATACACGGTTAAATGAGACGAAAAAGCAACGATTAATACTTCAAAATAAAATCTACTTATTAAGAATCCAGTCTCAGTTATGTGGGCAACCTATTTTTTATTGGGATGAGGTATATGAGAGAGAAGTGAAAAAACAAGGTCAACACACGCACCTAACAACTGGGAAAATGCTGACTTCAAAACAAAAAATTGGTGAAATTGTCGTCTGTGAGAATAAATATTACATTCACTCGACAACCTAAGAAGAGACACTAAAATCATTAACAAAGGAGGTATATAGGAGATGGAGATGAATCAAGGACGAATCATTCGCTTAATCATTGCTTCTTTAAATACGGTGTTTATCTTATCGTTCATTGCATATAAGGTGTTTGAATTTCAAGATGCGAAAGCGTTAGTGTTAGCGTATGAAGACATCGCCTTACCAAATATCTTCATTAATGATTTAGACGTGTCGAACTTAAATCGAGATGAGATTAAAGCGATGATTGATGATCAAATAAAGCAGTATAAAGAACGGAAAATCATCGTTCATGTTGGAGAAAAAGATTTTGAAACAACGTTATCACAGTTTAATCCGACGGTTAATCAAGAGATGGACCAGTTAGTTGATGAAATTATTGCGATTGGAAAAGATTTAGAACTAATGGAACAGGCCTCTCAAATCAAAGAGCCGATGCGTTATGAATTTACGGTCAACTATACTTATGATCATGATGAAGTTGAAAAATGGGCGCGAATGATTGAGAAAGAGGTTTATGTTGAAAAAGTGGAACCGAAATTCGAAATGGCTGGTTACGGAATTTTAAAATTAAATGAAGGTCAAGATGGTCAACTCATTTTGACCGAAGAATTAAGGGATATGTTAATTGAGGAACTGGATATAAGTTCTATGGATCCGATTGAGGTTGAGGCAAATGTGATGACTGATCCTCGTGAACGAGATATTGAGCAGTTAAAAATGATCAACACTAAGATTTCCTCTTATTCGACAGATTATCCAACAGGAATTCCTCGTGCTAAAAATGTTGAGCTAGCGGCATCTAAAATCAATCATACGATTTTGATGCCGGGTGAACAGTTTTCTTATGCAGAAAAGGTGTCCCCGGTTGATGGGGCGCATGGTTATGTGAATGCAACCATTTTTTTAAATGGGAGAGCTGTTCCTGGAGTTGGAGGGGGAATCTGCCAAGTCTCTTCAACCCTTTATAATGCTCAACTTAAGGCAGGTATTATCGCCACTGAGCGACGCAATCATAGTTTGCCAGTTAGTTATGTTCCACTCGGTCAAGATGCCACGATGGCGGATAATGCGATTGATTTAAAGTTCATTAACACGCTAGAATATCCAATCTACATTCATACTTATGCGCAATATGGAAGCCTAACGGTTGAAATTTGGTCGAATTCCGAAGCGCTACATGGCATTACTTATCGTCCTAAAACGATCATCTATGATGGCGGGCTAAAGGCAGATACGACGCTTTATGGCTATAATGCTGATGGGGAAGTGGTCTACGAACAGTTTTTACATACGAGCGTTTATAAAAAGAAAACTCATTAAAAAAGGATTCCATCAAGGAATCCTTTTTGTTATTTTAATTTCGTTAAGTTCATAATGAAGCTTTCATCTGGATCGATATAAATCGTTTTTTGATTCTCATATCTGACGAATCCAAGATGGGCAGCAGGTACTTTTTTAACGTGGCGTACGCGTGTGTAATCAATAGGCACACTTGATGATAAGCGCCCTTTTGAGAAATAAGATGCGAGCTGTGCCGCTGAACGAATCGTAGCTTCGCTTAACTCATCGGCATCGCTTCGAACTAAGACGTGCGAACCTGGCATATCTTTAGCGTGGAACCACCATTCGTGACGACGGGCGAATTTATGGGTTAAGTAATCATTTTGTAAATTATTTTTCCCAACGAAAATCTCGACACCGTCTGTTGATAAATATTTCTCGATGTTTGGTTTTCCATTCGTTTTACGTTTTTTTATTTGACGTTTACGTAAATACCCTGCTAACTCAAGTTCTTCTTTAATCTCATAGGCATCTTTTAACGTTGCTGTTTCAATTTGAATCATCAGCGTTTCAAAGTAAGCAATCTCTTTTTCGGTTAACTCGAGTTGCTCTAAAATATAATTCACCGCATTTTTAGCTTTGGTATACTTTTGGAAGTATTTTTGAGCATTTTCAGATGCTGATAACATCGGCTCTAATGGAATATCAAGTTCTTCTAGGTTCTCTGAATAGAAGTTTTGTACACGCACAACTGAGTCACCGCGTTTAATTTGATAGATATTCGCTAAAATTAACTCACCTAAAACTTTATACTGCTCCGCTTTTTCGGAATTCACTAATTCCTCATTTAACTTTTCAAGTTTTTTTACATTTTTGTCATATTCTTGACGGATAAAACGTTCAATATCATGGAATTGTTGTTTAATACGATCGCGTTCAGCTTTTCCAAAATAATAGCGGTCAAACATGTCCCATAATGTAACGCACGGAATCAGTTCTCCTTCAATATGATATAGCGGAAGAAGGTAGAAGTATTCTTTGGACGCTATCATGACATGAGGAGAAGGTGCTTCTTGAATTTTAGTCAAGACATTTGTAAACGAGTCATAGATATTTTGGATTGAATCCGATTCACTGCGATAAATAATTTCGCGAGCAATGAGTGGAGATAAGCCTTGGAATTTAGCGACCAGTTGTTTATCGTAACGCTCACCTTCAACCATTAAGCTTGAGAAGGTTTCAAAGTCAACATCTGTTGGGAGTTGTTTTTCTTGCGTAGGCGGTAAAATATAGGTAGCACCCGGTTGTAAAGAACGATAACGATTGACAAGAGGTGAGATATGTTTAATCGTATCTAAAATACGATGCGTCGCATCTGTTAAAATTAAGTTACTATGTTTCCCCATAATCTCAATATATAAAAATTTAATCATTTGATCACCGAGTTCGTTGATATGACGAATCGTAAACTTGATGATACGATCATGGTTAATCTGTTCGATGTTATAAATAATTCCACCTTCTAGATGTTTTCTTAAAAACATACAAAACATCGGTGGCTCATCTGGATATTGATAATCAAGCTTTGTGATTTGCACACGAGCATAAGATGAATGTGTTGAAAATAACACTTTCTGATTTTTTCCTTGCGCACGAATTTGCATTAAAATTTCGTGGTTTGATAATTGATAAATTTTATTGATACGCCCAGCAAGTAGCGATTCCTTTAAGGAAGCAGCGACACTAGACGTCATAAGACCATCAAAAGCCATTAAAAATCACCTCTTTAACAATGAATTTATATTCAAAAGTATATCATTTTTTAAAACTGTTAGACATAAAAATAACTGAAAAATCTCATAATAATCATACTGTGTGTATAGATATTTCTAAAATGTCTAAAATGAACTGTAAAATAATTCATGATAAATTCTGTGTCGAGCTATTTAATTTTGTTGAAATTCATGCTATTATAGTGGAATGAAAGTTTAAGGAGAAGTGAATGCATGAGATTAGTAGAAAAAGGCGTACTAATAGTCATATCAGGTCCTAGTGGTGTAGGAAAAGGAACTGTGCGCGCATCAATATTCGAACAAGAAAACCATAATTTAGAGTATTCAATTTCAATGACAACAAGAAAACCACGCGTTGGAGAAGTTCATGGTGTGGATTATTTCTTCGTTGAAAAAGAAGAATTTTTAGATAGAATTGATCAAGGTCAATTATTAGAGTGGGCTGAATTCGTTGGAAATTATTACGGAACACCGCTTGATTATGTGAAACAAAAATTAGATGAAGGAAAAGACGTTGTTCTTGAAATCGAAGTTCAAGGTGCATTACAAGTTAAAAATGTAATGCCAGATGCATGCTTCATCTTTATTGCTCCTCCTAGCATGGAAGAGCTTCGTAATCGCATTATGACTCGTGGAACAGAAGCGATGGAAGTTATTAATAAACGTATGCAAAAAGCAGAGTCTGAAATTGGACTTGCTCATGAATACGACTATATCGTTATCAATGATACGGTAGAAAATGCTCGTGATCGTATTATGGCAATCATTGAAGCTGAGCATTCACGCTCAAACCGTGTCTTAGAATATTATAATAAGAATATTGTGGAGGTTGAATAGTAATGACAGGAATGCGCTATCCATCAATCGATAAATTATTAGATAAAGTAGATTCTAAATACAAAATCGCTTACATCGCTGCAAAACGTGCACGTCAAATTGTTGACGCTGGACAATCACAATTAGATTATGTTGACGGATTACCAACAGCTAAATGTGCAAAACCAGTTGGGGTTGCTTTAGAAGAACTATTAAACGACGTTGTTGATTTCGAATTAAAAGAACAATAATGATTAAACCTTAGCGAATGCTAAGGTTTTTGTTTTGCGTACGTTTATCAAAATGTGTCGTGTGTTATAATAAAAGTAATGAATTGGGGAGGTGCCAAAGTGATTGCTGAAGTTGTTGTTGATATTAAAAATAAAGCTGTGAATAAAGTCTTTGATTATACGGTGCCAGAAGAATTAGCACATTTAATTCAACCTGGTGTTCGTGTTTTAGTTCCATTTGGACCTCGCACGATTATGGGCTTTGTTATTTCGTTAAAAGAACAGACGGAGTTACAAAATCTACGCCCGATTAAAGAACTGATTGATGTCGTTCCAGTTTTAAATGATGAGTTGCGTGAGCTTGGAATGAGTTTAAGTGAAGAAACAGGAAGTACGATGATTCAATGTTTCGAGGCGATGATTCCAAATGCCATGCGTGCAAAATATAAGAAAAAGCTTCTTTGTTTAAGTGACACGTTATCGCCCAATTTAGCGTCGCTATTTCAAAATTCACGCGTCATTGATTATGAGCAAATCCCTGCTAACCTTTTAAAAGAAGTTAAACAAGCAATTGAACATAAACAAGTTGAACTCATTTATGAAGTGAAAGATCAGCTTGGTAAAAAGATGATTAAATATATCGCACTTGTCGATCGGAACTTAGATTTATCATCATTTAATCGCGCAGCGAAGCAAAAGCAAGTGTTAGAATATTTAATAGCACAGCCGAACCCCGTTTTAAAGTCTCAACTAATGGATGAGTTACAAGTTACTCATGCCATTATGAAAACACTTGTAGATAAATCGGTCATTAAAGAAATCGAGGTAGAAGCCTATCGTGATCCATACGCAGATGTGGTGCATCAACAATCGAAGGCGTTAAAATTAAATCAAGAACAGCAAGTTGCAGTGACTACTGTCGCTCATGCGTGCGAGGAAAATGCATGCGATATCTTTTTGTTACATGGTATTACAGGAAGTGGGAAGACAGAAGTTTATTTACAAATGATTGAAAATGTGTTGGTTAAAGGGCAACAGGCGATTATGTTAGTACCAGAGATTGCCTTGACACCACAAATTGCAGGGCGATTCAAAAGTCGCTTCCAAAATAAAGTAGCCGTTTTGCATAGTGCTTTGTCAATGGGTGAGAAGTATGATGAGTGGCGTAAGATTTTAAAACAAGAAGTACAAATTGTGGTGGGGGCCCGTTCAGCCATTTTTGCTCCATTTAAAGACATCGGTATTATTATTATTGATGAGGAGCACGAGGCGACATATAAGCAGGAAGAGGCGCCACGCTATCATGCAATAGAGGTAGCTAAACAGCGTGCAATTACACATCGATGTCCAGTTGTGTTAGGAAGTGCGACACCGTCTTTAGAATCATTTGCTCGTGCTCAAAAAGGGGTTTATCGATTATTAACGTTATCGAAGCGTGCCGTTTCTACAGCGAAGTTACCCACGGTCAAATTGATTGATATGCGTCAACATTCAACGGTCAGTGATCAAATGATTTTAAGTGATGTTTTGCAAGAGGCGATTGCAAAGCGTTTAGAGCGTCAGGAACAAGTCGTGTTACTTTTAAATCGTCGAGGTTATTCGAACTTTATGCAATGTCGCGAGTGTGGAGAAGTGGTGAATTGTCCAAATTGTGACGTCTCACTGACCTATCATAAGCCAAATCAAAAATTAAAGTGTCATTATTGTGGCTTTGAGTCATTCATTTTAAGACGATGTCCATCTTGTCAGAGTGAAGAATTACGATTTTTTGGTTTAGGAACTCAAAAAGTTGAAGAATATTTACAAGATCAATTTCGGGGTGCACGTATTATGCGAATGGATGTAGATACGACATCAAAAAAAGGTTCACATCAAGAGCTCATTGCGGCCTTTGAACGAAAAGAAGCAGATATTTTAATTGGGACACAGATGGTTGGAAAAGGACTTGATTTCCCAGATGTGACCCTTGTTGGTGTCTTAGCGGCTGATTTAATGCTTCATTTATCTGATTTTAAAGCCGCTGAACGAACCTTCCAATTATTAACTCAAGTTGCAGGTCGAGCCGGTCGTCATGAATTAGAGGGGGAAGTGCTCATTCAGACCTATAGTCCAGAACATTACGTCATGAAATGTGTCGTTGAGCAAAATTATCATGCATTTTATGTCGAAGAAATGAAGATGCGCCGTCGTTTTGGCTATCCACCATATTATTATTTAGCGAGTGTCATGATTAGTAGTGAAGAGTATAATGATCTCATTATGGCATGCGATAAAGTGAATCAATATTTACGAAATCAACTCGGACATAGCTGTATTATTGTTGGTCCAACTATGCCGTATGTTGGGCGAATCAATCAGCGATTCCGCATGTATTTTATGATTAAATATAAGCAGGAACCAAGGTTAAGAGCTATTTTGTCTCAGCTGTTAATGTATTTCCAAGAAGGTTCAGTGAGCCTATCACTTGATTTTTTTCCAAATCAGTTTAATTAATTAAAAAAACTTATTAAAGATGGTAGTAAAATGTCGATAGATGTGGTAATAATAATTAGAGTCTAGATTTATCGTTTAATCTCACATCCATATGCTAGATGTGATTTGAGCTACAATAGAGGAGGGACAACATGACACGTGTTGTATTTATGGGAACTCCTGACTTTTCAGTTCCTGTTTTAGAAACAATTATTAAAGAAGGTTATGAAGTCGTTGGGGTTGTCACACAACCTGATCGTCCGGTTGGACGTAAACGTATTTTAACACCAACACCAGTTAAACAAAAAGCGTTAGAGCACAACATCCCAGTGTTCCAACCTGAAAAAATTAAAGAAGATTATCAGACAGTTTTAGATTGGAATCCAGATTTAATTATTACAGCTGCCTTTGGTCAAATCATCCCGAAAATTTTATTAGATGCACCAAAGTTCGGATGTATTAATGTCCACGCTTCGTTATTACCAAAATATCGTGGTGGTGCACCGATTCATAAAGCGATTATTGATGGTGAAAAAGAAACAGGAGTTACAATCATGTACATGGATGTCAAAATGGATACAGGAGACATGATTAGTAAAGTGGTTGTTCCAATTGAGGAAAAAGATCACACAGGAAGTATGTTTGAAAAATTAAGTGTCGCTGGGGCGAAGCTTTTAGCAGAAACATTACCTAAATTATTAGCAGGTGAGATCGAGGCAATTCCTCAAAATCATGAAGAAGCGACATTTGCATGGAATATTAAGCGCGAAGATGAGCGTATTGATTGGTATAAACCAGCCAATGTTTTATATAACCAAGTTCGTGGACTTCACCCTTGGCCGGTAGCATTCACGCAATTAGATGAGTTATCAGTAAAAATTTGGTGGGCCGAACCAAATAATCATTTATATGATGCTGAACCTGGAACGATTGTGAAAGTTGAAAAGGATGGAATCGTGGTGGCATGTGGTGATCATGCCGGATTAAAGATTACAGATATTCAAATCTCAGGTAAAAAACGTATGGATGTTGCAAGCCTTTTAAATGGTTCACATCCAATTGAAGTTGGAAAGAAATTCAACTAACAAATAATCTATAGGAGGTAGTAAGACATGGCAAAACAATATGTTGGACAAACAGAATACTCAAAAGATACGAATCCAGTGGCAACAATTGAAATGGAAAACGGTGGAGTAATGAAAATCGAATTATATCCAGAAGTAGCTCCACAGTCAGTTCGTAACTTCATCTCATTAGCAAACAAAGGATTCTACAACGGTGTTATTTTCCACCGTGTCATCCGTAGTTTCATGATTCAAGGTGGAGACCCACAAGGTTTAGGAATTGGTGGACCAGGGTACAGCATCTACGGAGAATTCAAATCAAATGGATTTGACAACCCAGTGAAACATGAACGTGGAGTTATTTCTATGGCGCGTACAAACGTTCCAAACTCAGCTGGATCACAATTCTTTATCATGCATAAAGATTCTTCACATTTAGATGGAAGCTATGCAGCCTTCGGTAAAGTGATTGAAGGAATCGATGTTGTTGATCAAATTGCTAGCGTAGAATGTAACCATTTAGATCAACCAGTCATTGGGCAAGTCATGAAATCAGTGACAGTTGATACTAAAGGTGTTGACTACGAAGAACCAAACAAATTATAATTTCTAAAAGGACTAAACGAAAGTTTAGTTCTTTTTCTATATATAACCTTCATTAATTTTTTCATATCGTAAAAAATTTAAGTAACTATTCAGCCTAGTAGAAAAGAGTATCACAAAAAGGAGTGCTCATTTAGTGAAGTACTCCTTGTGAATGTTATGAAAATTGAATCGTATTTCCCATTAAAATGGTTTCAATACTTTCGATAATATTTAATCCTTGCTTTTGACAAGTAGAGATGAAACCTCTGATTCGGGCGAAACAATGAGCACCTTTTTCTGTTCGGAAACATCCGGATATTTTTTGTTTAGTTTTAGTCATTCGGACATCACGCTCAGCTAAATTATTATCAAACGGAACTTCAACTTGATACAGAAATTCTAATACTTCTTCTTGTCGTTTCGATAAACGATTGAGTAATCGAACGGAATCCGTATTCTTTTCATGCAGTTTTAAAGGATTCTCACGGTAACCCTCTTCGATGATTTGTTGGTATCGTTTCTCAAACTCCTGTATTTTAGATAAGGGTAAAGGAGATTCCGTCTCTTCTGAATAAGTTTTAGCTTCAAGTAATAATTTCGTCATGTTTTTTGCCCACTGTTGGTTCTCAAAATCGATGATTCCTTTAAACTCTCTTAAATGATGAACGTTACATAAAGCATGCGTACAATCATCATATTTAAAATACGGGGTCCAATGGTCATGGATGACGGTTCCTTTGAAAGAGGGAAGAATGCCATTGGCTTCAATTGCTTGAGAGCCACGCTTTTCATGAACAAAGTAATGCGTGAATTTTTGATTTGAAGTCACGTGAAGCCAGTGTCTCTTTCCATTGACATAACAGCCTGTTTCATCTAAATGAAGATGATTTGATGCCAAAAGATTTTCTTTGATTGAAGCTTCAGTCGTTTCTAATAACTCATCACATCGTTTCGTCATATTCACCAGTGTTCCTTGGCTGATGGTCGCTTTGAAAATATCTTGAGTCAATTGTTTCAGACGGTTGAAAGGAATCAATTGATAGTGACTGAAATAAGTTAATACACTTGTTAAATGTGGCCCATATTGTGTCGGTTGTGTGACATGTTTCGGAAATAGTCCTTCATTTTTAAAGTGACAGTTAGGACATACTTTAATTTGGGATTGATGCTCAGTCACTTGAAGCCTTAAGCTCGGTAAATCAAAAACTTGACGTCGAATCGTTTTTTAAGGTTCAACGTTTTCTAAACAACACCCACACCCTTGGCAAGTTTTCGGATGATGTGTGACGACAAGATCCGGATCTTTTACCATTTTTAAGGTTGAACCTTGATGCCCGACTTGACCACCCGTTTTTTTATTTGAAGGTTGACGCAAACTTTTTGTCTTTTTAAAACCATCGGTTGACGGAGGTAAGCTACTATTTTGACTGGTTTGATTTGATTGTTTTTCAAGTTTCTTAAGGCGAGCATCTAAATCTGAAACAGTCTGAGATAACTCAGAGATTTGAGTGGAAAGTCCTTGAACTAAACTAATAACGGATTGAATCCCCTCCTGATAAACTTTGATGATTTCAGATTCTGACATGAGATGACACCTTCTTCTAAAGTTGGAATAGTAAGGATATTATAACGTAAATCTTACAAATAGGTAAGTTATTCACGAGAGCTACATATCATTAACAAAAACACCAAGAAACGGAATTCGTTTACTTGGTGGCTGAATAGTTACAAATTTAATTAGACTGTAGGATTTCTTATACACTGCTACTTGAGGATTAATGCTTCGCATGGTAGGTGACCGAGTATCAAAAAGCCTTAAGAACTATGTATTATTCAAAAAATTTGAAAGATATTTCGGCTTATATATAGTCACACATGAAGCTTATTTATTGAAGGTATAAGTCTTAAACTCATTAAATGTTTATCACATAGGCTAATAATAGAAACAGTAAATTTTTATGATTTATAAAAATGATGATTTCTTATTTATCATTTAAGGTAGCGTTTGTTTTTTTGGAGTAAAGCTAGTAAAATGATAGATAAAAGAGGGGGGAGATTAATGTTTAAAAATATTCATCATGTTGCGATTATTGCTTCTAATTATGAGGTATCGAAATCATTTTATGTGGATGTCTTAGGTTTTGAAGTGATTCGAGAAAATTATCGTATCGACCGTAATTCGTATAAATTAGATTTAAAAATTGGAGACAGTGAAATTGAGCTATTCTCATTTCCAAATAGTCCAAAGCGTCCATCTTATCCAGAAGCATGTGGATTAAGACACCTTTGTTTTAAAGTAGATGATATAGAAGCAGCTGTTAACATGTTAAAAGATAAAGGAATTGAGACTGAAGAGATTCGTCTAGATGAATATACTAATACAAGATTCGTCTTTTTTAGAGACCCAGATGGTCTACCACTAGAGTTACATGAGTAGAAATAAATTTAAAACATAATAATGTTTAAAATTAAAGTGCATATTATTGGGAATAAAAAGGATAGTATGTTAAACTTTAAAGGTAAAAAAACTATATAAAATACTTCGCAATTTTCTAAAGGAGAGATCAGTTAATGGAGAGTTTGAAGCTAGTTGAAAATGTTTACTGGTTAGGGATTCAAGATCACGATCTTGAAGTGTTTGACGTTGTTATGGAAACAAAATATGGAACATCATATAATTCTTATTTTGTAAAAGGAGAAGACAAGGTTGCGTTATTTGATACAGTGAAAGCGCCTTATTTTGAAGATTATCTTCAAAAAATTCAAAAACATGTTTCAATTGATGAAATCGACTATATCATCGTTCATCATACAGAGCCCGATCATGCAGGATCAATTGAAAAATTAATCAAATTAAATCCAAATATTACGGTTATTGCTTCAGCCGTAGCTATTCGTTATTTACGTAACATTGTGAATATTGATTTCAAATCACAAGCTGTAAAAATGAATGATGTATTAGATTTAGGTGGGCGTACATTAAAATTCATCTCAGCACCAAACTTACATTGGCCAGATACTATTTATAGTTATTTAGTAGAAGAAGAAATTTTATTTACATGTGACTCATTTGGTAGTCATTATGCGTTTGATGATGTATTAATGTCAAAATTACCAGTAGAAAAAAATGACGACTACATGGATGCATTATTAAACTATTATAATCCAATCTTCGCACCATTTAAAACGTATGTGTTAAAAGCAATTGCGACTCTTTCGGGATTAAATATTAAGATGATTTGCCCTGGACATGGACCGGTATTAGATGCACGCATTGAAGAAATTATGAATATCTATAAAGAATGGTCAACGGAAGACTTCTCAACAGAAAAATTAGTGGTAATTCCATTCACATCAGCTTATGGATATACAAAGATGATGGCTGAGACAGTTAAAGAAGGAATCGTAATGGTTAACCCGAATGTCACAGTTCGTTTATACGATTTAGATATTAAGAGCTTCCCAGAGGTAAAAGAACAATTATTTGCGGATTTATATGCAGCTGATGCAATTGCTATCGGAGCAACAACTGTGAATAAAGATGCAGTGCCAATCGTTTGGGATGTCTTAACAGGAATGAATCCAGTGACTCATGGTGGAAAATTTGGTGCAGCCTTCGGTTCATATGGATGGAGTGGAGAAGCGGTGGATAATGTTCATGCCCGTTTAACACAATTAAAATTAAAAATGGTTGAACCGGTTAAGTTATGCTTTAAACCTGATGAAGAAAAATTAGCTGACGTATTAACACTTGGAAAAACAATTGGACGTAGTTTATTAGAAGGACGTTTAGTTTGTGATTTAGATTAGTTATTTAAAAGACAGTCATGTTTGACTGTCTTTTTTATAGTGGTTATTTTGAGTGATTCATGTTATAATTTAAGAAAATTTTGGAAGAGAGGGTGCTTGAATGGAATTAGGAAATCAGTTAGATACCAGTCAAGGTTGTGTGATTGAAAAGAAAAAAGGATTAGATGCCTCACAATTAAAAATAATCGCTCTAGTCACGATGTTAATTGATCATATTGGTGCAATTATCATCCCTTTTTTACAAGGATATACTGAAAATATGACCACGTTTATTGCGCTTGAAGGAATGATGGTGATCATGCGTTTAGTTGGACGAATCTCATTTCCAATCTTTGCTTTTTTGGTTGTCAATGGGTTCTATCACACGCGTAATCGGAAAAAATATTTATTAAGATTAAGTATTTTTGCTTTGATTTCCGAGCCATTTTTTGATATTGCTATTTCAGGGAGATGGTTAGAATTCACTCACCAAAATGTCTTTTTCACCTTGGCTTTAGGTTTATTAGCCATTTGGGGATATGATAATATCTCTAAAGATCAAGGATTTAAATTTATAGGGGGATTATTTATTATTCTCATAGGCTTAATAGCTGCAAATTTAAGAACAGACTATGACCTTTATGGAATTCTCACCATTTTTATGATGTATCTCTTTTTTGAAAATAAAACTCGTATGAGTATTATGTTGGTTGTCCTTAATTTATTATTATATGGTCAATCGATTGGCATGTGGTCCTCTGTTTCATCTTTTATTCATGATGGATATGGCTTTGTGACGACCGATGGGTTTGGAATGATTCTACAAGTTTTAGTGTATTTACAGTGTGTTGCTCAATTGTTCTGTCTTGCTGCCTTATGGCCAATTTCGAAATACAATGGAGAGAAAGGATCAATAAAGCTGAATAAATATTTCTTTTATGCTTTTTATCCTCTTCACCTTTTTATTTTAAGTTTAATGATTGTTATTTTGAAGAATATATTATAACTCATTAGCGAAGGCTGGTGAGTTTTTTTTGATATAAGATTTTTATTCATGTAAAATAGTGTATTTTTTACTAAAAATATATTATAATTTACTTAAGTTTTAGTAAAAGGTGGTGTTGGTTATGGCGAGAATGAATATTAAAAAGGCATATAAGAAAAATTTCATGTTAGCAAAAGTGTTATATGAGGATGGCTTTTTTGCCTCTTATCATGTCTCGAAACACTTAAAAAATTTATTACGTATCCGTTCAATTTTATTGTCATTAGGTTCAGAGTGGCAACAATATGGTTATTTAGAAGCTTCATTGTATAAAAAACTTGAGGATTTACAGCATCATACACAAAAAAGTTTAAAACAATCAACCATGAGTATTAAAGAGTGGGAAGCAAAAGTGTATGAATTAGAAGCTCATGTGGAACGATTACCACTTAAGACTGGAAATGAACAGTTATTTTTATATCTTCAAAAGTTAAAAAGTTTAACGGTTGATTTAAATGATAAATTATTAACGTATCATCGCCGTTATGAGCGAGTTGAAGCTGATTTATTATTTATTATGGAACAAGTTGAAAAGGAAGACTTCGTTGCTTAATTTGAAAGAGAAAAAAAGCCTTAAGAACCCTTTAGGAGTTTCTAAGGCTTTTAATATGAGCAGATTAACGTTCATCCGAATCGCTATAAACATAAAATGAATGTTGCAAAGTCATACAGTTTTCATGACTTTATGCTTCGATATATAAGTCCAGATAAGTTTTTTACATTGTAAAAAATTTTAAATCCCTAGCAGTTGAGGATTAGATTGTCTTCGACAATCTGCCAGGTGACCCATTCCCTAGCAATGGTGGATTGTTTCACAAGTGAAGCTGCTAGGTGACCCCTGGACGATAGTCTGCCTTGCATTCCCTACCAATGGAGGAAACATGCTTCGCATGGCAGGTGACTCACGGTATGACTATCATATATTTGAGTTGCTATATTAAATGTAGAAAAGGTTTCTGTTTCTATATAGATTTGTCATCGTGTTTGAATGAGTAGAAATCTTTGGTTTTAGTTAGGTAGGGTTGATCTTTTATTTTTTCCTGCTCATGACGGTAAATGTTTTTTTAAAAATGAATATTTAATGAGTAGATGTTCAAATTTAAAAAATAAGAAAAAGATGGATTGATTTAAGTAACGTCGGTGATAATAAAATTATATGTGATTTGATACATAAAACGATTAAATAGAGTGAAAAAGCAATTTCCACTTTTCACGAATTTTGGTGCATGTTATAATATATTGACTTTAAAAGGAAAGTAAGTGATGAAATGTTAGCAGGAAAATTTCATGAAATGAAAGTGGAGCGTCAGACGCCACTTGGTTATACATTAATGCTAGATGGTGAAGAGTTCTTCTTACATCAAGCAGAAGTAACGCATCCTATCGAAGTTGGAGAAACAATCGAAGTCTTCGTTTATTATGATGCAAAAAAACGTTTAACAGCAACGATGCAAGAGCCAGCAGTGACAACAGAAGAATTCGGTTGGGTTGAAGTAGTAGATGTGCGTAAAGATTTAGGAGTTTTTGTTGATATCGGAATTAACAAAAACATTTTAATCGCACCATCAGACTTACCAATTTTCGAATCATTATGGCCACAAGTCGGAGATTATGTGTATTGTTATTTAAAAGAATCACAATCAAACTACTTATTTGCAATCTTAGCTCGCCCACAAGAGTTTGGCGGAGTTAAAGAGGAGGCTCCACAATCATTACATGGTAAAAAGGTAAAAGCGCGTGTAATTCGTACAGGTAAAATCGGAACAAACGTCATTACAGAAGAAGGATACATGGGATTCATTCATGAAAGTGAACGTCGTGAAGAACCACGTCTTGGAGAAGTAGTTGAGGGACGTGTCGTACGTGTAAAAGATAATGGTGAATTTAATATGTCATTAATTCCACAAAAGGAATTTGCGATTGTGGAAGACTCAGACATTATTTTAGAATATTTAATGGGACGTCGTGGGGCGATGCCGTTTTATGATAAATCAGAACCAGACGATATTCGTCGTGTCTTTAAAATGAGTAAGGCCTCATTTAAGCGTGCATTAGGGCGTTTAATGAAAGAGGGAAAAGTTTATCAAGAAGATGGATGGACTTATTTAAAAGAAGACACAGATTCAAACGAATAAGTCTAATTATTCATCAGGACATCAGAGAAGGAGTGTGGAACAGATGAATATTTTAAAAAATGAACAAGTTTCAATTAAACTGAAGAACTTAGGGATTATGATTATAGGGGTATTTTTATATGTGTTAGCGATGAATATGTTTATTTCGCCTGCTAATCTATATACAGGTGGAGTGACAGGGATTGCGCAGTTAATAATAGCCTTTGCTTCTTCTGCATTTGGGATTCAATTAAGTTTAGGTGGATTAATTTTCTTATTGAATGTGCCACTTTTATATTTAGCGTGGCGTTCAATTGGAAAACGATTTGCTGTCTTAAGTATTTTAACAGTTGTGTTGCAATCCATCATTTTAGAATTAGTTCCCATGGGAAAATTCTCTGATGATATTTTACTAAACGCTGTATTTGGTGGGGTGTTAATCGGTGTTGGTGTAGGAATGATTTTAAAAATTGGTGCATCAACTGGGGGAACAGATATTGTCTCACAATACATCTCAATGAAGTTTAATGGTTCTTTTGGAAAGTACTCATTTGGTATTAATGCAGTTATTATTTTATTAGCTGGAATTACACAAGGATGGGAAACAGCCTTATATACTATTATTTCAATTTACATTACGTCCGTCGTCGTGGATAGAATTCATACGATTCATCAAAATTTGACATTATATATCGTAACGAGTAAAGAAGATGAAATGATTGATGCGATTCAAAAACAACTTTATCGAGGAATTACGGTTTTAGAAGGCCGTGGTGCTTATACAAAGAATAATAAAAGTGTGTTGATGATAGTATTATCAAGTTATGAGTTATATGAAGCATTAGCGGTTATTAAAATGGTTGATGATCATGCTTTCACAAACGTCGTGCGTAGTGAGATGGTTCAAGGTCACTTTGTTAGAAAAGAAATTAAATAGATTTCTGTTTTTTGACAAAAATTCAAAGCTTCGAATGGTATTCTGTCTTTAATGTGATAGGAGGGAGACAGAATGTCGGTTCAAGTGAAATGTTTTGATGAAGAACATGAGCTAGATTTAGAAAGTGTCGTCAATGAATTTTTAAAAACATTACCTTATCAATCGGTCATAGATATTAAATACTCTATCTCTCACTTCAGTGATACAGAGGGACAGGTTTATAGTTATTCGGCTATGATTATTTATGAAGCATAGACAAAAAGTACCTTTTTTTAGGTGCTTTTTTTCATGGAATAATGATGTCTAAAATCATGGGATAAATTGTATGTAGATGTACACAAAATAGTAACAATTTTTTCGTTTCCTGTCGGGAGAAAACATGTTATAATTTCTCAAGAATTAAATCAAAGATTCCGTTTTAATAGAGAGAATGCTGCGTGAAAAACGGAAGTGGAGGAATTTGGTAATGGGTATTATTAAGGCAGAACATTTAAAAAAAGAATTTAAAAGTTTAGCAATGATTTCGGTTGGGATTTTGCTATTCGCCATTGGAATTAACTGGTTTATCAACCCATCGGGGTTATATGTAGGTGGGGTTACAGGGATTTCTCAGTTAATTAGTCGATTCCTTTATAGTGCATGGGGGATTAAGATTAATCTTGGAATGCTTATTTGGTCCATTAACATCCCGTTATTACTAATTGCATATAAGTTTATTGGGAAACGTTTCACCTATCATACGCTATATACGGTAACACTGATGACGTTAGGTTTGAATATTGTTCCAGAAATTTCTTTTTCTGATGATGTGTTATTAAATATCGTTGTTGGTGGAATGATTTATGCTTTAGGTAGTGGAACGATCTTAAAGTATGGCGGTTCAACTGGAGGACTTGATATTTTATCACAAATTTTATCCATGAGAACGCAAGGGTCATTTGGTCAATACTCATTTGCTGTAAACTGTGTGATTATTGCAATTGCAGGATGTGTTGATGGATGGGAAATTGCATTATATACGATTTTATTAATCTTTGTTCAAATGCAAATTATTGACCGTATTCATACTCCACATCAAAGCTATACAGTGTTTATTGTCACAAATAAGCAAGATGAGGTGATTTCAACTTTACAAAGTCGATTAGGTCGTGGGATTACTATTATTAATGCGGAGGGAGCTTACACGCATCAAAATCGTAGTTTATTAATGATGGTTGTTTCAAGCTATGAATTATATATTGCTTTACAATTATTAAATGAGGTCGATCCAAACTCGTTTACGAACGTCTTACAAAGTTCACAAGTTCAAGGGAACTTCGGGCGTAAAATTGTTGATAAAACACAATAATCAAAAAGTTGCTTCTAATTTAGAAGCAACTTTTTTAAAATTTCTCAATCAATGAGGAAAGACTGATGAATTTAGGGGAGAATTGTGTGAAATGACAGATGAAAGTAGGCAGATTATGTTATAATATAAAATGACATCACTATACATACATCAGGTAAACAGGAGAACGGAGTGGTATTATGGCAAATGCCCGCGAATTGGCATTGCAGACGTTAACCGATATTTTAATAGATGGAGCTTATAGTAATCATGCTTTAAGTGAACAAATTGAAAAAAATGAGTTAACAGTTCAAGATAAAAATTTCATGACTGAATTGGTTTATGGAACATTACAACATGAACAGTTATTGAATTTTTATGTGACACCCTTCTTTAACGGAAAAGTCAAAGCATGGGTTCGTATTTTAATTCAAATGACCCTATATCAAATGTTATTTTTAGATAGTGTCCCAGAACACGCAGCAATCTCTGAAGCGGTTAAGATTGCTAAAAAACGTGGAGGGCAATTTAATGGCAAATTAGTGAATGCTATTTTACGTGAAATGACACGTACCCCATTGCCAAGTCTTGATACGATTAAAGATGAGGCGGAGCGTTTGGCGGTTGAAACGTCACATCCACTTTGGTTGATTAAATTGTGGAGTAAGCAATTCGGTTGGGAAAAAACGATTCAGATGGCTCGTGCTAATAATGAGCGTGTCAATGTGACGATTCGTGTCAATGGTGTTCGTGGAACACGTGAAGAATTAAAGCAAAAACTT
This sequence comes from Turicibacter sp. H121, assembly GCF_001543345.1. Lineage (NCBI taxonomy): Bacteria > Bacillati > Bacillota > Erysipelotrichia > Erysipelotrichales > Turicibacteraceae > Turicibacter > Turicibacter sp. H121. Next base: position 337,089 of record NZ_CP013476.1, on the reverse strand, counting down.
GAATCGGAAGGCATCACATGTGAGTATGGTAATTTGAGCCAAGATGCACTAGTTATTTTAAAAGGTAATGTGATTAAGACGAAGGCTTTTGAGCAAGGATGGTTCTATGTTCAAGATGAATCGTCAATGCTAGTCGCACGTGCGTTAAAACCAAAACATCATTCGAAAGTATTAGATACATGCTCAGCACCTGGTGGAAAAACGACACATGTAGCAGAGTTAATGCGTCAAACAGGAACGGTTTATGCCCATGACGTTTATGAGCATAAAATTAAATTAATCGAAGATAATGTGAAACGTTTAGGGTTAACAAACGTCGTAGCGACATTGCAAGATGCAACAACTTTAAATGAACGTTATGAGTCAGATAGCTTTGATGCCGTTTTAGTGGATGCTCCATGTTCAGGATTAGGTATTTTAAGACGTCATCCAGAAGTTAAAATTACGAAACAACCTTCGGATTTAGATGAAATCATGATGATTCAAAAGAAAATTTTAAATACAGTTGCCCCATTAGTTAAAGTAGGGGGAACACTGGTTTATAGTACATGTACCGTAAATCGTAAAGAAAATGATAAAATGGTTGAGCAATTCCTAGCACAACATCCAGAATATGAACTCGATGCAACATTAGTCAATCGACTTCCAGAGGTTTTACACGAGCAAACGAAAAAAGGAAGGGTTCAATTATTCCCAGGTGATTATCAAACAGATGGTTTCTTTATTGCTTGCTTAAAGCGCCAAGCTTAATTTCAGAAATGATTGCATGAGAATCTGTGTTTTAGCAGGATAATATATAGAAGAAACAGTCGTTTTTTTACATCGGTAAACGTGATTATTTCTGGCGTTAGCCTTAGTTTAGGATAGTTTAAGACTATAACTTTGAGTTAGGCAATGTAAATGATTGATCTGTTTCTATATAGATAGATGACTGACACAGCAATGACTTTAACGAATTTAGTAGAAATGGTGGTGCTAATATGGAGTTTAAATCCATTTTTAGTTTAAATATTGAAGATTGGCAGAATTGGTTAGTAGCCAATAACCAACCAAAGTTTCGTGCGAAACAAATTTTTGATTGGTTATATAAAAAACGTGTGCCATCAATTGATGAGATGAGTAATTTACCGAAAGATTTAAAACATTTATTAAGTGAAACATTTGATTTCACAACCTTATCAGAACGTAAAAAACAAATCGCAAGTGATGGAACAACAAAGTTTTTATTTGAATTAGCAGATGGAAACTTAATTGAAACGGTGTTAATGCGTCACAACTATGGTTATTCTGTTTGTGTGACGACACAAGTTGGGTGCCGCATTGGATGTAAGTTCTGTGCTTCTACCTTAAGCGGCTTAAAACGTAATTTAGAGGCAGGGGAAATTGTAGCACAAGTTTTACGTGTTCAACAATACTTAGATGAAACAGAAGGTCGTGTTAGTCATATTGTTGTGATGGGAATTGGAGAACCATTTGAAAATTATGATAATTTAACTCGATTCATTAATATTATTAATGATGATAAAGGGTTAAATATTGGAGCACGTCATATTACTGTTTCAACAAGTGGGATTGTTCCGAAAATTTATGATTTTGCCGAGCATCATCCTCAAGTTTCATTTGCGATTTCATTACATGCACCAACCGATGAATTGCGTACGCAATTAATGCCAATTAACCGTGCTTATCCATTAGAAAAGTTAATGGAAGCGGCGAAGTTTTATGTAAATAAAACACATCGTCGTATCACTTTTGAATATGGATTAATTAAAAATGTCAATGATACAGTAGAATGTGCAACAAAATTAGCGGACTTATTAAAAGGAATGAATTGTCACGTCAATTTAATTCCGGTGAATTATGTACCGGAACGTGGGTTTGATCGTACACCAATTGAACATATTGAACAATTTGAGAAGACATTAAAAAAACGTGGGATTAATGCAACTGTTCGACGCGAGTTAGGAAGTGACATCGACGCGGCTTGTGGACAGTTAAGAGCTAAAGAGGGGGCTTTATAGAATGTTTGACCAGATGTGTTATAAGACTGATGTCGGAAAAATCCGACCACATAACGAAGATGCTGTTAAAATTTATAAAAATCAACATTGCTCAATTATTGTAGTAGCCGATGGCATGGGAGGGCATGAAGCGGGAGAAGTCGCAAGTGCCATGGTATTAAAAACAATCGAGCAATACTTTAATGAGGACTTAACATTTGATGACTCAGAAATATTGAGAAAATGGTTAAAGAAGATTTTACATCAAGTAAATCAAGATATCTTGACGTATATTGAAGATCATCATATCTCACATGGAATGGGAACGACAGCTATTGTAACTGTGATGACTAAGTCTTTTATCGCATTTGCACATATTGGGGATAGTCGAGCTTATCTTTTATCCCATCACCAATTAAGACAGATTACAAAGGATCATACCTTCGTTCGTAAACTAGTCGAAGAAGGAAAACTATCTGAACAAGAAGCAAAAAATCATCCACATCGTAATATTATTATGAATGCTCTTGGGGTGAATAAAGAATTGAAATTTGATTATCTTGTGTTAGAGCATTATCAATTAGATGCCATCTTACTTTGTACAGACGGGTTAACATCGATGGTAGATGATCAAGAGATTCTTGCTATTTTAAGCAAACAAACGTCAACAGAAGAAAAAGTAAATTTACTGATTGAAGTGGCGAATCGTAATGGAGGAAAAGATAATATATCAGTGGCTTTATGCGAACGCCTCGAAGGGAGTGACTCTTTATGATTATCGGAACAACGATTAATTCGCGCTATGACATTAAGATGCTAATTGGTGATGGTGGAATGGCTAATGTTTATTTAGCGTATGACCGTACACTAAAACGACATGTAGCGATTAAAATGTTACGATATGAGCTTTCGAAAGATGAACGTTTCATTAAACGATTTAAACGTGAATCAGCACAAGTGATTAATTTGGATCATCCGAACATCGTTCATGTTTATACAGTTGGTGATTATAAGCAACAGCCGTTTATTGTCATGGAATATGTTAAAGGAAAAACATTGAAAGATTATTTACGTGAACATGGAGCGTTAGAACCTCAAACAGTGATTCATATTATGACGCAATTAGCTGAGGGGGTTTTATATGCTCATCAAAACAATATCATTCATCGCGATCTTAAATCGCAAAATATTATGATTACTGATGATCAAGTTGTAAAAATTACTGATTTCGGAATTGCTCTTTCAAGTAATGAGGCAGATATGACACAAACGAACACGATTATGGGTTCGGTTCATTATTTAGCACCGGAATTAGCACGTGGAAATTTAGCAACTGAGCGCTCAGATATTTATGCGTTAGGAATTATTTTATATGAATTATTAACGGGAGATGTGCCTTTTAAAGGAGAAGGTGCGGTTAATATTGCCCTTCAACATTTAGAAGCAGAAATGCCTTCAATCAAGCTAGTCAAAGAGGAATTACCGAATAGTTTAGATAACATTATTAGTCGTTGTACCTGCAAGCTACCAAGCGATCGATACCACAGTGTTGATGAATTATTAATTGATTTAAACTCAGCGTTAACAACTGAGCGTGTCGATGAGCCTCTTCTAAGTGAAAGTATAAAAGATGAGGCACTTGAAAAAACGATGGTGATGTCTGACCTGAAGAAGGAGGTATCAGAAGAAATGGCTAAGAAATCAAAGAAAAAGCGTAAAGGACGAAAAGGAAAGAAATTTGACTTTTTAAACTCAGCTTTATTAGTCTCTTTCACTGTTTTCTTAATTTGTGCCATCACGCTTTATTATGTCATTATCTATCGACCTGCCACTCATAAAGTCGCTGAAGTTTATGTTCCAGATGTTTCAACGATGACAGTGACAGAGGCAGAAAAGGAATTAAAAGACATCGGACTTAAATATGCAAAAGTCATTTATATTGAAGATGAGAATTATGAAGATGGTGATGTATTTAAAACATCACCGGCTATCGGAACACGCGTAAAAGTGAAGTCTAGTGTTACGTTATATGTCGCAAAGACTCCAGAAAAATCATCTTCAACGAGACAAGAATAATAGACAATAAAGAAAATGATGAGTGAACCTGATCATTTAGTAGGTGATAATTTGAAAAAGGGAATTATTTTAAAAGCCTTAAGTGGGTTTTATTACGTTGAAGATTTAGAAAGTAAAGAAATGATTCAATGTCGAAGTCGAGGATTATTTCGTAAACAGAAAATTACTCCGTTAGTAGGAGATGAAGTTGAGTTTTTAGTTGAATCTGATGGAAATGGTTATGTGATGGAAATCGGCCCTCGAAAAAATGAATTAGTGCGCCCACCTATTGCTAATGTAGATTTAGCATTAGTTGTTTTTTCAGTGAAAGAACCCGACTTCAGTCCGAAGTTGTTAGATCGTTTTTTAGCTGTTATTGAAATGAATCGCATTGAACCTGTTATTGTGCTAACGAAGATGGATTTATTGAGTGAAGAAGAGAAACAATCAATTGAACCAACGATTAATTATTACCGTGAAATTGGTTATGAAGTCATTGAAACCTCATCTAAACGACAATTTGGATTAGAATCGATTAGTGATTTAATTAAAGATCGTATTGTTGTGATTTGCGGTCAATCAGGAGTAGGAAAATCGTCATTACTTAACTCAATCGATCATACATTAGATATTCAGGTTAATGAAATTTCAAAAGCACTAGGACGCGGAAAACATACAACCCGACATGTTGAATTACATAAGTTAAGCGAAGGCTTAATCGCAGATACACCAGGATTTAGTTCTTTAGATTTAGATCAATTAGAACCTATCGATTTATCACAATGCTTTATCGAATTCTATGAGCGTTCAGAGCAGTGTAAGTTCAGAGGTTGCTTGCATGAAAATGAACCTCGTTGTGCTGTCAAATCGGCTGTGGAGGCAGGAGAAATCATCCCAACCCGATATGAGAACTACTTACAGTTCTTAACAGAAATTAAAACTCGTAAACCGAAGTATTAAGACATGAAGGAGTAGGAAAGATGTTGAAAATTGCACCATCAATTTTAGCTGCTGATTTCTCAAAATTAGCAGAAGAAGTAAAATGTGTTGATTCACTAGGAGCGGATTATATTCATATTGATGTGATGGATGGTCATTTCGTCCCTAATATTACATTAGGTCCAGGGATTGTGACATGTTTACGTCCTCATACAGAGTTGCCATTTGATGTTCATTTAATGATTGAAAATCCGGATCAATATATTAAAGATTTTAAAGAGGCGGGAGCAGATATTATTACAGTTCATGTAGAGGCATGCCGTCATTTACATCGTACGTTACAATTAATTAAGCAATATGAGATGCAGTGTGGAGTCGTTTTAAATCCGCATACACCACTTGAAATGATTAAACATGTTTTACAAGAGGTAGATTGGATTTTAATTATGTCAGTTAATCCAGGATTCGGAGGTCAAATCTTTATTCCGGATTCATTAAATAAAATTGCGACATTAAATCAGTGGCGTCAAGAACAAAACTTATCTTATGTGATTGAAGTTGATGGTGGAGTTAACGAGGAAACAGCCCGCTTATGTGAAGAAGCTGGGGCAGATGTGGTAGTTGCTGGATCAGCTGTGTTTAATGCAGTAGACCGTCAATTAGCCATTCAAAAAATTAAGGGGTAATTTGAATGAAAATTGCGATTATTAGCGGAGCACCAAATGCGTGGTTAGATTTAGAACATATTAAAGCGAGCTTCGTGATTGGAGTCGATCGAGGAGCTTTAACTTTAGTAGAGCATGGAATTTGTCCGGATATCGCCATTGGAGATTTTGATTCAGTGACGGAATCTGAGTTTGCTAAAATTAAAGATTCTGCGTTGGAACTTGTTCAATTACCAAGTGAAAAAGATGAAACGGATACTGAAGTGGCTTTGAATGTAGCGATGACGAAAGAAGCAACTGATGTTCGGATTTATGGATCATTAGGTGGACGAATCGATCATAGCTTAGCTAATATTCGCTTATTACTTCAGTTTGCTAAAAAAGGCTTACCGATTACATTAGTGGATGAAAGAAATCACTTAATGGTGTTAGCCTCAGGTCAGCATGAAATCAATCATCCAGGCTTGCCCTATATTTCATTTTTTGCCTTAGAGTCAACGGTAACTAATCTAACGTTAAATCGTTTAAAATATCCATTAACGAATTATGAGTTAACACAGGATGATATTCGTTGCATTAGTAATGAGACAACTGAATCTAGCTTTTTTGTCTCGTTTGATAGTGGTTATTTATTAATGATATTTAGTCGTGATTAAGTTGTAGTCATATCTTTTTCCATGAGGACATATAGTGTACAGTAATTAATATCCTTGAATAGGGGAGCGGATAAGATGAGATTTTATACGATTAAATTACCAAAATGGATCAGTGCAATTGTTGTAGGTATTATGAACATCTTTAAAAAACATTAAAAATAGTTGTCGATTTATTCGGCAACTATTTTTTATTATTGTCTTTGTTTTAAGGACGGGGGATATCATATTAAATTAGCTTGAAAATTATTTTGTGCTCATTGAATTAGAATAACGATTGAATGATATAAAACAGTAACAGTTATTTAAAACTAATTATTTTTCAAAAAATATATTGTTTTTTTAAATAATATTAATTTATATATTAATATTATTAATTATGGAGTTGGATTTTTAGATTCGTGGAGTATAATGGTAATGTAGAGACGTAGGAATTGAAAGGAGAGAAGCTTAAAGTGTCATATCTTTATGTTTTAGAGAAAATCGAAGACGGACGTCTGACAGTTCAGCAAGCAATTAAAGAGATTGAAAAAGAATCAAAACGGCGACAAAAGCATCGTGCTAAGAAGATTAAATTATTTATTGTCGATGATGGGAAGAGAATATATTTGCCGGCAGTTTCATTTGGATTGATTAAAAGTTTTTTTAGATTATGTGCTCCTTTTATTAAGTTTGATCAAGAGGCTATTAATGGAAAGTTTAGTAAAGAAGAGATACAGACTATTTTAGTAAACTTAGAAGAAGTGCTGAAGATTATGAAGGAGTATCCACCACTTGAGTTTATTAATGTGAAGTCTAAAAATACGGTTATTAAAATTATGACAAAGTAAGGAGGGTTTAGGTGAAACAGTACGAAGTGTTGGGACATTGTCCTATTTGCTATAAACGACTTTTAGTTACACAATTGACGTGCCAAGGATGTAAAACACAAATTAATGGTCAATACACATTAAATGAATTTTGTTATTTAGATAAGGAACTATTAAATTTTGCCATAGTCTTTATTAAAAATCGTGGGAATATTAAGGAGGTTGAACGTGAACTTGGAATCTCTTATCCAACCGTTAGACGAATGCTTGATCAAACAATTCAAGGATTAGGGTTTACAACAGGACAAGAAACAATCGATAAACAAGATAGTTTATCTCAGCTTGAACGAGGGGATATCACTGTTGAGGAGGCAACTGAGTGCTTAAAACGATAAAGAGGGGGAGTTTATATGGGTGATGAGTTAGGAAAGATTTTAAAAATGATAGAAAGTGGTGTTATTACGTCAGAAGATGGTCAAGCGTTGATCAAGGTGATTGATACAGCACATCGAAAAGTTAATGAGGTGAATCAGGGGATGACGGGACGTTTTTTACACATTAATGTAGACAGCCATGACAAAGAAGAAGAAGTCATTGAAATCAATATTCCTCTTAATCTTGCAAGGTCTGTTTTAAAAATGGGATTTATTCAAAAACAAATTAAGGCGCAGACTAGAACTGGAATTGAACCGGATTTAGATGAGATGATAGATTTGCTTAATCTAGATTCCATTGGTGATTTAATAACTATTGATCGTAATTCAGTAAATGTACGAATCTGGATTGATTAATGATTTTAGCTAGAAAGGATGATTAAAATGAGTGAAGAATTAATACGAGTATTAAAAATGATAGAAAGTGGTGTCATTACATCGGAGGAAGGTCAGAAACTGATTCAAGCTATGCAAAAATCTGAACAAAAAGTGGCCCGAGTAAATTCACACCCGATAGGACGATTCTTAAGATTAGACATATTATCGACGGAAGAGGGAGAAAAAGAAACAGTTCAAATTAATTTTCCATTAAATTTAGCTAAAGCCGTTCTAAAAATGGGAATTGTTCAAAAGCAATTAAATGCTAAAGTCGGTGAAAATGTTAATCTAGATATTGAAGAAATTTTAGCACTGATTGATTCAGAGGTAATGGGAGATCTAATGACGATTGATACGAAAGATTCTAAAATTCGAATTTGGATTGACTAAAGAGAGAAGAGAGAGATGAAGTAATCATCCTTAAAATGAGAAGATAATGAGGAACTTCATCGTTATGCATCAAAAGCTATATACGAATAGGCCCATGAAAAAAATCAAAATGTGGACTAAGAAGAAGTAGAAGTTGTAAAAATGTAAATAATTTGTTTAATTGTTTACTTTCTCAACAAGAGAAAATATTTGCTTGCTATCTCTATCTTTCGCTGGTAATTCCGGTATCTCATTGCAGAAGCTGTGCAATGATAAAGGCTTAACAAATTAAAGTTGTATGTTTTTGCACCTAATGAAGTGGCCGGCCATTTGTATAAGTTTTATGTTTGAGTCAATAAAGATTGATATGAAAAATTATTTAATAACATAAAAAAGGTTACCTCCGAAGAGATAACCTTTTTTATGTTATTAATAAACGCGTTCTACTTTTCCTGATTTTAATGCGCGAGCAGAAACGTATACTTTTTTAGGTTTACCGTTAACTAAGATTTTAACTTTTTGAACGTTAGACTTCCAAGTACGTTTTGAAGCGTTCATTGCGTGTGAACGAGCGTTTCCAGTTTTAGTACGACGTCCAGTTACTGTACAAACACGAGCCATTAGTAAAAACCTCCTTACTTCACATTCTTATCTAAGACTCCTATTAATTTATCATACTTTTTGTGGATTAGCAAGTTTTTTTGAAAGAAATGCAGAGAATAGTCATGTTAAGGCAGTTTTACACCTTCTAGATGACATTTTATATTTGTCAATGTGTATAATATATAGTAAAATTGAAAGTAAGAATATAGCGATGAGGGAGGTTTGTCACATATGACAGTCCAAATTAAAAATGAATATGGTCGAATTGACATTTCAAGAGATGCCCTTTCAACAGTCATTGGAAATGCAACAACAGAATGTTATGGTGTTGTCGGGATGGCTTCAAAGAATTTAGTTAAAGATGGTTTAGCTGTTGTTTTAGGAAAAGAAAACTATAGTAAAGGTGTTACACTGCGCGCAGATGAAAATAATAAACTGATTGTAGACTTATATGTAATTGTCGGAATCGGAATTAAAGTTTCAGAAGTATGTTTTGAAATTCAGAAAAAAGTTCAATATGTGATCGAAAAAACTTTCGGAGAACATGTTAAAGAAGTTAATGTGTTTGTACAAGGAGTTAAAGGGTTAGATCGCTAGGAGGAGTATTATTCATGTCGTTGAAACAGATTAATGGTATCGTATTTAAACAAATGGTAATTAATGGAGCTAACAACTTAGCGAACAGATCTAAATATGTAGACCAGCTTAACGTATTCCCTGTTCCAGATGGTGATACAGGGACGAATATGAGTATGACGATGACGGCTGGAGCTAAAGAATTAGTTTCTTTAGAAGAAGCTTCAATTGGAAAAGTTGCAAAAGTTTTATCACGTGGTTTATTAATGGGTGCACGTGGAAACTCAGGTGTTATTTTATCACAATTATTTAGAGGATTTGCAACAGGTCTTGAGGGGAAAGACGAAGCGGATATTGAAGATATTGCTAAAGCCTTAGAAAGTGGAGTTAAAACAGCATACAAAGCTGTTATGAAGCCTATTGAAGGAACAATTTTAACCGTTGCTCGTGAATCTGCTGAAGCAGCTGGTGCAAAATATGAAACAGTTGAAACAATTGTTGATTTATATGATTTAGTAGTAAATGAAATGCAAATTTCATTAAATCGTACACCAGAATTATTACCAGTTTTAAAAGAAGTTGGTGTTGTTGATAGTGGTGGACAAGGATTACTTTATATTTTTGAAGGATTCTTAAAAGCGTTAAAAGGAGAAACAATTGTTTTAGAAGCTCAAACAGAAGCAACAGGAGAATCTGCACAAACAGCTTTATCGAGTGATGAGGTAGAATTTGGATATTGTACAGAGTTTATCATCCGTTTAGATGAAGAACGTACACCATTTAAAGAAGATGTCTTCCGTGGACGTTTAGAGAAATTAGGAAACTCAATTGTTGTGGTACAAGATGAAGATATCGTTAAAGTACATGTTCATACATTAACACCAGGTGATGCGTTAAACTTAGCACAAAAACACGGTGAATTCGTGAAGTTAAAAATTGAAAATATGACGGAACAACATAATGAAATTATTGGTCAAAATGCACCACAATCAGAACCAGCGAAACGTGAACAAGCTGAATATGGAATTATTTCAGTGGTAGCGGGAGAAGGGATTAAGCATTTATTTGAAGAGCAAGGATGCCATTATGTGATTGAAGGTGGACAAACAATGAACCCTTCAACAGAAGACTTCTTAAAAGCTATTGATGAGTTAAATGCTAAAAATATTATTATCTTACCAAACAACAGTAATATCATTATGGCAGCTAATCAAGCCGCTCAAGTAACGGAAGATGTTAATGTCGTTGTTATTCCATCAAAAACAATCCCACAAGGATACACGGCTTTAATGATGTTTAATGAACATGCATCAGTAGAAGATAATACAGAAGAGATGAATCAGGCGATTACAGAAGTGAAATCTGGACAAGTGACATATGCAGTTCGTGATACACAAATGAATGGTGTAGACATTAAAGAAAACGACTTTATCGGAATTTTAGATAAGGATATTATCGTGTCTGTTCCAGAGCGTTTCGAAAGTGCTTGTGCTTTAGTGGATAAAATGATTGATGAAGATAGTGAAATCGTCACAATCCTATACGGTGAGGGTGTCGATGAAGATGAAGCAGATGAATTAGCTGAATACATCGAAAATAAATACGATGACGTTGAAGTTACAATCTTCGACGGTCAACAACCTGTTTACTCATACATTATCTCAGTAGAATAATTTACAAAAGATGTGAGGTTTCACCTCACATCTTTTTTATGCTTTGAATGCCTAAACTGTTTATGCTAAAATATCAATTAGAGAACACTTGTTCACCAAATCATTTAAAAAATAGTTGAAAGGGTGTGATGAAATGTCACTAGCAAGTATTCCTGTTGAAAAAATAAAAGGGGTAGGTCCTTCGCTGCTTGAAAAATTACATCAATTAAAAATTGTAAGTGTGAAAGATTTACTGGAGTATTTTCCTTATCGTTATGAAAACTTTGAGTTAATTGACATTCATCGCGCCATGCATGAAGAAAAAATTACAGTTGAAGGGAAAGTTATTACAGCTTGCCAAGTTCAATACTATGGAAAAATGAAAGCACGTATGACGTTTAATGTGTTAGTGAATCATGAGGTTGTGAAAGTCGTTGTTTTTAACCGTACTTTCTTAAAAAATCAATTAAAGCTAGATACATTGATTACCGTGACAGGTAAATGGGATCTCGGACGTAAAGTGATTACTGCTACTGATATAAAAATGGGTACAGCAGATGGACGAGGGATTGAACCGGTCTATTCCCTAAAAGAAGTTCCACTTAAAACGTTCAAAAAGATTGTAAAAGAGGCCTATGATCAGTATGCGATGCAATTACGTGATGACCTCCCGCTTCAACTCAGACAACAGTATCGTCTCATTTCTTATGAAGATGCGATATTGTTTTCACACTTTCCGGAAAATAAAGAGCAAGTACGACAAGTTCAACGACGTGTTAAATATGAAGAATTATTAAAATTTCAATTGAAAATCCAATATTTACGTTATCAAACGAAAAGTGAGCGCCAAGGAGCAGAGAAGATTTTTGATGAACACCAAGTTATTGAATTTATGAATCGACTGCCATTTACGCTTACGGATGCTCAGAAAAAGGTATTAGAAGATATTAAACAAGATTTGCGTTCGGGAAGTCGCATGAATCGTTTATTACAAGGGGACGTTGGATCAGGGAAAACAGTCGTCGCGGCGATTAGTTTATTAATGGTTATGCTATCTGGGTATCAGACGGCGTTAATGGTGCCGACAGAGATTTTAGGACAACAGCATTATAAATCACTCTTAGAACTCTTTAAGCCTTATCCGGCGTTTAAAATTGAGTTTTTAAGTAGCTCGGTTAAAGGGAAACGCCGACGAGAAATTTTAGAGCAACTAGCGAGTGGTGAGATTCATTTAATTATCGGAACGCACGCCATTATCCAACAGGATGTCATCTTTAAGCAACTTGGACTTGTTATTACGGATGAACAGCACCGATTTGGGGTTAATCAGCGAAAGATGTTGCGTGAAAAAGGGGACTTTGTTGATGTTTTAATGATGACAGCAACACCTATTCCACGTACACTTGCGATTTCAGCATTTGGAGATATGGATGTCTCGATTATTAACCAATTGCCACAAGGTCGTAAACCGGTGGAAACGTTCTTGATCGATAGCTCCAAACTCGATCGTGCACTTGGATTTATTCAAGATACTATTTTAGATCAAGGGCAACAAGCTTACGTTATTACGCCACTCATTGAAGAATCGGAAGCGATGGACGTTCAAAATGCCGTTGAAGTGTATCATTTATGGCAACATCATTTTGAGGGGAAAGCAAAAGTTGGATTAATGCATGGACGTTTATCACAAGCTGAAAAAGATGCCGTCATGGAAGATTTTGTCGCGAATCGTTCGCAAATTTTAATCTCGACAACGGTGATTGAAGTTGGGGTAAACGTTCCAAATGCGAACTTAATGTTGATTTATGATGCACACCGATTTGGACTTTCACAGCTTCATCAGTTAAGAGGGCGTGTCGGTCGTGGAAGTCAGCAAGCTTATTGTTTACTCATGAGTGATATTAAAAATGAGCAGAGTTTAGAGCGTTTAAAAATTATGACAGGAACAACCGATGGATTTGAAATTGCAGAGGCGGATTTAAAACTTCGTGGACCAGGGGATTTCTTTGGTGAAAAACAATCAGGTGCGCCAGTCTTTAAAATGGCAGATCTCGTTGAAGACTATAAAATTCTAGAAGTTGCGATGCAGGATGCTTATCATCTTGTGAGTTCAGATGAGTTCCATCATAATAATGAATTCTTAGGACTTCGTGATTATATTCAAGAGACTGTTGCTAATGAAATGCACCAATTTGATTAAAATAGTATTCTTTCTGTTATGAAATAGTTTATAATGGTAATTAGTGAAATAAAATAGAAGAGATAGGTGAACAAATACATGATTAAAATCGGATTAGATGCCATGGGTGGCGATTTTGCGCCAGAACAAACTGTCTTAGGTGCCTATGCTGCTGTTGAAAAATTTGATGATATTGAAATTAGCTTATATGGAATTGAATCAGAAATTCAAAAGTTTATGAAAGAACCACATGACCGTATTAAAATTGTTCATTGTGAGCAAGTGATTCCGATGGACGTTAAAGATCCTGCGATGGCGATTCGTAAATTTAAAGATTCATCAATGGTTCGTGCGTGTAAAGATGCGAAAACAGGTGATATTGATGCCGTCGTTTCAGCTGGAGCAACAGGAGCATTAATTGCAGCGGGAACATTAGTCGTTAAACGTTTAAAAGAAGTGGAGCGTCCAGCTTTAGCACCAGTGATGCCAACGATCAAAGAAAATAAATATACTATTTTATGTGATGCGGGAGCAACAAGTGACGCTAAACCTCAATATTTATATCAAAATGCTAAAATCGCTTCTATTTATGCACGTGAAGTGATGAATATTGAAAATCCTACAGTGGCGCTTTTAAATATTGGAACTGAAGATGGAAAAGGAACTGACTTACAAAAAGAAGCATTCGCCTTAATCGCAGCGGATCCAACGATCAACTTTGTTGGGAATATGGAAGGGAAAACGATGATTGCAGGTGAAGTGGATATCATTGTAGCAGATGGCTATTCTGGAAACATCGCTTTAAAATCAGTAGAGGGAACGTCTAAATCGTTATTATCATTAATTAAAGAAGAATTAATGTCATCCACTCGAGGTAAAATTGGAGCTTTATTATTAAAGCCAGCGTTTGCCCGTATTAAAAAGCGTATGGATGCATCAGAAGTTGGTGGTGGAATTTTATTAGGAGTTTCAGCGCCAGTTATTAAAGCACATGGATCATCAGATTCAATTGCGTTAATGAATGCGATTCGTCAGGCACGCGAAACGGTATCTAAAGATGTCGTAGCAAAAATTAGTCAGGCATTAAAAGCAGAGTAATGAGTGAATGATTTCGGCGAAAATATCATCTATTTTCGTCGAAACACGTCGTCTTAGCTTGAATCACTTGTGAAATAACAGGAAAAGGGTTATAATTATTTGGTCTTTGAATGGAGGTGAAAACACATGGCGTATTTAGATCAATTAACGGAGTTTTTAAAAGAAAATAAGATCCCATTTAAACAACTTGACCGTTATTGTCAAGCATTTACACATTCATCATACGTCAATGAACATCGTCACCTAAAAATTGAGGATAATGAACGTCTTGAATATTTAGGAGATGCAGTCTTAGAGTTGACGGTATCGAATTACTTATTTAATTTAAAACCTGCGTTATCTGAAGGGGAAATGACTAAAATTCGTGCCCAATTAGTCTGTGAGCCGTCTCTAGAGTCTTACGCGCGTAATTTAAATTTAGGAAAGCTAATGTTGCTTGGTCGTGGTGAAGAAAATTCAGGTGGACGTGAACGTCCAACTGTCTTAGCGGATGCATTTGAAGCGTTTATCGGTGCGATGTATCTTGATTTAGGAATGGATACCGTGTATTCATTTGTTCATACGATTATCCATAAAGCTTATCAAAAAGGTGAAGTCACACAAGTCTTTGATTATAAAAGTACCTTGCAAGAACTTGTACAGGCTGACTCTAAAAAGGCAATCGAATATCGTATTGTCTCTGAAACAGGTCCAGCCCATAATCGTTCATTCGAGGCGATCGTTTTATTAGATGGCATCACATTAGGTCGTGGAATCGGTAAAACAAAGAAAGAGGCTGAACAACAGGCAGCTAAGGGAGCTATCGAAATTTTAGCAAAATCATGTGAGAAAAAATAATCTCATGAAGGAAGAATGCAAAACTCTATTTGTTTAAAATATGGTTTTGCTTTCTTCTTTTTCTTTTATAAGGAGGAGGCGACTATGTCTTATTTCATTGTAACGGGTGCTTCATCAGGAATTGGAGAAGCAATGTGTGATGTTTTAGCTCAACAAGGACATGATCTTATCATTGTAGCTAGACGAGTAGATCGACTTAAACAAATAAAAGCAAAGATTGAATCTAACTATCTACGCGAGGTCATCATAATGCCAGCTGATTTATCTGATCTTAGCAGTTTAAAACAGTTGCATGAAAAGTGTCAAAGTTATCACGTTGTAGGATTAATTAATAATGCGGGTTATGGCTTATATGGTGAATTTTTAAATCTTGATATTGAAGATGAATTTAATATGATTGATTTAAATATTAAAAGTGTTCATTATTTAAGTAAGCTGTTTTTAAAAGAATTTGTCCGTCAAGATGAAGGATATCTATTGAATGTCGCCTCGACTGCTGCGTTTCAATCAGGTCCATTAATGGCAACCTATTATGCGAGTAAGGGATATGTCTTGCAGTTAACAGAAGCGATTGCAAAAGAACTAGAAGCAAAACAATCAAAGGTTGTAGTGAGTGTGCTTTGTCCAGGACCAGTTGATACCGAGTTTCAACAAAAAGCAGACATTAAAGTAGCAAAGTCAATATTAAAAGTTCCAACGGCAAAAGAAGTCGCAGAGTATGCGTATCAAGAGTTGATGAAAGGACAGACTTTAATTGTTCCAGGTCTTTCTAACCGAGTGTTACTCTTCTTCAATCGCTTCATTCCAAGAAAGCTAGGATGTCAAATTGTCTATCACACACAATTAAAGAAAAAATAAAAAATCGTCATTTCGGCGATTTTTTTCATTAAGATTATTAGAATTTAGGTATGGAATAAGCTTAAGTTTTTAATAGTGATAAAAATCAAAAGGAATATATTGTAAAATGAAAAAAGTTATGTTAAACTTAAATAGTCGCAAATATTAAATTAGCGCTTGTAGCTCAATTGGATAGAGCATCTGACTTCGGATCAGAGGGTTGTGGGTTCGACTCCTGCCAGGCGCGCCATTTTGATTTTTATAGCTTATAGCTATGTCATAGATAAAAAGCACTTTAGAACTACTAAAGTGCTTTTTTCGTTTAGATAGTCATAACACCACCGAATTTTTCAAGGTAAGCTTGGTGTTGTTTATAATTAGGATCATACATACCGACTTTACGCCAGAAGGAGCGGTCATGATTCATATGGTGAATATGACATAGCTCATGAATGACGACGTAATCAATGACGTTGGTTGGAGCCATTGAAAGCTTGTAATTAAACGTTAAATCTTTGTTTGAATTACAAGTTCCCCATGTGCGAGGGGAGTCAACAACGGTAATTGATTTAGCTTTGACGCCAATGATTTTTTCGAAATGAGTGACACGTTTCTTTACATACTGTTTTGTCTTTTTCGTATATAATTTCTTCAGTTGGGATTGAATTTCGACTTCTGTTTCAGGAATTTCATCTAGTAATTCATGAAGTGGGAATCCTTTTCCTAAATATAAAAATAATTCTTCATTATCATATGATTTTTGATTTGAAATATATTTTCGATTGTTTAATTTTTCTTGAAGATTTAATAAAAACTTTGATTGAGATTTCATATAGGTCATAATTTCATCTTCACTTGTTTTAGTCGGAACTTTTAATGTCAGATATCCTTCTGGGCTGACATCTAAGTTTATTTTCGAACGTTTTGAAAATTGAACCTCAAAATAAATTGGCACCTCATTAATAATAATTTGCATCTTATTACTCCATTACTCTTTAATCTTTTGTTTTATTATAACACAAATGAAAAAAAGATGACCGTTTATTCAAACTTCTTAACATTCGTAAGTAAAAAATTCATTGCTTTTATTTAGACGCTTAAGAAGATAGATGAACGCCATGTCATAACATCTGATTAAGGAAGGGCTATATTGCTTGTATGGGGAGGATTAAATATTGATGTGGAGAATGCAATTGCTGAAAAAATAAGTATTCTTTTAAATGCGAAAATGGTAGTCGTTTTTATAGATATTTCCTGGGAAAATGTCGAGTAGTTTGGATAAGTGAGTATGGTGATTCATGTTCTTAAAAAAATTAAGTGCATAGCTTAATTTTTTTGCATATTTCATTCATCTAAGCATACAGTTTAATGTGACGCAGGGCATTCTGCCAATATGAAAATGATAGTCGCATCAGATGTATTTTAATTTGTATAAGCAAAGGGAGAGAGAAATATGTGGAAAGATACTAACAATGGTTCTGTTAAACAATTCGAAACTAGACAAAAAGAAGTAGTCACAGTAGAAATTAAAAAGAAAGAAGGCGTTGCAGTCGTTGTACGTCCAAATTATGAACAGGTCATTGCAGGAATGCGTGATAATCAGGTGAAAATTTGGAATGATTTATTATTTGATCCTGTGAGTTATCATCAAATTAAAACTAAAATGGAGGCGTTATTGGTTAAAAAAGAAGCTAAAGGCAACGATAAGTCAAAGCGCCGCTAATTAAATACAAAGGCTCTGTTTTAGAAGCGTGTTGATATTTCTTTAAAACATACTAATTTACTTACATCATTGTTCGATAACTACAAGATATATAGTAGTTAATATCAATGGTTTTAAACCTCAACATTTATTTAAAACACAACCTAAAAAAGATAAAACTTTTTATTTCTTCTATTACAATCAAATCCTAAAATAGAAACGCTTTACATAAGTTGTGTAAAACTGTTAAAATAAGCATAAAACGGGGAATAAACATGAAGAAAACATTTTATTTAATGAGACATGGGCAAACACTGTTCAATGTTCGTCGAAAAATTCAGGGGGCTTGTGATTCACCTCTAACAGAGCAAGGAATCATTCAAGCAAAAGAAGCGGGAGAGCGATTAAAGGGAATTAACTTTGACCATTTCTACAGTTCAACAGCTGAACGAGCATCTGACACCTTAGAATTAGTCGTTGGTGAGTCCATTACTTATCAACGTCTAAAAGGATTAAAAGAAATGAATTTCGGAACCTTTGAAGGTGAAAGCGAAGACTTAAATCCAAAAACGCCAGAGGGATATAAAGACTTTTTCGTTCCTTATGGGGGAGAATCTCAAGAAGAAGTGAAACAACGAATGAAAGAAACTTGCCTTGGGATTATGGAAAAAGACGATCATCAAATCGTCTTAGCCGTTTCACATGCGGGAGCTTGTTTTCATTTCATGAGAAACTGGATAACTGAAGAGGAAGCAAAACAAGCGATGGTGAATGGTGCTTTTTCGAATTGTGCCATTTGTAAGTACGAATATGAAAATAAACAATTCAACCTGGTTGAAATAATTCGCTAAGAAAAATAAAAATGTATAATCTTGTAAAAAGTTTGGTGAAAGTGAGTGACGAGGAAGATAAATTTAGGTATGATAAGCACCTGAATATAGGATCATGGTTCATATAGGTACTCAATTTTTAAAGGTTGTCTAAACCAATGATTTACCCCAGTATCAATACCCTTAACAAACTATTTTTACCTATACTTTTAAACTAAGAACGATTTAAATAAAAACCTAATCCATTTAAATCATAGGCTGTGTTTTAGAAGAGTGTAGTTAATATTAATCACTTTAACCATCAACATTTATTTAAAACACAGCCAATACAAAAGAGGTGTATCCAAATTGATACACCTCTTTTTCTATTTGATTAAGTCATAAATTTCAGATTTAATTTGTTCATAAATCCCTTCAATGATTTGAAAGTTCATGGCTTTAATATAAATTTCTTCTAATACATCATGGAGTTTTTTTGCTTCGCCTAAAGCAGTTGTTCCTTTTTTTATAGTTGCTTTATATAAACTGGCGATTTCAGCTAATCGATCGGCATTAGCTTCATCGGTACCTGGAGTAATTAACGCTTCATACGTATCAATCACTTCATCTGTTTCAAGACTTGGAAAGTATTCATGAGGAGCCGTTGAATCGAAGAAGCAGATGTTTAGTTGAGGGATTAAAACCATATCTAATGATTCAGGGTCGAATGAACAGTGATAAATTTCAGTATCATACCCTAATGTTTCACTTTTTTTAGCTAATTCTTTTAAAAGTGTTGATTTCCCTGTTCCAGGACGACCTTTAATGAAATAACGTTTTAAATCATGTGTTAAGTCTTCAATGTAATCCACTGAACCAGTAGGAGTTGATGCACCAAAGAATCGATGTTTAACAGTTGGAGTATGGTCAATTGAAGGATATTTTAATAAGGTTTCGCAAATAACGTATCTAAATTGAGGAGCTAGGTTAAAATCCATCTCATCAATATAAATTTTTTCCCATGCATCATGAATTTCTAATGCATGAGCATATTCTGAATAAAGTCGTTCATAACAGGCACTAATTTCATGTTTTAATGACAGAATCTCATCTTTATAAGGGTAAAGTTTTTCTTTATCCCACGCTATCCCTAAGTTTACATATTGCTCAATTGCACCAGGAGCGGTTGGTTCAATCACATGTGGGGCTGTCCCATCAACAATCCCAACTTTTAAAGCAGGAATTAAAACACCATCTAATGAATTTGCATCAGATGAACAATAAATAAACTCAATATCGTAACCTAAATCATAGAAGTCAGCGCCAATTTCTTTCATCAACGTTGATTTTCCAGTTCCAGGCCCTCCTTTTAAAATATATAAACGTTCAAGCCCTTGAAGATTTGACTCAAAATAATTACAAAATCCACGGGAACTATTTGCACAAGCAAAATACCCTTTAATAGTTGCTGTCATTCAGATGCCTCCCTTAAGCTCACAATACATTATCCATTATTATCTTATGGGACAGTGCCTAAAAGGTGAATAATATCTTAAATTTTGTCTCAGGATGTAAGTGTTTTAACAATGGTTCTTGGATTGAAGTCTTTTTAAGATTATGTTAGAATTAATTTTGGAAAAGATTATCTTCTGTATACATAAAGTGGATAATATTAAAAGTAGAAATAACGGATGAAAATATTAGAATAGGTAAAGGTGAAAAACATGTTTATTGTTAATTTAATTCGTGGTTTTTTTATGGCCTTAGCAGATAGTGTGCCAGGTGTATCAGGAGGAACGATTGCATTTATTTTAGGATTTTATGATGAATTTATTGGATCATTAAATACACTTGTTTCAAAAAATAGCAAAGAGGAAAAAATTCAAGCATTACAGTTCTTGTTAAAAATTGGAGTTGGATGGGCTATTGGGATGATTACATCCGTTTTATTCTTAGCTTCAATCTTTGAAGAGCATATCTATAGTATTAGCTCTGTCTTCATTGGATTTATTATCTTTTCAATTCCATTAATTATTAAAGCGGAGAAAGAGACAATTAAAAATAAATATCTAAATATTGTTTGGACCATTACAGGGATTTTAGTGGTCGTAGCCATTACGGTCTTTAATCCAGTAGCGGGTGGCACAGGGTTTGAAGTTTCGTTAAGTCAGTTAAATATTGGATTGATTTTATATGTATTTATTGCTGGAATGATTGCCATCTCAGCTATGGTTTTACCAGGAATTTCAGGATCAACTTTATTGTTAATTTTCGGATTATATACAACGATTATTAGCTCAATCAAAGAAGTGTTAACGTTTAATTTTTCGTATTTACCTATTTTAATTGTATTTGGATTAGGAGTTATGATCGGGATTTTATCAACGATTAAAATTATTCGCCATTTCTTAGAAACAGCACGCCCTCAAATGATTTATTTAATTTTAGGATTAATGATAGGATCATTATATGCTGTTTTTATGGGACCAACGACATTAGAAGTTCCACAACCTCCAATGTCACTTAGTACCTTCAATATTATCTTCTTCATTATTGGAGGGGCCGTTATTATTGGATTAGAACAGTTCAGTAAAGTTATTGAAAAAAAACATAAATAATTGAGAAATAGCTGATGATTGTCAGCTATTTTTTAATAGCGTGTGATAAACATTTCCTTAATGAAGTAAGGCAAATTTCTATATTATAGTAGTGTTTTATTTTTATAAGTTGTATTGATAAACAAATTAAGTATAGTTACTCTTTGAAAAGAAACTAAATTTTTTTAGAGATAGGAGATAAGGGATTAGTACTTTTAACTGAAAGGTTGAAAGTCCTCCTTTGCTTTGTATTAAATGAGTGGGTAATGATTACACTTTTTTAAGTTACCTAAGATAAAAGAAGACTTTTGATTAAAGTAGAATAATAAAAAGAACTCGCTTCAAACGAGTTCTTTTTCATTTATAGTTTTTTTACCGATTGTCGTACAATTAGCTCCGGTTCATAAACATATTTAATCTCATAATCAGGATTTTCAATCATCATTAAAATAGATTCGGCTGCTAATCGTCCAAGCTCTTTTCCTGGATGAGTCACACTCGTTAAAGAGATCGTCCCGATTTGACTTAAGCTCGAGTTATCAAAGCTCACAAGCGATAAATCCTCAGGAACTGATAATTCGCTATTTGATAACAATTGCATTAACTTCATTGCAATTTGATCGTTGTAACAAACAATCGCCGTTGATTGATCTAATTTTTTTAGTAGAGTAGGGAGATTTTCGATTGAGAATTGTTGTTCTGCATTTTCAGTTGAATACCAGATAATCGTTGATTCATCCACGGATAAGTTTTGATCATACATTTCAGTTAAAAATCCTTTATAGCGAAGATTCCCTTGTATGTCATCATATTTGAAGATTCCAGTAATCTTTTGGTGTCCCTGCTCAATTAAATAGCGTGTGGCTAAGCGGCCCCCTTTTTCGTCATCGACGACAACGAAATTACAGTTTAGTGACGAATAGTAGTTGTTAATGAAAACAACTGGAATCCCACGATCAGCAAACTGACGATAAATATCAAGATTTGGATTTGGTAAAGCAGATTTTGTACCTTCAACTATTAAACCATCAATATCTGATTTTAAGAGTGATAATAATTGTTCTCGCTCATTATTAATCCTATTTCTTGTTAAGCGTAACGTCGTATTATAACCATTACTCGATAAAACTTTCTCCACCCCAGAGATGATTGCAGGAAAAATATAATCATCTAGATTCGTTGTCACCAATCCAATATTTTTAGAAATTGTTTTAGCTTCAGAGAAAATCTGACTAACATAAGTCCCGCTTCCTTGTTTTTTAAGAATTAATCCTTCTTTTTCAAGAACAGAAATGGCTTGGCGAGCAGTTTGACGACTAATTGAGAACTTTTCACACAATTGATTCTCACTGATTAACTTTTCTCCCGCTTTAAAGGTATGATTATAAATATTTTGTTTAATCCACTCTGCAACGGCTAAGTATTTAGGTAAGTTTTGATTAAGAATAAATATCGCCCCTTATCAAGTCATTTTTGTTTTTAAAAAAAGTTGTCTGTTAATAGTATATATTTTTTTTACAGAGTTAAGCAATGATTTTGAAGTAATTAAATGAGCTTGTACCATCCTTGAAGAATTGATAGTACAACTTGATTTGAAATGAGTGATTATGTCAATAATCCATAAAAAAAAACGATATATAAACAAATAAGTAGTCTACCTCTCAAGTAGCAAGTAAAAAATACTGATATGTTGTACCTATCGAGACAGCCTATCGTCCAGGGGTCACCTAGCAGTTTCACTTGTGAAACAATCCACCATTGCTAGGGAATGGGTTCCCTAGCATTTTGGAAGAAAATGTATCATCCACTGATAGGGCTGGGTCACCTAGCGATTTCTGAAAGAAATCTATTCCTCCATTACTAGGGCTGGGTCACCTAGCGATTTCTGAAAGAAATCTATTCCTCCATTACTAGGGCTTGGGTCACCTAGCGATTTCTGAAAGAAGTCTATTCTTCCATTACTAGGGCTTTAAATTTTCTCTGAAGAAAGTTTATCTGGACTTATATAGTAGCTGTCAAAATATAACCTGTGTTACTTTAAATAAAAATCACAAGACAGCAGGAGTGTGAAATCTTGAGGAAGACATAATTAGTTAATATAACATCTTCATAAGGGCCATTAGTCATCAATCGTAGTCGAATATCCAAAGTCATAGGATGAGTTTTATATCTTTATCACTAGATGGGATACCAGGTTGTGTTTAAATTCGGATAAAAAAATTGTTAATTGACGATTTTTTTGTATGTATTTCCTTGGTAATAAAGTAAGAAACTTGTCGATAGTTTGGAACCTAATTTCATTGACGGTTCTTGTAAAAAAAGCTTATAATGAGAACAAATATTCGCTTTTTTGAGGAGGAAATTGGTTTGAGGTTTTTACATTTAGGAGATTTACATTTTGGTAAAATTGTTAATTCATTTTCAATGATTGAGGATCAACAGTATGTGTTAGAGCAGGTAAAAGAGTATGTTAAAAAGTATAAACCAGATGCTGTTTTGTTAGCAGGAGATATTTATGATCGAAGTGTTCCACCTGCGCGTGCGGTTTCATTGTATAGCCAGTTTTTAAGAGATGTATTAATGGAGTTAAAGACGCCAGTTTTGGCGGTCGCAGGTAATCATGATGGGGCGGATTTAATCAGTTTTGGTCATGAATTATTTGAAGCTGCTCATTATTATGTAGCGGGGCGTTATACGAAAGAGATGAAAAAAGTAGTTCTACAGGATGAGCATGGACCTGTGAATGTTTATTTACTTCCCTTTGCTGATTACGCGGTTGTGCGTGAAGCGCATCAAGATGAAACCATTAAATCACTCGATGAGGCAATGAGGGTCACACTTGAATCTAACCCGATTAATAAGGAAGAGCGTAACGTGTTAGTGACGCATGCGTTTGTTGTTGGTGGAGAGGACCCACAAGAATCAGACTCAGAGAAAAAATTAGTGGTTGGGGGAAAAGAGTCTGTTTCTGCTACACATTTTGAGCCTTTTGATTACGTCGCCCTCGGACATTTACATCGAACACAAAAAGTTGGCAGTGATAAAATTCGTTATAGCGGTTCGTTACTCAAGTATTCATTCTCAGAAGAAAATTATCAAAAATCGGTCACGATGATTGATTTAAGTGGAACAGGAGAGCTAACGTGTGAACTTTTACCGTTAACGCCAAGACGTGATTTAAGAACATTAACAGGACAGTTAGATGATTTGTTGAATCAACCAGGTAGCGAGGATTATTTACGTGTCATCTTAACGGATAAAGGCGAATTATTAGAACCGATGGCAAAGCTACGTCAAGTGTATCCGAATGTGATGATTCTTGATCTGCTTGAAAATAATAGAGACTTTAAAGGAAGCGGATTAACAAAGCAAGCTCGTGAACAAAAAACACCTGAGCAATTGTTTGCTGATTTTTATGAACATCACAAGGGAGAAACTATCCATGAAGAAGGAGCTCAGCTCATTACACAATTAATTCAACAATTGAGAGGGGAGTGTTAACATGAAGCCATTGTCATTAAAGATTACGGCTTTTGGGCCTTATGCGAAGCAAACGACGTTGAATTTTAAGGAAGATTTAGACGGGCAAGATATTTTTGTTGTGACAGGACCAACGGGTGCAGGTAAAACAACGATTTTTGATGCGATTTGTTATGCGCTTTATGGTGAAACGAGTGGAGGTAGTCGTACAGGAAAAGAGCTCCGTAGTGATTTTGCAAAGGATAGTGAGTTAAAAACTGAGGTTGAGTTTAGTTTTAGAGTGAAGGATAAAACGTATCAGATTACACGTGCCCCCCAGCAACTTCAAAAGAAAAAGCGTGGAGATGGATTTAGAGAAGTTCCTGCAACGGTGGAGTTACTGGAGGTAGGAAGTGAGCAGGCACCAATAACGAAGGATGGCGAGGTAAAAGAGCAGATTCAACAAATCATTGGATTAAAAGTTGAGCAATTCCGTAAGATTGTGATGATTCCACAAGGAGATTTTAAAGAGTTTTTAGTTGCGAATACGACGAATAAAGAGGAGATCTTACGTAAGATTTTTGGAACTGATTTTTATAAAACGATTCAAGAGCAGTTAACTCAACAAGCTAATGCACTAAAGTTAGAGGTGGCAGATACACAAAAGTCGATTCAGGCAGAGTTAAAACTCATTAAAACGGATGAAGAACATGTGATTGAGCTAGAACAGCCGTTAATGAATGTATTAGCAATAGCTAAAGATCAGCAAGTGGTTTGGAAAGAATCGGTGAATACGTTAACTGAGATGTCACATCGCTTAGATGAAATGATACAAGAGCATCGCACGCATCATGAAGCGGGAATGAGATTGAATGAGAAGTTTATGCAATATGAACAAGTGATTCAGACACTAGAACAATTAAATCATTATCAAGCCTCGATTTCAGAACGAGAAAAACAGATACAAGAGGCAAAATCTGCACAAGGTCTCATTAATTTAGAGAATGAGTGTCTGAAATATCAAGTCCTGAAACAGGAGACAGCAACGAAACAAGAGCAGTTAACTCAATCATTAAAAGACTGTGAAACAGAGTTTATTTTAGTAGAAAAGTGCTACACTGCCATTGAATCATTAAGACAGGAAATTGCTAGTTTAATTCAGTCAAAAAGTAATCTTTCACGTTATATCGAAGGGGTCACTCAGTTAGAACAAAAACAGCAGTTACTTGAAAGTCTTAAAAAAAGTGGGCAGACATTAAAGACAGAACTTGAAGTCGAAGAAGGTCGTTTAATCGTGTTACGTCAAGAAGTGTCGCGATTGGAGCAATTGACATTGCAATTAGCGACTTTTAAAGATCAACAACATACGTTAAATTTGAAACAGTTGAAATTAAATGAAGATTTTGAATATGTTCAGTCACTGGTTAATCGACTCCATTCGTATGAAAAAACAACGAATTTGATTGAAACACAGCAGATTTATTATCAGCAATTGATGAGTGACGCTACGACTCAGCGTCACGCTTATGAACATCAAGCTGAGTTGTTCATTAATGCAGCCGCCATACGATTAGCGAATGAATTAAAGGTGGGTCAAGCTTGTCCGGTCTGTGGGTCTTTAGACCATCCAAATCCACGTCGTAGTGATGAGAAGATTTTGTCGAAAAACGAGCTTGATCAGTTTCGCTTTGACGTAGAATCATTAGAAAATAAAGTGCGTCAAGTCCAACAGGAGCTAACAGTGTTACAGACTACCCAATCAGAAGAGCAACGCTCATTAAATGAATTGGTTCAAACATTACAAGGACGACATGTCGTTTCATCTGATTTCATATTAAATCAAGAAGTGGCTGATCAGTTAAGTGAGGCGTTAAGAAAAGAGACTCATGAATTAGTACAATTAATTGAAAAAGTTCATTTAGACGTTCAAAGATTAGAGAATGAGATTCAACGATTGACACAATTGAAGCTTGAGATTGAACCATTAGAGCAGCAGATTGATCAAAAGCAAGGTGTACTTCAAGAGCAACGGGACCGTTATAAAGCTGAACAGCGTTCAAAAAAAGATTTAGAGGAAAGTATCCCAGAAAACTACCGTTCATTAGAGGTATTAAATCAAATGATGAGTGAGGTCGAATTAAGAAAAGTTGAACTGGAACAAAATATTTCTTCAAGTGAAGCGGATTATCAACGAGTCACGACACAAATCGCTGGTTTAAAAGCGGCTATTGAAGAGGTTAATCAACAATTAGCTTATTATATTGAACAGTTTGAGCAATCTAACGAGGCCTTTTTTGAACAAATTCAAACTTATTTTGAATCAGTTGAACGTTATGAAGAGGCAAAACAGTGGATTGAATTATTAGCTCAACTTGAGCAACAGGTTCAAAATTATTATCAAGAGCTTCATACGGCAACGAAGATGCAAGAAATGCTTCAAGAAGAGTTAAAAGGTAAAGATCGTGTCGATTTAAGTGTCTTGGAAGAAATGATGGCTGAACTTGATCGTCGAAAAGCTGAAATAACGAAAGATCGTGCGACATTAACGGCGAACCTTGAACAAAATGAGACGATTCTAGCCTCTGTCACCAAAAAATATCAAACGATTCAAAAGAGAGAACAAGAGTATGCGATTGTTGGTGAGTTAGACTCATTAGCCAATGGACGTAGTGGTGGAAAGATGTCTTTTGAAACATATGTGTTATCAAGCTACTTTGATGAGGTATTAGCGGCAGCTAATGCAAGACTTCAAAAGATGACCTCACGACGTTACTATTTACTTCGTCGTGAAGAGGTTAAAGGTGTAGGGCGTAAAGGATTAGATTTAGATGTTTACGATAGTCATACATGCAACAATCGTCCCGTCAATACATTATCAGGTGGTGAGAGTTTTAAAGCTTCGTTAGCACTTGCATTAGGGCTTTCAGATACAGTGCAACAAAATTCTGGAGGAATTCAATTAGATACGATGTTTATTGATGAAGGATTTGGAACGCTTGATTCGGAGTCGCTTGATCAAGCAATTGATATTTTAATGGAGTTACAGGATCATGGTCGATTAATTGGTGTAATTTCACATGTGAATGAATTAAAAGAAAGAATTCCAGCTAAATTAGTTGTTGAAACGGATGGTGCAGGAAGTCAGGCTTATTTTAGAAAATAGTACGAAGACGTTAAGTTTTATCAAATTTAGAGGGTACAAAAGAACTTAATCATTGAAAAACCTGAGAAAATCTATCACTTTAGTGTTGATTTCTCAGGTTTTTCTTTGTTTTTTTACAATATTTTAGATATCAAATTAAGAATACGGTTCTTAGTGTCGTTTATAGATAAAATAGCTGTTAGAGATAATGATTTGTATTATTTTTATAGAAAAATCGATCTCATTCCATAAAATGAATGTCGAAATGTGTCAAAATTGTGTTATAATTTTTTTAAGACAAAGAAAATCAAAGGAGGAAATGATGTGTTAAGTTTAATCGGTGTTTTTATTATCATTATTGGGTTCATCTTAAAAATCGACACACTGGCCATCGTTGTGGTAGCAGGGATTGCCACAGGGTTTGTTGGAGGATTAGATTTTAATGAAATTTTAACAAAGTTAGGGGAAGCTTTCGTTGCTAATCGTTATATGACGTTATTTGTTATTACGTTACCGGTTATCGGATTAATGGAGCGTTATGGTTTGAAAGAACGTGCAGCTTGGTTAATTAGTCAATTAAAAAGTGCAAAAGCGGATGGTGTTCTTTCGATTTACTTAGTGTTCCGTTTATTAATGGCAGCGTTAAGTATTCGTATGTCAGGCCATGTTCAATTTGGTCGTCCATTAGTTTTACCAATGGCTGAAGGAGCAGCTCGCGCTAATTATAAAGAGTTAAATGAAAAAGATTCTGAAACCATTAAAGGGTTAACAGCAGCAGCTGAAAACTATGGGAACTTCTTTGGACAAAACTTATTTATTGGTGCTTCTGGAGTAATGTTAATTGTCGGAACTTTAAATGAATTAGGTTATACGGTTGATTCAAAGCAAGGACCAACAACAATTGCGTTGTATACGTTACCAATTGCAGTGATTGCCTTAATTCTTGGGGTTATTCAGTTTAAATTGAACGAGAAAAAAATGCAACGCGCACATGGTGTGAGCGGTAAGAAAGGAGGAAATAACTAATGACGAATGTACTTTTATTTGTTATTTATGCGATTATTGGATTAATTTGTGTTTCCTTAGCTGTCTCAGCTTTACGTACTAAAGGACAACAAGCACGTGTTGGAACGGCTCTATTTTGGTCGCTTTTAGGGATTATCTTTATTTTAGGTGATTATATTCCAGCTAATATTGTTGGAGTTTTAATTATTGTAATGGCCATCTTATCAGCTACAAAGCAGGTTAAACTAGTTAGCTTCAACACAACGACAGAAGAGTTCAAAAAAGAATCAGCAGCTAAGATTGGAAATAAATTGTTTATTCCAGCGTTAGTCTTAGCGATTTTAGCATTCGTGATTGCCCAGTTTACAAACTTAGGATCGTACAATGCCATTGGATTAAGTGGGATTGGAGCGTTAATTGTCATCTTATTGATTTCAAAATCAAGTATTGGGGAAGCTAATTCTGAGGCGACTCGCTTATTAAGTCAAGTTGGACCAACAGCGATTTTACCTCAAATCTTAGCCGCTCTTGGAACTTTATTTACGATTGCTGGTGTCGGTGATGTGATTGCTGGTGGAGTAAGTCAAGTGATTCCTACCGGGAACATTTGGTTAGGGGTAACAGCGTACTGTGTTGGTATGGCGTTATTTACAGCAGTTATGGGAAATGCCTTTGCAGCCTTCTCAGTTATTACAGCAGGAATTGGAGTTCCATTTGTCTTTGCATTAGGAGCCAATCCATTAATTGCAAGTGCCCTTGCTTTAACTGCAGGATTCTGTGGGACATTATTAACGCCAATGGCGGCAAACTTCAATATCGTTCCCGCTTCAATTTTAGATATTAAAAATCAATACGGTGTCATTAAAGCGCAAGCTCCATTTGCGGTTATCATGTTAATTATTCATATTATTTTAATGCGTTTTTTAGCATTTTAATTTGTTGATTTGAGGAGGAATTGTAGATGAAAAAGATTTTAGTCACTGGATTTGATCCATTTGGTGGAGAAGCCATTAACCCAGCAACAGAATCTGTCAAACAATTACCAGATGAAATTTTAGGGGTACAAATTTTAAAACGTGAAATTCCAACAGTTTTCGATCGTAGTATTGAGGTGTTATACGGAATTTTAAAAGAAGAGCAACCAGATGTTGTGATTTGTGTGGGACAAGCAGGTGGACGCCCCAACATTACTGTTGAGCGTATTGCGATTAACCAAGATGATGCTCGTATTCCTGATAATGATGGAAAACAACCGATTGATCGTACGATTTTTGAAGAGGGACCAGCGGCTTATTTCTCAACTTTACCGATTAAAGCAATGGTACGTGATATGAAAGAAGCTGGAATTCCAGCTTCTGTTTCGAATACGGCAGGAACATTCGTTTGTAACCATATCATGTATGGAGCACTGCATTATGCAGCCCTACATCAACCAAGTTTAAAAGCTGGATTCGTTCATATTCCATATTTACCAATGCAAACAGTCGATAAACCAACGATGCCATCGATGTCACGTGATGAAATTGTTAAAGGGTTAACGACGTTAATTAAAACAGCCATTCAAGTCGAAGAAGATGTTAAAGAAACAGGAGGAGCTGTATGCTAACACATCAAGAAAATGAGTTACCTATTTTCGTTTATGGAACATTGATGTTGGGAGAGCGCAACTATATTGATATCTTACACGAAAACTTAGAGCATCATGAAGCTGCCAGTGTAAAAGGAGAGTTGTATTATTATCGTAAGGAAGATTATCCTGCATTAGCAGATGGAATTCATACGGTAAAGGGACAATTATTCTA
This sequence comes from Turicibacter sp. H121, assembly GCF_001543345.1. Lineage (NCBI taxonomy): Bacteria > Bacillati > Bacillota > Erysipelotrichia > Erysipelotrichales > Turicibacteraceae > Turicibacter > Turicibacter sp. H121. The sequence goes on along the minus strand of NZ_CP013476.1, from coordinate 306,489 downwards.
TGTTAAAAATTTAGACAAGGTTCTTCCACCACTCGATGTGATTGAAGGGTACATTGCTCCTAATCATCCAGAAAATATGTATGATCGTAAAATTCTTGATGTTAAAACTGCTAGTGGGGAAATTAAAAAAGCCTATGCTTACGTAATTAATCCACGATTAATAGAACTTGAACCTAACGAGTTTAGCTTAATGGAGACTCGTTGTTGGAAAACGTTTAAAGGTTAATCAAAAGAAAACAGGTCCAAAGTTTTGGACCTGTTTTCTTTTTGCTGATTGTAGAGTAATCATCTCTTGACGATATAAGTGAAAATACAAAAACAAAATGAAGTTGAAATTAGAGAGTATTACCTTCTTTTAAATCATATGATGAAGTTATCTTAAAAAGCACAAAAATTGCAACAATTTGCGAAGAAAAAAATTTCCTATAAATGGTATAATAATGATTACGGAGATGTTGAGATAGTTGACTGATTTTAGGGGGATTTTAAAATGGAAAAACAGTATGATGATAATTTATTTTTTAAATTGATTTACACATTAAGTGATATGGGAATTCTATCTATTTTATGGCTTATTGGGTGTTTGCCTATCCTAACAATTGGGGCATCGACAACTGCGTTACTTTATGTGGCTGGTAAAAAAGTAGGTGGAAAAGAGACTAAGATTATTTCTGATTTTATCAAAAGTTATAAAGAAAATTTTGTTCAATCACTTTGGATTACACTTGTCTTAGGAATTTTGTGGTTTAGTAGTACCACTTATTTTATGATGGGGTTTTCTTCATTAAAAGATGGCTTTAATCTGTCATTGATTATCATGATTTTAGTTGCTTTTGAGGTCATTATGATTAGTATTTATATGTGTGCTTTATTAGCAAAGTATGAATTAAAGATATTCACAATTATTAAAAATTCATTTTTATTTACACATGCTTATGTTTTAGAATCTATTAAAGCCTTTGGAGTGATTGTGAGCATGTTATTCTGCTTATTGATGGTACCAGGTCTTGTGATTATTTTACCAGGAGCTATCGCTTTAATTGCATGCTATTTTGTTCGCCAGTCTATTCTTAAGTTCCTTGAGCGTCAAGAAATTTTAAAAGAATTAAATGAAGAAGGATTAGATTTTTAGAAGACCAAAATTTTTGGTCTTTTTATATTTATTTGCAACTTTTTAAGATGAAATTCTGTCTAAGAGAGTGGATCCAAAAGTCAGATTATAAGGAGGATGAAATGAAAAAGGTTATCATGATGCCATGGTGTCGAGATTATAGTCAATTAGAGGAAGTACAACTGGTTAAAAAAGCAATGAAACAAGATGATTTAGCATTTTTAGAATTAATGAAGCGTTATGAGGGCTATTTTACTCAGATTGCTTATCGATATGTGAAGAATGATCAGGAAGTTTTGGATTTAATCCAAGAACTAGCTTATAAAGGGTTATTAACGATTGGGTAGTTGAAGGAACCTAAGTATTTTAAAACATGGATGACCAAAATTTTAATGAATTTAGCGCTTGATTCGATTCAAAAAGTAGATTTTTTAGAACTTGATGAAGGGATGATGAAGCATCATCATGTTTTTTCAATTGAAGAAAAAATCGATTTGCATGAAGCCATCAAGAACTTACGACCTGAATATCAATCCGTCATTCATTTAAAGTATTTTGATGATTTAAGTATTGAGGAAATTGCAACTCAACTTGGAATGAGCTCAAATACGGTCAAGAGTCATTTAAGAAGAGGGAAGCGAGAACTTCGATTGATGTTAAAGGAGGGGAGTTGCTAATGAATTCAAAAGCATATGAAGAAGCCGTATTAAAAGGGATAACGCGTGCTAAAACTGAAATGAAGCAACATAAAAAACCGATGAAGTGGAAAAAACGATGTCAATAGCAGCCTCTGTTGGAATCGTAGGTATCATTGGATTAAGTCAGCCAGAGGTGGCAAAAGCATTACAAGGAATGACGCAATCATTCAATGCGTTCTCGGCACATTTATTTGGGGAACCAGCCGGAAGGTTTCAAGAAGTGGCTAAAATGATTGGGGTATCAGAAGTTGATGAAGAAACAACTATAACACTAGCTGAAGTTGTATTAGATGATAATCTTTTAATGATGGCACTAACGGTAGAGAGTGACTTTTTAGCTGGCTATGAGAAATTAAATGAAAATGATTTTTTTAATTTAGATTATTATTTATTCGTTAATGGGAAAAAAACGATGGCTAATAGCCCAAAAGTTCGCCAAATTGATGAGAAAACCGGAGCCATTATTATTGAAGCAAGTATGAGCGATCTTCATTTACCAGATGAAGTTACCATTGATTTAAGAATTAGTCAGTTAACACGTGGATTTGAGTCATTAAAAGGAAAATGGAATTTTAAATTTAAAGCCTCTAAATTATTAGGAGGAGAACGTTTGAATCCGGATGCTACAATAGAGTATGAAAGGACAATGATTTCAGCCAATCAAGTCGTAAAAAGCCAGTTAGCTAATACGATTTATATGAGTGTTGAAGGGGAATCGGTTGATGACGTTTTTTATGAACTAGGAGATTTGGTCATTAAGGGTTCAAACGAAGAGCTTTACGATGTAGATGATGTTCAAGGGACCTTTGATTCTGAGAAAAAAGAGGCAACTTTCAAATTAAGAGTGAATTCGAATTGGTCAGATTTAGAGTGGATTGAGATTTATCCCAGAACAACCGAGCCGTATTGTTATATTGTGAAAGATAACATTCATTATCAGATTTATCAAACACCAAACACTCAAGTGATTGATGATCAATACCAAGCGATTACAAGAAAACCAACTGATCAGGAATTAGCCTCAGGATTTGCATTAGATGAAGTCATTTATTATTTGAATTTACAAAAATCAACCGAATTTAAAATTCTAACTGAGTTTATTGGAGAAGAAATATGGGTAAATTCAACTGAAAAAGTAATGATAGAAGATATTGAATTAATGGAGGATGAAGTGAAGATTATCTTTAGACTTCCAGATACTTATTGGCCACATAATTTAAGTAGTCTTGTTTTATTTGATGAAGAGTTGAATGATTATGCTCGACGAGAAGGACAATCAGTGATGGCGGTAGAAGATCAATCGCAAGGGTTATATAGTGTCAGAATTGACTATATTGATACATCAAAAGCTTATACGATTGCTATTCCTTTAATGCCTGAATTAAGTGAAGAAGCGCCAGCATGGAGTTTGCGAATTCCGTTAAAATAGAGAAAGTTTTAAAGAATTAGGAACCAAAAAAGAGCCCTATGTCATATATTGGATAGTAGATAAGGGCTCTTTTTTCATAAGTCAGAACGACCTTTATCAGAAAAATAGGAAAAATTTAAAAATCTTCATCAACCATTGTTGAAATAATCGACAAGAGGTCATATAATAAACGTGAAAAACAAAAAGAAAGGGTTTACATTAATTGGGGGAGAGGTTATGAAAGATGAGAATTTAAAAATTGTATTACCAGATCATTTACAAGGGCGTTCGTTAACCACGAAAGTTATTCCAATGCTATGTGGATTAAAAACGATGCTAACCCATTTAGTTGAATTAAACGGAGATGCTTCAATGTTACGTCAGTGGGAGAAACGTTGTTATAAGTCATATTGTATTAATGAAATCCAAGACTTATTATTAGAAAGTTATCAAGAAGATTGGCCTGAAATTTTGAAAGAACATCTTTTAAGTAAAGATCCTTGTGAACTAGGAGCTAGTGCGATTGATATTTATTTAGTGGCTTATATCACTGAAACATTTGGAGTTGGAAAAGATATTTTTATTCAATGTATTAAGGACATGGGAATTTCAACGAAAGATAATACAGCCAATGCGATTTGGAAAGTTGGAAAAAATGATGGAGTTTACTTAGGTTTATTAAACTCTGATGGCAGCATTCGTGATATTAATTTTTTCCGTCAATGGACGCATACGGAGTTTGTTTATTAAGGAGGGATTTCCATTAATTCATTTAAATAAGTTCAGACATAGGGGAAAAAGAGAACCTATGTCTTTTTTGTATGCTTACAAGTTAATCAAAATTTTGTTATAACAGTAGCATTAGAGAGCAGGGAATAAGATGAGTATCAAACTCCATTGTTGGTCCAACTAGGTGTGGGAAAATGACACTTATCAATTTAGTACTCAATTAAGAGATGGACAGGATACCGAAGAGGGGGGAATTTATCTCAAGGACAAAAGTAGTTATTAGGCATTGACCATATCATCCTACTTTAACCGCCGATGTTAATTTTAAATGAAGCAACTTTTTCGATTGATACACGTATGGAAAGGCAAATTCAGAAGACTTTTGATCATATCATGCAAGGGTGTACCACGTTCATTGTGCTTCATCGCCTGTCAACCATTTAAAAGGCTGATTAAATCTTCGAGATGAATAATGGACAGGGGATTGAGTAAGGAAAACATGACGAGCTGTTAGAAAAGAAAGGTTAAACTCAAACCATTAATTATCCTCTGAATAGGACAGTATGATGGATGAATTGGAATTCATCGTTGTACAGGGAGAGTAGGGATATAAAAATAAAATAAAAAAGAACACCATTACGGTGTCCTTTCGCTTGAATGGGAATATTTTTTATTGTGCTTCGGATGGATCAATGGAATGAATGGTTAATGTCGTTCCATCGTGTTCTAAGTGACCAATGATATCCCCTGCTTCACTTAAACCGATTAATGAAAAATTATCACCTGTAAAATCGGGCGAGTAAGCCATCCAGATATAAGTTCCTTCAACGGCTGATTCAAAGATTTTGGCACTATGAGCAATGTTAAAGGTTGGTTCCGTCACAAGCACTTCAAATAAGTCAGGATTTTTAGTGACCCCAGCATAAATCGTATAGGGAATATCATCCGATTGACGAAGAGCGACATAAGTTAACCCAGCTTGTTCTTCTAGGGTCGTTGTTTCATATTGAATCGAACCATCGATATATTCATAACCAGAAAAGCTACGATCTAAAAAGGCAAGAGAAATCTGTTCTTCACCTGGTACTCGATAAAGTAGAATCGATCCTTCTTCCGTCTTTTTCTCATAAAGGACTTCAAGAGCGCTTAAACCCGCTATAGTCATGGCTTCTTCTGTTGTTTTGGCACCAGAGTTATATTGTAAGACAAAGACGACGAGTAAGGCCGTGATAGATAGAGATAATGTAGCGATAATTTTTTTCAAATAGGTCAACCCTCTCTCTTATGATAAGTTTGATACATTATATTAAGCACGTTTTTGGTTTACGATTAGAGTGACAAATGATTACAAAATGAGCACAGGGATTAACGAGTCAATTCACGAAGTCCGATAAAATGAATCAAGGAAAAAGATTTATTTTTAAGGAGATGTCGAAATAAAGGAGGAGCTATTTGCTTCATAAGAAAATTGAAGGGTTATGATTTACATTTTTTTCTAATGCTTGTACAATGTAACGTGAGATTTATTTGTTTATGGGGGAGTTATGGAAAGAAAAGAGAGGGCGTATTTACAGCATTATTTATCGACAGCTAAAGAACGAAAGCAGACAGTGAATCAGAGTCAGTCGTTCAAAAAAGTGCGGAAATTACAACAAGGTGAAGAAATTAAATTATATGATAAAGTCAAATTATTAAATTTAACAGATCATCTTATTTTAAATGTGATGATTGTCCCTGATCATGAGGTGAACTTATTTGAAGGAAAATGGAGTGAAACTTCAGAATTAGGCCATCTGATTTTAGAAGGCTCAGTTTTAACAACGTTTGAGTGTCAAGAAATTGAATATAAGATTTTATCTGTCAGTGGAATGAGAGGATAGAAAGATGTCTTGCTTTAGGGGAGACATCTTTTTTATGCGTTTTCTTTTAAAAATAATGTCTAAAATGGTGAGGTGAACCATACAATGACAATGTAGTAAAAAAGACGACTACAATCGAATATCTTTGATAAAAGGGGAAATGGGTTCATGAGATTAAATCATCAATTCTGTACAACTTTTCAGGGACTAAATTTAAATTTAGAAGAGTTGTTAGGAAAATATGCTGCTCGTGAGTATGCTTATGGAAATTTAGTGGAATATGATATTTTAAATTACAGTATCTGTGTACCAGATCATTTGAATACGATGACCAATTGTGATGGTTATGAGTTTATTGCTTATGAGGCGAATCAGTATCATGATTATAGTATCGCGCCTCTAACCGTGACGATTAGTAGTCAACGACTTAATGACGCATCTTTTCAAACGAAGACAGACAAACTAGCCTTTTTAAAACGGATGGTTGGCATTATGCAACATCAATTTTCAATTAAAACGATGACTGAAGCCATGATCGATGGTTATCCAGCTGTGATTATCGAGCAGGCGATGAGTACCGCTGGAAGTCAAACGTATGCGATGCTTATTTCTAATCAATGTTTGACACAAATTTCAGTTTCTCTACACGGAAATTTTACGAATGCACGCGAAATCACGCATGCGATTGTGACGTCATTTAAAGTGAATTCGACACCAAGTCCTCAAAATGCCTCTTTAACCACGATGGAGAACCATCATGAGGTATTTGAACTAGAGGAAGAATATCGTTTAAAAGAATCGGTTCAGTATGTGATATCCCCTTCACATACTGAACCGGTGGATAATTTTTATATTCAAATAAAAGACTTGAAGCGGGATACACAGAGCGCTGTTGCTTTTTTAGGATGCGATGATTTAATTGATTTAATGTTTTGTACTTGGGGAAATACCGTTAATCATTTAGCTAGACTGATGATTGAAGCAGATCAAAAAGAGGAATATTAGGTGTTATTTTCACATATAAATGGTAACGGAATGTCTAGATAAATATTCGTTTCATCACTAAAGAAGCTATGGCTAATTGTGGTCATAGCTTTTTAATATGTCAAGTTTAGGCGAATCATTGAATATAATGTACTATCAAAGTCATAGAGACACTTAAAGGAGAGGAAATCTAATGAAACAAATAATGAGTGTGATTTGTTTTTCGTTAATGACTCTTTGCTTGGTAGCTTGTTCAATGAATGGTAAAAAAGTAGATGAGGGATTAGATGATCGAGAAGATGAATGGACGATTCCACTATCGAATGAACAAGTCGCAGAATTAAATGAATACTTTAAGGCATTGACTGTTACACATTTTGCTGATTATGAAGAAGGAGACGACTGTTCGTTACAACTATTAAATTTTTCCTCACAACTTTTGCAGTTAGACTATCCGGCGATGGTTGAACCGATGTGGCGAGAAGATGAAGCCTATGCTTCTTTTGATAAAAAAATGATGTTTTCATTGATAGAGCAGTATTTTAATCAAGAGGCACAATTGTCAGGAATCTATATTGATTTAGGAGATTATGTGGCACGACCAGATATTAAGTTAAAAACCTATCAAATCTATCCTGAAATTTATCAATGTCAGTTCAATGATGATGGAACTTATACGATTGATTTAGATTTATATGAAGTGGATGAAACAGTGATAGAACCCATCTCTTTAATTAAAAATTGGCATCAATCTATTGAGTGTCATCAAGTTGGGGTGGCAAGTGTAACCCTTCAACATGATGGAAATGAAAGTTATATTATTAGTTATCATCCTATTTATTTCGAATAAAAAAAAACCACCAGTTCTACTGGTGGTTTTTTTTTAGATCATTTGATCAGTTTCCATGATACCTTCAAGAATGTGATCAAGGTGATTCAGTTGAAGGGTTACAGTATTTAATTCCGTTTGACGCTTTTTATAAACCATTTGTAAATTCCAAAGCGATTCATAAAGAGGTTGTACGTCTGTTTCTAAAAAATTTGGATTAAGTTCAATCCCATGAATATTTTCTTCTAATAGGGTCATTTCAGTTTTTAGTGATGTTAGTTCATGTTGGATTTGAGATGCCTTTTGTTGTAAGTCTTCGTATGTCTCTTTTAAACTCATTTCAATCACTCCCAGTCTTAATCTAAATTTAGTTTATCCGAATGGGATGCTTTTATCAGGAGAAATAGATATTTTGACTAAGAGAGGTATGTGAACGGACCATAATGAAGGCTAAAGGATTATTAAACTGTTTAAACCCTAAGTACGATTTTAATTTTAAACGTTTCTTAATCTGATTTTATTGTACATTAAGGGATGAATTGGAGTATGTAATCATGAAAAATTACATAAATTAGTAATAATGGAGGTGAGGGAGGTGAAGTCCTTTACGCAAGAAAGTTTACGGATTATCAAAAAGGCATCAGAAGATAACAAGCTAGTCATCGTTGTTGGAGCAGGTGTTTCGATGTTATCTAATTTTCCATCATGGAAAGAAGTCATTGATCGATTTTCTGGTCCATTTTCAGAACAAAAAGAACGCTATTCGCAAAATGAATACTTACGAATTCCACAAAAATATTATAACCTGCGTGGACATAAAGAGTATTATGATTTATTACGAGATATTTTTGATCTCGATTTACAAAGTAATAAAATTCATGATGAAATTTTAAACTTAAATCCGATTCATCTCATTACAACGAATTACGATGATTTACTTGAGCAAGCGATTTATGCGCGAGGGCTTTTTTATGATGTTATTGCAAAAGATGAAGAAGTATCGCAAACCCGAACTAAGAAATTCCTCATTAAAATGCATGGCGATGTGAAACATCAAAATGTGGTGTTAAAAGAGAATGACTATCTCTCTTATAGTAGTCAATTTCGTCTCATTGAAACGATGGTGAAATCCATTATCGCCTCAAATATTACACTTTTTATTGGATACTCATTAAACGATCGAAATATGAAACTTATTTTAAATTGGGTGAAAGAATTACAGGGAAGTAGTTTTCAACCCGTTTATCTATTATATTTAGAGCAAACGTTGGATCAAAATAACTTTGATTATTATAAGTCACAAGGCATCCATGTGATTGATGTGAACCATCTTTTATCGAATGTGGATGATGCAACGTATGAACAACGCTATTTAACATTTTTTCAGGCACTTTCAAAACTAAATCTTGATGAATTATATCGCTATTCTAGCGATGATAATGAGCTTGGTGAGCGACTCACGCCTCTTGATGAATTAAATCGAGTCCGCTTAAATGATTTAAGGCATCTAATCAAAGAAGAAGTGACTGAAATGGGAGTCTTAAACTTATCTAAACCTTATGTTCTAGATGAACGGACGTGTTGGCAACTTAACAAAGCAGGGATTAGGACGGTTAAATTTCCAGATGGATCGGTGCATTCTATTCAAAATGATGATAAAAATTATTTGCTGCCACCGTATACGAGTGTCTTAACCGAGTGCATGAACCAAGGAGATGGGATTTGGCAACATTATCACCGTGCCTACTATCAATTTAAGCATGGGAATTTATTGTTAGCCTATGATTTGTATAAGAAAACAGCGGTAGAGGCGTTTAAATGTAAACATTATTTACTTCATTTTCTTGCTCAGTTTAATCGTTATTGGACCGGTCGCACGATTCAACGATTGTTAAGCAGTGAGCAATCACAGCAGATTGTGGATGAAATTCGTCAATTGAATTTAGAGTTGATGTATCATCATCTACCTGCCTCGTTTAAACGAAAATATGCCTTTTTAGCGGATTTGAGTAACTTTTATTTTATTTATAAATACTTAAATGATATGATTCAACTCATTAATGAATTGCCGAATCAAGACCAAGCGTTCGCGAGGTTAAATTTTAAGGCACAAGAATTATTTGAATTTATGCATGAAAATCAACTCGTGATTGATCAATATTTAGAAGTTTCGCACTTGTATAAAAGTTATATTGAAGCACGTTTGTATCATAATAGTGAGGAGTTAGACTCCTTTACCGTGCATTTGATTATTAAATATATGGGTGAAGAAGAACTCAAGCATCTCATGAAACGCCTCAATCGAAAACAGTTTCAAACCCCTCATGTCAATGAGTTAATTCTTTATTATAAACAGCTTTTAGCAGTCTTAACCCAACCTAATCTTACGACACTGATGAAAGTCCATGTTCAAAAGATGGTGAAGATCACTTTAGCTCTTCTTTCAGTAATTCAATTGAAGGAAGAAGAGCTACTAAGTATGTTACAGTTGTTGTTTAATGATGGTTCATCTATGATTTTGATAACGGATTGTCTCAACTTTTTGAGAGCTCAACTCAATCAATCTTCTCAGTTTCCGAAAGCAGTGGAGAACTTAATAGAAGAACAGCTCACTCATCAATTTATTAAGAAATATTTATTAAATGAGGAGATTGAGTCTTGCTACATTCAGTTCACGTCATTCTTAAGTCAACCGGTAGAAAAATTACGCCCATTGATTGACCTTTATTTGACACAGATTGATAGCTTTGAATTAGTAACCTTAACTCCAGTTATTGATGAGGAACTTCAAATGAAAGTCAGTGAGGCGTTAACAAGACGATTAAAAAAAGAATTTAATTTCAAGTTACTTAGACAAGCCTTTGAGTTTAAACTAGAGCTAGCTTATGATGAATTTGAGCAGCAAATTAAAGCACATATCACTCATCATCCAAAGGATTTATGTGCAGTTGGTGAGCTTATTGCGTGTGGTGTCCTCGATAGGAATAGCTTTGAATTTTTCATGAACCAAGATTCATGTGCTTATTTTTTAACTCATTATGAACAAATAGAGCAAGCCCCTTTAGAATCAGATTGGTTTTGGCAGTTATCAAGAGACATTCATCAACGCCTAGCCAAGACACATCACTACCAAGCCATTAAACAAGCATTAATTCAAAAAATCCGAACAAAGGTTGCAGCTCCTGAGCTGATTGACTTATATTTTGACTTATATCATCATTAGTTAGTCGTTGAAATGGAATCAATCCTAAAGAATGAAGTCTTTCATAAAAGAAGCTTCATTCTTTTAAAGGTTATAGTCATCATTTAATACCTAGGCGCATAGAATATGATGTAAGGGAAGAAAACGAAACATCGGGCGCTATAGCCAAGCGGTAAGGCAAGGGACTGCAACTCCCTGATCATCGGTTCAAATCCGATTGGCGCCTCCATTTTTCTTAGACTACAAATGATCATAAAGTCTGTCAGAGTGAGTCATGGAATGAATCCTTGTGACAGGCTTTATTTTTATGACGATGAACAATTAAAAGACTCCTACTAATTAAGGAGTCTTTTGATTGTTCAATTAATAAAAGGGAGAAATGGCATCATAGGATGGTCTAGTTCAAATTCAAGGTGTTTGTTTTTAGGAGGGGAAATGACAACCTGATTTGATTGATATAGTAGTGATAGCTTCTGAACAAGATGAGTGGATCATTCATCGGAGTTAAGGTTGAATCCATTTGAGATGGGTTGGCTGTGATGATAATATTTTGGTAACTGTAATGTTGAGATGATCCTTATTCAAGTTAAGGGAATATCAGTTATTAAACTCATTATTAAATACAATGAAATCAGGTTGAATATCTAGATTTGTTAGTCTTTGATTTTTCGTTTCAAGGAGATAGATATCTCTGAATTGCCCTTCAATAAGGGGAGTTGTAGCATAATATCCATAGATTTAAGTATTGAGAAGATGAATGATAAACTAATTAAACTAAACAATAGAAATAAACTCAATAAAGAGAACCGCATCAGCTGTCTCTTGTGCTTTCATCTTTTTTAAACTGTTTGAGACTCTTTTTCACGAGGTATCTTTCTCCTTTATCAGGGGGGATATCATTTAAACAGACTACTTGAAATCATCACTTCTTGAAAAAGAAATGGTTGTTTTATTCCAGATGGGTGTAGGAGTTTGAGCAATTGTTTGGTATAATTTTAAGTAATCAGAATCAGGAGAAAGGTACGATATATTGGGGAGAAAAGAGAATGTGCCACGCTGTGCGAGATTGATAAGTAGTAATCAAGAAGGGATGGATGACTATGTTAAATTCTTATTTTTATTTAACGATGAATAATGATTCAATTGTTTGCCAACAAAATGCATTAAATGATGACCAAATTTTACGTGCGATTTTCTTAATTTTAAGCCGTTTGGAACGTGATCCGGATTTAAAGATGGCACGTCATTGGATGCTAGAAAGTGAAACATGCTCATTAGAAGAATTAGAACAAAAACTGTTAGAGTTTAAACGTTTAATTCATGATAAAGATGATAGTGAATTATTACTCGAGTTTGATGTGGAAAAAATTAATGTAAAGGCTCATACAAAACTTGTTGGAATGTTCTGTGCTATTGCTTACCTTTATACAGGATTAGATGTGGATGGCATCATTAAGAAGAATCTTCATCAAGATATGGTGAATAACGGAATTGAAAATATTAAGCGTCACTTAGATAAAGAAGGATTAAAACCACATCGTATTGTTAATCATGTAGTAAATAATCAAGTTTGTTAATTAATCCTTATTTTACAAAAGTTTAAAAATAATTTAATTCTCTTCAACGTATACTATTAATAGGACGAAGGGAGAGATTGTAGAATGATTGATAAACAAGCGGGGAGTTTAGAAATCGATGTGTTTTCAGGGGGGAAATACGCGGTCACTATGAACGGGAAATCAAGTGAACGAAAAAATCGACTTGAAGAGATGCCACACCCAGATTTTATAAGCTATTTAAAATCGACTTGTCGTCAACGAAATGATGCTTTATTTTACAAAAAAATGACGCATAAACCACTCACCCCATTCAATCATCAAATCCATCAACACCTTATTCTAACGATGCGTACACAATATGAAGCGCGACCAAATAGCTAACCAAAAGGGGGACTTTCTCAAAATGAGCGAGTCCCCCTTTTTAATCATGATTTACCAAAATGGGACCATAAAGATGGAGTGATTTAATAGTTTATTAAATTGTAAATACTGATGATTTTGAGAGAGCCTTTTTGATCTCAGTGCAAGGAAGTTTCAGTGAGTGGTGAGGATTAAGTGAATGTTGAGTAAACGGAAAGGAGGTTAAGATTAAGAGAGAGTCCTTCCGACTGAAAGCTATTCCTTTACGGATTAAAAAATAAATATTTGATTGGACAATAGAATATCATGAAACACATAAGGATGATCAGATAAATAAGGATTGGATTAGGGTGATAGGGGAGGACCATTGCAGCAATGGTTGAACAGATTCCAAGTGCGATCCGATAGCCACCTTCAAAGAGGCAAAGTTCATCTTCATCAATCGAATGCTCATATCGCTCGCTTAACTCTTTAAGTTGAGAGGATTTCTTCGGAACCCAATTTAATAAAATCATCCTTGTTCCAATGAGGATGAGAGAAATTCCGATGGTAAAGAAAAATAAATGAATCATCCATATCATTTTGATCGCCCCTTTATTATTCATGACCTACCTTGTTGAAGAAATTATAGAACATTAAAGGTGTGAGATTTGTAGAAAAAGAGAGTAAAAAACAAAGTTCTGACTTTTAGTACCAAATGTTCTGTTGAGTTAACCAGAGATAATGTTAGTGGAGATTTTTTTAGTATCATTTTTTAAAAGGGGTCTTATCATAAGTCGTTTGAAGCGTCAAGTTCGTGTTTAATAAGAATCGTTCATCAAAGGCATCCACTTTCGTTACATGAAGATGAAGAAAACTGTCAATGGTAGTTTCAATCAATAAAAAAATCGGAGGCCGGTTGGCGCTCCGATTTTTTTATTCAGGGATGGTAAAGAATGAAGATAAGGTATATTCTTTTCCTTCAAGGATATCATATTGAATAAGTTCAAGTATTAATAAGAGTTGCTCTTGATGCTCTGTGAGTTCATCCACTTGGTTTTGATTAGCATCTAATTTGAAATTGTTATGTAAGACGCTAAATTCTTCATATAAATCTAACAAGAAGACATAGAACGGTGATAAGGGTAAGTTTAATTCACGTAAAATTAAGGGTGCAATAAAAATTGGACTGACATCATCGATATTTTCAATTTGAAAATCATCCATATTCGACATGATTAACAGTGGCGTTTCAAAGAACAGTTTGGCACGCAAAGCATCTGTATCTTTTTCAATGTAGCCATGTTGTTCATGAATGTCCGACTGGAAGTTAATCAGATGATCGCCAAAGAAGATGACTAAGGTTGGTTCATCGTAGTTTTCAATTTTAGTGATAAACTCTTTTAATGCAAGATCCGTTTGCTTTAGCCCTTCTGCGTAAGTTTCCATTTCAGTATTGTGTTCCCCATTAGCATCAAGGACTTCAATCGTATTTTCACCAAACTTTTGATCAAAAATGGCAATATGATTGGCCATGGTTAATCCGTAAGCAAAGATGGGGCGATCGGCTGCTTCTAACTCGGCATAAAGCTCATCAAAGACTGATTGATCTGAGACATACTTCTGACTATCGATGTAGTCGAGATGTTTCATTTTATCAATGGATAAGAATTCATCAAATCCTAAAGCTGGATAAACTTGACTGCGTTTATAGAAGGCTGCATTATTCGGATGAATGGCAACCGAGGTGTAGCCCAATTGATCCATAAATGAAATAAAGGATGGGATTTCAGGTTTTGAGCTGAGTGCTTGTTGGAATGGAATGGTTCCTTCAAGTAAGAGCGAATTGGTGAACCCAACTAAATATTCAAATTCAACATTTGCTGTTCGATTTCCTTTAAACGGTGATAAGAAATGACCAGACGAATAAGTCTCTAGATACTGACGAAGATTAGGAAGCGGGTCTTCACTAAATGTTAATTGGTTGAAGATGGTTGGATCACTTAACGATTCACTCACAATGGTAATGATGTTAGGTTGTTGACTTAAATCAGCTGATTCATTATAGTCTTCGGCTTTCTTCGTATAGTCATCCATGATCTTTTGTAGGTTTGCTTCAGTATAGTGGTCATTTTTGATCATTAAATCGTTTTGGAGATTTGTAATAAATCCAAATAAGAATCCATTTTGTTGGTAATTATTTAACTGATTCCACTTCGTAAAGTAAACGGTACTGTTGACTAAAGGCTTAAGTGGTGACTTTTCATAATAGAAAATTGAGGCTAAGTAGGCGATAAAAATCGCGAAGAAAATGACTCTTAGCTTCATTGTCAATTTAAAGCCTTTGCGACAAATGAAGGATAGGATGGCAAGTAAAGCAATGATTACCAGGAGTCCGATGATAAGTGTCGGTGATAAGAGGTTTTTTACGTAGCCAATAATCTCATCTATATTTGAAATCATGGATAGATCCGATGGATAAATCGGTTCCCCAACGACTAACATTTTATAATAGTTGGCGATAGCCACGATCAACATCACAAGTGAAGAGAGGCTAATGGCTAGAATTAAGTTGTTAAAGAAGCAGAAGAAAAGTACACTAACCCCTAAAATAATCGTTGAGGCTAAAAACATTAAATTCACGTGATGAGCAATCCAAGTCATCGTTACATCAAGGTTTGGGAAGAAATAGATTACTTGCATTATTATCAGCATAAGCATCGAGCTTAATAGAAGATAAAAGATGGTGCGACACCAGGTGCGGGCTTGTTGATGGTTATTTGTATGACATTTTTTAAATAAATATATTTCACTAATCGTGATCAACACAAAGAATCCAGCCAATAGCTGAGGTCGAATGCTGACATTGGCTAGCCCAATCCATTTAAATAAGGCAATGAATAAAGCTGGTAAACTAAAATAGAGAATGGTCATTGAGTTTAAAGTTGAACCTGGAAGTTTAACTTGTTTTTTACGAATGAGGCTATTGATTAATGTTAATAAAGAAAGATAAACACTTCCAATCATCCCGATATAGGCTGGAATTAATAGTAGAAGATGATCACGAGAAACTTTGATTTTAATTTCTTGCTCCGTTGTACTGAACAAATCAACAGTTTTAATAAGACGTTCATTTCGGTAAATTGAAACTTTTCCTGAAGTATTCGTTTTTAAAAAAGAGATACTTACCGATTCATTGGTTAGATTAGCTAACGTCAGCGGTGAGGTCGAGGTGGTTGATAGTGTTTCTTTATAAGACCAATCCGTTGAATCATTAAAAGTCTCTAATGCGATACTTTCATTATTGACACTAATCTGATTGATTTCGATTGAATTAGCTTCTTCATTTGGAACAAGATGAATTGAATAAGGTGACGTTAAAAAAGAAAGTGGTCGATCAATTGTCAGATTAGTCCAGCCTAAGACGACAACTGTAACTAAAAGGGTAATCAATTGAAGCGGCTGTTTAAAGTTAAACACCGTTTTAAACGTCTCCCTTTTAATCAGATAATAGTAAATAACAAGCCAACCAATCGAAGCGATGATGGCTATTAGTAAATACTCTGTTTGGCTATTGACCCAAGAGAGGATTCCATAGGTGGTCAGACAGCCGATTAGGATCCTTAGTAATGTATTATTTTTCATGATTATTATTCCCTCCCTTATGATAAAAAATAGAAGGACCGCAACAGATGTGCGAGTCCCATTTCGAACGTTTAACTTAATTGATACTTTCTTATTTTAAAGCAATTCGAGCAAAAAAGATAGAAAAAAGTCGAATTAGATAATGGGAAGTATTGACAATCTGATATCCTAATTAGACATTCTCACATATCAGTCTCCTACTTTTAAATATCAAATAACTGTGTCCCTTTTGTCGAAAAAACTATGGATTTAGTGTGAAAAAAATCTAAAGAAGATGGAGTTTTTGTATAGATATGTGACGATGACTTGATAAAAAGAGTCGTATCTTTTTAAATATAGAAGAGAAGATTTAAGAATGAGACAAATTAACGATGTTTAGTTAACCATGAAATGACAAACCATAATGAGTGGTGGTTAAATTGACCAGAATAAAGAGAGCATTTTATCCGTGACAAGCTTGTCATCATGCTCAAAAAAAGTGTCAAATTCTAAAAATACTGGTATAATATTGTCTTGTTGAAATGAATTGAAAGACAAAAAGGTTGTCTTTAAGTCATAAGAAAGTGAATGAGTGAGTTCTAAAAAGCATTATAATGACTGCTAGGTCAATTAAGGAGAGTACTATGGAAAAGATTATTTTGATTAACTTAGTGATTGCCATTATTTTTTGTATCTGCTATAGTTATCAATTTTTGTATGTCATCGTGTCTTTGATGAAAAAAGATAAACCTCATCAAGAGACGAAAGCACATCGTTTTGCTGTGTTAATCGCAGCCCGTAATGAAGAGACAGTCATTAATCATTTAATAGATAGTATTAATACACAGACGTATGATCAAGGAGAGGTCACGGTTTTTGTTGTCGCCGATAATTGCACGGATCAAACCGCAGCGTGTGCTCGAAAGATGGGGGCTATTGTCTATGAGCGATTTGATCAAACAAAAATTGGAAAAGGACATGCCATGGAGTTCTTACTTAATCAAATGGAAAAAGATTATGCGCCATTTGATGGGTATTTTGTGTTTGATGCGGATAATGTATTAGATCAAAATTATATTTTAGAAATGAATAAGACATTTTCGGATGGTTATGACATCATCACCAGCTATCGAAATTCGAAGAACTATGGCGACAACTGGATTTCTTCTGGATATGCCATCTGGTTTTTATGGGAATCGGAGTTTTTAAATCGAGGTCGTATGTTACTAGGCACAAGTTGTGCGGTTTCTGGAACTGGTTTTTTCTTTAGTCGACGTATCATTGAGAAATACGGCGGTTGGAAATTCTTTTTATTAACAGAAGATATTCAATTTACAGTGGATAATGTTTTAAGTGGTG
This sequence comes from Turicibacter sp. H121, assembly GCF_001543345.1. NCBI lineage: Bacteria > Bacillati > Bacillota > Erysipelotrichia > Erysipelotrichales > Turicibacteraceae > Turicibacter > Turicibacter sp. H121. The sequence continues at coordinate 288,788 of NZ_CP013476.1, read as the reverse complement.
AAAAAATTGGTTATTGTCGTCAAGCTATGCTTTATGATGAGCAACCGGTAAAATTTCAACAATCGTTCAGACAACGTATGCGCTGGGCCAAAGGATTCTTTCAAGTTTTTCATCGTTATGGACTAGATTTATTTAAAGGTTCTTTGCAACGTAATACCTCTTGTTATGACATGTTAATGGTCATCATGCCGGCGATTATTTTAACGCTTTTTACGCTTATTTTTAATGGGAGTATGATTTTATTTGGAGATTATACGACTTATCAAGACGATTTAATTATGATGATGATGGGACGTATGATTTTAAATATGTATTTGATGTTAGTCTTTATCGCGACGGTAACGACAGCCACACAATGGAAAAATATTCATACGACAAGCTTTAAGAAATTAGCTTACATTTTCACGTTCCCATTCTTCATGTTTACGTATATTCCTATTACGATTGTGGCGTTCTTTAAAAAAGTGGAGTGGCAACCGATTGAACATAGCCGTGCCAAAACATTGGCTGAGATTAAAGAAGGGTAGGCGTAGATGATGATGAGTCAGTTGGGATCATTATTTTTTGCTCCGTTAGATGCTTATCCCGCAGCGGGGATGTTTACAACCCCACATTTAATTTCACTCGTTGTTTGTTTAATCATCCTATTAGTGGCTTTAAAAGCCTCGTTAAAGAAATCATGGGAGCAAGTGATGAAACTGACACGTGTGATAGCCATTGTTGTGACGATTTTAGAAGGGGTGAAAATCGCCTATAACTTCTACTATGGTTATACATGGTTAGATGCGTGGTTTCCATTATCGTTTTGCTCATTATTCATTTATGCCACATGGTTCAGTGGTTTTGGAAAAGGGACTATCAAAAAAGTAGGGGATGCCTTTATTGTGATGGGCTGTTTACTCGGCGGAATTGGTTTCTTATTATTACCAACCACCTCACTGATGCGATATCCAATCTGGCATTTCTTATGTTTATATAGTTTGTTTTTCCATATGCTGATGATTTATCTAAGTGTTTTATACCTTTGGCATCGTTGCGTGCCGATCAATCGTTACACGTATGTTTATTTTAGTGTGTATTTCTTAATTTCAGCTTTAATTTGTATTGGATTAAATACGATTTATGACTCTAATCTCATGATTCTTCGTGAACCTTATAACGTTCCATTTAAATTTATTCAGGAGATTAAAGCTCAAAGTCAAATGGCTTACACGTGTTTAGCCACGTTAGCTTATCTCATCGGACCAGGATTATTTGCATTTGGAATAAGTGCTTGGTTGAAAGCAAAAAAAGTAAAGAACCAAACAAGTGACTTTTCTTATTAAGGAAGTCACTTTTTGAATGGTTTAATTCTTCAGTAAAAATGAAAGGTAATACGTTAGAAGTAGAAGGCATGTCTAGGCTGATCTCATCTTAGTAGAAGCATCTTATGTGGGATATGGATTTGGACTTAGTTGGTGTGAAAATGAGGGATGAGGAGGATTTTTCCTAAATGATGATGGTGAGAGGTCAGAAGAGAAGGAATTAATTGAAGTTCAGATAACACCAAGAATTGTTCAAGGTAGTTGCGCTAAATGGTTATATTTAAAAATCATACGTTTAACGATGAACGAAGAACGCAGAGTAGAAACTGTGACTCGATACTTCATCTTTTAAAGTGGCTGTCTTTTGTGGACAGCCTTTTAGATAGGTGATAAAAAACAATTGATGCGGTTAAAAACAGTATTGTTTACCAAAATTATGCTATAATAAATGTATTAAAAAGAAAATAAAGGGGTAAAATGAATGAAAAAAACAACTACTATTTTAATTGGAGTTTTTGTGATTATTCTATTAATTGCAGGTTATTTTATTTCTAGTTATAACGGAATTGTTGCAGCTGAAGAGGAAGTTGATGCTCAGTTTGCAAAAGTTGAGACACAATTACAACGCCGTTTTGATTTGATTCCTAATTTAGTCAGTGCGACACAAGGTTATATGCAACATGAAAAAGATGTATTCACAGCTATTGCTGATGCGCGTTCAAAATTAGCAGGAGCGACAACTGTCAATGATAAAGTTGAAGCGTCTAATGAATTAGAAGGAGCGTTATCTCGTTTATTAGTGGTAGTAGAAAATTATCCAGAATTAAAAGCTGATAAGCAATTTACAGCCCTAATGGATGAACTAGCTGGAACTGAAAATCGTATTGCAACAGAGCGTAATCGATATAATGAATCTGTTCAAACGTTCAATGCAAAAATTCGTAAGTTTCCAACTAGCTTTATTGCAAGTATAATGGGTGTTGAAAAACGCGATTATTTTGAAGCTCAGGCAGGTACAGATCAAGCACCAAGTGTTAATTTTTAAGAAATAAAGGAAAGGGTTGCGAAGTTTGCAGCCTTTTTCAATATTTAAAAGGGTGAAAAGTATGGAACAAGTCATAAAGAAGTGTAGCCGATATAAGAAAATAAAGTTTACGTTGTTACCGAAGTTATTTTTATTGATCGTAACATTAGTTGGTCTTTTTAATCTGAGTTCGTTAGACATACAAGCAGTTGTGAATCCAGATCAAAGTTTTTATGTCACCGATAAAAGTCACGTTTTAACTCATCAAACAAAAGAACATATTTTAGAGATTAACTATGTGTTTGAAAAAACAAAGGAACGGCCACAAATTGCAGTTGTCATCATTCCAACACTGGATGGCAGTGATATTGAAACCTATGCGGTTAAGCAGTTTGAGAAAATGAAAATAGGGAATGAAAAATATGACAATGGGGTTCTTATTTTACTAGCAACGGAAGATAGGGAAATCAGAGTCGAGGTTGGTTATGGACTTGAAGGGGCTTTACCTGATGGAAAAGTTGGCCGAATTCTCGATGCGTCTATGGAAAACTTAGCATCAGGTCATTACTCGCAGGCGATTGAAGATATCTTTAATCAAATTGTTTTAGTTATTCAAGATGAATATGGCTATGAAGATGTCTTTAACGGGACTGTTCCTAAAGTTGAATCCGAAGAAGTAAGTGAGTTACCTATTTTGGGGATGATCATTGGTGTCATTGTTGTTTATTTTATCGTCTGCCGAGTGATTGGGATTAACTCAGTCGATGCGCTAATCTTACTGATTAACCTTCTTTCACAAGGATCAAATCATTCTTCATCATCGCATCGATCAAAAGGTGGAGGCGGTCGCTCTGGAGGTGGCGGTGCCTCACGAAACTTTTAAAAAATAAATTAAAACGAGATTTTTACTTATGAAATGATTAAACAAAGTCAATGAAAGGAGCTATCTTTTACGAAGATAGCCCCTGTTCTATATACAAACAGAAATGTTTTCTACATTTAATACAGCAACCGAAATATGAGATGGTTATGCCGTGCAAGGCAGACTATAGTCCAGCTAAAAGTTTTTACGATGTAAAAAACTTATCTGGACTTATATAGTGACTAAACTAACAAGAATAAATGGAGTGTATTAAAAGGTTGAAGCTTGTTAAAGTCAGCTTTCTTTGACTCCATTAAATGAAAATTATCACAACGTATTCATATCATGCTTCAATTCTGTGTTCTATTTTAATTGATTGATGAGATTGAAGTTCAAAATGGATAAAATTTAAACAAAAATAAGTAAAAAGTGACTTTTCCTATTAGGAAGGTCACTTTTTTGATGAATTAGTTTTCTAACGATGTTTTTAAGATAGATGGACTTTGAGACACGACACATGCTTCTTCGCGTTGTTTCTTCAAGGTCCAGAAAAAGGTTAAGCTAAATGAAACCGTCATTGAAATAATAATACAGATGATCGCATTGATTAGGTTAGATAATCCATCCTCCCCAATGTAAACTGGTAATGATAAAATCCCAGAAGTCGCTGAAACATAAGTTCTGACATTGGTTAATCCAGCCCAAATTCCAGCACAACCTCCACCAATCATAGCCGCAACAAGCGGATATTTTAATCGTAATGTCACGCCATACATGGCAGGCTCTGTAATCCCCATAAAGGCGGTTAAGCTACTAGGTCCAGCAATCGCTTTTAATGAACGATCTTTTGTTTGACAATAAATTGCAAACGTTGCAGCAGCTTGTGCCATATTTGAAGCAAACATTGGTAATCCCATTAACGTTGCATAACCGAGTGTGGCATACTGAGCAAGTTGAATTGGTAGTAAACTGTAGTGCATCCCTGTCATGACAAGTAACGGACAAATCATACCCATCATAATTGGTAAAATCCATCCCACTTTCTGGTCCAAGATTTTAAACAGACTGGCTAATAAATCACCCGCCATCGTTCCCAGTGGACCAATGGCAAGTAAAGCAAGCGGCGCCATCACGAGAAGAACGACCATTGGGACGAAAAAGATTTCAATGGATTTTGGTGTGTAACGTTTGACGGTTTTTTCAACGAAAGACATGACCCATGTAATTAAAATCATCGGAACAACAGATGCCGAATAAGAAGCGAGAACCATTGGGATTCCTAAAAAGGTAACGGCTTCACCTGCTGATTTCAGTTCGACGAGGTGAGGATGAAGTAAGATACCTGCTAATACGACGGCTAGATAGGCATTACATTTAAATTGCTTAGCAGCCGACATCGCGAGTAAAACCGGCATGAAATAAAAGGCCGCATCTCCAATAAAGTTTAAAACATAGTTATTTTGTCCTGTTTTATCAATCAGATTGGCTGCTACTAATAACGCGAGTAACGCTTTAATCATCCCGGCACCAGCAATGGCACCAATCACAGGCGTAAAAATACGAGAAATCGTATCAAGTATTTGAGAAATCAATGATGTTTTACGTTGATGAGAGGAGATGACCATAGACGGAGTAGACTGATCCCGTAAGCGTTCTAATTGTTCATACACTTGTTGAACTTTTGGCCCAATGACAATTTGAATTTTCGTCTGTTGAAGCACTACATTAATCACGCCATCTAATGTTTTTAATTGATTAACCTTCACGACATCCAGATTTTTCACATCTAAACGTAAGCGCGTCATACAATGCGACAAACTGAAAATGTTGCTACTTCCCCCTAACGCCTCTAAAATCATAGAGGCTAAATCATTTGTTTGTATTCTTTTCATTCTATGCTCCCCTTTTAATCTAAATATTATTTTCCATTTTAACACGATAAGGTAAAAATGGAATGTTATGGATAAAAGTGTAAAATAGCGATCGTAATATTAAGATAGGGCTAACGTGAATGAAATAACCGGTGAGAGGGATAAGCGTAAATAGAAGGAAAGAGAGTTCAGATCCAGTGGCATTTCGATAAGTCACGATGAAACTTTTTATTGTGATTTATATATTTATGATTAATAAATGATTGGGGGAGAATAAAAAAATCAATGTAAGAAAGTTTGGAGAAGTTAAGAGAAGAAATAAAAGATTAAAGGGACTATCTCGTATCGAGATAGTCCCTTTAACTATAGGTTAGCTTTAAATCAAATTAAAAGTATTTCATCAGACTTAACGTATTTAAGAATGGGGGGAAAGTTAAGTTGAATGGTGGTGTATAACGGGATATAACGCTAATTCTTTTAGTTATCGAATATTTAAAAAATAAAGGAAATCGATTATAATATAAGCATGTAAGCAGAATCGATTTCAGAAGGAGTATCCTATCGTGAAATCAGGTGTTAAATCAGTTAAAGAATTAAATTTAGAGGATGACTTTTTATTTGCAAAAGTCATGACCGATGAGTCTATTTGTAAAATAGTTTTAGAAAAAATACTAGCCATTGAGATTAAAGAAATTAAGATGCCAGAAGAACAAAAAGTAATCAATATTCTTTCTGAAAACAAGGGAATTAGACTTGATATTTATGTAAATGATGATCAAAATATGGTGTACAATATTGAGATGCAAAAAGGTAGAGATACAGAACTTGCAAAGCGAAGTAGATATTATCAAGGAAATATTGATATCAATATGATTACAAAGGGTAGTAAATATTTTGAATTACATAAAAGTTTTATTATCTTTATTTGTACCACATTTGATCCATTTAATGAAGGAAGACACTTATATACGTTTGAGAATCTATGTAACCAAAATCCTTCATTACGTCTAGGCGATGAAACAAGTAAGGTCTTTTTGACAACGTGTGGGACACTCGATGATGTAGATCAAGAAATGTTAGAATTTTTAGCTTATATTAAGAACTCAACTGACAAAGTAGCGTCTGAATCTAAAAGTCAATTGGTTCATAAAATTAATGAGAAAGTACAATCAATCAAAGAAGATAAACGAACGGAGGTAGAATATATGACATTACTTGAGCGTGATGAAAGAAATCGTGAAGAGGGTAGAAATGAGGAAAGGCGCTCTGTTGCTAAAAATTTACTTCAAAGAGGTTTGGACGATGAATTTGTTTTTGAAACAACTAACTTATCTCTGGATGAGATTAAGAAATTAAGACAGGAATTGGAGCTTAATTAATAGAAGAAATTTAAGTTCAGAAGGTAAACGAACGGAGGTAGAATATATGACGTTACTTGAGCGTGATGAAAAGAACCGTGAGGAGGCGAGAAATGAAGAGCGTATTCGCTTCGCTCAAAAGTTAATTAAACGTGGTTGTGATGATGATTTTATTTTAGAAACAACAGAGCTATCAGTAGAAGTAATTAAAACATTAAGAAGTGAATTAGGTATGTAATTAATAAAGATAAAAGTCTTCTTACAGCTTTGTTTACTAAGGAGATTTTTTTATGTGATAACATTTTGGGGTAATAAAAAGTATTTAAGCTATTTCAGAAGTACGTGTTGCATTTGTATGGGAAATTTGTTATACATAGTAAAAAATCAAAGCAGCCATTGTATGAGATGGCCTATGATGATATCAAAGTATTATATCAAACAGAGTACTTACAACTAAGAGAGTTGAGCAACCACTTAATGAAGCAGTTAAAGAAAGAGGGAATTTAGATGAGTATTGCCTTACAAATATTATTAAATGATGAAGAAATCGATGGAAAAAAGACGGTCTATGTAGCCAACCGTGACATTCGTTGTGAGTATGTTCCAAGACACAAAGTCTCAACGTTTAAATCTGATTATGTCGCTGTTTATTTATTAATAGGAAGTGATGAGGAACAAGGAGATCTCATTTATGTAGGAGAGACAGAAGAAGCAGCAATACGCTTACTGAATCATGATAAGAAAAAAGAGTTTTGGGATTATGCTTATTTCTTCTTTAGTAATACCCATAACCTGAATAAAGCAGATGTTAAGTTTTTAGAAGCTAAAATTTATCAAGCAATTAAAGAAGCGGGTCGTTATAAACTAGAAAATGCAAGTATTCCAAAAGAAAGCCATGTTCATGACATTCGTCAAAGTGAACTGATGGATATGTTTAAAACGATTGAATTTATTTTAGGGGGAGCCTTTAACCTATTGCCGTTTAAAAAAGTTGATCTTCAATTAGAAGTTAATGAGACAAAAGAGAAAATTAATCATCTACAGCAACAACTTGATGAACTTGAAAAGGAAACATTTTATATGACCCAAAAAGGAGCAGACGCCAAAGGATATCTACTTGGAGAAGGAAAAAAGTTTGTTGTGTTAAAAGGTTCAAAAACAGCCTCTATTGAAAAAGCGGCAAATAGTTTTAAAGAGATAAGTGCAGCTACAAACTTAGAACGCTTAAAGAAACAAGGAGTGTTACAAGAAATTGATGGATACTATCAATTTAATGAAACTCACATCTTTAATAGCCCCTCAGGAGCATCCGATCTTATCTATTTAGGAGCTACAAATGGATGGAAAGAATGGAAAAATAAAGAGGGAGAAAGTCTAGAGAAATTAAGAGAATAGATTGAAAAGGTGGTTCGAAGAGAACCACCTTTTTAAATGAAAATATCCATACAAAACTAAAAAGGGTTAAGTACAATATCCACTTAACCCTTCAAGTATAAGTCTCAAAACTTATATCCCGCTTCTGTAATTATACAATAAATTGACAATATGCAATATTTTTATGAAAAATAAGTTTAATTAATTGAAGTAGAGGGTGTCCCAAGCGGACTTAAAAATTGATTGATAAGTTCTTATATTTGATTTTTAGGTATTTCTAGCTTAATTAGGTCCAAGAAACAAGAATAATATAATCTACGATTGATTTGAAAATTTTTTAACAATCCTCAATGAAACGAGGATTGGTAGCTATTTTTGTATTCTTATCCTCCGATTTCTCACGTATTTTTATTTGAATAATTTCATACAAGTCTTTTTTCTTCTCAGCTGGTAGAGATAGGTTGCTAGCGTTTAATTTTAAGGATGCTAGTAGTTTTTGATATTTCCAGGTTTCAAAAGTTATCTCTAAGGCTGAAAAAGCACCTAATTTCTCAATTAAGGAAATAACTTTGTCGTAAGGATAAACAGTATTTTTAATTTCTTCGATAAGCTTTTGATGTTCATGGGGATAAAACCAATTTTCTTTTAATTGATCGCATTCAATAATTTCTGAGAAACGTTCATAGCGTTTAATTTTAGTGTTCAAGAGACTTAGTAATTTACTGTCATTCAGGGTTGGCCGCATATCTAAAATATCATTCATGATAAAACGTTGCTCTTCTACAGAAGTATTCTTTTTAATACTTTGGATTTCATCTAATTCAAAAGAGATATTGCAAATTGTTTCTAATATTTTAGCGTCTAGTTTTAAATTAGCTGATTCAAAAAAAATATTTTCTAAATAATTAAGCATCTCTACAGGATTAGGTGATAGTGTGACGAGATGATTACGTGATACTGTCTTTAGTGAATCATGAGTTTGGAGTGTTTGATACAAAGTATCTAGTAGCATGTTAATTTTTTGCTTTTGAAGTTCTTCAAAGTCTACCTCTTGTTCATGATTAGTTCCTGTTATGTCTATTCCGTCAAAAGTATCTAACAGGTCATGATCCCAAATTAAGAGATCACTTTCGACATTAAATTTATAATTTTTATATATGTCCTGATATTCAGCATAAGCGGGTGCTGTTAAGTTGCTACTACCTATGATAGCTATTACTGGAGTTTTATTAGTAAGTTTCATTGCGATTTTGGCGTGCCAATTTGGATTTTTAGGCTTGTAGTAAGTCACTTTATAGCCTAAATAAATTAAATATTTTATAAACCCCTCAAATTGATATTGATTCTTTAAATTAGAATCAAACATTCCACCAATGATAATGATTTCGGTATAGGGAAAATTTTTAAATCCGTCATTGATGGCATTAAAAAAATCATCGTGATTGTAATCATTAAATAAACTGCTACTAATATAACCTGTACTTAGAATAAGTGTTTCGCCACGAGTAGACATGAGTTGATTTAATGCCCTTCTAAAATTAGACCTATGTTGGTCTGATCGTAAGAAAAACTGCATCCCCATCTAAAGCTCCCCCTATTGAGTAAATGTCTATTAACTATACGAGGAGAAGTTTTTTAATAGAATGGAACGGCAATTGTTTTCAAAACTAGATTAATAATCAAAAAAATCTGGTTAATTTATAATTTATCGATTGTTATTATATGGCTGTTCTTGTAATGGGTTCAAACTAGTTTTAAAATATTGTTATAAAGTATCAGTCTTAGGAGGAAAAGAGAATGGCTACAATTGGTTTTGAAGAGAAGCTGTGGCAGGCAGCAGATAAATTACGTAATAATATGAATCCATCGGAGTATCAGCACGTGGTACTTGGATTGATTTTCTTAAAATATGTGTCAGATACATTTAATGAGCGTTATGTGGAGTTATTAGCAGATGATCCAGAGTTTGCTGAAGATCGTGACGAATATATTTCTGAAGGTGTATTCTGGGTTCCAGAACATGCGCGTTGGAGTTATATTTCTGACCATTCTAAACAACCTGAAATCGGTCAGATAGTGGATCAGGCTCTTGATTCAATTGAAAAAGAGAATGACTCATTACGTGGGGTGCTTCCTAAAAATTATTCACGCCCAGAACTTGATAAACGTATTTTAGGTGAAATCATCGACTTATTTACCAATATTAATGTGGGTGGTGAAGACGCTCGTGATAAAGACGTCTTAGGTCGTGTTTATGAATATTTCTTAGGGAAATTCGGAGCGAATGAAGGTGGAGAATTCTATACGCCAAAATCTGTCGTTAAATTAATGGTTGAAATGATTCAGCCGTATAAAGGTAAAGTTTATGATCCGGCTTGTGGGAGCGGGGGAATGTTTGTTCAATCGTATAAATTTGTCAAAGAGCATAGTGGAAATACGTTTGATATTTCCGTTTATGGACAAGAGTGGAACCCAACGACTTGGAAGTTAGCGAAGATGAATTTAGCGATTCGTGGAATTGAAAATAACTTAGGGTCTAAAAATGCGGATACGTTTGGCGAAGATTTACATCCAACGTTAAAAGCAGATTATGTGTTAGCCAACCCTCCATTTAATGATAGTGATTGGGGAGGAGCTTTACTTGAGAATGATGCGCGTTGGAAATGGGGTGTTCCACCAGCTGGAAATGCCAACTATGCTTGGTTATCACACATGGTTGATAAGTTAAATCAAAATGGAATTGCAGCAACGGTTCTTGCGAATGGATCTCTTTCAAGTAATACATCAAATGAAGGGGTCATCCGTCAAAATATGATTACGGCTGATTTAGTAGACTGTATTGTGGCTTTACCAGATAAATTATTCTATTCAACGGGAATTCCAGTTTGTATTTGGATTATGAACAGAAATAAATCTCATAAAGGGAAAACGTTGTTTATTGATGGTCGTAAACTTGGTACGATGGTGACACGTCGTTTACGAGAATTAACAGACGAAGAAATTAGAAAAATTGCCGATACGTATATCAACTACAAAAATGATGAGAACTATGAAGATATTCAAGGATTCTGTAAAGCTGCAACTCTTGATGAAATTAGAGAACATGACTACATTTTAACACCAGGTCGCTACGTTGGGATTGAAGAGGCAGACGATGATGGAGAACCATTCGAAGAAAAAATGGAACGTTTAACACAACAACTAGCTGAGCAATTCCAAAAATCTAAAGAGTTGGAAGAGGAAATCAGAAAACAACTTAATAAAATAGGAATTTCTATCTAAGGGAGGGCTATCTATGAATAAACAAACATTTTTATGGGGTAGTATTCCTTCTGAATGGACTATTCAAAATCTAAATGAATTAACTACATATATATCGAGGGGAAAACAACCTAAGTATGTAGACTATAGTGAAATTAGAGCCTTGAATCAAAAAGCAATTAGATGGGGATTTATAGACAATTCAGTATTGAAGTATCATAACCCAGAGGTAAAAGTAGATGAAAAACATTTTATTAAAAAAGGTGATGTTGTAATAAACTCTACTGGGACGGGAACAGTAGGGAGAACTTACTATTTTGGTTATAGTCCAGAACAAATATTTGCTGATTCACATGTTACATTGGTTAGGACAAATTCAGAGGTCTTAAATCCTCAATTCCTAATGTATCAATTATCTACTAAAGCTTATCAACATTTTATTGAAGGATCATTTTTAGCAGGAAGTACCGGACAAGTAGAGTTTAATAAGTCTAAGGTACAACAGTTGCCTATATTACTTCCAACAATTTCAGAACAAAATTCTATTGCTAATATTCTTTCTTCTTTAGATGAGAAGATTGAGTTGAATAATCAGATGAATGAGACGCTTGAAGAGATAGCGGAGGGGTTATTTAAGCGATGGTTTGTTGACTTTGAATTTCCAAATGAAGAAGGCCAACCCTACAAATCAAGTGGTGGAGAAATGGTCGAAAGCGAATTAGGAATGATTCCTTATAATTGGAAATCAGGGGTATTAGGTGATTTGATTTATGTACAAAATGGTTATGCTTTTAAAGGTAAGGATTTAATGGAACATGGTGAAGTTGGGATAATAAAAATTAAAAATATTAGTAGTAACACAGTGGATATTATTAATACTCAATACATTTCTGAAATATTAGCTAGTAAAGTAGATACTAAATTTAAATTGTGTGGAACAAATTTACTAATTGCTATGACAGGTGCAGAGGTTGGGAAAATAGGATTAGTTCCACTTAATAAAAAAGAATTATATTTAAATCAACGTGTCGGTTGTATTAAAGAGCTAGTTCCAGGTGGAGAGAGTTATGCTTATAATTATTTGCTAAGACCTGAGGCACAAGAAATGATACAGGCTAAAGCCGTAGGTAGTGCACAACCTAATATTTCAGGAGGGTGTAAGATAAAGTGTGTAAACTCTTAGAACAGTTACCATAATAAGTTAACTATTTCAAAGGAGTTTATTATTTATGACAAGAAAAGCTACGATGAACCAATTATTTAATCTCCTCCAAGATGAATACAACATTAAATCTGCTAGTGATATTGAAGCTGTTTTATTAGACATGTTTGGAGGCTTTATTGAACAAGCATTAGAAGCTGAATTAGATCAACATCTAGGATATAGCCGATATGATTTTCGTAATAAATCAACTTCAAATGCACGAAATGGACGTCAATCTAAAACCATTCAAACGCGTCTTGGTGAAACAACGATTCAGACTCCTAGAGATAGAGAAGGATCATTTGAACCTCAAATCGTGCCTAAACGTCAAACCAATGTCATCGGAATTGAAGAAAAGATTCTATCGCTTTATGCTAAAGGTTTATCAACGCGTGATATTTCTAAAACATTAGCAGAGATTTATGGCTTTGAAACGTCACATGAAACGATCTCTGCTGTAACTGATAAAGTGATTCCACTGATTCAAGATTGGCAACAACGGCCTTTAGAGCCTGTTTATCCTATCATTTATTTAGATGCGCTTCATGTCAAAGTGCGTGATGGAATGAGTGCCTCAAACAAAGCAGTTTACTGTATCATAGGTGTGTCTTTAGATGGTCGCAAAGATGTTTTAAGCCTCTCTATCGGAGAAGCAGAAAGTGCCTCTTATTGGATGAGTTTATTAGATGAATTAAAGGCTCGCGGAGTGCAAGATATTTGTATTGCCTGTGTGGATGGTTTAAGTGGCTTTAAACAGGCCATTCAAGCTGTTTTTCCTCATGCCCTCGTTCAACGTTGTTTAGTTCATTTAATCCGACAATCAACGAAATTTGTTTCTTATCAAGATAGAAAATCATTCTGTTATGATTTAAAACAAATCTATCAAGCGATTAATCGATCAGTAGCAGAACAAGCCTTTGAGACCTTTAAAAATAAATGGAGTCCCCTGGTACCTTTAGCCGTTAGAGTGTGGGAAAATAACATCGAAGAAGTTTATCAACTCTTTAATTTTCCTAAAGAAATTCGAAAAATGATTTATACGACAAATGCCATTGAAAGCTACAATAGCCAATTAAGAAAAGTTCTAAAAGGAAAAGGAGCTTTTCCAAATGAAACATCGGTGATGAAATTAATCTATCTTCAAACCATGGAAGTTACTAAGAAGTGGCGACGTCAACTTTCAAATTGGAGTCAAATATTAAATCAATTATTAATCTTATACCCAGATCGTTTAACACCCTATCTATAATTTTTAAAAATTAGTTTACACACTTAACTTGACAAGGTCTATTTCAGCGAGTGGAATTGAAGAATTAAAAGTAGTAATCCCTTCAAATCATATTTTAAAAGCCTTTCAAAATATATGCGGTAGTTTATTGTATAATATGTGTCAACTAATAGAGGAGAATTATTTATTAATAGAGCTACGCGATACATTACTACCTAAATTGATGTCTGGTGAGATTCGTGTGAGTGATTTATGTTAGCCCTGAACCTAAAAAGGACTAGCAACTAAGAATAATTTTGAAAACATAGATAATTTCTCTGTTTTTAGATAGAGAGTTAGGAGGGAGAAGCGTTGTTTACGGAGACGAGTTTTGAGAATGTCGTGATCGACTATTTAAAAGAGTTAGGATATGAGTATGCTCATGGAAGTGAACTAGTCAAAGAAGATAAAGAAGTTTTATTGCTGGAGCGTTTAAAACAAGCGTTAATTCGTTTAAATCCGAATGTACCTATTTCAAGTCTTTCAGAAGCGATTCGTGTGATGAAAAACTTTGATACGAATGATGTGTTTACGAATAATAAAACCTTCCATCAGTATTTAACGGAAGGCATTGAAATTAGTGATTTTATTGATGGAGAAACAAAATATTATCGTGTCAACTTAATAGATTATGACAATCCTTGTAATAATGACTTTTTAGTCGTGAATCAGCTTGAAATTACGGAAGATGGGAGCAAAAAGATTCCAGATGTGTTCGTGTATATCAATGGAATTCCACTGATTGTCATGGAGCTTAAAAGCACCTCGCGCGAAGAAGTTACGATAGAAGATGCGTATAAGCAACTGATGAATTATAAAAATGTTCATATCCCTTCATTATTTTACTATAACGCCTTTTTAGTGATTAGTGATGGCGTGGAAACGAAAGCGGGGACGATTACTGCTTCATTTGATCGCTTCATGAGTTGGAAGAAAGTCAATCCTGAAGATGATAGTGTCATGTATCAAAATCGTTGGCTTGAAAGTTTAATGTTTGGTCTATTTCATCAACCAAGACTTCTGGATGTCATAAAAAACTTCATCTTATTCACGCCAAAAGCTAAGATTATGGCACAGTACCATCAATATTATGGAATGAAAAAAGCAATTTCAAGTTGTGAAAAAGCGGTTCATGGTGATGGACGAGCAGGCGTGGTATGGCATACACAAGGAAGTGGAAAAAGCTTTTCCATGACCTTCTTAGCAGGAAATTTAGTAAAAAGTCAGGTTTTAAATAACCCGACGCTATTAGTGATTACCGATCGTAATGACTTAGATGGTCAATTATTTGAGACCTTTAAATCAGCGAGTGATTTCTTACGTCAAACACCCGTCCGAATGGATTCCCGTCAAGAAGTGAAAGACTTTTTAGGAAATCGTCAAACCGGAGGAATTGTCTTTTCAACGATTCAAAAGTTTGTTGAAGAAACAGGGTTATTATCCGAACGACATAATATCGTCGTGATGGTTGATGAAGCGCATCGAACTCAATATGGAATCGATGGAAAGTTTGACTTAGACAAAGGGGAAACGAAATACGGATACGCTAAGTATTTACGTGAAGCCTTACCAAATGCGACTTATATAGCATTCACTGGAACGCCAATTGAAACAACGGATAAATCAACGTATGGTGTCTTTGGTGATTTAATTGATGTGTATGATATGACACAAGCCGTTGATGATGGGGCCACTGTTAAAATTTATTACGAATCACGTTTAGCAAAAGTTCAACTGGATGAACGAAAACTTCAAGAAATTGACGATGAATACTGGAGTATGCAAGTCAATGAAGGGGTCGAAGACTATGTTGTTGAACAAAGTCAAAAACAAATGAGCCGTATGGAACAAATTATTACCCATCCTCAGCGTATTCATGAAGTAGTGAGTGATTTAATTGAACACTATGAACAGCGCCAAGACTTAGTCGCTGGAAAAGCGATGATTGTTGCCTACTCACGAAAAGCGGCGTGGGCGATGTATCAAGAAATCATGGCTCAACGACCAGAGTGGAAAAACAAAGTACGCATGGTGATGACATCAAATAATCAAGATGAAGAAGAAATGGCGAAACTCATTGGAAACAAAAATACGCAAAAACAATACGAAGCTGAGTTTCGTGATGTGAACTCAGATTTTAAAATTGTGATTGTCGTGGATATGTGGTTGACTGGATTTGATGTGCCATCACTAGATACGATGTATATCGATAAACCGATGAAAGCTCACAACTTAATGCAGGCGATTGCGCGTGTCAATCGTGTGTATGAAGGGAAAACAGGTGGTTTAGTCGTCGATTACATCGGGTTGAAAAAAGAATTATTTGATGCCCTTAAAACGTATACGAATCGTGACCAAGATAAAATTCAAGAAAACGAAGAAGCGAAACGCTTAGCGCTTGATTATATCGAAGTGTTACGTAATATGTTCCACTACTTCGATTACAGTGACTTCTTCACAGAAAATGATCGCCGTCGTTATGAACTGATTCGTGATGGAGCCGAATATGTGCAACTCAATGAAAAACGAAAAGCACAGTTTATGGACACGACGAAACGTTTAAAAGATGTGTTTAAAATCTGTACAAGCTTGCTAGAAAAAGAAATGAAACAAGAAATTTCATACTTTATTGCGGTGCGCTCGTTTATCATGAAAACAAATAAAACAGGAACACCGGATTTAAAAGAAGTGAATAACCGTATTTCAAAAATGCTAGAAGAAGCGATTTTAGGTGATGAAGTCTTAGTGCTTTCTGAAGCGGGAAGTTCAGATAATTTTGATTTATTAACGGAAGAAAACCTTCAAAAACTTCAAGCGATGCCACAAAAAAATATTGCCGCTAATATCTTGATGCGTGTTATGAAAGAAAAGGTCGATAGCTTAAAGAAAGTTAACTTAGTCAAAAGTAAAGAATTCTCAGAAAAGCTACAACGCATCTTAGAGCAATACAATAATCGTCATGATGAAGAAGATGTGTATCTCGTATTAGAAGAATTAATTAAATTAAAAGATGCCATTTTAATTTCCATTGAAGAAGGAACTCAACTCGATTTAACTTATGAAGAAAAGGCCTTCTTTGATGTCTTAACAGAAGATTTAGAAATTTTAGAAACAATGGATCGTGAGGTACTATTAATGATTGCTAAAGACTTAGCTAAAGTCATTAATGATACCATCAAAGAAACAGGAGATGAATGGTACAAAAGTGAACGTGCGCAAGCCAAAATGCGTACCAAAATCAAACGCCTCCTAAGAAAATATGACTACCCGCCAAACAAAAGTGAACAAGCCATCAACCACGTCCTCGAACAAGCCGAACTTCAATGCATGAGTATGAGATAATTTTGGAATTTTAGTGAAGATAAAATAGTCATACTTAATAATAAAAAGTCCTTCTATAATTTAGTAAGAACTAAAATATAGGAGGACTTTTACTATGAGTATGCAGGCTTTTTTTAATAGACCAGGGACGGAAAGTAACATTAAGAATTAATTACTACATGATATTAGGCATGTGAAAGATAGCATACTTGGAGCAGTAGATGATATTTCTGATATAGATTTAATTCTTGTCAAAGTGAGAACGATGCAGTAAAAAAGGAAACTTAAATAAGGCCGCGTAAATCATATTGAAAATATGATACGAGGTGATTAATGTGAAGTGGAAAGTGAGTCCATTTAATGATTTTATTTTTAAAAAGCTATTCGGAACAGTTGGAAATGAAGAGTTATTAAAGGCATTTTTAAATGCAGTCATGAAGGATAAAAATCTTCCTCTAATTGAAGAAGTAACAATTATTGAGAAATTAGAACTCGAGAAAAATCATTTTGAAGAAAAGCTAGGAATTATTGATGTGCATGCTAAAACCGATAAAGGTGAAGTAATAAATATTGAGGTCCAACTTTGTAATGAGTATAATATAGATAAACGAACATTATTTTATTGGAGTAAATTATATTCTTCAAATATTAAGAAGGGGCAAAACTATGAGGTGCTCCCTAAAGTGATTACGATTAATATTTTGAATTTTAATTATTATCATGAAAAATGGGTTCATTTATTTTTTACTCCAACGGCTGATGTAGATTCAAATCTTAAGATGAATGAGCTCGAAGTTCATTTCATCCAGTTACCAGCGTTTCGCAAGAGACATGAGAAAAACTTTAAAACTCATGAGTTAGAACGTTGGTTAACATTTTTGACCCAATCAGCCAATGAGGAAGAGTTGGAGGAAATCGTTGCCATGGATCAAGAGATTTTTAAAGTATATGAAGAAATTAAGCATTTATTAAGTGATGAAGAAGTTTTAGCAGTAGCTGAAGCCAGAGAAAAACAATTTTTAGATTATAACAGCGCTATTAATCACGCCGAAGCCCGAGGAAGACAAGAAGGTGTGGAGCTAGGCATAGAACAAGGGGAATTTAATAAGTCTATTGAAATCGCTAAAAATTCCATTGAAAATGGTTTAGATGATGAACTGATTGTAAAAATAACAGGTTTATCTATAGAAGAAATTAAACGACTCCGAAATGAATTAAATAAGTAGTTGGTTTCAATGATTTTATAATATTGGGTGTTGCTAAATAAGCAACGCTTTTTTATATGATGAATGGTCAATACAAATTATAGTTATTTAATAAAAAAGTAGGATTATCGTCCAATGTCACTTAACTAAATGACGTTGAGACTTAACCGAGTTCTTTTTACTGTTCATCAATTAAAAACACTGTTAAATCATCTGTTGCGCGGGTTAGAGCTGTATATACACGTGCTTTTTGAAATTGATCGAAATCATCTGTATAAGGAAGTGGGATAATGACACTGAAAAATTCGAGTCCTTTAACATAGTCGATGGATGTTAGGGTGATTCGTTTCGGGTGAATCGTACCTGTACCATCAAAGACATCGATTAATTCTTTATTGCTATCATTGTTCATAAGCGGTTTTAGTAGTAGTTTTAAGAAGCTGAGTTGTGTTTTATTTAAGGCAATAATGGCACATGATTTTCCATCAGGTAAGAAGTTAATTTTTTCTAATAACCATTCTTTATTCAATATGTTACTTAATTCTTCTAATGAACTTACTCTTTGTTCGTGTGTTGGATATCCTGAGATAATACCTAAGTTTTTGTAATCGTAGTTGGTCATGAACTGATGAGCCTCTTTTACAATCGGTTTAGTTGAGCGCCAGTTATATTGTAATTCATAAAACTTTGCCTTGTACAAGCTACAAACATTATCCCAATTTGTTAAGTTATTATATCCAAAAATATTTTGATTTACATCTCCCACAAGAGTGATAAATTTTGAATTAATATGATGGAATAAATGAAGTTCGAAGAGTGAAAGATCTTGCGCTTCATCAATAAAGAAATAAGTCTGTTGATATTTTTCCTTTACACTTGGGAATAGCATAAAATAAAAATGAATCCAAAGTAAAATATTATTTTGATCAAGCTGACGTGACTGAGTTTTAAAGAATGAAGTTGGTGTTAACAGATTGACATTATCAATAAACTCAGCAATCATAGTCTGGAATGTGCTTATTTGTGATTGTGACAGAATAAACTCAGGGTTCAGCGATATGAATTGTTGTTGTTCATTTTGTAGTGTCTCTTGAATGATTGTGATTTTGTTTTGTAGGTTTTTTTTACCGATTTTAGAAGTGTTAAGTGCTTCGTTAATAGCAGTTAATTCTTTTGTTAGGGTGTTAACTTGTTCGGTTAGTTGTTGATGAAGGAAATCTGCTTTATCAAATTGTTCTTTTAAATTTTCAACTAAAGTAGTACATACATCAAGTAATTGAGTAGAAAGCTCAAATTGTTTTTTTACTCCAGAAGAAAAGAGGCTATTTAATTTAGAACTGATTTCATTGTGATTAATTTGAAAGTTTGATAGTTGATTAGAGTAATACATGTATTTCTTTTTAATAGGGAAAAACTGTTCTTCACTTTGTTTGAGTTTTTCATTTAATGCATCAAGATTTGCACTTTTTGAATGACTTTCACTTATGTTTAGTGTAATCTGTTCTAGCATTTCTTCATACTCAGTGGTAAGCATTTTAAGCTGTAGCTCGTGTGTTTGTATCGTTTCTTTAAGCCGATAGTATTGGATATTCGTATCTATTAATTTAAGCAATTGTTCTAAAGAGTTTAGTAAATCTTCTATTGATTGAATACTTGTTGTCTTTTTGAAATTGAGTAAAGATTCAATTTGATTTAATTGTTGTAAAAGTTTATCCCACGACATAAAAGTATGTAAATTTTTTGTTAATTTTTTGAAATTTTTAGTTGTATTTGTTAGAGAAGGTGAATTATTCGGTAATGAGTGACTTAAAAGAAGGGGATTTAAATTTGATTTCATTAAAAGCTCGTTAATAGTAGTTGTTTTTTCTATTATAGTTGATTGAATCTCTTTATAGTAACGAATATAAAATTCAAGCCGAGATAAAGTTTCAATATTATACTCACTTTGTATTCCTATATTACTAAGAGAATCTTCAAGAAAATGTGAAAAATGTTCATTTGGACCTAGAGCAATCGCATGTTTAATTAGTTTATTATAAAATAAGTACGATAGTCTATGAACTCCAACTGACGTTTTTCCTGTCCCTGCACCACCTTGAATAATAAGGGGGGTATCGACTTCTTCACGTATAATTTGAAATTGTGTCCCAGTCATGCTCCAAAAAATTTCTTGGAGTTCTTGGCTATTTGTCTTTAATCGTGTTTGATAGAGTTCATCTTGAGATAGTGTGTCGATAAGATATCTATCCATGTTTTCTAGTGTCATCTGAGTTAGCACATGATCAAATTTAACTTCAGTAACATTTATAACTGAATTTTTAGATGCTCCATTGAACTTGACATCACGTCGGCTTGTTATATAGTATATTTCATCATTAATTTCAATTTCGCTTTGACCTAAACGATTCTTCATTAGTAACTCCCCATAAATAGGCGAGTTAAGGGAATGAATGATAATATTAGTTCCCTCAATTTCGATTGAATAGGTACCTAGTCGAATATCGATTTCATTTGCCTCGTGTGTATAATAAAGATGGTATTTAAACGGGTCACTAAGGATTTTTTTATACTCACTTTTTTTTCGGTTAATACTTTCAACTGACTCAAAAGCTACTAGCTCATAGTACCTATCACGTTGATAGAATGTTTTATCTAAATCATCGAGCTTTTGCTGATAGCTGTTTATAATTTGATCCGCACACGCTTGTTCTTCCGCTTCCAGTGTGTCATAACTTTTAGCTTTTGATTGAACTGATTTTTTATGTTCCACCGCACTCGCTTTATCCGACATGAAGTAGGTTAAGCCTATTTTCTCTTTATGAACACTGACATCATGTGATTTATTAGGAAATTTAATTAATAAATAATCGTGGTCAATAATGTTCGTAATTTGACCAAATTTTTTTTCTCCATTTTCAAGCGTATAAACATAATCTCCAATATTCATAACGTTCCCCCAAGTAAATCTAATTTAAAACTATATATTGTAAAAATATGCATCAGAAAAGTAAATAAGAAGAGGATAGATAATTTTTTCATGGAAAATCAAGTAAAAGAACGTTTAAATTTATGATAATGTTTCTTAATTTTATTTATTAGATGGATATAATCTTTATTGTACGTATCTGAAGTATATGAATACGATAGAGTTCATCAATGAGAGTCTTAGAAAAGGAGCTATCTTCATCACCAAATGAGGATAGCTCCTTAATCAATTTAATATAAGTTATCGATAATGTGTTTAGAATCGAAATCATATAAGACAAAACACATATGACCAACAGTGGATTTCACGATCTTGGGGTTATTATAATGAATGGATTCTCGGCATCCTTTCGTGTTTTGAATACTAGTATTAATTTAATTTATTGTCTTCTAAAGAATGACGAATCTAAAAAACGTGCTTAAAAGATGCACGTTTGCCGTTTCCCAGGCGTATTTTAAAGTAGATGCTGATTGGTGGGGTGAAACGATGAAAAAGGTAGAGGAATGTAAGTTTTTGAGTGGAAGTTTTGTGGAGGATAGAATTAGGGAAGCGTTTAAGAAAAATGAGTATTGTCAGCTTTTTGAGCTGAGTTGTAAGTATCCAAAAGAGGCTGTTCAGTTTGCGCCATATCAGACGTTAAAGACGCGTTTAAAAGAACGAATTAAAGAAGACATGCGTTATCAAATACTAGATCGATTTAAAGTTGAAACGATCGAACATCTTCCATATAAATATGTAGAGGAGCTTGAAAACTTTATCAATCATGAGTATTGTCCATCAAAAGGACTAGTCAAAGAAATTTATAATTTAAGTTTATTTTATGATTCTGTTCGTCTAAGAACGGGTTTAAGGTTAGATGAAACAAGTGTGAAAGGAAATTATAAGCGTGAGCTAACCTTCTCTGAAGATTTAAGACGAATTATTGATGCAGAATTTTAAAGGCGTTAGATCGTAGGTCTAACGCTTTTTCGACGTTTAAAATTCCAATTTTATGTCATCACACACGCGAGGTTACTTGATTTGTCATAAGATAATATTACTCAAAGACACTAATAGTAAAAAATTCTCGAGGTGAAGCAGTATGGAAAGCAGTAGTCAATTAACTGAGTCTAAAATGATGCAAGTCTTAGAGTGGGGGTATGAAAAAGCAATTCAAGGACTTCCAGGTATGGAGTCGGCAGAAGAGTTAGCTAAACGTTATCTTGAAAAGTATGA
Organism: Turicibacter sp. H121; assembly: GCF_001543345.1. Taxonomy (NCBI): domain Bacteria; kingdom Bacillati; phylum Bacillota; class Erysipelotrichia; order Erysipelotrichales; family Turicibacteraceae; genus Turicibacter; species Turicibacter sp. H121. Next base: position 266,536 of record NZ_CP013476.1, on the reverse strand, counting down.
CACCGTTGATGAAGCCATTGATACCTTCATAAATTGGCAGTGTGCAAAATGTGCAACCAGTGGATTTATCACTGGATTAGGGGGACTATTAACATTACCAGTTGCCATTCCAGCTAACATTAGTTCCGTTATTTTTGTTCAAATTCGAATGATTGCAACTATTGCAAAAATGCGAGGATATAACCTCAAAGATGATCAGGTTAAAACATTAGTTTTTGTCGCTTTAACGGGTCAAGCTGCGACAGATATTTTAAAACAAGCAGGGATTACGATTGGCTCAAAAGTTGGGATAAATTTAATTAAAAAAATGCCAATGAAAGTCATTTACCAGATTAATAAAAAAGTCGGCTTTCGCTTAGTAACGAAATTTGGTCAAAAAGGGATCATTAATTTAGGAAAATTAGTCCCTATTGTTGGTGGTGTTATCGGTGGAACCGTTGACACCGTTGGAACCTTAACTGTCGGAAAAACAGCTAAAAAACTCTTTATTTAACTATTCAGCCCCCGTAATATGTAAAAAAATGACGCCTTGCGTCATTTTTTTTGTTTAATATTCGGTCATTTTAACGGATACAATCTGTTCATTTTCATTAATATCATTAAATAGTGTTGTAGCATCCAGTGTTTTACGAAGTTTTTTGGTTGAGAAATTGAAGGATATTTCAGTGATATCGTCATGTAAACCAAGAAGTTCTAAATCAAGAATATGCGCATGATACTTTTTTGCCGTAGCATTTAAATGCTGTAAGGTTTCATTTAATTGATGACATTGAAGATTAATCGAAAAGCGGCGATATTTTCCGAAGGGAATGAACGTGGAAGCATGTTCAAAAATGGTGAGCGTTAAGATGACAGATACAAATCCAATAACGGAGATAGCATAGGCTCCTGATCCAACGGCGAGTCCTAAACAGGCAACTACCCAAAGACTAGCGGCTGTTGTTAATCCTTTAATGGTAGTTCCTTCTTTCATAATGGTTCCCGCTCCTAAAAAACCGATGCCAGAAATGACTTGAGCACCTAAACGAGAGGGATCAACGTTAAATTCGGCTCCAATATGAGTAGCATTAAATGATCCAAGTTGCATGATGGCACAGGAACCCACCGCAACAAGCATATGAGTTCGTAATCCGGCGGGACGATGCGTACTTTCTCGTTCCCATCCGATGAGACCACCAATAAACATGGCTAGTAAAGTGCGAAAAGTAATATTGATTAAAAGTTGATAGTTCATTAGTGTTCCCCCCACATTTAAAACGGTTTATGTTTTACGATATGAAAAATTAAAGTCAAATAGAACGTGCAAGTGTTTGAAGTGATGATTTAGATAATATCTCAGATGTTTTTTTGCTTGATGAAATCAAGTATAGTTTCTTGATTCTGCTCCACACTACTTTTGAAAGGAGTGTTGTTATGCAAAATCAAACCCAAGTGGTGAATTTAAATTTTTTAAATGATCGTAAAGAAATCGTGACTTCTAATGAAAAGTATAAATGCGTCTATTTTAATTTTGAGGTCGGAGATGGTTTAGCTAAACATCGTCATGAGGGATATGCGACAGTGTTAGTGCTAAAAGGTGCGGTGAAGATGACATTTGAAACGGAGAATCTTCCACTGGCACCTGAAAATATTTTTGAATTAAGCGAGAATATGATGTTATCGTTTGATGCGCGTGTCGTTCATGACTTAGTGGCACAAGCACCGTCACAAGTACTAGTCACAATTTCAGAACGTCTAAGTTAAGAAGTGAGAGTTCTCACTTCTTTTTTTATGTATGAAGATCCGACAAAATACCACATAATAAGTGTATCTAAGCTATGGCGAGGTGGGATCATGAATTTATATAATTTTATGAATGAGATTGATGAAACCATTTTAAATCGAGGGCTTCTTTATTTTAAAGATGGTCATGTGCTAGGAACAAAAGTGTTATCAAATGGATGGGTGGAAGTGTTGGTGGTAGGGCATGATGACTATACGGTCAGCGTTCAACTAGCAGACGACGGTACCATCTTAAAGGCAAATTGTGCATGTCCGTACCGAGGAGGTCCGATTTGTAAGCATGAAGTAGCTGCTTTTTATTCCCTCTCTCATTCCTTTACTCCAAAAGAAAGTCCTTTAGCCAGTCTTTTAAAAAGTTTATCGATCGAAACATTGGTGGCAGAGCTTTTAAAAGTGGCAGATGAAAATCCAATGATTTATGAACGGTTGATGGCCTATCAGCAACCACAGGATCAATTAGCAACGTTTGAAAGACAGTTAGAGGAACTGGTGGCTAAACATATTCAGTTCGGTCATGAGATTTCAGGAAAAGCGGTACAACGCTTCGTTGATGATTTATATGAGTTGCTAGGGCAGATAAAAGAGCAAGCGTCTGTTCAATTAAAGGTCGAAATGATGCTTTTATGTCGAGAGGAATGTGAGGGAGTCGATAATCAAATTGATGATTCAGATGCCATTTTTTCTGAGTTTTTAGGGGAGTTACATGCTCAGTTGCAAAGCCTTATTTTTGCGACCATCGATTATCATCAAGACATGGATGAGGTTTATTCATTATTGATGAGTCGATTACAAAAAAATGCTACATGGGTTGATTTTGAACTCCTTGATTTATTGTCGGAGTATGGGCGAGACCCACAATACTTACAACAGATGATTGAGTATATTGAAACGATGGTTGAAGTGGTTGAAGATAAGGTGAAAGGGTCTTTGTATAAAGTGTGGTATGAATTACTGGCGAAGTATCAGGAAGAAAGTTTAGATGCGTTCCTCGAATGTCATGCCGATGTGCCAGTCTTAACAGAATTTCGAGTGGAACAATTCGTTTTGCAATCAAGGTATGAGGAAGCCATTCCGTTGATTTTAGAGCTTGAATCGTTTGAAGAAAATCGATTTGATGCGACATGGAAACTGTATCGATATACGATTTATGAAAAAATGAAAGATATAGAGGCGATGAAAAAACTGGCGTATGAGCTCTTTGTTGGAGGGAATTTTGATTACTATGCGAAATTAAAAAAACTTTATGGGGAGGCGTTTCCTTTCATTTATGAATCCCTAAAATTAGAGATGCGACGATTAGATAAGCAGGAGCTTTATTTGAAAATGATTGAAACAGAAAAAGATCAAGAGGCACTGCTGGCTTATGTGAAAGAGGACTTACGTTACATTGAAAGGTTTGCAAGTTTACTTTGGGACACATTTGAAACAGAGGTGCACCATTTATATGAGCAGTATATTAAACAGGAACTCATGAAGGTTAGTCATCGAAGTGGTTATCGTCGAATCTGTGCCATTTTCAGACGATACCGTCCCTTTACAACCGATGAGGCGTATGAGACACTTATTCATCAATTAATCGCGATGTACCCCCGACGACGAGCCTTGATTGAGGAATTACAGTGTTTACTTCACGAATTAGAGGAAGAAAGCTCAAATCAGCATGTCGAGCAACTATCAATAGATATCGCTTAAAAAAAGATGACCTGAAAAGGTCATCTTCTTTTAGTTATTCATGGTCATATAGTTAATCACAAAACTATGAACTAGCTCGTCTTCACTGGCAAATGAGGTTTTATAGTAAGTATGATAGTTAAAGGATTGAATGTAAACATTCGGGTTATCTTTCAGCCAGTTGTTGACGGTCTTCACCAAAATCTCTTCTCCTGCTGTGCTTGAAAAGATTTTAATCATAGGGACTCCTCCTTTAACAAATGAGATAATACATTATATGTGTCAAAAGTCCAAAAAATGCTTCATCTTTTGTATGAAAATGATGGATTTAGGATTATAATAGAATAATTAGTTAGAAATGAGGCGTTAGTATGAAGAAGTGGATTTGGATATTGAGTGGTTTAGTGCTATTGATCATTGGGGGTGTTTATGTTAATCGTCATCTTCCCGAATGGATGATTAAAGGTGGACTCGCGTATGTACAGAAAACGGATTATGCGTTAATTTTAGAGTCAGATAAGGTTTCGCTGAATACGGACCAAAAGGCTGTGGCCAAAGACGTGTTGCAAACAATGACCTATGATGTGAAAGGGACCCGTCTTTTAGGCGATGAAGCGTTTGTGACTGTTGAGGTGACGCTTGTTGATTTAATTCAGCTCATAGATAATGAAAAAGAAGCGATTTTTAAAAATACATTATCAGATTGGAAACAAACACTAAATGATTTATTTAATCAGCGAATAGAAGGGGTTGTCATTCGACAGTTAGCGCTTGTTTTAGAGCAGACAAGGGAGAAGCCGATGACAACTGTCACGATTGAGGTTCCGTTTGTTCGAGAATATCTATGGTGGAAACCTGTGATGACGAAAGAATGGATTGAATCCATCGTACACGATTATTTAACGCACGAATAGGGAGCGGATGTGTCGCATATGCTTTTTTAGAGGAGCGTGATGCGCATGAAATTAAGTCGCACCGATTTATTTTGGGGAATTGCACTCATAGTGATAGGAATTGGGTTTGGTGGAGAAGCGTTAGGATTATGGAATTTTGAAGTGTTTTTTAATGGCTGGTGGACGTTATTTATTATTGTGCCTTGTCTAACCAGTATGTTTGAATCAGGAATTAAGCGATCAAATACCATTGGTTTGACGATCGGTAGTTTGTTGTTATTATCGAGTTGGAATGTGGTACCAGAGGAGTTAGTTGTTCCTCTTTTATTAGTTGTCATTGGGGGTGTTTTAATTTTTATCCGTCCCTGGTCTGACAGAAATGATTAATCATTTCTGTCTTTTTTAGTTGCTTTTTAGGGACAAGGGGAGTAAGATAAACATATATTAATTAAAAATAGACACCGGTTGAAACTTTATAGAAGAGTTTCCCTATGGGAACACCGAAGGAGTCATACTCTCAGGTACTTGTTAGCAAGTGAGGACTGTAAAGTGGACGGAACTCTGGAGAGACCTATTGATTAGGCGCCGAAGGGGCAAGGCAGTGATGCTCAATCTCTCAGGCAAAAGGACAGGGATATTATCGACTTTTTTGAGACGCTTTTTTTAGCTGCCTCAATTTTTCGTTAATGCTAACTCCAGAGTCATCTTTTTAGGATGGCTCTTTTTTGTTAGTTAGGTGAATAAAAGTGCTCTTGAAAAAGAAACATCCCTTCTTTTTTAGGCAACCCTTCGGGTGTGGAAAAAAGGAGACGATCGTATGATTCAATTTTTAGACCAGTTAGATAATTTTATTTGGGGGCCCCCTCTACTTGTGTTATTAGTCGGAACAGGAATCATGTTAACCATTCGTTTAGGATTGATTCAGGTGACTAAACTTCCTCAAGCCTTAAAGCTGATTTTTAAATCTGATCATTCAGGTGAAGGTGATATTTCTTCATTTGGTGCGTTGTGTACCGCTTTAGCGGCAACGGTTGGAACTGGAAATATTATTGGTGTGGCCACAGCTTTAGCAGCAGGAGGACCAGGTGCATTATTTTGGATGTGGTTCGCGGCTTTCTTTGGAATGGCAACGAAGTATGCTGAAGGTGTTTTAGCGATTAAATATCGTCAGCTTGATGAGAATGGTCAGGTAGCGGGTGGCCCAATGTATTATATTACAAACGGAATGGGTGAAAAATTCAAACCGTTAGCGATTTTCTTTGCGTTTAGTGGGGGCTTAGTCGCGTTATTTGGAATGGGGACATTCACGCAAGTGAATGCCATTACGAGTAGTATTGAAAATACGTTACATCTTCCAGCTGAGGGAGTGGGGATCGTGTTAGCACTATTAGTGGGGATTATCACTTTTAGAGGCATTAACTCGATTTCAAAGGTGGCAGAAAAAGTGGTACCTGTTATGGCAGCCTGTTATCTTATCATCTGTGTCACCATTTTAGTGATCAATCACGCTTCACTTCTCCCAGCTTTTGAACTGATTTTTAAAAGTGCATTGACCCCAACAGCAGCGGTTGGTGGATTTACGGGAGCAACGGTAGCGATGGCCATTCGAAATGGAGTTGCGCGCGGGGTCTTCTCAAATGAGTCCGGACTTGGAAGTGCACCGATTGCAGCGGCGGCAGCGAAAACAGAGTGGGCAGCTGAGCAAGGATTAATTTCCATGACAGGAACATTTATTGATAGTTTAATTATTTGTACGTTAACTGGATTAACACTCATGGTCACAGGCGTTTGGCAAATGTCTGATGTTGCCACAGGAGCGTTAACAGAAACCGCGTTCAATACGGTTTTACCAACGATTGGAGGACTTCCATTAGGATCCGTATTATTAATGGTTTGTTTATCATTATTTGCTTTTACCACAATTTTAGGTTGGAACTATTATGGAGAGCGTTGTTGTGAGTTCTTATTCGGCGTGAAAAGTATTACACCGTATCGTTTGATTTTTGTTTTAATGGTAGGACTTGGGGCTTTTCTACAACTGGAAGCTGTGTGGTTAATTGCTGATATCGTTAATGGATTAATGGCACTACCAAATTTAATTGCGATTGTCGCTTTAAGTGGAGTCGTTGTTGCCGAGACAAAAGCTTACTATGAACATCTTCAACAATCCAAATTACAATCAGTGGAAGCTATCCAAGCGATGGAAGATTAATTTTATCATTTAATAAATAAAATCAGGTGTAGGAGTGAAAAGAACCGGATCACATTTATTAAATGTTGAGAAAGGCCTTATAAAATAAGACAAAATGACTATAAAATTTTTATGTTTGTAAAAAAAACTTGAATTTTCAAATTTATTTGCGATAATAATATCAATATTCAAAAGAGAAAAAGGAGGATGAAAGTATGAAAAAGTTACCGTTAATTGCACGCATTGCGATTTGGCTTTTAATCGGGATTAGTCTGGGGGTGATCTGTCGCACCACGGCGTTTGAACTACCGATTGCTATGACGGCAACCTTTCGTACTTTGTTTGGAGCCTTCTTATCTTTTGTTATACCGTTAATTATTCTTGGACTGATTATTCCTGGAATTGCTTCCCTTGGACGTCAGTCAGGTAAAGGATTATTATTAACAACTGGGTTAGCCTATGTGTCAACGATTTGTGCAGGATTAACTGCTTTTATGATTGGGAAGATTTTTTTACCAATGTTTACAAGTGATCTAGGCTTATTACCGAGTGAGGGTTCTTCGGTGTCACCTATCTTTACCATTGATATTCCAGTACTAATGAGTGTCATGAGTGCTTTAGTCCTCGCTTTTATTTTAGGAATTGGATTAGCTGCTAAGAAAGATAGTGTGTTATTAAAAGTTTGTCAAGATTTCAGTGAGATTATGATGGGGGTGATCAGTAAGGTGATTGTTCCTATCGTGCCACTTTATATCGGTTCCGTTTTTTCAGAATTAAGTTATAGTGGAGAAATTTTTGTAACCATCAAATCATTCTTAATGGTTTATGTTGTTTTATTCTTATTACAAGTTGGTTATTTACTAATTTTATATAGTGTGGCTGGAGGGATTAAACGTAAAAATCCATTTGCTTTATTAAAGAAAATGTTACCTGCTTATTTGACAGCTATTGGAACACAATCTTCGGCTGCAACGATTCCTGTAACACTTGAATGTACAAAATCAAATGAAGTAGATGAGGAAATTTGTGAGTTTGTCATTCCGTTATCAGCCACGATTCATATTGCAGGTGATACGATGACACTTGTGCTCACATCTATGGCGATCTTCTTTATGAATGGTCAAGTGCCAACGCTAGCACAATATATCCCGTTTATTTTCATGCTGGGTGTGATTATGATTGCTGCCCCAGGAGTACCAGGTGGAGGTGTCATGGCTGCTTTAGGTTTATTAGAGTCAATGCTTGGATTTGGAGCACTTGAAACCCCATTAATGATTGCCTTACATGCGGCACAAGATAGCTTCGGAACAGCGACAAATGTCACAGGAGATGGAGCTATTGCCATTTTTGTTGAGAAATTGATGAAACGCTCAAAAGAAAAGTCAACTCAAACGGTTGGCGTTGAACCAGTTATTCACGATTAGTGATTAAACCAGTTACGAAAAGTAACTGGTTTTTTTATGTTTAATAGATATATTTTCCTTCTTTTTCGACCATACTACGATGGAATCAATAGGAAAGGGTGGTAGGGTATGGACTTATCGAATTATGAGTCTTTACGTGCATGCTCAGCTGATGAGGTGCTTCATCAATTAAGGCAAGCAAATCAAAAGTTAGAAATTTATGCTGCGGAGATTAATCCTGAACTTTTTGTCAATTTACAATTACCAACATTTCCAAAAGCAGATGTCATCATGTCTAAAGAAGTCTTAAGCGTTTCAGATGATGAGTTTTTAGCGTTATTTCATCGTGTTTTTTATGAATCTTTACAGGTTGAAATCGATTTGAAAGAAGAGAAACGAATTAAATACTTAAAAGGTTGGTGCCTGTTAGCGATTGTTTGTGTTTCCATTTTATTTATTAGTTTTAGTCAAAACCAGGAACTCAAAGTTTTAATGTTTATCATCGTCATGGCACTTTGTGGGTGTTTATATGAGTTACTTAAACATAAAACGAAGTTATTTGTCTCAGATATTAAACGACGAACAAATTTTAAAGTGATGGCGGATAGCTTCCTTGGATTTTTACCAACCGTTTATATTATTGATCAACAGATGTACATTGGAGCTAATTTGTTAAAACGTCCATGTAGTATGGAGTTTTATTCTGTTGAATCTGAAGCTGAGCAACAGCAGCTAAAATCAATCTATGAGCATTATGTGATGGCTAATAGACGTATTCAAGATGAGTTTATTATTGGTCAATATTTCGAACGAATGCATTCGGATGAGCTGTCTAGTATGAGTTGGCAAGATTAGATTATCTAAGACCTTAAGCTACGTTGATATATAAGTCCAGATAAGTTTTTTACATCGTAAAAACTTTTAGCTGGACTATAGTCTGCCTTGAACGGCATGATCATCCCATATTTCGGTTGCTGTATTAAACGTAGAAAACATTTCTGTTTGTATATAGGCAATCTAATCAGAGACTTTTTTGATCATTAGTTTTTGTTTAAGAGGTTATTTTTGAGCGATTCATGTTTAGTATTTGCTATATTAGAATACTTTTTTGAGGAGTCGAATTAATTTATGAAAGTATTAGGTTATAAAAACTAATTATCAAATTGAATAGAAGTAAATCATTAATGAGGAAAGTAATTAAATCTATTGTTGAAAAAATAAATCCATATTTTTTATATAATGTTGAAAAAAGTCGAAATAATGTAAAGGATTAAAGGAATGAATTTAGATACTCATGTGAGGAATAAAAACAAATCGCTTGTAAAATGATATCAAATTGAGTAAACTATTATTATTTGATAAAATATATTGGAGGTTATTGCGACTCATGCAAAGTACATTTTTTACAGATTTTTTATATTTAACAGATATTAAGACGATTCTTTTTATCGTTGTGTTATTTGCTTTATTCTTTGTAATGAAGCAAATGGAGAAAAAGAAAGTTAAATTTTCAACGCGTATGTTATCTGCAACTGGAATCGGATTGGTCTTAGGACTTTTAATTCAAGTAGTCGGGGGATTCCCAGATGCACCACTTGAGGTGCCATTCATTGCAGAAATTAATAAATGGTATGGACTATTTGCTAATGGATTTATGGATTTATTAAAAATGTTAGTTATTCCATTAATTTTCGTCTCAATCATGCGTGTTATTATTAACATGAAACAAGGTGAAAATTTAGGGAAATTAACAGCTCGTACGTTAGGTCTTTTAGTTGGAACGACTGCTATTGCAGCGATTATTGGATTAGTGGTCGGTAACTTATTCCAATTAGGTGTGAATTCACACTTAGTAGCTGGAGAGGCAACGATTCGTGAAGTAAGTTCACTTGTCGATACGTTACGTGGATTATTGCCATCTAACCCAATCTCAGCGATGGCTGATGGTAATGTTGTTGCTGTTGTGATCTTTGCAGCCTTCTTAGGACTTGCTACAAAGCGTCAAACGAAAAAATATTACGATATTGTCAAGCCATTCATTGATTTAGTTGAAGCTTTCTATAAAATAATTTTAAGTGTTGCGATGACAATCATTAAATGGATGCCATATGCTGTTATTGCCTTACTTGCGAATACGATTGCAGGGCGTGGAATGGCTGCTATTGGTGAAGCTATAGACTTTATTTTAGCTACATATATAGGTGTCGCCTTAATGTTTGTCGTGCATTTAATTTTAATTGCCTTAAGTGGATTAAATCCATTCCGTTATGTGAAAAATGTTTTAGATGCCTTAGTTTTAGCTTTTACGTCACGTTCATCACTTGGAACATTACCAGTAAGTATTGAAAAGTTAACTGATAATGTGGGACTAGATAATGGGACAGCAACGTTTGTTGGAAGTTTAGGTTCAAATGCCGGAATGAACGGATGTGCTGGAATTTATCCAGCTTTAGTGGCCATTACAGTAGCCAATATGACAGGAACACCAATTGATATGACATTTATCATTATGTTAGTTATTGTCATTGCCTTAGCTTCATTTGGTATTGCTGGTTTACCAGGTTCTGCGACAATGGCTATTTCAGTTGTTTTATCAGGAATGGGAATGGGAGAATACTTCCCATTAATTGCAGGGATTATTGCGATTGATCCAATCTTAGATATGGGACGCACGATGTTAAATGTTAATGGAACATTAACAACGGCAGTTTTAGTTGGAAAATCATTCAACAAAATTGATCAGGATGTTTACTACGGACGTAAACAAGTTGAGATTTAAAATAAAGGCCATGTTTTAAAATAAAAGTCTCTCATAACCGAGAGACTTTTATTTTAATTTATTTGCTAAAAATTGTGTGTCTTTTCTTTATCTATAGGGAAGAAAAGACTTAATTTAACATTTGATAAATATAAGCGTCAAGTGATATAATCTCCTTACAAATCAATTGGAGGATAAAAACATGAATAAAGAGCTTTTTGAGTGTTCTCTTTGTAGTGAATTATATGAAGCTTGGGCAGATGCCTTTAATGAAACAGAAAGTCGCTCTGAACATGAGGACAAAGAAAATCTTAAGGATCCAGGTCATGATGGTGATAATAACTAATAACCTTTCACTTTTTAAGTCAGTGAGAGATAAAGGATAAATAACTAGATACTAAGTAGGACTATAAAAAAAGGGTTAAAATCGAGGGGGGTCCTTAGTTTTCCCTACTGATTAGTATTTTTCAAAACAAAAAGACGGATCGTTTCATTTGAAATGTTCCGTCTTTTTAGTTTCTTAGGCTTTCATTTCTGTAATTCCCATATCCAGTAATTGAAGTTTAATGGATCCAATTTTTGAATCTTTAGCTACTTCATACTTTGTTGGTTCAATGGGTTCTAAAGCACCAACGATATCGATAATCTCATGGTTATCTGATAATCCTTGTGTCGTAATCACTTTGTAGCAGGCAATGATTTCTTTATCTTCTTGATGTTCAATTTTAGTGTATTCCGTATAGCTATTGGCTGAGACTTCATTCCATGCGTGGAAGAATTCGATATTAAAGTTTAAAGCTTTTAAATGCTCACGAAAAATATCGATGCGTTCAATTAGATAGGCATCTTTTAAATCGTCTAATTCAATCGTCATTAAGTCATTTAAAAAGGTTTGTTGTTCTTCCTTTGTTGCTAAACGTGTTTGATTATCTTCATCCATCGTTAATTGTTGTTGATAACAACCATATACTTTCGTATTTAATTGGATTTTCCATTCTGCTTGCATTGGTTTAACTCCTACATCTATTAGTTTTTCTGATTGTATTTTACTATATTTTTGGTTAAATGAGTAGGGAATGTTAGTTATGAATGATGATTATGGTGATTAGTTTCTATTTAGTCATAAAATTGTGATAGGTATCCTACAAAAGTCAGTCATTTTATAGGGGGAAAGAAGTGATAGTAGATAATGATCTACTTTTATGAGTGTTTTAGAATTTTATTAAATGATATTAAAAACATCGAAACTTTAGGATTTCGATGTTTTTAATTGGTCAATGAAATTAAAGAAGCTTTGTAAGCTTGAAAGATGATGGGTTTCTGTAATTCGTCCTTTTAATCCATTGATAAATGCTTCGGTGTACATAATCGGAGCGGGACGCGACTTACTGTATCGGTATCCATTTTCTTGCATCATGCATCGTAAATAACGTTCGTGATAAAGAGATGAGGTCGATACGAGACGACGACTTAGATCATTTTCCATATATTCAGGATCACTGGAAGAGACGTTGTAATGTGTTAAAAATGGTAAAAACTTTTCACTAGGTTGCGCTGGGAAAAAGTCACGATTTCCAAGTAACCAGGTTTCGAGACACTTATTTTGAACAAAGATGACAAATGGGCAAGTTAGAGGTTTCGGATAATTTTTGATTTTTTGGGTGACGATTTCGGTTCGCCTTTCTGTGCCCTCCTCATCACCATCTAAGAAAATTAAGAGGTAGTCAATTTTTTGAGTGTCATTAATCGTCTCAATCGTTTGTCCGAGGACATTTTTTGAAGGGGACGTTGCATCGGTTCCAAGTATTCGCGGATAGCCGAGTCCACTAAAAATAACATATTGATTTTCTGTCATCTCATCGATCGTCGGTGCCCGAGTGATAGAGGGAAGTAAGAGTGGAATCCAGTGATCAATAATTTTATGGCCGGATTTTCCATCTTCAACGAGAATGTAGAGATTCATGTTATAAGACCCCCTCAAATTCTAATCGATTCATTAATTCAAAAAAGGCATCATATCTCGTTTTTCCGATTCCGAATTCTTCAGCTGATTGGGCATGGATTGTCGATTGTTCTCTTGTGATAATCTGCCATGATTCACTCGGAATATTATTGATGATATATGGATGATGACTACTTAAAATCAGTTGAAGATCTTCACGTGCGACTATTTGTTCGAGTAAAGGTCCCATACAGTTTAACCCGAGTCCATTTTCAAATTCATCAATCAAGAGTAAAGATCCAGATTCGCTTAAAATCACTTCAGTTAAATAATAAAAAGTTTTAAGCATTCCATCTGATAGAGTTTCGATGCTTAACCATTCACCACTTTTTTCTTTGAAGAAAAGGTGAAGAGCAGATTGAGGGGTACATTGGACTTGAATATCTTCAATCGAATCAAAGATAAGTTGAAAAATTGAGAGAATCTCTTCTTTTTGCTCGTTACTTGCAAGGATAAACCGTTTGGTGAATGAATTCGTTTGTCTGATTTGATTGATAGGTTTCATCAAGTTAATAGAAGGAAGTTGGGTGATTAAATCTGAGGGAGCATCTAATAATGCTTCATTGCACCAAAGTCGAATGATAACCGGATGATGATCTTCTATATAAACTAAGTAATGATAGTGTTGATGGTTTAACTCAAAGCGTAATTCATACTCTCCATCTTCAAGGTCGGATGAAGATTGCCCCATTAAAAGTTTAAAAAGGCTATCGATATAGGTCAAAACTTGACTTTTTCCAGAACCTGAGACTCCGACTAATAACGTGAGCGGATGAAATGATGAAAGATTAACACAAAGTCCCGTTGCACTACTCGCACGCAATGACTCCAATCGCACAGTGATCGCCCCCATTTTATTTTTACTTAGTATAAGATATGAAAAAATGAGTTAAAGTGTGAATTGCCCGTATTTCTTAAGATTTTCTTAATCAAGAGGCAACTGACAAAAAAATTCAAAAATCTACAAATTTGAATGTTATAATTAAGGAAAAAATTAGGAGGAATCGAGGAATGGGGAAAAAAATAAAGTAAAAATCACGCTTATAACTCTCATTGTTGTGGTAATCGGGGTTGCAGGATTTTTTATGTGGAAGAGTAGACCATCTAACAATGGATTAACCGCCTATGTAGATTCAGTTTCAATGATTACAGATCTTGGGAGTGGAACTGGATTAACTAATCGATATAGTGGGGTAGTAGAGCCACAGGAAACGATTGAAATTAATCGTAATCAAGAGCGACAAGTCAAGGAATTGTTTGTTAAAATCGGTGATAAAGTTGAGGAAGGTACAGAACTTTTTGCTTATGATACAGATGAAATAAGTTTAAGTTTAAGTCAAGCCGAATTAGAGTTAGAGCGCTTGGGGCATCTATTATAAGTTTAAATGAGCAAATTAAATTATTAAACTCACAAAAAGCTTCAGCACCCGAAGATCAAAAATTAGACTATACGTCACAGATTTTAAATACTGAAAATGACTTAAAACGCGCAGAGTATGATAAAAAAAGTAAAGAAGTTGAAGTTGCGCAATTAAAAGCGTCACTAGAAAATTCAGTCGTGAAAAGTACCGTTTCAGGAGTGGTGAAATCAATTAGTGAAAATGGATATGATATGTATGGTCAGAATGAAGCATATATTACGTTATTATCAACGAAAGATTATCGAATTAAGGGAAAAGTGAGTGAGCAAAATATTTGGCAATTACAAGCTGAGCAACCGGTTATTATTCGTTCGCGTGTGGATGAAACACAAACATGGAGTGGTATGATTACGCATGTCGATTTAGAAAATACAAAGTCTAACAACAATAATAATTACTATGATAGTAATGGTGAGAGTGGAAGCACTTATCCGTTTTACATTGAGCTTGACTCAGCGAGCGGTTTAATTTTAGGACAACATGTTTATATTGAATTAGACAATGGACAAGATGAGGTGAAAGAAGGCGTTTGGTTATATGACTATTATCTTGTCCATGAAGAAGATGGAGATTATGTTTGGGTTGCCACAGAAAATGATAAATTAGAAAAACGTAAAGTTACACTGGGTGAGCTAGATGAAGAATGGATGCGATATGAAATTTTAGATGGTTTAACAGTAGATGATTACATTGCTTTTCCAGATGACCGTTTAAGTGAAGGAATGTCTTGTGAGCGAATGCTAGGATCAGGAGGATATTTATCAATGGAGGAGTCAGATTTCGAAGAAGGATTTGAAGGAGATTTTAAAGAAGACTTCAATGAAGAAGTTGAAGGGGAGTTTAATGAAGGTATTGAATCTGAGATTATAGAAGAAACTGAGAATACAACCATTTCACCGTCTTCAACAACAAGTCAAAGTATTAGTAAACAATAGGGGGGAGGTTGAACCATGATTTTACAGTTAGAAAATATTAATAAACATTATTTACAAGATAAACTTGAAGTCCCTGTCCTGAAAAATATTACGTTTGAAGTGGAAGCGGGAGAATATGTCGCCATCATGGGACCATCAGGATCAGGAAAGTCAACCTTAATGAATATTTTAGGCTGCTTAGACCTCCCTTCATCAGGAAGTTATCATCTTAATGGATTAGATGTTTCAAAATTAAATGATGCACAGTTATCAGATTTAAGATTAAAAGAAATTGGATTTGTTTTTCAAAGCTTTCAATTGTTATCACGCCAAAGTGCGCTTGAGAATGTAGAGTTACCATTGACTTACGCTGGTGTTTCAAAACAGGAACGTCGTCAACGAGCGACGTTGGCTTTAGAGCGTGTTGGATTAGGTGAACGATTACACTTTAAACCGACTCAGCTTTCAGGGGGACAAAAACAACGTGTTGCGATTGCAAGGGCGATGGTAAATAATCCAAGCATTTTACTAGCGGATGAACCGACAGGTGCATTGGATAGCAAGTCTGGTGCGCAAATTATGTCACTTTTTAAGAAGCTAAATGAAGAAGGCGTCACAATTGTAATGATTACTCACGATCGTGCAATTGCAGACCAAGCTCAGCGAAAGATAGAAATTTTAGATGGAGAGATTGTTTATCATCCAGAGAGAGGGGGCGTGGATCGATGAAAAAAGCACCTTTAATAATTGGCGCTTCGTTGCTTTCATTTGGTTTGATTGGTGGAGGAGTTTATGCTTATCAGCAACTGAGTGGCGGCTCAGCGATTGAGGTACAACCTGTTGCGTACATTAGTACGTCATGGTGGGGCGACGTGAATGAATCAGATGGTTATGTTACATCGGATATGACACAAGAGGTCATGCTTCAAGATCGCAAGGTAATCAAAGAGGTACTGGTTCAAGAAGGACAACAAGTATCGATTAACGATCCATTGTTAGTTTATGATAGTACGTTAGTTGAGTTGGAACTTGAAATGCAGCGACTAACTATCGAAAGTTTAAAAGTAAACATTGATTCAGCTAAACGTCAGTTACAAAAATTAAATTCAACTCAACCGATTGCAAAAAGTGAAGGAAACCCAGTGACCACAATGCCCGTGTCATTAACAAGAACACGAACAACAGAAGGAGAACAAGAAGAAGTTTTAACCTATGCCACAGCGTTAACACCTCTTGAGGATGGAACTTATTCTTTAGAAGTTAAAGCTTCAGCCAAGTTAAATGTGTCATTCTTATATCGTTTAAAGGGGTTAGATGAAGTGGGACAAACTCAAATTTCACAACCGATTCAGTTAAGTTTGACTCTTTTATCGGATGATGGATCACAACCAATGATTAAAGTATTAGATGGATCAAGCTTAGAAATTCCAGCAGAGTTTATTGAAATAACAGTTAGTGACTATTTTAAAGAAAGTATACCTGATGAACCTGAACAAAACCAACCAGATCATGAGGAGAAGCCTGATCAAAAACCAGAAGAAGAACCAGAACAACCGACCTGTCCGGAGCAGCCGGTTTGCCCCGAACAGCCAATATATCCAGATCAGGAGCCTGAAGAGGAACCTGATATCTCACCAGATCTCCCTGATTTACCCCAAGAAGGGTATACTAAAGAGGAGTTAGCACAATTAATTCAGGAAAAAAAGACAGAGATTCAAACATTAGAACTTGATTATAAAGAGGCACTTCTAAAAGAAGAGAAGATTAAAAAAGAAATTGAAAATTTAACGGTTCGTAGTAGTGTTAACGGAGTGGTCAAAAAAGTTGGCGATCCAAGTGTCGGTTCGATTGAAGGATCAGCATTTATTGTTGTTAGTAGTGATAGTGGCCTTTATTTAAAAGGAACGTTAACAGAATACCAATTAAATGAGGTGGAACCTGGACAAATGGTAGAGGTGATGTCATGGGATACAGGAAATAGTTATATTGCTTCTATCACAGAGATATATCCATACCCAGTCGATGATCCGTATTCGTATGGGAATCAAAATGTTTCTAAGTATCCTTTTGTCGCTTATATTGAAGATGCCACCGATTTAAAAAATAATATGTCTGTTTCGGTTCGAGTTCAAGAAAACGTTGAAAATTCAAATGCTTTATATTTAGACATGGCTTACATTGGTGATGAAAATGGACGCAAGTTTGTCTATAAAGTTGATGAAGACTTCCGTCTGAAAAAGGAATACATTCAAACAGGGAAAGTCATTTATGGTTCGTATATGGAGATTCTTTCAGGTGTTAATGAAGATGATCAAGTGGCCTTCCCATATACTAAAAATATTAAAGATGGTGTCAAAGCTAAAGAGATGACAAATATATGGGGGACTAGATATGATAGAAAATATTCAACTATCGTTAAAAGGAATCTGGTCCCATAAAATGCGTTCATTTTTAACTATGCTCGGGATTATTATTGGGATTGCTGCGATTATCGCTATTGTCTCAACGATTAAGGGAACGAATGAACAAATTAAGCAAAATTTAATTGGATCAGGAAATAATGTAGTAAATGTAAAATTAAGCCAAGATGGTTATGAAGTCGATGCAGGACAAGTGCCTTATGGAACTCCTGTGATGACGAGTGATATTTTAGAGGAAGTTAAAGCGATTGAAAATGTAGAAAATGCTTCGTTCTATGTGAGTCGAAGCTATGCTGATAGTATTTATTATCAAAATACGGTATTAGATGGGGCATCAGTGAAAGGAATTGATGAGCATTATTTCCAAACGACAGGATATTTGATTAAACAGGGACGTTCATTTATTCCATCAGATTATGAAGAGTTTCGTAAGGTCGTTATTTTAGATCAAAATGCGGCAACAAGTATCTTCCAAGGAACTGATGCCATTGGAAAAACAATTGAGATTATGGGGGAACCATTTATTGTTGTTGGTGTTGTTTCACTACCAAGTAGCTTCTCACCTGTGATTCATTCGATTGAAGATTATTATATGTATCATCAAGATAACGGTGGAGCCCTTTATATTCCAAATGCTGCTTGGCCAATCGTTTATAGTTATGATGAGCCGCAACATTTAGTTGTTAAGG
Source organism: Turicibacter sp. H121 (assembly GCF_001543345.1). Taxonomy (NCBI): domain Bacteria; kingdom Bacillati; phylum Bacillota; class Erysipelotrichia; order Erysipelotrichales; family Turicibacteraceae; genus Turicibacter; species Turicibacter sp. H121. The sequence continues at coordinate 248,392 of NZ_CP013476.1, read as the reverse complement.
CAACTGATACGGATGCGATGGGACAAGTCGGGCGAGAAAGTGCAGATTTATTAAATATGTATTTAGGAGACAATAATGTACAATATAAAGCAACCGATGTTTTAGAACAGGCTAAACAATTACAAGAATTAAGTGCCGCAACGAATCAACAGTTGATTTGGATTGCAAGTATTTCTTTACTTGTTGGTGGAATTGGTGTGATGAATATTATGCTCGTTTCTGTTACAGAACGTACGAGTGAAATTGGATTGAAAAAAGCCATTGGAGCCCGAAAAAGTGTGATTCTCACACAGTTTTTAACTGAAGCCGCAGTATTAACAAGTTTAGGTGGTGTCATTGGGGTATTAGTCGGTGTTGGACTGGCTCAAGTCATTTCTCGAATTTCTCAAACGCCAGTGGCCATTAGTGTACCGGCTATCGTTTTATCAGTCATCTTCTCAATGATTATCGGAATTGTCTTTGGGTTATTACCATCCGTTAAAGCAGCAAACTTAAATCCAATTGATGCCTTACGGTATGAATAGTTAGTTCTAAAAGGTACTCAAATATTTATTTATTAGAATAAATTCATTCATAATAAAACACTAAAAAGCCTTAGAGAAACGAGCTGAATCGCTGTGTTTTCTAAGGCTTTTTAGTTATTTATCTTTTCTTTTTACCTAGCTTTATTTTTTCAGTCCTTCTTTTATCGTTAGTCATCGATTAAAAGGAGAAGTGAAATAAGATAGTCTGGTTATACAGTGCGTTATCAGTGGGACAACTAGCCGTTATTGAAGATAATCTTAGGACATGGAGTTAGAATAACATGACGGTAGGATACAGAAATCCTCTTTTAAGTATAGCTTAATTTATTGTTTAAAGTTTTTGATATGAGTTCTATATATAAACAGAAATGTTTTCTACATTTAATACAGCAACCGAAATATGGAATAGCTATGCCGTGCAAGGCAGACTATAGTCCAGCTAAAAGTTTTTACGATGTAAAAAACTTATCTGGACTTATATATATAAATAGATAAGTAGTCTACCTCTCAAGTAGCAAATAAAAAATACTGATCTGTTTTACCAATCAAGGCAGCCTATCGTTCAGGGGTTCCCTGGCAGTTTCACTTGTGAAACAATCCACCATTGCTAGGGAATGGGTTGCCTGGCATTTTTGGAGAGAATGTATCTACCTCTAGTATGGCTTAAAAGTTTTTATCATCTGAAAAACTGATTTGGACTTATATAGACTAGAGCCACAGTTGGTATATAATCTTGATTAAAAGAATTTTGTCTTTTCTTATATTTAAAGATAGTGAGAGGCGTGAAACGTTACTAATAAAATGATTGTTTTTTATGAGCTAGACAGGAAAATGAAAAACCACCATCTAATATGGTGGTTTAGTTGAACGCCCTGTTTAAGGGAGTTTTATTTATTCGGTTAAAGCTAACTCTTCTTCGTGAATTTTATCAATGGGTTCATCTTGTTGAACGCTATTTTCAATTTCACGGTAATGATCCATCTTTACACGAAATAATTCTCCATTTGTTGGGGGGTATAGGTAATAGCATTTGCTCCCGCTGCAATGGTTTCAAGAATTGATTCATCTGTTGGTCCGCCAGTTGCGATAATCGGAATGGTTGGGTATTGTTGGCGAATTTTACGCACAATGCTAGCTGTTTTAGAACCACCACTGACATTTAAGATATCAGCTCCAGCATCAATACGAGATTGAACATCTGTATGTTCAGAAACAACCGTCACGACGACAGGAATATCAATCGTTTCTTTAACGTATTCAATGGTTTCACGAGGTGTGGGTGCATTTAAAACGACGGCAATAGCACCTTGGAATTCGGCATGTAAGGCAATGTTTGCTGAACGCGTTCCATGTGTTAGTCCTCCACCAACACCACAAATAACAGGAATGTCTGAAACGGACATGATCGCTTGAGTAATCGTTGGTTGTGGAGTGAATGGATAGACGGCAATGACGGCATCTGCATTTGTATTTTTAATAATTGCTACGTCTGTTGTAAAGATAAATGATTTTAATCGTTTACCAAAGATACGGATTCCACTTGCATTTCGAATCACATCTGGGACACGAACGAAATTTTTACGCAAGTTACTCGTTACCTCAGGTACAAGTTTTTCGGGAATATTTACTTTATTCAAACTGTCACATCCTTTCGTAATGTCCCTAATTACAATATATTCATTATATCGAAATTGTCTGAAAAAGTTAATGATATCCGATTTTTTTTTTATAATTCTCATAGGAATTTCTCGAAATTTACGCTTTTTATAAAAATTTCGCACTCGTTTCCATTATATTTGTCGACAGGTGAAAAAACTTACGTCTGAAGGTGGTCAATTCTAATGATTAGTAGTATACTTGAAAAGGAAAAGAATCCTGTTATATTTCTTTAAAGGGTGCAAAGACTAAGTTTAATACTAGTTTTTGTTCTTTTACTATGTTTATGAGACAGTTGGAGGTGACATCAAGTGGAAGATTCCATTCCCATACGGACAATTAAATTAATCACATGGATGTCACCAAGTGTCGATGACATCGTGTGAGACTATAAGAGGTGATTCGATGAGAAGTGAAGTGAATTTCATTAATTCACTAACAAGTGGCGGGTTTGAGTGGGTTAACTTAATTAATCCCACCCATCAAGAAGTAGAAACATTATGTAAAGCACATGACTTAGAGTATGAAACAGTTATTACAGCACTTGATGAAGAAGAGCGTTCACGTGTTCAAATTGAAGATAACTTTACGATGATTATCGTCGACGTTCCTGTCTCATTTGAGTCTGATACGTATTACTCAACTGTCCCACTTGGGATTGTTAAAACAGATCGCATGCTTTTAACATTATGTACACAAGAGTTAAATGTATTTAGCAAACGCTTAAAAGTCACAACAACAAGTATCAATGCACATATTTATCAAATTTTATATACGATCTCGATTCAATACTTAGGTTATTTACGTGTTATTGAACGTAAGAGTAGCCAAGTTGAGCGTGCCTTACGTCACTCACCACAAAATGAAGATTTAATCGAAATGTTGGACTTACAAAAAAGTTTAGTTTACATGTCTTCATCCCTTCGTTCAAACCAAATCGTATTAGAACGTTTAGTCAAGCTTGAAAAAAATGATACACCGGAAGCTGAAATGTTAGAAGATGTTATCATTGAAAATAAACAGGCGATTGACATGTCAAAAATTTATGGAAACATCTTAAGTAGCAACTTAAATGTCTTTGAAACAATTATTTCAAATAACTTGAATATGGTCATGAAATTTTTAACGGTCGTCTCAGTGATTATTGCGGTTCCAACCGTCGTTTCAAGTTTCTGGGGAATGAATGTTCCCGTCCCATTCCAAGAGAATAAATACGGGTTTTTAATTGTTTCTATTATTTCAGTTATTATTACGATCTTAGCCGGTCTTTACATTAATCGTAAAGAAAACCGACGTTATAAAAATAAATAGAGGAGCCCATCTGCCTTGCAGAGGGTTTTTTCTTTCTTGAGGTGATCACATGAACTTAAATGAACAATTACAACGACAAAAATCTTATTTACATCACCACGGACCCATCTCCATTCAACAACGACTCAAGGCATTAATGCAATTAAAGCAAGCAATTAAACAGTACGAAACAGAGTTAGAAGAGGCACTGAAAAAAGATTTAGGAAAGTCTTCTTTTGAAGCTTACACCTCAGAGATTGGTTTCATTTATTCGTCCATTGATTATACGATAAAGCATTTAAAGAAATGGGCACGTCCTCGTCGTGTGAAGAGCGATATAGCCCAATTAATCGGAACATCTTCGGTTTATCCATCCGCCTACGGCGTCGTTTTAATTATTGGACCATTTAATTATCCCGTTCAACTTTTATTAGAACCATTAGTAGGAGCCATTGCAGGTGGAAATGGCGCCATTTTAAAACCTTCAGAGCTTACCCCAACCGTTGAAAAAGTATTAGTTTCATTAATAGAAACAGCCTTTAGTAATGAGTATGTTTCTATTGTAACTGGTGGAGTTGAGATTAATCAGGAGCTGCTTGATTTACCATTTGATTATATTTTCTTTACCGGGAGTGTACGAGTTGGTAAAATTGTCATGCAAAAAGCGAGTCAACATTTGACTCCAATCACACTCGAACTGGGAGGAAAGTCTCCGGTGATCATTGATGAGACAGCGAATTTGAAGCGGGCAGCTGAGCGTTTAGCTTGGGGAAAATTTATGAATAACGGTCAGACGTGTGTGGCGCCAGATTATGTCCTTGTTCATCATCAAATTTATGAAGCTTTTTTAGAGGAACTGATTCAAGTGTTGATGAGATTTTATGGTGAGAATCCATATTTAAGTGAGGACTATGGTCACATCGTAACGCTCCAGCATACGAAGCGCTTAGCTCAGCTCATTGAAGAGAACCGCGAAAAGGTCATTATTGGAGGTGAGGTAAGACTTGATGAGAGATATGTGTCTCCAACCATTTTTAAAGATGTTTCGCTAGATGATTCTTTAATGGAAGAAGAGTTATTTGGACCTTTATTACCGACGATGAGTTATCGAACGCTTGATGAGATTGATCAGTGTCTAGCTTTGCATCCTAAGCCACTTGCTTTTTATGTTTTTTCTGAAAATCAGACCTTTGCGAATCATTTGATTCAACGTTATGCCTTTGGAGGCGGATGTATTAATGATGTCGTGACACAGGTAGCATCGAATTATTTACCTTTTGGTGGAGTGGGTCCATCTGGTATGGGGCGTTATCATGGAAAAGCAAGTTTTGAGACGTTTACGTATGAAAAAGCGATTGTTAAACGTTCAACGAAGGTTTCTGTTCCACTCGTATTTCCACCTTATCACAATCGTTTACGATGGATTAAAAAAATAATGAAGTAAGTAGTCATGATTTGGCATATTATTTAATAAAGGAGGAGAAAATATGTCGTGTCTTGGAAATTTAATTTGGATGATTTGTGGCGGATTGATTAATGCTCTCATCTGGTGCTTTTTTGGAGTGCTATGGTGTCTCACTATTATTGGGATTCCAGTTGGACTTCAATGTTTTAAACTAGCTAGGTTACAATTTGCACCGTTTGGAAAGGAAGTTGTAACGGTGAATACATCGGGTGGAACTTTTGTTTTAAATATTGTTTGGCTTTTATTTGGTGGTTTAGAATTAGCCCTAGTTAATTTAGTTAGTGCGATTCTTCTAACGGTGACGATTGTTGGGATTCCGTTTGCGCGACAAGCGCTAAAATTAGCCATGTTATCCTTAATGCCATTTGGAAAAGAAGTGTTGTAAACGTCTCATATTGGGGCGTTTTTTTATTTATTTGGTAATTTTTGTTTAAAAATACAGTTCTTTTCTCATACTAAAGTAGGTGATATAATGGAAAAAAGAGTCGTTTATATAGCTTATTTGATTATTGCATTTGTCATTTTTAACTTTTTTTATGGGTTTACCGATTGGGTTGCCTCTTGGCAGATGTGGGATTGGTATCTCGTTATTTTACTGTTAACCATTGTGAGTTTACTCATCATCAAATATAAACAAAACCAACGGAAATTAGCGGTGGAGCAGTATGCAAAAGAGAATGATCGACGACGGATTCAGCTAAGTCAGTTGTTACTGTTTGAACAGTTAGATAAATTGAATGATGAACTCTTCCATGAGTTATTACAGCGTTTTTTTGAGCTTCAAGGATATGAAGAGCTTGAAGTCAGCTCGAATCCAATAACATGTGGTTACGATTTTATGATGTGGAATCAGGGACAAAAAATTATAGTAAAATATTTTAAACGCGTTCCGATGATTGAAAACTTATACACGGATCCTGAAGGATTAGATTTTGCTCTTGGCGAGCTAGTGACTTTAAAAGAAATTCGTGAGTTTTATGGAAGTATGAAAGATTATGACATTCAGGCAGATATAGCTATCGCTTTAAGTACGAGTGATTTTGAAGAAGAGGCGTTATTGTTTGCAAGTCGAAATGGTATCAAGTTGATGAATGGTCATGAATTTTATGAGGCACTTAATGGACTAAAGGAGGAAAAGACAACCATTTCGCCTTCACCACAAGTTTCAGTGTCTTGATTTGCTCCTTTGATGAACTGTTTCATACACTATATAAGAAGCAGTGCTTTTGGACATCAAAAAAAATTTGAATTCTGTCGTCATTTTTTGTGAAAGGAATTAAATGATGTTAATGGTAATGCAGCCAATAAATCTTGTAGTCGAACAAAGTAAAGGATGGTGATTAGATGTTTTGGAGTGGTTTTGTAGTTGGAAGTGCGGTGACCTTTATTGGGTTAACCATCTATAGCTGTTTAGTGGTTGCTTCGCGTGCTGATCAACAAATGGAAGAGGAACTTAACCAGGAAAATAAATAGTTTTAATACCCTTGGATAAACTAACAGTAAATTAAAGAATCCGAGGGTGTTTTTTATGAGAGTTCGATTTGGTTATGTTGCGATTGCGATGCGTTTAGATAAAGTTACAAGTTCATCTCCTGTGACATATAAGAAGTATTCATCTATTGAGTCTGAAAGAGAACGCTTAAGTTTACTTAAACGAGTGACTCAATCGAATCTAATTGATTTAATAAAAATTTTAAAGTATAACATTGAAAATGACATTCATTTTTATCGCCTCACGTCAAAACTTATTCCACTTGCCACCCATCAAGATGTGGTATGGAATTATTCAAAAGTGATTCAGACCGAATGTCAAGAAGTAGCTAAGTTAATCAAACAGTCTAATATGCGAGTCGATGCGCACCCCGATCAGTTTAATGTCTTAAATAGTGTCAATGAATCGGTTATCGAGTCTTCGATTCGTACACTTGAGCATCAATTAGATTTATTTGATTTATTTGACATGGAGCATGGAAAGCTAGTCCTTCATGTGGGAGGAAAAGCGGGTGGAAAAGAGGCGGCACTAGAACGATTTATACATACCTTTGAGCGGCTACCCTCACGTCTTCAACGGGCACTTATTTTAGAAAATGACGATAAGACCTATTCGGCTTCAGATGTTTTAGGTCTTTGTCAACGACTGCATGTACCAATGGTATTAGATATTCATCATCATCGTTGCTATAATGAAGGAGAATCATTAGAGTCAATGGTAGAATCTATTTTTAAGACGTGGGAAGCCGATTATTGGCCACCTAAAATTCATGTGTCAAGTCCGAAGGAGTTTGAGACTGATCGTCGTCATGCTGATTTTATTGAAGTAGACGATATGCTACGCTTTTTAGATTTAATTAAACCGTTAAATCAAGATATTGATGTTATGATTGAAGCCAAGCAAAAAGATTTAGCTCTCCACCGATTAGTTCATGAGATTAAACAAGCACGGCCAAAGTGGCAGTGGCTTGATCATACGACCATTGAAATTTAATAAACCACATAAAAAACAGATTGCTTATTCATGAAGTAGTCTGTTTTTTAATACAGTTTAATAAAGAGATTGAATAGAACTAAAGGAGCGAATAAATAGATGAGAAACTTAGTTAAACAAGATTTTAAAGGGGTTATTTCAATTGAGGAGCATGGAAAATGGGTTTTTAAACAAGCGTATGGAGAGGCTGATCTTGCCAATCAACGCCTCAATCGATTAGAAACAAAATTTCCTATGGCATCAGGAAGCAAAGTATTTATTGCAGTGGCCATTTTACAACTTATTGAGGGGAAGTTTATTTCTTTTGATAGCACACTTGGCCAACTCTTACCCTTTGATTGGCATCATATTGATAAAAATATTACGGTTCGTCAATTATTGACACATACGTCAGGATTACCTGATTATTTTGATGAGTCGCTTTGTACGGACTATGCGAAGTTATGGGAGAATTATCCGAATTACCGAATTCGAACGTCTCAAGATTTACTTCCCTTATTTCTTCATAAACGCATGGCATTTCCGAAGGGGCAAAAGTTTCAGTACAATAACGCCGGGTATGTAGTCTTAGGGTTAATCATTGAAGCTGTCACTAAATTACCGTTTGATCGTTATTTAGAAAAAATCATTTTTACTCCTTGTGAAATGGAGGATACTGGCTATTATGAGCTTGATCGATTACCACTTCACTGTGCAACGGGTTATTGTCTAGATGAAGAGACACAAACTTATTATAGCAATATTTATAGCCTTGATGTGAAAGGAAGCGGAGCAGGAGGAGCCTATACAACAGCAAAAGATATGGATCGGTTTTGGACCTGTTTGATGAAAGGAAGATTAATTTCTCAACCGATGGTGAATGAAATGTTATCTCCTCAAGTGAAGGAAGATTGGTATGGTTACGGCGTATGGCTTAAATCGTTAGATGATGGTCACTATCTTCCGTTTATACAAGGGAGTGATCCAGGAATTAGTTTTATTAGTTCTTATGATCGACAGAAGTGTCGAACTATGACAATGATGAGTAATTTTGCTCAAGATGTTTGGACCTTACACGGGAATTTTTATAAGGCTTTAAACAACTAAGTCTTATTTTAACCAGACGTTGGAATTTAGGATAGAACTAATGTTTGAACTCATGCGTTGTCCCTTTATTTTACGACAAACATTCGGTATAATAATAAAGTTAAGAATGTAGATAAAGGATGAAACGTATGTATTTAAAAAGAATTGAGACAATTGGTTTTAAATCCTTTGCAGATAAAACTGTCGTTGAATTTGAACAAGGTGTCACTGCCGTCGTTGGACCGAATGGATCGGGAAAAAGTAATATTTCCGATGCGATTCGTTGGGTACTAGGTGAGCAGTCAGCTAAGAGTTTACGTGGGGGGAAGATGGAAGATATTATCTTCGCCGGAACATCAACTCGTAAACCATTAAACTTTGCTGAAGTGACGCTTGTTTTAGATAACAGTTGTGGAAGTTTACCAATTGATTATGAAGAAGTCAGTATTACGCGCCGTGTTTATCGTACGGGAGATAGTGAATATTTAATTAATAAACAAAAAGTGCGTTTAAAAGATGTTGTCGATTTAATTATGGATACAGGGATTGGTCATGACTCTTTATCCATCATCTCTCAGGATAAGGTTAAGGCAATCGTTGAGGCGCGCGTTGAAGACCGCCGTGTAATTATTGAAGAAGCGGCTGGTGTATTAAAATATAAAATGCGTAAAAAAGAAGCGACTCGAAAGCTTGAATCAACAAGTGATAACTTAAGTCGTGTACAAGATATTATTTTTGAGCTTGAGGACCAGGTTGAACCGCTTCGTAAGCAATCAGAACAAGCTGAGAAGTACATGGTCTTAAAGCAAGAATGTAGTGATTCTGAAATTAGTGTGTTAGCTTATGACATTAAAACTTTAAATGATCAAATGGAGCGTTCAAAAAAGGAACGTAAAGATGTTGAATTTGAGCATGTCAGTATTAATGCCAAAATTGCTAATGATGAACGTCGTCGTGATACGTTAAAGCAAAATCAGCAAGCACAAGAGCGCCAGTTAGAGCAATTACAAGCTGATTTAGTTGAAACATCAGAATGGATTCAAAAGCTTCAAGGTCAACGCGATGTTTTAAAAGAACGTCATAAAAATGCGTCATCTAATAAAGAAGAATTAGCAGAACAACAAGCACAACTTGAATCACGTTTAGAAACTTCACAAGTCGAGTTAAAAACAGCTGAAGAGGCCATGACAAAGACGAAGACATTGTTAGAAACGAAGCAATCACAGTTACAGAAGGTCTCTGAAGAGTATCAACATTTAGAAGAAAACTTAAAGATTCAATTAGATACGACGCGTGACGCTTATTTTGAGGATGTGAATCGGTTAGCGAGCGTTAAAAATCAATATATTGCGATTAATCAGCAGATTAAGCGAACAGAGACCACGCTTGAGCGCATCAATGAGGATGAGGAAAAAGCGTTACTTGATCGTGACGCATTAGTTCAAGAGCAAGAGACATTTAAAGCGCAGTATGGAAAGTTTGAGACATCGTTAAAAGAAAAACGAGATTTATATCAACAATTATATAAAGAACATCAACAACGCTTAAAGCAGGCAGAGATGGAAACAAATCGTCATCGTCATTTAACCCATCAGTTAGATAAGATGAATAACCGTTTGCAATGGCTTGAAGATGCTCAAAAAGATTTCTCTGGATTTAATGAAGGGGTTAAAAAGATTTTAAAAGCTCGTGAACAGGGACAAGTCTCTGGGATTGAAGGGGCTGTTGCTGAGTTAGTTACGGTTCCAAAAGAGTTAGAATTAGCGATGGATGTCGTCTTAGGGCCAGTCATGCAACAGATCGTCACGACCAATGATGATTCTGCTAAAAAAGCCATTGATTTTTTAAAGAAACATCACGCAGGACGTGCCACGTTCTTACCATTAAACGTTATTAAATCACGTCTTTTACCACTGGATGTTCAAAATCGTATTCAAGGAAATCAAGATGTGGTAGGTGTAGCTTCACAATTAGTTGGGTATGATCAGCGTTATCGACAAATTGTTGAAAATATTTTAGGAAATATTATTGTAACCAAGGATTTAAATGTGGCGAAAAATTTAGCGAAACAGCTGAATTATCGTTATCGTATCGTAACGTTAGAAGGTGACGTGATTAATGCTGGAGGGGCGATGACCGGAGGGGCCGTGAAGCGTCAAGGTTCATCTTTACTTCGTCAAAAAAATGAAATTGAAGATTGCCAACGTCAAATTCAGCAATTAACGGATGAGTTAGAACAGTCAAAAGTCCTTCAAGAAGAATGGGCACAGACCGTGAAGCAATCTGAAAAAGAATTGCAAAAGGTACAACTTGCTGGTGAACGCTTAAAAGAGAAGATGTCTGAAGTGAATCAACAGAAGTTAGCGTTTGAATATCGTGAAAAATCACAAAATGAACGTGAGCAACTACTTCGTATTGAACGCCGTGAGCATGAAGCCGAATTAAAACAATTAGTTGAGAAGAATAATCAGTTAGCAGAAGATCGTTTAGTTCTAGAACAGCGTATTGAAGAGGCAAAAGCAACAATTGAGACGTTAGAAGAACAACTCGAGCAACAAGAAGAATTAAAATCTCAATTATTACAACAGATGACTGAATTAAAAGTCGATGTGGCAAAACTTGAAACGGCATTACATAATGAGTGTGCGACGTTTGAGCGTTTAAAAGGTGAAACTGAACAAGTTAGAACGCGATTAAAAGAATTATTAGATAAAATTGCTGAAAGTGAACAAGCATTACTTGGAAATGATGATGAAGTGGTTCAATTAGAAGCAAACTTAGCTGAGAAGAAAGAAAAACGTGAAGGCATCATTGAACAGATTCAAGATCAACGTGTCACGTTAACAAAAGTCAGCCAAGAATTAGAGACACTTGAACGTGAAGTTCGAGAAAGTCATAAAGTGCAACAAAAGATGGCTGAATCATTAAATCAATTAGATGTTTCAATTGGGAAAGTCGATGTTGAGATGGATATCATGATTAAAAAGTTAGAGGAAGAGTATCAGATGACGTTTGATCATGCAAATGAAAATTATCCATTGAAGGGCTCAATTGAAGAAATTAAATCACGTATCCGTAGTATTAAAGGTCAAATCGCTGCACTGGGTGAAATTAACGTTGGAGCGATTCAGGAATATCAACGTGTTAAAGAACGTTATGATTTCTTGACGACACAGCGTGATGATTTAATCGAAGCGAAAGCCACGTTAGAAGAGACCATTAATGAAATGGATCAAGAGATGACGGTGAAGTTTAAAGAAACGTTTGATCTGGTTCGTGAACAATATATGGAGATCTTTAAAAAATTATTCGGTGGTGGAAGTGCGGATTTAGTGTTGACGGATCCTCATGATTTACTTCATACAGGGGTAGAAATTATTGCTCAACCACCAGGAACGAAGTTAAAGACTTCGAATTTATTATCAGGTGGTCAAAAGGCATTAACATCAATCGCGTTATTATTTGCTATCTTAAAAGTTCGTACGGTTCCGTTTTGTGTGCTCGATGAGGTTGAAGCCGCACTCGATGAAGCGAACGTCGCACGCTATGCCAACTATTTAAAGGCGTTTAGTAATGAGACGCAATTCATTGTCATTACTCACCGTAAAGGAACGATGGAAAAAGCCGATGTTTTATATGGGGTGACGATGCAAGAGCGTGGAGTGACGAAATTAGTTTCAGTCCGCATGGATAATGTCTCAGACTATATGGATGACGAAAAATAATAGTCAGATGGCTAAAAATGTGATAGAGTAACAATAAGTAGTAGTTAACTATAATACAATATGATGATTGAGGTGGCATCTATGGGTTTATTTGATCGTTTGAAATCGATCGTTCTTGGAAAGAAAGAAGTGTCTGAGACAGAATTACGTGCTCAGCAACATTATAAAGAAGGTATGAAGAAAACACGTGGGAACTTGTTAAAACAATTACAATCAGTGTTTTCAAGTTATACAGATGTGAATGAAGAATTATTTGAAGAATTAGAAGATATCTTCATTATGGCAGATATCGGGGTTTCAACGGTTGTTGAATTCATTGATCAATTAAAAGAAACTGTTCGTGAGCATAATGTAACAGATCCAAAAGAGTTACAACGTATCATGGTTGATAAGTTATTTGAAATTTACGTCAAGGGTGAGATTGTTAACTCAAACTTACGTATGAATAAAGAAGGTTTAACAGTTATTTTATTTGTTGGGGTTAACGGTGTTGGAAAAACGACATCAATTGCTAAAATTGCTCATCAATTAAAAGCTAAAGGAAAATCAGTATTATTGGCAGCGGGAGATACGTTCCGTGCGGGTGCCATTGAACAGTTAGAAGTTTGGGGAGACCGCATTGGTGTAGATGTTGTTTCTTTAAAAGAAGGTTCAGACCCATCAGCGGTTATGTTCGATGCTATTAAAGAAGCGAAGGCTCGTAATGTGGATGTTTTATTATGCGATACAGCGGGACGTTTACAAAATAAAGTTAACTTAATGAAAGAGCTTGAAAAAATTAAACGTGTCATTGAACGTGAAGTACCAGGTGCGCCTCACGATACGTTATTAGTTATTGATGCAACAACAGGTCAAAATGGAATGAGTCAAGCAAAAGCATTCTTAGAGGCAACAGATGTTTCTGGAATTGTTTTAACTAAATTAGATGGAACAGCTAAAGGTGGAATTGTTTTAGCAATCCGTAACGAAATTGGAATTCCAATTAAGTATGTTGGTTTAGGTGAAAAAGCAGAAGATTTAGTTCATTTTGATATTGAACAATATATTTATGGTCTGTTTGCAGACTTATTTGAAGGTGACGAGAACTAATCGATGTTACGTTTGATTTTAAAATAAGTCGGTAGGCATGATAGATTGGACTGGGGGCAAAACGATGCTAGAGAAAGTCAATCGAATGAATGAGCTATATGATACTTATCAAGAGTTATTAACGTCTAAGCAAAAGGTGTATTTCGAACTTTATTATCAAGATGACTTATCACTCAGTGAGATTGCAGAGCAGTTTGAGGTAAGCCGAAATGCAGTATTTGATAATATTAAGCGCACAGGTAAGTTGCTTGAAGATTATGAAGATAAGTTACAGTTATTAAATAAGCGTGAAGCACGCGAAAAGATTATTGATCAGATGATGTTGCATACATCGGATGAACAGTTAGTGAAATGGATGAATGAGTTACAATCACTTGACTAAAAAAGAATAAGTTAAATTTACAGTGCGAAATTAACTTATTCTATTGTTAGACTGGGTGAATGATGTTTTTATATAGAAACAAAAATGTATTTCATATTTTTAGGATGAGTCATAGTTTCACAAACCCTTTGGGACTAAGACATCCTATCGTCGCGGGGTAACCTAGCGATTTCTGAAAGAAATCTATTCCACCACCGCTAGGGATTAAAAGTTTTTCAATTAGCAAAAACTTATCGCGACTTGTAGATATAGGAGGTTTATAAAATGGTATTTGAAACATTATCAGAACGCTTGCAGTCAGCACTAAAAAGTGTTACACGTAAAGGAAAGTTAACGGAAAAAGATGTTGACGTGATGATGCGTGAAGTGCGCTTAGCGCTACTTGAAGCCGACGTAAATATTAAAGTCGTACGTGAATTTATTAAAGAAGTAAAAGAGAAAGCCATTGGGGAGACTGTTTTAAAAAGTTTAACACCAGGGCAACAAGTTATTAAAATCGTTAATGAAGAGTTAACGAAATTAATGGGTGAAAATGCAGCTGAATTAAACTTTGGACATACGAAGCCAGCTGTGTTTATGATGGTCGGATTACAAGGGGCCGGAAAAACAACTCATACAGGGAAATTATCAACTTACTTACGTAAGAAAGAGAAAAAGAATCCGTTATTAGTCGCTTGTGACGTGTATCGTCCAGCAGCGGTTGATCAGTTAAAAACAATTGGGAAACAATTAAATATTCCAGTTTTTGAAAAAGGAACATCAATGAATCCGGTCGATATTGCCAACGAAGCAATGGCATATGCGCGTGAAAATGGTCACGACTTAGTGATTATCGATACAGCCGGACGTTTGCATATCGATGAGCAATTAATGGATGAGTTAAAAGATATTAAAGCGTTAGTTAAACCACAAGAAATCTTATTAGTTGTTGATGCCATGACAGGACAAGATGCGGTAAATGTAGCACAGTCATTCCATGAGCAATTAGATTTAACAGGGGTTATTTTAACAAAATTAGATGGGGACACTCGTGGTGGTGCGGCTTTATCAATCCGTAAAATTACAAATGTTCCAATCAAATTCATGGGGATGGGAGAAAAACTTGATACATTAGAAGTATTCCACCCTGAACGTATGGCATCTCGTATTTTAGGTATGGGAGATGTTATGACATTAATTGAGCGCGCTCAAGAGAATTTTGATGAAGAAGAAAGTATGAAGTTAGCAGATAAAATGATGAATGCAACATATGACTTCAATGACTTCTTAAAGCAAATGAAGCAAATGAAAAAACTGGGTGCATTTGAAGATATCTTAAAACTGATTCCTGGAGTAGGGAATCAATTGAAAGATATTAATATTGATCCAAAACAAATGGCTCGTGTGGAAGCGATCATTTACTCAATGACAGAACAAGAACGTAAAAACCCAGATTTAATTAATGCAAGTCGTAAAAACCGTATTGCTAAAGGGTGTGGATGTGATATTGCTGAAGTTAATCGTTTAATTAAGCAATTTACAGACATGCGTAAAATGATGAAGAAATTCTCAAACATGGATCCACGTCAAATGGAACGTATGGCAGCCGCTATGCAACGTGGTGGAGGAAATCCAATGGCTGGCCTTGGTGGCATGATGGGACAAGGTAAAAAAGGAAAAGGTAAAGGACGTGGAGGATTCCGCTTCTAATAAAGAAGATCGCTAAATAGGCGATCTTTTTTTTGTGATAAAAAATGAATAGTTAACAAAAATTTTTTCCGCAAAAAGGTGAGACATTTGAAATTATTCTGAAAGATGAAATGATATTAATAAAAATTTGGTTGCATTTGTCATAAAAAAGAGTCTTTTACAACAAAATAAGGAGGAAAAGATTACTGTAATAAAGTTAATGCATAGAAGATAAAAAGGATCTTTATATTTTTCTAAGTATGTTGAGAATTCCATGAACTATTTGCTTGTATGGAACTATTAGAAATAAGGATTAAGAAAAAAAGAGTGAACTAAACCATTTGGAAACATCAAATGATATGCTATATATTAACTGTTTCTTCACAAAATTAACATACAATTTATGGATAAAGTATCTAATAATGGTTAAAATGAGGTTGTTGATGAACGATACAGATTAATAATAAACAGGTGGAGGGACTTATAATGTTCAAAAAATGGTTAAGTGTTATCTTATCAGTAGCAGGTGTATTAGCCTTTATAACAGGATGTTCGACAAATGAAATAGATAGAGGTGAAACATCACAAGAACCGAAAGTGACAGCAGAAGCTAAAGAAGGTGAAATGGCAACCAAAGTTCCTAAATATGTGTTTATGTTTATTGGGGATGGAATGTCTCAAGTTCAAGTGAACTCAGCACAAGTTTACGAAGGGAGTAATGTATATGGAGACGTTAGGACATCAAATTTAAGCTTTACACAATTTCCTGTTACAGGCTTAGTTACAACCCAAAATTCTAGTTCTTTTGTTCCAGATTCAGCCTCAACGGCAACATCCTTGTCATCAGGGGTTAAGACGCATAGTGGAGTTATTGGTCTAAATGTTGATAAGACAGAAGCGACGAAAACTATTGCTGAGCAAATGAAAGAATCTGGTAAAAAAGTTGGGATTGTATCATCCGTCACTTTAAATCATGCGACACCAGCTGCCTATTACGCTCATGTTGAATCACGTGGAATGTATTATGAAATTGCTAATCAATTAGCAGAATCTAACTTTGACTACTTCGGAGGAGGATCCTTATCTCAACCAACAGGAAAAGATAACAATCAAAAAGATGCTTTCGAAATTATTAAAGAAAATGGATATACGATTGCCAATACAAAAGAGGATATTTTAGCTCTAGATGAGAATTCAGGGAAAGTTTATGCGGTAAGTCCAGTTTTACAAGATGGTGGGTCACTGCCATATTATATCGATACAAAAAAGGGAGATTTAACACTAGCTGACTTCGTTCAAAAAGGAATTGATGTATTAGATAATGATGAAGGGTTCTTTATGATGGTTGAATCAGGGAAAGTTGACTGGTCATGCCATGCTAATGACGCGATGACAGCCATTCAAGAAGTTTTAGGGTTTGAATCAGCAATCGATGTGGCGATTGCCTTTGCTAATGAGCACCCAGAGGAAACATTAATTGTCGTTACGGGAGATCATGAAACAGGTGGTATGAGTATCGGATTTGCGGCAACTGGTTATGATACAGCATTCAATTTATTAGACGCACAAAAAATGTCTTATGTAGCATTTGATGAATTAGTTAAAGCGAAAAAAGAAGAAAATCCAAACTTAACATTTGAAGAGATGTTACCAATGATTAAAGAAAACTTTGGCTTATTAACAGCTGATGATGAAGCTGCAGCAGTTAAAGAAAATCAAGCCTTCGTTTTAAGTGACTATGAATTAGCAAAATTACAAGCTGGATTTGAAGAATCAATGAAAGCAGTAGAAGATCGTACATCAAGTGAGGAAAATGACTTATTATACGGTGGATATGATCCATTATCTGTGAGCTTAACACATATTTTAAATAATAAGGCGGGAATTGGATGGACTTCATATGCACATACCGGAACACCAGTAGCTGTGTATGCCATGGGAGTAGGATCTGAAAAATTTAGTGGATTTTATGACAATACAGATGTTTATCATAAATTAGTTGAAGTAACAGGTTTAAAAGAATAATCCATATTGAGATAAAACTAGTTAAGTTAAATAATTAACAAGACTGGTGAAAACCAGTCCTCTATCATTTTGAAGGAGTCGTTTGTTTTGACGTGGTTAAAGAATAAAATCAATCGAAAAGAATGTGTTATGATTGGAGTTTTTATCGTTTTACTTGCTCTTTTATGGTGGATTCCAACGGGGTTTCAAAAACAAATTTATGTTAATTCAGAAGGTGTGAAAGCAAAAGTCGTTGAAGTAAATAATAAGGGTGTTTATTCCACGGGGATGATTCAACAAGGGGACCAACGTTGCACAATTGAAATTTTAGAAGGTGAACACAAAGGACAACAAGTTGAAGGGATGAACTTGCTGACTGGAAAGTTAGAGTTTGATAAAATGTTTAAACCGGGCGATGAGGCTTGGGTATTGTTAGAGTTGGACTCATCGAATGAGGTTATCTTCGCTAATATGGTGGATTATTATCGAATCGATCAACAAATTTTCTTAATTGGATTATTTGTTATACTAATCATTGCCTTTTCGGGCTTTACTGGAGTTCGGACATTGTTGTCGTTTTCCTTTGCTTTATTTAGTATTGTGAAGATTTTAATTCCATGTCTGCTAAAAGGAATCCCTCCATTATTAGTTGCCTTAATGGTTGGAAATTTATTGACAGTTATAACCTTGCTATTAGTCGCAGGTTGCAATAAAAAGGCATATACGGCAATGATAAGTTCGATGATTTGTTCTTTAATGACGTGTCTATTAGCTGTTGTATTTGGGGATCTATTTAAGATGCATGGAGCCGTGATGGATTGGTCAGAGTCTTTACTTTATGCAGGATATCAACATTTAGATTTAACGGCCATTTTTCAAGCGGGAATTTATTTAGCTTGTTCAGGTGCCATTTTAGATTTATCGATTGATATTTCAGCTGCTTTAGACGAGGTTATTAAAAATAATCCAAGTGTTTCACGAGCAAATTTAATTAAATCAGGGCTTTCAATTGGGAAGTCCGTCGTTGGAAGTCAGACAACAACGTTATTACTTGCTTATATGGGAAGTTATATTACGATTTTAATGGTTTATATGGCACAAGGAACACCATTAATGTCTATTTTAAATTCTCAAAAAGTTTCATCTGAAATTCTTCATACGTTTGTTGGTTGTATTGGCTTAGTTCTTGTTTCACCACTAACAGCTATCATTTGTGGGATTGTTTATTGCCCAAGACATCATCGTGAAGCAGCGATTGAAACATCACCACTTATTCCAGAAAATTAATATAATAAAAAGCGCCCTGTTTAATGATAGCGCGCTTTTTGATAGGTTCTTTATCTAATTGTTCGTTGAGTTTGGTAATTTTGATAATAATCATCTTCGGCAAATTGATTGGCTTCATAATTTTTAATTTGAGGCTTTAGATCGATGACCTCAGTTTTAAAGATGAGATCATGTAGTGTTCGATGGTCGCTACGTTCACTGCACATGAAATAACTGATGATATGGCTCAGTCCAAATGTAAGTATGAATAACGAATATTTGGTTAGTTCTCTAAGCTGAATTTCCCACCAAGCTAAAGGAGTATGTGACTTTAAATGTAGTGGTTTCAGTTTGAAAATAAGCTTGCCTATACTTTGACCTTGATTTAGACACGGAATTAGAAAGATTAAAAGATATAACCCAAGGATAAGGATAACTTTTTGTAACCAGCCCATTAAGGTAAAAGCACACATAAAAATAAATAATATAGTCATTCCAAAATCAAGGAGATAGGCGTTGCTGCGTTTAATGAAATTTGCGATATAAATTGACTCTTTCACACATTCACCTCTTTAATCCAATTTATGGATATTATAACATTGAAACGTCTTTGTGTAAACGTTTAAAATAGGGAGGTTAAGAGGTAGTAAACTAGAGACAGTTGTGCTTAAAATACAGGGAAATAAAAAATAAGCCGCCTAGGGGTGGCGGCTTATTATTCATACTTTGACCATATGTGAAAGGGAGAGGAGAAGTATGATAGAAGAATAGGGGGGATTATTTTTATAGTAACCTCTCGGCTACAATTATAATATTGACATTAACTATATTTTCTATACAATTAAATTAGAAAAATATTAGGAAGTGATAAAATGCGAGTTGTTGCTGGAACATTAAAAGGACGTAGCATCAAGGCAGTTAAAGGAACAAATACGCGACCAACGACAGATAAGGTTAAAGAAAGTATCTTTAATATTATTGGCCCTTATTTTGATGGTGGAGTAGCATTGGATTTATTCGGTGGAAGTGGAAATTTAGGAATTGAATCATTAAGTCGTGGAATTGATCGTGTTATTTTTGTCGATCGAGAAACGATTGCTATTAATACGATTAAACAAAATGTTAAAGATTTAAAAATTGAAGATCAAGTTGAAATTTATCGAAATGATGCATTTAAAGCATTGAAAGCCATTGTCAAACGTGGTTTACAATTCGATTTAATTTTATTAGATCCTCCTTATAAGGGGCAACGTATTAATGAGATTATCGAGTTTATTCATGAAAATGAGTTATTAGCTATAGATGGAATTATTATGGCCGAGTGTTTAAAAGAAGATGAACTTCATGAATCAATTGGAGATATTCATCAAGTTAAACGTGAAATTTATGGAATCACCGCTATTACCATTTATAATCGAGTAGATGAAAACTAATTCACTGATTCATGATTACTCATGAGTAGTGTTAACGTGGAGGATATAGGAATGGATAAAGTAGGACTTTACTCTGGAACGTTTGATCCGGTGACGAATGGACATTTAGATGTCATTGAGCGCGGTTATGAACTATTTGATCGTCTTTATATCACTGTGGCGCAAAATATTAATAAGAAAACATTATTTACAGTTGAAGAACGTGTAGAGATGTTAAAGTGTGCGACAGTACATTTACCTAATGTAGAAGTGATGGTTTGTTCAGATAAATTAGTCGTAGATTTTGCTAAAGAAGTGGGAGCTAAAACGATTTTACGTGGTCTTCGTGCGGTTACAGATTTTGAATACGAATTTCAAATTGCAACGACGAATAAGCGATTAGCACCTGAGATTGAAACGGTCTTTTTGATGACAAAAGCAGAAAATATGTTTTTATCGTCATCAACGACAAAAGAAGTCGCTCGATTTGGAGGCGATGTTTCAAGTTTTGTACCTGACTTTGTCAAAGACGCGTTAGAAGAAAAATATAAAATATTACAAATGAAATAATGTGAAGAGATAAGTAAGGTTTGCTGTTACT
Source organism: Turicibacter sp. H121 (assembly GCF_001543345.1). Classification (NCBI taxonomy): domain Bacteria; kingdom Bacillati; phylum Bacillota; class Erysipelotrichia; order Erysipelotrichales; family Turicibacteraceae; genus Turicibacter; species Turicibacter sp. H121. The sequence continues at coordinate 227,760 of NZ_CP013476.1, read as the reverse complement.
TATCTCTTTTTCTTTATCCTTTCATTTTTATAACTAGTGTGGTATCTAATACAAGATTGCTTGGGAATAGTGACTAATACTTCAGCTAATAATGGACTAATTTTAAAGGAAGAGACTGAATTAAAGAACGAAATTAAAGGAGGTTTGCTGAAATTATGGATTAAAAAAGCTTATCCATTATTTTGGATAAGCTTTTAAGCTAGTTTATGTTTGACTCTTATTTTTATTTGGTGGTATAGTTTTAAAACGAAATAAGAAGCAAATAAGACCACGGTCAGTGGAATGAGAGAAGAGTCCACTGTAGATGGAGTTGAGTCGAGAGGAAGGAAGACATCTATATCCTCTCTTAAGACTGTTTTCCATGTCAGTAACACGATGAGTGCACTCGTACATCCATGAAGGAGTCGCATGATGAAATATTTAAGATAAGGAATATTCAAGTTTTTGGCAAACATAAAACTTTGTGTGTGGACAGATAGACCAGTAAAACTAATAATAAAAGCAGTTAAGACGAGTTTAGTTTGAAGAGGAGCGGTTGTTTGCGAAACTTTAGTGACTCCTTGGGTAAATTCAAGAATTCCTGCTACAAGTGGTTCTATTGACGCTAGACCTATATCTTCAATAAAAGGATGCATAATGACATTGAAGAGTTGTGTAATCTCAATGATATTAAACGTCTCAGAAATGATGTAGAAAAAGACGATAATTCCTCCAACACGGATTAATGTTTGAAGACTACTTTCAATACAGTCAATCAAAATAGCAGAAAATGATTGATTTGGAAATTGAACGGTGACTTGGCGAATTGTTTCTTTGGAGCGAAGTAAAGGATAACAACAAATAAAGACAGCAATTGATCCTAAAAGATGCGCTATTAATAATAAGTAACCAATCGTGGTGGATTGATACAGCACGACGCCTACCGTTCCGAGGATGAAGAGGGGGCTGGCAAAGTTGCAAAAATACATGAGTCCTTCCATTTCTTTAGCACTAATTAAATGTTGATCATAGTAATCTCGTGCCATCTTTGATCCTGATGGATTTCCACTAATCATGCTCAAAAACATAACAAAAAATGTAATGGGTGATAAGTGAAGTAGGTATTTAAATAATGGCGTGAGCAGCTTACCGATTAATTGCGGCACTTGATAATAAATCATGAGACGCGTCAGTACAAAGAATGGAAAGAGTGAAGGCACAACTTTTTCTGCCCAAGTGACAAAACCAGTTTTGGTCGCCGCAATAATAGGCGCTGGTTGCAGTAATAAGATAATAAGAAATGCAAGAAGAACAACAGAATTCATGATTTTTTTCATAGATAATCACCTATAATGAATGTATTGTAAAGGAAGGGAAAGTATGTCTTTTTTAAATTGACACATAACTACAAGGTATATGGAGTCTAAAGCAGGTAGTGAATACTTTTTAAGGTGAGGAAGCAGCATGAAATCATCAAGATGAAGTTAGTTTCATAGGAGTTTTAATAAGTGTTAAAAGAGGACAATTCGATTGAAATAGACGTCAAGTTTTGCATATGATATAATATAATCAATGAGAATTATTATCAATCAAAAGGAGACATGATGATGACTTTATCGACATTAAAAAAAGGTGAGAGTGCGTTAATTTTAGATTTTAAAGATTTGTCAGATAGTTTCAGCCGTCGACTTTATGACGTGGGAATTTCCATTGGCTCAGAAGTTACGATGTTAAATATTTTAAACTTTGGACAATTATTTTATATTTCAATTGATGATGTTGATTTTTGTATCCGAAAACAAGATGCTAAAAGGATAACTGTTGAAAAAATATAAGGAAAATTAGGAGGTGAGTTGCTTGCGTTTAATGTTAATTGGAAATCCTAACGTGGGTAAAACAACGTTATTTAATAGCTTAACAGGAGCGAATGCTCATGTTGGGAACTGGAGTGGAGTCACAGTTGATAAACTGGTAGGGAGTATTAAAAAAACGAATGATGAGCTAATCGACTTACCAGGAACTTATAGTGTGACGCCAAGTAGTGAAGATGAGGGAGTGGTGACTTATGCCCTTTTAAATGAGTCATATGATGGGCTTTTAAATATTGTCGATGCAACGCATTTAAAGCGTAATCTTCATTTAACGATTCAGTTGCTAGAAGCAAATGTTCCTATCTTAGTGGCCATGAACATGATGGATGCTCTTCATAGAAAGGGATTAAATTTAAACCTTGAGAAATTAGAAAAAATGCTCGGAGTTGATGGAGTCCTTATTTCTGCTCGTAAAAATGAAGGAATTGATGAAGTGATTCATCAATTACCCACATTAACACTAAAAAAACCATTTCGTCTATATTATGGTGTCACAATTGAAACAGCTATTTCTCAGATTTTATCGCTTCTTCGTGAGACTCCTCAACATTTAGATGCCCGTTGGATTGCGATTCAGGCATTAGAGGGAAATGAGGGAATTTATCAATCACTATCTCTTGCAAATGAAGTATCCATTCGTGCGATTGTGGAGGAAACTGAACGAAAAATTATAAATGAAAAAGTGGCTTTATCGTTAAAAGGTGCTATTTTTAATAAGCGACGCGAATTTATTCATCAACTTTATCGTGAGTGTATGCAGACGATTCCTGGTTTTAAAGTTGAAACGAAGCCTAAGTTAACGAAGGTCGATCGTTATTTAACACATCCGATTATCGGAACGTTGATTTTTCTCGTCCTTATGTTTTTAATTTATGTGGTAACGTTTGATTTAGTAGGAAATCCAATCTCCGATGGATTTAGTGCCGTATTAGATGAATGGATTGTACCGAATCTATCAAACTTCTTAGTGTCATTAGGCGCCAACCCAGATGGTTTCATTTATGGAGCACTCATTGATGGATTAGTTGCAGGGGTAGGAGGTGCGATTGTCTTCTTACCACAAATTTTAATTTTATTCTTCTGTTTATCGCTAATGGAAGCAACTGGATATATGGCGCGAGTTGCGATTGTGATGGATTATATCTTCTCAGGGTTTGGACTAAATGGGAAGGCGATCGTCCCGCTTGTGACTGGATTTGGGTGTAATGTTCCTGCGATTATGGCGACGCGTACGATTCCTGATCGGAATGAACGTATCAAAACGATGATGGTGATTCCATTTATGTCGTGCTCTGCTCGTTTACCGGTTTATGTCTTATTTGTTGGAATGTTCTTTGCGAAGTATCAATCTCTTATTATTATGGGATTATATTTACTTGGTATTGTGATTGCTTTATTAAGTGCAAAACTGTTATCAGTTTCAATCTTTAAAAAGACAGAAGATAATTTTATTTTAGAGGTTCCACCATATCGTGTTCCACAAGTCAAAAATTTAATTAGCCAGACGCTTAATCGTGGAAGTGATTTTATTCATACGGCTGGGAAATTTATTGTCTTAGGATCGGTTATTTTATGGTTATTACAAGAGATGGGGCCAGCAGGATTACATGTAGCGAGTGATGAAAGTTATTTAGCAATGTTAGGTAGTGTCTTAGCTCCGTTATTTCTTCCTCTTGGCTTTGGAACATGGCAAGCAGCTAGTAGTTTAGTAGTAGGATTTTTAGCGAAAGAATTAGTGGCCTCATCTATGCTAATTATTTGTGGGGCGGAAGCGGGGATTTTAACGTTATTTACACCACTTCAAGCCTTTAGTTTTTTAGTGTTCTCTTTACTTTATATTCCTTGTCTATCAACGGTGGGGGTCATGTATCAAGAAACGAAATCAGCTAAGACAACAGCGTTAATGGTTGCGTTTGGATTAATTGTTGCTTACCTCGTTAGTTTAATTGTTTATCAGTTAGGATTGATCATTGTATAATAGGGACTTTTTATAACTTCTTTTGAATAGAAATTTAGGCTATAAAAAAATCACGACATCAAATGTGTCGTGATTTTTTTAAGTTAAAAATAAGGTGATAAAAACTAATACGGTTGAAATGAAGTTTTGTACAGCGTGTACACCAATTGAATACCAAATATTTTGATGACGATAATAGGTATATCCTAATGCAATCCCCATCGCCATGTATTGAATAATATAGATGAAATCTCCTGCACTAATGACGTGAATCATTCCAAATAAGAAACTACTTAGGAAGATTCCGAGCCATGGATGTTTAAGAAGCCCTCGCATAATAGTGAAGCGGAAAACAACTTCTTCGGCTAGAGGGGCACATAAAATCGTCATACTTGCCATTAAAATCGGATGGAATTCCATAAGATTCGTAATGACTTGTTGATTGATTGATGACTCAGCTGATTGGGTAAAGAAGATGACAATCATACCTGAAACGTATGACGCTGCAAATAAAAGACACCAACTAACTGCCACTCCTTTTATGAAGTGTTTAATGGAAGTAATTTTTTTAAATTGCTCAGCTAGCTCACGACCAAAGAATGCGATGGAAACAATGACTAAAACGATATAAGAAATTAAGTTTGCAAACACTTGAATATCTACATCGTTTGTGCAAAATGTGGCTAATAAGTGAAATGAAATCGTTGGTAATAAAAACATCACAAAGATATAAGTAAAGATTAATAAGGTTGACTTTGCTTGACGTAAATTCATTTGACACCTCCCAATAAATCATGATTGTTATGATTTATTATAGCATATCACCCTTTAAAAAGAAATAAGACAGCCGTTGTTTAAAAACAGAGAAAACATCGACATAAAGTTCTTTTTTAGAGAAATACTGTCTTGGTTCGCATGTATGTTAAATTAGACATACTTCAGCCCCACTTTTTTGATAGGTGAGAATGCTTTTGAAAGCTGCTGGAAAAGTTTTAAGTTTGTGAATGGATGGAGAAATTTTGAGGGAATGGTAAACAAACCATTTAAATGATTTTAACTGATTTTATTTATTGAGATGATTGGATGTGGGAATCTTAAGAGTGAAATAGTCGTTCTTCTTTTTTGATACTAAGACATCTCATAGTTTCGATGGGTTCCCTTCCATTTCCAATAGAAATATGTCTTCTACTGTCAGGGCGTAGTTAGTTTTTACAATGATAGATCAATGAATGGTTGAAAGACTGAAGGTGGTCTTTCTTTTTTTGTTGAATAAAAAACTTTTTTGTATTACCATAATAAAGATAGTGTTAGTTAGCAATTGGCCCTTCGTTAGCGCTAAGCTAACAAAGCGTGCCACTCGCATAGAGGAGGTTTTAAATCATGGATTTTTTACAAGTTGGAAAAATCGTCAACACTCATGCTTTACAAGGTGAAGTGAAAGTTGTTTCAAATAGTGATTTTAAAGAGGATCGTTTTAAAAAAGGAAGTCAATTAGTGATTGATTTTAATGGAGAATATGTGGATGTGACAGTGGCAACGCATCGCGTTCATAAAGGAGCCGACTTATTAAAATTTAAACATTTAAATTCTATTAATGATGTTGAAAAGTATAAAGGATGTGCATTATTAGTTTCAGCAGATGATTTAGAAGAATTAGATGAAAATGAATTCTATTACTTTGAAATTATCGGATGTCAAGTCGTAACGACGGATGGAGAAACAATCGGAGAGATTAGTGAAATTTTAGAAACAGGTGCAAATGATGTTTGGGTCGTTAAACGTCCTGGACAAAAAGATGCCTTAATTCCTTATATTGAAGATGTAGTTAAAGCGGTCGATATCGAAACGAAACAAGTAACAATTCAAGTGTTAGAAGGGTTATTATAATGAAAATTGATGTTTTAACGTTATTTCCAGAAATGTTTTCAGGTGTTTTTAATGACTCGATTTTAAAACGTGCTCAAGAGCGCGGAGCTGTTGAGTTAAATACAGTTAATTTCCGTGATTTCTCAACGAATAAGCATAAAAAGGTTGATGATTATCCGTATGGTGGGGGAGCGGGAATGTTACTAGCTCCACAACCAATTTTTGACGCGGTTGAATCCGTGTGCCAAAACACCAAGGCAAAGCCACGTATTATTTTAATGTGTCCACAAGGTGAGCGATTTACGCAAGCTAAAGCAGAGGAGTTAGCGAAAGAAGAGCATTTAATCTTTATTTGTGGTCATTACGAAGGATTTGATGAGCGAATTCGTGAACATTTAGTGACGGATGAATTATCATTAGGTGATTATGTTCTAACAGGCGGAGAGTTAGCTGCCATGGTAATGACTGATGCAGTCGTTCGCTTACTTCCAGATGTATTAGGGAAACAAGAGTCTCATGAAAATGATTCATTTTCAATGGGGTTACTAGAATTTCCACAATACACACGTCCTGTTGATTTTAGAGGCATGATGGTTCCACCTGTGCTAACGTCAGGAAATCATAAAGAGATTGAGAAGTGGCGTCATGAACAGTCGTTATATCGCACGTATACACGTCGACCTGATTTGTTAGACAGTCGTGAATTAACCGATCATGAAAAAATATTAATTGAAAAATTTAAACAACAATCATAAGATAGAGAGCTAATCGCGAAGTCGATTGGCTCTTTTTTAGACAGAGTTTGACAATTAAGGAAAGTATTAAAAGATTTTTAGACAGTTGTAAATAAAAAAAGAAGATTTTTGCGAATAATTATAAAAAATCATTGAATTAACGAGACGATTGTGATATGATTTCAAACGTGCCAAAGAGCACTACCCCAAGTTCCGCTGAATTAGCAAACTAATTGAATGAACTTGCGTAATGAAGGAGCGTGAGATTAATGAGTCAACAATTAATCAATGAATTAACACAATCATACTTAAAAACAGATTTACCAGAATTCCGCGCAGGAGATAACGTACGTGTACACGTTCGTATCAAAGAGGGTAACCGTGAGCGCGTTCAGGTATTCGAAGGTTTAGTATTAAAACGTCAAAATGGTAACGGAATTAGCGGAACTTTCACAGTTCGTAAGATTTCTTTCGGATGTGGAGTTGAGCGTACATTCCCATTACACACACCAATCATCGAAAAAATCGAAGTTACTCGTCGTGGTAAAGTTCGTCGTGCAAAACTTAACTACATCCGTAGCTTATCAGCTAAAGCTGCTCGTATCAAAGAGCGTCGATAATTTTACTTTTTCAAAACAATTACCTCAATTGCAATCAAGATGCCCTAAAAACTTAGTTTTAGGGCATCTTTTTTTTATGAAATACTTCAACTTTATGGTAAAATTAACAGTAAACTGTATGTTCAAACTGGCTTTAGCTAATACTAGAGGGTAATGTTCAATCAGATTATCAGCTAAGTCAGGTTGTTAACTGAAAATATAATGGTGGAGTGAAGGGAATGAAAAAAGTATTTAGTGAGATTTTTGATTGGGTAAAGACATTTGTTATTATTTTTATTGCCGTAACGCTCATTCATAAATATGTGTTTACTCCAGTAAAAGTAGATGGACCATCCATGTATCCAACGTTGCATGACGGAGATTCTGTTATTTTATGGGAGCTTGGGTATGAGCCTGAGCCATTTGATGTGATTGTTTTTGAATATTCACCAGATGTTTATTACGTGAAACGTGTCATTGGTGTTCCAGGTCAAACTGTCTCATATCATCAAGATCAACTTTATATTGATGGGGAACCGATTGAGGAACCTTATCTTGACGAAGGAAAATTACTCGTTTCTTATAGTGGTGAATTTACTTGGGATTTTACTTTGCAAGAAATTTGTCAATTTGATCCATGTGACGTCATTCCAGAAGGCTATTATTTAGTGCTTGGGGATAATCGTCCGCATAGTAAAGATAGTCGTCATATTGGTTTAATTAGTGAAGATCAGATTCTAGGTAAAGCAACATGGATTCAATGGCCACTATCAAGTTTTGGTCGAATTGAATAGTTTGAAGCAGGTAGAAGAAGTGACGTTTTTAATGTCAGTGAGTGAAATGAAATAGGGATTAGATTAAACATGGTGAGATGAAGTCAATCTTAGGTGAAGTCTTTGATTGGATTAAGACATTTATGATCATTTTGATTGCAGTAACTATCGTTCATCGATTTATTTTTACCCCGGTAAAGGTGGATGGTGCATCGATGTATCCAACGTTACATGATGAGGATACCGTTATCTTGTGGTAGCGTGGTTATGAGCCAAATGCATTTGATGTGGTTGTGTTTGAAGTATCCACGGATAAATATTATGTCAAACGAATTATTGGACTACTCGTTCAAACGATAGCTATTGATCAAAATTAACTTTATATGGATGGGGAATCAATTGAGGAACCTTATCTTGATGAAGGGAAATCACTCATTTCATCTAATGGACTGTTTACGTAGGATTTTACATTACAAGAGATTTGTCAATTTAATCCGTGTGAGGTAATTCCTGAGGGGTATTATTTAGTGCTTGGAGATAATCGTCCGCATAGTTTCGATAGTCGTCAAATTGGATTAATCCATCAAGATCAAATTTTAGGTCAGGTCATATGGACACAATGGCCAGTTTTACATTTTGGTAAAATCGAATAATTAGGTAGGAATTAAAGTTTTAAATGGTGATAACCTACTATTAGGTTAAAAAACAACTTAGGGAGTGACAAGATGACAGTACAATGGTTTCCAGGGCATATGGCAAAAGCCCGTCGTCAAATTCAAGAAAAATTACAATTAGTTGATATCGTTTATGAGTTGCTAGATGCACGTATTCCATATTCATCGAGTAATCCAATGATGAATGAAATTATTAAACATAAACCGAAATTAATCATTTTAAATAAAGCGGATATTGCAGATCCTAATGTCACACAACAATGGTTAAATTATTTTAAACAAAAAGGTCAACCCGTCATTACGATTGATGCGCTTCATCAAAATGCCATCAAGCAAATTACGGAAGCTTCAAAAGAAATCCTAAAAGAGAAGTTTGAAAAAGAAAAAGCGAAAGGATTACGTCCGCGTCCAATTCGTGCGATGATTTTAGGAATTCCTAACGTTGGGAAATCAACGCTAACTAATAATCTAGCGAAACGTAAAGCGGCACAAACTGGAGATCGTCCAGGGGTTACAAAAGCACAACAATGGATTAAAGTTGAAAAAGAATTAGAATTATTAGATACACCAGGAGTATTATGGCCAAAGTTTGAAGAAAAACGTGTAGGTTATAATTTAGCTGTTACTGGTGCCATTAAAGATACGATTTTACATTTAGATGATATTATTTTGTATGCTTTAGATTATTTAATTGCACATTATCCAGATCGTTTAGTTGAACGTTATAACTTAAGTGGTCAGTTTGAAGATAAAGTTGCTGTATTAGATGAGATTGGACAAAAGCGTGGATTTTTACAATCAGGTGGCTATGTGGATTATGATAAAGTTTACGAGATTTTACTTCGTGAAATTCGTAGTGTGAAATTAGGACGCTTATCATTTGAGTTACCTAGTGATATTCCAACATCAGAAGAAAAATAAAGACATAAAAAGAGTCGTTGGATTCAATCTTGTTTGAATCATCGACTCTTTTTTTAAAATTAAGATGTAGTTAAAGGAAAAAAATACAAAAAATGACTAATATCATGAAAATTAGTCTATAATGTGAGGGTTAGTAAACTATTTGTGAAAAATAGTAAAAATTAACTAGAATCCACCTTAGAATGATGTTAAAATAAGAAAGAACGAAAAAAAACAGTTTTCTCTACAAAAAAAGACATAAATTTGAACATAGTTGACTAATGTAAAAAACATTGATAGAATAAATAAGTTATCGCTTTTTACTTTAGAAAGGTGAGCTGCTCAATGATGGAAAAGTATACGGTAGATGAAATAAAAAAAATATTACAACAAGATGTAGTTGATGAAGCTTTTGTTGAACGATTAAAATCCGATGAACGTAGTGGTGTTCAAAAGCTTGTTAAACAATATGAAAATAAAATGCAAAAGGAATATGACGAATTCCAAAAATTTATTACCATGTCGATTTATGAAAATGAGCTTCGCTATAGTGGTGTTGAACTGATTGCAGGTATCGATGAGGTAGGACGTGGACCGTTAGCTGGGCCCGTCATTGCAGCAGCTGTCGTTTTACCAGCTGATTGCTGGTTATTTGGAATTGATGATTCGAAAAAGTTATCAGAAGCTAAGCGTTTATATTTTTATGAAGAAATAAAAAAACATGCGATCAGTATTGGCGTTGGAATTTGTACCAGTGAAGAGATTGATCGATTAAATATTTATGAGGCGACTAAAGTAGCAATGGAACGTGCGATTGCAAAAATGGATCCTAAACCGCAGCATTTATTACTAGATGCGATGACGTTACCGAATGTAAATATCCCTCAAACGCCAATTATTAAAGGAGATTCAAAAAGTGTCTCAATTGCTGCAGCAAGTATTATTGCTAAAGTGACACGTGATGCCTATATGAAGCGACTAGGACAAAAATATCCAGCTTATGGATTTGAACGTCATGTTGGTTATGGAACAAAGGAACATTTAAAAGCCATTGAAGAAAATGGAATTATTTCAGAGCATCGTCAATCTTTTGAACCGATTCGCTCAAAATTTTAGAAGAGATTACTTTTTGTAATCTTTTTTATTTTAACAAAGAAATGAGTGACGATGAGCGTACATTAACTTAGGTGATTAAAATGGAATTACGAGAAAAATTAATTGCATTAAGTGTTTTAAAAAATGGTAATTGGTTTAAAATGTATGATGTTTTAAAAGATGATATTAAGTTGAAGCAAATCACACAAGAGCAAGTGACACAAGCTAAGTTAAAATTAGGAGAAAGCAAAGTATTAACGGTGTTAGATGAGGAGTATCCATCCCTTTTCAAAGAGATGATTCGTCCGCCGTTTGTGTTGTATTATCAAGGTGATTTGATGCTATTAAAGAAGAAAAAATAGGAGTGATGGGGAATCGTAGGCCCTCCGCTTATGGAATGGAATCATGTAAAGCCATTGTTGGAAATTTGTTATCACAGGATGTCGCTATTGTAGGAAATTTACAACTTGGAATCGATGCTATTGCCCATTTGTTGTCGGTTAGAAGTGGAAAAACCATTGCCCTTTTATCGTCGGGCTTTTTACATGTCTATCCGCAAGAAAACTTTGAGCTTTATAAACGGATTGCTCGAGATCATCTGGTGATGACTGAATATCCACCACATGTTTATCCAAGTGCACCTCAGTTTTATCGAGCTCATCAATTGGTGCAAGAATTAAGTGAGGTGATGGTCGTTATTGAAGCGGTCAAAGAAGATAAGCGCTTAAAACTTGCGCAACAGCTAGTCGAGGAGGGAAAAGTGGTTTATGCTCTACCAGCTCCGTATAACTCTATTCATTCTGAAGGAAGTTTAAACTTAATTAAGAATGGCGCTTATTGTTTGACACATTATCAGGACGTTCTTAATATGTTAGATTGGGTGCATAGTGAAGAGTAAGGTAGCTAGATTAATAAGATGTGTCATTGATGAAATCTGATTTTAGAATCACCTCTAAAGTCAGATTTTTTTATATTCGCAGAAAATACGACAGTATCTATTTTTTTCTGCATTCTGAGATGATTTATTCGACTTAAATCAGGATGAGAGGAAAAAGAATGGAGCATGGAAATGGATGGATCACGGGGTGAAATTGCTAGAATGAGTTGAAAAAAATCAATAGTAGGTATAAAAAGAGACATTGGTGAAACAGTAATTTTGAATGAATCTATAGATGAAAAAAGTAAAAGACCCTCATGTTTATCTGTAATTTATAATGAAATTGTTGACAAGAGGAAAAGAAACCAGTAATATTTTTTGTGTTTTATTTTGACTATTTGCTACAGATAAGCGTTGAATGAATCAGCAGACTCATTGAATGTTTTTAAAATAAAGTCGAATAATAGATGAAAGATTAACTTAGCTAAGTTTAGAAGCTAAGCCGGTTATTAGTTATTGAGATAGAAAAGGTGATAGGTATGGGGAAAAATTTAGTAATTGTAGAGTCGCCTGCTAAAGCTAAAACGATTGAAAACTACTTAGGATCAGATTATGTGGTTCTATCAAGCGTTGGTCATATTCGAGATTTAGCAACGACAGGTCCAGGAGGTTTAGGTGTGGATGTTGAAGACCACTTTAAACCCAACTATAAAAACGTAACAGGAAAATCAAAGGTCATTAAAGAATTAAAACAAGCAGCTAAAAATTCAGATGCTGTTTACCTCGCAACTGACCCCGACCGCGAGGGAGAGGCGATTAGTTGGCATTTAGCAGATGTTTTAGGACTTGATGTTGATTTAGAGCGTCGAGTAGTATTTAATGAGATTACAAAAGATGCGATTTTAGAAGCATTCAAACATCCACGTGCGATTGATATGGATTTGGTTCGCTCTCAAGAAAGTCGTCGTATTTTAGACCGCATTATTGGATTTAAATTAAGTAAGTTATTACAAAGTAAAATCAAAAGTAAAAGTGCGGGACGAGTTCAATCAGTAGCATTGAAGTTAATTGTTGAACGTGAGAAAGAAATTCAAAAATTCGTTAGTGAAGAATACTGGTCAGTTCATGCTATGTTTGAGCGGGAAAGTGCAAAAATTGAAGCAGAATTAGTAAAGAAAGCTAATAAGAAGATTTCAATTGCGAATGAAGATGAAGTCAAAGCCATCTTAGCTGAATTAAGTGATCCTTATGTAGTGGAAAAGGTTGAAAAGAAAAAAAAATCAAAACAACCGAAGTTACCATTTATCACTTCAACTCTTCAACAAGAAGCTGCAAGTAAATTAGGTTATAATGCGAAGAAGACAATGACAATTGCTCAAAAATTATACGAGGGGGTTAATATCGGTTCCGAAACTGTTGGATTAATTACATATATGCGTACCGACTCGACTCGTTTAGCCGATAACTTCGTTGATGCAACTAAGTCATTTATTAAACAAAATTATGGTGCAAATTATGTTAAAACAGGAAGTACAAATGCGAAGAAAGTTAAAAATGCACAAGAAGCGCATGAGGCTATTCGCCCATCATCAGTCGCGCGTACACCAGAAGAGATGAAACCTTATTTAAAACGTGATGAACTGCGTTTATATAAACTCATTTGGGAACGTGCTGTTGCGAGCTTAATGAAAAGTGCAACAGTTGAAGCGACAACGATTGAAGTTCGCTCAAATGATTACTTATTCCGCGTTAACGGTCAAGTGCTAGTGTTTGATGGATATTTACGTGTCTATAGCTATGAAGAAACAAAAAATGCAGCTTTACCACGTTTAAGTGAAGGGGATACGTTAGCGTTAGTTGATGTTGAACCACAACAACATTTTACTCAACCACCTGCTCGTTATAGCGAAGCGAAATTAATTAAGGAAATGGAAGAGTTAGGGATTGGACGTCCATCGACTTATGCACAAACAATGGAGACGTTAAAAAATCGAGGTTACGTGACACTTGAGGATAAAAAGTTTAAGCCAACGGATCAAGGAATTTTAACAAGTGAGAAATTAGCTGAATTCTTCTCTGAGTTTATTAATGTGGAGTATACTGCAGAGATGGAAAATAATTTAGATGAAATTTCAAAGGGACAAAAAGTTTGGTACGATGAATTAAAAGTCTTTTACGATCATTTTATGCCAATGCTTGAAGATGCTCAAAAAAATATGGAGAAAATTGCTCCAGTTGAAATTGGGGAGGAATGTCCAGAATGTGGTAGTCCACTTGTCATTCGTCGTGGGCGTTACGGTGAGTTTGTCGCATGTAGTGGCTATCCGACATGTAAGTATATTAAAAAGGAAACAAAAGAAGAGGCTGCACCCGTTTCGACAGGAGTTAAATGTCCGAAATGTGAAAAAGGTGAAATCGTTGAAAAGAAAACACGCCGTGGAAAAGTCTTCTATGGATGTAATCAATATCCAAGCTGTGATTATGCACTTTGGCATAAACCAGTTGATAAGAAATGTCCAAAATGCGATAGCTTGTTAGTCGTTAAAGGGAAGAAAAATGAAATTCAATGTCCGAATAAGGAATGTGACTATAAAGAAGAATAATCAAAAGCCCACCTTTTAGAAGGTGGGTTTTTAAAGCAAACAGACAGAGGGTAAAAGTTTATGTTATAATAAAGTCATTCAGGATCTTAAGTTAATAGGCAAAAGAGATTGGCTTAAGCAGATGAAGAAAAGTTCAAGGAATTCTCCCGCTTCATCGCCTTGATTTGAGATTTGTCGTATTAGCGCCGGGCTTATTGCAAAATGTATTAGCAGAATCCGTAATTTATGATATAATTCTCATTTGTAACCATGTGTTAATTCGCAACTTAGGAGGCAAGTTAAAATGAAATTTGTAAATGTTATTGGAGCGGGTTTAGCTGGTTCGGAAGCCGCTTATCAATTAGCTAAACGTAGAATTCAAGTTAAGTTATATGAAATGCGCCCAGTGAAAAATACACCTGCGCATCACACACAAAACTTCGCAGAGTTAGTTTGTTCAAATTCACTTCGTGCAGATGGGTTAGCAAACGCTGTTGGAGTATTAAAAGAAGAGATGCGTATTTTAGATTCATTAATCATGAAGGCAGCCGATGCGAATGCGGTTCCTGCAGGTGGAGCATTAGCAGTTGACCGTGAAGGATTTTCAGGACAAATTACAGAATTCTTAAGTAATCATCCAAATATTGAAGTCATTCGTGAAGAGTTAACTGAAATTCCTGAGGGACCAACGATTGTTGCAACAGGACCATTAACGAGTGATGCTTTAAGTGCATATATTCGTGAAATGACAGGACATAACTCATTCTACTTCTATGATGCAGCAGCTCCAATTATTGAAAAAGATTCAATTAATTTTGATAAAGTTTATTTAAAATCTCGTTATGACAAAGGAGAAGCCGCTTATTTAAACTGTCCAATGTCAGAAGAAGAGTTTAATGCTTGGCATGAAGCTTTAATCAATGCAGAAGTCGTTCCAGTTAAAGAATTTGAAAAAGAAGTCTTCTTTGAAGGATGTATGCCAATCGAAGTAATGGCGAAACGTGGTCGCCAAACGGTTTTATTTGGACCAATGAAACCGGTAGGGCTTGAAGATCCAAAAACAGGAGAGACACCTTATGCTGTTGTTCAGTTACGTCAAGATAATGCAGCGGGAACTTTATACAACTTAGTAGGATTCCAAACGCATTTAAAATGGGGAGAACAAAAACGTATTGTTCAAATGATTCCGGGATTAGAAAATGCTGAAATCGTACGCTATGGAGTTATGCATCGTAATTCATTCATTAACTCACCAGTATTACTTCGCCCAACATACCAATTTAAAACACGTGAAGATTTATTCTTTGCGGGGCAATTAACAGGGGTTGAAGGATACGTTGAATCGGCAGCATCAGGAATGGTAGCTGGAATTAACATGGCGAAATACATGTTAGGTGAAGAATTAATTGAATTCCCACGTGAAACAGCTATGGGATCAATGGCTTACTATATTACTCATACGTCTCAAGATGGTTTCCAACCAATGAATGCGAACTTCGGATTATTCTTAGACTTACCAGGACGTGTTAAGAAAAAAGAGAAAAAAGCTCTTTATGCTGCACGCGCCATTGAAAAAATCAATGAATGTAAAGAATTAATCTAATCATTGATCAGTGTGAGGGAGAATTTGTTCTTTGGTGAATCTGAAGACTTTCAGCCTCTTTATCTGCTAAATGAAGAAGAAAAATAGCTTCAGGCAATTAAATAAACGATGAAGGAAAACAGTACAATAAGTACTGTTTTCTTTATACGTAGAGGGAGTGAGGAATAATGAGAGAACTGGTTAATCGTTATCTAGAGTATTTAACGTACGAGAAGCGTTATTCAACTCATACGATTTTAAATTACAAAAAAGACTTAGAGGAATGGCAATCTTTTTGTAAGCAGGAGCTGATTGAGCCGTTAGATGTGGAGTATAGCGAAGTCCGTGCGTATTTAAATTATTGCTACACGCATCAATTGAATCGAAGTACAGTGAGTCGTAAACTTTCATCTTTACGTTCGTATTATCAGTTCTTATTAAAGGAGGGTGTCATTTCTCATAATCCTTTTTCGATGATTAAGGCACCTAAAGGAGGACAAGTTTTACCAAAGTTTTTATATGAGGAAGAAATGGTTGCCTTATTTGAAAGTATTGATCAATCAACGGTACTAGGATGTCGAAATTATGCATTATTGGAAATCCTATATGCCACAGGTATCCGTGTTTCAGAGTGCTGTGGCTTAACCTTAAAACAATTAGATTTTGAAACAGGGATGATGTTAGTACACGGTAAGGGTGGGAAAGATCGATATATTCCATTAGGGGAATTTGCAGTGGAATCAATCCAAGCATATTTACAACAGAGTCGACCTAGGTTACTAAAAAAATCAAAGATTGAAACCGATTATTTATTTTTGAATCATTATGGACTGCCATTAACAGAACGAGGGGTAAGAGATATTTTAAATCGATTAACGAAACAAACGGCAAATCATATTAAGTTGGCTCCACATATGATTCGCCATACGTTTGCGACACATTTATTAAATCATGGAGCAGATTTGCGGGCTGTGCAAGAACTGTTAGGTCATGAGCATTTATCGAGCACTCAAATTTATACGCATGTTTCGAAAGAACATTTAAAGCAAGCCTATGCGTTAGCACACCCGCGCGCTAAAAAGATGGAAAATAAATGAAAACAAATTCGCTAGATGTATCAGATGAGGAATAAATTTGCTATAATGTAAAAGTAACAGTGTAAGAGTAACAATTAGAATGGAGTGAGAGAAGATGGTCAGTTTAACGAGTTTGGTTTTGGGGATTCCTTTCACATGGCTATGGTTTTGGATTGCTATTGCCTTTGCTGTTATTGAAGCATTGACTTTAGGGATTGTTTCAATTTGGTTTGCAATCGGAGCTTTAGTTGCCATGTTATTTGCCTTTGTTATTGATTCATTTATAGTTCAACTCCTTATCTTTTTGGGAGTCTCATTAGTCTTAGTGGCGACCACTCGAAAAGTAGCTGTTGAAAAGTTAAAAATCGGTCAAGTCAAAACAAATGTTGATGAGTTGATTGGAAAAGAAGCTGTGGTAGTAAAAGAGATTAGGCCTTATACGACCGGTGAAGTAAAGCTTGATGGTAAAGTATGGCGTGCGATGTCAGAAAGTAAACAAGTATATAAAGTAGATGAAATTGTGACTGTGTTACGTATTGAAGGAGTCACAATGATCATTAAATAAAGGGAGATGGAAAAATGGCTTATTTTATCATTGCTATTGTGGTTGTTATTATTATTTTAGTAGCAGCTAACATTAAAGTGGTACCTCAGGCAAATGCCTATGTTATTGAGCGCTTCGGTGCTTATGCTGCAACTTGGACTGTTGGGCTTCATGTTAAAATTCCAATTATGGATCGCGTTGCAAATAAAGTGTTATTAAAAGAACAAGTTATTGATTTTAGACCACAACCCGTTATTACAAAAGATAACGTGACGATGCAAATCGATACAGTTGTCTTCTTCCAAATTACAGATCCTAAATTATTTACGTATGGGGTAAGTAATCCATTTGCTGCTATTGAGAATTTAACAGCAACAACATTACGTAATATCATCGGGGAATTAGAGTTAGATGAAACGTTAACTTCACGTGATATTATTAACTCTCGTATGCGTTCAGTGTTAGATGAAGCCACTGATCCATGGGGAATTAAAATTAACCGTGTAGAAGTTAAAAATATTATTCCGCCACAAGATATTCAAGCGGCCATGGAAAAACAAATGCGTGCAGAACGTGAACGTCGTGAAAAAATCTTACAAGCAGAAGGAGAAAAAACATCTGCAATTTTAAAAGCGGAAGGATTAAAAGAATCACAAATTCTTGAGGCAGAAGCTCGTAAACAAGCCATGATTTTATCGGCAGAAGCAGATAAAGAAGCTGCGATTCGCCGTGCAGAAGGGGAAGCAGAAGCCATTTTAAAAGTTCAAGAAGCAACAGCTGAAGGGCTTCGTATGCTAAATGAATCTCACCCAACAACAGAAGTTTTAACACTTAAATCATTTGAAGCTTTAGCACAAGTAGCAGATGGAAAAGCAACAAAATTAATTATCCCATCTGAAATTCAAAATGTTAGTGGGTTAATTGCTTCACTTGCTGAAACGTCACAAGTGGTTAAAGAAGACTAATTGATACAGAAAAAGACCTTTTAATAAGGTCTTTTTTTTTAGTATAACAGGAAACTTCCTACTATCACTTATTAATAATAGATGTCTTTAATAGACAGGGTCTAAAGATAAGCAGGAAGACTAGAGGGGACTTGGGAAGTGATAAGAGGTAAAGATCTGTAGTAAGAATTTAAACTTTTATTTGTATCATTCATGATAAAGCTGATAATTTAAGTATGTATCATTGGAGCTAAAGTAACCTAACCATATGGGTTACTTCTTTTTGTTTGGTGAGGTATGAGGGTGTTTTTAATGTGAATAATACAAAGGTCGGCACTCCATGAAAAAAGAATAAAAATAAAGGGTTTTTTTTGCATTTTTATATACAAAAAAAACAGTTCGTTTTAGTAGAAAAAGTCGAAAAAAATATGTTATTATAAATTACCGCGTTGAAAGAGAGTCGCTAAAAGGAGTGAGCATATGGAACAGAAATATATTCAGTTAAATAATGAATTAATGCAAAAGAAAGATGGATTTTATCAGTTACAAAAAGATCGTGAAACAGTTCAAGCCTTTTTAGAAGAAGTAGAATCGAAAATGAAGCGATTTGAGACAGAAGCGGCACGTTTACGCTGGCTAATTGATGAGAATTATTATGAAGATTTCTTTAGATTATATGAATTAGACGATATTTTAAGTATTCGTGAGACTGTCTTTTCTTATGAGTTTAAATTTCAATCGTTCATGGCGGTTTCAAAGTTTTATAAAGATTATGCTTTAAAAACAAATGATCATCAGCAATATTTAGAGTATTATGAAGATCGAATTGTAGCAGTTGCATTATACTTAGCGCAAGGGGATGCAAAGAAAGCAATGGATTATGCCGTTGCAATGATTGAGCAGCGCTATCAACCAGCAACACCTACATTTTTAAATGCGGGAAAGGCTCGCCGTGGTGAAATGGTGTCTTGCTTCTTACTAGAGATGGATGATTCACTCAATTCAATTACATATAATATTAATACGTCAATGCAATTATCGAAAATTGGTGGTGGAGTGGCATTAAATTTATCAAAACTTCGTGCGCGTAATGAGTCGATTAAAGGAATTGAGAATGCAGCGAGCGGTGTGTTACCGGTTATGAAATTGTTAGAAGACTCATTCAGCTATGTCAATCAACTTGGTCAACGTCCAGGAGCAGGAGCAGCTTATTTAAATATTTTTCACTGGGATATTGAAGAGTTTTTAGATACAAAGAAGATTAATGCAGATGAGAAAAGTCGAATTCAGACCTTATCGATTGGAGTAGTAGTCCCAAGTAAATTCTTTGAATTGGCCAAAAAGAATGAACCGATGTATGTCTTTGCTCCACATACTGTTTATCAAGCGCTTGGAAAACATTTAGATGATTTAGATTTAGATGTGATGTATGAAGAACTTGTACAAAATGAATCAATTAAAAAACGAGCGTTAGATGCAAGACGTCTATTAACACATATTGCAAAGATGCAATTTGAATCGGGCTATCCGTATATGGTTTTTAAATCAAATTCAAATGATGCTCACGCACTGAAAGAGATTGGGCAAATTAAAATGTCTAATCTTTGTACAGAAATCTTCCAATTACAAGAAACTTCAACGATTAATGATTATGGACAAGAGGATATCATTCGCCGAGACATTAGTTGTAATTTAGGATCATTAAATATTGTCAATGTGATGGAGAAGCAATCGATTCGAGAAAGTGTCTATAGTGGAATGGACGCTTTAACGAGTGTTAGTGAGCTTTCAGCTATTTCCAATGCACCAGGCATTAATAAAGCGAATCATGAATTACATGCTGTTGGATTAGGGTGTATGAATTTACATGGCTTTTTCGCCAAAAATAAAATTGCTTATGAAAGTGATCTTGCGAAAGAATTTGCACGAACATTCTTTATGATGGTGAATTATTATTCAATTGAGCGTAGTATGCAAATCGCGATTGAAAAAGGCCAAAGTTTTACCGGCTTTGAGCAATCTGAATATGCGAATGGTAACTATTTCAAGAATTATCAAGAAATAGATTATACGCCAACTACTGATCGTATTAAAGCATTGTTTGGAGATATGATGATTCCTACAACGGAAGATTGGGCTAAACTTGCGACGGCTGTAAAAGAAAGTGGAATGTATCATGCCTATCGCTTAGCGATTGCCCCAACACAAAGTATTGGTTATGTCCAAAATGCAACGGCAAGTATTTTACCAATCGTTGATTTAGTGGAGCGCCGTACATACGGTAATGCAACGACTTACTATCCAATGCCGTATTTAGGAGAAGATAATATTTTCTTTTATAAATCAGCGTACCATATGAATATGATGAAGGTATTAGAGTTAGTGGCTGAAATTCAACCTCATATTGATCAAGGAATTAGTACGACACTTTATGTCGATAGTAATACGAGTACACGTGAGTTAGTTCGTTACTATTTATATGCACATCATTTAGGATTAAAAAGTTTATATTATACGCGTACAAAAAATCTAGCATTTGAAGAATGTACAACATGTTCAGTTTAAGGGGAAGGGTGAGAAAGGTGAAACAACGATATCAAGCAGTGAATTGGAACGCACCAGATCATCAATTTTATGATGATTTATATTTAAAGCAAACCGAACAGTTTTGGCTACCTGAGGAAATCCCAGTCTCAGAAGATAAATCAACATGGGAAACATTAGCTCCTGAAGTTAAAGTTACGTATGAGCGAATCCTTGCAGGATTAACGTTATTAGATACAGAACAATCGACAGGAATTCAAAAAATTGCTGAAAAATCACCAAGTCTTTTTGTGAAAAGTATTTTAGCGTTATTTGCAGGATTTGAGAGTATTCATGCGAGGTCGTATTCAACTATTTTTCAAACCTTGTGTACGACAGAACGAATTGACGAATTATTTGACTGGATCGAAGAAACAAAATCCCTTCAACAAAAGGTTGATCGGATTATGAAGACTTATTACAGCATTGAAAATGAAGAGTCTCTTTTTATGTCGATGGTAGGTTGTTTATGTTTAGAAGGAGTTTGCTTTTATAGTGGATTCTTTTTACCGTTATGGTTAGCGGGACAAGGGAAAATGGTGAATAGTGGAGAAATTATTAATCTAATTTTACGTGATGAAAAACTTCATACCGTTGGTGTTGGCTTTTTTGCGCAGGAATTATTTGCAACATTTGATGCCGATAAGCAGCAAGAACTTAAAGCAAAAACTTATTCAATGATTCAGGATATTTATGAAATTGAGTGTGATTACTCAAAATTGTTATATAAAGAAATTGGAATGCTAGATGATGTGCAGACGTACATTCAGTATAATGTGAACTATGCATTACAATGCCTGAACTTTGATCCGCTATTTGAAACAACTGAACAAGATATTAATCCAATCGTAATGAATGGAGTTTCAGTTGAAACAAAGAATCATGATTTCTTCTCAACAAAAGGGAATGGTTATATTAAAACGACGAAGGTAGAACCATTACAAGATTCAGATTTTGAGTTTTAATGTGAAGCACGCGTAATAATGATTACAACATAAAACCTGTTTTTTCTACAAAATAAGCTATTTTATAAAAAAGTAGCTTATTTTCTTTGTATAACCAGTCGATTTCGACGTGAAAATGCGTCATTTACCAGAAGAATTTTGTCGAATTTTGAGGGATTCGAAAAAACATTACGAATGGCGTCAAAATCATGGAAAAAAATACATAATACTGTTGATTTTGACTGTTACATTGGATAAAATTTGTTTATAGTCATAGGGAGAAAACAGGTAACGAGGTGATATTGTGCAAACAATTTTGTTGGTTAGTGTCATCATAATCATATTATTAATTGGATTAGGAATGTTAATCTATTTCTTGATTCCAAAACAAGGTGAACAACAGCAAGTTAAGGATGAAATTGAGGAACACTTCGTAACTGATGAGCAGTATTCAAATGAGCGAGTGACTGTTGTCGATGTGCAATTTAAAGGATATAATGGAAAATTTACATATGCAGTGATGCAACAAGAAATTAGAAAGGGACAATATGTATTAGTTTTAACACAGGATGGAATTCGTTGTGCAAAAGTAATTACGGATCCAAAAAGTATTAAGACTAATCAACTTTCATTTCCACCATTTTTATTACAAACCATTATTTGTGTAGCAGATGAGGCAGACTTAGAATACTATAATTAGGTAAATAGAAGATGATAACCTCACTAAAACTTTCTCGTTGAGAAAGTTTTTTTATATAAAGCTAAAAAAATTGAAGATTCGATTGAAAAAAAAGGCGAAGTATGATACATTTATTCATGGCATAAAAATACACACACATATGGAGCGAATTGTCGAGTGCTATGAATTATAGTGGCAATTAGTGATGAAGTATGTGGCGGCCGAACAAATTTAAATTTAGGAGGAACTTACAATGGCTATTATCTCAATGAAGCAATTGTTAGAAGCAGGGGTACACTTCGGACACCAAACTCGTCGTTGGAACCCAAAAATGAAAAAATACATCTACACAGATCGTAACGGAATCTACATCATCGACTTACAAAAAACAGCTAAGAAATTAGATGAAGCATACTACGCTTTACAAGAAGTTGCTAAAGATGGTGGACGTGTTTTATTCGTAGGAACTAAAAAACAAGCTCAAGAAGCTGTTAAAGAAGAAGCTATCCGTGGTGGACAATTCTGGGTTAACCAACGTTGGTTAGGTGGAACTTTAACTAACTTCAAAACTATCCAAGCTCGTATCGCTCGTTTAGAAGAGTTAGAAACTATGGAGCAAGATGGTACTTTCGAAGTATTACCTAAAAAAGAAGTTATCACATTACGTAAAGAAATGGATCGTTTAAATAAATTCTTAGGCGGAATCCGCGATATGAAAGAATTACCAAGCGCAATCTTCGTAATCGATCCTCGTAAAGAGCGTATTGCAATCGCTGAAGCTCGTAAATTAAACATCCCAGTATTCGGTATCGTAGATACTAACTGTGATCCTGAAGATGTTGATTACGTAATCCCAGCTAACGATGACGCTATCCGTGCGGTACGTTTAATCGTTGGTAAAATGGTTGATGCAATCATCGAAGTTAACCAAGGTTCTGCTGAAGAAGTAGCTACTGAAGAAGTAGTTGCTGAAGAAGTAGTAGCAGCTGAGTAATTTGATAATGAATACCTTTTTCTCAATATGAGTTAAAGGTATTTTTTTTGAAAACTACTTAATCATTAATAACGTTCAGAATGATAATTTAAAATTAAGTGAATAAAGCTTTTAGAAACCTGTTACAATAGATAGGGAGTATTTAAGACTGAATTCGTTTAAATAAGTGATTGAGGTATTCAATGACTTGCAATATTTGTGTTTTTTTGTTATTATCAAGAAGATGCAACTATAAGCAAACTCTAAATTTTTATAAAAAACATTAGGAGGAATCATAATGGCAATTACAGCGGCTATGGTTAAAGAATTACGTGAAAAAACTAGTGCAGGTATGATGGACTGTAAAAAAGCATTAGTAGAAACAAATGGAGATATGTCTGCTGCAATCGATTGGTTACGTGAGCGTGGAATCGCTAAAGCGGCTAAAAAATCTGATCGTGTAGCAGCTGAAGGATTATGTTCAGTAGCAATCGAAGGAAACACTGCAGTTATCTTCGAATTAAACTCAGAAACTGATTTCGTTGCTAAAAACGAACAATTCTTAACTTTATTAGATAAATTAGGAAAAATCTTAGTAACTAACAAACCTGCAACAGTAGAAGAAGCTTTAGCAATCGAAGTTGAAGGAACTACTGTAGATGGAATGTTAATCGAAGCAACTTCAACAATCGGAGAAAAAATTACTTTACGTCGTTTAACTGTTGTTGAGAAAGCTGACAACGAATTCTTCGGATCTTACTTACACATGGGTGGACGTATTGCTGCGTTAACTGTTGTTGAAGGTAAAGAAGAAGTAGCTAAAGATGCTGCAATGCACGCTGCTGCAATCAACCCTCAATACTTAACTGTAGAACAAGTTCCTGCAGAAGTTGTAGCTAAAGAACGTGAAATCTTAACTCAAGAAGCATTAAACGAAGGAAAACCAGCTAACATCGTTGAAAAAATGGTTGAAGGACGTATCCGCAAATTCTTAGCAGATGTATGTATGTTAGAACAACCATTCGTTAAAGATGGTGATGTAACAGTTGCTAAATTTGCTGCAAACAACGGATCAACTATCAAATCATTCATCCGCTTAGAAGTTGGAGAAGGAATTGAGAAAGTTGTTGCAAACTTCGCTGAAGAAGTAATGAGCCAAGTTCGCGCATAATTACGATTCATATTTAAGGGACACAGCACTGTGTCCCTTGCTTTGGATATAAAAGGATGAGAAAGTGGGTGCCGTAATGTCTGCATATAAACGTGTTGTTTTAAAGCTTAGTGGTGAAGCTTTAGCTGGAGGAAAAGGGTTTGGTATCGATGCCGAAACTGTACAACAAATTGCTTTACAAATTAAAAGTGCTTACGAAACTGGTGTAGAAATTGCCATTATTGTAGGTGGAGGAAATATCTGGCGTGGTAAAACGGCTAGTGAAATGGGGATGGAACGCTCAAGTGCTGACTATATGGGGATGTTAGCGACAGTTATGAATGCCTTAGCTTTACAAAATGCTTTAGAAGCTTGTGGAATTCAAACGCGTACACAAACATCAATTCATATGAATCAAATTGCTGAGCCATATATCCGACGTCGTGCTATTCGCCATTTAGAAAAGGGACGTATCGTGATTTTTGGTGGAGGAACAGGGAACCCTTATTTCTCAACAGATACAACGGCTGCTCTTCGTGCGGCTGAAATTAATGCCGATGCTATTTTAATGGCTAAAAACGGTGTTGATGGAGTTTATAACGATGATCCTCGTTATAATCCAAAAGCAACTAAATACGATGAATTAACGTATTTAGAAGTATTAAATCAAGGATTACAAGTTATGGATTCAACAGCGGCTTCTTTATGTATGGATAATGATATTGAATTATTAGTGTTTAATATGAATGAATCTGGGAATATTAAGAAAGCCGTTGCTGGTGAACAAATTGGAACAATTGTAAAGGGGAGATAATCATGCCTAAAAATGTATTAACAAATGCTGAAACTCGTATGAGCAAAGCAATCGACTCATTAAAACGTGAATTCGCAGTTTTACGTACAGGTCGTGCTAGCGCTGCTTTATTAGAAAACATCCAAGTGGATTACTACGGAATGCCAACTCCAATTAATCAAATGGCACAAGTGACAGTTCCTGAAGCTCGTCAATTAGTGATTAAGCCATATGATAAATCAACATTATCTTCTATCGAACGTGCCATCAACGAGGCTAACATCGGATTAACTCCAAACAACGATGGAGAAGTTATTCGTTTAAACGTACCTGCTTTAACAGAAGAGCGTCGTCGTGAATTAGCTAAAAAAGTTAAAGGATTTGCTGAAGATGCAAAAGTAGCAATCCGTAACGTACGTCGTGATGCAAACGATGATCTTAAAAAATTACAAAAAAATGGTGAGATCACAGAAGATGCATTAAAAGGTTACACAGAAGATGTACAAAAATTAACTGACAAGAAAATCAAAGAAGTAGACGCTGCAGCGGACGAAAAAGAAAAAGATATCATGTCAATCTAGTTTTATAGGACTACCTATTTGGTAGTCTTTTTTATTTTTAAAAAGTTAAATTAGGTATAGATGGTTAAAAACTAGAATAAATTGAATTGTAATTAAAGCGGGATAGGGAGGAATTGAGGTGGGAATTCAAGAGTATCATACCTTTTATGATTACATGAAACAGGCTAACTTAACTGCCAGCGAAGAGGATTATATTGAAATGATTTATCGATTAGCACAGCCTAATAAAATAGAAATCAGAGTAAATGAATTAGCAACTTCATTAAATATAAAATCATCTTCTGTGACCAAGATGATAAAAAAATTGAATGAAAAGAATTTAATCATATATGAACGTTATGGGAAAATTCGTTTAACAAATGAGGGATGGAAAGTCGCTCAGTATTTATATCAACGGCATCATCTAATCTATCAATTTTTACAAGAGATTGGTGTTCAACAAGATTTATTAGATGAGACAGAAAAAATGGAACATACAGTGGGGCAAGAAACCCTTCAGTGTTTGAATAAATTAATAGATTTCTTTATTCGTTTTCCTCAGATTCGAGAACAGTTTCATCAGTTTAAAAAAAGACAATGAATATTGTCTTTTTTTTCATTTTTTTAGAATTGTCACGTATGATGATAAGGAATAATGTAAAGGACACGAAGGAGTGTTAATATCATGTTTAGATTTAAAGATGTGGGTTATTTAACAGATGGAGAAATTGATTTAATCATTGAAAAAAAAGTTCCAGCTCATCTTGAAAAATTCGCCGCACCATCCTACCATTTTCAAATTAAACAGCATTTAATGCCTTATGAGATTGGAAAAATTGATATTCGAGTTGGATATAATGAAAATACATTTTATGGAGGAAATATAGGGTATGAAATATATCCCCCTTATCGTGGTCATCATTATGCAGCTAAAGCTTGTCAAATTATTAAACGAGTGGCCCAATTACATGGGATGAATTATCTGTATATTAGCTGTCTTCCAGATAATCTTCCATCAAATAAGACGTGTCAACGTTTAGGAGCTCGATGGTTAGGGAACTACGTCGTTCCTTTTCATCTTGAAATGTATATGATGGGCGTTCGAGAGATTAATGTTTATGAATGGAATCTCACTTTAGATTAAATAATTATTAGACTTAATGAGGATTCATGCATATATTTCGACAAAAAATGCAAAATAAAAATGTCATCGTTTTACATCATAAGGAGGCAGTTACATGGCAACAAAACAAACAAAACGATTAGCTCGTAACGCATTAATTCCAGATGCATCGAAAATGGAAACGGAGTTTGGTACGGAATTTGTTGGTGATGCCAAACGTGTGACGCATAAAGTAGAAACGCGCGTCAAAACGAATGCACAGCGCTACGGATATTTTAAACGAGAAGATTAATTTAATCTGGCAGGTAAAATGTGATGAGTGAGAAAGATGATAAGTTTGTAAAATTATCTTTTCATAAACACATGAAAAAACAAGAAGTCGAGTTGAGTCGCGAGATTCCTCCATTAACAAAAGAAGAGGTTCATCGAATTAAGATAAAAGCTCAAAAAAGATTAAATAGACACTAACCTGTATTTAGTATGAATGAATGTCATGATTTTATACGATGTAAAACGATGACTTGATATAGATAAAGCTACTAGGAAATTTTCTTAGTAGCTTTTTTCTATTGTAGAGGAGAGGAAGTATATTTTATTTGTATAAATCTTGAATGTCAGTGGAAAAAAGATGTTAAGTGTATTAAAATATACAAGATAGGTTAAATTTATGAAAGGCGGTTTCTTGAATGTTCTTTAGAAAGAGGAGAAAGATACAGGTAAATAAAGAGCAAGTTTTAAACGCTCCATTGCCTCAACATATTGCGATTATTTTAGATGGAAATGGAAGATGGGCTAAAAAACGTGGGCTTCCAAGAACAGCTGGACATCAAGAAGGAGCAATGAATGTTCGAGAAATAACAAAGCTATGTGCGAATATTGGAATTAAAGCTTTAACGGTGTATGCTTTTTCAACAGAAAACTGGAAACGCCCAGATGAAGAAGTGAAGTTTTTAATGAAGTTACCGATTAAATTTTTTAATGAATTTGCTCCAGAGTTAGTTGAAAATAATATTAGGTTAAAAGTAATTGGAAATGTAGAAGAATTACCAACAGACTTGCAACAAAAAGTATTAGAAATTAGTGAATTAACCAAGAATAATACGAAGATGACGTTAACTATTGCATTAAATTACGGTTCACAAGATGAAATTAAACAAGCGGTCCAAGCCATTGCAACAGAGGTTAAAAATGGTCAGTTAAATGTGGAAGACATTAATGAAGACGTGATTGATCAACACTTAATGACTTCAGATTTACCCCCACTTGATTTAATGATTCGAACAAGTGGAGAATTGCGTATTAGTAACTATTTATTATGGCAATTAGCTTATGCAGAGTTGTACTTTACTTCGATTGCTTGGCCAGACTTTAAAGAAGAGCAGTTATATGAAGCATTATTAGATTATCAAAAGCGTAATCGACGATTTGGTGCTTTAAATGAAGCAAACTAAAGGAGTGTTTAAATCATGAAGCAGCGTGTTATCACAGCTATTATTATGATTGCGGTAGGGTTACCGATTTTAATTTATGGAAAGTTACCGTTTATCATTTTAGGCTTGTTATTAGCCCTTGTAGCGACACAGGAAATGATTGATATGAAAGAGACAGTTGCTAAAACACCAATTGAAGTGAAGCTATTTACAATGTTAGCTACTTTGATGATTATGTTTAGTTCGTTTAACTTTAAAACTTTATCATTTACTGGGACGTTAACCTTTGGGTTAGGTACAATGGCATTATTTTTATTTATTTTATTATTAGCGGTTGTGGTTCGTAAGGACTTTTCAATTAAGGATGCGGGTTACTATCTACTAACTATTTTTTATGTCGGATCAACCTTTCACTCCATGATATTTATTCGATTTTTAGGGTTAAAATTATTCTTATTTATGATTATTGTCGTAGCAGTGACAGATTCCGGTGCTTATTTTGTTGGACGTAAGTTAGGGAAACGTAAATTAGCTCCACGTATTAGTCCAAATAAGACGGTAGAAGGATCAATCGGTGGAACATTATTAGGAATTATTATTGGAACTGTTTTCGGCGTGTTCACGGGATTATCAACTCAGATTTTAATGCTGATTATCATGAGTTTAGTCGTAGCAGCTGTAGCACAATTTGGTGATTTAGTGGCTTCTTCAATGAAGCGAGAATATGGAATTAAAGATTTTGGAAAGTTATTCCCAGGTCACGGTGGCGTTCTCGATCGTTTTGACAGTCACTTATATGCTTCATTGGCACTTTATATTTTAATTAATGTATTGAATGTGGTGATTTAGATGAAAAATATTTATTTATTAGGGGCAACAGGTTCAATCGGAACGCAAACACTAGATGTGATTCGACAGCATCCAGATAAGTTTCGATTAGTCGCTTTTTCAGCGGGACGTAATATCCAACTAACACAAGCAATTATTGAAGAGTTTCAGCCGTCATATGTATCAGTTATCAGTGAAGAAGATGCGAAAAAGTTATCTCACTTATATCCAGCCATTCATTTTGGATTTGGAAGTGAAGGATTAATCACGGTTGCAACTTATGACGAAGTACCAGGAGATGAACACTTTGTATTATCAGCGGTGATGGGATCAGTTGGATTATTACCAACACTAAAGGCGATTGAAATGCGTCGTACCATTGGAATTGCAAATAAGGAAACACTCGTGACAGCTGGACATTTAGTCATGGAAAAAGCAAAGCAATATGGGGTTAAGTTATTACCTGTTGATAGTGAGCATTCGGCAATTTATCAATGCTTACAAGGTGAAGATTCAAAAGCGGTAAAGAAATTGATTATCACAGCAAGTGGTGGATCATTCCGTGATTATACACGAGAGATGCTAAAAAATGTTACACGTGAGCAAGCGTTAAATCACCCCAATTGGTCGATGGGGGCTAAGATTACTATTGACTCAGCTTCAATGATGAATAAAGGACTAGAAGTCATTGAAGCACATTGGTTATTTGATATGCCCTACGATCGTATTGAAACGATTTTACATCGCCAAAGTATTATTCATTCGATGGTTGAGTTTGAAGATACGAGTATTATTGCCCATTTAGGAACACCGGATATGCGTATTCCGATTCAATTTGCAATGAGTTATCCAGAGCGTATTGATTTAAAGCAGGCGAAATCATTGAATTTAGCTGAAGTAGGAACATTAGAATTTAAACCAATGGATTTTGAGCGCTTCCCATGTTTAAAGATGGCTTATGATGCTGGACGTATGGGCGGAAGTTGCCCGACAGTATTAAATGCAGCTAATGAAGCAGCGGTAGATTTGTTTTTACGAAATAAGATCAGTTTCCTAGGAATCGAAGAGGTTGTTTATGAAGCATTATCGGCCCATCAAACGATTACTAACCCAACCTTAGATGAAATTTTAGAAATTGATTGTGACGTTCGAAAAAATATCATGACAAAGTATGAATAATGGAGGAAGGACAGATGATAGGAATTATAAGTTTTATTTTAGCACTAGGTATCATTATCTTAGTTCATGAATTAGGGCATTTTCTTGTAGCAAAACATTATGGAATTTTATGTCATGAGTTTTCAATTGGAATGGGGCCAACGGTCTGGAGTAAAAAGAAGGGGGAAACAACTTACTCTATTCGTGCTATTCCATTCGGTGGATTTGTTGCGATGGCAGGCGAAGAAGCTGAAAAAGAAATGGTTAAGGTTGATCAAGTAGTCGGTGTCAGTTTTTCACGACAAGGACTTGTTGATCGAATTTACTTAAAGCCAGAAGATCAAAAGCCAGAAGTCATTGGAACGATTAAATCGGTTGACTTATATAAACAATTAACGATATCCCTTGAAACAGAAGATGGAATACTTCGTGAGTTTAATGTTGAACATGAGGCGTATTATATCCTTGAAAAAGGAACTCAACAAATTGCTCCTTATGATCGTTGTTTAGAATCAAAATCAAAATGGGCACGTTTTGCGACTATGGTAGCTGGAGCAACGATGAACTTTGTTTTAGCCCTTGTCTTATTCTTTATTGTGGGTTTATCAGTAGGTATGCCAACCTATTCGAATACGCTTGGTCAAATTATTCAAGATTCTCCAGCTCAAGTTGCTGGATTAGAAGAAGGGGATACGATTGTTTCTTATAATAATCAAGTGGTGAGTAATTGGGAAGACTTAACAGCGGCTATTCAAAGTACGACAGAACCGACGACACTAACTTATATTCGTAATGGCCAAACAAACACGGTAGAAATTACACCACAAGTCAATGATCGTGAGGGAACGTTAGTTTCTTCAATAGGTGTGGGTCCTGAATATGAAAGATCATTATTAACTGGTTTCAAGTACTCCATTTTTAAAACAAAAGAAGCTTTTGTTTCAATTTTTGAGACCTTTAGAATGTTATTCGTAACAAAAGAGGCGGGAATTAATGATTTATCGGGACCAGTTGGCATTTATAAAATGACGTCAACAATTGCGACTTATGGATTAACATCATTACTAATCTGGGTTGGGTTCTTAAGTGTGAATATTGGAATTATGAATTTACTTCCATTCCCAGCTTTAGATGGCGGACGTATTTTATTCGTATTAATTGAAGCGATTATTGGACGTCCAGTTGATCGTCGAATTGAAGGTTATATTCATATGACGGGATTACTTTTATTCTTTGGATTATTTATTTATGTCACATTTAACGATATCATTCGTTTAATTAGTGCATAAAAAGATTGAAAAGGGATTAAAAAGATGCGATAATGAACAATTAGAGACGGTAAAATGTCGAGACTAATTGAATAATAGTCGTAGTAAGCTTTAGGAGGACCAAACATGAAACAATCTATGATGTTTATTCCAACGCTACGTGAAGTACCAAGTGATGCAGAAATTCGTTCTCATCAGTTCTTATTACGTGCTGGATTTATTAAACAAGTTGCAGCAGGAGTTTATACATACTTACCTCTTGCAAAACGCGTTTTAAATAACGTTGAAGGAATCGTTCGCGAAGAGTTAGATGCGATCGGTGGAAATGAATTATTAATGCCTGCGTTACAACCAAAAGAATTATGGGATGAATCAGGACGTTGGGATGTTTATGGATCAGAGTTAATGCGTTTAACAGATCGTAATAACCGTGAATTTGCTTTAGGGCCAACACATGAAGAAGTCATTACACACGTTGTTCGTGACTTCTTAAATTCATATAAAAAATTACCATTAACAGTTTACCAAATTCAAACAAAATTCCGTGATGAAGCACGCCCTCGTTTCGGATTAATGCGTGGACGCGAGTTCATCATGAAAGATGCTTATTCATTCCATGCGACACAAGAGTCTTTAGATGAAGCGTATAATAACTTTGTTCAAGCTTATACAAACATCTTTACTCGTTGTGGATTAAACTTCCGTATGGTAGAAGCTGATAGTGGACAAATTGGTGGATCTCAATCTGCGGAATTTATGGCATTAGCTGAAATTGGAGAAGATACAATCGTCTACTCAACAACTGGATCATTTGCTGCTAATATTGAGGTAGCTGATTTACCAGTTGGAGCACCATCTCCAGACGGTGTTGGTGTCGTTGACCACGCGAAAGGAATCGAAGTTGGACACGTGTTCAAATTAGGAACAAAATATTCTGAACCAATGAATGCTGTTTTCTTAGATGAAAACCAAAAGAAACAACCAATCATTATGGGATGCTATGGAATTGGTGTTAGCCGTGTAATGATGGCAGTAATTGAACAAAATAACGATGAAAATGGAATGATTTGGCCAAAATCAATCGCTCCATTTGATGTTCATGTCGTTCCAGTTGATGTGAAAAAAGCAGATCAATTAGAAGCAGCAGAAAAAATCTATGCTGATTTAAAAACAGCAGGATTTGATGTTCTATTAGACGACCGTAAAGAGCGCGCAGGAGTTAAATTCTCTGATGCTGACTTAATCGGATTACCAATCCGAGTAACAGTTGGACGTGGTATTGCTGACGGTTTAGTTGAAGTAAAAGTTCGTCAAACAGGTGAAGTTGCTGAAGTGGCAGTTGCTGACTTAATGACATTTGTTCAAGAAAAATATGAAACATTAGCATAATGTGAAAAGTTCTCTCTTTTTGAGAGAACTTTTTTTTATATCAATTAAAAAAATCCATAATAACTTAGAGTCATGGTTGGTTAAATTTTAATGATGAAATAATCGTCAAATAATGATAAAATGTATTAGTTATGACTAACTAGTCTTTTATATAGAAAAGGGGGAGCCCCGTATGCAAAAACAGATGCAAATTTTATTGGAACAAATTCAATATCCGGAGCATCAACTTTTTTTATTTGAAGAAAAAACGATTGAGAAAGTAGATGTTTTTCGTAAGCGTCAAGCATTACTTTTTCATTTAACGTTTGATACACCGCTTATTTCAGCAGCTTTTTATGAGTTTTATTCACGATTTGATCACACATTTGGTCGTATTCAAACAGTGAATCAAGCAACATTTACGATTCGTTATTTAAGTCGACCAAGTGACGAGCAAATTTTAGAATATTGGCCGCTGATGATTGAATATTTAAGCCGTCAAGATTTATTAATTCGCTGTCTTGAGAGCTTTAAAGCTTCTGTTGTAGGTGATGAGTTACAAATCGCTGTTAAGGATGAGCAATATTATAATGAAATTCAACAAAAGTATGCGACTAAGATTCAGCAAAGTTATGAACGCTTTGGGTTCCCAATTAAACAGGTTCGACCAATTTATTCAGAAGATGCTCTTTCAGATGCAGATATTTTAACAGAGCGAGAAACGTCATTACCACCAATTGTAGAAATTCCAAAGCCTATTGAACCAGAGGCGGAGCCACAAAAACCGGTTTATCGTGGTGAAGGTGGAGGTTATGGTGGAAGTCGCGGAGGATATTCGCGAAAAGAGCCAGAAGTGACAGAGACATCAATTGGAGGACCGATTAATGGAACTCCGATGAACTGTAAAGATATTGATGATGAAATGAGTCGCTGTATTTTAGAAGGATATATCTTTGATGCAGAAACACGCGATATCCGAAATGGTGAGATGATGTTAATTACGGCTAAATTTACAGATTATACGGATTCGATTTATATTAAAATGTTTGCTAAATCAGCAGAAATGAAAAAAATGGTTCCTAAAATTTTGAAAAAAGGTAATTGGGTTCGTGTGAGTGGACGTATTCAATTTGACTCATTCTCAAAAGAGTTAAGTATGATGGTAAATGCAGCAAACGTGATTGATGCTAAAACAGAACCTCGTAAAGATCTAGCACCAGAAGGTGAGAAGCGTGTGGAGCTTCATGTCCATACGAAAATGAGTGCAATGGATGGTGTAACCGATATTGCAGATTACATTAAGCAAGCGGCACAGTGGGGACATAAAGCGATTGCTTTAACGGATCATGGTGTCGTTCAGGCAATTCCTGATGCTTATCATGCTGCAAAGAAAAATGATATTAAAGTGATTTATGGCGTTGAAGGTTATCTAGTTGAAGATGAACCGAAAATTGCTTGGGATGAACAACCGTTAAATTTAAATGATGCTACCTATGTCGTTTATGACGTCGAAACCACTGGTTTTTCGACAAATTATGATGTGATTATTGAGATTGCAGCGGTAAAAATTAAAAATGGTGCGATTATTGATGAGTTTTCAGATTTTGCAAACCCTCATCGTAAACTTTCGTTAAAAACAATTGAGTTAACTCATATTTTACAAAGTGATGTTGATCATGCACCTGAACTTGAGGACGTGATGCGCCGCTTTAAAGCTTGGTCAGAAGACTGTATTTTAGTTGCTCATAATGCAGCCTTTGATATGGGGCATTTACATGCTACCTATAAACGCTTTAATTTAGGTCCATGTACAAATCCTGTCATTGATACACTGGCTGCAGCTCGTGTGATGTATCACCACCAATTTGGGGTGTATTGGAATTATGCGACAGATGCAACCATTGATGAAAAATTTAAGCGTAAGATGAAACGATTTAATTTAAAGGCGTTATCGAAATTCTTTAAGGTAGAATTAACTCAACATCACCGTGCCATTTACGATGCACGTGCCACAGGTCAAGCCTTTATCTTATTACTTAAAGATATGATGAAGCTAGGTATTAAGACGCATGATGAAATTAATAACCTAGTGGATAAAGATACATCGTTTAAGCTCGATTATTCTACGCATGTGACCATTTTAGCAAAAAATGAAGTTGGATTTAAAAACTTATTTAAAGTCGTTTCTCAATCGATGACAAACGACTTATATGGTCAGCCACGTATTCGTCGTAGCTACTTAGAAGCTCATCGTGAAGGGTTATTAATTGGAAGTAGTTGTGTCAATGGTGAGGTCTTTGAAACAGCAATCAATAAATCATACGAGGAGTTAAAAGAAAAAGCTAAGTTTTACGACTACTTAGAAGTTCAACCCCCAGAAGTTTATTCACATTTAATTGATTTAAATTCAAAAGAGATGGCAGGGTATATTATTCAAACGATTGAACGTATTATCAAAGTCGGTGAAGAGTTAAATATTCCAGTCTGCGCCACAGGAGATGTTCATCACTTAAATCGTGAAGATAAAATATATCGTCAGATTTATACACGAACACCATCAATCGGAGGTGGACGTCATCCATTAAATCATCCAGATATTAAATCGATTCCAAGTATGCATTTTAGAACAACGGATGAGATGTTTAATGATTTCCACTTCTTGAGTGAAGAAAAACAAAAAGAAATCATTGTAACAAATCCAAATATGATTGCCGATCAATGTGAGATGATTAAAGCGATTAAAGATGAGTTATTTACGCCTGCAGATGATTTCTTAAAAGATAAAGGGATTCCAAGTATCAAAGATCGTTTAAGTGAGATGTGTTATGAGCGTGCGTATGAATGGTATGGATCAGAATTACCACAGTATGTATTAGACCGCCTCATTAAAGAATTAAATAGTATCATTGGTAATGGATTCGCTGTTATTTACTATATTTCACACATGTTAGTTAAGAAATCACTCGACGATGGGTACTTAGTAGGTTCTCGTGGTTCAGTTGGATCGTCTTTCGTAGCCACATTAATGGATATTACTGAAGTTAACCCTTTATCACCGCATTATCGATGTCCGAATTGTCTATTCTCTGCCTTTAAGATGAATGAAGATGAAAAAGGGCGTTATGGGATTCGTAAAGAAGAAGAACCATTCCAGGATATTTTAGCCAATGCGGAATCTGGATTTGACTTACCAGATGCGAATTGTCCACATTGCGGAACGAAAATGCGTAAAGATGGACATGATATTCCGTTCGAGACCTTCCTTGGATTTAAAGGAGATAAAGTTCCCGATATCGATTTAAACTTCTCAGGTGAATACCAACCCGTCGCTCATTTATATTGCCGTGAAGTCTTCGGTGATGATTTTGCTTTCCGTGCCGGAACGATTGGTACGGTTGCTGAAAAGACAGCTTTTGGGTATGTTAAAGGATTTATTGAGGATACACATAAAGAGATGCGTACCGCTGAAATTGAACGTTTAGCCAAAGGATGTGAAGGGGTTCGTCGTACATCAGGACAGCACCCGGGTGGAATTATCGTTGTACCAAACTACATGGATATTTATGATGTCACACCCATTCAATATCCAGCAGATGATCCAACAGCAGAATGGCGTACCACACATTTCGACTTCCACTCAATTCATGATAACTTATTAAAACTTGATATTCTTGGGCACGATGATCCGACGGTCATTCGTTATTTACAAGATATTTCTGGTATTGATCCAAAAGATATTCCAACAGATGATCCCGAGGTTTACAAACTGTTTTATTCAACGGAATCATTAGGTGTGACGCCAGAGCAAATTCGTTCAACGACGGGATCATATGGAGTACCTGAGTTTGGAACCCCATTCGTTCGTAACATGCTTGAAGATACAAAACCAAAAACATTTGCTGAGTTAGTTAAAATTTCGGGTCTATCACATGGAACAGATGTTTGGCTAAATAATGCGGCTGATTTAGTAGCAGGTAAGTACGATAAATTTGGTAAGATTGAATTTAAGAATGTTATCGGATGTCGTGATGATATCATGGTTTACTTAATGTATGGTGGGTTAGAACCAGCCTTAGCCTTCAAAATTATGGAGTTTGTTCGTAAAGGAATGGCAAGTAAAGTGCCAGATGGATGGAAAGAATTTGAAGAAGAAATGCGTAAGCATAATATTCCAGAATGGTATATTTGGTCATGTGGTCAGATTAAGTACATGTTCCCAAAAGCCCATGCGACAGCTTACGTTTTAATGGCAATACGTATTGCTTGGTTTAAAGTTCATCATCCAATTTATTATTACTGTGCATACTTCTCAAAACGTGCAGATGTGTTTGAAATGGAAACCATGATTAAGGGGCCAGATGCGATTCGTAAACGTCTAGATGAAATTGAAGAAAAAGGATTTGAAGCGACACCAAAAGAGAAAAACTTAGTCACGATTTTAGAAATTGCGCTTGAAATGACAGAGCGTGGCTTCTATTTCCAAAACTTTAATATTGAGGAATCACAAGCGGTTGATTTCAAAATTTCAGAAGATAAAAAATCATTAATTCCACCATTTACCGCTTTAGACGGATTAGGGGAGAACGTAGCGCGTCAAATCGTAGCTGCTCGTGAAGAAGAACCCTTTAAAACGATTAAAGACGTTCAAACACGTGGAAAAGTTTCAAAAACATTAATCGAAAAATTACAATTAATGAATGTCTTTGGAGACATGGAATTAGGGAATGATAAGCCAGCTAAAGCATCGGTTCAACCACCAAGTAACCAAATGACATTATTCTAATCTTAAGAGGTCCACTTTTGGGGGACCTCTTTTTTAATAATCCTAAAATTAAATTGTTAATATATACAAAAAAATTCATAGATTCCCGTTAATCACTCATACTAAGGTTAGTTTAGATTGGAAAGGAGATTGTTGAGATGTTTTTAGAAGCTTATATTCCTCCTCAGATTGAATTAGCCGTCGAGGTTGATGCTCCTTATATTTTTGATCGTAAAATAGCGGATGTGACAGGAGATCAAGTGGATGACTTTATTTATCTTGCAGGAAATAAAAAAAGTCCAGATGCGATTTACCAAGAGGATATTACAATTTTTGTCGTTGATGGTGTGACGAGCGAAGTCACGGAAAAAACTCTTGATTTAAATGGTGGTTATGGTAGTACACTTTTTTTAGGTGATTTTAATCAAGACGATATTAATGATATTTATGTCTCAATTAGTTCTGGTGGAAGTGGAAATATTCATTATTATTACATTTATAGTTTTAAAGATAAAAAGCCAGTCCAGTTACTCGATTATAATGATTTGAATGATTTATATGATTGGAGTATTAGTTTTACGAATAACTATGGAGTCATCGTTAAAAATAACACCATTAATCAAACCTATAAACTGGATCTTTCAACAAAAGATAAAGAGCTATTAGATAAGTACTATACTCCTGAAGGAAAAGTTAAAGAAAATTTAAGAGGAGATGTGTTGCCGTTAGGTGGATTATATCCAATTATGACTCCAAGGGGACAAGATGCTTATAGCTTAGTAGCCTCACAACGAATTGTTGGAATT
The DNA here is from genome assembly GCF_001543345.1 of Turicibacter sp. H121. Lineage (NCBI taxonomy): Bacteria > Bacillati > Bacillota > Erysipelotrichia > Erysipelotrichales > Turicibacteraceae > Turicibacter > Turicibacter sp. H121. Next base: position 189,282 of record NZ_CP013476.1, on the reverse strand, counting down.
GCAACGGTAGATAATTTAGGTATTGTTGAAGTTTATTTAACGTATCAAGACGGGAAGTTTGTTCCTTATCAAATTGTTGTAGGAAATGAAACGGATTTCGAATAATTGATGAGAAAACAGTATAAAAGATTAAAAAACAATGGCCCAGTCTAGTGAAAGAGTTGGCTTCCCTTTGAAATTATGGTACAGTATACATATGTAATATGAAGGGGGCCACATTCTTGAAAGTTCAAATGGTAGATGGTTATGACATAGAACTTTATGTCTATGAGCCACAAGCAGAAATTCGAACACGTGGAGTGATTCAATTAGTTCATGGTTCTTGTGAACATACGATGCGTTACGAGCAGTTTATTGCTTATTTAATCAGCCAAGGCTATGTTGTTTATGCGAATGATCATCGTGGACATGGAGCATCTGTGAAGAGTGCAGATGATTATGGATATTTTGGTGAAACTAACGGATGGAGTAAAATGGTGGATGATTTAAAATCGATTAATGATTTAATTCATGCCAAACATCCAGATTTACCAATTGTTATGTTAGGTCATAGTATGGGATCATTTTTAGCAAGACATTATGCGATTGATTATGGAGAGACGATTAATGGCTTGATTTTAACTGGAACGGCACATGAACCAAAATATCAATTAGTCGCAGGAAAAATAGCTGCTAAAATAATCAAACGTATCAAAGGTTCAAGATATCGTAGTCCTTTGCTTCACCGATTATCATATGGAACCTTTAATCAACACATTGAAAATGCTAAAACGCCAAGTGATTGGATTTGTTATGATGAAAGTATAGTGAAACAATTTTGTGCTGATTCAAGTTGTGGGTTTGTTTTTACTACTGCAGGATTTGAAGATTTATTTACTGGCTTATTGTATATAACAAATGAGAAGAATATAAAAAAAATGCCATATGATTTGCCTGTTTTATTATTATCAGGTGAAGATGATCCCGTTGGTGGATATGGTCAAATGGTTATCAAAGCTTATGAAGTTATGAAAGACGCTGGATTAGTTGATATTAATTATAAATTATATCAGAAAATGCGTCATGAAATTTTAAATGAAAAAGAAAAAAACATCGTTTATGAAGAAATTCATCAATGGCTAGAAGAAGCGATATAAAATAAAAACCAGAGATTCGATCTCTGGTTTTTATTTTATTAATGAGTGGTTGTCAGCGTTGAGGAGGATTTTTCCTGTTCTTGTTTACAACTAATAAAACTAGTTAAAATCCCTAAAGCTGAAATAAATAGGAAAATAAAGAAACATAGTTTATATTGACTAGCACTGTAGTAACGGACAGCGTCTGTGCTGCTTCCGACATAAGTTAAATCAAGAAAAGTACCAATTAATAAGGTGATGAGTGAGCTTGCGATAAACTCCCCAGCATTAATAAAACTGCTAGCCAGCCCATTGTTATCAGGTGTACAGTAATTTGTAATATCAGTAAAGGATAGGATGTGTGCGGTGGCGAAAAATCCTATCATAAATAGTAAAATCGGTAGGATGGAAAGAGGTGGTTGTCCATTGGCTATGATTAAAAAGTAGATCCAACAAAGTGTCATTAGAGTCGAAGCAATGCGCTGGCAAAGTGAGATTTGATATTTAAACCAGCTTAGAATTTTATTAATACATAATGAACCAACAATTAACCCAATAAGAATAAAGGAAATATAAAATGAAGCTTTTGTTTCAGTTAGGTGATAGACAGTTGATAAATAGTTGACCCCCCAAACACCAGAAAAAGCAGTCGTACAACCGACTAATGTGAACAGGGCAAAGAAATTACGCCAAATGGAACGATTTAAGAGGACCGTTTTCAATGCTTGTTTCAAATTAATCTTTTGTGAAATACCTGTTTTTCCTTTTGCTTCGAATCCATAATCGTTAGGATGATTTTTAACATAGATAAAGATTAACAGTGAGATAATGACACAAAGGAATCCCATCCAAGTCATTGAACCACGCCACCCCATGTAAGCCACTAAAATGGCAAGTGGAAATGTAGCAAGCATCCCCCCATATTCCCAATAAATGAAAGGAGTCCTGAAGCACGCGTAAATTCACGCCGGTTAAACCAAATACTTTGGGCTTTTAAGACAGAAATAAAAATAACGGACGTTCCAAGTCCAACAAGTAGTCGTCCCATATACGCGAGAGATATGGATGGAGTTATTCCGTGTAAAATTGATCCGATTCCTGTTAGTAAGACACCCAAACCACTGATTTTACGATATCCGTAAAGATCTAGTAACAATCCAGCAGGAATTTGCATTAAAGCATATGTATAAAAGGTTACCGAGGCAATATTACTAACTTGTGTAGCAGTTGCATTTAAGTCCGCACTCATAGGGGATGAAATGACACCCATGGATCCGCGATGGAAGAGAGAAAGGACAAATGAAAAGGTTAAAATAATCCAAATTCTCCATTTATAAAAGTTATAACTTTTCATAATGATTCTCCTTTGAAATTAAAATTCATTTACCACTTATTATGGATGATAAAGAGAAAAAAGGCAATAAAAACCATTTTTTCTATTAATTATTTTAAGGTTGCTGATAGGTTCATCTCAATTTAGTGGGAGGGAGTTTCACTGATTTAGCGAATAAAAAACAGCAACTCATCGTGGTTGCTGTTGAATAGACTTAATTAAAATCGTTTTTGAGCTAATTGTTTAAAATATTCAATATCTTCGATGATTAAATCGAGTGATTTTTTCCAAAAGGCTTGATCTTCAATATCAATATCCATTGTTTGAGCGACTTCTTTAGCCGATAGTTTACCCGTTACTGCCAAAAGGTTTTTATAAGCTTTAGGGAAGTCTTCGCCCTGTTCTTCATATTTGGCATATAGACCTTTTGCAAATAATAACCCAAAGGCATAAGGAAAGTTATAGAAGTTAGAAGAAGCATCGTAATAGTGAGGTTTACATGCCCACATATAAGGGTGTAAATAATTGGGATCAAGGCCATCACCATAGGATTCTTTTTGAGCTTTAATCATCATTTCATTTAATTCTTTAACCCCAACTGAACTTTCTTCTCGGCGTTTGAAGAGTTCAGTTTCAAATAAATAACGGCTATAAATGTCGACGATGATTTGAGTGGCGTCTGTTAATTCTTGTTCTAAAACAGCAAACGCTTGTTCCTCGTCACCACCTTTAATCGCAGCCTTTTTAACGATGGTTTCACAGAAGGTTGACGCTGTTTCAGCTAAAGGCATAGGATAACCAGAGTTTAAGATACTTTCTTCATTTAAGCAATAGCCATGAAATCCGTGTCCGAGCTCATGAGCCATCGTAATGACATCACTAAATTGATCGCCATAATTTAATAAGAAACGACTTTGTTTAATGATGTGTAAGTTTGAGCAGAAGGCACCACCTACTTTTCCTTGTTTGGGATAAACATCAATCCAAGCCCCTTCCATCGCCTCTTTGGCATACTCAGCCAGTTCGTCAGAAAAGGTTTTAAATAATTTTAGAACATATTGTGTTCCTTGTTCATAGTCAAAGGTTTGAGTGTGAGTTCCAAGTGGAGCAAATAAATCATAAAAGGGAAGACCGTTTTTATGACCTAGACATTTTGCTTTTGTTTTTAGAAAGTCACGAAAATGAGGTAGGGCTTCTACGATGGCAGCGAGCATCGCATCTAATGTTTTTTTTGTGATGCGAGATTTTAAAAGTGTTTCTTCAAGGGCAGATTCATAGCCACGCCATTTACATAATGTAATGACTTCGCCCTTAATGTTGCTCAAACAAGCAGCTAAACTATCATCCACTTTTTCATAGGCTTTTAATTCAGCTTCATACGCCGCTTTACGGATATCAGGATTTTTATCGTGTGCGAGATTTCGTGCCATGGTGAGTGGCATGGATTTAACCTCATCCTGGAGCGGGACATCAACCATGAGCTTAGATGTCAACATATCTTTTAACTTTGACCACGCAATGGAACCTGTATTTTGTAATTTAGCCACAATAGCTTCTTCTTTATCACTTAATAAATGAGCGCTGAATTGTTGAATCTCATGGAATAAAAAGGAATGGTCTTTTAATGCCTCTGATTGAGATAAAAAGGAATCGATATTTTTTAAAGACCCAATCCAATGATTAACTTTTGCTTCACTTGAAGCTAAAGCACTACTTTTTTCATTTAAAATATCTGAGTATTTTAATGCTTTTTCATCACTTGTATTAGTGCTTAAAGTTAAGGAACAAAATGAGAAGAGTCGTTGAAATAAGCTGGCCATTTCAATTTGAAATTCTAGATACTCTTCTAGCTTTTTGACTTCATTTTTATCTATATTAGATAGAGATTGTGCATACGTTTCATAGCGCTTGATGAGGTCATCAACGGTATTTAAGTCATTTAAGAAGTCTTCACTTTCAAATGATTCATATAATTCTTTTAAGCTCCAAGTCGTTTCCATAAAACGCCTCCTTTATTCATTCTCTTAGTAGTCTAAACCGATTTGAGGTAAAATATGATTGAAAAATTGTAAATTTGGAGTAAAAGGCGATGAGTTTTTTAGCAATATAGTGTAAAATAAGAGAAGTGAAAATTCAGAAGGAGGAATGAATCAATGGCTACATTAGTATTCGGACATAAAAATCCAGATACGGATTCAATTACATCTACTTTAGTCATGACTGACTTACAAACAAAATTAGGTATGGACGTGAAAGCTTGCCGTTTAGGTGATGTTAATAAAGAAACTCAATACATTTTAAATCATTTCCAAGTGGAAGCTCCAACGTTAATTGAAGAAGTTACTGAAAATGATGAAGTTATTTTAGTGGACCACAACGAATTTAACCAAAGTGCAAACGGAATTGAAAAAGCAACAATCAAAATGGTTGTTGATCATCACCGTATTGCAAACTTCCAAACATCTGAACCATTATTCTATCGTGCAGAGCCAGTTGGATGTACAGGAACAATTTTATATAAAATGTATAAAGAAAATGGAATCGAAATCGAGCCTAAAATCGCAGGATTAATGGCAAGTGCGATCATTTCAGACTCATTATTATTCAAATCACCAACTTGTACACCACAAGATGAAAAAGCGTGCCGTGAGTTAGCGCAAATCGCAGGATTAGATGTTGAGACTTACGGATTAGAAATGTTAAAAGCAGGAACTGATCTTTCTGATTTAACAGCAGGTCAATTATTAGGGATTGATGCTAAAGTATTCCCAATGGGATCATCAACGGTTGAAATTGCACAAATCAACGTGGTTAGCATTGAAGATATGATGACTCGTAAAGCTGAGTTAGAAGAGCAAATGCAAGCCATTATTGCAGAAAAAGGATTAAACTTATTCGTCGCTGTCATCACAGATATCTTAAATAGTAATTCACAAGTAATCGCATTAGGTGAACGTACGGATATCGTTGAAAAAGCATTTAATGTTGAATTAACAGAAAACACAGCTTTACTTGAAGGTGTTGTTTCTCGTAAAAAACAAATCGTTCCAGTGATGGATCGTATTGCTTAATTAATAAGTATTAGGGAGGACTTTTAAAAGTCCTCTTTTTTTATTGAAAACTATTTTATCCACAAGGAATGGTTAAAATTTCTTTTAAAATATAAAATTTGAGATATAATATTGAATGAAATTATTTTTGGGAGGTTCATTTATGAACGATTATATCGATTTGTTTTGGACATTTTGTCGCATTGGTGGTTTAACATTTGGTGGTGGTTATGCCATGTTACCAATGTTACAAAAAGAAGTGGTAGAAACGAAAAAGTGGGCGACTGAAGAAGAAGTGATGGATTACTATGCTGTTGGACAATGTACGCCAGGTGTCATCGCTGTTAATACAGCCACTTTTATTGGTTATAAACATCATGGAATTTTGGGGGCGATTGTTGCAACAGCAGGTGTTGTGTTTCCATCTTTAGTGATTATTATGATTTTAGCTGCTTTTTTACAGACGTTTGCAGAATTTGAGATAGTTCAACATGCTTTTAATGGAATTCGTGTGGCTGTTTGTGTGCTTGTTTTAAATGCGGTGATTAAGTTATGGAAAGGATCGGTTATTGATAAAGTGTGTCTAGGAATCGTACTAGTTACGATTGCCATTGGAATTTTAACGAATATCTCACCGGTATTTATTGTGATTTCAGCTGCTATCGTGGGATTGTTAGTCAAAGGGAGAAAGGGAGAGAGAGCATAATGACGTATTTCATTTTATTTTTGGAATTTTTTAAGATTGGATTATTTGCCGTCGGTGGCGGACTTGCGACCTTACCTTTCTTATATGAACTAGCAGAAAAATATACTTGGTTTGATGAAGCGATGCTTGGAAACATGATTGCCGTTTCTCAATCAACACCTGGTCCAATTGGGATTAATATGGCAACTTATGCTGGCTTTAATGCGGGTGGAATTTTAGGTGGATTAATTGCAACCATTGGATTAGTTATGCCATCCGTTATTATCATTATTATTGTGGCCCATGTTTTAAATAAATTTAAAGAGAGTAAAGCTGTACAATCTGTGTTTTATGCCTTACGACCAGCTGTTACCGGACTAATTGCTGTTGCGGGATTTGGTGTGTTTAAGATTTCAGTTTTAACACTTGATAAATTTAATGTGACGCATCATTGGGCGGATTTTTTAGATTTCAAAGCAGCTCTTTTATTTATTGTTTTATACGTTATTACGAATAAAATTAATAAACATCCAATTCTCTTTATTGCAGCTGGAGCTCTGGTTGGAGTTATTATTGGATTATAACCATTTGGATAGAAGGAGAAAACCTTCTATCTTTTTTATTTCTAATAAAAAGGATTACAAACCAGTATTATCCTATATTATCTAGTTATTCATTTCTAATTGAGCTAAAAGTTATATTTTTTGTCGATTTATGAGAAAATTGTATATGAAAATATGTAAAAATACGATATATTTAGAAGAGAAAGGCATATGTGCCATTTGTAATTTGATAAGAGGTGAATTCATTGTTAAGTGAAGTTGATAAATGGAGCCAAAAATATACATGGTTCCGAAAAATGACGGTTTGTTTTTTAGTCATTTTAATTAGTAGTGTCATCGGCTTTTTCTTGACGTTATCGTCTACATTTATTAGTACGGCTTGTTTAATTATTAGTTTCCTGTCTGTTTTAGGGATCCGAATTGGCTTAGGTAAAATGGATGAGTTTAAATCATTATACGTCAATACTGTTCCGATGATTAATCCTGAGAAAGACTTTAAAGAAGGAAGGTCTTTAGCGGAAAATGAAGAGCTGATGTTAAGTAAAGGTGTTTCAGCTGATGAGGTTGAAGCAGCACTTGAAGCTTTAGTAGAAGAAGGACAGCAATTAACACAAATCGAAGAAATAGTGGTCATCAATGAGTCTAGTCAAATTGAGGACGTAGAAGTGACTGAATTAGAAGAAATTCAAGAAGAAACAGAAGCGACTGAAGTAGAAGAAACTCAAGAAGAAACAGAAGTGACTGAAGTAGAAGAAACTCAAGAAGAGACAGAAGTGACTGAAGTAGAAGAAACTCAAGAAGAGACAGAAGCAGAAAAATTAGACGATGTTCAAGAAGAATCGGCCCAGCAGACACTTTCTTTAGAGGAACAGGTATTTGAGACTATTAAAATGATTTTAAGAATGAATCATTGTGAGGTCGAGAACCTATCTTTCAAGACGGTTGGAAAGTATTTAACGATTTATTTAAAGAGTCGTGTGATGATGCGTTTGAAATTAACCGGACGTAAACATTATGTTCTAACTTATTTATCTCAAGCTGAGGTTGAAGCTTTAGGATTAGTCTTTGATACGCCGGCTAAGAGCGAGGCTTATACGAGTCGTGTTCAGTTTACATCAATTGCTGTTTTAGCACAGTTAGAAGCACAGATTGTTGAATTATATAATCGCTTAGTTAAATAAACGAAAAGCATGATCATAACCAGATCATGCTTTTTTGATGGATATAAATGAAGGCGTATTCACGATTTTAATCGATGTTTCGACAAATCGTGAGCGAATTTACGTGAACGACATGTTATATTACTAGGGTTAATAACCATTCGGATATAAAGGGGGAAAGTTTGATTAGAAAAGACGAAGTCAATCAAAATTCAATAGGGAAAATGAGTAAAATCTAAGTAATGGAGATGAGTGGGTATGCTATCATATAAGTATTTATTTGATATGGCATTAATTCTGTTGAGTACAAAAGTTTTTGGTTTAGTAACGAAAAAGTTTTCGATGCCACAAGTGGTTGGAGCCTTATTAGCAGGGCTAGTATTAGGGCCTGCGATGTTAAATGTGTTACACGAAACAGATTTTATCAAGCAAGTTGCGGAACTAGGTGTCATTGTCTTGATGTTCACAGCGGGACTTGAAACAGATCTAACAGAGTTAAAAAAGACAGGAAAAGCATCATTTATTATTGCATTACTTGGAGTATTAGTTCCTTTAGTCGGGGGACTGGGCATTGCTTCTATTTTTAATCAAGAAAGTTCACCAGAAGAGGTTAGTCATTTATTACAAAATATTTTTATTGGGGTTATTTTAACGGCGACCTCTGTTAGTATTACGGTTGAAACGTTAAAAGAGTTAGGAAAATTAAATACACGTGCTGGTAATGCCATTTTAGGAGCAGCGATTATTGATGATATTTTAGGAATTGTAGCTTTGACGATTGTCACAAGCTGTGCGGATGATTCGGTTAATATTGCCCTTGTATTAGGCAAGGTTGCCTTATTTTTTGTTTTTGCGATTGGTGCGGGCGTTTTATTTTATCAGTTTTATAATCATTGGGTCAGAGCTTATCAAAAAGATATGAGACGCTTTGTGATTATTGCTTTTGTTTTTTGTTTGTTACTTTCATTTTGTGCAGAAGAATTTTTTGGTGTTGCAGACATAACGGGAGCCTTTATTGCAGGCTTGATTTTATCGAATACACCATGTGCTCAGTATATTAATTCTCGATTTGAAACGATTTCTTATATGTTACTTTCGCCCATTTTCTTTGCCAGTATTGGAATTCAAGTAGATTTAAGTGAGATGAGTAGTGAATTATTAATATTTACAGTTATATTAGTGATTATTGCTATTATATCTAAAATTATTGGTTGTGGGATAGGGGCTAAACTTTGTCAATATTCGAATCGAGAATGTGTACAAATCGGAGTTGGAATGATCTCGCGCGGTGAAGTCGCATTGATTGTTGCCAGTAAGGGAGCAGCGTTAGGATTGATGGGTGCAACCTTTTTTGGACCGGTGGTTATCATGGTCGTTGTGACCACTATTCTGACTCCGATTTTATTAAAATTAGTTTTTAGTTCTAATAAAGAATCTGATTCTGAGCTTCATAAAAAATCAAAGTTAATTCAATCATAAAAGTGGTGCTACTCAGTAGCACCACTTTTTTAATGTTGAAGATGAAGTTTATAAGAGGTTTCGTAAAGGGTTTGATTCGTGAAAAAAGAGACGGTATAAACATCTGAAGGTAATAGACTTAAATCCGTTCGATCGATCACCCGATAAAGGTTCTCTTTTTTCAGTGCTCGTTTATAAGCGGAAGGAAGGCGAGGAATGGAATCATCCATCGTTACCAAGAAGCAATCTGTGGGAGAAATACTATAAGTATAGCGCTCTTCATTCACATTGGTTAGGACCAGTGTTAATTCATCTGTGATTTGCTCTTTCATGAGATAGGTATCCAAAAATAATACCGAATCAGTTAAGGTCATTGTTTGAATAAGTGATGAATCCAATCTTTTTTTAGTGAATGACTCAGGTAAAAGCGGCGTTTCTTTTTGAACGTTTAAATTAACTTTACTCAAACTTGAGATTGGAGTAAATTCGATTGTTAAATTTAAATCACTCATGTCTAAGGCTTCACTCGTATAGATATGATTAATACCTTCAGCTAAAAGTTCCATTTCAAATATAATCGATGACGCATCATGGACATCGACCTCAAAGAGTTTCCCACCCGTTTGATTTCCTTGTTGAATGAATCCGAATAAAACAAGCATCGACTCATTCATTGGCAAGTAATCAACTTCACTAATAATGGTTGAACAGAGAGGCGGGTTCAACTCTTCTCCAAATGACCAAAGTTGTTCAATGGTCAAATCAGATTCATGAATTCGATAGTGGACGGCACGACTATATTGATTTAAATCTGGATAAAATTTTCTAGGAAAAACACCGATATCGACATGGTTGTCAAAAAGGATCAAATCCGTTGTTTCTGGATTTCGATCAAGGTCGGGTAAGACTTTAGCAGAATGTTGGGCAAATGGCCAAGAAAATGGCTCATTCACAGGTGTTAATAAATAAGGTTGTAAGCTTTCATTGACCTCATCAGGTGCTCCTAAAATCCATTTAATCTCTTTTTTCTCAGGATTGATTTTCACGACCATACTTTGTGAACGCCCTGAAGCAATGACCGACTGGTCACTTGAATCTATCATGGCATAATTGAGATGGAACCAATCATTGTAATCCCCTTTAATGGCTTGTGGTAGTGTTTGTTCAAAGCGGGAAACATCGAGATAATCTCGCAAATTAATAGTCTCTAACACATCTCCAGTATTGGAGTCGAGCAGATAGATGATATCTTCGATGTAGCGGTTATTTGATTTATCAGATGAATTGATTAAATAATCACCACCATCTGTTTCAACTAATGAATGATGACCAGCGCCAGGAATATACATTTGTTTTAAAATCTGACCTAAATAATTACGCTCAATTAATGCCTGATGATAGTAGTAAAAAGCAGGGACATCATAGGTTAATAACGTACCATCCTTTAGAGGTGTAACGGAACCGGATGAAGCCTTTTGAATCCAACGAATGTCTCCCGCTTCATCGATGAGATAGTGATAGTGATCATCCGATACTAAATAAAGTTTCGTTTGCTCTGAATTCGTTTTAAACTGGGTCACCTTTGGATGGATGGCCTGACTTGGTAAAGGATCGGTTTTAAGGTGAAGCGTATGCATTAGTACTTCTCCCGTTTCTAAGGTGGCCTGTAAGTGAATCGTATTCATTTCATTTGCATAGAGTCCCGTTAAAATAAGAAAGTGCTCTTTTGTTGGAGTGGGGGAGGTGTAAGTAAATGATAATTGTGGGGTGTGACCGACCACTTCATAGCTGACGATGGCCTCTTCTTCTGTCTTAAACATTAGTAAATAAGAAAGGGGCGAATTTTGATAAGGATCCTTTAACAGATAAGGATTTTCAATGGTATAATTGCCCGCATCAAATTCAATTAACCAATCTTGTTCGAGTTGATGTTGGACTTCTAGAGGGGGTGACGTTGACTCAATAGTGATAGATGTAGCTTCACAACCAGTCAGTAAGGTGAATAAGAATAAAAAACTTATTTGAAATAATCGTGGGATCATAAAAAGTCCTCCTTAAACAAATACTTCGTTTTATTTTACTATAAAAGGATATGATATAAAAGGGATAATCCTTTTGAGATTAGGAACGGAAAAAGGGAATGTCGTTTCGTGTTTTTTTTTGTTGCAATTTACAAAGGGAGTATTTTATAATGAAAAATAGCATTTATGCAACGAGATTAAAAAGAAGAGGACGACTAAATGGTGATAAACGAAGTACCGATTCAAGGTTATTTATATGTAATTAATTATGCAGAAGGTGAAGAATCGTTATGTAAGCTTGAAATGAAAGTTTTATTTGGACAAGAGTTAACGGATAAGTATCTCTTTTCTCCAATTGATATTGATCCTTCTCGTAGTGTCTTTATTAAAGAACGTTTAACGATTTTATATCGTCATGAAACGTATGAGGGTCTTTATGAGCAAGTAAAGGCGAATCCATTAAGTTATGAAACGTTTAAGTGTCTATTCTTACGATTTAAAGGGCAAACGGTAGAGTATAAAGAACGTTTAGAACGTTTAAAACGTGTTGGCTTTTTAATTGGTGGAGAAGCGGACATGTATCAACCTAAACAACTTCTTGGATTGACGGAATTAAATGGGGAATGGTTCTTTGGAACGTTAGAGCCTAATTCCAATGAATGGGTTACTCATGAAAATAAACCGCATTCTTATTCATTTTCATTAAGTGTCCGTGTTTCACGTGCTGTGGCCAATCTAGCAGTAGGGTGTGATTTGACGAAACGAATTATTGATCCATGCTGTGGTGCGGGAACGGTCGTTCTTGAAGTGTTAACCGTTGGTGGAAACATTGTAGGGAATGAATTAAATCCTAAAGTCGCATGGAAAGCGGAAGAGAACTTAAAACATTATGGTTATGAAAATGTGATTCAAATCGGAGATATTCAAGAGATTCAAGAACATTATGATTTAGCAATCGTTGATTTGCCATATGGACATTTTAATCCCATTGCACCGGAAATCCAACAAATGATTATGAATGAGGCGCGTCGCATTGCCGATCAATTAATTATTGTGACTCAAATAAAGATGGATGAACAATTAAAAGAAGCAGGGTTTGAAATTGTGGAGCAATGCGAAGCTGTGAAGGGGAAATTTGTTCGTTATATCACGATGTGTTGTTAAATAAAAATGGATCAGAACAACGTAGATTAGTAACTAGGAGGAAAGTATGACAAGTAAGTTATTTAAAGACTCAATAGTCATTGGGTTTGCATTATTCGCCATGTTTTTTGGTGCAGGAAATTTAATTTTCCCACCGTTTTTAGGAAATTCGGTAGGGGATCAATTCGTCCCAGCCTTATTTGGATTTTTATTAACAGGAGTGGGCCTTCCTCTTTTGGGGATTTTAGCCTGTTCACGTGCGGAAGGATCGTTTGAAAAAATAGCTTCTCGTGTTGGACCACGATTTGCGATGGTGTCAACGGCCATCTTAATTTTAGCGCTTGGTCCAGTGATTGCTATTCCACGTACGGCTTCAACAACGTATGAATTAGGAATTGTAACGTTATTCCCATCGGCTAATTCATTGATCACAACACTTGTGTTTTTTGCTGTTTGCTTATTCTTTGTTTTAAAACCAACCTCAATTGTTGATGCAATTGGAAAGTTTTTAACACCTGTTTTATTAATCGTCTTAATTTCGATTGTCGTAAAAGGGATCTTTATGCCAATTGGTGACATTGCTCCGCTTGGGGTAGAAGGGACGTTTGTTTCATCGTTTAAAGAAGGATATCAAACGATGGATGCGATTGCAGCTATGATTTTTGGATCGATTGTCTTAGCCTCAGTAAAATCAAAAGGATATAAGGATCATAAGGATATCTCGAAAGTGATTATGATGGCGGGAATGATTGCCGTTTTAGGGTTAGCCATCATCTATGGTGGTTTAATGTATTTAGGTGCCCAAACTTCAGGTCTTGAGCATGTATCATTTACGCGTACTCAATTAGTCATGTATATTGTGAAGCAAGTATTTGGATCATTCGGAACTATCTTCTTAAGTATTTCAGCCATACTCGCTTGTTTAACGACAGCAGTTGCCTTATTAAGTGCTAGTGCAGAGTTCTTTACTAAGCTCTTTAAGGGACGTGTTCCTTATGTAGCCAATGCTATTATTTTAACGGTTATCAGTGTGTTAATGGCAACGAATGATGTCGATTCTATTGTAGCATTAGCTGGGCCGGCATTAGATGTGATTTATCCACTGGTAATCGTCTTAATCGTCTTAACTTTAATGGGACGCTTGGTGAAATCGGATCGAGTGGTCGCGTGGACGGTTTATGTCACATTAGTGGTTAGTCTTTTAACAACGCTAGTACCAATGATGAATATCTCAAGCCTAACAGCCTTAATGACATATTTACCACTTCATGCAGCAGGACTTGGATGGATGATTCCAGCTATTTTCACGTTTATTCTAGCAACTGTTTTAACGAAATCAACGAAATAGTTTAAAGTCCCTCCTGTCAAATAACTTGACAGAGGGACTTTTATTTTTTATGCTAAATAAGTAAGAAGCCGTGATTTTTGTACATCATAAAAAGATTTTACTGCCTCTATAGTCAGTCTTTATTAGGGTGTTTTATGATTTTAAGTCTGATGTAATTAATATAGGTTATAGATAGAGATGAGGAAGAGGTGGAGGAAATAAGTATGAAACAAAAAGTTAGATTTGGAATTATTGGAACTAACATTATTACCGATCAATTTATTCAAGCAGCATCTCATTGTGAAGCCTTTGAATTAAGTGCCGTTTATTCACGTACAGAAGCACGTGGTCAAGCGTTCGCTGCCAAATATGGGGTGAAACATATATTCACAGATCTTGAAGAGCTTTTAACGAGTGATGTAGTCGATGCCATGTATATTGCGTCTCCTAATGCCTTACATGCGAAGCAAGCGATTATGTGTTTAAATTATCAAAAGCATGTATTGTGTGAAAAGCCATTAGCATCAAACTTAAAAGAGGTTGAAGCTATGATTGCAGCTGCAAAAGCAAATCATGTTTTGTTGATGGAAGCGATGAAGACAACGTTACTGCCAAACTTTAAAGTGATACAAGAACAGTTGTCTAAGATTGGAACCGTGCGCCGTTACTTTGCAAGCTTTTGTCAGTATTCATCACGCTATGATGCCTATCGCGCTGGAACAGTTTTAAATGCCTTCAATCCTGAGTTATCGAATGGTGCATTAGTCGATATCGGTGTGTATACGATTGCCCCTATGATTGCGTTATTTGGCGCTCCTTTAGCCATTAAGGCAAGTGCTTATCTGTTAGAATCTGGTGTTGATGGAGAAGGGTCAGTGATTTTTGAATATCCACAAATGCAAGGAACCGTTATGTACTCCAAAATTTCAAACTCATCTCTTCCAGCCGAAATTCAAGGTGAAGAGGGAAGTATCATCATTGATCGAATTAATCAAATGGATCAGGTCACGATTCATTATCGAAATGGTGAGGTGGAGGAAATAACATTACCGCAAGTGGAGCAGAATATGGTTTATGAAGCCGAAGAATTTATTCAGCTCATTTTAAATCAAAAACATGAATCAGCAGTGAATTCATTTAAATTTTCGTATGAAGTCATGCGAGTATTAGATGAAGTTCGCTCTCAAATTGGGCTCGTCTATCCAGCTGATTTAAAGGAAATTGATTAAGAGGTGATGAAACTGAAGCAACATTCTTTACTCGCCTATATTCATCCAACGAATTTAGAACAGTTAGAGCGAGTATCCCAAGCGATAACTTTAAAAAAGGGTGAAACTTTATTTCGACAAGAAGAGATCGCGCATTCGATTTATTTTGTTCGTGAAGGAACATTAAAAATATTAAAGACGTCATCGATGGGACAAGAAAAAATCTTTTCTTTATATCAAGGTGGGCAGTTTGTTGCCTTAAGTACGTTATTTAATCCTCCTCACCGTTATCCTGCTACAGCCATGGCTGTTGAAGAAACGATTGTGGTTAAAGTTCCACGTGAGGCGTTAGAAGCGGGAATTTTATCGACTGAAGTAGCAACGCGAGAATGGTTTAAACAACTCAATCGTCGATTAGAAGGTGTTCAACAATTATTAACGGACCAAGTATTCATTGATGCGAAAGAGCGATTTAGAAAATGGTTACAACGCTTTACTACTGCCCATATGTCTTCTTCAGACGATGTCTTTGTAAAAATTCCTGTCACTAAACAAGAGATTGCTGATTTACTCAGTATTCGCAGAGAAACATTTAGTCGCCTGTTAGGGGAACTAAAAGAAGAGGGATTATGTGAAGTCAAGGGGAAAACCTTTAAAATCAATCGTCAATGGTTAAGTGGTGAAGAGTAGTTCGAATTTTCGAACTACTTTTTTTTATTTTTTCCCTGAATGTGATGTACCTCACATCTTTTTAAAAAAGCTGGCGTTATAATGAAGCAGTCATTTAGATTAAGAGGTGAGAGTTATGGAAATGAACTGTAATCAATGTCAAGAAGCGGCAAAAGGGATCGGATGTACGGTCTTTGGTGTTTGTGGGAAATCACCAGAATTAAGTGCCTTAATGGATACATTTATTTACTCGTTAATTGGATTATCATCACTTGCGGTGGAAGCCAAAAAATTAGAAATTAATACTGAAGAAATTGATTTATTTGTGATTGAAGGATTATTTGCAACGATTACAAATGCAAACTTTGATGAAGAAGAATTTGTCTCACGTATTCAAGCAAGTATCAATTATCGTGAACAATATAAAGCATTACTTCAAGAAAAAGGAATTGTCTTACCATCAGCAGCTATCTATGAACTAGACGTGAAAACAAAAGAAGAAATGATTCACAAAGCACTTCATTTAGCCATTCATCAAACAGAAGATGAAGATATTCGTTCGATTCGTGAGTTAATGTTATTCGGATTAAAGGGATTAGCTGCTTACTTATCGCATGCTGAAAAATTAAGCTATAAAAATGAAGCTTTATTTAGTGCAGCCCATGAATTTATGGCTTCATTAGTAAATGATGAATTAACACTTGAGCAATATGTTCCAATGACATTAGCACTTGGTGAAGTTGGAGTTCAGGCGATGGCATTATTAGACGAAGCTAATACAATGACATTTGGAAATCCAGAAATTTCAACTGTCGAGATTGGAGTAGGGACACGTCCAGGAATTTTAATCACAGGACATGATTTACACGATTTAAAACAATTACTTGAACAAACAAAAGATCAAGGAATCGATATTTATACACATAGTGAAATGTTACCAGCTCATTATTATCCTGAACTTAAAAAGTATGAGCATTTAAAAGGAAACTATGGGAATGCTTGGCATTTACAAACGAAAGAATTTGAAACATTTAATGGACCAATTGTATTTACAACGAACTGTTTAGTGCCACCACGTTCTAATTCAACTTATATGGATCGTGTGTATACAACAGGAAATACAGGATATCCAGGATTTAAAGTAATTCCTGTGTTAGAAGATGGAACAAAAGATTTCTCAGCTGTGATTGAGCAAGCTAAACAATGTGTGGCTCCAACAGCGATTGAAGCCGGACAATTAGTGGGTGGATTTGCTCATCATCAAGTCTTAAGTTTAGCAGATTCAATTATTGAAGCAGTAAAAGGTGGGGCGATTAAACACTTTGTCGTAATGGCCGGATGTGATGGACGTCATAAAGAACGTCAATATTATACAGATTTTGCCCAAGCATTACCGAATGATTCTGTGATTTTAACGGCTGGATGTGCCAAATATCGTTATAATAAATTAGAATTAGGAGATATCAATGGAATTCCACGTGTGTTAGATGCAGGGCAATGTAATGATTCATACTCATTAGCTGTCATCGCCTTAAAATTAAAAGAAGCGTTTGGACTTGAAGATATTAATGATTTACCGATTGTTTATAATATCGCTTGGTATGAACAAAAGGCAGTTATTGTCTTATTAGCGTTATTATCACTTGGTGTGAAAAAAATTCACTTAGGGCCAACATTACCTGCATTCTTATCACCAAATATCGTCAACTTCTTAGTTGAAACATTCGAAATTGGTGGTATCTCAAGTGTTGATGAAGATTTAAAAAAGTTTTTATTAATCAATGAATAATTAAAAAACTGAAGGGAGTTATAAGTCTCCCTTCAGTTTTTTTATATTAAGCATCTTGTCCTAATTGATCGGCAGAAGCATCACATAATAATAAACATCGTATAGTGTCATATCAAATGCATGTGATGAATAGTATCGTTTTTAGTAGCAACTTGTCTTAGTAACTATCCCGGAGATTACTATTTAAAAATAAATAATAATGAAATTGAGCATCTTCGATGTAGTAGACAGATAGATCGTTACTAAATAGACTAATTTATTTGGTCCTTGAATATACTTCGTTGGTGAAAAAATGACTCTTTTTATGATTTGAACTTCCAAAAGTATTGAATGAATCGTTAAGATTTCCCCATTCTTTTTGCTATGTTTATCATAATTTAAATAGAATTTAAAAACCGGAAAAAAGTGTAAATATATATGGCGAAATATAATTCATATTTTTTCTATATGTAATCTATAACAAAAAATCTAAAAATAACTGATATTAAACTATTTTCTATGTTAAGATTCCCGTTGAAATTATGTTAAAACCTTTTAGCCTTATATAAATATATAACATATAACAGGATTGCAAACAAAAATAAAAGGTAAAACTTCACTGTTTAAAATAACGTATGATAGATGGGGAAATGCTCATAATATTGTCGAAAGAAAGGTGATAATTATGGCTAAAAAAGGAATGCGACGTCCTGATCCAAGTGAGCCACATGGAACAGAGAGCAACAAAAAAAATAAACATCCTAAAAATGATATGCCCCCTGTTCCTGAGATTCAAGGAAAAGCAAAACATGGGCATGTTAAAGCTGGACGTGTTTAAAAAAAATGTCTATCCGATAATCGGATAGACATTTTTTTATGATGATTTTAACGAGACATTCCCGTTTTCAACCGTAATTCTTAAACTGATTCGCTTTTGTTCATGCTCAAATTGAATAGTTGCTGTTTCACCGTCTAAATCAATAATGGTTCCATCACCGAATCGTTGATGATGAATCAAGACTCCAATTTGATAAGCTTTTAAATCAACAGAGGTGGTTAGGTTCATGGATTTCAGTTCTGAAATCGAGCGTCCACTAGCCGTTCGTTTAGGCTGTGGTAATGATTCAGTTGCTGACTTTGGATAAAGAATTTGATGAACATCTTTTACAAAAACGGAACGGTTAAAAAGCATGTTGTGCTTATTGGCAACGCTCAGAATTTGAAGCTGATGGCGAGCACGTGTCATGGCGACATAAAAGAGACGGCGTTCTTCTTCAAATTCTTCTTCCTCGTGTAAGAGATGCTGATTCAAGGCACTTGATGAGGGGGTAATTCCATCCATACAATCGACTAAGAAGACGGTATTAAATTCTAAACCTTTAGATGCATGAAAGGTTAATAGGTTAATAGCAGGCATCATTTGATGAGAACTTTGATGACTCAGCTGATACAGATGGGACAAGCGATTTAAAAACTCATGAATGTCACCAGTTTCTGAGGCAATACTTTTTAATGTTTCAATGACGGCAAGACCTTGGGTATAAATTCGTTCTTTCTCGTCTTTAATAAATCCTCGTTTCGTTAAATAGCTTTCATAATCGAGCGTATCTAAGATAAAGTGAATGCCTCGTTTAGGAGGAAGGTCTTTAAGTTTTGGAAGATTTAATTTGAATTGTCTGATTTTATCACGCTGAAAGGCGGTTTTGAAAGCGACCTGACGTGTCAAATAATCTAAATAAGGACTTTCGCTTTGAGCTAAGGTTTGTTGAATGACAGAAGCAGACAAATATAGAATTTTAGCGATACGTTTAAAGGCTTCAGCATCTCTTGGATTTAGTGTGAGATGAAAGAAAGCGACGACATCTTTGACAATCGGATGAGTAAAGAAGGTAAGTTTCCCCTCTTGGAGTTTAAATGGAAGTTGGTGACGCTCAAGCACTTCAATCAACGAAATCGCTGAAACATTTTGACGATATAAAATGGCGACCTCATTTAAATCATCGATTGCTTTTAATTGTTCCATTAAATACGTAAATTGTTCTTTTTCAGTTTGAAAATGATGAAGAACCGGCACAGAAGAAGGGGGATTGGGAGTTTTAATTTCTTTTGGATAACGATCATGATTGTGACTAATAAAGGTTGATGACATCTCAACAATATTTTGGCTTGAACGAAAATTTTCCGTTAAATAAATAATTTGTGCGTCTTTGAAGGTTTGTTTAAAGTCAAGTAATTGCTTAGGGTAAGCCCCACGGAAGGCATAAATACTTTGATCATCATCGCCGACTAAAAAGAGGTTGTTTCTAGGAGTCGCCACTAATTTAATGAGTTCGTATTGAATTTTAGATGTATCTTGTGCTTCATCAATTTGAATGTGCGTATAGCGTTGTTGATAAAAGGTACGAAGCTCATCCTGATGAATTAAAATTTGATAAGCGGTTGTCAATAAATCGTCATAATCAAGGAAAAAGTTAGCTTCTTTTTTTTGTTCATAAGCTTTATAAACCTGAATAAATAACTCCACTTCATTTTCGACGTACTTTTTAATCTCCTTTGTCTGATGGGGCTCAATCATTAAGTTTTTTAATAAACTAATTTGCCCTGTTATCGTCTCATACTCGTCATCACTTAAATAGCGCTCGGATTTCTCAAGATAAATAGAAGCAAGCAGTTGTCGTTTACTATGTGTCATTTGATTAGGGGTATCAATAAATTCATATCGTGTCCCACTAATCTGTTCAAAATGTCGGATGATATGAAAAGCAAAACTATGAATGGT
Organism: Turicibacter sp. H121; assembly: GCF_001543345.1. Lineage (NCBI taxonomy): Bacteria > Bacillati > Bacillota > Erysipelotrichia > Erysipelotrichales > Turicibacteraceae > Turicibacter > Turicibacter sp. H121. The sequence goes on along the minus strand of NZ_CP013476.1, from coordinate 169,003 downwards.
TGCGAATTTGACGTGATTTGCTAATGATGGAAATAGAGATTTAAATCGGTCATTCATGTCTTTCGCAGAGGCTTTTGAAAAGGTTAGAGCCAAAATTTGTTGAGGGGAAACGCCTCCTTTAACCATTAGATTTGCTAAGCGAATCACTGTGACAGTCGTTTTTCCGCTACCTGGACAACTAATCACACAGATTGGACCATGTAAAGCTTCCACGGCGTCTTTTTGAGAGGGGGTTAAGGTCATTTTAAAATGATCGTATAAATAAGATGTAAGTTCATCGGCCATAAGACGCGCCTCCTTTTAAAAGTGTTAAACTTCTTTCATTATACAAGAAGTTTCAAGATTTGACTAATCACGGCGTAAAGAAATTTAATCACTCAAAAAGAGGTCCCAGTGAATTGTTCTTATAATATGATAAAGTAGGAAAGAAGGTGAGGATATGGCTTTTTGGAATGATTTTCAGAAAACAGTTAGTAAAACAGCAGAAACAGGAATTAAGCATACAAATAAGTGGTTGGAAATTGGGAAGCTAACGATGTCGTTGAATGCGGCAAAGTTAGAGTTAAATGAGTTGTTTGAGCAACTTGGAGAGTATATATATGTAAATAAGGTGAGTGATATCACACATTCAGATACTGTTCAAGAACTCTTTCATCAAGTCTCTCTTCAAAAGTCAAAAATTAGAAAAATACAAATGCAAATCAATCAAGTCAAACAAATTCGAGCGTGTGAAAATTGTGGGGCGGAATTGGATGAAAATGCAAAATATTGCCCTCAGTGTCGTGCGCCTCAATCAGATCAAATTGATTGGCATTTATAAATAAAAGCCCTTCTAAAGAGAAATAAATCTTAAGAAGGGTTTTTTTAGATGGATAGAGGTGGAACGATTTGTCGAAATCAAGTATAATGAGGGTTGCTTATGGAGAAAAAATAATCAGAGGAGGAGATTAGATGGTGATTATTAGTATCACGTTGATTATATTGATCGTCGCAGGGTACTTCATTAAAAAGAATTTCGATATTAAATGGGTGATGTTTGGAAGCGGGATTGCCTTGATGGGAAGTGCTATTTTACTTAAAGTACCTCTTTTACCTGAGGAAAGTAGTAGTGGCATTGCTTTTTTTGATATCTTTAAAGTCATTGGAACATTATTTACGAAACAGTTAACAGGAGCTAGTTTTATTTTGATGCTTCTGTTTGGATATACAGCGTTTATGAAACAAATTGGAGCGAATCAAATGACGGTTCAGGTGTTGAGTCGACCCTTATTACATTTAAAATATAAGGCGTTATTATTACCTTTATTTTATCTGATTGGAAATGTACTCGGATTAATTATTCCAAGTGCCTCAAGTTTATCTGTTTTATTAATGGCCACGGCTTATCCAATTTTAGTCTCAGCTGGGATTTCGCCGCTTGGGGTAGCAGCCGTTATTGCGATGTCAGCAACGATTGCTCCCACCCCATTAGGAGCCGATAATTTATTAGCTTCTCAAGCTTTAGAAATGACAGTGACAGATTATGTTTTTAATTATCATGCGAAAGCCTCTATTCCAATTATTTTAGTTTTAGCGATTGTTCATTATGTCTGGCAACGTTATATGGATAAAAAAGAGGTAGCGTTAGAAATTAATCAGGAGATGTTAGTGAATCAAGAGGAAAGAAGCACGTTCAATACTCCACGTCTATATTCAATCTTACCCATGTTACCTCTATTATTAATGGTTATTTTTAATGTCTTTTTAAAGAAAGATAATGTCGGGATGGTTGAAGTTACGCTCTGTTCGTTCCTCTTTAGTATCTTCTGTGAGATGGTTCGGTTGAAATCAGTGCAAAAAGGAGTTCAATCGATTCAAGTTTTCTTTGATGGAATGGGAGTAGGGTTAACGACAGTTGTGATTCAAGTCGTAGCAGCATTAACGTTTGTGGAAGGATTAAAAATTATTGGTGTTATTGATTTGTTAACTAATAGTATTAATCAGCTGAGTGGAGCAGGATTAATTTTAACGTTATTCTTCTGTGGATTGGCTCTTTGTGTCGGATTATTAAGCGGAAGTGGATTGGCCCTCTTTTATGCATGCGTAGAATTAATGCCGAGCTTTGCAGCGTCTGCTGGGATGAATGCGATGTTACTTGCTATTCCGATGCAGTTTGTCTCTCATTTAGTAAAAAGTATTTCACCTGTATCGCCAACTGTTATTATTATTTCATCCATGATGAATGTCTCGCCTGTTGGATTAATTAAACGTACTATTGTACCTGTACTTATTGGAATGCTATTATCAATTATCCTACCGTATCTCTTATTTTAGTACACCGTGAAATGCTTAGTAATTAAGGACAATCAGTTACATATTTCACCCGTTTTCATATAATGCAGTAAAGAAACGAATGAAGGCTGTACAAGATAGAGGGGGGGAATCCGATGCTTAGAGTCAATCGAACCTTTTTATTTGTTTATAATTTATTAGTTGCTTTAGCGTTCTTATTGCGTTATGTGATGGTTGGGCCTATCCTATTTAATCAAGTTTGGTGTTATTGGATGGTTCTAGTTGCGATGGCGTTAGTATTATCGTTGCTAAATTATGTAACATTTTGTCATCCGACACCACTTGAGATTGTCGCTTATCATGTCAATCTTATTATGCGTCATCCTATTGATCAAGGTGAAGATGAGGAGTATGATGCGCGTAATAAGTTATATTTATCTGAACGTTTTATAGAAAGCTCTAATTATAAATTTTTCTATTATGAAGACTGTTGTGCTAAAACAAATCAATATCATCGTATGAAAATTAAATTAGCTATTGGTGAACAAACCTTTAATAAAGCATCCATTATTATTAAAACGATGGATCAACAATATATTCGTTTTAATATGATTAAAGAAACAGATTATTCGCTGTTGGCCTTTTTATATGAGTGGGAAATTGATGACATTGACTATAGTGATCAAACAACATTTGAACGAATGGTCAAAGGTCAATAACGTGAAAGAGTTAGTAGAAAAGTGGTTCTACTAACTCTTTTTTATTAAATAGACAAGTACTGTTAGATAAAAATGTTGTTTTTAGCCTTTATAATCTAATTCGGTTAGAAATAACTTTTGATATGAGGTTGTTTATTATCAATATGATTGTTTAATGCAATTAAAAAAAGTCATTTAAGAATAATTCCTTATTCCTAAATGACTTGAATGAACCTTAGAACGTTATCTTTTACTTCCTCCATCCTTCAGCCGTATTATATTCTGTATGCTCATTGGCCACTTCTTTTAACCAATTATCTAATTCTGCTTTACAAAAATAGTATTGACCATCAACTGTAAAATATGGGAGCATCATTCCTGAAAAAATCCCATCTTCTTCTAAATCTGTTTTTTCAATATTAATCATTCTAATGACTTGTTCTTCTGATAAATGAAGATAATCTGCTGCTTCATTTATCCCTAACACTGGACTTTTTTCTTTTGAATCGATTGAAGTCATATTAATCGCAGTTGATACCTTCGTAGCCATAATGGACGAGCCAATCACGATTGTACATGCAAGAATAATAATTGAAATGGTTAGTCCTTTATTGTTTTTCATCTGCATCACCCCATTGTTTTACCCTTTATTAACATTATGATATATTAAGCCCTATTAGACTAAATTGTTGATATTTTCATTAAAAACTATATGAAATAAAAATTAGATATACACTCTAAAGAATTCATCAATTCCTAGCATGATTTAATCAATTCAAAATGTGCTAGTATTCCAATTAAACAGATTGATAAAATAATACTTAATATGAAGTAACTTACTATTCTAATCACCCTATAATCCTCATTACTGGACGGTTCAGTACATCCAATTAAGGTGTATCCAATTATTATCGCTTCTATTATTCTTAACAGAACTGATAAAACAAACTCTTTAAATATGAGATTCCCCCATTGTAATAAAAAAACACTTGGCCTTTGAAGTAGGAATAGCATACCTTTGTGAAAAATGATGTCTAAAAGAAGTACAATCCAACATAAGTTTTTGCGTATTAATTCCCCCATATAATCGCCCCCTTTTAATTATCTCAATTTATTTTAGTATAATATGGAAATTTTTACAATCTATCAACAAAGTTGTCTAACACGGCTAATAGAAAAAAGATATGAATAGTAAATACATTTAATGGGAATAGTAATAGAATCATTATTTAGGGGGCACTATCATGAAAGTCATCTTCTCTTTAATGTTAAACATCTATATTGATTATCCCATGATTCCGTCTCGTTATTTAAGAGAGATGACGACTTGGTTATCTCTTTTCCTTGATAAACAGGAGGCTGTTCTTAATTATAGTTATGTTTGGTGGAGGGAAGGGGTATTTGTGATGGGGTTATTTCTCCTTTTAGCGGTCATGACGACTTCTTTTTATAACAGGTATTTGAAATCATCTTCAATGGGGGAAGGTGATAAAACCTATTCAGAAGCAGTATCTATTTTATACGTTATTACCAGCAAGTTTATATAAGGTTAGTCGTCTAAGTTGTTTAGGGATCAGGATGGATCATTTATTGTTTAATGAACAAGGCATCTATCTAATTCAAAAATTGAAAGGTCAGGGAGTATTGAGTGGAAAGGTAGAGGATTGGTGTTTAAAGTTCCTATCTCCAACCTCATCTATCGAGAAAACAATCAAAAATCCAATTCCTGTTTTAGAGTCAAAGATTTCACTTTTAAAAGAATTACTGAAGCTTTATGAGATAAATTTAATGGTTGAAGGGTATTATGTTTATGATGAACAACAGCTTTGTTTACAATTAAGCCCGGTATCGCAAAAGTTAAATTTTATCAAAGAACAAGAGCTTCAATGTTTTTTTAAACAACTCTCAACAAAAGCAACTTCAAAAACAACTTTGAATGATGATCAGCTTCAACGTATTTTTTCTTTTGTGATTTCAATGCGTTATGTTGAATATTTAAGAGGGTTTTACAATGAGCTGAATTTAGTTGATAAGGTGCACTTATCGTCTACCTTAAGCCGATGTTCAAAGGAGTTACTTGCATTTTTTGTCAGTCCTAATTCTTTGACAATTCAAAAGATACAGCAGTTTAAACACAGATATTTAGAAGTTCCATCTCAACGAATACATCAACTGCAAACAAAATTATTTCATGAATTAGAAAGGTGGGCGCTAGCCCATCCTGATCTTGAATTTATGAGCTTCAATGAGGAAGTGCTAACTTTTTCTGAAGGATTTCAATTCTCGCACTTAGACCGCAAAGAACCCTTTATCATTTTACATGACTCATAACTCCTTGCCATTGTAAGTTTTAACAAATTGTGGTTTAATTATCCATATTAATTAAAAGGGGGAGAGGTAAATATGATAAGTATCCGCCCAATGGATGCAATTGATTATGAGAAGGTTGCTAACATCTATCAACAGGGAATTGATTCTAAACAATGTACATTTGAGACAGAAGTACCAACCTGGGATAGTTTTGATCAAGGACATCTTCAGCATCCGCGATTAGTAGCAGTTGATGAACAAGGGGAGGTCTGTGGATTTATCGTCTTGAGTTTAATGAGTTCAAGGCGATGCTTTCGAGGAGTTGCCGAGATTAGTATTTATTTAGATGGAGCTTATACAGGACAAGGGATTGGAAGAACCTTAATGAATGAAATGATTACTCAATCTGAAGAAGCGGGGATTTGGAGTTTATTTTCTGGAATTTTTCCGGAAAATAAAGCAAGTATTGCACTTCATCAACGATGTGGTTTTCGAGAAATTGGTTATCGTGAGAAAATGGGAGAAAGCGAGGATGGTACTTTTCGAGATGTTATCTTTTTTGAGCGTCGAAGTCAGATCATTGGGTAGATGATAATTTTGTAATTTAATCTATCTTTGAGTTTCGCCTAACATTTAAACGCATATAGTAAAGTAGACAGTTAAAGTGAGGCGATACAATGGAATATGGTATTAGTGGTTATCAAACTGATTACCGATTTATGAAAAAAGAGGTGATTCAACTTGCTCATGAAACGGTTCCGTTAACGGGAACTGAACAAGTCGATCAAATTTATTTATTAGGAACTAAAGAGGATGATAATTTAATTTATAGCGATATTGCATTGGTTGTTGAAAATGGAGCAACTGGAGAAAAAAAGTTTTACACAATTCCAACTTCAAAAGGAATGGGGGGCGGGATAGATCTTGTAGATTTTACGCATGATGGTTTGTTAGACGTGGGGGTCTATATTTTTAGTGGTGGAACCGGAAGTCAAGTCGATTATTATATTTTCTTTAATCAAGGTAAGGCAGTACAACTTGGATTTAGTAATAAATTATTAGAAGAAAAACTTAAATTTCAAGTCACCTACTTACCTAAGTATCAAGTCGAAATTAAAAATTTGAATACAAATGAGACAACTATTTTAGATTTATCAAGACGGAGTTCAGATTATTTAGAGGCGATTTACGATACGCAAGGGAATTTAAAAAATCCATTATTAGGGGTTGTCGCTCCTGTCAGTGATTCAAATCCAATCAATAGTAAACATTACTCTCAAGGTCATGATCTGATTTTAACCCAACGAATATTAGGCCGTTCACATAATGATACGTTAGGTTATGTTCAATCATACATAGGGTTTGATGAAGGAAAATATTATGTCTATCGTACGCTAATTTCACAATAATAGGCGATTTAACTAAAAATCATGATTAAAAGTTAAAAAAAATCAAATACTAAAGGTCAGAAACTGTATTTTATATGGGAGTGATATAGATGACAATTGAAGCCTTTGTATTTGGAGCTATTTTTGAAATGTGTATTACTTATTTAATTTTATGTGAATTATTTTTTTAGATATGAAACATTAAGTCATGAAAAAAACATCATCTTAACTAAGAATGATGTTTTTTTCATCATTAGTAGGTTGATAGGATAAGGAATCCGTTAGTAAAGCTAAAATTAGCATTCCAATGAATAATGGAAATAGATTTGATAAGTTAGCCAATTGGAAAAATTGAAGATTAGCATCAGGGGAGGATATTTTATTAATGACATAGAGGTAATGATTTAAGTTTGGGTTGATGGCTTTTTTACATTGAATTCGTTGGATTAAGTCAAAATAAAAGTCAGGTGATTGGTCATTCTAACCTAAGGTGAGATAAGTTTCATTTCTAATGGTTGCAGGAACAGCCCCATGTAATCACATTGTTTTCTTGCTAAGAGATATGGGCTTACTTGAGGGGCTTCAATAGTTAAATAACTCACCATAAGGGCATGCTTCTCGAGCAAAAGTTTAAATTTGAATATGACGCTCACTAAACATTTCTTCGCTAAAAATACGTAAATGAGCCTTAAGTGTTACATGGGTTTGTGCTTGTGTTTCAAGCATTAGATGAAATTAACAAATGAAGCTAAGTAATAGTAATAGCCTGTATTTTTTAGATACATCATAGAAAGCCCTCCTACACCATACTGTGTTAATTGTAGCATGTAGATGTATTTATGCGAAATATTTCCATAAAAAAGAAGCTATCGATGAGATAGCTTCTTCTTAAGTGACAGTATGGTGGAGTAAATAGTGTGATGGTGTATGAGATGTTGGTAGTTTTATAAAGTGATAAAAGGATTATTTGTTAGTAAAAGGTAAAGAAATAAATAATGTATGAAGTATAATGGCTATAACAATGGATTAAAAGTGTTTAAAAGATAGAAGTTTAAATAAAAATTTAGTAAGGATATAGGAGAATGATAGGTAATGTATGAATGTTTATGTTTAGAAAAATTTAATCAATTGTTTGATTGTGTCTACTGTCCTTAATCGACTGAGGATACCGGAAGTGATTAAGTAAATAGATTTTGTTAAAGTGTTGTAGGAAAGTTGGATATTAGACTGAATTAGGAATGTTTTTAGGATGTATGAGTGATTTGGTATCCTCAATATACCATATGAAAATAAAGAAGAGTTGTCTGTGTTTATGTCATCAAAAATAAAAAAAACACCTTAATCGGTGTTTATTGTTCGGTTTGGTACCAATGGCCGGACTCGAACCGGCATGAAGTAAGCTTCGGTGGATTTTGAGTCCACTGCGTCTACCAATTCCGCCACACTGGCATTTACAAATTTATTATATCATATCTTATAGCAGTTGCAAGTGTTTTTTCGAAAAAATTCCAATTGTGAACGGTAGTATATCATTGTGAATGAATTCCTAATGTAAATTTTAATTAGAAAAAAATAGAAAAAATACAAAAAATCAACAAATAATACTCATTTTTTTAAAAAAGATGCGTATATTATAAATATAAAACGCTTTCTTTTTTGAGGGGTAATCTCATTAACAACAGATAATAAAAAAATCAGTGTGGTGATCCGATGAATGAGTGAGATTAGCAGAAAAGAAAAGGCGTCTAATGAAACCATTTAGAGGGATCAATTATGAACGTATATTGGAAACCTACAGTGAATCAAATGATGAGTGAAGATGTTTTTAATCAATCACTACAAGAGGTTGAATGTAAGATTTCAGCTTGGGGTCAACGTGAGTTAGCATTAAGTGGTTTCTTATTAGCTTCATTTGTTGAACAAAAAGTAGAGGAATATAAACGTTCGTTTATTCAAATTGAAATGCCGTTTCATACAGAAGCAGAGTGTCAAGCTTATTTAGATGATTTTTATCATGAATATGCTGAAGTTATTAAATTATTTCCTTATGACCGTTGGGTATGGGTTAAAAAACTAGAAGTGATACAATATGGGCCTTATGATATTCAGTGTGTTCATGTTCCTAGCCAAGTGCTAGATCATAAAGAATTCCCATTAGGTTAAGTTAGTATAGATGAGTTTGTCAATATCAAAGGAAAATAAATATAAGTCAGATAAGTTTTTTATATTGGAAAACTTTTAGTTGGACTATCGTCAGTTTTAGTATTAAAACAATTTAGCAACTAAGACTGATATCCAGGGATGAAATACACTTCTGTTTTCATAATTATATAATTCTCTAATATATCTAAATTAAAAAGAGGGGGGGATTTCTAAAATTCCCCTCTTTTTCAAACTAGTTAAAGTCATTATCAGAATTAGACTTTATTTTAATTCATCGATAAACAGCTATTGAGGCAGAGTTGACTAATAAAAGAATATTTTCATTTAATAAGGGATAGGGTTAGATAAACCTTTTGATCATTTATCTAACTCTTTTAATTGGAAAAAAATTCATGAATAAATGAGTAAAAAAATTGTTTACAAACGTCAGTAAATGGTTTAAAATAATCAATGTGGAAAACAAAACAAAAAATGTCTCGGTAGCTCAGCTGGATAGAGCAACGGCCTTCTAAGCCGTCGGTCGGGGGTTCGAATCCCTCCCGGGATGCCACTTAATTGAACTAAATGACTACAACGGTGTAGTTTTTTTAATGTCTAAGCGTTAGGTGTATATTAACGTCCGATGTTGGTCGTTTGTTTAATGTTTTTGAATAAAAAATGTCTCGGTAGCTCAGCTGGATAGAGCAACGGCCTTCTAAGCCGTCGGTCGGGGGTTCGAATCCCTCCCGGGATGCCATTTGATAGAAGATAATGAACTACATAATTGTAGTTCTTTTTTTGTTGTTTAAAAAGGAAGATGAAACGGAAAAAAACTAAACTCAAGTGAATATTAAACAAGGGTTGTTTACAAGATAAACGCATGAGGTGAAAAGATGGCAATGATTTATGACTTCCCGACAAATTATGAAGAAAAGATCGATCAAGCAACTAAATTAATGGAAAAGGGTTATATTGACCAAGCAATTTGTTTATTAGAAGATTTTTTAGAAGTTGTTAAAGATCAAAAGATTGAGTTCGAAGTGAAAAAGCAATTGATTACGGCCTATATGTTAAAAGGCGAATTTGAAATGTGTGAGGCACTTATTTTAGAAATAAAAGCGGCAAATTGTTTAGACTTAATTGTAGCGGCCCATGATATATTAGTCACGATGTTTCAACTTCCAGGTGATGTAGTAGAGACCAAGCAGTTAGAATATGGTCGAGAGTTAGGGTTAAACGTTTTAACGAATAAGAACCTCATTGAATTGGTTTATCAATTAAAAACATACTATGAAAGTTATTGGTATGAAACGATTGATAAAAAAATTCAAGTGTTAAAAAATGAATCTAGCTTTGAGACCCGATTGATGGTGTTATCTGATTTGCAGGCAATTGACCCGATTCAATTAACGTTATTTCAAGAGGAATTTGAGTCTATTTTAAATAATTGTTCTCAGCCTATTATCAAAACCATGTTATTTGAATTATTAGTACAAAAGGGAATTGAATGTGAAGTGAATTTTGATAGTGAAATGATGAGTAGACAACTTAAAACAACTGCAGATAGTTTAGATGAATTTTATGAGCAACTCAATCAGGCCATTCACCTTCTCTTTGAAATTGAGGTGGATGAGGACACAAGGCAATTACTCAAACAACATCTAATCTTCTTTTACCAGTGTCTCTTTCCGTTTGTAGATGAAGTTAATCCAGGGGAAGTCGTCCAAGAATTAGCTCGTATGCTCTTAGGGATTGAACTGGAGTTAGTTAGGCAGCAAAAGGGGCTTGATGATAAATTAAATACAATGACTGACATCACATACAAAATGAGTCAGTATATCCTAAGTTTATCATCATTAATGTAGAAATTAGGAAAAGCCTATGTTATAATTTAAAAGTTGTTACAAAGATGTAAACGCAACGTTAATAGATGGAGGTTATTAGACATGTCAGTTAAAGTTGAAACAGTAGAAACTAATAAAGTAAAATTAACAATCACTCTTTCAGCAGAATCATTCGATAAAGCATTAGATGCTGCATTTAAAAAAGTATCAAAAAATTTACAAGCACCAGGATTCCGTAAAGGAAAAATGCCTCGTCCAATGTTTGAACAAAAATTTGGTGTTGAAGCATTATACGAAGATGCATTAGATGCATTATTACCAAAAGCATACATGGATGCAGTTGCTGAAACAAACATTGCTCCAGTTGCAGCACCATCTTGGGATATCAAACAAATTGGAAAAGGACAAGAATTAGTTGCTGAAGCAACAGTTGTTGTTAAACCAGAGGTAGAATTAGGACAATATACTGGAATCGAAGTTGAAGAATTATCAACTGAAGTAACAGAAGCAGATGTAGAAGCTGAATTAGAAAAATTATTACAAAACCATGCTGAAATCGTAGTAAAAGAAGGTGCAGTTGAAAATGGTGATACTGCAGTTATCGATTACGAAGGATTTAAAGATGGTGTAGCATTCGAAGGTGGAAAAGGTGAAAACCATCCATTAGTAATCGGATCTAACTCATTCATTCCAGGATTCGAAGAGCAATTAGTAGGAATGAATGTTGGAGAAACGAAAGAAATCACAGTAACTTTCCCAGAACAATATCATTCAGCTGATTTAGCAGGAGCTGAAGCAGTATTCAAAGTAACATTACACGAAGTAAAAACTCGCGAATTACCACAATTAGACGATGAATTTGTTAAAGATTTAGATCGTGAAGGAATCGAAACAGTTGCTGACTTAAAAGCAGATTTAGAAAAATCAATCAAAGCTCAAAAAGAAACTGCTGCTCGTAACCATGTCATCGATACAGTAGTTGAAAAAGCAACTGAAAATGCTAAATTCGAAATCCCAGCTGAAATGATCGAGGGAGAAGTTGCTCAAATGGTTCGTGAAGCTGACCAACGTTTCCAAATGCAAGGATTTAACTTAGATTTATACTTCCAATTCACAGGAATGGATATGGATAAATTCAAAGCTCAATTACGCCCTGAAGCAGAAAAACGTTTAAGCTACAACTTAACATTAGAAGCAATCGTTAAAGCTGAAAACATCGACGTAACTGAAGAAGAAGTGATCGCAAAATTATCTGAAATTGCTCAAGCATACGGACGTGAATTAGAAGAGTTAAAAGCTCAATTACCAAGCTTAGCAATGTTAAAAGAAGACTTAAAAGTTCAAAAAGCTGTTGACTTCATCGTTGAAAAAGCAGTTCGTAAATAATTAATTGATTTATTTGATCATTATTTTTAATGAGGCGCGTAGCATTCGTGCCTCATTTTGTGCAATATAAGAGGTTGCAAAAAATGTCTAAAATGGACATTAATAATTTGGAGGGTAGCTGAATATATTGATAGTAGTTACTCAATAATGAGATTTGTCACTGTATGGAGGTGTAAAGGATGAATAATATTGATATTACCTGCTCATTTTGTGGGAAAAGTCATGATGAAGTCAATAAAATAATTGCTGGACCTGGGGTGTATATTTGTGATGAATGTATCCAAATGTGTTCGGAAATTATTGAAAATGAACAGTCTGATGAGTTAAGTGAAGAATTTAAAACTTTACCAAAACCAAAAGAAATTTATGAACTATTAAATGAGTATGTCATTGGTCAAGAGGATGTTAAAAAAGTATTAGCTGTAGCGGTATATAATCACTATAAGCGCCTAACTTCAAATAGTGAAGCTAACGACGATGTTGAAATTTCAAAAAGTAATATCTTATTACTAGGATCAACAGGTAGTGGAAAAACGTTATTAGCACAAACTTTAGCCAAAGTGTTAGATGTCCCATTTGCGATTGCCGATGCAACATCATTAACAGAAGCGGGATATGTTGGAGAAGATGTTGAAAACATTTTACTTCGCTTGTTACAAGCTGCTGATTTTAATGTTGAAAAAGCTCAACGTGGAATTATCTACATTGATGAAATTGATAAGATTGCTCGTCGCTCAGATAATCCGTCAATTACTCGTGATGTTTCGGGTGAAGGGGTTCAACAAGCCTTATTAAAAATTTTAGAGGGTGTTGTTGCCAATGTTCCACCACAAGGTGGACGTAAGCATCCAAATCAAGAGTTCATTCAAATTGATACAACAAACATCTTATTCATGGCTGGTGGAGCTTTTGCTGGAATTGAAGAAGTGGTTAAACGTCGTATCGGTAAGAAAGTCATTGGATTTGGAGCGGATTCAAAAGCTAATAACATGAGTAAAAAAGAAATCTACAGTCATATCCAACCGGATGATCTTTTAAAGTTTGGATTAATTCCAGAGTTTATTGGACGTTTCCCGATTATTGGAGCATTAAACCCATTAGAGGTAGAGGATTTAGTACGTATTTTAACAGAACCAAAAAATGCATTGACGAAACAATATAAAAAAATCTTCCAAATGGATAATGTTGTATTAGAGTTTGATGAAGGAGCGATTTCAGCTATTGCTGAAAAAGCAGTTGAACGTAAAACCGGAGCTCGTGGATTACGTTCTATCATTGAGTCAATCATGACAGATGTTATGTTTGAAATCCCATCAACAGATAATATTGAAAAATGTATTATCACACGTGATGTGATTGTGCATAATGAAAAACCAACATTAGTTTTTAAAAATGATGTAGCATAATTAGTATTTACTAATATTTTTAAAGTTTTTTGTGCTATAATAGAAGATAGAGTAAGGAAGCGAATAGCTTCCTTTTCTATATCATCTGAAGTGTCCGCTTATGATATAACTTGAAGTTGTTGATCGAAAATTAACCGTACAACAGTGAATGTCAACATGAAATTCCTGTTATCGACCAAAATATGTGGTGTTAAAAGTACTAGTGAGGTGAGTGGAAATGAGAATAGATGTAAACAGTGTCGAGATGCATACGTTGCCTGTTTTACCAGTTCGCGGCGTCATCTCATTACCAAATACAGAAGTTCGCTTAGAAATCGGTCGTCCACAATCGATTGAGGCATTAGAAGCATGTGAAGCTAATGGAAATTATGTGGTATTAGTTTCTCAAGTGGATCCAAATGTAGAAACGCCTCAAAGTGATGATTTATTCCAATACGGGACGATTGCTAAAATTACAATGAAAATTAAACTTCCAAATGGGCATTATAAAGTTAAGTTTAATTCGATTGCTCGTATTGAAGTTGAAGAGTATACGCAGCTTGAACCGTACTTTGAAGCAGTGGTTAAAACCATGCCATCCGTTTTAATGGATTCTGATCAAGAAGAGGCGATGCTTCGTTTATTAATGGAGGAAGTATCTGAACATGGAAGTTTATTATTTGCACATCCAGCTGATGTCACAGCGTTAATTGATGGGGCAGAAACAGCAGAAAAGATTTCAGATATTATCGCTTTTTATTTAAGAATTTCTGAAGAAGATAAAATGAAGTATTTACAAATGACTTCAGTTGAGGAACGTTTAACGGCTCTTTTAAAAGAAATTGAAAAAGAAAAGCATATTGCACAATTAGAAATGAAGATTAATCAAGAGGTTAAGCGTTCGCTTGATGAACATCAAAAAGAGTTTTATTTACGTGAAAAAATGAAAGCTATTCAAAAGGAACTAGGTGATGACTATTCGAAAGAATCGGTGAGCCAAGAGTTCCGAGAGAAAGTGCAGTCGTTACAAATGCCGGAAGCAGTGAAACAGAAGGCACTCGAAGAAATTAAGCGTTTTGAGATGTTACCGGCTAATTCAAGTGAGGCAGGGGTTGTACGTACTTATTTAGAATGGTTAGTAGCAATACCATGGAACGTACAAACAGAAGATAATAAAGATATTTTATTTGCTGAACAAACATTAAATGATCAACATTTCGGTTTAGAAAAAGTAAAAGAACGTATTTTAGAGTATTTAGCGGTTAAAACAATGACAGGGAAAAATCCATCAACAATTTTATGTTTAGTTGGTCCTCCAGGTGTAGGAAAGACATCATTAGCGCGTTCAATTGCTGATGCTTTAGGACGTAAGTTTGTGAAAGTTTCCCTAGGTGGTGTCAAAGATGAATCTGAGATTCGAGGCCATCGTCGTACTTATCTAGGCGCATTACCAGGGCGTATGATTCAAGCGATGAAAAAAGCTGGAACAACAAATCCGGTTTTCTTATTAGATGAAATCGATAAAATGGCAAGTGATCATAAAGGCGATCCAGCTTCTGCGATGTTAGAAGTTTTAGACCCTGAACAAAACAGTCATTTCAGTGATCATTACTTAGAAGAAGAGTATGATTTATCACAAGTTTTATTTGTTGCAACAGCTAACTATTTAGAAAATATTCCAGCACCACTTCGCGATCGTATGGATATCATTCATGTAGATAGTTATACAGAGCAAGAGAAAGCTGAAATTGCAACGCGTTATTTAATTCCACGTCAATTAGAGGCACATGGATTAACAACTGAGCAATTAACAGTAGCTGATGGTGTTGTTATGGAAATGATTCAATATTACACACGTGAAGCGGGAGTTCGACAGCTTGAACGATTAGTTGGATCAATTTGTCGTAAAGTAGCTAGAAAATTATTGACTGAAAAGTTAGAAACTGTTCATGTCAACTCAGAAGTGCTTGTTTCATTACTTGGTAAACATAAGTTTACTCATGGATTAGTGGAACAAGAAGACCAAATTGGAGTGGTAACTGGATTAGCTTATACACAATTTGGTGGTGATATTTTACCAGTCGAAGTGACGTATTATAAAGGAACTGGGAAAATGGTTTTAACAGGTAAATTGGGAGATGTGATGAAAGAATCTGCACAAACAGCGATTAGTTATGTTCGTGCGAATGCAGAACGTTTCGGAATTGATCCATTAATGTTTAAAGATCATGATATTCATATCCATGTTCCAGAAGGAGCAACTCCAAAAGATGGCCCATCTGCTGGGGTAACGATGACAACAGCTCTTGTCTCAGCATTAGCGAAAAAATCTGTTAAGCGTGAAGTTGGGATGACAGGTGAAGTAACATTACGTGGCCGCGTGTTACCAATTGGTGGATTAAAAGAAAAATCAATTTCGGCTCATCGTGCGGGATTAAAAGTTGTTATTATGCCAAAAGATAACGAAAAAGATCTAGATGATATCCCACAAAGTGTGAAAGAAGATATCACATTTATCCCAGTTTCAACAATTGATGAAGTATTACAGCAGGCATTACGATAAGGTGTTGATTATATGCAAATTAATAAAGCAGAATATGTAAAAAGTTGTGTTCGTGCGGAACACTATCCAACGGACGGATTACCAGAGATGATTTTCGCAGGGCGTTCGAATGTAGGAAAGTCCTCTTTCATTAACTCATTAACAAATCGCAAACAATTAGCGCGTGTATCAAGTCGTCCAGGGAAAACTCAGACATTAAATTTCTATAACATTAATGATATGATGTATTTAGTTGATGTTCCTGGTTATGGATATGCAAAAGTTAATCGTTCATTAAAAGAGTCATTTGGACGTATGATTGAAGAGTATCTAGTCGAACGTGATGAGCTAATCTTAGGTGTTTTGCTAGTAGATTACCGTCATAAACCGACTCAAGAAGATATTGCGATGTATAGTTTATATAAATACTATGAGATTCCAACTTTAGTGATTGGAACAAAAAAAGATAAAGTTAATCGCAGCCAACATAAAAAACAAGAAAAATTAATTAAGGAAACCCTTGATTTTGATGAAAATGATGTGTTTGTTGCTTATTCTTCTGAAACACATGAAGGACGTGAAGAAGTATTAGAGATTTTTGAAGATTTAATCAAACAATATCATGAAGTACTAGCTGAAATGGCGCTTGAAGAGGAATAGAAAAAAGCTTCCCAATTTTTGGGGAGCTTTTTTTAAAGTTAAATGATCATTATATGAAAGAAGATGGAACATTAGAATTTTTTTGTATAAATCATTTCAAATTTATTTCAAATGCAATGGAGATAATGTATAATTAGTGGTGAAAAGTGGATATATAAGCCATCATTTATAGTTTTATTATTAGATTAATAGATATTTGTTGAGGATGCATGATAAACACACTTTTTGCTGATGATACGAAAGAATGTTACCTATTCATCGTAGATAGGTCATTTAGTTATAATCGATAAATTAAAGAAACAGAACTTGATATATCACTGATATAAGAGTTGATTTATAGGAGGTTTCAACCATGTTTAATCACTACTCAGTATTACTTCATGAATCAATTGAAAATTTAGACATCAAAGAAGATGGAATTTACGTTGATTGCACATTAGGTGGAGGAGGCCACAGTAGCGAGATTTTAAAACGACTAACGACTGGGCATTTGTATTCATTTGATCAAGATACATTTGCTATTGAAAATGCAACGAAACGTCTACAAGCGATTGGAAATAATTTCACGATTATTAAAAGTAATTTTGTTCATTTGAAGGACGAGTTAAATGCACGAGGAGTTGAAAAAATTGATGGAATTATTTTTGATTTAGGTGTTTCATCTCCACAATTTGATACACCAGAGCGTGGATTTAGTTATAACCATGATGCAAAATTAGATATGCGTATGGATCAAGAAGCCGAATTATCAGCTTATGAAATTGTTAATGAGTGGGAATATAAAGATTTAGAATTTATTTTCCGTGTTTATAGTGATGAGAAGTTTTCAAAACAGATTGCACGTGCTATTGAGCGCTATCGTGAAAAGCAGCCAATTGAAACGACATTTGAATTGGTTGAAATCATTAAATCTGCGATTCCTGCACCTGCGCGTCGAAAAGGTGGACATCCTGCTAAACGTACCTTCCAAGCATTACGTATTGCAGTCAATGATGAACTAAAAGTATTCGAATATGCTCTAAAGGATGCCATGGATATGCTTGCGATTAATGGGCGTGTTGCGGTTATCACTTTCCATTCATTAGAAGATCGAATTTGTAAACATATGTTCAAAAAGAGAAGTGAAGCGAAAGATATTCCACGTGGATTACCAATTATTCCTGAGGAATTCCAGCCAGAATTTAAGGTCATTACACGTAAGCCGATCGTTGCTGACGAAGGGGAATTAGCAGAGAATAATCGCTCGCATTCTGCTAAATTAAGGGTAGCAATGAAGTTAAAATAGGATAAGGGGGAAAATAGATGAGTCCATTAAAAAGACAGGTTGAACAGCAACAGCCGCTTCAAAGAAGAACGGTTAAACCAACTCAAAAACGAAAAGCGAAGAAAAAAGGATTATACTCACTACAAGGATTAGTAGGGATGACAGTCGTAGGAGTATTTCTTCTTTTAATTGGACAACTGTATTTAGATGCTCAAATTAATGAGCTTCATTATCAGGTAGAGAGAAAGAAACTTGAAATTGACCAACAAGTGGTCGTAAATGAAGAGTTATATTCAAAAATTTCAGAATTATCGACCTATTCACGTGCGATGGAAATTGCGAAAGAAAATGGTCTTTCAACTTATGAGAATACGATTACGATTGGAGAGTAACTTCGGTTACTCTCCGTATTTTTAACATCAAGAAAGAGAATGAGTTGTGAGGTTGATGTAGGTGAAACGAAAGAAACAACAATTAAATAACTTGGGGAGATGGACACTGTTCATAACGACAGCTTTTTTTGGAGTGCTATTTTTATATGTAGCTGGTTGTTTTGTTAAAATTGCGGTAACGGGACAAACAAGAGGGACGGATTTATATGAATTTGCTCTTGAAAAATATTTAGTCGAGGAAGTTGTAACAGGAAGACGTGGCACTTTATATGATCGTGATGGAAATGCTTTAGCAGAACAATTAACTTCATATACCTTATACGCCAATTTATACGAAGAGTATGGTGACGTGGTTGAGGATATTGATGAGACAGCAGAGAAATTAAGTACAGTTATTGATTTGTCAAAAGAAGAAATTGTTGAAATTTTATCGAAAGATGCTTATCAAGTAGAGTTTGGGACAGCAGGGCGACAGTTAACCTATTTAGAAAAAGAAAAAATTGATCAATTAGGATTAAGTGGAATTGGATTCCGACAAAATACTAAGCGATTTTATCCAAATGGTATTTTCGCTTCGCATACGCTAGGTTATACGAAGCTAAATGAAGAAACAAATGTCTTAAAGGGTGAAATGGGATTAGAACTTTATTTAGATGAATATTTAGCTGGAAAAGATGGAGTTATCCAATATATTAAAGATAAAAAAGGTTATTTACAGCCCAATAAAAAAGAATATGTGATTCAACCAGTAAAACATGGTTATGATTTTTATTTGACACTTGATTCAACGATTCAGACCTTTTTAGAGGAAGCGATGAATCAAGTTTGGGAACAAGCTAATCCTGAAAGTTTAGTAGCTGTTGTGGCTAATCCAAAAACGGGTGAAATTTTGGCGATGGGAAGTCGTTCGAGTTTTGATCCTAACATTAGAGATATTGAGAATTATAATAATCCAGTTGTCTCTGAACCATTTGAACCGGGATCGACGATGAAAATTTATACTTATGCAGCAGCGATTAATGAAGGAAAGTATTCAGGGAGTCAGTTTTATGAGTCAGGATCTCGCTTAGTTAATGGATCAACGATTCGAGACTATAATACAACTTGGGGAACAATCACGTATGATGAAGGATTTTATCGTTCCTCAAATACTGCGATTATTGATATGTTAACGAATTGGATTAGTCCGGATAAATATATTGAATATTTAGAAGCGTTTGGATTTGGAAGTCAGGTAGGATTACCACTTCCATCAGAAAGTGCTGGAACATTGCCAACAGATTGGGATTTAACACAAAAAATGACGGCTGGATTTGGACAAGGGATTTTAACGACTCCCATTCAGCATATTCAAGCTATTTCAGCTATTTTAAATGGTGGGCAAATTATTAAACCTCAATTGATTTCACAAGTCTATGATTCAAATACTGAGGAAATGATTTATGAATTTAAAGCAGAACTGGGAGAAACACCAATTACCGCTCAAACGGCTGAACAGGTAAAGCAGTTAATGGTTGGTGTTACTTCAAATAAAACCGGTTCTGGGCGACTTGCGTATAGTTTAAATGGTTTTACAAGTGGTGGGAAGACTGGAACAGCTCAGATTGCAGATGGAGCCAATGGTTACTTAGCCAATGAGTATCTGTATAGTTATATCGGATTTGCTCCAGCTGAAGATCCGGAATTGGTGATGTATGTTGCAATGAAACGACCTGAAACAGGTGAACATGATCAATTAGGACAAATTTATCGCTTTGTTATGCAAAATTCGTTAGTCTATTTAGGAGCTGAAAAAACACCAGTCGTGGATATTGCTGATGTTTATCAAAATACAGAAGTTCCACAGATTATTAATGAATCAATCGAGGAAGCCGTTCTAAAAATTGAAGAGGCAGGATTAACACCAATTATTATTGGGGATGGAACGCAAATATTTGCTCAATCTCCAAAAGCAATGTCTTCTGTTAGTGTTGGAAGCAAGGTGTTTATTCAAACCTCAAAAACATATGCCTTACCTAATTTTACTGGGTGGACGAAAGATGAAGTGGTTCAGTTTGCGATGTTAACAGGATTACAGGTCGAGTACATGGGAGAAGGATATGTGTTGGAACAATCTATTCAACAAGGACAGTTGTTGACAAATCCAATTGGAATAACGCTGACGTTAACGAAAGATTTAACTCAAATTAATGAAAAACTTAACTTGCAAGAAGTTCAGATACAACCTGAAGATTTAACAACTGAATCCAAAGATGAAGGTTCTCAATAAATAAAAAAAGACCTAATTGCTATATCGGAGCAATTAGGTCTTTTTTTTGTTTACATAGAGAGCAGTAGATGAGTCTAGATTCATCACATGAAGTAAAAATAGTTTTCATAAAGAGTAAATAAGTGTAATAAATTTGAATAAAAGGGATTTGAAGTGAAGGATTATGTATTTACTCAAGCGTGCACTCATATATTTACTATGGATGTAGAAGAGGTAATAAACGAATCTTAATTCAATTCAATAAGGGGGATAAGAGATGAAACAGTCAGGAGTTATACAACGACGATTAGTCGTATTGCTCTCAATCATTTTAATTTATTTTATAGCACTTTTTATTCGACTTGCGTATTTGCAAATTTTTAATTCAGGGACATTGGTTGACCGAGCCGAATCGTTATGGTCACGAAATTTACCGATTGAAGGACAACGTGGTATTATTTATGATCGAAATCATGATGCAATTGTTGAAAATGAGGTGGCACCATCTGTGATTGTCATCCCAAAGCAAGTCACAGATGTTGATAGAACGTCTGAAGTCTTAGCTGAAGTGTTAGAAGTAAGCGTAGAAGAAGCGAAAAGGCATGTCACACATGGTGTTTCCATTGAAAGAATACAGCCTGAAGGACGTAAACTTTCACTTGAGCAAGTTCAAGCTATTCAAGAGGCTAATTTGGATGGGGTATATCTGGTGAATGATGTGAAACGAAGCTATCCATATGGAAATTTATTAGCTCAAACAATTGGATTTACAGGAATCGATAACCAAGGAATTACTGGTCTTGAGTATGTGTATAATGATTACTTAATGGGAGAAAACGGGGTATGGAAATATTTTTCTGATGCCAAGGGGAACTCTTTACCACAATTTTCAGATGATTATGCTCCCGCTTCGCGAGGATTGGATATTGAGCTGACGATTGACTTACATTTACAAGAAATCTTGGAGCGAGAGTTTGATAATGCAGTTGCTAAATATGATCCTGATCAAATGATAGGTATAATTATGGACCCAAATACAGGTGAAATTTTAGCAATGGCGTCACGGCCAACCTATGACCCTGAAAACTATCAAGATTATGATCAAGAAATTTTCAACCGAAATTTACCAATTTGGTCAACGTATGAGCCAGGTTCAACCTTCAAAATTGTAACTTTTTCTGCTGCGTTAGAAGAAGGAGTCATGAAGCTTGAAGATCGCTTTTTCGATCCTGGTTATGCCATTGTTGATGGAGTACGTATTCGTGACTGGAAAGCTGGTGGACACGGTGATCAATCGATGTTAGAAGTCATTATGAACTCATGTAACCCGGGATTTATTGAACTTGGGCAACGTTTAGGGAAAGAGAAATTATTTGAGTACATTCGAGCTTATGGATTTAATGAAAAAACGGGTGTCGATATGTTAGGAGAATCTCAAGGAATTATCTTTAATCCAGACAACATTGGAAATGTTGAGCTAGCGACTTCATCATTCGGACAAGGAAACTCAGTTACACCGATTCAATTAGTAACAGCAGTGAGTGCCGCTGTAAATGGTGGAAATTTAATGCAACCTTATATTGTGAAGCGAATGTTGCATCCCTATACGAATGAAGTATTATACGAACGCGAGCCAAGCATCAAACGTCGTGTCATCTCTGAGGAAACATCGGAAACGATGCGTTATGCCTTAGAAATGGTTGGTGCACAAGGAAGTGGGAAGGGTGCGTATATTGATGGGTACCGTGTAGGAGGTAAAACAGGGACAGCCCAAAAAGCAAAAGATGGAGCATATATTAGCGGAGAGTATATTCTTTCGTTCGTTGGAATTGCACCCATGGATGATCCTCAGTTAGTTGTTTATGTAGCAATTGATAACCCGAAAAACACGGTTCAGTATGGTGGGGTTGTTGCCGCCCCAATTGCCCGCTCAATCTTAGCAGAGGCACTACCGTATATCGGAGTTGAACCTCGTGAAGAACAAATTGAGAAAAAATATCTATGGACAGATACAAAATATGTAACGGTTCCAGATTTTGTTGGGAAGGAACCGAAAGAGATTGAATCTTCTTATCTATATAATATTGAATATCACGGTGAAGGGACAAAAGTTATTTCTCAACAACCAGCAGCCTTTTCACGTACCATTGAAGGTGGAACAGTTAGATTATATTTAGGCAATTAATATAAAGATTGGAGAGATAGTATGAATTTAGTACAAATGAGTGATTTGTTAGGAATTAGATTTATAGGCGAAAACCAAGTTATTTCTAACTTAGCTTATGATTCTCGTGAAATCGAACCTGGGGGCGTCTTTTTTGCGATTAAAGGTCAAGATCAAGATGGACATGAATATATTGAAAAAGCCATTGAAAAGGGGGCGATTGCCATTGTTGGAGAAGAAGATTTAACATTTGATATTCCCTACTTTCAAGTGTTCAATACTAAAAAAGCTTTGGCTGTCGTGTCAAATGAGTATTATGAAACACCATCAAAAGATATTAATTTAGTTGGTGTGATTGGAACGAATGGAAAGACGACAATTACCTACTTGATTCAACATGTGTTTGAATGTTTAGGGGTGGATAGTGGTTTAATTGGAACGAATGGTTCTTGGGTTGGACAAAAGAAGAAAGCGACACATACGACACCGATGAGTTTAGATTTGAATGATTTATTAAAAGAGGGCGTGAAACATAATTTACCCTATCTTGTCATGGAAGTTTCATCCCATGGGATTAAAGAAAATCGAGTCGATCAAATTCAATTCGATCGCTTGATTTTCACCAATATTACCCCAGAGCATTTAGATTATCATAAGACATTTGAAGATTATCTTTTTACCAAAATGAGACCATTTATTCAATTGAGTGATTATCAAGAAGATAAAGTCGCCATTATAAACTGTGATGATGAACATGCCAATTATTTCATCGGGGCAACAAATGGACGTATTCTAACCTATGGCTGCAAACCTCAGGCAGATTTATTTGCCAAAGATATTGTTTATACGTTAGAGCGTACCGAGTTTTCGCTTTATGTGAAGGGAGAATTCATGAAGCGAATGACTATTCCTTTGTTTGGTAAATATAATGTTTACAATGTTTTATCGGTGCTTGCCTATTTTTATTCTCTCGGATATGATCCATTAAAAATCGTTTCGTTTATTGAAAATGTTTCTTCAATAGAAGGACGATTTGAATATTTAAAAACCGAGAATGGTGTGACAGTCGTAATTGATTATGCTCATAATCCGGATGCTATTTTCCAAGTTTTGACCTGCTTAAATGTCATTGCGACAGGACAGATTATTACGGTTTTAGGGGCAGGTGGGAATCGTGATAAAGCGAAACGAAAGATTATGGGAAAACATGCAACACGTTTATCTGATCATGTGTTCTTTACGAGTGATAATCCACGAAATGAAGATCCACTGAGTATTATTTATGACTTATTATCTGGAACAAGTAGTGTCAATTATACAGTGATTGTGGATCGAGCAAAGGCTATTGAAGCTGCGATAAAAAAAGCAAAGCCGAATGATTTAGTTGTTGTTTTAGGGAAGGGACATGAAAAAACCCAAAATATTAATGGTAAAATTGTTCCTTTTAATGATAAAATAGTCGTTGAAGAAGTGATTAGAAAAAGGGGTATATAAAAATGTTAAAATCAACTTTATTTGTATTAATTTTCTCATTTTTTATCGCAACGATTATCGGACCATTCTTCATACCTTTTTTACATCGTTTAAAATTTGGTCAAGCGATTCGTGAAGAAGGTCCGCAATCTCATCGAAAAAAATCGGGAACACCAACTATGGGAGGTATTATTTTCATCACCTCGATTGTTGTTATTTTATTAGTAACAGTTTTCTTTACGAAGTATGCGACAATGAGTAATGAGTTAATGATGCTACTTTTAACTCTTGTCGGATTTGGTGCGATTGGTTTTGTTGATGATTTTATTATCGTTGTTCGAAAAAATAACGAAGGACTTAAACCAAAGCAAAAATTATTAGCTCAACTTGTATTAGCAGCAGTCTTTTTCTATCTATTTTTAAAGAGCGGTTATTCAACAGAGTTATCTTTCTTTAATTTATTTAATATTAATTTATATTGGGTTTATGGATTATTCATTTTATTTTGGATGGTTGGATTCTCAAATGCAGTTAATTTAACAGATGGATTAGATGGATTATGTGGTGGAGTGAGTGTCATTACTTTTGGTACATTTGGAATGATTGCCATCGCTCAACAACAAGTTGGAATTGCTTTATTCTGTTTTGCAGTTGTAGGCGCATTATTTGGATTCTTAGTTTTCAACTTAAATCCTGCTAAGGTATTTATGGGTGATACGGGATCACTTGCGTTAGGGGCAGCCATTGCAGCTGTTTCAATTCTCTTAAAACAAGAGTTACTATTAGTCATCGTTGGATTAGTTTACGTGATTGAAACTTTATCTGTCATCATCCAAGTTGCTTATTATAAACGTACACAAAAACGTATTTTTAAAATGGCCCCAATCCATCACCACTTTGAATTATGTGGATGGAGTGAGTGGAAAGTCGTGACCTTCTTATGGGCTATCGCATTAATTTGTGGAGTAATTGGCTTACTCATTGCCATTTAAGAAGATAGAATAAACTTTTATTAAAGGGAAGATTCTTATGAAAAAGACGATTAAATACGAAAATAAAAAAGTATTAGTCATTGGATTGGCTAAGAGTGGAAAAGCAGCTGCGCGACTTTTACGTGAATTAAAAGCGAATGTAGTAATTAATGATCGTAATTCATTAGAAGACAATCCAGATGCGGTTGAAATGATGGCAGAAGGATTCGAAGTCGTGACAGGCGGGCATCCATTAGAACTGTTAGATCAAGGATTTGATTTAATTGTGAAAAATCCAGGAATTCCATATCGTAAAGTTCCGTTATTAATGGAAGCCATCAAGCGTAAGATTCCAATTTTAACTGAAGTGCAGTTGGCTTATGATGTTAGTGAGGCACCATTTATCGGAATTACAGCGACAAATGGGAAGACAACGACAACGACGTTAATTTATGAAATGTTAGAAGAAGATCAATTAAAACCATTAATTGCTGGTAATATCGGAGAAGTAGCGTCTTTAGTTGCACAGCAAGCGTCTAAAGAACAAGTATTAGTAACTGAATTATCATCTTTTCAATTAATGGGGATTGATTCATTTACGCCGCAAATTTCACTGCTATTGAATATTACAGAAGCGCATTTAGATTATCATACAGATATTGATGAGTATCGCCAAGCAAAGTTGAATTTAATTGCAAATCAAACGGCTGATCAGTTTTGTGTTTATAATGCAGAAGATGAGGTTATTGTCAATGGATTATCACGTACAAAAGCCACTTGTGTTCCATTTTCTTTAACAAGTGTGGTCGATGGTGCGTATTTATCTGAAGGAGATGTCTACTTTAAGGATGAAAAGATTATTGATATTGAATCTATTTTGTTAAAAGGTGACCATAATCTTCAAGATGTCTTAGGTGCTGTTGCTGTCAGTAAATTATATGGTTGTGACACAGAAGCCATTAAGCGTGTGTTAAAGCGATTCGTAGGAGTGAAACATCGACTTCAATATGTTGATGAAGTGAATGGTGTTAAATACTATAATAACTCTAAAGCAACCAATGTAATCGCAACTCAAACAGCGTTGAAGGCGTTTGAAGATTCTATCATTCTATTAGCGGGTGGATTAGATCGTCAGCATGACTTAAGTGGATTGCTCCCTTATTTCTCTAAGATCAAAGCTATTGTGACATTTGGAGAGACGAAACATCGATTCAAAGCATTAGCTGATGAGCACCAGATGCCATGTATCGTAGTAGAGACATTAGACGAAGCAGTAAAGGAATCAGCTAAACTTGCCACGGCAGGTGATCATGTTTTACTTTCACCCGCTTGTGCAAGTTGGGATCAATATCCTAATTTTGAAACACGTGGGGATCACTTTATTGAGTTAGTTGAACAATTAAAGAATAAATAAAGTGTCTGGCTAAAAAAGAAGAGCTTAAACTAAGCTCTTCTTTTTTTTATGATTATGTTTATGCTAAGGAGGATTTAAAATCTTGATTTATATCTATGGCCCATATCATTCGTAGTTTTTACTCAGGCGATCTATAACAAAAAAAGCGCATAACTTATATCAAAATGGTCTCTATGTGAAGATTCATGTTCAAATTAGGGTAAAACCTTGTCACCTTATATACAACCCTAGATAAGTTTTTTGATATCCTAAAAACCTGTATTTGGACAATAGGGTGTTTTGAATGGTAGAAATATTAACTATTTAGGTTGCTAGAGTAAATGTAGAAAATATTTCTGTATATAGGGGGGATTGGAAGTTATTTGATAATAAAATTAAACTCCTATCAATTGGGATTGATAGGAGTTTTTAGAAAGCTTTTTACTAAGTAAGGACATTTTACAGAGTGTTGAATACACTATTAGTGGTTAGAACTATACGTATTTAAAGGAGTAGAGCCAATGAATTACTTCATGTAACGACTAATATTCAAGATGATTCCAATTGATAATAAAGTAATTGTTAGAGATGAACCTCCATAACTCATTAGCGGTAACGTGATTCCGGTAACAGGAAGAAGTCCAATGACAACTCCAATATTTATCATGACTTGAATCATTAGCATGGACATAATTCCAACGACGATATATTTTGCAAAAAGGTCATCTGTTTTAAGGATAATATAGGCACATCTTGCAAAAAATAAAATAAATAGAATAAGAATACCAACTGAGCCTATAAATCCTAATTCTTCTGAAACAACTGCAAAGATGAAATCGGTTTGTGGCTCAGGTAAAAAGAAGTGTTTTTGAACACTATTTCCAAGTCCTATTCCGAATAGTCCCCCTGGAGCGATAGCATAAAGTGATTGAATAATTTGAAATCCTGATCCTCTTGGATCACTCCATGGATCAAGATAAGCTGTAATTCGTTCAAGACGATAAGGTGCAGAGATAATAAGAGCGACAATTCCAGCAACACCAGTTAAAATAAAATACATGAAGTAACGGATTGGCACACCACAGATAAATAGCATAACAAATCCTGTAGCAACAATGACCATCCCACTTCCAAAATCGGGTTGTAACATAATAATTCCAAACACAAGTAGAATAAAGAAAAGAAGCGGGACAACGCCTTTTTTAAATGTCTTTGCTTCTTCAACATAGTTACTCATATATTTTGCTAAGAAGATAATTAATCCAAGTTTCATGAACTCTGATGGTTGTAAAGAAAAGGCTCCAATTCCAATCCAACTTCGTGCACCTCCACGGACAAGTCCTATTCCTGGAACGAGAACAAGTATTAATAGAACTAAACTAGTAAAGAAAAAGGGTGTGGCATACTTTTTGTAAATTTGATAATCAATTCGTGAAATGGCAATCATACCTACAACTCCAATGGCGGCAAATAATAATTGCCGTTTGAAAAAGTAGAAGGCATCGTCAAATTTATACTCTGCCCAAATATATGAAGAGGAGAGAACAAAAATTAAACCGATGGTACTAATACTTAAAGCGAGTAGTAGGGTTAGTAAATCAATTGAAGGTAATTTATTTTTCATTGGAATTCCCCTTTGGTTTAAAATATATAGTAATGTATATGTTAGAAGCTGGATTGATTTGAAATAAAATCAAAAAAAACATAAAAATAAATGTATCTATTTCCATAAATAACAATATATTGTATAAAAAAATATAAAATCAGACATTATTTAGATGAATTTTAAATTAAGCTAACGGATTTTGTTTAAAGTGTGTTAAAATATAAAATGATAAAAAAGACGATTCAGTCTAATAAGGAGTGAGAATATGCGCGTCCTTGTCACTGGTGGTGGGACAGGTGGTCATATTTACCCAGCACTTGCAGTCGTTCGAACATTGCAACAAGTAGATGACCAGTTAGAAGTTTTATACATAGGAACTGAAAAAGGATTAGAAAATGAAATTGTAACTCATGAAGGGTTACCATTTAAACATATTGAAATAGCAGGATTTAAACGCTCATTATCATTAGAGAATTTTAAGACGATTATGAAGTTTTTTAAATCAGTTTCGGTTTCAAAAAAATATATTAAAGAGTTTAAACCAGATGTTGTCGTCGGTACCGGTGGCTATGTCTGTGGGCCTGTTGTGTACAGTGCCGCTAAATTAAAAATTCCAACGATTATTCATGAACAAAATAGTTTGCCTGGTGTGACGAATAAATTCTTAGCACGCTATGTTGATAAGGTAGCCATTTGTTTTGAGGAAGCACGTTCGTATTTCCCTCAGAATAAAGTCGTTTTAACAGGAAATCCAAGAGCTACTGAAGTTGTATCGACATTAAAGGTTGGAAAAAGTGCTTTAGGATTAAATCCCCATAAAAAGACAGTCATGATTAGTGGGGGTAGTCGTGGTGCAGAGCCAATTAACGATGCTTTTATTTCAATGATTAAAGAGTATGAAAAAGCAGATTATGAAGTTGTTTTTGTAACGGGGAACAAACATTATGAAGCCATTAAAAGTCGTATTGAGAATGTAGAAGAATTGCAAAATGTACATATTTTACCATTTATTAATAATATGCCTCAATACTTAGTTAATATGGATTTATTTGTCGGCCGTTCAGGTGCAACTTTCTTAGCGGAAGTCACAGCTTTAGGCGTTCCATGTATTTTAATTCCATCTCCATATGTTACTGCGAATCATCAAGAGTATAATGCACGAAGCTTAACAGATCATGGTGGAGGCGTCTTGTTACTTGAGAAAGAGTTAACCGGGGATCGATTATATAACGAAATAGATAGGATTATGAGCGACGATCAATTACGTCTAAATATGCAAAACACCTCAAAGCAACTTGGAATTCCAGATGCAGCACAACGTCTGATAACATTGATGAATGAAATTATTGAGAAAAAGTAGGTGTTTGTAATGTTTAAAAGTTTTATAGAAGAGTATACAAAAAACAATTTAGGACTTTTATTAGAAAATGAGCCACTTGCAAAGCATACGACGTTTCGTGTGGGAGGGCCTGCTCGTATTTTTGTAACGCCAAATTCAAAAGAATCTCTTGTTCAAACATTAACATTAATTCGTGAACTCAATCTAAAATATAAAGTAATTGGAAGAGGTTCGAATTTACTTCCATCGGATCAGTTATTCAAAGGAATCATTGTGAAGTGTGATAAAGGATTAGATCATATTGAAATCAATGAGAATATAGTGACTGTTGGAGCAGGGGTATCAACCATCTTACTTGCTAATCGTGTGGCAAAAAATAATTTATCAGGATTAGAATTTATTTCAGGTGTTCCGGGTTCAGTTGGTGGCGCTATTTACATGAATGCAGGTGCTTATAATAAAGAGATTAAAGATATTTTAATAAAAGCGCTAGTAATTGATGGAGAAGGACAGTTAATTTGGTTATCTAATGAAGAATTAGAATTTGCTTATCGTACTTCTATTCTCCAAGATAAAAAGAATTGGACAGTTGTTGAGGCTGTGTTAGAACTTGAACCAGGAAATTATGAAGAGATTGCTGAGTTAATGAAAGTTCGAAAAGTTCGTCGTATTGAATCGCAACCTACGAATATGCCTTCAGCTGGTAGTACATTCCGTAATCCGCTACCTCATTATTCGTGGAAATTAATTGAAGACTCAGGCTTACGTGGTGTTCGTATTGGGGGGGCTGAAGTTTCAAAGAAGCATTGTAATTTTATTGTTAATGTTGGAGATGCAACAGCACAAGATATTTATGAACTAATTCAACATGTTCAATCGGTTGTTTTAGAAAAGCATGGAATTGAATTACACCCAGAGGTTGAAATGTTTAACTGGTAGGTGAGGGGAGAATGACAGTAAAAAAAGTTGTTTCAATAGAGCAATATCGTCAAAAATCAAAGAATAAACCTAAAAAAAGACTAAAGAAGAAGGTTAAAAGCTTCTTTTTTAGTCTCTTTATTATACTTATTGTTGGGAGTATCTTTTATTTTACATCATCATTGAGTAAACTATCGGTGATTTATTTTGAAGGATTACACTATGTTTCACGTTCAGAGTTAATTCATCTGACGGGTCTAACGTATCAAGATTATTTTCTTGAGTTAGACACGGAAAAAATTGCGACTGATATTTTAAAACATCCACTGATTACCGATGTAACCGTGAAGAAAACAGGGATAAATCAGTTGAACATTGAAGTGAAAGAAAAAGATATTATCGGATGTGTTGAGCTTGATGGTGGTTTTCGCTATGTTTTAAGTGATGGAAGGTTAATTGATAATGATCAAGCGATAAATGTAACTTGTCAAGGTACAGTTATTTACGGTTTGACTAAAGAAACGTTGAAGGATTCAATTTTAAGTTTATTTATTCAATCAATGACAAAACTTGATCCTATTCTAATTAATTTAATTAAGGAAATTCACTATGAACCAATGTATGGAGATATTAATCGTTTTTCTCTCTTTCTAAAGGATGGGAATACCATTAATGTAAATAGTTATAGTATGGTCAATAAGCTTAAGTATTATCAGACAATGGTCGACAAAGTCTCAAGTTTGTATGAAGGCGTAAAAGGAACATATCACTTAGATGTAGGAGACTATTTTGAGCCGTATTCAAGCTCTGAAAAGGTTCTATTAAGGGATGAAAATAATGGCTTATTAACTGAAGAGTAGACTGTGGATAAATAATGTGTATAATGTGTGATTATCCCGATGATATTTTGTAAATACTCTTTTCTTTGTTATAAAAATATAGTAAAATAAATTATGATATTGTGGTAATAGACCCATATGTTAGTGGAGTGGTTTGAGGTGAAAAATAATATTTATGCTTGCTTAGAAATAGGTTGTGCAGAAGCTAGAATGATGGTGTGTAATATTAGGCAAGAGCGCCTCTATGTATTATCGCAGCAATCCGTTGTAGCAACTGGAATTGAAAATGGAAATGTCGTCAATGTGAATCAAATCGTTGAAAAATTAAAGCTATTAAAAGCTAATGTTGAAGCAGATTTAAAGCAAGACATTCAAAATGTTTTATTAGCTGTTCCTAGCGTAGAATGTCGCATTGATAATGTGGCTAATTCGTTGGAGCTTGACCCTAATCAACCAATTAGTCATGCTAATATCAAACAGTTGTTCCGTGATATTATTAATCAGCCAACATATCATGATCAAGTAGCCATTAATATTGTGCCGCGAGCTTTTGTTGTAGATGATAAAAATGCGATTCAAAACCCTCTTGGTATTATTGGAAAACAATTGATCTTACATGCACAAAAAGTCACTGCCTCTGCCTCGTTAGTTTACAACTTAATTAACATCGCTGAATTAGCAGGATTTAGAATTGCAGATATTGTTTTGGGAAGTGTTGCAGAAACGATGTACGCTCTTACGTCAGAACAGTTGAAAAAAGGAGCTTGTCATGTCAATATCGGGAAGGATATGACAACAATTACAGTGGTTCACTCAGGTAAAGTTGTGTCTTCTGTCTCTTTATCAACGGGTGGCCAAGATGTGACACAACACATAAGTGATGCATTTAAAGTAGATGAACAGACAGCAGAAATGTTAAAGTTAAACTTTGGTCGAATTTATCATGAATCAACTGCTCCCGAGATTATTTATGCTGATGATTTAGATGGTCAGTTTGTCTGTGTTACACGTCAGATGTTAACAGATATTATTACATCTCGTTATGAAGCAATTTTGAAGGTAGTTAAACAATATTTAATTGAAAATTGTTATAAACATGACCAGATGCAGTACATATTTACAGGTGGTGCAAGTGAGATTGAAGGGTTTAATTTGTTAGCAAAAGCAATCTTTGCTCAAGAGGTAACTGTCTTTACTCCTTCAATGCTTGGAGCTAGAAGTACTAAATATGTAAAATTAATTGGGATGGCAACATTTATTCATGAAATGTCGTTGTTGACTGGACAAAAAAGTAATATAATTGACTTTGACCAATATGCGAATGTCATAGCAGATTCACCTTTGAGTATGGTTGAATCCGTACCAACAGAGGTGACACCTAAAACAAAAGGGCATGACAGAACATTTATGGATCATAAGTTAGAAAACAGTGGTGTATTAGTCCGTATTTTCGATATGATATTTGATGAAAAAGTAGAATAGAAGTAAAAGTAAGAGGAGGTTTCAGGGATGGAAGGTTTCGGATTTGGAAATGAGTTTACGTATGCCCCAAGAATTATTGTAATTGGTGTTGGTGGTGGAGGTAGTAATGCTGTCAACCGAATGATTGAAAATGATGTACAAGGTGTAGAATTTGTGGTTGTTAATACAGATGCGCAGGCATTAAATCTTGCTATTGCTGATCGCAAATTCCAAATTGGACGCGATTTAACTCGTGGTTTAGGTGCAGGTGGAAATCCTGAAGTAGGTCAACATGCTGCCGAAGAAAATTTAAGTGAGCTTAAAGAATTAGTAAAAGGAGCTGACATGGTCTTCATCACTTGTGGTATGGGTGGTGGAACTGGTACAGGTGCTGCCCCTGTTATTGCTAAAGCTGCAAAAGAAAGTGGAGCGTTAACGGTTGGGATTATCACGCGTCCATTCACATTTGAAGGAAAACGTCGTACTGATTTCGCATTACGTGGAATCGCGGAACTAAAGGCTAATGTTGATACATTAATTTCAGTTCCTAATGATCGATTATTACAAATCGTTGATCGTACAACACCAATGTTAGAAGCATTCCGTGAAGCGGATAACGTATTGCGTCAAGGGGTTCAAGGAATTTCAGAAATTATCGCAGTACCAGGTTTAATCAATCTTGACTTTGCTGACGTTAAAACGGTTATGCATAACAAAGGTTCAGCAATCATGGGAATTGGTCTTGGAACGGGAGAAAACCGTGCAACTGAAGCTGCTAAAAAAGCTATTGCAAGTCCATTACTTGAAAATGATATTGATGGAGCAACGGATGCAATTATCAATATTTCTGGTGGGATGGATATTGCCCTATTTGAAGTTGATGAAGCGTTACGTACAATTCGTGATGCATCAACAACTGAGATTAATATTATTTATGGGGCAACAATTAACCCTGATTTAGGTGAAGATTTAATCGTTACAGTCATCGCAACTGGATTTGACGAAACAAATGCAACAGCAAAGCCAGTTGAAATGTTAATTGGTGATAATCGTAACAAGAAAACATCAACACCTCAATCAGAGCAGGAAACACAACCATCGGCTGAACAACCAAAACCATCTCAACCAAAACGTCAACCATTTGGTGGAGATAGTGTAGAAATGATTCCGAACTGGTTAATGAACCGTTATAAATAAGAGAGAGCTTAGCTCTCTTTTTTTATTTGTTAATAAAGATGAGTTAATTGTAATAAGAGACACTGTGGCTCAGTAAGTGGAATAGTTTACTCAAGGTGAGATTAAAAGATATCAATATATATTTATTTTATATATTAGATATACTTTTTATACCTTGAACAATAAAAGTTTTTACGAAAAAAGATAATATCCGTCTTAAATAAAATGAATAAGCAACAAAGAATTGACACATTTTACACTCTCGGTCGGATAAAATGTAGAGGTAATCATCGTTAGAAGAAGGAGGGGGTTTATGTACATCGATTTATTCATCATTCAAAATTTGATATATGATTACCTTATTTTAAATGGTGTTGCTATCTTAACTGATGAAAAAATGAGGCTCTCTCGCTTAAGCTTAGGATTAATCAGTAGTCTAGTTCTCAGTACATTGTTATTTATGATGGATTTTACGACTTTAGTAGGGTTAGTTCCATTTGTGATGCTTGCCATTGTATTTTCAAAACAAAACATCAAGTGTTTTATGACTAAAGTATTGTATTTCTATTGTTTAAGTCTTATATTAAGTGGAGCGATTTATACTATTAGTCATTTCATTAAATTTGATTTAACAATCATTCCATACATTTTAATTTTACTTGTTCTAGCATTTATTGTTACTTTAATCTATGTATTAAAGGTTCGCTGGTTGAATGATCAACAATTAATCAATCAATTTATTTATGATGTGCGTATTTTTTGCGGACCGATTGAAATTAAGGGGAGTGGTTTTGTGGATACTGGAAATCACCTAATAGATGAAAAAACAGCGCTGCCTATCATGATGGTTCCAAAAGAAATGTTTTGTAAAGAATCGATGGAAGATTTTTTAATGAAGCATCGTATATCATCTTGGTCTACCAGTTATTCTGTGATTAATGACGATCAGCAACACTTACTAGTGTTTAAACCAACATTATTATTAATTAATGACCAAGTTGTTCGAAACGTGCTGATAGGGGTAGTAGAAAATCAGTTTTATGAGTATGATTTTTTATTACAGCCAAGTATGGTTAGAAGTATATAAAAGGATAGGGAGTTAAGGGGGAAGTGGAATGCAGTCTTTAATGATGTTTTTTATCAATTGGTTTGAAAGGGTTTTTAAACGTAAGAAGAAATATGTTAATTATATTCGTGGAAATGAAACGTTACCAGAACCATTATCAAAAGATGAGGAATTCAGAATTTTAACAAATTTTCAGGCTGGAGATGAACGAGCAAGACAAACACTCATTGAGCACAACTTAAGGTTAGTGGTTTATATTGCAAAGAAATTTGAAAGTTCTGGTGTTAATTTGGAAGATTTAATTAGTATTGGAACGCTTGGACTCATTAAAGGTGTGCAAACGTTTAAGATGGATAAAAATATTAAATTAGCCACGTATGCTTCACGATGTATCGAAAATGAAATTTTAATGCACCTTAGAAAGACTAACAGAATTCGACACGAAGTTTCATTAGATGAACCATTAAATGTAGACTGGGATGGAAATGAATTATTACTTTCAGATATCTTAGGAACAGAGGAGAATGAGGTTTATAAAGATATTGAAGAGGATGTTGAACGACAACTTGTGTTTGATGCGATTAACCGTTTGAAACGTCGTGAGCGAGAGATTATGTATATGCGTTTTGGACTTTGTGGTGAGGATCCGTTAACGCAGAAAGAGGTTGCACAAAAACTTGATATTTCCCAATCGTATATTTCACGACTAGAGAAAAAAATCATCGATAAAATTCGTAAAGAAGTTCTAAAAACAAAGTAAAATGTCGAAAAAAAGATAATAATAAACTGGTAAATCATGAATGATATGACATGATGTTGCTCATACTTCTTTGTAGAAACAATGTAATGCAACAGGAGGGGCCATCATGTCTAAACATAAAGTTGATATTGTCGGTGTAGACACGTCAAAATTAGAAGTATTAACAAATATAGAAATGGTTGAATTATTCAAAAAATTTCAAAGTGGTGATATGAGTGCCCGAGAGACATTAATTAAAGGTAATTTAAGATTAGTTCTAAGTATAATAAAAAAATTTAATCACCGAGGAGAAAATCTAGATGATCTTTTCCAAGTTGGGTGTTTAGGTTTAATGAAAGCTATTGACCATTTTGATTTATCACATGAGGTGAAGTTTTCGACGTATGCTGTTCCGATGATCATTGGTGAAATTCGACGCTACTTACGAGATAATAACTCATTACGTGTTTCTCGCTCCTTAAGAGACACCGCTTATAAAGTGCTTCAGATGAAGGACCAGCTATCCATTGAATTACAGCGTGATCCGACGAATGAAGAGATTGCTGCGGCAATAGGTGTTGAGCCGATAGATGTTGTCTTATCTGTTGAGGCGATTTCTGATCCTGTTTCAATTTTCTCTCCTATTTACAATGATGGTGGAGATACTATTCATTTGATTGATCAAATCAGAGACGACAGTATTACGGATGAAAAATGGAGTGTCAAATTGATGCTTGAAGAAGGGTTTAAACGTCTTGGTAAACGTGAAAAACGTATTATCCATGATCGCTATTTCATGGGAAAAACGCAGATGGAGATTGCAGCTGAAATTGGAATTTCGCAAGCCCAAGTGTCACGTTTAGAAAAGAATGCTCTACAAATTATGGAAGAAATGATGAAAAGTTAATTATGAAAGAATCAGCGTTTGTTGGCGCTGATTCTTTTTCTATAAAAATTGAATGTAAATTTGAATATTACATATTTATTGAAAGAAATACATAAAATAAATTACAAAGATAAGAAGGCGGGGGAGAAGATGAAAGATTCAATTATGACATTGAGTGATATTGAAGAAAAAGATGTAATTAATGTGGTGACTGGTGAGCGCATCGGATTTGTTTCTAGTTTAAGAATTGATACAAACTCAGGACAAATTATTGCAATTACAGTACAACCTTCTATGAGGTTTGTTAGCTTTTTTTCAAAAGATGAATCAGCGGTTGTCGTTCCATGGAATCAAATTTTGAAAATTGGGGAAGATGTAATTATTGTAAATGTGGCTCAGCGATTAAATGAATATTAAGCTGTCATATTTACGAGATACATCGTAAAAAAATTTTCCATTCAATATGAAATATGGTATAATTTATAGTATCATGCAGTAATATTATTAGTTGATAGGTGTGTAATATGAATATTCAAAAAAACGTCGATGCAGTTCGACAAAATATCCAATCATTTACTACTGATCCACAAGCTGTAAACATTGTTGCTGCAACAAAATATGCTGATCCAGAGCAAATGATTGCACTTTTTGAAAGTGGAATTACGATGATGGGTGAGAATCGTGTGGATTCTTTGTTAGAGAAGAAATGCCAATTATCTTTACCTATTGAGTGGCACTTTATAGGGACCTTACAGTCGCGTAAAGTGAAGGACGTGATTAATGAGATTGCTTGCCTTCATTCACTCGATCGTTTATCACTTGCAAAAGAAATACAGAAATACCGACAACAGCCATTACCTTGCTTTATTCAAGTTAATGTAAGTGGAGAAAAGAGCAAACATGGTCTTCGTTCTGAGGAAGTGATTCCGTTCTTACAAGCTTTAAAAGAGTATCCAATCATTAAAGTGATTGGGCTTATGACAATGGCTCCAAATACGGAAGATGAGACCATCGTTCGCGACTGCTTCAAATCGCTAAAGCAATTACAGGTCAGTATTTCACAGTTAAATCTAGAAGGAGTAGAGTGTTCAAATTTATCAATGGGAATGAGTAATGACTATACGATTGCCATTGAAGAGGGAGCAACCCATATACGATTAGGGTCCATTCTATTTCAAGACTAGTATATTCAGCACATAAAGAGAATTAGTTATAGGAGGAGAAGAAGATGAGTTTTAAAGATAAGCTTAAAACAATGATGGGAATAGATGAAGAGGAATATGAGATGGATGACTTCGAAGAAGAGTTCGAAGAGCCTGAAGTGGTAAAGCCAACGCCAGCCCCTAAACCAGATTTAACAGTTGTATCAAATCCAGCAAATCAAACGATAAATAAAGGAAAGAGTACTGTGATGCCAATGAATACAGAAACAAATAAACTAAAATTTGATAGCAATTTAAATAAAGTGATTATTCGTGAACCAAATGAATACTCAGATGCACAAGATATTGCAGATTGTTTAAAAGAAAACTATCCGGTTTTCATTAATTTACAACGCTTAGAAAAATCACAAGCGAAACGCGTGGTCGACTTCTTAAGTGGAACAATCTATGCTATTGATGGAGATATTAAACGCGTTGGAACAAACTTATTCTTATGTACACCAAAAAATGTTGAAACAGAAGGACAAGTGACAATGAACGAAACACAACCAGAAATAGAGGAGTAATACATATGGCACAAATCATATTATTATTTACAGCTATTTTGAGAATTTATGAATTCTTAATGATTATTTACATTTTAATGAGCTGGATTCCAGAAAGTCGTTCTACACAATTAGGGCGTGTCATTGGTGGATTTGTTGAGCCGTACTTGTCAATTTTCAGAAAAATTATTCCTCCACTTGGAATGATTGACTTTTCACCAATTATCGCATTTATCGTGTTAGATCTTGCTATGCAAGGATTAATTAATATCTTATTATGAGACTCGAGCATTTTAATAAACACGAATATGAATTTGTCACGAAGGTTAATGACTGGATTCATCAAGTTTATTATAGTCATAAGATAAAAAAGACAAAATTTTTAACACCACGTGAACAGCAAGTTGTTCAAGTATTGGTGAATGAGTTTGAGGATGTAGTGGTTCGATTTGAGGGAGGCTTTAAAAATGCTGAACGAAAACGAGCCATTATTATCCCAGCTTATTTATCAGGTGAGTTGTTTGATCAGACAGTGGTTGGTTATGAGGTGCAGTATCATCATCGTCTAGTGACAATTGAACATCGACAAGTTCTTGGCTCGCTAACGGCACTTAATATTGACCGAGCGTTGGTCGGTGATATTTTAGTGTTAGAGACAGGGAAGATTTATGTTGCTATTTGTGAAGAGTTTGCATCGTTTATTATGCAGTATTTCACTAAGGTGGGACGACATCCTATCTCACTCCTGAAGGTCGATATCAAAGGGTTAGAAAAGCTAGAACAATATGAAGAAAATGAATATATTATCAGTTCGATGAGACTTGATGTTGTGGTGGCTAGCTTGATGAAGGCTTCACGTTCCGAAGTGTTTGAATACATGAAGCAAGGAAATATCCAGCTTAATTTTAAATTAGAACAAAATCACTCATATCAGTGTAAAATTGGTGATGTTATCTCGATTAAACGATATGGACGATATAAACTATTGGCACAAAAATCAATCACTAAGAGTGGAAGAATTGTAGTTATTATTGGGAAAACAGTGTAGTTAGGGGGGGAAGACATGACGCCAGCAGAGATATTAAAGACTCAGATGAAAAAATCGTGGGGAAAGTTTTCAGATGATGAACTTTATCGTGTCTTTTGTTTATTGATTGAACAAATAGAAGCATTAGAAAAGCAAAATAAATCATTAAAAAAAGAAGTGCAAACTATGCAAGAAAACTCTGAATCCCATTTGAAATCCGAACTGGAACAGATTGAATTATTGAAATCACATGCCAAACGCGATGCGATTAAAATCATTCAAGAAACAGAAAAAATTTCTAAGGTCATGATTGAGCAAGCCATTTGTGATGTAGAGAAGATCATGGAGGAAACAGCACTGTTTGAGCAACAACAACTACAAATTAAAGATGAATTAATCGATTTCCTAAATACAAAAGTTGATGATATTCGAAATTGTTTTGGAAAAAGTTAAAAAATCTATTGATTTTTTTAGCTGAATTCTTTAAAATGATAAACAAATATAGTAAATATTAGCGAAGAGTGGACCATGCTATATTATCAACTTTTTTCTAGCGAGTCGGTGACGGTGAAAGGCCGATAAAAAGAGTAGTATAGAATCAACCAGGAGCTTTCATGTGATAAAAAGCATGACGTATACTATGCGATAAATAGTTTGAGGCAGTAGCTTTTTGATTTCTACTGCGAATTAAGGTGGTACCACGGAACTTTTCGTCCTTATGTGATGAAAAGTTCTTTTTTATTTTCGCAAACTATATGAGGAATATAAAAAAGGAGCGATCGTACGATGGAATTAAAAGAAACTTTATTAATGCCTAAAACAGATTTCCCAATGCGTGGAAACCTTCCAAATCGTGAACCACAAATTGAGCAAAAGTGGTATGACGAAAATGTCTATCAACGAGTATTAGATAAAAATAAAGATAAAACGCCTTTCGTTTTACATGATGGACCTCCATATGCTAATGGAAATATTCATATGGGACATGCATTAAACAAAATTTTAAAAGACTTTGTTGTTCGTTATAAAAATATGAATGGATTCTATTCTCCATATATTCCAGGTTGGGATACACACGGACTTCCAATCGAGCAAGCTTTAACAAATAATAAAAAAGTTAATCGTAAAGAAAAAACAATTGCTGAATTCCGTGAATTATGTAAGCAATATGCTTTAGAACAAGTTGAAGGACAAAAAGCGCAATTCAAACGTTTAGGGGTATTAGGTGATTGGGAAAATCCATATATCACATTACAAAAAGAATTTGAAGCTGAGCAAATCAAAGTCTTCGGTAAAATGGTTAAAGACGGTTTAATCTACAAAGGGTTAAAACCAATCTATTGGTCACCATCTTCTGAAACAGCATTAGCTGAAGCAGAAATCGAATATCATGATAAAAAATCTCCATCAATTTATGTGGCATTTAAAGTACAAGATGGAAAAGGTATTTTATCAGGAGATGAAGAGTTCGTTATCTGGACAACGACACCTTGGACAATTCCAGGAAACTTAGGAATCTGTGTGAACGCAGATTTAGAGTATGCGACAGTTGCTGTTAACGATCGTAAATTCATTGTTGCTAAAGAGTTAGTGAAACAATTAGCGGAAGAGTTCGGATGGGAAAACTATGAAGTGGTTGCAACTCATAAAGGTTCTGATTTTGAATATATGACAGCTAAACACCCTATCTTTGACCGTGAATCATTATTAATTTTAGGAGATCACGTCACACTTGAAGCTGGAACAGGTTTAGTTCATACAGCCCCAGGACACGGGGAAGACGACTTCAATGTTGGACGTAAATATAACTTAGAAGTCTTATGCCCAGTTGATCATCGTGGATATATGACAAAAGAAGCGTTAGAGTTCGAAGGATTATACTACGAAGATGCTAACAAAGCTGTTGGTCAAAAATTAGAAGAGAATGGTGCATTACTTGGATTAAAATTCATCACTCACTCATATCCACATGACTGGCGTACGAAAAAACCAATCATCTTCCGTGCGACTGAGCAATGGTTTGCTTCAATTGAAGCATTAAAAGATCAAATGATGGAACAAATCAAAGAAGTGAACTGGCTACCGGCTTGGGGAGAAGTTCGTTTAGGAAACATGATTAAAGATCGTGCGGACTGGTGTATTTCTCGTCAACGTGTTTGGGGAGTTCCAATTCCAGTCTTCTATGCTGAAGATGGAGAAGCTATCTTAGATGAAGCAGTAATCAATCATGTGGCTGACTTATTCCGTGAAAAAGGATCAAATATTTGGTTTGAATTAGAAGCTGAAGAATTATTGCCAGCGGGATTCACTCACCCAGGTAGTCCAAATGGTAAATTCCGTAAGGAAATGGATATCATGGATGTATGGTTCGATTCAGGGTCATCTCACCACGGAGTATTAGTTGAACGTGGATTACCATACCCAGCAGATTTATACTTAGAAGGATCTGATCAATATCGTGGATGGTTCAACTCTTCATTATCAACAGGAGTTGCGATGACAGGGCGTGCACCATATAAAACAGTCGTAAGTCACGGATTCGTTTTAGATGGACAAGGACGTAAAATGTCTAAATCAATCGGGAATGTTATCGATCCATTAAAATTAATCAACATTTACGGAGCAGATATCGTTCGTTTATGGGTGGCTTCAGTTGATTACCAAGCAGACGTTCGTATTTCAGAAGACTTAATTAAACAAGTATCTGAAAGCTACCGTAAAATACGTAATACATTCCGTTTCTTATTAGGAAACTTACATGGATTTAATCCAGAAACAGATTTAATGGCTTATGAAGACTTAAATGAAGTTGATCAATTCATGATGGTTCGTTTAAATGAATTAACAGCAGAATTAAAAGCTGCCTATGAAGAATACCGTTTCGATGATGTCTTCAAAACAGTGAATAACTATATCTCAAATGATTTAAGTTCATTCTACTTAGATTTCACGAAAGATATTTTATATATCGATGCAGAAGATAGTAAAGCTCGCCGTTCTATTCAAACAGTATTATATCACCATGTATCAGATATGGTTCGCTTATTAGCACCAGTTATTCCTCATACAGCGGATGAAGTTTATTCATATATCCCAGGAAGCACAGAAGTGTCAGCTTACTTAACTGATATGCCGACTGTAAAAGAGTATGCAAATGCGGCTGAAGTGACTGTAAAATGGAATCAATTATTATCACTTCGTCATGACGTATTAAAAGCATTAGAAGAGGCTCGTAATGAGAAAGTTATCGGTAAATCATTAACTGCTTCATTACACTTATATCCAGATGCGCAAACGAAAGAATTACTTGAGTCGTTACAAGCTGACTTAAAACAAATCTTCATCGTTTCTGAGTTAGTGATTGAAGAAGGAGCAGCTCCTGAAAATGCCTTAAAATTCGATGGATTAGCTGTTGTCGTTAAAGCAGCCGAAGGACACACATGTGACCGTTGCTGGTTAGTTGTAACTGATGTGAACGAACAAGGAATTTGTCCTCGTTGTTCAGAAGTTGTGAATGGATAGTAATTTTTAGACAATAACCTTTAGGTTATTGTCTTTTTTTATATCAAATCTCTTTATATAAAACTTAGTTCTATAAAGGAAAGTGAAAAACGTTATTAGGATTAAAATGAATAAATTGTAAAATGATTGAAAAACAAAACTGGCTAGAAGCACTCAAGAAAGACTTAAAGTAGCTATTAGAAGATGATTGAGAAGATATTTTAGATAATTATCGAGAGCAAATTTCTTAGATGTTAGCTGAAGGAACTATGGAAGATCAAATTTTACAACGTTTAAGTTCACCTAAAGACGTGACTAAAGAAGCTAAACAAGCACTTGGATATGATTCAAAGTTCAATTTTAATCAAGAACAAGTGATTAATCATGTCAAAAAAGGAGTTAATGCAGCTATTAATTAATTGAATGAGGCTAAGAGAAGTAATGGGAAGCCGACCTTAGAACAAGTTCTTTTTATCACCTTGAGTGCAATATTTTTAATAGTAGCTTTTTCAGTAGATTGAGCTGGTTTAGGATTCATTGTTGGGGGGAATGAAGCTTTTACCGTATCATTTTTATTGATTCACTTTACGTGGTCATTATTTTTTTGCTGTTGAGTATTAGTATATTATTGGTTAATACCCAAATTACACTTTTCTATGGACTATATGTCCTTGGACGCTACTTCATCCGTCATTTTAAATACATAGGGGGGAGATTTCATGAAAAAGTATTTAATCTATTCAATTGTGTTAGCGGTGATTCTTTTTGTTGGAAGTTTAATCACTTTGATGATTTATGAGGTCACGAAATTGCCAGATAGTTTGAATCGTATAATCACAGAAGTAGAGGAGTTTACAAATCATGAATTCCAATTAGATTTCAATAAGAAGTTCACTTCAAATTTAACGTATGAGACCGGCTTAGATGGTCAATCTATTTATGAAAGTCAATATTTTTGGCAAGGTATTCAGTTAGATATTGAGGCAGATTTAGTGAATGCAGATGTTACGGTGCAAAAAACAGATGGCGATCACATAGAAGTAGCGATTGAGACGAAGGTTCCTGAGCGTTATCGAATTGATTTTGATGGAAGAGAACTACAAATCAAAGAGAAAAAACAAGTTAGATTTTGGTTGTTTGGGTGGAATAATTATCAGAAAGCACAAGTAGTCATTAAAGTACCGACAGAATCAGTAGATGTGAACCTAGAAACAATCAACGGTGATGTAATGATTGAGTTATCAGGGATAGATTTAGCAGCCTCAACAGTAAACGGTGATGTAACCATTTCTCACTCAGCATTTACTCAAGCAAACCTTTCGGTAGTAAATGGAGAGATTTTTGTAACCGATAGTAATGTTAGTAATGTTTTATGTTTACAGACTGTCAATGGAAGCTTAGACGTTGAACGTGTCAAGGCTGACCGATTTATTGCTGAAACGGTGAAGGGTGATTTCTTATTATCAGATATCTCAGGTCGTGGGTTATCTACTTCAACGGTCAATGGCGACTTTAGTGGGTATAATATCTACCTGAGTGAGATTGCGGTTGACAAATTAAATGGAAGCTTTAAGTTAGTAAATGAAGATTCAACCTATCAAATTCAATCGCTAAAACTTTCAGGGCTACAGAAAAATCATGAAATTCAAGCAAATATTTTAAATATCAGTTATAATTAAAGATGAATCATTAAGAGCAATATAGGAGTGGATTATATGCGTGAAAATTATTTAAGTTGGGATGAATACTTTATGGGAATAGCATTACTTTCAGCCATGAGAAGTAAAGATCCTCAAACACAAGTAGGTGCATGTATTGTTAATGAAGATAATCGCATTGTTGGGATTGGTTACAATGGATTTCCACACGGATGTTCAGATGTTGAATTCCCATGGGAACGTGAAGGTGAGTTTCTAGAAACTAAATATCCCTATGTGGTTCACGCAGAACAAAATGCAATTTTAAATAGTACAACTCGTTTAAAAAAATGCCGATTATATGTCTCATTATTCCCGTGTCATGAATGCGCAAAATATATTATTCAATCTGGAATTGAGGAAATTATTTATATGAG
The DNA here is from genome assembly GCF_001543345.1 of Turicibacter sp. H121. Classification (NCBI taxonomy): domain Bacteria; kingdom Bacillati; phylum Bacillota; class Erysipelotrichia; order Erysipelotrichales; family Turicibacteraceae; genus Turicibacter; species Turicibacter sp. H121. The sequence continues at coordinate 124,132 of NZ_CP013476.1, read as the reverse complement.
TGATAAGTATGCGCATACTGATAGCACCCTTGCTTCAAAGCGAATGCTAGATGCAGCGGGAGTGAAGTACCGTCAAATGAAAGAAGTTAAAATTACTGTTGAAACAGAAATGAAATAATTTTTTAAAAGCATGATTTTGATGCCACTAGAAAACTAGTGGCTATTTTTTTATTAGTCATTGAATAAGGTACGATTAATAAAGGTTATGGAAATTAATCTAAAAAAGAATGGCATAATAAAGGGGATATTGACTAATGAAATTAGAGCTTTACTCATCTTTTTATGACCGATTAAAAGGTAAACTTAATTTTTCACCGTATGATAGCAGTTTCAATGATTAAAGTGCAATGATAGAATCATGAATCGTCACTGCATTATTTAAGAAGGATATTGATAAAACATACAGTTGAAAAAAAGTTAATAATTAAGATATAGAAAAGAGCAAATGAATGGTATCAGCTTAGCTGTGAATTCATATTTATCATGATTATCCTTATAAAATAAGATGGGGGGAAGGTGTAGATAGATACTTTGTTTGTATAAGAGTTGAAATCTGAGGTTGTAAGATAAAGTGTGTAAACTCTTAGAATAGTTACCATAATAAGTTAACTAATTTCGAAGGAGTTTATCATTTATGACAAGAAAAGCTGCAATGAATCAATTATTTAACCTCATTCAAGATGAATATGAAATTAAATCTGCTGGTGATATTGAAGCTGCCTTATTAGATATGTTTGGTAGCTTTATCGAACAAGCACTTGAAGCAGAATTAGACCAACACTTAGGTTACAGTCGATATGATTTTCGTAATAAATCAACTTCAAATGCAAGAAATGGACGTAAACCCAAAACGATTCAGACACGACTCGGAGAAACAACAGTGCAGGCTCCAAGAGATCGTGAGGGGTCATTTCAACCTCAAATTGTTCCTAAGCGTCAAACGAATGTGATTGGAATTGAAGATAAGATTCTATCTCTTTATGCTAAGGGATTATCGACACGTGATATCTCTAAAACGTTAGAAGAAATTTATGGATTCGAAACCTCTCATGAAACCATTTCCGCTGTGACTGATAAAGTCATCCCACTCATTCAGGAGTGGCAACAGAGACCTTTGGATGCGGTGTATCCTATCATCTACTTAGATGCTCTTCATGTCAAAGTGCGTGATGGAATAAGTGCTTCGAATAAGGCTGTTTACTGCATCATAGGAGTATCTTTGGAGGGCCGTAAAGACATCTTAAGTCTCTCTATTGGTGAAGCAGAGAGCGCCTCTTATTGGATGAGTTTGTTAGATGAACTAAAAGCGCGTGGAGTGCAAGATATTTGTATCGCTTGTGTCGATGGTTTAAGTGGTTTTAAACAAGCCATTCAAGCTGTTTTTCCTCATGCCTTAGTTCAACGTTGTTTAGTTCATTTAATCCGTCAATCAACAAAATTTGTTTCTTATCAAGATAGAAAATCATTCTGTTATGACTTGAAACAAATCTATCAAGCCATCAATCAACCGGCAGCAGAACAAGCCTTTAAGACCTTTAAGGATAAATGGAATCCACTGATACCTTTAGCAGTTAGGGTTTGGGAAAATAACATCGAAGAAGTTTATCAACTCTTTCATTTTCCGAAAGAAATACGAAAAATGATTTATACAACAAACGCTATTGAGAGCTATAATAGTCAATTAAGAAAAGTTCTGAAAAATAAAGGAGCTTTCCCAAATGAAACATCTGTGATGAAATTAATCTATCTACAAACCATGGAATTCACTAAGAAGTGGCAACGTCAAATCTCAAACTGGAGTCAAATATTAAATCAATTATTAATCTTATATCCAGATCGTTTAACACCCTACCTATAAATTTTAAAAATAGTTTACACACTTAACTTGACAGGCTCTGAAATCTAAATAGAATGTGTACCAAACCCATTTTAAGAATCAGAAAGAGGTGATTATTTATTCCAAAAATAGTAAAATAGACTTATGTATTGATGTTCTTTTTATCAAAAGAATAAGGAGAGATGAAAAAGTATTAAGAAGTGCTTTCCACAATAGGGAAATATTATATACAAAAATAGAATTGTTTGTTATAATGTTAAAATGTCAAAATAAAACGAATACTAAAGGAGTAGTGAGATAAATGTGGCTTGTTTTAGCGATTGTCGCTGTGACGATTATCGTCGATCAATTAACTAAATTTTTAGTTGTGAAATACATGACCCTAGGTCAATCTATTTCAGTGATTGATAACTTTTTATATATCACCTCTCACCGAAATGAAGGTGCAGCATGGGGAATCTTACAAGGGAAAATGATTTTCTTTTATGTTGTGACATTAGTGGTCATTGGTTTGGTTATCTTATGGATTAGAAAATTAGATATAAAAAAAGAAAAGTTGCTAGTGATTGCCTTATCATTAATTTTAGGTGGTGCATTAGGAAACTTCATTGACCGCGTGATGTATCAACATGTCGTTGACTTCATTAATACGTATATTTTTGGTTACGATTTCCCGATTTTTAATATTGCAGATAGTGCCCTATGTATTGGGGTATTCTTAATGGCGGTGGATGCCATTTTAGATATTAAACGTCACTCACAATCATAGATTTAAAAGCTTCATTTATTCCTACACCAGTGTATCGACATAAAGAAATAAAATTGCAACAAGATAAGTAGTAAATGCTTAAATAGTTTTCTGCTTTGTGAAAGGATGGGCGTTTATGGAACAAGAAACAGTCTTAGTACCAGAAGAATTAGTAGGTGTGCGTTTAGATAAAGTGTTAAGTGAATTATTTAGCGATTTATCACGTTCATATATTCAACAATTAATTAAAGATCAACAAGTTTTAATTAATGGAAAAAATGAAAAAGCAAATTATAAATGTCGTTTAAACGATCAAATCGATATTACTATTCCAGAACCAGAAGCATTAGATGTTGTTCCTGAAGAAATGGATTTAGACATTGTTCATGAAGATGATTATGTGATTGTTGTCAATAAACCATCTGGAATGGTCGTACATCCAGCACCAGGTAGCATGAGTGGAACATTAGTTAACGGTTTAATGGCTCAAGCTAAAAATTTATCTGGAATTAATGGCGTATTACGTCCTGGAATTGTCCATCGTATTGATAAAGATACATCAGGATTATTAATGGTAGCTAAAAATGATTTAGCTCATGAATCGTTAGTGAATCAATTAGTGGAAAAAACAGTGACTCGTCGTTATATTGCCCTTGTACATGGTGTTATTCCTCATGATAATGGAACGATTGATGCACCAATTGGTCGTGATCCAAAAGATCGTAAGAAAATGACAGTTATTGAAGGTGGAAAACATGCAGTCACTCACTTTAAAGTGTTAAGACGTTTTAAAGATTTTACCTTAATTGAATGTCGTCTTGAAACAGGGCGTACACATCAAATTCGTGTCCATATGAAATACATTGGATATCCATTAGCGGGTGATCCACAATATGGTCCACGCAAAACAATTGGTGGGGAGCATGGTCAATTTTTACATGCAGCAATTTTAGGATTTGATCATCCAAAGACCGGGGAGTATTTAGAATTCTCAACGCCACTTCCTTCATATTTTGAGGAGGCACTTGAGAGTCTTGAAAATTTAGGATAGGTATAGGTGATTTAAACATGAGCAATCAAGGTGTGATGAAAGAAATACGAATTGATATTCAAAGTGAGCTTGCCATGAATATTATTAATTATCTCATAGTTGAGGAAAATTACGTTTATGTAGGTAATGAACGAGATATTTGGTTAGAAAACTTATCTCATCCAACTGTTCAATTGATTTATATCAATCAACGTAATCTCTTTAATGAACATCAAGCCACTCAATTCTTTAATCAGGTAGATGCTGTTCGTTCACGTGTTCGTCGTCGATACTTAATGGGAAGATTAAATGTCATTATCCTTAATTTAGACCAATATAGTTCACGTTTTCTAGAGTCTCATCGTAAGTATCTTAAGATTGTTCATGTTAATCAGCCGAGTGATTTAAAACAAGATGTGGAATTACAACAGTTATTCCCACATTTAAAAGAAGCACAGTTAGAACGTTCAATGATTGAGTTAATCCCTCTCATGCAACAAGCCACGAAAGAAAAAGCAATGAAGGTAAAAAAAATGCTAATGTTTCAAAATAAATCATTTATTACATACGGATTTATTGTGTGTTTAATTGCTATTTTTGCTTTTTTACAGTTTAAACCGATTAATGAATGGTTTGCTGCTGTTGCGATTGATTATGGTGCTAAGTATAATCCACTCATTTTAGCAGGACAGTATTATCGTTTAATAACACCGGCTTTTTTACATTTAGATTTAATGCATTTATTGTTTAATCTTGTCTTTATTTATCAATTTGGAAGAATGGTTGAGCATGTATTTGGATGGTGGCGAATGTTAGTTATCATCATTGGATCTGCGATTTTTGGAAATTTATGCAGCTATGCCTTTATTGATGGATTATCCATTGGAGCTTCAACCGTTGCCTATGGCTTGCTTGGAGCGCTATTGTTTCTTGGAATCGAAAGTCGTAAAATGTTTATGCATTTTGTTCGAACTCTTGTGCTACCGATTTTATTATTCTCAGTCATATGGATATTTTTAGAACCTAATATTGATTTTTATGGACATTTGGGAGGCTTTTTAGGAGGGTTCTTAATTGCAAGTATTACCGGATTACCCAAACATAAATATTACTTATCGCGTACGATATTAGCAGGTGCCACTATTCTTGTCTTGTTAGTAGGATTATTTAATCGTGGTGCTGCAATTACTAAACAAACAGACTATACGCTGTATAATAGAGCTATGATTGCTTATTATTATCAAACGGATCAACTTGAAAAAGCTGAACAATTTATAGAAACTCTTCAGTTAGATTTTAATGAACTATTTAAAAAATAATTTTAAAAGAGCTCAACTTGATGTGAGCTCTTTTTATATGTGCCCGTATTTACCGCCCTTTGTCAACAATATAAAAAGACTGTACTAATTAAAAAGTAGTATAACAAAAAGTACCTTATCGTATAGGCTTTTTTCGTGGTCTATATCATAAGGTACTTTTTAATTAGATTAGTCTATATAGGAATAGAAATATATTTTATACCAAGATATCCTATAGTCTTGTTAAAAGTTTTTATGTTTTGGAAAACTGATTGGGATTTATATATTTTTATTTTAAGATTTTATTCGTATTTGCAAAGTGCCATTTAGTTAATTCTTTGAGTTTTTCTGGTCCAAATTGTTGAACAAAACGACGTCCAGCTACATCAACTGGATTTCCAGCTCCTTTTGGTAAATCAAAGTTTAACTTTTTACTCATGATATTCATATATTTAACAAATGATGCACGAGCCAAAATTGAAGCAGCAGCGACTGCAACATGAACTGACTCTCCTTTTTGGATAAAATGGAGATTTTCTTTAATAATTGTTGGTTGTTTGGGTAATGCTTTTAAATAGTCAAAATATTTTCTTTCGTTCACGAATTCATCCATAATCAAATATGAGGGATAGTGAGGAAGTGAGGTTGTTAATTTAATTAGCGCCTGATTATGTAAGAACGCTTTAATCGAGTTAGCATTCATTCCTCTGTCAATCATTGTATTATATTTTTCATTTGGAAGAATGAGGACTTGATGAGCAATAAGGGGTTCGATTTGTTCGGCCAGATGACAAATTTCTGGATCTTTTAATGCTTTAGAATCTTTAATTCCCATCGCTTGTAATTTAGAAATTAATTCTTCTGGGACATAAGCACAACAAACAACAAGTGGACCAAAGTAATCACCGGTTCCAACTTCATCACAACCGATGGCACTTAAACTTGCGATATTCGCTGGAAGTTTTGAGCTGGATGTTTTAGCTTTAGTACTCGCTGCTTGAGGGGGCGTTTGCCACTTTTGAGCCTCTACCTCAGGTGCTTTTCCTTGAAAGACAACCTTTTTACTTAAATAAGCTGTGATGGTACAATGCGTCGTTTTCGCCTGGAATAATGTATGATTTGGGACTTTAATAATTTGATTTGTATAGTGTTGATACATTTTTTCTAACATTTGTTGAGAGACTGTAAGTGTAATTGTTGAAGCCATCTCGTCACCAACCCTTCTTCATGATATTATGATTTTAACAGAAAATAAAAAAATTTCCTATTATAAATGAGAGAATAACGGTTGGATTTTTATAGGTTCATACTTTTATGGTCGGAATGAAAATTTGACGTGGCTTGATCTTGAAATAGTGTTGAAGTGTGAAAAATATAAGAAATTGTCTCTATTTGTTGAGAGTCATTTGTTTTATGATAGAACGTCTTGTGTCTTGAGAAGAATACTAGGTTTTTAGAGTGTTTTGTGTTAAAATATTAAAGATAAAATTTTTGCATTTTTTAGGCAGTTGGAGTGAGATTAATGAAACAGGCCATTCAAATATTAGAATTTAATAAAATTAAACAAACGGTAGATTCATTATGTGCTTGTTCACTCGGACAAAAGCGAGTGGAGTATTTAAGTCCATCCATTGATGAGAAACAAGTGGAGTATTCGTTAAATCAGTCGGATGAAGCGTTAAAAATTATTTTAGCCTTGGGTGAAGCCCCATTAGGTGGGGTCACAGACATTACAGAAGCCATTAAACGAGCTAAAATTTCTGCAATGTTAAGTGCTCAAGAATTATTAGGGATTAGCCGTTTATTATACGCGGTTTCACAATTAAAAACTTTTTCAGAACGTTTAAATGAAATTAAAGTAGACGTGCCAATTTTCTCGTCTCAAGTGAATAGTTTAGTCTCATTAAATAGTTTACAGACAGCAATTAATGATTGTATTGATGAAACTGGGTACATCTTAGATAGTGCTTCATCTGAATTAAGAAATATTCGTCGTTCGATTCAAAGTACGGAAGCCCGTATTAAAGAAAAATTAAATCACGTTGTCTCAGAACGTCGTAATAAATTAACAGATGGGATTGTTACGATCCGAAATGAACGTTATGTTGTACCTGTTCGTGCTGAAGCTAAAAATACATTTGGTGGAACCGTTCATGATCAATCCTCATCAGGAAATACTTATTTTATTGAACCAAAAGAAGTTGTTGATTTAAATAATAAATTACAAGAGTATCACGTGGAAGAGCGCCGTGAAATTGAACGTATTTTACGCGCTTTAACGGAAGAAGTGAAAAAATTCGTTGACGCGTTGGCTGTTAACGTAGAGGTGTTAGGTGAAATCGACTTCATGTTTGCCAAAGGAAAATATGCACGTTTGATTAATGGAACACGTCCAAAAATGAATACAAAAGGAATCATCCGTTTAGTTGCCGCACGCCATCCACTCATTGATCAAAAAGTCGTTGTTCCTAATGATATTGAATTAGGAGATGAATATACAACGATTGTGATTACAGGTCCAAATACAGGAGGAAAAACTGTTACCTTAAAAACGGTTGGTTTATTAACTTTAATGGCACAAGCTGGACTTTTAATTCCAGCTCATGAAACATCACAATTAGCAATCTTTGATCATGTATTTGCTGATATTGGTGATGAGCAAAGCATTGAACAAAGTTTATCAACTTTCTCATCACATATGACAAATATTGTTCGAATCATGGAACGTTTAACGGTGAATAGCTTAATTTTATTTGATGAGTTAGGGGCAGGGACCGATCCAAAAGAAGGAGCTTCTTTAGCTATTTCTATTTTAGATTATGTGAAGGTTCGTGGTGCAAGAACTATTGCGACTTCTCATTATCCGGAGTTAAAAGCTTATGCGTATGAAAATGATGATGTCATTAATGCGTCAGTGGAGTTTAATATTGAAACATTATCGCCAACCTATCGTTTATTAGTTGGGGTACCAGGTCGTTCAAACGCGTTTGAAATTTCAAAACGTTTAGGGTTAAAAGAAGCGATTTTAACAACAGCTCATGCGTACGTTGAAACAGAACGTACGGAAATGACTGATTTAATTACGAAATTAGAAGATCGTGGTTTAGAATTAGATCATGAAATTCAATTATTACAAAAACAAAATCAAGAAGTAGAAGCGATGCGTCTTGATTATGAACGTAAGATTGCAAAGTTTGAAGCTGAACGAGAACGTGTCTTAGAAGAGATTAAAAAGGAAGCTTTTGAAAATATCCGTCAGGCAAAAGAAGAGGCAGAACAAATTGTAGCGGATTTACGTCAAGCAAAGAAAATGGCTGACTTAAGTATTAAAGATCATGAACTAACAGAAAAACTAACGTCGCTTAAAAAATCAGAAGCCAAACAAGCAGAGCAGTTTAAACGTAAAGCACGTAATAAGGCTCCACTAAAAGCAGGAGATGAAGTCATGGTACTTTCATTAAATCGTCAAGGAGAACTCATTGAGAAAACAAAAAATGGTGACTGGATGGTTCAACTTGGAATGATGAAAGTAAACATTAAAGAAGACGATTTAGAATATTTACGTAAATCAGTGAAGAAAAAAGATTCAGGCAAAGGTAAAATGATTCATAAACGTAACACAAATGTTGGCATTCAATTAGATTTACGCGGTGAACGCTACGAGGATGCAATGTTACGTTTAGATAAATATATGGATGAAGTATTGTTAGCCGGCTATCAAACCGTGACAATCATCCATGGTCATGGAACGGGAGCTCTTCGCCAAGGGGTTCATAAATATTTAAAGAAAAACAAACATGTTGCTTCATTTAGATTCGGTGGTGCTGGTGAAGGTGGTACAGGAGCAACTGTGGTTGAGTTAAAATAATAATTAAAGACATAGGGTACCCTATGTCTTTTTTCGTACCAGATTATGAAGTTACTTTATAAAATAATCCAAAAATTTCCTATAAATACTTGAGGTTTATGTTAAAAAGTGGTATATTACATTTAGACAAGAAAAATCGTATAGAGGTAGCGGTGCATCAGAGTATTATCTGGAGTCGGCAGACAGTGAAAGATAGGAAAGGTAATCATCGCCGAAAGCTAGCATTGGCAGATGCCTAGCTTGGGGTTGCAGGGAATACCTGTAACACTCCTTCAGAAATGAAGAGGAGCTATTAATCAAGCGGACTTTAAAAAGGTAAGTCGTGTTTAATAGCACGACTTTTTTTGTTGAAGAAAATCAAAAGGGGAGAAAAATTGATATGAAAAAATTTATTGGAGTTTTAGCATTAGGTTCGTTGTTAGTTGGGTGTGGAGCAAACGGAACAAATTCAGAGGATCAATTTATTGTAGGAATGGAGTGTAATTATGCTCCATTTAACTGGCAAACAGATAAGGAAACGGAAACAGCTGTTTCAATTGGTGGAGCGGGATTATGTGATGGTTATGATATACGAGTGGCCTCACAAATTGCAGATACGCTGGGGAAAGAATTAGTCGTTAAAAAATTAGATTGGGATGGATTACAGCCAGCACTTCAATCAGGGGAAATTCATGCCATTATTGCAGGGATGACAGCGAATGAAGAGCGTGAACAAGGAATTGACTTTACAACACCATACTTTGAATCTGAAATGGTCATGATAGTTAAAAAAGATGGAAACTATGTGGATGCCACTTCAATTAATGACTTTAGTGGAGCTAATGTCATCGGACAAATGAATACAAATTATGATGAAATCATTGATCAAATCAAAGATGTTAATCATTTAACGCCACGTTCAAGCTATCCTGAATTAGTTCAAACATTATTAGCAGGAGAGTCTGATGGAATCACAGCTGAATTACCAGTTGCCGAAGGAGTTGTCCAAGCGAATCCAAGTTTAACAATTATTCATTTTGCTGATGGGGAAGGATTTGATGTAGATACATCTGTATCAATTGGGTTAAAAGAAGGAAGCCGCGGATCAGATTTCTTTAATAACGTACAAGCTGCTTTAGATCAAATTTCTGAAGCGACACGTCAGGAATGGATGAATGCTGCACGCGAAACAGCGCCAACAGGAGAGTAAGAGGGTGTTTATGATGTTTCAAGTTGATTTTTTTGAGAAAGCTTTTGATTTATTTACAAATAATTTTAATTTATTTTGGTATGGGATTAAAATTACATTATTATTAGCCTTATTGGGAACAATATTTGGATTAGTTATTGGTCTTGTTTTAGGAGGGATTCGTGCCATTGCCATCGAACCTCGTGATTCGATGGGAGTTAAGGCTATAAAAAAAGTATTACATTGGATTGTGGGGTTGTATGTGTGGTTCTTTAGAGGAACGCCGATGATGGTGCAAGCAATGTTTTTATATTATGCCTTAAGACCTGTCCTTGGGTGGGATGCGATGACAGCAGGGATTGTAATTATTTCTGTGAATACGGGTGCTTATATGGCGGAGATTATTCGTTCTGGGATTCAATCCATTGATAAGGGGCAAATTGAAGCTGCACGTAGTATTGGAATGACGAGCTCGCAAACCATGAGGTACATTATTTTACCACAGGCCATCAAAAATTCATTCCCATCTATCGGAAATGAATTTATCGTTAATATCAAAGATAGTTCGATGCTAAATGTCATTGGGGTGATTGAAGTTTTCTTTCAATCACGATCAGTAGCTGGTAGTGCGATGTTATATTCAGAAACATTTTTTATTACTTGTTTGATTTATTTAGTGTTGACAACGATTACGGCGCAAATTTTGCGATTTATTGAGAAAAGAATGAATCTGCCTAAAACATCTTTTCCAGCGTCACAAACTGTACCTAATATGCTTGACTAAGGAGGATCATAGTGGAAGCGAATCATATTATTGAAATCCATCGTTTGAAAAAACATTTTGGGAATTTAGAAGTTTTAAATAACATTGAGTTTCATGTAAAAAAAGGAGAAGTTATTACAATTATTGGATCAAGTGGAAGCGGAAAATCAACCCTTTTACGTTGTATTAATTTATTAGAGAATCCAGATAGTGGAGAAATTTTATATCATGGAAAAGATATTTTAAAGGGAAATATTAATATTAATCATCATCGAACAAAAGTGGGAATGGTATTTCAAAGCTTTAATTTATTTCAAAACAAGACGGTTTTGGAAAATTGTATGATTGGTCAAACTAAAATTTTAAAACGAAGTAAAGAAGAAGCGAAAGAAAAAGCGATGTTTTATTTAAAAAAAGTTGGAATGGAGTAATTTGCAAACTGTAGTAGTGCACAACTATCAGGAGGACAAAAGCAACGTGTTGCCATTGCGCGAGCCCTTTGTATGGATCCAGAAGTGTTATTGTTTGATGAACCAACTAGTGCACTCGATCCAGAGATGGTTGGTGGTATCTTAGATGTCATGAAACAGTTAGCGGATGAAGGATTAACGATGATTGTGGTAACACATGAAATGGGGTTTGCAAAAGAGGTTAGTGATCGTGTGGTCTTTATGGATAAAGGGGTTATTGCTGAAGAAGGCACACCTGAGCAAATCTTCATCAATCCAACGCAAGAGCGTACAAAAGAATTCTTACATCGTTATTTATCTAAGAGCCTTTAGGAGAGTTATTCAGTTCATATTTTTTAATGACAGTTATGATGAAACGATCTATAAAATTCATGTTTTTGAAAATTTTAGTTCATGCTCTTGTGGATACATTCTGATAAATGTGAGATAATATGGGGGAAAGTGCAAATTATTTGTAATTTCATGGAAATGTGCTATACTAAAGTATAGAAAAAGGGTATAAAAGGAGGAATGAACATGTCAGTCATTCATGCAACAGAAGAATCATTTGCTCAAGAAATCGCAAGTGGATTAGTATTAGTTGACTTCTATGCTGATTGGTGTGGACCATGTAAAATGATTGCACCAGTTTTAGATGAATTAGCAACAGAGTTAGAAGGAACAGCAAAAATTGTTAAAGTAAACGTAGATAACTGTCCAGCAGTTGCAGCTGAATATAAAGTAATGTCAATTCCAACATTAATTTTATTCAAAGATGGACAAGCAGTTCAACAAACAGTAGGTTTCCAACCTAAAGCCTCATTATTATCATTAATTGAAGCAAATAAATAATGAAATTTTAAAAAGAGGGTACACTATGCATTGTACCTTCTTTTGTTTTATTATCAGCCATCGTCTATCTCGAAAACGTCTGATTTGAGTTTGTATAATAAAGATAAAAAACAAAAAAATTAGCACTATAGTGTTGACAGTGCTAATAGAGTTTTATATAATGGTATTAGCACTTAGGGTTAATGAGTGCTAAAAGAGGTGTTTACATTGCTAACAGAACGTCAAATATTAGTTTTAAAGGCAATTGTAGAAGAGTTCATACAAACTGCACAACCAGTTGGTTCGCGAATCCTTTCTAAAAAAGAGGAATTAAACTTCTCTGCTGCAACCATTCGTAATGATATGGCAGATTTAGAGGATTTGGGATTTATTGAAAAAACTCATACATCGAGTGGTCGCGTGCCAAGTCAAAAAGGCTATCGCTATTATGTAGATTTCATCGTAAATCAAGAACCGATGGAGACAACACCAGAAGTAGGAATATTTAGACAATTGTTAGATCAAAAACAATTTGAACGTGAAACAACGATTAAAGAAGCTGTGAAGCTCTTATCGAGTTTGACTAACTACACATCGATTTTACTTGGACCTTCTAGAGATTATAGTCGAGTGAAAAAAATTCAACTTGTTCCAATCTCAGAACGTCAAGCGGTGTTTGTTTTGATTACAGATCAAGGCCATGTAGAAAGTCGAACAATTACTCTTCCAACTAATATTGATATGACTAGAATGGAAAGCATTATCAAAGCACTCAATGAGTTATTAGTAGGAGAATACATTGGACATGTTCATGAAAAATTGACAGAAAGTTTTGAACATCAATTACATGATTTTATTTCTTATAAAGAAGAAATTATGTATGCGATGCTACAACTTTTAACCCAGTCATTAAATCAACAAAATTATATTTTGAGTGGGAAGTCAAATATTTTAAAACAACCTGAATTTAACGATTTAGATAAAGCGTATCATTTATTTAATATGATTGAAGCTGATGAAATTGTTAAAGTAATAGAAGCCGAGGAAGACGGCCATCAATTAACGGTTAAAATTGGACAAGAGAATGAGATTAAAGCGATGGAGAATTGTACGCTAATTACAGTTCCTTATCAGATTAGTGATCATGAATTTGGTAAAATTGCGGTACTAGGTCCGACCCGAATGGAGTATCGTAAAATTATTCCACTTCTTGAACAAGTTGCTCGAATCATGTCTGATTTATATAAATAGGAGGTGGGACGATTGAATAAGGATGCCCAATCAGTTGAGGAATTAAATGAAGAAAATGTGGAAGCTGTAGAATCAACGTGCTGCCAAGAAGAGTGTGAAGCAACAGAAACAGCTGAAACAATCTCTGAAACTGAAAGTTTAAAGCAGCAAATTGAAGAGTTAAAAGATCAATTGCTACGTAATGCGGCAGAGCTTGAAAACTTCAAGCGTCGTATGAATGAAGAACGTGCACGTGAAGTAAAGTATCGTTCGCAATCAATTGTAACAAATATTATTCCAGCAATTGATAACTTCGAACGTGCATTATCAAGTACGGTTGAAGATGAAAATACCAAAACATTTTTAACAGGATTTAAAATGATCCATGCTCAATTAGTAGATGCTCTTAAACAAGAAGGAGTAGAAGTAATCGAAGCAGAGGGTGTCGCTTTTGATCCAACAGTACACCAAGCAGTGATGCAAGAAGCTGTAGAAGGTGTAGAATCAGGAATGGTATTACAAGAGTTACAAAAAGGATATAAGCTAAAGGATCGTGTGATCCGACCATCAATGGTAAAAGTTAGCGAATAATATAGATTAAGGAGGATGAATCTCTATGGGTAAAATTATCGGTATCGACTTAGGAACAACAAACTCATGTGTTTCTGTAATGGAAGGTGGAGAGGCAAAGGTTATTGCTAATCCAGAAGGAGCTCGTACAACACCATCTGTTGTTTCATTTAAAGGTGAAGAACGTCAAGTTGGTGATGTGGCTAAACGTCAGGCAATTACGAACCCAAATACAATTATGTCAATCAAACGTCATATGGGAACAAACCACAAAGTGACAGTTGAAGGGAAAGAATATACACCACAAGAAATTTCAGCAATTATTTTACAAAACTTAAAAGCGACTGCTGAAGCTTACTTAGGTGAACCAGTAACAGAAGCTGTTATTACGGTACCTGCTTACTTTAATGATGCTGAGCGTCAAGCGACAAAAGATGCTGGACGTATCGCTGGTTTAGATGTAAAACGTATTATTAATGAGCCAACTGCGGCTGCATTAGCATACGGATTAGATAAAACGGATAAAGAACAAATTATCTTAGTATATGATTTAGGTGGAGGAACATTCGACGTATCTATCTTAGATTTAGCAGATGGAACATTCGAAGTATTAGCTACAGCAGGAGATAACCGCTTAGGTGGAGATGACTTCGACCAAGTGATTATTGATTGGTTAGTTAAAGAGTTCAAATCAGAAACTGGTGTTGATTTATCAGCAGATAAAATGGCAATGCAACGTTTAAAAGATGCAGCTGAAAAAGCGAAAAAAGACTTATCAGGGGTAACTTCAGTCCAAATTTCATTACCATTTATCTCAATGAATGCCACAGGTCCTTTACACTTAGAAAAAACATTATCTCGTGCACAATTTGATGCGATGACTGCACCATTAGTAGAACGTACAATGGGACCAGTTCGTCAAGCATTAAAAGATGCAAAAATGACAGCTAATGACTTAGATCAAGTATTATTAGTTGGTGGATCAACTCGTATCCCAGCAGTTCAAGCAGCGATTAAAAATGAATTAGGAAAAGAACCTAATAAAGGAGTAAACCCAGATGAAGTAGTAGCAATGGGTGCTGCAATTCAAGGTGGAGTGTTACAAGGTGACGTTAAAGACATCTTATTATTAGACGTAACTCCATTATCATTAGGTATCGAAACAATGGGACAAGTTATGACAGTATTAATCCCTCGTAACACAACAATCCCAACTTCAAAATCACAAGTATTCTCAACTGCAGCAGATAACCAACCAGCAGTAGATATTCATGTTTTACAAGGTGAACGTCCAATGGCAAGCGATAATAAAACATTAGGACGCTTCCAATTAGGAGATATCCCACCAGCACCACGCGGAATCCCTCAAATCGAAGTAACATTCGATATCGATGCAAATGGTATTGTAAATGTTAAGGCAAAAGATTTAGGAACACAAAAAGAGCAACGTATCACAATCACTTCAGGATCAGGATTAACTGACGAAGAAATCGATCGCATGGTACGTGAAGCTGAAGAAAATGCAGATGCAGATGCTAAACGCAAAGAGCAAGCAGAACTTCGCAATGAAGCAGAACAATTAATCTTCGCAGCTAAAAAATCAGTGACTGAATTAGGGGATGAAGTAACTGCAGAAGAAAAAGCAAATGTTGAATCTGGTGTTGAAGCATTAGAAAAAGCATTAAGCGAAGGAAATGTAGATGAAATTAAAGCGAAAAAAGAAGAACTTGAAAAAGTGGCTCAAGAATTAGCAGTTAAAGTTTATTCAAAAGCAGCTGAAGCTGGGCAAGCCGCTCAAGGTGGAGCAGAATCAGGTGACGATTCAGTAGTAGACGCTGAATATAAAGAAGTATAATAAAAAAGTAAAAAGTCAAAGTCTACTATGACTTTGACTTTTTTTATGGTATAGTTAGGAAAGTAAAAGAAGGAGGGTAAAAAGGCATGGCAAAACGTGATTATTATGAAGTCCTTGGGGTTTCAAAATCAGCAAGTGATATCGAAATCAAACGTGCTTATCGTAAATTAGCGAAACAATACCATCCCGATGTTTCAACAGAGGAAAATGCAGAAGAGAAATTTAAAGAAGTTCAAGAAGCTTATGATGTGTTAAGTGATGAACAAAAACGTGCTGCATATGATCAGTTTGGACATGCAGGAGCAGAAGGCTTTGGTGGACAAGGTGGATTTGGTGGCTTTGGAGGCTTCGGCGGTGCCGGAGGATTTGAAGACATTGGTGATATTTTTGAAAGTATGTTCGGCGGAGGATTTGGTGGCTTTGGCGGAGGTGCCAGTCGTCGTAATCCAAATGCTCCACAACGCGGAAATGATTTACAACAAGCCATTACTATTTCATTTGAAGAGGCAGCCTTTGGAACAACGAAAGAAATTTCAGTTAATCGTGAAGAAGAGTGTACGAAATGTGGTGGAAGTGGTGCGCGTTCGAAAGATGATGTGGAAACATGTTCACGTTGTAGTGGAAGCGGTCGCGTAACTGAAGTTCAAAATACGATTTTAGGTCGCGTGCAAACACAAACTGTTTGTCCAGATTGTCATGGAGCTGGTAAGAAAATTAAACATAAGTGTGATGCTTGTCATGGTCGTGGAACAGTTAATAAAACAAAAACAATTGAAGTCAAAGTTCCTGCAGGAATTGATGATGGACAACAAATCCGCTTAAGTGGACAAGGTGAAGCGGGACGTAATGGTGGTCCAAGTGGTGATTTATATGTCGCATTCCGTGTTTTACCACATGATTTCTTCATCCGTGATGGATACGATTTACGTTGTGAAATTCCAATTTCATTCTCTCAAGCGGCATTAGGAGCAGAAGTTGAAGTTCCAACGTTAAATGGTAAAGTAGCGTTGAAGATTCCGGAAGGAACTCAATCAGGGACTGAGTTTAGAGTTCGTAATAAAGGAATTAAGTACATTAACCGCGAAATGACGGGAGACTTATACGTTAAAGTTAAATTAGTCGTACCTAAAAAACTTAACCATCGTCAACGTGAATTATTACATGAATTTGATCAATTAGAAGATAAATCAGGATCAATTTGGGATAAGTTAAAAAAAGCTTTTAAATAATAATAAGGGTTGTGAGTTTTGTTCTCACAACCTTTTTTATACTAAAGATTTATAAATTTACAGAATTAAACAAAGAGACATAATTTTATGTTTGATTGATTTTGTGTTATAATTAGAAAATGAGAAAAAATAGCTATCGAGTCGAGAATTGTTATTTGATTGTTATAACAACTTGAATGGATAGTACGATAATTTAAAATGAGGTGACCATATGAACTGGTTAGAACTAAGTTTTCATACAACTCATGAGGCATTTGATTTAGTTAGCAATATTTTTATTGAAGCTGGTTCAAAGGGAGTACTAGTAGAAGACTCAAATACATTAACAGAAGCTCATGAAGATCATTTTGGTGAGATTTATCGCTTAAATCCTGATGACTATCCAACAACAGGTGTGGTTATTAAAGGTTACTTAGCGGTCACATCAGATATTGAAAATCAATTAGAGTTTGTAAGAACGCAATTATTAAATTTAAAACTGGATCATTATGACCATAATAAATTGGAGATTAAAATGTTAGATGAAGAAGATTGGGCGAATAGTTGGAAAAAGCATTATAACCCAATCGAAATCACTAAGACATTAGTCATTAAGCCATGTTGGTTAGAGCCAACAACGGATCCATCGGTCGTTGAAATTATGTTAGATCCAGGAATGGCCTTTGGTTCGGGAACACACGAAACCACACAACTTTGTCTAGAATTAATCGAAAAATATGTGAATTCTCAACAAGTTGTGGTCGATGTTGGGACAGGGTCAGGAATTTTGGCAATTGCAGCGTCAAAACTTGGGGCGAAGTCAGTTTATGCCGTCGACTTAGATGCGATGGCTGTGATTCGTGCGAAAGAAAATATTGAAATGAATCATTGTCAAAATATTTTAGTTGAAAAAAATAATTTAATTGATGGAGTAGGTGCTTTAGGGCAACAACCAACCTTAATGGTAGCTAATATTTTAGCCCCTATTATCATTAATATGTTAAGCGATGTTGAAAAAGTATTACCGGTTGGTAAAACATTTATCTGTTCAGGAATTGTCGATCATGAAAAAGACGCAGTGGTACAAGCATTAAATGCTCATCATTTTACAGTAACTGAAGTAAAAGAGAAGAATGGATGGGTTGCTATTGTGGCAATCTATAATGGTTGCAAGTAGTAATTGTAAATAGAGAATAATCAGTCATTGGAGGCAATGGAATGCAACGCTATTTTTTAAACAATACTCAATTTCAAGGGGATGGTGCCATTATTACGGGTGATGATGCGCATCATATGTCACGTGTCATGCGTATGGAGCCAGGTGATCAAATTATTGTATGTAATGAAGATAAAGCGTGTCACTTTGCAACCATTAAGCAAATGAATGGACAAGAGATTGAAGTTACATTAGACTCTGTAATTGAAGCACAAACAGAGCTTCCAATTGAAGTGACAATTGCACATGGGTTACCAAAAGGTGATAAATTTGAATGGGTCATTCAAAAGGCAACGGAATGTGGGGCTAGTGAGTTTATTCCACTTAATATGGAACGTTCAGTTGTAAAGTTAGATGCGAAAAAAGCGAGTAAGAAAGTAGAACGTTGGAATAAGATTGCCAAAGAAGCAGCAGAGCAATCGCATCGACAAATGGTTCCGACAGTTACTGATGTTTATACATTTAAGCAATTATTAGATCGAGCTTCACAATATGATGTTTGTTTATTTGCCTATGAAGAAACAGCAAAACAAGGGCAGTTAGCGCAGTTAAAGCAATCACTAAGGGAGATTCAAACGAATGGTAAGATGCTAGTAGTGGTTGGGCCTGAAGGTGGAATTAGTGAAAAAGAAGAGACATTATTACTACAATCAGGATTTAAACCTTGTGCGTTAGGGCCACGTATTTTAAGGACGGAAACGGCACCGATTTATATTTTAAGTGCCATTTCGTACGCATTAGAATTATAAAAGACAACAAGAGTATGGAAAGGATTGATTTTGATGCCAACTGTAGCATTTCATACCCTGGGATGTAAGGTAAATCATTACGAAACAGAAGCGGTATGGGAATTATTTAAAAACGAAGGTTATGAGAAAGTAGACTTTAAAGAAGTAGCAGATGTATATATCATTAATACATGTACAGTGACAAATACGGGAGATAAAAAGAGTCGTCAAGTGATTCGACGTGCGATTCGTCGTAATCCAGAAGCCGTGATGTGTGTGATGGGATGTTATGCGCAAACGAAACCAAAAGAGATTATGGATATTGATGGGGTGGATATTGTCATCGGGACACATGGTCGTGATCAAATTCCAGCCTTAGTACAAAAATATCGTGAAGAGCGTCAACCTATTTCACAAATTCAAAATGTCTTTAAAGTGGATGGATTTGAGACTTTAAATGTCACACAATTCTCAGACCGTACACGTGCCACATTAAAAATCCAAGATGGATGTAATAATTTCTGTACATACTGTATCATTCCATGGGCACGTGGAACTGTTCGTTCACAAAAACCAGAAGTCGTGATAGAACAAGTTAAACAATTAGTTGAACATGGACATTGTGAAGTGGTTTTAACAGGGATTCACACAGCTGCCTATGGAGAAGATTTAGAAGATTATAGCTTCGGTAAGTTATTACAAGACTTAATTGAGATTGAAGGATTAAAACGTATCCGTATTTCATCGATTGAGGCATCAGAAGTAACAGATGATGTCATTGCAGCGATGAAGAAATCGGATAAAATTGTGAATCATTTACATATGCCAATTCAAGCGGGTTCAGATACGATTTTAAAAGGGATGAAACGTCCATATACGTTAGCTGAGTTTGAACAAAAAGTGACTGAATTACGTGAGTTATTTGATAACTTAGCCATTACAACAGACGTGATCGTTGGATTCCCTGGTGAAACAGAAGAATTATTTAATGAAACATTAGAAACAATTAAACGTATTGGATTCTCTGAGTTACACGTCTTCCCTTATTCAGTGCGTAATGGAACACCAGCTGCACGTATGGAAAACCAAGTGCCTGAACTTATTAAGTCAATGCGTGTGAATCAATTATTAGCATTAAGTGAGCAATTAGCTAAAGAGTATGCAAGTTCATGTGAAGGGAAAGTGTTACAAGTCATTCCGGAAGAAGTCTCTCATACAAATGAAGGGTACTTAGTTGGGCATGCTAGTAACTATGTGAAAGTTGAGTTTAAAGGGACACCTGATCTTATTGGAGAGGTTGTACCAGTTAAAGTTGTGAAAGCAGATTATCCAATCTGTCAAGGGGAAATGGTTAAGTAACAGTGAATGAGAGGCGATGGCATGGATATTAAGTTATTATTTGATGTAGATTTTGATTTGACAGTGACGGGAATCGCAACTGATAACCGTCTTGTTCAACCAGGTGATTTATTTGTCTGTATTAAGGGGTATACAGTTGATGGTCATCGCTTTGCAAAACAGGCAGAAGTTGCGGGAGCAGTGGCCATTGTTTGTGAGCAATTGATTGAAAATATTGGGGTTCCACAAATCATTGTGGCAGATACAAAAGCTGAGTTACCTCGTTTAGCTCATTTAATCTTTAATAAACCGACTGAAAAGTTAAATTTATTTGGGTTAACAGGAACAAATGGTAAAACAACGACGGCGTATATTTTAGAACATTTACTAGGTGGATTTGAGGGACATGTTGGTTACATTGGAACGAATGGAATTCGTTATGGTGAGGTATTTATAGAACCGAGAAATACCACTCCTGAACCATTAAGCTTACAACAAACGTTTAACAACATGGTTGAAGCCGGTGTTCAAAATGTAGCGATTGAAGTTTCATCACATGCATTAGAACTTCACCGCGTGGATTATTGTCGCTTTAAAGTTGCATTATTTACGAATTTAACACCCGAACACTTAGACTTCCACCCAACAATGGAAGAATATTTTGAAGCAAAATATAAATTATTTACGATGTTAACGCCGGATGGTTATGGAATTGTGAATCTTGATGACGAATATGGGATTCAACTAGTGAATCGACTTAAAGCGGCTCAGCAACGTTTCTATACGTATGCCATTGAAAAGGATGCTGATTTTAGAGCGTTAGATGTGAGGATGACAACATCTGGGACGGCCTTTACTTTGAAATCACCAGTAGGTCAGTACGAAGTGAAAACACCATTACTTGGAACATTTAATGTGCATAATGCATTAGGGGCTATGGCTTCCGCTTATGCAGCGGGAATGCCAATGGAACAAATCGTCTCATTGATTGCAAAATTATCGCCTGTTGATGGTCGTATGGAGATTATTAATGAGGGACAGGATTTTACAGTTATTGTGGATTATGCTCATACACCTGATGGGGTAGAGAAGGTTTTAGAATTTGTGAATGATATTAAACAAAGTTCTGTTAAAGTCGTGATCGGTTGTCCAGGTGACCGTGATCGTACAAAACGTCCCGTGATTGCAAAATTATCTGTTGATTATGCGGATGATGTCATTTTTACAACGGATGACCCTCATTCAGAAGACCCAGTCGATATCTTAAATGAAATGACACAAGGAATGGAAGAGAGTCATTATGAAGTCATTGTTGATCGTATTAAAGCAATTGAAGCAGCGATTAATAAAGCTCAGAAAAATGATATTGTCTTAATTGCAGGTCGTGGTCATGAAAAGGTTCAATATTGGAAAAGTGGAAATATTGAATTAGATGATCGTGAAGTAGCAAAAGAAATTTTACGTAAAAAACTTCAAATTGGATAAAAAAAGTGTTCCTCAATCGAGGAACACTTTTTTTAATGCTTTTTCTGACGTAATTTTTTCTTGAATTTTTTAAATTGTGGGAGTAGTTTGGTCCAAGCGAAATAACCGATTGGATCGATCACGTAATCAAATTCCCCAATGAATTCAGTAAAGTCTCCGCCAAATCCCTTTTTAAAACGATATAGACCGTATAGTGGGTCAGACTCGTCCGTTTTTCCACTGATTCCAAAGAAGTCATAGATTTCATAGCCAGCTTTTTTAGCTTCCGTGAAGGCTTGCCACTGAATATAATAGTTAGGCATGAATTCACGATACACATTATCACTTGCTCCGTATAAGTACCATGACTTGTTACCAAAGTAAGTCGCGATAATTCCTGACATTGTGATACCAGTAGGATGCTCTTCGTATAATTTTTGAAGCTCTTCTTTTTGTTGCGTTAAGTTTTTTAATTTATTTGCCTCAGGTTCTAATTTGTTTTGAAGTTTTTGGCGCTTTTTCTCATTTAACTCTTTATTTTGAAGTTGAGCTTGTAAATTAGAAATTGATTGTTCGGTTTGCGCTAATTCTTCTTCGATATTTGCTAAGGCCTGTTTTGTATTTAATTTAGCTAAGTAAAGTTTACACATTTCATTTGGTGCCAAAGTGTCATACATATCTTCAAAATAAGAGAGAGGGCGTGTTAAGAACCCATCGCGTTCACCAGTGACACGCATAATCGCTTCAAATGTTTTTAAATCTTCACGATTTCCTTCAACAATTTCAATTCCTTTTTTCTGAGCGACCTTAATGTTATAGCGTGTTTTAGAATGGCATCCTTGTAATAAGTCTTTTTCTGAAGGGGTTAAATCTAAACGGAATGTATAACGAGGTTGAATGCTAGAATCAAAGTCTTGAGTGAATCCAAGGTGACGATAGCCTAAGTTCGTTAAAGTTTGAAGAAGTTCATTATTTGGGGCAGCACCTTCAACTTTCTCCCCATCAACTGTACGATCAACATATTTAATATCTGGATCAATTTTGATAAAGATCGCTTTTTTAGATTTGGCATATTGACGCATCGCTTCTGTGAATGTTTGGAGTAGTTGAGGATCATTAAAGTCAATAATATATCCGCGTGGGACATATAAGAAAGGACGTTTGATAATCGGAAGGAAGCGAATCAGAACGAGCGCTCCTGCAACTAAGTTTCCATCTTTATCTTCTAATCCGACGGTATCGAATGACCAGTCAGGTGATTTTGATTTGAAGACTCCCCATTCGTAGCTTTGTAAAAAGTGATTTTTTTGATGGCTGGCAGCGAAAGTATTAAAACGTTCTGCTGATAAATTGGTCACAAATTTCATAAAACTCCACCTTTAAGTTCTTGTTTATCAATAATATTATTATCGTTTATTATTATAACATAAAATCATTTTAATGAATTTATTTTGTTTTGTTTACAGAACACGATATATGTTGTATAATATTACTGTTAATCGTAGCGAAGCGGAAGGAGGGTTAGTGGTGGCTAAAACTGTAGTTCGAAAAAACGAATCATTAGATGATGCATTACGTCGTTTTAAGAGAGAAGTATCTAAAGTAGGTACCCTTACTGAAGCTCGTAAACGTGAATATTACGTTAAACCGAGTATCAAACGTAAACAAAAATCTGAAGCAGCTCGTAAAACAGCTAGCAAACGTAACAAATACTAATTTTTAAATAGGTGATTTCAGTGGCATTACTCGATCAATTAAACGCTGATATGAAAGAGGCAATGAAAGCGAAACAAAAGGATCGCTTATCTGTCATTCGTATGTTAAAAGCATCTTTACAAAATGAATCAATTCATTTAGGTGTAGCAGAGTTAAATGAAGAACAGGAATTAACTGTTCTGTCACGTGAAGTTAAACAACGTCGAGATTCTTTAAAAGAATTTAGAGATGCTGATCGTGAAGATTTAGCAGAAAAAATCGAGCAAGAGTTAGTGTACTTAAATGCTTATTTACCAGCACAACTTACTGAGGAAGAGATTAAACAACTAATATCTGAAACAGCTAAAATGATTAACGCAATCAATCCATCTGACATGGGTAAGTTGATGGGTGCAATCGTTCCTAAAACAAAGGGACGTGCAGACGGTGCCCTAGTAAGTACATTAGTGAAAGCTTACTTAAACCAAAACTAAAACACACATTTATGTGTGTTTTTTTAATGAGTGAGATATTAATAGTGTGCATAAAAAAAGATTATTAAATTCTAGAATTTAATAATCTTTTTGTTTTATTTTTTAACTGTTTTCTTTAATGGTCCAGTCCAGTTTGTTAATCCACCTTCAAGTTGATAGATGTTTTCATATCCTTTTCCGTAAAGAACTAATGCGGCACGTTTACATACCTTACCTTTTTCACAATATAAGTAAATTGGTAAGTCACGACGTAATTTACCTGGGTTACGTGTTAACATTACAAATGGAATGTTACGAGCCCCGTTGATATGTCCTTGATCAAATTCCTCTTTTTTGCGGAGGTCTACTAATTGTCCTTTACGCATATTCTCAACGAATTCTTTTTCTGATAAATTCACGACAGCCTTTTTTGATTCACGGCGCATCATAATAAATAGTCCTAAAATGATCCCTAAAATAATCGCAATGATTAATAATCTCCAATCCATCATTAGAACCTCCTTTTTCTTAATTATAATAATATTTTACAGAATTTTAAGATAAAAATAAAGCACTTTTATAGGGATATCGTGGGAGTTTTTAAAACAATCAGGGATAAAATACTAAGAGATTAGGAAAAGGCTAAAAAAAGAGGTTTTATTAGGCAAAAAAGGGCGGGTTTGCATGGACAATTTAATCATTAATCGTTATAATTAAATACGGAAATGATTATCATACTACTAGGAGTAGTTTGTATAGTGTGCAAGGAGGATTTTTATGATTTCTACAAATGATTTTAAAACAGGAATGACAATCGATTACGAAGGAAACTTATTCCAAGTTATCGAATTCCAACACGTTAAACCAGGTAAAGGGCAAGCGTTCGTACGTTCTAAATTACGTAACTTACGTACTGGAGCTGTTATTGATAATACATTCAATGCAGGTGAAAAAGTTAAACGTGCTCACATTGAAAAATCAACAATGCAATTCTTATACTCAATGGGTGAAGAATATGTATTCATGAACAATGAAACATATGAGCAATTAGAAATCCCAGTTGCACAATTAGATTATGAGAAAAACTTCTTAGTTGAAGGTATGGAAGTTAAAATCAATACATTCAACAGCGAAATTTTAGGGGTTGAAGTACCTGAAAAAGTCACTTTAGAAGTTGTTGAATGTGAACCAGGTGTGAAAGGAAACACAGCTTCAAATGCAACTAAGAGTGCAACAGTTTCAACTGGATACTCTTTACAAGTTCCATTATTCGTTGAAGTTGGAGATAAATTAATCATCAACACTAACGATGGACGTTATGTTTCTCGTGGGTAATCGTTTATAATTGAATGATTCTGAAAGACTTAAAAGGCTGCTGCTTTTTAAGTCTTTTTTTATTTTCTAAAATAAGTCAAGAAATAGGTGGTTTAAAGGTACGGATAGGAAGGTGTTTTTCCGACAGTGAAAACAATAGGTGATTTGTTTTAAGGCGTTTTAAGCAGGAATATGACGTGTATTTAGTAGATGATAGAGGAGGAGCGGTAAGAATGGTCTGAAAGTATCATTTTTTTCTTTAAGAGGACATAAGGTTAAGTAGCAAATTTTAATGAAAGGATGAGGTGGAAGAAACATGCCGATAGTTGATATAACGGGATTACTAAGGTTTGCGGGAGTTGCATTTATCCTTGGATTTATTGCGTTGTTTTTTAAAAAGTTTGATGTTGGAAAGGAAATAAGTGAGTTAGTCATGCTAGCTGGGTATGTTTATATGTTAGTCTTTATTGTGCAACTCATTGAAGTTTTAATGACGAGTTTACGAACGATTTTTATGCTATAAAGGAGGGGGTCATCATTGATATTGTCAAAATACTTACACTCGTAATTGCATGTGCCATTATTTATTTATTATTAAATGAAGTCAATTCAAAATACGCCAAATGCTTTAGTTTAGTTTTGCTGACGTATTTTTTTATGATGGCCTTACAACTCTTATCAAGTATGATTGGGGAAATTACTAACGTCTTTTTGAATTTTAATGTAGAGCAGCAGTATGTGACCATTATTATTCGATTAATTGGGATTGTGTATTATGCAGAATTCGTTAGCTTTTTATTAACCGAAGCGAGTTTGGGTAATGTTGGAAAGATGTTTGAGTACATCGTTAAGTTGTATTTAATTGGATATAGCTTACCCATGATTATTACACTCTTTGAACTTATCTTATCAGTCGTCTAACTAATTTATGTACTAGGAGGGGGAGCAATGGATGGAGCAAGTGTGGATCTATCATCTTTTGAAAATATTTGGGCTGAGATTTACAGTCAATATGATTGGCTCATCAATGCGGACTACTTAGATAAATCCAATCTGTTAAATGTTGAGAATTTTAATATTGTTGGATTTTTTCAATCGCTAGGTGATTATGCGATGCATGAATTATCCACGGGTTTTTCTCAATTTAAAAGTATTTTAATTTTTTTGTTGATTATCGCATTGTTTCAAAATATTCAATCCTCGTTTTCAACGAAGTATGAGAAAATCACGAATACCGTTTTAAAACTAGTTTTGATGGTTCAGCTCTTTCAGTTATTTATTTTTTATCATGATTATGTATTAGATATTTTAACGAGATATATGAATATTGTCGTCGCGATTTTTCCAATTTTATTATCGTTGATTACGATTACGGGTGCTCTTTGGAATCAGGCGTTATTTAAACCTGCGGTTGTCTTTTTAATTAATGCTTCTTATTTCTTTATTAACGCGATTAGTATGCCTTTAACAGTCGTTGGGACGATTTTTGGCTTTATTAATCAGATTAATATTGAAGACTTGTACGGTCGTTTAATTGAATTTATTAATAAAATTGCGATTTGGACATTAGGTGGCTATTTTGCCTTTTTTTTAACATTAATGTCCATTCAGAATATAACACTTAGCTTTGCGGACGGATTGTTTTTTCGAACGACACAAAACTTAATGAATCATATCCCTGTGATTGGAACGCGTTTTACAGATACGGTTGTCTCAGTTGTTTCGACGTTATCCATTTTAAGAAATAGTGTTGGGCTACTTAGTGTAATTACTTTAGTCGTCGTCGTGGCATTCCCAGTGATAAAGGTGGGTGTTAGCCTAATTTTATTTCGTTTATTAGGAGCGGTGATTCAACCGATTATTAGCAAAGATTATATTAAAATTTTAGATGTCTTTAATACGGGGATGACGAATTTACTCGTCATTATGATTATTATTGGTGTCATGTTTATCTTTACATTCTTCATTATTTTATACAGTTCAAATATGATGCTACTAACGAACTAATTCTAGGTGACAAGTTTTGAGGAGATGGGAAAAGATATGCTATATGAATACGCAAAGCAAATAATCGCTATGTTTTTTTTGATAGCTATTGTCAATTTATTGGTTATTCCGGCTTCCTATAAGAAAATAATTACATTTTATCTTCACTTTTTTATCATAGTTATCATTTTAAAGCCGGTGATTAGTATAATGAATAATGAAGTTAGTTCATTCATTGATTCGATTTCATTTATCAATGAAGAGGAATTTGATCAATCCATTCAGTATTACCAAGGGCTAGTTGAAATTGATTTATCGAAAGTAACGATGGCTGAGATTGAGACATTAGTTCGTCAAGCTGAAAGTGGATGCCAAGTTCAAATCGTGGGATTTGATTTCAGTGAAGTGCTAACGCTAGAGATGGTTGAGACTGAGGAGGAGGCAAAAACGTGCGTGCTCAATAAATTAGGTCTTAATCGGGAGGATGTCGTTTTTAAGAGGGGAGGTCGATGAAAAGAGGCAACTAAATTGGAATCTAACATGAGGTGAGATAGGGGGTAGAAGATGTGGAAAAGAAACCGACAGAAAAGTCAGGGTCAATAAGCTTAACAATTCGTAAGGTAATGACTGATCTAGGACCATTTAGAATCATCATGTTGATTGGAGCCATCTTTGTGGTGTCATTCTTGTTAAAAGATGATTTTAGCTCTCTGTCTGGGAATCATTTATCTTCGGCACCATCTGTCGAGGCAAGACACAAAGAACAGATCACAGCTTTATTTGATTCAATAGAAGGAGTAACAGTCGATAGTATAAATATCTCATATAAATCGGTTGCTGATTCTTCAACGACACTCTTTGTTTCAAGTCAAACAGATACTGTTTCAAATGGCGTTGTGATCGTCTATCGAGGGACGATTAAAGCACCTTATGATGTGACGCATGCCATCAGTTTGTTGCTTGATGTTCCAATTCATCAAATTTCATTATTAAATGCATCTGAACTAGGGGGAAATTAAAATGAACAAAAATTCATATGTAACAGCCGCATTATTTGTAGTTTTCGTATTATTAACTGTATTCTATATTAGTATTGGAGATAGCAAGGATTCAACAACGAATAAAGTGGGATCAACATCAACGTTACCACAAGCAAATTTAGAGATTAATCCAACAGACGCTCAAAGTGGAAGTGAGTTAGTTTCAAACCAAGAGTCTGGAGATGATGAGACAGAGACAGCGGGAACATCATCTGAGGTTAGTGCCATTCAAGTGCAAAGAACTGAGGCAGCTAAAGCTAAAAGCCAATTACAAGCTGATTTAACAGCTATTATTGCAAGCAAAGATGCTGATGCTGAAGAGAAAAGTGAAGCAAAAGATAATTTAGAAAAAATTAATAAAGATGCACAACATGAAAGTATTCTTGAATCAATGATTAAAGCAAAAGGATATTCAGATGTTTTAGTTCGAGTAAACGAGGAGACTGTTCAAGTTCATTTACAATTATCTGAATCTCAATCAGAACCGACATTAGAACAAACAAACGAAATTATTATGATGGTAAAAACAGAATTTACAACTGATCCAGATGTTTTAGTTCAATTAACGCCAATTAATTAAGAATAAAAAATGAGCCAGGTCGATAGGGGACTTGGCTCATTTTTTAAATAGCTCTGTTAGACAATTTTTCGGTAACCAATCGCTGGATCCCGACGATTATTAAATCTCGTTTTTAAAGATTTTATCTAGTTCAAGTGGCTAAATAACGAATCCCACACGTTTGGTCTAATGAGGTTTTAAAATAAACGCAATAAAAAAGGACCTTACTTGTCAGACAAATAAGATCCTTTTTTATCATGTTTAAGGGATGAAAAACACCGACGAAGTGTCGGTATTTGATTATCCTAAACCGTTGATTTTTTTGCTTAAACGTGATTTTTGACGAGCTGCGAAGTTTTTGTGGCAAATTCCTTTTGCAACAGCTTTGTCTAATTTTTTGTTAGCTGTATTGTAAGCTTCTTTTGCAGCTTCAACGTTTTTGTTTTCGATAGCAACTTCAACGTTTTTGATAGCTGTACGCATAGATGCTTTGTAAGAAGCATTGAATTGACGACGTTTTTCGTTTGTTTTCACACGTTTAACTTGTGATTTAATATTTGGCATTCCGTTCACCTCCATTGAAAATACAACAAAATCATTCTATCAGACCAAGGTCTAAAATGCAAGAAGAAATTACAATATTTAATCAAATGGTAAAAATTCCATTAAACTCATGTAGAAGAATGATTTGTTTTTATATGTAAAATCAGCATTATTTAGAATATTTTTCTAGAAGCTCTGTTTTTAATGTCCATAATTCTTTTGATAAGTCAACATAATAGCGATGAGGTTTTTCAAAGCGTAAGACTTCTTCCCATAACATCTCAATTTGTTCTTTAGAATAAGTCACGATTTCTTCTAAAGTAGGAGAGGTATAAACAAATTCTCCATTTAAGAAGATTGGGGCTAATAATGGACGAGCAATGAAGTTTGTGATTTCTTTACGTTTCCATGTATGTTCTGGGTCAAAAATGGTATATGGTTTTGTGTCGTCAATTTTTTCATGAGCTAGGGTAATGACATCAGCAATGGCTTTCTTTGTATCACGATCATATAGACGATACACTTGTTTTGAACCTGGATTTGTAATTTTTTCAATATTGTTACTAATTTTGATTTTTGGAATCATTTGTCCTTCTTTTTCAACGGCTACAATTTTATAAACGCCACCGAATACAGGTTCTGTTTTTGAAGTAATCAGACGCTCTCCAACTCCAAATGAATCAATCGGTGCATTTTGAATGAGTAAATCTTTGATAATATACTCATCCAATGAGTTTGAAATCACAATCTTTGTTTCATGTAATCCCGCTTCATCTAATAATTTACGGGCTTTTTTTGATAAATAAGCCGCATCTCCACTATCGATACGAATGGCTCCTGGTTTATATCCTTTTGGAATTAAGATTTCTTTAAATACTTTAATCGCATTTGGAACCCCTGATTTTAATGTATTGTAGGTGTCGACTAATAAGGTACAGTTTTCTGGGTAAAGTTCCGCATATTTTTTGAACGCCTCATATTCTGAATCAAACGTTTGGACCCAACTGTGAGCCATCGTTCCAAGTGCAGGGACATTAAAGTCACGATCAGAGATTGTACAAGCTGTTCCTTTACATCCGCCAATATAAGCGGCACGAGCACCTAAAATAGCACCGTCTGCCCCTTGTGCTCGACGCGCCCCAAGTTCTAATACAGGACGACCATTAGCTGCACGGACGATACGATTTGATTTGGTAGCAATTAAAGATTGGTGATTAATACTTAATAAAATCATCGTTTCGATGAATTGTGCTTGGATAATTGGACCACGAACCGTTAAAATAGGCTCATTCGGAAAAATAGGTGTTCCTTCAGGAATGGCATAAATATCGCAAGCGAACTTGAAATTTTTTAAGTAGGTTAAGAATCCTTCAGAGAATAATTGTTTGCTGCGAAGATATTCAATGTCCTCATCTGTAAATTCTAAGTGTTTTAAATATTCAATTAACTGCTCAAGACCGGCCATAATCGCAAATCCACCTTCATCTGGAACGCGACGGAAGAACATATCAAAATAAGCGATTTGTTCTTCCATTCCATTTTCAAAATAGCCGTGGGCCATTGTTAATTCGTAAAAGTCTACGAGCATCGTTAAATTTACTGATTTTAAGTTCATAGTTAAAGCCTCTTTCTAGTTTGTAATTTCACGGACAATTTCAATTCCATTCATGTGCATTTTATATAATGCCATCACGTTCATAAAATCACCCGCATGAACGCCCAAGTCGTACGTCTCAACACTATTGATTGGAACGATGATACGGCTCGGACGATTTAGTGTCGTAAAGTAGGTTTTTAAGGTTAAAACGAATTGTTCAACGCAAATATCCGTACAATCGCCAACGACAATAAATTGTTCAATCGTTGGATGTTCTTTTAACCAGTTATGAAAGGCTGGTTCTAAAAATCCATTCGTTGAACCTTTAAGCACTAATTCATAGCCCCCCACTTCTTTAAGTTCATCAACGATTTCACTTTCACTTGTTCCAACTAAGCAGTGAGGAGGATAAGTAGCAAATTCAATTGAGGATTCGTTGTGACTATCTGCGAAGGCTAGCATCGGAAGCTTTTTTTCTTTTGCCTGCGTCATTAACTCACGAATTGCAGGGATAATCGTTTGAATGCGTGGAGAAGACATTGGGCCTTCTTTGACGAATCCGTTGACCATATCTACAATAATAATCGCTGTATTTGATGCTTCCAATGATTGAAGCATCAGGGATGGAGCTGTATTTAGAATGTCAACGATTTGAATCAAAGAAGCTTCACTAGACTTTAGTAAAGCCTTTAAATCATACTTCATTTAAAAACCTCCCATTTTTATGTAATTTTCTATCTATCGGAAAGATATAGCACTATTATAGTATATTTGACGTTTATCACCAACTCTTTCATGATGACATTTCAAAATATATCTGAAAAAAGTTGTCATCTCTTTTCTAACTACGTTATAATAACGGTAATTGTGTTATGGAAGGATGGATTTTGATGTCAAATAAACGCTTATACCGAGCAAGTCAAGGAGCCATGATTTCAGGAGTCTGCCAAGGAATTGCCGATTATTTTAAGATGGATGCTACGATTATTCGTTTAATTTGGGTAGTTGTAACTATTTTTCATTTGGATTTGCTGGTGTTGTTTTATATATAGCTTGTATTTTTATTATTCCAGATCAAGCGACTGTTACTCATCAGCAAAAACAACAACCGAAAAGTTCAGTGTTTGATTCAAGTGAGTATACGGTTAAAGATGCTGATAAAAATGATCGTGTGTAAGGCTATATTCAATTAAAAATTAGTTAAACTAAAACTGGACGCTACTGATTGGAGAACTAGCCTCCGGTTTTTAGTATTATATAATTGCTAAAACTTGTGTATAAATGTAGAGAATTGTTATCATTTTACGAAAGATATGGTAGAATAAAAACAAAAAAGGAGGCTTATTTATGTCAGAGATTTTAGGAAACTTAAAACCACAAGCGGTTTTTCATTATTTTGAACAAATGACAAAAATTCCACGCGAATCAGGAAATGAGGCTGCGATTAGTGAATATTTAGTAAACTTTGCAAAAGAACATAATTTAGACTATGTTCAAGAACCATGTAAAAATGTGATCATCACAAAACCAGCGACGCCAGGTTATGAAGACGCTCCACGTGTCATTTTACAAGGACATATGGACATGGTTTGTGTGAAAGATGACGAATTAGATTTTAACTTTGAAACAGATGCATTACCTATTTATGTAGATGGTGATTGGTTACGTACAAAGGGAACAACATTAGGAGCCGATAACGGAATCGCAGTAGCCATGTCTTTAGCTATTTTAGCGGATGAGACGTTAGAGCATCCTGCCTTAACGGTATTAGTCACAACTGAAGAAGAAACAGGGATGGATGGTGTAATGGCCTTAGATCCTGCTAATGTTCCAGGTGACATTTTAATTAACATCGACTCAGAAGAAGAGGGTGTGGCTTTAGCTTCATGTGCCGGTGGTGTGCGTAACTCATTAAAATTACCAATCGAGTGGACAGAAGTGGATGCAGCCGGATTAACTTCTTATGAAATTGTGATCAGTGGATTAAAAGGTGGGCACTCTGGAATTGAAATTAATAAATGCCGTGCCAATGCGAATAAATTAATGGGACGTTTATTACACTACATTCAAGATTTAAATGTGTCAGTTTCATCAATTGCTGGTGGAGAAAAAATGAATGCCATTTCTAAGCGTGCCATCTTAAATATCACGCTTGCACAAGAACAGTCAGAGGCATTGGAATCAAAAGTGAAAGACTTTGAAATCATGGTTCGTGCTGAGTTTGAAACAGCCGATCCTGGAATCTCAGTGGTTACAACGAAAAAAGACACGGTAACAAAAGTCTTTACAAAAGAAACAGCTCAAAATTTAATGTATATCTTACAGTTAATCCCTTATGGACCACAAACGATGAGTGCTAACATTCCAGGATTAGTTGAAAGTTCAAGTAATATTGGAGTTGTTGAGATGGATGAAAACGAAATTGAATTCAATAGTGCCATCCGAAGCTCAGTAAGTTCTTTAAAACGTGAAATTAACCATCGTATTCAAGCCATTGCTAATTTAACAGGGGCAACGATGGAGTTAATTGCGGACTATCCAGAATGGGAATTTGAAACGGAATCAAAAGTTCGTGAGATTATGAAAGACGTTTATCAAGAAATGTTTGGAAAAGAATTAGAAGTTTCGGCAATTCATGCAGGACTTGAATGTGGATTCTTATCTCAAAAACTTGGAAAAATTGATATGATTTCAATCGGACCAGATATCACAGGTGCACATACACCAAAAGAATCATTATCGATTCCATCAACTGAACGCGTCTATAATTTCTTATGTGACGTTTTAAAAGCAATCAAATAATTAAATCCTATTAAAAAAGGACGTTCTCAATATGAGAATGTCCTTTTTTGTGTTAGATGTGCATAAATGAATAAGAGAGGCAATTAAAGGGGGAGAAATCAATGAATTCAAAAATAGCAGATGGATTATTGTTAGTCGTTGCTATCATTTGGGGAGGGGGCTTTCCCGCTGTTGGATTAGCGATAGAGAGTGGGATGGGGCCAGCACAGTTAACTGCTTTGAGATTTATCGTTGCAGCCGTAGGAATGGTGATGATTTTCTTTAAAGTGTTAAAATCTATTAAAAAAATTGACGTGATAGGGGGAGTCTTAGCCGGAATCTTTTTATTCATTGGCTTTTCGTTTCAAACAATTGGCATGCAGTATACGACAGCTTCAAAAAATGCCTTTATTACATCTACTTATGTCTTACTTGTCCCGCTACTTGGAGTTATCTTTTTTAAACGGCGCTTATCAGTTACACAATGGACTGGGATTTTACTCATGGTGTTAGGCGTTAGTTTTTTATCTCTTGAAAAAGATTTTTCCATGAACATAGGGGATATTTTGACCTTAATTTGTGCAATTGGTTTTGCTGTTCAAATTGTGATCACCGGCTTATTTAGTCCGCGTTGTAATCCGTATTGTTTTAATACAATACAGATGGTAACTGTTGCTGTTTTATCGTTCATTTGGTCATTGAGGATGCCCTGGGTCGAGGTCTCATTTCGTAGTGGAATCGCCGTTTTGTATTTAGGGTTATTGAGTACGCTGTTTGCTTTCTTGATTCAATCGATCGCGCAACGTCACACATCTGAAGCAAAAGTAGGATTGATTTTATCATTTGAATCATTATTTGGAGCGATTTTATCCGTTCTTATTTTAGGTGATCCTGTGACAGTCAAGCTTTGTATCGGTGGAATTTTCAGTGTCTTAGCTGTCTTAATGATTGAATGGGACCCTGGCGTGTTAAAAAGAAAACAAGTGATACAACAAGAATAAAAGACGAGCTTAAATTGTCTTTTTTAAATTTGAGAATAAATTTTGAATAAATTTTCATGAAATAACTAAAACTAGCTCACACTATTTTTGAGGTGATTATTATGAATGAACAGGAAATGAAAAAGTGGCAATGTCGTTCAGATTTAGCGTTAGAAGCCGTTGAACAAATGGTCGGGCAAGTGAATGAGGCGTCTCAAGAAGGGGTGAAATACGAAGAAGATAATATTAAAGGATTAAAAGTGACTTGCATTGATGTAGCACCTGAAGCAGTTGAACGTGTGGGAAAAAAGGCAGGTCGTTATATGACACTCGATACGTCTTCTATCATTACTCATGAACATGATCAGTTAACGGTGGCGATGGAAGTCTTTGCAGAGCAATTATCGAAGCTATTAAAACATCGAGACATTAAAGAAACAGATACTTGTTTAGTGATTGGACTCGGAAATGATCATGTGACGCCTGATGCATTAGGACCAATGGTCGTTGATGAAGTCATTGTGACGCGTCATTTATATGAGCTTCGTCCAAATGAAGTGGATCGAAGTTATCGTGAAGTCAGTGCATTAGCACCAGGTGTGATGGGGATGACTGGAATCGAAACATATGATGTGATTGAATCACTGGTCAAAAAAGTGAAGCCAGATTTCTTAGTCGTTGTGGATGCTTTAGCTTCGCGTTCGATTACTCGTGTCAATAAAATGATTCAAATGACTGATACAGGAATTGCACCAGGTAGCGGGGTCGGAAATAAACGTAAGGCAGTTGATGAGGAATCGCTAGGTATCCCTGTTTTTGCAATCGGGGTTCCAACTGTTGTCGATGCGGTTTCGATTACGAGTGATACGATCGATTTTCTTCTTAAACATATTGGGAAATCGTTAAAAGAGGAGTCGCGCTCTTATAAAAAACTCGTGCCATTTTCAAGTGCACGTCAAATATATACCGATGAAGATTTACCGTCTCCAGAACTTCGTGAGCAATTTATGGGGCAAGTCGGAAACTTAGAAGAAGAAGAGAAGCGCCAATTGATTTCTGAGGTCTTAACACCAAATGGTTATAATCTAATCGTGACCCCAAAAGAAATCGATACAGAAATGGAGGATTTAGCGACATTAATTTCCAATGGTCTCAATCGAGCCTTACATCCAAATGTACAATTTAGCTAATTCTTGACCATAAAACAACAATAATTAACACCACTGATTTTGTATAATAACGTATATGTTTTAAAGAGGTAAACGTTACGCGAAAGGTAAGCATCTTTCGATGAAATACAACAGTCAGGGGGCGGGGGAGATTGAATCGAAAACAACGTTTAAGGAGAAAAAAATGGAAGAAAAAGCTGAATAAATTAACACCCTATATCATCATACTGGGATTTGTTCTCACACTTTGCTTCACGCAGTTTTTTCAGTTGCTATATGTTAATCAAAAAGAAGCTTACGATAAACATGTGAAACAAGAAACAATTTTATCAAGTATTTTTGATTTTTCAACCGCGGGAGATATTGTGGATGTGGTGATGAATTTACAAAAATACTTTGCAGAAATCATGACTTCACTGGACTTGAATCAACTTTGCTCCTTTATCAATGATGGGTTTGCTTTTATTAATATGAAGGCACCGAGTCAAAGTGCAACAGCAGCAACGCCACCACAAGATTATAAATATACATATGTTAGTGAGGAATTAGATGTCGAACCGATGGAAGAAGTAATCACAACCGATCCGTTGGTTTATATCTTTAATTCTCATGATGGTGAACTATATGAAAGTGGAGCTGTGAATGAGCAGTTAGGTCGGCCAGTTAGTGTGGTTGATTTATCTTACATGGTAGCTGAGCGGTTACAAAGTCAAAATATAAATACATTAGTTGAATCTCGTTCAGCGGCAGAGGTTGTGAGTAAAAATAAGTGGCATTATTCATTATCTTATAAGGCATCACGGATGTATTTAGAGGATACGGCGAGTCAACATGAGACCTTACGCTATTTTATTGACTTTCATCGGGATTCGATTAGTTATGAGAAATCTGTTACAACGATTGATGGGAAACCGTATGCCAAAGTGATGTTTGTGTTAGGAACTGATAATGAGCGATATCAAGAAAATCAAAAAATTATTCAAGAGTTAGAAGCCTTATTGAGCGAAAAATATCCTGGATTATCGCGAGGGATTCGTGAAAATGGCGGGGTTGGCTATAATGGGGTTTATAATCAAGATTTTGCCACGACGATGATTTTAATTGAGGTGGGAGGTGACTATAACACCTATGAAGAGGTCACTAATTCAGCCCAGGCAGTGGCAGATGTTTTAGCAACGTATATTAAAGCGCATGAATGATGGGGGGGTGCTTATGAAAAAAGGGGGGCTAATCATCATAGCCATTTCTTGTTTTATGCTAGGGATGTCGTATAGTCTTCACGTTGAAGACTTGAAAATTCAATCGACAGCGCAAGCCTCAACATTTTTAAATGAACAAATTGAGCAATACGAAGCGAGTTTAAAAGACGAAGAAAATACGTTTATTCCCTATAGTCAGACCGTGCAAACCAGCCAAACGAACAGTAGTAAACCCATCACTCAAACTTCAAGTCAACCGTCACCTACGACATCCACATTAAACAAAGTGAGTGGGGTTAGTCACAATAATATCTCTAAATTAGGACAAGACATCGCAGATGTATTAAAAACCATTGTGCGTGAGGTTTTGCGTACAGTGGTTAGATTTTTTGATCAATTAATCAGTGAATAAGGCGTGATCTCATTTAATATAAAAAATGGAACAAAATAAGACTATTGACCGAGTGAGTATTTGGGGCAATAGTCTTTTTGTATGGTTTCTTATCTCAAAAA
This sequence comes from Turicibacter sp. H121, assembly GCF_001543345.1. Taxonomy (NCBI): domain Bacteria; kingdom Bacillati; phylum Bacillota; class Erysipelotrichia; order Erysipelotrichales; family Turicibacteraceae; genus Turicibacter; species Turicibacter sp. H121. The sequence goes on along the minus strand of NZ_CP013476.1, from coordinate 86,682 downwards.
TAAAGAGGTCATAAAAATAGCTAAATCATGATAAAAACAAGAGATTCCACAAATTTTTCTTGTGAGATAAGTAAATTTAAAGTAAAATAGAGTGGATATTATTTTACCGAAATGGAGTGAGCTTTGTGAGTGCGATTAATAGCGAACAAATCAAAGAGCGACAAAAACGAATTCGCAACTTTTCAATTATAGCCCACATCGATCATGGGAAAACAACACTTTCGGATCGTATCTTAGAGCGAACGAATGCGTTGGAAAAACGTGAGATGAAAAATCAGCTGTTAGACTCAATGGAACTTGAGCGTGAGCGCGGAATTACGATTAAGTTAAATGCCGTGCAGTTGACATATAAAGCTAAAGATGGAAATGAGTATATTTTACATTTAATTGATACCCCAGGACACGTCGATTTTACGTATGAGGTATCACGTTCACTAGCTGCTTGTGAAGGAGCCGTATTAGTGGTCGATGCGGCACAGGGAATTGAAGCCCAAACCTTAGCGAATGTTTATTTAGCCTTAGATAATGATTTAGAAATTTTACCTTTAGTCAATAAAATTGATTTACCAAGTGCCGATCCAGATCGTGTGAAGCAAGAAGTCGAAGATATCATCGGATTACCAGCTGATGATGCTGTGTTAGCTTCTGCTAAAGCGGGAATCGGAATCGAAGAAATTTTAGAACAAGTCGTTGAAAAAGTCCCAGCACCAACAGGAGATCCTGATGCACCACTTCAGGCTTTAATTTTCGATTCAGTTTATGATCAATATCGTGGAATTATTGCTTCAATCCGTGTGGTAAATGGAACGATGAAAAAAGGTCAAATCATTCGTATGATGGCAACAGGTGCTGAATATGAAGTCGTTGAAGTTGGAGTTCATACGCCACATGAAAAAGTAGTCGACTATTTAAGTGTTGGTGATGTAGGATTCGTGACAGCGTCAATTAAAGATGTGAAGACGGTTCGCGTGGGGGATACGATTACATCAGTTGATAATCCAGCGGAAGAACCATTACCAGGGTACCGTAAATTAAACCCAATGGTTTTCTGTGGATTATATCCGATTGATGCTGCTCGTTATAACGATTTACGTGATGCATTAGAAAAATTAGTTTTAAATGACTCATCATTACAATTCGAGCCTGAAACATCACAAGCCTTAGGATTCGGATTCCGTACTGGATTCTTAGGATTATTACACATGGATGTTATTCAAGAACGTATTGAACGTGAGTTTAACATTGACTTAATCGCAACAGCACCGTCGGTAATCTATCATGTTTACTTAACAGACGGAACGCAGTTAATTGTCGATAACCCATCACAAATGCCTGAACCACAGACCATCAAATCAATTGAAGAACCTTATGTTAAGGCATCAATCATGACACCAAATGATTATGTTGGCGCTATCATGGAATTATGTCAGAAAAAACGTGGTGTCTTCATCGATATGCAATATTTAGATGAAACACGTGTTCATGTTAACTATGAAATTCCACTTGGAGAAATCGTTTATGACTTCTTTGACCAATTAAAATCATCAACAAAAGGATATGCATCATTTGATTATGAGTTAATTGGATACAAGCCATCAAAACTTGTGAAGATGGATATCTTATTAAATGGTGAAATTGTCGATGCGTTAAGTTTAATTGTTCATAAAGATTTTGCCTATTCACGTGGTAAAGTGATCACTGAAAAGTTAAAAGAAATTATCCCAAGACAACAGTTCGAGGTTCCAATTCAAGCTGCGATTGGTGGGAAAATCATCGCCCGTTCAACAATTAAGGCCTTACGTAAAAACGTCTTAGCTAAATGTTACGGAGGAGACATTTCACGTAAACGTAAATTACTTGAAAAACAAAAAGAAGGTAAGAAACGTATGAAGTCTGTTGGATCAGTTGAGGTTCCACAAGAGGCATTCATGGCTGTATTATCAATGGACGAAGATTAAGAGAGGGCAAAGACCTCTCTTTTTCTATTAATAGGGAGTAAAAACTAAGCAAGTTCATTTATTGTTTGGAATGTTTAAGATAAACTAAAAAAGAATCATAATAAAGAGGTGATAAATATGTTATTAACGAATTATCATACGCATCATGATCGTTGTAAACATGCCAAAGGTGATGTTGAGGCTTATGTTAAAGAAGCAGTGAAGCATAATTACGCTGAAATTGGAATGAGTTGTCACACGCCACATCAAAATTTCCCTCAGATGGGAACACGTCGTATGGATTACTCTGAGTTAGCAACATATTTTAAAGATATTGAACAAGCTCAGAAAAAATATCCACAAATTAAAGTTTTAAAAGCCTTAGAGTGTGAATATTTTCCACACCTTCATGATTATATGACGGAATTAAAACAACAAACCGATTATTTAATTTTAGCGCAACACTATATTGAAATTGATGGTAAATTCAAAGATGCCTTCCATTTCACAAAACCTGAACAATTAAACGTGTATGCATCGTGTATTGAAGAGGCACTGGCAACAAAGTTATTTGCCATTTTAGCACATCCTGACGTTTTTATGACTCTTTATCCACGTTGGGATGAGGCTTGTGAAGCAGCCACACGCCAAATTGCACAAGCGGCATTAGATAATGATGTCATTTTAGAAGTGAACGCTAATGGATTAAGACGCGGGAAGCAAACGTATCAAGATGGGGTTCGTTATCCGTATCCATCTGAAAAATTCTGGTCAATTATTGCGAATGAATTCCCAACCGTAAAAGTGATTGTTAATTCAGATTGTCATAATCCGGCTTATCTAAATGATGAGTATATGCAAATGGCCCGTGACATGGCGAAACGCTTAAATTTAAATGTCATTGAACGTCTATAGAGGTGTCAGATGGCGAAAGGATTATATATACATATTCCATTTTGTGATCATATTTGTACGTATTGTGATTTTCCTAAGTTAATCACGAAGGGACAACGTCATGAGGAATACATTCAAGCACTCCTACAAGAGCTAAAGTATTATGAGCAACAGGTCGGATTTGACGACCTTCAATCGATTTATATCGGAGGAGGAACGCCCACAGCTTTAAGCGTCGATCAAATTCAGCCGTTATTTGACTATTTACATGAAGCGATTAAGATGGAACAAATTGTCGAATTTAGCATTGAAGCCAATCCAGAGAACTTAACGGAAGAAAAGGTGGAATACTTACTTTCACAACAAATTTCCCGCTTCAGTTTGGGCGTTCAAACCTTTCATGAAACACTGCTGAAACGAATTGGCCGCCAACATGGGAGTCAACATGTAGAACAAGCGGTTGCGACATTAAAGGCTCATGGAATGTATAATATTAATTTAGATTTGATTTATGCCATTCCTGGACAGACCATTGAACAGTTAAAAGAAGATTTAAAGAAGGTAATTGCTCTTGATGTGGAACATATTTCAGCGTATTCTTTAATTGTTGAGGAGCATACGCAGTTGTATTTAGCTTATATGAAAGATCAGTTAAAATTAACAGATAATGAAATTGAAGCAAACATGTATGAAATGGTTATAGAGATGTTGGCTCAACATGGCTACCAGCACTATGAAATTAGTAATTTTGCAAAATCAATTCCAAGTCTTCATAATCAATGGTATTGGAAAAATGAAGAGTATATTGGGACGGGACTCGGTGCGCATGGTTATGTAGAGGGGACCCGCTATCAAAATACACGCTCTATTAATACATATATTGAGTCATTGAAAAAACAAGAATTACCTGTGATTGAGTCAAGTGTTTTATCGAAAGAAGAAAAAATTGAAGAAGAAATGTTTTTAGGTTTACGCCTCATGGAAGGAATTAATCTAGAACAGATTTCAAAAAAATATAGTGTGAACGTAGAAGCAATTTATCAAGAAGCGTTGGAAAAATTAATTCAAGCTCATGATTTAGAGCGCGTTGGAAATCAAATTCGTTTAACGCGTCAAGGTTTGCTCATGGCAAACGATGTGTTTGAACAATTTTTATTATCGATTTAAAAGAAAGTGATGAGGTGAATTATGGACGGGGTATTGTTACTAGATAAGCCGGCAGGAATGACATCGCATGATTGTGTTAATATTGTCCGTAAAGTGTTGAAAACGAAAAAGGTTGGGCATACCGGAACGCTTGATCCAAGTGTAACAGGTGTTTTACCGATTTGTGTCGGACGTGCCACGAAGATTTCGCAGTTTTTAACAGCAAATGAAAAAGAATATTTAGGTGAAGTTACAATCGGTTTTTCAACGACCACTGAAGATGCTGATGGTGAATTAGTTGAAGAAAAACGAGTCGACCGTACGATAACGAAGGAAGAAGTGGAAGCAGTTTTAAAAAGTATGCTCGGAAGTAGTATTCAAGTCCCACCGATGTATTCAGCAGTTAAGGTTAATGGTAAAAAGCTATACGAATACGCACGTGCTGGACTTGAAGTTGAGCGTCCACGTCGTGAGGTCACGATTTATGAATTAGAACTATTAGGCGACGTTCATCAAAGTGAAGATGGATTAGTTAAATTTAGTTTCCGTGTCAAAGGAAGTAAGGGATTATTCGTTCGCACGGTAGCTGTAACGATTGGAGAAAAGCTTGGATATCCAGCACATATGTCTCATTTAAGACGTATTGCCTCAGGTGTTTTTAATATTTCTGATTGCTTAAGTTTAGAGGCTTTCAAAGAAAAGGCTGAATCGAATACATTAACTTTGTTGACATTAGAACAGGCAATGGCAGATTTCCCATCGGTTGTGGTCGATTCTTGGGTTGAAAAACTAGTACGAAATGGCGTACAATTATATCCGAAACAAGTTAATCATGTCACAGTGTCTCCAGTGGCACTTTATAGTCAAAGTGGACAATGTTTAGCAGTATATGAAAAGCACCCAACTAATGATGTCTATCGATCAATGAGGGGCTTCTTTTAGGAAGTGATTGAGATGGAAGTTATACATTTAAATTTAAGTAAAAAATTGGATCAACCGATTGCTGTCGCCTTAGGTTACTTTGATGGGCTACATCTTGGGCATCAAGCGGTGATTAAAGAAGTAGTAGATTATGCGAAGGCTCATCAAATGCGAAGTGCCGTGATGACCTTTTCTCCCAGTCCGAATATCTTTTTAAAGAAATTAGACAGCGATCGTTTATTAACACCTTATCAAGAAAAAGTAAGCCGCTTAACTGAATTAGGTGTGGATGAATTGATTATTTTACCATTTAATGAAGCGTTAGCAAATATGAGAGCCATTGATTTCATCGAACGTTATCTCATTCAGTATGGGGTAGCACATGTCTCAACAGGATTTGATTTCCGATTCGGACGAATGGGGGAAGGTGAGGTGGAATTATTGGGAGGTTACTCAGATCAATTTAGCTTAAATGTCACTCCTAAATATGAATTAGAACAGGAGAAAATAGGAGCCACTGAAATTAAGCGTTATTTAGCAGATGGAAATATTAAAAAAGTGACACAAATGCTGGGGCGACCGTATCGTATCCACGGAATGGTTGTGAGCGGTCAACAACGAGGGCGTCAAATTGGTTTTCCAACAGCTAATCTTCAGTTAAGTGAAGACTATGTGATTCCTAAAAAAGGTGTTTATGCAGTTGAGGTTGAAATTGAAGGACAACGCTATGTGGGAATGTGTAATATTGGTCATAATCCAACGTTTAACTTTAATGATCAAGTTTCAATTGAAACGTATATTCTAGATTTTAGTGAGGATATTTATGGCAAAGAGATGACACTTGATTTTTGTGAGTATTTACGAGAGGAAAAGCGTTTTGGTTCCATTGCAGAACTGATGAAGCAATTAGAGGTTGATCATCAATATGTTAGAAGTTATTTTAAATTAAACTTGAATTAATTAAAAAGTATGATACAATTAAACATGTCCTTATTCTATGCTTTTAGCTCCTCCAGCGATTGGCTTGGATTGAGGCGTATTTATCAGAATTATAGGAGGTAATAGTAATGGCTATTTCTAAATTAGAAAAACAAGAAATCATCAAAGCTTATGCAGTACACGAAGGAGATACAGGATCTCCAGAAGTACAAGTTGCAGTTTTAACTGCTGAAATCAATCGTTTAAACGATCACTTAAAACAACACAAACATGACCATCATTCACGCCGTGGATTATTACGCATGGTTGGTAAACGTCGTAACTTATTAACTTACTTACGTAACAAAGATATCAACCGTTATGCTTCATTAATCGAGCGTTTAGGATTACGTCGCTAATTAAAAAGAACCTTCATTTGAAGGTTCTTTTTTTTATTTTAAAGGCTTTAGCCTGTTGAGCTCGCGAAGCGTGCGAAACATAAAACCACCTGCTATGCGGGTGGGAAATAAGGGTTATACCACTAAAAAATCACCTTTCTTCCTATAATAGAGTTGTTCAGGCTACTATTTTAGAAGAGAAAGGTGATTTTTATGGCCAATAAGGCAAATAGTTTATCTCACACAAAGTGGATGTGTAAGTATCACATTGTGTTTACTCCTAAGTATAGACGAAAAATAATTTATAATCAATATAAAACCAGTATAAGAGATATATTAAAACAATTATGTGCCTACAAAGGAGTAGAAATAATAGAAGGACATCTGATGCCAGATCATGTCCATATGTTAGTAAGTATCCCACCAAAAATGAGTGTCTCAAGTTTCATGGGATATTTGAAGGGGAAAAGTGCATTGATGATTTTTGATAAACGTGCAAATTTAAAATATAAATTTGGAAATAGACACTTTTGGGCCGAAGGATATTACGTAAGTACAGTTGGATTAAATGAAGCAACGATTAAGAAATATATACAGGAACAAGAAAGCCATGATATAGCCATGGATAAATTAAGTGTAAAAGAATATGAAGACCCTTTTAAAGGGTAGCTAGCCATACGAAAACTCCTTTAGGAGTAAGCAAAAGCGGCAAAGGCAAGTAGCTTGAACAAAGTGAAAGCTAGCGCCTTGAGACGCTAGCCGGTAACAAGGGCTTATAGCCCTAGTGAAAACCACCCGTTTGACGGGTGGTTTTTATTGCTCTTTCAGATGAAGGCTGATAATTCTTGTTGAGAATGCTTATAATAAGGATGTCAGGTGATAAAATAAAGAAAAAGGTTATTTTTAAGCAAAATTTTAGTGAAGTTGCCAAATTAGGTATGAATATGAAAAAAATTATTTCTTTAAATTATTTGCTTATGGTATGATAGAAAAGAATAAATATAAATGTAGAAAATGAAGGAGTAATATATATGTCAGATAAACACGTTTATTCGTTTGAGTTAGCTGGCCGTCCATTAACTTTTGAGATTGGTGAGTTAGCAAAGCAAGCGAATGCTTCGGTTTTAGTACGTTATGGTGATACAGTTGTTTTATCAACATGTGTTGCTTCAAAAGAACCTAAAGATATAGATTTTTTCCCATTAACAATTGGATATGAAGAACGTCTTTATGCCGTAGGTAAAGTACCTGGTGGATTTATTAAACGTGAGGGGCGTCCAAGTGAACATGCGATTTTAGCAGGTCGTTTAATTGACCGTCCTATTCGTCCATTATTCCCTGATGGATTCCGTAATGATGTACAAGTCATCAACTATGTCATGAGTGTGGATCATAATAACTCACCAGAAGTATCAGCGATGATTGGATCATCATTATCTTTATCTATTTCAGATATTCCGTTTGAAGGACCAATTGCTGGGGTCATTGTAGGTCGTGTCAATGGAGAATTCGTGCTAAACCCAACGGTTGAGCAATTAGAAAATTCAGATATCGATTTAACAGTAGCTGGAACAAAAGATGCAGTCAACATGGTTGAAGCTGGAGCAAAAGAAGTTCCAGAAGAAGTGATGTTAGAAGCTATCATGTTCGGTCATGATGCTATCAAACAAATTATTGCCTTCCAAGAGCAAATTGTTGCTGAAATTGGAAAGGAAAAAATGGAATTAAACTTATATGAAATCGATGCAGACATTAATGCGCGTGTACGTGAAATGGCAGAAGCAGATATGTTAGCCGCTATTCAAGTAGTTGAAAAACATGCACGTCAAGAAGCGATTGATGCGGTAAATAAACGTGTGTTAGAAGTGTTTGAGGCAGAAGAGGTCACTGAAAAAGAATTAAAACAAGTTAAAGAAGTTTTAAATAAAATCGTTAAAGAAGAAGTACGCCGTTTAATCACAGATGAAAAAGTACGTCCGGATGGTCGTAAAATTGATGAGATTCGTCCATTATCATCTCGTGTCGATTTATTACCTCGTACACATGGATCAGCGTTATTCACACGTGGACAAACACAAGCCTTATCAATTTGTACATTAGGCGCTTTAAATGAGCACCAAATGTTAGATGGACTTGAAGTTGAAGAAACAAAACGCTTCATGCACCACTATAACTTCCCTCCATTCTCAGTTGGAGAAACGGGACGTTATGGAGCACCAGGTCGTCGTGAAGTTGGTCATGGGGCTTTAGGAGAGCGTGCGTTAAAACAAGTAATGCCATCTGAAAAAGAATTCCCATATACAGTGCGTTTAGTATCTGAGGTTTTAGAATCAAATGGTTCAACGTCTCAAGCTTCAATTTGTGCATCTACGATGGCATTAATGGCGGCTGGAGTTCCAATTAAAGCACCAGTTGCAGGGATTGCTATGGGGCTTGTTAAAAAAGGTGAAAATTATACGGTTTTAACTGATATCCAAGGGATGGAAGATCATTTAGGAGATATGGACTTCAAAGTAGCGGGGACAGCTCAAGGGGTTACTGCTTTACAAATGGATATCAAAATTGAAGGGTTAAGCCGTGAGATTTTAGAAGAGGCCCTTCAACAAGCTAAAGTTGGACGTATGCAAATCTTAAATCATATGTTAGGAACAATTGCTGAAACTCGTGAGGATTTATCAGCTTACGCTCCAAAAATTAAAGTGATGACAATTAAAGTGGATAAAATCCGTGATGTGATTGGACCTGGTGGAAAACAAATCAATGAAATCATTGATAAAACAGGGGTTAAAATTGATATTGAACAAGATGGAACAGTTTATATCTTACATGACAACACAGAAAATATTAATCAAGCGGTTGCGATGATTGAGGATATCGTTCGTGAGGTCGAAGTTGGTAAGATTTATTTAGGTAAAGTTGTTCGTATTGAAAAATTCGGTGCCTTTGTTGAAATCTTCCCTGGACAAGATGGATTAGTGCATATTTCTCAATTAGCAGAAGAACGTGTAGCTAAAACAGAAGATGTTGTGAATGTTGGAGATCAAATTTACGTTAAAGTAACGGAAATTGATGATCGTGGACGTGTGAATTTATCACGCAAAGAAGCGATGAAAGAACAAGCGGAGCAACAAGCAGAATAATAAAAACTCGCCATTGGCGAGTTTTTATTTTGGATTTATTTTAAGAAAGTTTTGTATCATAAAATAGATAGATTCAAAAGAGTTGATTTTAATAGGATAAGAGGACTATGAAGGCTCTGCTATCCTGTTAGACAGGGACTGCCACTAACCCATATGAGAATTTTAATAATAATATTTGAAGAGAGGATGATTTAGTTTTTTAATAAAGGATAGATAAGGTGTTCAATCTTTGTTCGTGACTCCTCTAGCTTAAAATAGCATTTTTTTACTATTTATTAGATTTATGTCATCAAACATTAAAGTCAAATGATAAATTTGAGTAAAAAATGAATAAACTGATAGTAATCGTGGCACACTGTTAAAGATTAAATCGTATGACTAGAGGTGAAAGCTGTGAAGCAAAAGATAGGAGCAGTCTTAGGGATTGTTGCTTATGTCACACTGTTAATCGGTGTTAATTTTTATCATAAAGCCTATCCAGTTTCAAATATGAATGATGAAATTCATTTGAAGCTAGTTGAGTATATGGAAACTCATCGATTTGAAGCTGTTGAACCGAGAATAGATAGTGTTTGGGATTTTGTTCCTGGTTTAGTAGGTGCTGAAGTTGATTATGAGTTATCTTATAATAAAATGTTGTTAAATGGAGAGTTTGATCCTTCACTCATTGTTTGTAAGAAAATTGATTATAAAGAAGATCCTGAACAATTCCGTGAAAGACCTATCTATAAAGGAAATGAAGAAGGTCAGTACGTCTCTTTACTCATTAATGTGGCTTGGGGAGAAGAAGAGTTGGATAAAATGATGACGATTTTAGATCGTTTGGGAGTACGTGCAACATTTTTCTTTGAAGGTCGTTATGCAGAAAATCATAAGAATCAAGTGTTAAAACTTTATAATGATGGTCATCTAATAGGTAACCACTCTTACTCGCATCCTTCACGTTGGGGTGGATTTACTTATGATCAATACGTTGAGGAAATTAAAAAGACGAATGATGTTTTAAGTTCAATTATTAATGAACCTATTATTTATTTTGCCCCTCCAGCTGGAGAGTTTAATGATCGAACGTTAAAAGCTGCGTATGATCAAGGAATGTATTCAATTATGTGGACAGCAGATACGATCGATTGGATGGGAGGAAGTGCTGATGTTCTGATTAGTCGGGTGATGAAAAAATTAGAGCCGGGTGCTCTCATTTTAATGCATCCTAAACCAGAAACAGTCATTGCACTAGAACCAATGATTAATCAATTAAAAGAAAAAGGATATCAATTTAAAACTGTTGATGAAATAGTTCAAGGAACTAGGCCAGAATGTAGTTAATTAAAATTAAAAGCAACTCTTTTTAAATGAAGAGTTGCTTTTTTTATTGCCGAAGTATCACATCGATATATGTCACCAGACCTTTCTCGTTTTCATAAAATACTACGTAAGTAGATAGGAGGTAGGTGGTTATTATGATATTGATCATAAACAATGATAAGCGGATGAATTATTTGTCTGAGTACATCCGTGATAGTGGGTTAGATCTTGTTCAGTATTATCGTGATTCAGTGAGCTTTGATTTTCATATTTTAAAGGAAACGCATTATTTTATTTTGCCTTTTGGTGGAATTAGTGAAAGTGGACAAATTGCAAATACTCATTTACGTTTAACAGAAGAAGTTTTATTAAGTTTACCAGAAGATTGTGTGATTTTTACGCCGATTCGATATCCTAAATTAATGGCATTGTTAAAGTCTGTTCCAAGAAAATGTGAAGTTATTTTTGATTATGATGAAGTCGCAATTTATAACTCTATTCCTACAGCGGAAGGAGTGATTTATAACATCATTAAAAATACAGATATTACAATTCATCAAGCAGAGATTTTAGTGATTGGATCAGGTCGAACTTCATTAACGATTGCAAGAGATTTAAAAGCGTTAGGTGCATATGTGAGTGTAACCTTCAGAAAGAAAAAAGATGAAGCCCGATTATTTGAAATGGGATTGCATCCGATTCATATTGACTTGATGGTTGAAGATTTACATCATTATGATGTGATTGTAAATACTGTACCTGCGATGGTACTTGATGAAAAAGCCTTGAACCATGTGAGAAAAGATTGTTACATCATGGATGTGAGTAGTAAACCAGGTGGTGTTGATTTTGACTATGCGAAACAATTAGGGATTCAATCAGAATTAGCCGGTTCATTACCTAGTATTGTCGCTCCAAAAACAGCTGCTTATTATTTGTTTCGCTTTGTGAGAGATTACATCGCCTTAAATGAAAAAAAGGGGAGATTGTGATGAATCAACATGGATATGCGGTCGCAATCGTTGGGGCAAGTGGTGAGGTTGGCAGAAGTATGATTGAAACACTAGAGCGTTATCCTATTCCAGTCTCTTCCTTACGTTTACTCGCCTCCAAACGATCGGCAGGAAAAACTCTCTTGTTTAAAAAGGAACCAATTGTAATTGAGGAGTTATCAGAAGATTCATTCGAAGGCATTGATTTAGCGTTTTTTAGTGCGGGTGGGAGTGTATCATTAAAGTATGCTCCGATTGCCGTGTCAAAAGGTGCAGTTGTCATTGATAATACGAGTGCTTTCCGTATGGATCCAACGATTCCATTAGTCGTTCCTGAAGTAAATGCTCATGTCTTATCCAAAAATACGCCATTAATTGCGAACCCAAATTGTTCAACTATTCAATTAGTGGTGGCACTTAAACCATTAATTGAAGCCTATGGGATTGAATCGGTTAATGTTTCAACATATCAAGCGATTTCAGGAGCGGGAGCTAAAGCCTTATATGAGTATGAGCAAGAATTAAGTGACGAGTCTTATGAGCCACAGATTTTACCTACGCGTTCAGATGAAATTTATTATCAAATTGCCCATAATGTCATTCCACAAATTGATGTCTTCTTGTCATCAGGTTATACGAAAGAAGAAATCAAAATGATCAATGAAACACAAAAAATATTAGATGATTATGAGCTAAAAGTGAATGCGACTTGTGTTCGAGTTCCTGTTCGGTATGGTCATAGTGTCTCAGTGACAGTTAAGTTGAAAAAACCAGTTAACGATCGAGAAGAAATTATTGAGGTATTTAAGCAAAGTCCTGATGTCATCTTACGTGATAATATTTTACATCAAGAATATCCAATGCCTTCGTATTTAGCTCATCAAGATGAGGTGTTTGTTGGACGTGTTCGAAAAGATTTATTTGAGGAAAATGTTGTTCATTTTTGGGTCGTTGCTGATAATATCTTAAAAGGAGCCGCCTTAAATAGTGTGCAAATTGCTTATTATATGCATCGTCATGGATTGTTAGGTGATTAAAATGGATATTGTAGTTATGAAATTTGGTGGAACCTCAGTACGGGATCAAGCAACAAGATTTCAAGCATTTAAGCATATTCGGCGTGAGGTAAGTGCAGGGTACAAAGTTGTAGTTGTTGTATCAGCAATGGGTAGAAGCGGGGAGCCATACGCCACTGATACGTTAAAGGAACTTGTGACTTATCATGTGTCTAAGCGTGAAAATGATCGTCTACTTTCATGTGGAGAAATTATTTCGAGTATTGTGATGTCTGACTTTTTACAACAACAAGGGTTAAACGTCACTTCTTTAGCTCCAGATGAAGTAGGGATTAAAACTGATAATAATTATAGTAATGCTAATATTATTACCATTGAAACGAGTAAAATAGTTTCTTTATTTAATGAATATGATGTGTTAGTTGCCCCAGGATTTTTAGGCACAACATTAGAAGGGCATATTACCACACTCGGACGAGGAGGGAGTGACACGTCAGCTGTTGCCTTAGGGGGTGCCTTAAAGGCGAGTTATGTTGATATTTACTCCGATGTTGAAGGGGTCATGACCGCTGATCCGAAATTAGTGAAAAATGCACGTGTCTTAGAGAAAATTAGTTATGATAATTTGATTGCGCTTGCTGCAAGAGGAGCAAAAGTTATTCATTTAAAAGCCGTCGAGTTAGCTAAAAAAAATCATGTCAATTTACGTTTGCGTTCCACAACGGCTGATCATATTGGAACTTATGTCGTTGATGAGGAGGTGAATACCTTAAGCTTGACGTATAAATCAGGATATACTCGTTATGAAATTTTAGGGCTAAATTGCCCCATTAATTGTGAGTTATTAATTAAACAAGGGGCGTATTGGTATGCACAAGTTCATGATGAAGAAGCAGTTGAACATTACTTGAAAGAAAACGAATTAGAATTCATTAAAAATGAAAATTATGTTCGTGTGAGCTGGATGAATCAACAAAGAACACCGGTTGAACTAACCTTCTACGTCGATGCTTTGAAGCTTGAGGATACATTAAACTTTTTACATTATAATTTAATTTAAGTAAAGGATGTGAGAGTTATGAAAAGTTTTGGTCCGGTTATTACGGCGATGGTAACCCCATTTGATGAATATAATCAACTAAACATTAGTAGTTTACGAAAGTTGATTATTCATTTATTAAAACACGGATCAACGAGTTTAGTGATTACGGGAACAACGGGAGAGGCGCCTACTTTAACAGCGATTGAGCGCTTAAGAATTTGGGAAACAGCAGTTGATTTTGCGGGTGGAACGGTTCCGATTATTGCAGGTGTAGGAACGAATAACACAAAGACAACGATTCATAATGTGAAATTAGCTGAAGAAATTGGTGCAGATGCAGTGTTGGTGGTCACTCCTTATTATAATAAGCCGAATCAGGTTGGATTGATGACACATTTTAAAGAAATTGCTAATTCAACTGATTTGCCGATTCTTTTATATAACATTCCTTCACGGACGGGCGTTAGCTTAACGTTAGAAAGTATTTTAGAATTAGCAGAAATCAAAAATATTGTTGGGATTAAAGATTCTAGTGGAGATTTAAACTTATTAAAAGCGTTAAAAGAACAAGCCCCTGATCACTTCTGTCTCTATAGTGGGGATGATTCTAATTATTTGGAAACAATTAAACTAGGAGGCGATGGCGTAATCTCAGTTGCTTCACATGTTGCTGGCTTACAAATGAATCAAATTTATCAGCTTTATCAAAAAGGTAAAGTTGAAGAAGCTGAAGCTTTGAATGAGAAGTTAAAGCCTCTTTATAAAGGATTGTTCTGTACAACCAACCCAATTCCAATTAAGGCGATATTAAATCAACTTGGAATGGAGGTTGGAGGACTTCGACTTCCGCTAGTTGAGATGGATCAATTTGAAACTCTAGAACTTTTTAATGAACTTAGAGGACTATTGGATGAATAAACATGTAAAAAACATCTGTTCTGTTGAATGGCAGATGTTTTTTTTATATGATGAAAAGATTTAAAGCCCTATCATCAGAGGATATATTTTCTTGGCAAATGCCAGGGAAGCCAGTATCCAATCGATTGACAAACTAAAATTGAATCTAAATTTTAAAATACATCTCTGTTTTTATATAGACTTTATTTTCGATAGTTTGTCTAAAAAAAAGACGGTAACACTTGTCAGTTACTGACGTGATGTACTATAATGATTGTAGAAGATAAACATTTTCCTTTTTATACGAATGAAGGTTAGGTTCTCTATCTTTTTTAGTTAGTTAAAGAGAACAATCCTTAAGTTGATAATTAACACATATTGAATGGTATCTTTTCCTGATTAGTTTAAGCTTTAGTTTTGCAAAACGAGGAACGTTTTGATAGATTAGTCGTCATTGTTTTTTAGAAAGTGAACATTAAGGACGTATGTAATAATGCGTGACGTCGAATGATAAATAGGACAACATAAATTTTATGTTTATTGACACTAACTCATGCTCATTTATTTTTAAAATCAAATTTGTATCCGTATCATTTAATAAATAAAACGATCAATTTGGAATGAGAAATCAAAGTTTAATGAAGAGAAGAACCGTTCAAAAAAGGAAACCTATAAACTCATGATAAAAAGTAAGGGGTATCTTACCTTTTATATCATTGATATGAAAATGACATAGTGAGTCAGATTGTGACTAATTAGGTTACAGTGAGAAACTTTTAAGTTAAAAAATTAAATTAAAGGAGGTGAATCGTTGTCAACTGACGTAACCAGTGAAACGAAATTTTGTTTCATATCATTGACAACGATAAGAATGTGGCATCAGTAGTAGAACAAAAAATTAAAGTATTTGCTTTAGGTGGACTCGATGAAAATGGGAAAAACTTATATGTAGTAGAAGTTAATGATAAAATCTTTATTTTAGATGCAGGGTTAAAATATCCAACGGAAGATTTATTAGGGGTTGATGCCGTCATCCCAGATTTCACTTATTTAAAAGAGAACGCTTCTCGCATTCAAGGGGTCTTTTTATCACATGGTCATGAAGATCATATTGGCGCTATTCCTCAATTATTGAGTATTATTAATGTTCCAGTCTATGGAACACGCTTAACGATGTCTTTAGTAGAAGATTCATTAACGGAGAATGGACTAGATTTTAAACAATATAAACTTTATAAAATCCGTGAAAATAATGAATTATTCTTTGGAGAGATTAAAGTAACCTTCTTTAAAACCACTCATAGTATTCCAGATTCAGTAGCGATTTGTATTCATACAACTGACGGAGTGATTGTCTATACTTCTGATTTTACGTTTGATCAAAGTGCAAAGGGTCGCTATCAAACAAATTATGCACGTATTTCAGAAATTTCAAAAGAAGGTGTTCTTTGCTTATTGTCAGAAAGTATCAATGCTGAAAAAGCTGGACATACAAGTACGGGAACCTCACTTCAGTATGAGTTAGATGAAGTTTTCTCTCGTGCGAGTGGGCGTATTATTTGTTCATTATACTCTTCAGATTTACATCGAATTCAGTTAGTCATTGACTTAGCTGTTCAATATAAACGTAAGATTGCCATTATTGGACGTAAAATGCAACGTATTGTCGATATTGCAGTAAAATTAGGATACTTACGTATTCCAAAATCAATGTTAATGAACTTATTATATATTGATGAGAAAAATGATAATAACTTATCAAATTTAGTCGTATTAGCGACAGGTAATCGTTATGAGCCATTTAATTCATTAATTCGTATGGCTAAACATCAAGACCGTTTAATTCATATCGAAAAAACAGATACAGTCATTATAGCGACACCGCCAATTCCAGGGAATGAGATTAAAGCGGCACGTACGATTGATATGTTATATCGCACAGGAGCACAAGTTTGTGTGATTAATAAAAATCTATTACCATCGTCACATGCAAGTAGTGAAGATTTGAAGTTAATGATGAATTTATTAAAACCACAGTACGTTATGCCGGTTATTGGAGAATATCGCAATTTAGTGGCTCATGCGAAAGTAGCAGAGCAAATGGGATATCATTCAGAGAACATTATTTTATTAGATAATGGTGATGTCGTTGAGTTCCAACAAGGGGAACTAGTGAACCATACAGAACATATTCAAATTGATCAAGTATTAGTGGACGGATTAGGTGTTGGTGACATTGGAAGTGTTGTCTTACGTGATCGTCAACTCATGGCAAATGACGGAATTATCGTTGTGATTGCTAACTTAAATAAAAATACAAAAGAAATTGTAGCGGGACCACAAATCGTAAGTAAAGGATTTGTTTACGAAAAAGGAAATGAAGAATTATATAAATTATTAGATGAATTAGTTCGTAACATTATTGGTCAATTCGTGACAGAACAGTATGTTAACTGGCAAGGATTACGTCAAGAGTTACGTGATAAAGTTGGAAAATTATTATTTAATAAAACGAAACGCAAACCTATTATCATTCCTATTGTTGAAGAGTTTAATTTATAATATTTAGAAAACTATCTCTCAGATCGAGAGGTAGTTTTTTTGTGAGAAGAAGTCAGAATAATAATGGAAAAAAATGAATTTTATGAGATAATAGTTACATTAACATTGAAATGATAGAGGTATGAATATGGCAAGCAAAAAGAAAGTTAAACATAAAAAACAAACTATTTTAAATGATTTATATTTAGAGTTGATCGGAATTGTCTTAGTGTTACTAGCTATTTTGATGCTTGGTCAGCTTGGGTTAATTGGAACATTTTTTAAGCAAGTCGGATTATTTGTCTTTGGAGAATTTTTTTGGCTCATTGCCATTGCGATGCTTGTAAATGGGGGGCGTATGATCGTTAAACGTCAAATTCCAACTTTCTTTAGCGCAAAGCAGATTGGTTGGTATTTAGTGTTTATTTCACTAATTGTTTTTAGTCATCTTCCGGTATACCGAGAGTTTAATGCTCATGATATTGCATTACTTGGAGGGATGTGGAATTACTATTTTTCGAACGATCTTTTAAATTCGTCATTTACAGTCGGAGGTGGGTTGATTGGAGCTGTGATTTATGGGGTATTAGTTCCATTAATTACGTCCATTGGTTTGTATGCTGTAGCTTTATTAGTCCTTTGTTATGGAACTTTACTCATCTGTAATTTAACGTTTAAAGACTTATACGAGGGAATCAAAGATTATCAGATGAAGCAGCGTCAAGAGCAGGCCTCTAAAAAGAAAAGTGTTAAAGCTAAAAAAATTCGTCAACGCCAGGAAGTTCAGGAAGAGGAACCTGATCATGCGACAGTCGTGACCTTACTTAATGAAACAGTAGATGAGGAAGCAATTGAAATTGAAGAAGTAGAAGAACTCATAGATGAAGGAAATGAATTTAAAATTAAAGAGTTTGATAAGCAGCCTCCGCATGAAGTGAGTGAGCCTGTCATTGAGATGGATTCACCTGTTTTAAATGATGAAAACTATATTTTGCCACCACTTGACTTATTGGTTGATTATCAACAAACGAATAATTCACAACGATTGCTTGTTAGTGCAAAGGCCCAAGCTAGAAAATTAGAGGATACGTTCAAAAACTTTGATGTCAAGGCAAAGGTACAGGAGGTTCATATTGGCCCTGCCGTCACAAGGTTTGAAATCTTACCGAATGTCGGAGTTAAGGTCAGTAAAATCTTAAACTTAACGGATGATATCGCCTTAGCTTTAGCTGCAAAAGGAATTCGAATTGAAGCTCCGATTCCAGGGAAATCAGCGATTGGAATTGAGGTGCCAAATCCAAAGCAAACGCTGGTTACTTTTAAAGAGATTGTTAAAGAAGTCCCTCAAAAACAACAAAAAGAAAAATTATTAATGGTATTAGGGCGAGATATTTCAGGGAAAACGGTCTATTCTCCATTAAATAAAATGCCGCACTTACTCGTTGCTGGGGCAACAGGTTCAGGAAAGTCGGTTTGTATTAATACGATTATTTGTAGTATTTTAATGCGTTCGACACCAAATGAGGTAAAAATGTTAATGATTGATCCGAAAAAGGTAGAGTTAAATGGTTATAATGGCATTCCCCATCTACTCGCACCGGTTGTAACGGATCCACGTCTAGCTTCATTAGCTTTGAAGAAAGTTGTTTCTGAGATGGAGTATCGTTATGAGTTGTTTAGTGAAAGTGGAACACGTAATATCGAAGGTTATAATGAGTATGTGAAGCAATATAATGAAACGCAAGAGAGTACTAAACCGTTGCTTCCATTTATTGTGGTTATTATTGATGAGTTAGCGGATTTAATGATGGTGGCTTCAAAAGAAGTGGAAGAATGTATTATGCGTTTAACACAGATGGCGCGTGCCGCAGGGATTCATTTAATTATTGCGACGCAACGCCCTTCAGTAGATGTTATTACAGGAGTTATTAAAGCAAATATTCCATCACGTATTGCATTTGGGGTTTCATCGGCTGTTGATTCACGTACGATTATTGATATGCCAGGAGCTGAGAAATTACTCGGTAAAGGGGATATGCTATTTTTACCGATGGGAGCATCAAATCCAACTCGTGTTCAAGGAGCATTTATCTCAGATGATGAAGTCGTTCGAATCGTTGAATTTATTAAATCACAAGTTGAACCTGAAGAGGTGAAGCAAGACTTCTTAGAAAATATTGAGCAGGTACAAAATGAAGGACAAATGATGGAGGACCCACTGATGAGAGAAGTACTAGCTTATATTGTTGAAACGAAGAAAGTTTCCGCTTCTTTATTGCAGCGTCGATTTAGAATCGGGTATAATCGTGCAGCACGTATTGTAGATGATTTAGAATCGAGTGGATTAATTGGCCCAAGCGAAGGAAGTAAACCACGAGAGGTCTTAATGACCGAAAGTCAGTATCATGAGATGGTAGCGAATTTATAAAAATATCGATACAAGTACCTTCCTATTAAAAATTAACTTGTTCTAGATTAATCGGCAGAGATTTAGTTAGTGATTAGAATCATTAGAAATTGGGTGTTCTAAAAATAAAAGAAGGTCGTTGTCATTACAACGACCTTCTTTTAGATTTAAAGGCCAAAAGAAGAGGCACACGTCATCATCTAGTAAAAGCAGTAAGAAGTCATGAAGAGAAATGAAAGATTTGAGTGAGTAGATAGCAAGAGATGATTTCACTTATGGAGAAGGTTAAGACTAGTTGATAGAATTGCTTTTGTCAGGTGAATTCTTTAATGAAAGTGGTTTTTATGCTTATTTAATAATAGAAAGTGAAAAAAAACTCATATCGTTTTAAAAAGTTCAAATAATAAAATTAGTCAATGAATGTAGTGTTTTTGTAAAAAAATGTAAATTTAATATATATGTTTACAAAACCACCTCTTTCTGATAGACTTATTCAAGGAAATTTTAGAACTAGGAGGACAACTATGAGAAAATTCACATCAATGTTAATCGTAACGATGGTTGCTATGATCGCTTTAGTAGCATGTAGTAGTGACAAGGGGGAATCAGGTTCGACAACTGGAACTGATAATGTAAACTTCAAAGTAGGAATGATGATCGACTCAGGAACAATTGATGATAAATCATTTAACCAAGGAACTTGGGAAGGAATTTTAGCTTATACAAAAGATCATAAAGGAGTTAAAGGGCAACACGTTCAGCCAAATGGTGAAACGACAGCTGATTATTTAAGTGCTGCAGATAACTTAATGATGGCTGGAAATAATGTAATTATTGCTCCAGGATTTAAGTTTGAAGAAGCCATCACTGAACTTCAAACAGCGAATCCAGAAGTTTCATTTGTGATTTTAGATGGAGAACCAGCGACAATGGCTGAGAATACAACAGCTATTTATTTCGCAGAACATGAAGCTGGATTCTTAGCAGGTGTGGCTGCAGCATTACAATCACAAACAGGAAAAGTTGGATTTATTGGTGGTATGAAAATTCCAGCTGTTGAACGTTTTGGATGGGGTTACTTAGCAGGTGTCGCTTATGCAAACGAGGCTTATGCAACAAATGTAGAAGTAGTTGACTATCAATATCAAGGAACATTCAATGATGTTCAAGGTGGTCAAATGATGGCTGGTGGAATGTATGATAAAGGAATTGATATCATCTTCTCGGCAGCAGCAGCAGTTGGAAATGGAGTTATCAATGAAGCGAAGGCACGTACTGAAGCTGGAGAAAAAGTTTACGTCATCGGAGTTGATGTGGATCAATACGATGAAGGATTAATGAATGATGGAAGTTCTGTTGTTTTAACATCTGCTATTAAACGTATTGACGTTGCCGTTTATGATGCATTAAAAGCTTACGGTGAAGGAAACTTCCCAGGTGGACAAATTATTACAATGGATGCAAAAACTAACGGAGTTGGGTTACCAGAAACTAACCCTAACTTAACAACAGATACACAAGCGAAAGTTGATGATACTTTAGCTCAAATTCAATCAGGTGCATTAGTTGTCCCAGTAACAGGCGAAGAATTAGATACATTCTTAGCTGAAGTTGGATACCAAGCAAATACAATCAACTATAAATAATAATCAAAACTAACTATCATATGATAGTTAGTTTTTTTGTTGTATAAATGAAAACCACCTGCTATGCAGGTGGTTCTAAAAAGCTTTTAGCGTGGTAATAAGATAATAACTGGAGGAAAAAACATCTAATATTAAGAGAAGCTATTCATAGGATAACGAGTAATAGTAAAAAAAGAGTTCATTTTATTTTGAGAGTAAAGATAAAGGTTAGATGATTATTTATGTGGAGATGAAAAAAAGTAGGTTTTAAAGAGACAAAGAAGATGTAAATGATAAGCGTGGGTGTAAATAGGTAGTTGAAAAGATGAAATTAAGAGAGGAGACTAGAAATCCTTTGAGGATTAAGGGAGAATGTGGTGCAGAAGTTAAGAAATTCAGAAGGCCTTTCAAGCCTAGGCCGGTAAAATAGGCTTTTAGCCGCAGAGAAAACCACCAGTTCTACTGGTGTTTTTTTTTTAATTGGAGTTTGTTAATAACTATCATTAAGATAGGTTTGTATGTTTATGAGAATAGCCATGAGGTTAGTTATTTAAATTTGATTTTTTCGCGAAAAAAGATGGAACGTGAATTTTAGAAAAGTTGAATTTCAAAAGTGATTGGAGAAATGTTATCTGATGAGTAGGGCCCATTATTATCAAACATCCTATGATTTATATTTTGTGAGTAAGAATTAACAAGTATTTCTAATTTAAAAGGACAATTGGTTGGCTTGATATTAAATAGATCAAGCATTCATTAGTCATAAAAATTCAATAACTATTCTAGTGAAGAGAGGGGATTAAAAGATTTTAGTGAGGCATAGTTATTGAATGAGTTGTGATAAGAGGGAGAATTTCTTTAAAATTAATCGAAAATAATCTAATCTTTAAGAAAATCTATGTTCTAAAATTATTAGATTTAATAGAACATAGATTTTTAATCCATGGATTGTACAAAATCTAGCGATAATTCTTATTCATAGAAATAAAAGGAACGTTGTATGAAATCTTTTGACAAGAGAACTATGATCGGGATTAGATTTCAATACAAAAAAGAGTCGTCTTAGTGTTAAAGACGACTCTTTATAATTAATAATTAAAAGTTAATTTTTGCTCCTTGGTATCCCATCTCACTTAAGAAAGATTGTATATCAGCCTCGGTTGAAGGAATAACTAAGTTTCCAGCTTTAATGTTTGCTAATAATTCATTGACTGTTTCTTGTGTCTCAGTTGTTAAGTTAGGGTTTGTTTCTGGTAAACCAACTCCATCAACTTCAGCAGTCATTGTGATCACTTCTCCACCTGTGAATGTTCCGTTGATAAATTCATCAACTTTAGTGTAAGAGGCATTATCCACTCGTTTAAGTGCAGATGTTAAGATGACTGATTCATTAGTTTCTTGGTTGTAGATTCCATCTTCATATTGATCCACATCGACACCGATGACGTAAACTTTGTCTCCAGCTTCAGCACGTGTTTTTGCTTCTGTAATAACACCACTACCTACACGTCCAGCAGCTGTGAAGATGATATCGATTCCTTTGTCATACATACTACCTGCTTGTGCCTGTCCACCAGCAACATCTGTAAATGTTCCATTATATAAGTAGTCTACCACTTCAGCATTTGTTCCGAAGTGTTTATTAGCATAGGCTACACCAGCAACATAACCATATCCGAATTTTTCAATAGATTCACTTTTCATTCCACCGATGAATCCAACTTTACCAGTTTTTGTTTCTAAGGCTGCTGTAATTCCTGCTAAGAATCCGGCTTCATGCTCAGCGAAATAAATAGCAATTGTATTTTCAGCCACCTCTTCTGGTTGTCCATCAATCATTACAAATTTAATGTCTGGGTATTGTTCTTGTAATTTTGTAATGGCTTCGTCAAATTTGAATCCTGGGGCAATGATCATTTGATTTCCAGCTGTAATTAAGTCATCAGCTGCTTGCATATAATCAGCTGTTGTTTCTCCAATTGGTTTAATGTATTGAGCTACGATTGTCCCGTTTTCTGATTCGTAACGTTTGATTCCTTCCCAAGTTGCTTGGTTGAATGATTTATCATCAATTGTTCCTGAATCCGTCATCATCCCAATTTTAATGTTGTCTCCTGCTGATTCAGTTGTTCCTCCACACGCTACTAAGCCTAAACTTGCAGCGATCGCAATAGTTAACATTGAAAATTTATTTTTCATCGTTGTATGGCCTCCTCATTTGTGATGAATTTTCATTCTAACAAAATAATTTTAGCTTGTAAATTATTTTTTTTTTATTTTTTCAAAAAACTCAGTTTTTGTCGAATTTATTACAAAAATAGGTTTTAATGGTATTTTTATGGTTTTTAATTCGTTGATTTAATTCGTTGAAAGTACTAGATAACTAAGAATAAAAATCTAATTCTGATTTATCGTGTCCTAACGATTTCACTGATTCTAAAGCAGAAATTTTATGAATAGATCACAGTTTTTATTTAATGGAATCATCTTTTAAGCTATAACTTGTCAAATAATTAAAGCATGATGACCCAAATATTTTAGGGGAAAAAGTGATTGAATAAGCAGGAGGAATAAAAACATTTCTTGGACACTTATCTTTCCTGAAAAAAATGAGTGGATTGTCATAATGGAGTGTAAATGAAAATGGGGGATTACATTAAATGATTAAATATTCATTGGAAGGTGTTATTGCCTCAATCTGACTTACGATGCTAAGGGGAGGATCTCAAACTATTTGAACAACAGAGGGGCTTTCATCAAAAGAAATAAACAAACGTTTAAAAGTCTTAAATGACTTCTTAGGTGCTATTTCTTCCGGATAAAAAAAGTTGTCGAAAAAATAGCTATATTAGACCATCTTGTTGATGATGAATTGTTTGATATCAATGGTTATTGAATATCGTTTTTAAAGAGTCTATCTCTTTTAAGTAGAAAAAGAGTTGATAACAACAGTTTTGTTTAGTAGAGCTCAAAAAATCAATGTAGACACTTAAAAAATGCTATTCAAAAAGTAGTTCTAGTAAGAACTTATCATGTAAATCAAGTTCAAATAAATTGAGCTTTTTCTGACTATATTTAGGTGAAACACGAATGAAAAATATAAAAGTGTAGGAATGCTTGAATTTGAGTTTTTTAATCGACAAAAGTTGAAGATCAATTGAGTTGCAAATCAAAGGGAGTGATAGGACGAAACTACGATGGCGATTTTATATGAATGACGGTCAATCAAAGGAGATTAGGTCAGCGTTAAAATTATAGTTTAGTTACTATAAGGTATAAAATGTAATTTAATACAGAAAAAAGTAATAAATGAGGAAAAAAATATGAAAAAAAGTAAAAAAATGACGAATAAAGATTTACATAATTTATGAAATTTGTTACACTATTGCTGTATTGATTATGAGGAGGCCATATAAATATGAAAAAGAAATTTTCAATGTTAACGATTGCCTTAGCTGCAAGTTTAGGATTAGTAGCTTGTGGAACAGGTGAGGGTGACAAAGGAACAACAACAAACGGAGAAGCCAAAATTAAAGTCGGAATGATGACAGATTCAGGAACAATTGATGATAAGTCATTTAACCAAGGAACTTGGGAAGGGATTAAACGTTACGAATCAGAAAATGGAACGATTGAAGCGCAATATATTAAGCCAGGTGGAGAAGCAACTCAAGATTACTTAGAGGCTGCTGATAATTTATTAGCTAAAGGAAATGAGTTAATTATTGCTCCAGGATTCAAATTTGAAGAAGCGATTGGAAAATTACAAGCTGAAAATCCAGAAACAAAATTTGTGATTCTTGATGGAGAACCTGAAGGTGGAGTAGCAGAAAACTCAGTGGGGATTTATTTTGCTGAGCAAGAAGCTGGATTCTTAGCAGGAATTGCAGCTGCGTTAGAAACAAAAACTGGTAAAGTTGGATTCATTGGTGGAATGATTATTCCAGCCGTACAAAAATTCGGATACGGATTTGTAACTGGGGTTGCGTATGCTAATGCAAATTTAGGAACAAATGTAGAAGTGGCAGACTACTTATACAATGGAACATTCAGTGATGTTTCAGGTGGACAAGCTCAAGCTGGTGGAATGTATGATAAAGGAATCGATATCATCTTCGTAGCAGCAGGTGGAGTTGGAAACGGTGTTATTGCAGAAGGTAAAGTACGTGCTGAAGCTGGAGATGATGTTTACGTCATTGGTGTAGACGTTGACCAATATGAAGATGGAATCATTTCTGATGGAAGTTCAGTTATTTTAACATCAGCGATTAAACGTAT
Source organism: Turicibacter sp. H121 (assembly GCF_001543345.1). NCBI lineage: Bacteria > Bacillati > Bacillota > Erysipelotrichia > Erysipelotrichales > Turicibacteraceae > Turicibacter > Turicibacter sp. H121. The sequence goes on along the minus strand of NZ_CP013476.1, from coordinate 61,225 downwards.
TGATAATGCAGCATATGATAAAATTGATGAATTAGTAAATGGAACATTTACTGGTGGGCAAGTAATCACAATGGATGCTAAAAATGATGGAGTAGGATTACCAGCTGAAAATCCAAACTTATCTGAAGCGACACAACAAGCAGCTGATGAAGTATTCGAATTAATTAAAAATGGAACAATTGTAGTTCCAACTGAATTAGATGAAGTGACAGCAATGTTAGAAGACTTAGGATTTGATGCAAGTCATCTTAATTTATCAGGAAACTAATCATTGATTAAAGAGGATAAAAGTACGCGGACTCATGTTCGTGTACTTTTTTTTATGAAAAAGTAATGATTTTTGAAAGAATATTCAAAAATTACATAACTTTTTACAAATTTCGATATTTTTTGTTGATTATGGAGCTCAGAATATCCTATAATAGATAGGAATAGGCACTAGTTTGAAAAGTCGTCTATAGTTCTAAAAATTATTAAACTCTAACAGCAAAACGATTCGAAAATCCCGAAATTAAATGAAGAATCAAAAAGGTACAGAGGACATTACACTAATTGTAGAAAGGGGTAACGCTATGGAATACGTTATTGAGATGCTCAATATTACAAAAGAGTTTCCAGGGATTAAAGCCAACGATAATATTACGTTGCAAGTCGAGCCAGGAGAAATTCATGCCCTTTTAGGAGAAAATGGTGCTGGAAAGTCGACGTTAATGAGTGTATTATTCGGGCTTTATAAACCAGATGGTGGATGCATCAAGGTTCGCAGGAAAGAAGTGAAAATTACCGATCCGAACGTTGCAACGGAACTTGGAATTGGGATGGTGCACCAACACTTTAAATTAGTTCACAACTTTACTGTTACTGAAAATATCATTTTAGGAAGTGAACCCAAACTATTTGGAGGTCGCGTTGATATTAAAAAGGCCGCAAAACGCGTCGCTGAATTATCAGATCGTTACAACCTGCACGTTGATCCATATGCGAAAATTGAGGATATCTCAGTTGGGATGCAGCAACGTGTTGAAATCTTAAAAATGTTATATCGTGATGCTGAAATTTTAATTTTCGATGAGCCAACAGCTGTTTTAACACCTCAAGAAATTGAGCATTTAATGCAAATCATGAAGCGATTAACAGCTGAAGGAAAATCAATCATTATTATCACCCATAAATTAAAAGAAATTAAAGCTGTTGCTAAACATTGTACGATTATCCGTAAAGGTAAGGGAATTGGAACGGTTGTCGTTGATGAAGTATCAGAACAAGATTTAGCTGATTTAATGGTTGGACGTAAAGTTACATTTAAATTAGACAAAGAAGAAGCTAAAGTAGGGGCTCCAATTCTTGAAGTTGAAAATTTATGTGTGAAAAATGCTCGCGGTGTTGAGGCGCTTAAGAATTTATCATTAACATTGCGTGAAGGTGAAATCTTAGGGGTTGCTGGAATTGAAGGAAATGGGCAAACCGAATTAATTGAAGCTATTACAGGATTAAAACCAGCAGATAGCGGAGTAGTTAAATTAAATGGTAAAGATATTAGTAAAATGTCAGTTCGTCAGCGTACAGAAGCAGGAATCGGTCATATTCCTGAAGATCGTCATAAACATGGATTAGTCTTAGAGTATTCATTAGAAGATAACTTCATTTTACAAACATACTATCAACAACCATTCAGTAAAGGTGGAGTTTTAAACCGTAAGGCGATTCGTGAGCAATCAGAAACATTAATCGAACGTTTTGATGTTCGCAGTGGTCAAGGAAGTATCACTACAACACGTAGTATGTCTGGTGGTAATCAACAAAAGGCGATTATCGGTCGTGAAGTTGTTCGTTCACCAAAATTATTAATTGCTGCTCAACCAACACGTGGACTTGATGTTGGTGCGATTGAATATGTTCATCGTGAATTAATTGCAGAACGCGATAAAGGTCGTGGAGTCTTATTAATTTCCTTAGAATTAGATGAGATTTTAAATGTTTCAGACCGTATTGCTGTTATTTATGAAGGAGAGATTGTTGGAATCCTTGAAACAGCTAAAACGAATGAACAAGAAATTGGATTGTTAATGGCTGGTGCCGGTCGCGAAAGAGGTGAGCAGTAATGAAGAAATTTAAGTTTAATTTATCAGATGATGCTGTTCAAAAGAAATTATCACCTTTTGCTTCAGTAGTTCTTGGATTTATGGTTGGATTTGTTGTTTTATTCCTATTAGGATATAATCCAGTTGAAGGATTCACTTATTTATTCCAAGGTGGATTTAAAGGGATTTTATCAGGAAACTTTAAACAATTTGGTAATGGGTTATTACAAATGACACCATTGGTTTTAACAGGTCTTTCTGTAGCATTTGCCTTTAGAACAGGCTTATTTAATATCGGGGTCACAGGTCAAATGTTAGTCGGTGGATTTATGGCGGTCTATTTAGGGGCAACTCTTGATTTACCACGTTTTATTCACTTACCGGTCGCGGTGATTGGTGCGATGATTGCTGGTGGGGTTTGGGCGATTGTTCCAGGTCTTTTAAAAGCAAAGTTTAAAATTCATGAGGTTGTTACTTCAATCATGATGAACTATATTGCGCTTTGGGGTGTACAATACGCGGTTAAAGTATTAATTCCTGGTAAGTATTCAACTGAGTCAGCGACTATTTTAGAAACGGCGTCATTAAAAACAGAATGGATGACTTCATTCTTTAGTGGGTCAGCGGTTAACTTAGGGTTAATCCTTGCCATTATTGCATGTTTTATTGTTTGGTTTATTTTAGAGAAAACAACATTTGGTTATGAGCTAAAAGCCGTTGGATATAATCAAGATGCCGCTCAATATGCAGGGATGAAAGTAACACGTAATATTATTCTTTCAATGATTATTGCCGGTGTATTAGCAGGTCTTGCAGGAGCAACATTCTATGTAGGATATACAAACCATATTAAGGTTGGGGTTTTACCAGCACAAGGTTTTGATGGAATTGCCGTTGCATTACTTGGTTTAAATACACCAATCGGAGTGTTCTTATCAGCAGCGTTATTTGGATTTATGAAGGTTGGGGGAGCATTCATGCAAGCTATGTCAAATATCCCAAGTGAATTAATTGATATTATTATTTCAACAATTATTTACTTCTCAGCAATTGCTTTATTAATCCAAAGCTTCTTTAAAAAAGTAGCTCCTAAGAAAAAAGATGGAGGTGCGAAATAATGTGGGATTTTATTGTTTCAATGATGCCTTATGCCTTAGCCTTCACAGCACCTATGTTAGTGACGGCATTAGGTGGTTTATTTAGTGAGCGTAGTGGGGTTGTCAACATTGGTCTTGAAGGATTAATGATTGTCGGAAGCTTTACAACAGCCTTATTTATTAATCAATTTTATGCTGGAAATGATTCGATTATTTGGATCGGAATTTTATTAGGAGGAGTGGCCGGTTGTGCCTTCTCATTACTTCATGCCTATGCAAGTATTAATTTAAAGGCCGATCAAGTTATTTCAGGGACAGCCATTAACTTATTAGCACCTGCTGTAACGATCTTCTTAGCTCGTACGTTAACAGGATCACAAAATATTAGTATCGTTAAAGGTGTTTCTCGCTTTGATGCGCCAGTTTTATCTAATATTCCTGTCATTGGGCCATTATTCTTTAGTAAAATGTATTTAACAACATTCATCGTTTTAGGATTAGTTATCTTAACATGGTATATTGTTTTTAAAACATCATTTGGTTTACGTTTACGTGCTTGTGGGGAGCATCCTCAAGCAGCCGATTCAATGGGAATCAATGTTTATAAAATGCGTTACATTGGTGTATTAGCTTCAGGATTCTTAGCCGGTCTTGGAGGAGCAATTATTATTGTTACGACATCGAATGAGTTTAATGGATCAGTAGCCGGTCTTGGATTCTTAGCATTAGCCGCTTTAATCTTCGGTAAATGGAATCCATGGTCAGTTTTATTTGCTTCATTCTTCTTCGGATTTATGAAGACATTAGGACAATTAGCTTTAATTAACGATACATTAAAATCACTTGAAATTCCAATGGAATTCTATAATGCGTTACCATATGTGATGACACTTGTTGCCTTAATGATCTTTAGTCGCAACATTGTTGGACCAAAAGCAGCGGGTGAGCCATACGATAAAGGAAAACGTTAAAAAAAAGACAGTTTAAACTGTCTTTTTTTTGATTAAAAGTGGTCGAAAATCGTCAAGCATTGCTTATCCAGTCGTTTTTGCTTATAATAAAGAATAGAACATCATGTCCATGCACGATACTATAGTAAACTTGCTTGAAAATGATGCCGTCTGTTAGACGATAAAGATATATATATAAGAATATTGGAGGTTCAATAAATGAGTTTAAATAAAGGAAAAAAAGTCATCGTTGGGATGTCAGGTGGTGTGGACTCTTCAGTGGCTGCTTACTTATTAAAAGAACAAGGCTACGATGTAGAGGGTGTGTTCATGCGAAATTGGGATAGCGCTGCTAACTCGGATATTTTAGGAAATCCAACGGTTAATGATGATGTTTGTCCACAAGAAGTGGATTATATGGATGCCAAAGCTGTTGCTGATCAATTAGGAATCAAACTTCATCGTGTGGATTTTGTTCAAGAATATTGGGATCGTGTGTTTATGTATTTCTTAGATGAATATAAAGCAGGACGTACACCAAATCCAGATATTATGTGTAATAAAGAAGTTAAATTTAAAGCCTTCTTAGATTATGCCATGAATTTAGGGTGTGACTACATTGCCATGGGGCATTATGCACGTGTTGAACATGGTGAAGAAGTGAAAATGTTACGTGGGGTAGATAATAATAAGGATCAAACTTATTTCTTAAGTCAGTTGACACAAGCCCAATTGAGTAAAACATTATTCCCGGTTGGTGAATTACAAAAATCAGAAGTTCGTGAAATTGCAGAGAAGATGGAATTAGCAACTGCGAAAAAGAAAGATTCAACAGGGGTTTGCTTCATTGGAGAGCGTAACTTTACGCAATTCTTACAAAACTACTTACCAGCACAACCAGGAAAAATGCAAACGTTAGATGGTGAAGTCATGGGTGAGCATATCGGATTAATGTATTATACGATTGGTCAACGTAAAGGTCTTGGAATTGGTGGAAAAGGTGATGCATGGTTCGTGATTGGGAAAAACTTAAAAGAAAACATTTTATATGTTGGTCAAGGGTTTGATCACGAGTATGTGTATGCTGATGAAGCGCATGTATCAAATGTAAACTGGATTCCAAGTGAGAAATTTACTGGAACATTTACTTGTACAGCGAAATTCCGTTACCGACAACCAGATGTTAATGTTGAATTAGAGTGGATGGATGATGAGACATTAAAGGTTCGTATGTCAGATCCAGTTCGCGCGGTTACACCAGGGCAAGCAGCTGTCTTTTATTTAGGTGACGTTTGCTTAGGTGGCGGACGTATCGAAGCAGCCTTTAAAGATGGAGAACGTCGCATGTATTAAGAGAGGATGAATTTAATGGGAGAAGCCAACTATATTCAAGGGATATTTTTAGATTCTATATTTTTTAATGAGGACAATGGCTTCTCTATTGGAACTGTTTTAGTGACTGAGTACCAATGCAACGAAGAACAACTAAAATTGGCATATAAATCCGTGGATGAGAAAGTGATTGATACGTTAGGGTTAAATGATAAAGAAGAACATCATAAAATTACAGTATCAGGTTATTTTCCTAAATTAGTGTCTCATAAAACGTATCGTTTTAATGGAAGTTTGACGCAACATCCAAAATACGGGTGGCAATTTCAAGCGACGTCATATGACAGTGTCACGGTTCGTGGGAAATCGTCACTTGTTCATTATTTGAGTAGCGATATCTTTGAGGGAATTGGACAAAAAACAGCTGAAAAGATTGTAGAGACATTAGGAGAAAATGCGATTGATGTCATTTTAAGAAATCGTCAAGCGTTAGATGAGGTGCCGAAACTTTCTAAGAAGTTAGCCGATAAATTATATGCAACGTTAGTTGATCAACAAGGGACGGAACAAATTTTAGCACCACTTTACGGTTACGATTTAAGCCCTCGATTAGTCATGAAGATTTTTAAAAAATATCAGTATCAGGCCCTTGAGATTATTCAAGAGAATCCTTATCGTTTAATTGATGATATTGAGGGAATCGGTTTTATTAAAGCTGATGAACTGGCAAAACGATTAGGGGTTGCAAGTGATGACCCAAGACGCATTCGTGCAGCTTTACTTTATGTCATCGATCAAATTGCGATTCAAAAAGGTCATACGTATGTGTATCATAAACAGCTTCTTCAAAGTGCTCTACAATATTTAAATCAAAAGTCGAATCAATTATTGGACTTAGCTCAAATTGAAGGTCAAATCCAAGCGTTAATTCAAAAGAAAAAGATCTATATTGAAGGAGATTTTCTATTTATTCCGCTTCTTGTGAATAGTGAAAAGGGCATTGCTGAATCAATCATGAGGCTTCAAACCGAAGTTCAAGCAGAAGATGAGCAAGTCTTAAATACGATTAGCGAATTAAAGGACGAAATGGCGATCACTTATTCTCCTGAGCAAGAAGAGGCTATTAAAATGGCGTTAAAACAGCCAGTTAGTATCATTACAGGTGGACCAGGAACAGGTAAAACGACCGTTGTTCAAGGGATTTTAAAAGCTTACGGCTTACTTCATCACCTTTCACTTGATCCCACTAAATATGCTACTTCTGAAAAGCCATTTCCAATTGCTTTAGCTGCCCCCACTGGGCGTGCTGCCAAACGAATGACAGAAACGACAGGACTTAAGGCCTCAACCATCCATCGTTTACTTGGTTATGGCGTAGATGGTGTTTTTCAGCATGATGAGTTTTCTCAGCTTGACTATGACTTAATTATCATTGATGAAAGTTCAATGCTTGATACCCTACTTGCTTTTCAGCTTTTTCAAAGTATCAAAACTGGCGCACAAGTTATTTTAGTTGGTGATGATAATCAGTTACCGTCGGTTGGGCCGGGACAGGTATTGAAAGATTTAATTGAAAGTGGGGCTATTCCCCTAACGAGATTATTAACCGTTCATCGTCAGGCACAAGACTCATCCATTATTTCCTTAGCTCATGCGGTGAAAAATAATCATCTTCCAGATGATTTACGAGTGAAAAAGCCTGACCGTTTATATGTTGAAGCGACACACCAACAGATTCCTGTTTATTTAAAGCAAATTGTTGAAAATGCCATTTCCAAAGGGTATACGGCTAATGAGGTTCAGATTCTAGTTCCGATGTATCGAGGTGATTGTGGGATTGATAGTTTAAATGTCATGTTACAAGAAATTTTCAATCCACCTGATGAACAAAATAAGCGTGAGATGACGTTTGGTCAATGTATTTTTCGAATTGGTGATAAAGTCTTACAGTTAGCCAATCAACCAGAAACGGGAGTGATGAATGGTGATGTAGGAGAAGTCATTGGGATTTCTTATAAAAATGAAAATGATGATAAAGAAGAAAAGCTGATTGCTTGTTTTGATACGAAAGAAGTGACCTATAAAAAAGGTGATCTTCAAAACTTAACACACGCTTACTGTGTCTCAGTTCATAAATCACAAGGATCAGAATATCCCATTGTAATTTTACCAATGACGCATGCTTATCATGTCATGCTTCAAAAAAAGCTCATTTATACAGCAATTACGCGTGCTAAAAGATCATTGATTGTCATTGGTGAATATTTAGCCTTTGATAAAGGAGTTAAAAATGAAGGTGAAGAACGTCAAACGACATTAAGACTTCGTTTTGATCTTCAGAAGGAACAAGTGCCAAAAGAAAATCCATTTGCTGATTACTTTAAAGAGCACCATATTCCATTTGATTATTTGGATGAAGAACAATTGGAAGGGATAACGCCATACGACTTTATGGAGGAATAGTTATTTGCTAATTTTGTCGGAATTCGGACATAAAAAAAGTGAAATCACCCAAACTAAGACTATCATGTTGAAGTGAGGTGAACTACATGAAGAAGATGGTATTATTCTTATTCTTTGCTGTTACGTTAGTGGCAACATTTATGTATTATGATGATCCACGCTATTATCGAAGACAATTTCAGCGACAAATGAGAAAATGTCGCCGACAAATGGATTGTTGGCAAGATTCCATTCATGATATGATGCCATTTTAAGAAAAAACTCTCTCCTGGTGGGAGAGTTTTTCTTCATTTTAGTCAGATTTCACGTAATTATTTGGTGAAATCCCAAAAAAAGCTTGAAACCCTGAGATAAAATCGATAAAATAGAGTCGAATAACAAAATGTTGATAGAAGAAAGTAGAGATTTGCAGTTTCACAGAGAGGGATTTCTAGGCTGAGATAAATCCTAACGAAAAATACTCGAAAGCTACTTCTGGAGTGTAGGTAAAACCTATCGGTTGGCGCCGTTATTGCCTTCGAGTGTTATTTTTTCAAACGAAAAAATAAAATTAAGGTGGTACCGCGTTCAAATCGTCCTTATTTCGTAAGGGCTTTTTTTATACTCATTTTTCAAAAGAGGTGACAAAATATGAAATACATGACAGGTTCAGAAATTCGATCAATGTATTTAAATTTCTTTAAATCAAAAGGACATATGATCGAACCAGGTGCACCATTAGTACCAGTAAACGATCCAACGTTATTATGGATTAACAGTGGGGTTGCTGCTTTAAAGAAATATTTTGATGGGCGTGAAATTCCAAACAATCCACGTATTACAAATGCTCAAAAATCAATTCGTACGAATGACATTGAAAATGTAGGAAAGACGGCTCGTCACCATACGTTCTTCGAAATGTTAGGAAACTTCTCAATCGGAGATTACTTCCGTGAAGAAGCTGTTACTTGGGGTTGGGAATTATTAACATCACCAGAATGGTTTGGATTCGATAAAGATTTATTATACGTAACGATTTATCCAAACGACCAAGAAACATACGATTTATGGATTAAATTAGGGGTTAAACCTGATCACATTGTTAAATTAGAATATAACTTCTGGGAAATTGGAGAAGGACCATGTGGACCAAACACGGAAATCTTCTTTGATCGTGGAACAAAATACGACCCAGAAAATATCGGAATTCGTTTATTAGAAGAAGATATTGAAAATGATCGTTATATCGAAATTTGGAACATCGTATTCTCTCAATTTAACTCTAAAGAAGGATTAGAACGTAGTGAATATCCATTACTTCCAAATCAAAACATAGATACTGGGATGGGTCTAGAGCGTATGGCTTGTGTCCTACAAGGAGTAGAAACAAACTTCGATACAGACTTATTCATGCCAATTATTAAAAAGACTGAAGAAATTTCTGGAGTGAAGTATACAGAAGAAACAGGAGTTGCCTTCAAAGTCATCGCTGACCACGTACGTACTGTTACATTTGCTGTTGCAGATGGAGCTTTATTATCAAATGAAGGTCGTGGATACGTCTTACGTCGTTTATTACGTCGTGCCGTTCGTTACGGTAAAAACTTAGGAATTGACCGTGCATTTATGTATGAATTAGTTCCAGTTGTAGCAGACATCATGAAAGATTATTATCCATACGTTTGCGATAAAGTTGAATTAGTTCAAAAAGTTATCAAGTCAGAAGAAGATCGTTTCCGTCAAACATTAGCTGATGGTGAAAAAATCTTAACTGAATTAATGACTAAGAGTGAAACAAAAACAATCAATGGTAAAGATGCCTTCATGTTATACGATACCTATGGATTCCCATATGAGTTAACATTAGAATATGCTGAAGAATCAGGATTTACAGTGGATAAAGCTGGATTTGATGCGGAAATGGAAGCTCAACGTGAACGTGCTCGTAATGCTCGTGAAGATGTCGCAAGTATGCAATCACAAAATGAAGCATTAATGAACTTCAAGGAAGAATCAACATTTGTTGGTTACACGCAATTGTCAACAGCAGGAAAAGTCATCTTATTATTAAAAGATGGTGAAGTGGTTGATTCATTAACGGGTCAAGGACAAGTTATCTTAGATATCACACCATTCTACACTGAAAGTGGAGGACAAGTGGCTGATACAGGATTAATGACAACAACAAACGCAACGGTAGAAGTTTTAGATGTGATTAAAGCTCCTAATGGTCAACATTTACATACAGTTAATGTTAATGGAACATTATCGTTAAATGATGCAGTAACGTCACAAGTGACTGTCGATGCACGTTTAGCTTTAACGAAAAACCATACAGCGACTCACCTTTTACATCAAGCATTAAAAGATGTGATTGGAGAGCATGCGAACCAAGCAGGATCATTAGTATCAGCTGACCGTTTACGTTTTGACTTTACAAATATGCAAGGATTAACGCCTGAAGAGTTACAACGCATTGAAACCATTGTCAATGAAAAAATCTGGGCATCACTTCCTGTTGAAGTGTTCGAAAAATCAATCGAAGAAGCAAAAACAATGGGAGCTATGGCATTATTCAGTGAAAAATACGGAGATACAGTTCGCGTAGTTAAAGCTGGAGAATACAGCATTGAGTTATGTGGGGGATGCCATGTGTTAAATACTTCAGAAATCGGATTATTCAAAATTATTTCTGAATCAGGAATCGGAGCTGGAACACGTCGTATTGAAGCTGTCACAGGTCAAGCAGCCTTTGAATATATGAATACATTCATTAACCGATTTGCAGCTGTTGCTGAAACATTAAAAACAAAACCAGCCTTACTTGAAGAACGTGTAGAGGGTGTGTTAGACGAATTAAAAGAAGCACATCGCGAAAATGAATCATTAAAATCTAAATTATCGCATTTAAAAATGAAGGAAATTGTCAATAATACACATGAAGTGAATGGATTCACTGTCTTAACAGCTAGCTTAGTTGATGTGGATATGAATCATTTACGTCAAATGATTGATGAATTCAAACAACAATTAACGTCAGCAGTTATCGTTTTAGCGAGTGCAGTAGACGGTAAAGTAGCCATCTCTTGTGGTGTAACAAATGATTACGTGAAACAAGGGGTACATGCTGGTAAGATTGTTAAAGAAGTTGCAAGTATTTGTGGCGGAGGCGGAGGCGGACGTCCAGATATGGCCCAAGCCGGAGCAAAAGACGCTAGCAAAATTAATGAAGCTCTTCAAAATGTTGATGAATGGTTAAAAAATAATTTATAATTCTTTTCATCCCTTTAACAATATTGTAAAATAAAGTTAATGACTATTTATGGGTGGTGAATTGCATGATCTCAAATCATACTATGATGCTAGACGAGGCCCTACAAGATAAATTAAATCAAAATGAAACAGTTGAATTAATTTTAACGGATGTCTTCGAAGCATTAGAAACAAAAGGATATAACCCAATTAATCAAGTCGTTGGATACTTGATTTCAGGAGACCCAGCATATATTTCAAGCTATCAAGGGGCACGCAATAAAATCCAACAAATTGAACGTGATGAAATTATTGAAGTTTTATTAGAAAAGTTTATTGAGTCGAAAAAATGAAAACACTCGGATTAGATTTAGGAACACGTACATTAGGTATCGCAATCAGTGATGCATTAGGAATGATGGCTCATGGAGTCGAAACGTTCCGTTTTGAAGAGAATCATTATAAAAAAGCAATTCAACACGTTCAACAACTAGTCAAAACACAGCACGTTTCAAAAATTGTTTTAGGATTGCCAAAAAACATGAATGGATCAATTGGAGAACGCGGTCAAGTGACGCAAGATTTCGCTAAGAAATTAGAAGAAGCGACAAATGTTAAGGTCATTCTGTGGGATGAACGTTTAACCACGATGCAAGTGGAACGCGTTTTAATCCAAGCAGATGTCAGCCGTAATAAGCGCAAAAAAGTCGTTGATAAAATGGCAGCAACGATTATTTTACAAAGCTATTTAGATTCAAGCCAAGCACGTTCATTCGTGTAAACTAAAGTAAGAGGTGTTAACTATGTTAGATGAAAATCAATTAACAGTAATCGATGAAAATGGAAATGAATTATTATGTGAAATTTTATTCACATTTGATTCAGATGATTATAATAAATCATATGTTGTTTATTATCCAGCAGGTGCTGAACATGAAGACGAAGATGGAAATGTTGATTTACACGTTTCTGCTTACGTTCCAAGCAACAACAATGAAGGTGGAGAATTACTTCCAGTTGAAACAGATGCTGAATGGGATATGATCGAAGAAGTGATTAACACATTCTTAGCAGATGAAGAAGCTGAAGGTGAAGAATAATTCATAAACAACAGTGCAAGAGCGGACCTACGGGTTCGTTTTTGCACTGTTTATTTTAGAGGTGAAGATAGATGAGGAAAATTGCACGTCTTATCATGGGACTAATCCTACTTATCGTAATAGCAGTAGGAGGGTATGGATATTATTTATATGATTCAACCTTAAAACCCGTTGATTCACAGGATGAAACGGTAATGAATTATAAAATTGAACCTGGAACAACGACTAAGAGAGTGAATCAACAATTAGCTGAACTTGGTTTAATTAAACATCCTAAAATGGCAGATTTAATTGTCCGCCTAAACGATTGGTCTCATATTCAAGCCGGAGAATATGCCTTATCCCCATCGTTAACATTAGAAGAAATGTATCAAAAGTTTGAAGCGGGAGATGTCACGGAACCTGATATGGTTAAAGTGACAATCCCAGAAGGTTATGATTTAGAATACATTGCAGCCGTGATGTCACCCTTAGTAGGATTGACAGCTGAGGATTTATTAATGGAATGGAAAAATCCTAATTATGTAAGAACTTTAATTGATGAGTATTGGTTTTTAACGGAGGATGTTTTACAGGAAGGCATTAAATATCCACTAGAAGGATATATTTACCCGATTACCTATGCCTTTGTTGATGATATTTATACGGTAGATGAATTAACGCATGAGTTATTAAATCTTACTGAGCGTAAGTTAAATCCAGTGCGTGATTTATTTGAGAAAAGTTCATTAAGTATTCATCAAGTCATGGCATTAGCGTCTGTTGTGGAAGGAGAGACTCAACGTACAGAAGAAATGCCAACTGTCGCTGGGGTTTTCTTTAATCGTATCAATTCAGGCATGTATTTACAAAGTGATATGACCGTATTATATGCATTAGGTGATCATTCTGTTCGTGTAACAGAAGCAATGACACGTGTTGATTCTCCATATAATACCTACGTGACGCAAGGAATTCCAATTGGGCCTGTAAGTAGTCCAACACTCGATGCGATTCAGGCAGTTTTACAGCCCGAAGAGCATAAATATCTTTACTTTATTGCTGATATGTTTAACTGTGTCGATGGAAAAACACATTTCTTTGAAACATATGAGGAACATATGGCGTTCTATCGTGCGAACTTGCTTCCATCTTATGAAGCAGGAGCGAGCGTTTGTAAGTAACAATAAGGTGGTAAACAAATGAATGAACAATTATTAGAGTTAATGGGTCGTTTTAAAACGATTATTCATGATGATCTCTCATTAGAAATGAAACAATATGCACAAGAATTTGATGTGCCTATTATTCAAGATCAAGGACTTGAGTTAATGCTTCAATTATTACGCATTAAACAACCGCAATCCATTTTAGAAATCGGAACAGCGATTGGGTATTCTTCCTTAATGATGGCCAGACATTTACCAAAGACACACATTGTTAGTATTGAACGTGATCCAAAGCGTTATAATGAAGCGATCGCTTATCACGAACGATCATCGATTAAAGAGCAGGTGACGTTACTTGAGGCCAATGCCCTTGAGATTGCCAATGAAGAGTTGCCGATTCAAAAATATGATGTCATTTTCATTGATGCAGCGAAAGCTCAATATCAAAAATTCTTTGAAAAATATGAGCCGTTATTAAAAGAAGATGGGATGATTATCAGTGATAACTTAATCTTCCATGGACATATTTTTGATAATAATCAAAAACAAAGCCGCAACTTAAAACAATTAGTTCGTAAAATTAATCGTTATAATGATTGGTTGGCTAACCATCCAAATTATGACACGTTATTACTTCCAATTGGAGATGGCGTGGCGATTAGTTTAAAGAAAAAAGTTAAATAAACAGGACACCATCGCTAAGACTTTAGCGATGGTTTTTGATTGAAAATGATCCATTTTATAAAAAATTTGAATTTTGTATAAACTAAGAGAGAAGTACTCGAACGATTATTTTTAACAATTTAGGTCAAAATAAGTGCAAATATTTTTTAAGTAGTTTATAATTTTATATTGTCATTATTATAAAGTGAGTTGATAAAATGAAAAAACCCGAATTAGTTGTTACTCCTCATGATTTACATGAGATTGAACCATTAATTGAAGCAGGTGCCGATGCCTTTATTATCGGTGAAGAAAAGTTCGGTTTACGATTAGCTGGTCATTTTAACAGAGATGAACTACGTCAAGCCGTTGAGTTAATTAAAAAACATAATAAAAAAGTATATGTAGCCATTAATGCGATTATGCCTAATGGATTACTAGACGATTTAAAAACATATATTGATGAAATTAAATCATTACCGATTGATGCCCTTCGTTTTTCTGATCCAGGAGCTTACATGATCGCAAAAGAAGTTGCACCAGACATGACTTTACATTGGAGTAGTGAGACGCTTGGAACGAACTATTTCACAGTGAATTACTGGTATGATCGTGGCGTTTTACGTACGGTATTAGCGCCAGAAATCATGAAAGAACCTGTGATTGAAACAAAAGAACAGGCGAAAGGTGAAGTGGAAATTTTAGTTCATGGTGCGATTTGTATGTTCCAATCACGTCGTAATTTAGTAGGAAACTATTTAAAATTCCAAGGACAAGTTGTTGAAAAAATCCAATCTCGTGAAGAAGGATTACTCTTATTTGATTCTGAACGTCAATTATATTACCCAGTTTTTGAAGACCAACAAGGAACACATATCTTTAATGGAAGTGATGTGTGTATGATTGATGATTTGGCAGATTTCATTGATGCAGGCGTGGATAGCCTTCGTATTGATGGAATCTTAAAATCAAGCGACTATTTAATCAATGCGACGAAAGCTTATCGTTTTGCGATTGATTTATGCATTGAGGACCGTGCAAAATATAACCAAGTTGGACGTGCCTTATATAAAAAAATGGAAGAAATTCAACCGAAGCACCGTTTGTTAGATCGTGGATTCTTCTATAAACCATCAATTTATAAAAATAAGTAGGATAGGAAGGAGTGCTGGGTCATGGCAAGAAAACCAGTATCAGCAATCGTTGATGGAAAACGCATCATCGTAAAAAAACCAGAGTTATTAGCCCCAGCAGGTTCACTTGAAAAATTAAAGATTGCGGTTATGTATGGTGCCGATGCGGTCTTTATCGGTGGACGTGAGTTTGGTTTACGCTCAAATGCACAAAACTTCTCTTTAGACGAGATTCGTGAAGGAGTAGAGTTTGCGAAAGAGTATGGTTCAAAAATTTATATTACAACAAACATTATCGCCCATAATGAAAATATGGAAGGGCTTGAAGAATATTTAACGGCCTTAGGTGAAATTGGAGTCGCTGGGATTATTGTAGCGGACCCATTAATCATTGAAACATGTAAACGTTGTGCCCCAAATGTTGAGGTGCATTTAAGTACACAACAATCGACAATGAACTATATGGCAGTTAAGTTTTGGGAACAACAAGGATTACATCGTGTTGTATTAGCTCGTGAAACAACAAAAGAAGAAATTAAAGAAATCATGGAGAAAACAGATGTTGAGATTGAGGCGTTTGTTCATGGTGCCATGTGTATTGCCTACTCAGGACGTTGTACGTTATCAAATCATATGACGGCGCGTGATTCAAATCGTGGAGGATGCTGCCAATCGTGTCGTTGGGAATATGATTTAGTGAAACAAGATCAAGATGAAACAAAAGCTTTATTTGGTGAAGATGATATTAAATTTGCGATGAGTCCAAAAGACTTAAACTTATTACAATCAGTTCCTGAAATGATTGAGTTAGGAATCGATAGTTTAAAAGTTGAGGGACGTATGAAATCGATTCATTACGTGGCAACTGTTGTTAGCACGTATCGTAAATTAATTGATTTATATTGTGAAGATCCAGATAACTTTGTCTTCAATGAAAATCTTTTAGTGGAATTATCAAAATGTGCGAACCGTGAAACAGCGCCAGCATTCTTTGAAGGAATTCCATCACATGAGGAGCAAATGTTTAATAATCGTGACGAGCATCCAACTCAAGAATTTATTGGGTTAGTCTTAGATTATAACGAGGACACACAGGAAGTGACGTTACAGCAACGTAACCATTTCCGTAAAGGTGAAGTGGTTGAATTCTTTGGACCAAAAATTGAGACTCAAATCATGACGATTGATGAATTGTTTGATGAGCGTGGACAAGAATTAGAAGTCGCTCGTCATCCGAAACAGGTTTTAAAGTTCAAAGTTCCATTTAAGTTATATCCAAATGATATGATGCGTAAGCACGTGAAATAGTAAAAAACCATAGCGAAATTTCGCTATGGTTTTTTAATGAAGTTTGAGGAAAGTGGCATGATAAAAGAGAGGCTTTTTTCTTATTGAAATGTTGTTGAATTTTGTAGAAAGATAGTGTATACTACGTATTTGGAAATCGAACCAGCTAGGCTGGAAGACGATAAAGAAGTTTGAATCCCCATGCTTTGATCATGGAATCATCCCGACATCTTTTTGAAAATATTGCTAAAAATGAGGTAGAGAAATATGAACAAACCATTAATTATCGGTGTTGCTGGTGGAACAGCCTCTGGAAAATCGAGTGTGTCTCGTATTTTATATGATGCATTCTCAGATCGCACGATTACGTTATTACGACAAGATGATTATTACAACGATCAAAGTCATATGACTATGGAAGAACGCGTGAAAACAAACTATGATCATCCGTTATCAATGGATAATGAATTATTAGTGAAACACTTAAAGAAATTAATGTTAGGTTATTCAATTGAGAAGCCAGTTTATGATTACACACAACATACAAGAAGTGAAGAAACAGAAAAAATTGAACCAACTAAAATTATTATTGTTGAAGGATTATTCGTCTTAGAAGATGTGAAAATCCGTGAATTATTAGATATTAAAATTTTCGTTGAAAGTGATGATGATATTCGCTTCATTCGCCGTTTACTTCGCGATACAACAGAGCGTGGTCGTACGATTGATTCAGTCATCTCTCAATATATTGAATCAGTAAAGCCAATGCATGAGGAGTTTGTTGAACCAACGAAAAAATATGCAGATATCATTGTTCCGGATGGAAAAACAAATACCGTTGCTCTGGATTTATTAATTACAAAAATTAATAGTATTTTAAACGCGTAATCAATCTAAATATAGGACTTGAAGTAAGGCTTGCTGCCTTACTTTTTATCTCTTTAGCGTTTTTAATTTTGATAATTTTTAAAAAATAGAATAAGTTATCCTAAAAATGGAATACTAAAAGAAGATGTACTGAATTAGGAACCATTCACTTTTAGTGGATTAATGGCATAATGTTTACTAAACGATTAAGTTCATGTATAATATATAGTTGAAATTATCAATCTTATTGGTTTCAATTGATTCGGAGGAATTTTTAATGAAAGAAAAACAACAACATTTAACCCTAGAAGGGATTAAAAAGTTTCAAGATGAATTAGATCACTTAACGCAAGTGCGTATGGAAGAAATTAAAGTTAAGTTACAAGAAGCTCGCGCACAAGGGGACCTTTCTGAAAATGCTGAATATGATGCAGCACGTGAAGAACAAGCAATGGTTTATGAGCGCATTCAAGAATTACAATACATTTTAAAAAATGCTGTTGTTATTGAATCAGATGAAGGAAGTGACGTTATTACCATCGGTTCAACTGTAACTTACCGTGATGATGAAACAAATGAAGAATTAACTTATAAAATCGTAGGTAGTGCAGAGGCAAACCCATTTGACTCAAAAATCTCAAACGAATCTCCAATTGCTCAAGCTTTAATGGGGAAACGTCAGGGTGAGACTGCAATGGTCTCTACACCAAAAGGTGTTGTAACAGTTGCTATTGTAAATGTTCAATAATTTTGAGCTGCCCACAAGCAGCTCTTTTTTCAAATTAATTAATTAAAAAAGGTGGTCTGAATCATGACAGTTGCAATTATTGGCGCAATGGAGGAAGAAGTAACATTATTACGTGAAGCAATGGAAGTTGAAGAAGTTAAAACAATTGCTCACGTTGAATTTACAAAAGGAAAGTTAAATGGAAAAGATGTCGTTTTATTAAAAAGTGGAATTGGTAAAGTAAATGTTGCCATTGCAACGACATTATTATTTGAACACTATGCGATTGATTGTGTGATTAATACAGGATCAGCCGGTGGATTACACCCAGAAGCAAATATTGGAGATGTGGTCGTATCGAACGGAACATTATATCATGATGTTGATGTGACTGGATTTAATTATGCCTATGGGCAAGTACCAGGAATGCCTGCGATTTATGAACCAAATGCTGATTTAATGAGAAAAACAGAAGAAGTGTTAACGAAAGCAAATAAAACATACTGGTTAGGACAAATTGGAACGGGAGACTCATTTATCAATCGACCAGATCAAATGGAATTAATTAAAAAGAACTGTCCTTCGGTTGTTGCAATCGAAATGGAAGCAGCTGCAGTAGCACAAGTATGTCATCATTATGAGAAACCATTTATTATTGTACGTGCGTTATCAGACATTGCAGGAAAAGAATCACATATTTCATTTAATGAATTTTTAGCGGTTGCAGCAAAAGAATCTTCAGAAATGGTCACTGAATTAGTGTCTATGATTTAAGGTCATAAATAAACAATTGCAAATCATTTGCGATTGTTTTCTTTTTATCTATTTTAGATTAAATGATAGACTCATAGCTCATACTACAAATGAAAAGGAAATGGAGTGATTTTGGCATGATTGTTATCTTTGGTGGTTCCTTTAATCCTCCAACGATTGCGCATTATCAAATCGCAAACCATATTTTAAAACAAATTGATTGTGATAAGTTTTATTTTTTACCAGTTGGTGATCGCTATCCTAAAAAAGGATTAATTTCTTCAGTTCATCGTGTAGCCATGTTAAAATTAGTTTGTGAGCATTTAACGAATACCTTTGTTTCAACCATAGAAGTTGAGGCAAAGAAAGTTCTAACGACCTTTGAGACGTTAACGCTTGTGAAGAGTCAATATCCTAATGAAGAGATTGCGTTTGTCATTGGAGCTGATAAT
The DNA here is from genome assembly GCF_001543345.1 of Turicibacter sp. H121. Lineage (NCBI taxonomy): Bacteria > Bacillati > Bacillota > Erysipelotrichia > Erysipelotrichales > Turicibacteraceae > Turicibacter > Turicibacter sp. H121. The sequence goes on along the minus strand of NZ_CP013476.1, from coordinate 41,941 downwards.
TTAGAAGATTTACCGAATTGGGTTCAATATGAACAACTCATTCAAAACTATAAATTAATTGTCTTTCGACGTGATGACATTGACGTTGATGAAATTATCCATCGACAATTTAAAACATTTGAGCACCAATTTATTCTTTTAGATTCATTTGAGAAAATGAATGTTTCATCAACGGAGTATCGAGAAAATCTTGATCGCTCTGATTTAGTATTAAATTGTGTGGATCAATATGTTCAACAACATCAATTATATGGAAGAGGTGAATAATCCATGTTTCATAATGGATTTTTAAAAGTTGCGACATCATCACCAAAAGTTTCAGTCGGAGATCCGATTGCAAATGTAGAAGTGATGTTAAAGTCATTAAAAGTGGCTCAAGATCATCAGGCAGGCGTTCTTGTTTTTCCTGAATTATCGATTTGTGGTTATACGTGTGGTGATTTATTATTCCAAACGTATTTATTACAAGATGTTAAAAAAGCCATTGAAATTTTATTAGAGCGTAATCCATTTGATGGAGTCTTTACGGTTGGTGCACCGATTGCGATTCATCGTAATTTATATAACTGTGCAATCGTGATTCAAAAAGATAAAATTTTAGGAATTATTCCAAAATATTATCTTCCAAATGATATGGAGTTTTATGAAGAGCGTTGGTTTACACGCGGATATGAAATTGTAAAGCATTATGAGGAGATTGAGTTCTTAGGACGTAAAGTTCCATTTGGAGATTTAATTTTCGATAACTATACGTATGATCTTTCATTTGGAGTTGAGATTTGCCAAGATTTATGGGTCCCTTCTTCTCCAAGTCAACGTTTAGCATTAAATGGTGCAGATATTATTTTAAATTTATCAACAAGTAATGAAGTTTACCAAAAAAGCCGTATGCGTCGTGATTTAGTGCGCATTCAAAGTTCAAAATTAGTAGCGGGATATATTTACTGTTCATCAGGTGTTTATGAATCAACGACTGATGGCGTATTTGGTGGACATAGCTTAATTTCACAAAATGGGACGTTATTAGCGGAATCTGATATGTTCTCTCGTGAAGAACTGAATGTCATGTTTGCCGATTTAGATATTTCTAAAATTCAATTTGACCGTCGTCGTTCTTCTGCTTTTAGACAAAGTGCAGAAGATAATATGGATTTTTTACAACATGTTTCGTTCGATTTAGTAGAAAATCAAAATTATACGTTTGAACAGCCACTTGATCCGACGCCATTTGTTCCAAAGTCAGAGGAAAAAGAAGCGTTTGAAGAAATGATGAACATTCAAATGGCAGGATTAGCTAAACGTATTGAGCACACGGGTGCACAAACGATTTTAATTGGAGTGTCAGGAGGATTAGATTCAACTTTAGCGTTATTATTAGCGGCTAAAACATTCGACTTAATCAATATGCCACGCAAAAATATTATCGCTTATACGATTCGTGGATTTGGAACGTCTAATCGTACGAATACGAATGCAAATAACTTAATGAAAACTTTAGGTGTGACACATCATGATATTGATTTGCGTGAATCGGTTTTAGCACATTTTGAAACCATTGGACATGATCCAAATGTAGTCGATGTGACTTATGAAAATGCCCAAGCGCGTGAACGTACGAATATTTTAATGAACTTAGCTAATAAAATGAATGGACTCGTTCTTGGAACAGGAAATATGTCTGAGTTAGCACTGGGATGGTGTACATACAACGGTGATCAAATGTCAATGTATGCTATTAATGCTGGAATTCCAAAAACACTTGTTAAGTTTATGGTCAAACAATTTATGTTACGTGAGTCCCAAGCTTTAACAGCAAATGAGGAAGATGCAAAATTGTTACAGTATACGCTAGGTGATGTTTTAGATACACCAATTTCACCAGAGTTAATTAATACGGAACAACATACAGAAGAAATCATTGGTAAATATGAAATCCATGATTTTATCTTATACCATATGTTAAACAATGGGGATACCGAAGATCGTATTTATGCTTTAATGAAAGAGGCGTTTAAAGGGGAGTTCGAAGAGGAAAAATTATTAGAATATTTACAAATTTTCTATCGTCGTTTCTACTCACAACAATTTAAACGTTCAGCGATGCCAGATGGACCAAAAGTGTTAGATATTTCACTTTCACCACGTACAGATTGGCGTATGCCATCAGATGCAAATTATCGACGTCGTTTATAAGTCAAAGTAAAAAAGGGGATGAACATCCCCTTTTTGTCTGTTAGCTTTTAATAAATTCTCGATATAGTTTCATTAACGCACGTTTTTCAATTCGAGAAACATAACTGCGAGAAATACCATACGATTTTGCAATTTCTTGCTGCGTCTCTTCCTCATGATTTCCAAGTCCAAATCGTCGAATAATAATATCACGTTCTCGTTCAGTGAGCGCATTAAGGTTTTTTTCAATTTTTTCAATGGCAAGTTGTTGGATAATCACATCATTTAAATCTTTCTCTTCATCTCTCACTACATCAATAAGGCAAATTTCATTTCCCTCTTTATCAAATCCAATGGGATCATATAAAGAGACGTCATTTCTCATTTTTTTAGTGGAGCGAAATAACATCAAAATTTCATTATCGATACATCGTGCCGCATAGGTTGCTAGTTTGGTTCCTTTATCCGGAGAAAATGAATCAATCGCTTTAATCAGTCCAATCGTTCCAATAGAGATTAAATCTTCTTTATCATCGCTTTGATTTTGATATTTTTTGACGATGTGTGCGACGAGTCGTAAATTATGTTCAATTAACTTCTCACGAGCTCCTTTATCTCCTTGTGCCATTTGATTGAGGTAATATTCTTCTTCTTCAGGAGTTAGGGGATCTGGAAAGGCTTGATTATTAATGGCACCAACGAGTGGAATCAGATTAGAGAAGAGTGAGGCGATAAATTGAAATAAAAACATAGGTTAAAATCCTCCCTCATAAATCGACTTAGTAGATTATATGCGCAACTTCGTGTCGATAGACTTAAAACTATAGTGAATTTATGATAAAATGAAATGAATACGTAGAAAAATGAAGTTCATTGATGAACATCACTTTAAAGTTGGAAAGGGGAGATTGTGTTGATCCATCATTTCGTAGCTGATGAATATGTTAAAAATGTTTTTCAAATTGATTTAGAAAAATTAAAAACTAACGGAAAACGTGTGATTTTAACTGATCTAGACAATACGTTAGTGGGTGCAGCGGTAAAGGCGCCGACACCAGAAGTCATCGAATTTTTAAATCGCGCAAAAGAATTAGGATTTGAAGTGATCATCGTTTCAAATAATAATAAAGAGCGTGTCTCTTATTTTGCCAAAGATTTATCGATTAAAGCGGCTCATCATAAAGCATTAAAGCCATTAAAGTTAAAATTACGTAAAATTTTAAAACAGTATCATCGTTCTGAAGTTATTATGATTGGCGATCAATTAATGACGGATGTTTTAGTTGCTAAACGTTTAGGGTTATATACGATTTTAGTTGAACCGATTCATTTACATTCAGATGAAAATTCAACAAAGTTTAATCGTCGTTTAGAGCGCTTTGTCGTGAAACAATTAAAAAAACGTCAATTACCAACTCCACCATACTTAGATTAATATAGAGGAGGCCCTCATGGAACAATTAAAATGTATTGGTTGTGGAGCAACCATTCAAACAGAAAATCCTAAAGAAATTGGATATACGCCAAAATCAAGCGTTGAGAAAATGGAAAATCAAATTATTTATTGCCAACGCTGTTTTAAATTAAAACATTATAATGAAGTACAAGATGTGTCTTTAACAAGTGACGATTTCTTAAAAATCTTACAACGTGTCGGAGAAACAGATGCATTAGTTATTAATATCGTGGATATTTTTGATTTTTCTGGAAGTATGGTCGCTGGAATTTCACGACACATCAATGGGAATGATATTTTATTAGTTGGAAATAAAGTTGATTTATTACCGAAATCAGTTAATAAAACGAAATTAAATCATTGGATGCGACGTTCATTAAAAGAGATGGGATTAAAACCATTAGATGTTGCTTTAGTAAGTGCGGCTAAAGGTTTAGGAATCGACGAATTAATGGAAATGATTGAGAAGTATCGTAAAGGTCGTGACGTTTATATTGTTGGATGTACAAACGTTGGAAAATCAACATTAGTCAACCGTATTATTAAACGTTTTACAGAGGAGCGTGAAGATATTATCACAACGTCTCACTTCCCTGGAACAACATTAGATATTATTGAGATTCCATTAGATGATGATACAGCCATTATTGATACACCAGGAATTATTAATGATCATCAATTAGCTCATTATGTGACGCCAAAAGTATTAAAAGAAATTACACCGAAAAAAGAAATCAAAGCAGGAGTTTATCAATTAAATCCTGAGCAGACCTTATATATCGGTGGATTAGCTCGTATGGACTTTGTGAAGGGAGAACGCACTTCATTTATCACGCATTTCTCGAATGCCTTACATATTCACCGTACAAAGTTAGAAAAGGCAGATCAATTATGGCAAACACAAGCCGGTCAAGTGTTAAAGCCAATCGTTGAAGAAAATGGTCAACCGATGGCTATGGAAAAACATGTGTATCGTATTGGAAAAGAAAAAACAGATGTCGTGATTTCAGGATTAGGTTGGATTACCTTAGTCGGGACAGGCCAAGAAATTACGGTTCATGCACCAAAAGGTGTGGGTGTTTTAGTTCGTCCATCATTAATTTAAGTGGTGTCACTTGTGGTAAACTTGACAAAAGTTATCAAATATGACACAATTCAGGTTCGATGACATCTTAATGTCTTGGACCTAATCAATCAATGAAGATCAACTGGTCAACTAAAGGAACGATCAACAACTGCTCTCAACAAGAAGAGCTTAAATATGAAAACCAGTTAGAGGTGGAGCAATTATGTTAACAGGTAAACAAAAAAGTTATTTAAAAGGATTAGCACATACGATGCAACCGATTATTCAAGTTGGAAAAAATGGGGTTAATGATGCGTTAATCAAAACGGTTTATGATGCATTAGAAGCGCGCGAATTAATTAAAGTTTCAATTTTACAAAACTGCTTTGAAGAACCGAAAGCGATTGCAGCAGAAATTGCTGAAGTCATTAATGCTGAGGTGATTCAAGTCATTGGGAAAACAATTGTTTTCTACAAAGAATCAAGCAAGAAAAAACAAATCGTTTTACCGAAATAGTGAAGATGAATTTAGAAACGTTAAAATCACAAGTTAAAGACCAGTTGCCGAGCAAGCGTTATGATCATACGCTAGGTGTTGTCGCTACAAGTGAGCAACTAGCGAAGCGTTATAATACCTCAGTTGAATCGGCACAAATCGCCGCTTTATTGCATGATATTGCAAAGTATTTACCTAATGACCTTTTAAAAGAAAAATTAGAGTCTGCGAAGGAGACCGATTATCTCAACTATAGCCCATTAGTGTGGCATGCACCAGTGGGTGCGATTGTCGCAAAAGAAACGTATCAAATTAAAGATTCGGATATTTTAAATGCAATTAAATATCATACAACCGGTAAAGCAGCTATGACGACTCTTGAAAAAATTGTGTTTTTAGCCGATTATATTGAACCGAATCGGACGCAACCAGGAGTTGAAGAGATTCGTGAGCTGGCAACGAAAGATTTAGACGTTGCTGTTGCACAAACACTTGCTAATACTGTTGCTTATTTAAGTAGCAAAGGGAAGGGCGATATTCATCCGGACACGTTAGCCGCGTATGAATACTACCGTCAATATTTATAATGGAGTTGATTTATTTGGAAAACTTAGCAAAATTCGTAAAATCTTTAGATGAAAAACATGCAGAAGATATCGTTGTTTTAGATATGCAAAACCATTCACCAATCTATGATTACATGATTATCACAACAGCTAAAAATGACCGTTTAGCTCAAGGGATCATTCGTGAATTAAAAGATTTAGAAGGAACAACAGATTTAACATTAAAACATATTGAAGGAGCACACCATGCGGAGTGGGTTTTAGCTGACTTTGGAACAATCGTTGTTCATGTCTTTACACCAGAAACTCGTTTAGAGTATAACTTAGAAAAATTATGGGCTGACGTTCCTCGTGTGAATATCGAAGGGATGTTAGTCTAATGGCATACGAAGCATTTTCATATTATTATGATATTTTAATGCAAGATGTTCCTTATCATAAATGGATTGCGAAAACAAAGCAATACTTACCGATTGGAAGTTCAATCTTAGATGTAGGATGTGGAACAGGAACAATTTCTATCCTTTTAGCAAAAGAAGGATATAACGTCACTGGAATCGACCTATCAGAAGATATGTTATCACTTGCTTATGAAAAAACATTATCAGAAGGCTTAGGGATTCATTATGTTCAACAAGATATGTGTCGTTTGGAAGGATTTAGTGGATTTGATGGAGCAGTTATTTACGTCGACTCATTAAATTACTTAAAAAAAGATACAGAAGTCTTTCAAACATTTAGACATCTTTATGAGAGTTTAAAAGAAGGTGGTATTTTAATCTTTGATGTTCACTCATTATTTAAAGTGACTGAAATCTTCCAAGATTATTTATACGCTGATACAAATCCAGATTTAACGTATATCTGGCATGTTTGTGAAGGAAAATATCCATACAGCATTGAACACGAATTAACATTCTTTAAACGTGAAGGAGAACGTTATGAGCGTTTCGAAGAAACACACTATCAACGTACCTTTGCAATTGAAGAGTACAAACAATGGCTAGAAGACATCGGATTCAAAATCTTAGAAATCTCAGCTGATTTCTTAGATGAAGCCCCAACAGAAGAATCAGAGCGTATCGTCTTCGTGGCTCAAAAATAGATAGTCATATCGATTAGATTAAAGTATTATCATAACAATTATTCAATTTAAATAATAATAAAAAAGCATCTTATATCCTTATCATAAAAGATTAAGCGATATGGGGTGCTTTTTTTGTTATGAAAACTAATCGTATCAACTAAAAAATAGAAAAGTTTTTATGTAGTGGTTCTCCATGAGTTGTTGTTATTTTAACGGTTGTATGTTTATTAGTATAAGAGCCATAAGGCTCTTTTTTAGGTTAAGTATATACTCACCCAATCTAGGCAATTAACATAAAATATCATATCTTTTGCGAAAGAAGTGATGGATGTGAAAATGTCAAGCCTTGATAAATTTATGTGTGGCGTTTCCGGCTTGTTACTCTTAGCTTTAACTTTAGTTTGTTTATTCTATACGTCAGATACAAAAACATTTGATCATGACCAGTTGGAGCAATTGAAAATACATCTTGAAGAAAAAAATTATGATTGGGATGAAATCCTAGAATAGAATCTAGGATTTTTTTTATGTCGTACTTAATATTAAACGCTGTTAAAGAAAAAAGGAATTGAACGGTAATTGACGTAAGTTAAAATGAGGTGATACTCATGAAAAAGCAAGTAATTATTATTGCATTAGCTTCGTTAATCATGATGACGATTTTTTATTTGAATCCATCTCCTTCTTCTGTTGATTCAGTTTCATTAGATCGTTATGTAGAAAATGAATACGAAGTGACTGAAATAGAAGGGAGAGAAAACGTTGAAGAACAAGTCAAGCATTATATCGTGGATGTTAAAGGTCAAGTTAGATTTCCTGGTGTGTATGAGGTTGAAGAGCATTTACGAGTGCATGATGTGATTCAATTAGCTGGAGGTTTTTTAGAGATGGCTAATGAAACAGCCATTAATTTGGCACAAAAAATTAGTGATGAAATGGTTATCTATGTGCCGCATCTAGATGAAGAAATAAATAATACTTCAACTGATGCATGGAGTCCTTCGCAAGATGAGAAAAGAATCTCTCTTAATCAAGCAACGACGGGAGATCTTGAAACACTACCGGGTATTGGTCCTTCTAAAGCGGCAGCTATTATTAAATATCGCGAGGAAGTTGGCGCGTTTCAATCGATTGATGAGTTAACGAATGTGAGTGGAATTGGCGAAAAGACATTAGAAAAGTTGCGTGATTCGCTTGAGCTTTAAATTTCGGCAACATGTGATTTATATTGTTTTAAGTATCATTGTCGGATTACTCATAAAGGAGGGCGTTTTTGTCCTACTTTTAATGGGTTTTGTCTACTTTAAACGATTTCCTAAGACATACTGGATTTATTTCCTCATCAGTCTCATATCTATGATTTACATTGATGTTGCTTTGACATCCCTTCAAGTTAAAGGTGATGATTCGATTTATATAGATCAAGCAAAAGTAATTGAAGTGAAAAAGCAAACTGAAGAGAAGCAAACAGCTAAAGTACAAACCGAAGCGGGTCTTTATTATTTAACCCTTGCCCATTCAACGCCACGATTAATGCCAGGTGATTGGATTGAAGTGAATGCTGAAGCTTCTAAGGTGACTAATCCGACGGTTCCTCATGCCTTTAACTTTAAACAGTATTTACAATCTAATGGAATGAAAGGAACCATCTATCTCTCTTCCACGCGTGTGATTCATCAAGAGTGGTCGATTAGGGCCTATCAGTTTCAATTAGTCAATTGGATCAAAGAACATTATCCCCCTTTAACAGCTACTTATCTTCAATCTTGGTTTTTAGGAGTCCGAAATGACTTATCTGAAGACATCAGTGACAGTTATGCGACCCTTGGCATTATTCATTTGTTTGCGGTCAGTGGATTACATGTTGGGTTATTAGCAGGGATTGTCAGTTATCTGCTCAAGCGTTTGGGAGTGATACAAGAATTAGCCGATTTAATGGTAGTGACGTTACTTTTTTGTTTCATGATGATTAGTGGAGCAAGTCCATCGATTGTCAGAGCAGCCAGTATGGCAATTCTAGCAAAGATTAATTCAAGATTTAAATGGAATCTTTCTTCACTCGATATTTTCTCTATCGTCTTTTTAATCAATTTCGTTGCTTTTCCACTACAAGTGTATCAAATCGGTTTTATTTATTCTTACTGGTTAACGTTTTGTTTAATTATATGCCAGTCAGTTATTAAGCCCCTTTCACCCAAGGTCACTTTTTTTATCATCCCCTTTTTAGCTCAACTTGCGATCTTACCAATTCAAATTTCGCAAGATTATTCTATTAATCTGTTAAGTTACGTGTCTAATTTAGTTTTAATTCCAGTTGTCACGACTCTTTTGATTCCTTGCCTATTGATAACGCTAGTGATTCCACCATTTGCTTTAATTACAGAAAAAATCTTAAGTGTCTTTGAACAGGTCATCCTTGTAGCGGGAAAGTACTTGGATCTTCGTTGGGTCATTGGGAGTCTTAATTTATCAATGGTCATTTTAATGATTTTATTGCTCTTTTTAGCAGGTTGGTTCGTTGAAAAAAATAGTCACTCTAAAAAATGGATGATTGTTTTGGTGTCAACCTTTGTTCTTTTAGAGATAGTCAGAGGTGCCAAACCGACAAGTAAAGTTACCTTTTTAGATGTTGGACAAGGCGACAGTACGATTATTCAATCCCCCTATCAACGTTGTACGATTGTTGTTGACACAGGAGGAAAAGTTTCGTTCATAGGTGAGAAGACTTCCATTTTTAATCAGACATTAGAGCTGTATTTGTTAGGGGAAGGGATTAGAGCGATTGACTATTTAATCTTATCTCATGGTGATGTTGATCACATTGGAGAAGCTACTTCATTAATGGAAACGTTCAATGTTAAACATTTAGTTGTCCCTAAGCATTCAGAGAGTGAACAGTTAAAGGACGTCATTAAATTAGCTAAACAATTAAATGTGAATGTTTTAACACCCAAAACGAATGATACATTAACTTGTGGAAATCAAACATTAACCTTTTTACAACCTGATGAGAAGCAAGCTAATGAAAACGATCAATCACTTGTATTGACAGTTGACATTTCTGATTTAACTGTTTTATTAACAGGAGATATTAGTACAGAAGTGGAGGCAGATATTCTTTCACAGTATCCAGGATTAAAACTAGATGTTTATAAAGCGGCACATCATGGTTCAAACACCTCAAATTCATTATTCTTTCTAGAACAACTCGCGCCCTCTATTAGTGTCGTTTCCAGTGGAAAAAATAATCGCTATGGCCATCCTAGCCAGGAATTTTTATCGACCTTATCAACATTAAACATTCCACTCCTTAATACGCAGGTTGATGGAACGATTCAATTTGAAATGAAGAGAGGTAAAACTTTAGTTCATCGATTTCATTGATTATTTTATTTAAAAATTAAAAAATTAGATAATACTCTAAATATCTCGTTTTATAACAATGGTAGCTCAATGAATCCATAAAAAAGCAACCATTCTCGTCATGATTGAAAAGAACTTACGGTCATCTTGTTTGAAGAATTTGTTTTATGTTAAAATAAGAGTGAGGTGAAGCCATGGCGATTTATACAATCCTCGGCGAACAAACAGTTTTGTGCGAGAAAAAAATTAATGATTTATTAACGAAACATCAAATTGAATCATTCGATGTGGTGTCCTATGACATGAAAGAAGCGACCATTCAAGAAGCACTTTTTGATTTACAAACAGTCGCCTTCTTAAGTAATAAAAAAGCGGTGATCGTTCGTAACCCATCCTTTTTAACGGGGAAGGAGGGGAAGGGAGATCCCGCACATGATTTAAATGCTTTTATAAATTTTTTAGAACATCCTGTGACAGAAAATATCCTCATTGTTTATGCTCCTTATGAAAAACTCGATGAACGTAAAAAAGTAGTAAAGATTTTAAGGAAGCAATCAGAAGTGTTTACATTTGAAACTTATTCAGAGCAATCGCTCAAACAGTGGGCAGAGAAGAAGTTAAAAGCTGAAGGAATTGAATGTCATCCAAAAGCCATAGAATTATTGATTAAATTGACCCATGCTAAAATTGATGTGCTGTACCATGAAATTGAGAAGATTTATCTTTATTTCATTGATCAACCATCAAAAATTTTATCAGTAGAAGTCGTTGAGTTGTTAGTGGCCCGTCAATTAGAAGATAACGTCTTTTTACTAACAGATGCACTGGTTCAACGTAAGATTAAAGAGGCTTATCTCATCTATGAAGATTTAATGACACAAAATGAAGAGCCATTTAAGTTACTCATTTTAATTGCGAATCAATTTCGATTAATGTCTCAAGTGATTGGGCTAAGTAAACAAGGCTATCGTGAGACTGATATTGCAAAAACACTTAATGTGCATCCGTATCGTGTGAAGTTAATTCATGGACAATCCCATCGTTTTGAACAAGAGACGATTGCAAAGTATTTATATCAATTAGCGGATATTGATTATAAGATTAAATCTGGTGTACTACAAAAAGAGTTAGCACTAGAGATGTTTATCCTAAATTTATAAGATGAGCGTATTAGCTCATCTTTTTTGGTTGTCTAGAGTTGGAAGTAAAGTTTATGGATATTCTAAGTGACAAGCGTCATGATAATAAAGGCGTTGATCATGTAGAAGTGACATCGATTTGAAAAGGCTTTTGAAAATTTTTCATAATTTTAAGTCAAATTTCGATACAGGAACTCTTATTTTGTTGTATAATATTTCAGTATGAAATTTTAAATTTACCAGACAGAGGTGCCTATATGAATATTAAAAATATTGCCATTATTGCCCACGTCGATCACGGTAAAACGACGTTAGTCGATCAGTTATTACGTCAAGCGGGAACATTCCGTGAAAATGAAGCAGTAGCTGACCGTGTCATGGACTCTAACGATTTAGAGCGTGAGCGTGGAATTACGATTTTAGCGAAAAATACTGCGATTGATTATAAAGATTATCGTATTAACATTTTAGATACACCAGGACATGCTGACTTCGCGGGAGAAGTTGAACGTATTATGAACATGGTAGATGGTGTTTTATTAGTTGTTGATGCTTACGAAGGAACAATGCCTCAGACTCGTTTCGTATTAAAGAAAGCATTAGAGCAAAAATTAACACCAATCGTGGTGGTTAATAAAATTGACCGTCCAGCTGCAAGACCTGAAGAAGTTGTTGATGAAGTATTAGAATTATTCATCGAATTAGGAGCTGACGACGATCAATTAGAATTCCCTGTTGTTTATTGTTCAGCATTAAACGGAACAGCAAGCTTAAGCTCTGATCCAGCTGATCAAGAAGAAAACATGGAAGCAATCTTCGAATCAATTTTAGAAAACATTCCGGATCCAGGAATGGATCCAAATGGAACATTACAATTCCAACCAGCTTTATTAGACTATAATGATTATGTTGGACGTATTGGGATTGGACGTATCGTTCGAGGAACAATCAATGTTAACCAAATGGTTTCAATCTGTCGTTTAGATGGATCAACGCAACAATTCCGTATCACAAAATTATTTGGATTCTTAGGATTAAAGCGTGTTGAAATTGAATCAGCACAAGCTGGAGATATCGTTGCAATCGCTGGTTTACCAGATATCAACGTTGGGGAAACGGTTTGTGAAATCGGTAAAGAAGAAGCGTTACCAATCTTACACATTGATGAACCAACATTAAAAATGACATTCTCAACAAACTCTTCTCCATTCTCAGGACAAGAAGGAAAACACGTGACAGCATCTAAAATTGATGAACGTTTATACAAAGAAATTCAACGTGACGTTTCATTATTAGTTGAACGTGTTGGAACAAAAGAAGAGTGGGTTGTTTCAGGACGTGGAGAACTTCACTTATCAATCTTACTTGAAAACATGCGCCGTGAAGGATTCGAATTAGAAGTTTCTAAACCAGAAGTTATCATTCGTGAAATCGATGGTGTATTATGTGAACCATATGAGTATGTTCAAATCGAAGCACCTGAAGAACATGTTGGAAGTGTCATTGAAGCGATGGGATACCGTAAAGGTCAATTACAAAATATGATTCATAACGAAAATGGACAAGTTCGTTTAATTTATGATGTACCATCTCGTGCTTTAATCGGATTCATGACAGAATTCTTAACATTAACAAAAGGTTACGGAATCATCAACCATACATTCTCTGAATACCGCCCAATGGAAAAAGGATCAGTTGGAGAACGTAAAAATGGTGCTTTAGTTTCTATGGAAAATGGAAAAGCAACAAACTACGGTTTAATGGGATTAGAAGATCGCGGAATCATGTTCATTGAACCAGGAGCTCCTGTTTACGAAGGAATGATCGTTGGTGAAAACAACAAAGATTTAGACTTAGCAGTCAATGTTACACGTGCAAAACAATTAACAAACTGCCGTTCAGCGGGTAAAGATAATACAGTTGTATTAAAGAAACCACGTCTAATCACATTAGAGTATGCCTTAGAATATATTAATGAAGACGAATTAGTAGAAATTACTCCTACATCAGTTCGCTTACGTAAGAAAATTTTAGATACAAATGAGCGTAAAAAATTCGATAAACGTAAAAATACGCTGATCAATAATTATTTTTTAACTCAATCGATGAAGAAAATCCTTCTTCATTGATTGAGTTTTTTTATTTTTAACTTGAGTTATAAGGAGGTTATTAGAAAAAGGTTTTGAATGTGATGAAGAATTAAATTAGAAAGGCACATAGCTTTATAGAAGAGGAAAATAGGCGTCACTAAAAATGATTTTTCATTTTAAGTGAGGATTTGTATAAATTGTTGAGCATCTCAAACAATAAGGAGTGAAACTCATCTTAAAAAATGTAAAAATTGATTAAAAAAAGGTATATTTTTGGCTGATATAATATTGACAAAATCACGAATCATATTATAATAGAAGAGGTTTATTATAAGTAAACAAATTGTTTATTTATTTAATAGAAATTTGAGGTGTGATTATGATTATAGGAGAAAAAATAAGGCGCCTAAGAATGGAACTTCAATTAACTCAAGAAGAGTTAGCTGATCGTACTGAATTAACTAAAGGATATATTTCTCAAGTAGAACGTGATTTAGCTTCTCCATCCATTGCAACACTTGTTGACATTTTAGAAGCTTTAGGAACAACATTGGGTGAATTTTTCTCAGATGAAAAATCAGATGAAAAGATTGTTTTTAAACAGGACGATGTTTTTATAAAAGAAGAACCAGATTATAATATGACCATTCGTTGGATTATTCCTAATGCCCAAAAAAATGAAATGGAGCCTATCATTATTGATCTCGAACCTGGAGGGATGTCTTACGATGATGAGCCACATCACGGAGAAGAGTTCGGTTATGTTTTAAAAGGTGAGGTAGAACTTGTTTTAGGTGCCAAAAGATATAAAGTTAAAAAAGGTGAGAGCTTTTATTATAAAGCGGATGTGGATCATAAATTAAAAAACAATTCAAAAGTGCCCGCATCTGTTCTTTGGGTTGCAACACCCCCAACATTCTAGCATTATTTAAGGAGGGTCAAGTATGACTAAAGTACCATTAATTGAAATCAAAAACTTAACTAAAGAATACGATGGGGATATCGTTTTAAAAGGGATTGACTTAACCATTCATGAGAATGAGTTTGTGACATTACTTGGGCCATCTGGGTGTGGGAAAACAACATTATTACGTATTATTGGTGGATTCGATACACCAACATCGGGTGAAGTTGAATTCAACGGAAAAGATTTAATTCAAATCCCATCGTATAAGCGCGAGATTAATACGGTCTTCCAAAAATATGCCCTTTTTCCGCATTTAAATGTGTTTGATAATATCGCGTTTGGTTTACGTATGAAAAACGTCCCTGAAGCAGAGGTGACAGAACGTGTAAACCGCATGTTAAAAATGATTAAACTTACTGATTATGCCAAACGAAGTATTGATTCATTATCAGGTGGACAACAACAACGTATTGCCATTGCTCGTGCATTAGTTAATCGCCCTAAAGTTTTATTATTAGATGAACCTCTAGGTGCATTAGATTTAAAATTACGTCAAGATATGCAATATGAATTAAAAGAGATTCAACGTGAAATGGGAATTACATTCATTTTCGTAACTCATGATCAAGAAGAAGCTTTAACGATGTCAGATACGATTGTTGTTTTAAATGATGGATTAATTCAACAAATTGGAACACCAGTCGATATTTACAACGAACCACGTAACCGATTTGTTGCTAACTTTATTGGTGAAAGTAACATTGTCAATGCAACGATGATTGAAGATTATAAAGTTGAGTTTGAAGGACATATCTTTGAGTGTGTCGATCGTGGGTATAACCCAAATGAGACGGTTGAAGTGGTCATTCGTCCAGAAGATTTACAAATTGTTTCGAAAGAAAATGGAGCCTTTACTGGAATCGTCGATAGTGTTATTTTTAAAGGCGTTCACTATGAAATTATTGTGATGGTAGAAGGCCGCGAATATATTGTTCACAGTACACAAAGTGCTGAAGTCGGAGTAGAAGTAGGGATGACAGTTGCACCGGCAGATATTCATGTTATGGAAGTTGGTGTTTAGTTATGCATGAATCAACAAAGCGTTTAAGTTATCCATATATCATCTGGATTTCTATTATGATCATTGTTCCAATGTTACTGATTTTCTTATATAGTATCATTGATCCAAGTGATGGAAATCCGCTGGCTTTTCGTTTTACATTAGATAATTATATTAAATTTTTTAACCCAATTTATATGGCGACATTAGCACGTTCATTATGGATTGCGTTAATCTCAACTATTTTTTGTTTACTTTTTGGATATCCGTTAGCATGGGTGATTTCGCAATGCTCACTTAAACGTCAATCTTCATTGCTTTTATTATTCATTATGCCTATGTGGATTAATATGTTACTTCGTACATATGCATGGATTTCAATTTTAGGGAAAAATGGAATTTTAAATAATATTTTAGAGTTCTTTAATATTGCTCCAATCGATATTATGTACACGGATTTTGCCATTGTGTTAGGGATGGTTTACAATTTCTTACCATTCATGGTGTTACCAATTCATACAGCACTAACAAAAGTGGATAAAAATTTAATCTATGCTGCTCGTGATTTAGGAGCGAATAATCGACAAGTATTTACGCGTGTTGTTTTCCCATTAACGTTACCAGGTATTATTACAGGAGTAATAATGGTATTTTTACCTGCGGTAAGTACATTCGTTATCCCACAATTATTAGGGGGAGGACAGTACATGATGATTGGTAACTTGATTGAAAAACAATTCTTATTAACAGGGAATTGGTATTTTGGATCTGCGTTATCAATGATTTTAATGATCTTTATCTTACTTTCTATCTGGTTAATGAAACGATTTGATTCAGATGGACAAGCAGGAGGTGCACTACCTTGGTAAATAAATGGTTATCTAGATTTTATTTAGCAATCATGTTCTTATTCTTATATGCACCGATTGCTGTATTAATTGTTTTCTCGTTCAATGAATCGAAATCAAGTGGGAAATGGACAGGATTCTCTTTACAATGGTATGAAGAGTTATTCCAAGATAGTCAAATGCAAACGGCTGTCTTTTATACAGTAATCGTTGCTGTTTTAGCAACTGCTATTTCAACGGTTGTTGGAACATTCACTTCAATTGGTATTTATAAGTTAACAAAAAAAACAAAAGCATTTGTTTTAAATATTAACTATCTACCGGTTATTAGTCCGGATATTGTTTTAGCGGTAGCATTAATGATGTTATTTAAGACATTTAAAATGAACTTTGGATTTACAACGATGTTATTAGCTCATATTATGTTCTGTATTCCTTACGTTGTTTTATCAGTTTTACCACGTTTATATGCGATGAATCCAAATATGGCAGAAGCAGCTATGGACTTAGGAGCAACCCCAATGCAAGCGATCCGTAAGGTTGTGATTCCTGAAATTATGCCTGGTATTATGGCAGGGGCCTTAATGGCCTTTACGATGTCTATTGATGATTTCGTTATCAGTTATTTTACTGCCGGAAATGGAGTAACAAACTTATCTATTGAGGTTTATTCAATGGCTAAACGTGGGATTCGCCCAACGGTTAATGCGTTAGCAACGATTATGGTTAGCTTAATCCTAGTTTCCGTTTTAATTTCAAATAATTTAGCAATTAGAAAGAAAAAGGAGGTATAGTCATCTCATGAAAAGGATAATGATGATGTTTGTAGCCTCAGTTGTTTTACTTTTAACAGCATGTTCAGGTGATGCTCAAGAAAAGCTTTATGTTTATAATGTTGGTGAGTATATTGATCGTGAAGTATTAAAGATGTTTGAAGAAGAGTTTAATTGTAAAGTGGTCTATGAATTATACGATTCAAACGAAACGATGTATCAAAAAATTAAAGCAGGAGGAACAAACTACGATGTAGCCTTCCCTTCTGATTACATGGTTGAAAAAATGATTAAAGAAGGGTTAGTACTTCCTTTAGATTATAGTAAGATTCCTAACTTTCAATATATTAGTGATGAATATAAAAACCTTCCATATGATCCTGAAAATCTATACACAGTTCCATATTTCTGGGGAACTGTTGGGATTTTATATGATACAACGGTAGTAGATGAACCAGTGGATTCTTGGTCGATCTTATGGGATGAAAAATATAAAGGTAATATCTTTATGTATGATAGCCAACGTGATTCATTAATGGTCGCATTAAAGTTATTAGGTTACTCGATGAATACGCAAAATGTTGAGGAATTAGAAGAAGCGAAACAACTTTTAATTGAGCAACGTCCATTAGTATATGCTTATGTAACCGACCAAGTCATTGATAATATGATTGCAGGAAATGCAGCATTAGCTGTTGTTTATTCAGGAGACGCAACCTATATCATGGATGAGAATGAAGATATGGAGTATGTGATTCCTAAAGAAGGATCTAACATGTGGGTGGATGCAATGGTTATTCCATCAACCGCTCAAAATGTTGATCTAGCTCATGAATTTATTAACTTCATGCAACGTCCTGATATTGCTCAAATGAATACAGAATATGTCATGTATTCAACACCAAATACAGAAGTATTAGCAAATGTATCTGAAGATGAATGGACACAAAATGAAGCATATAGCCCATCACAAGAATTATTAGATTCTTTACCAATGGAGACCTTCCGCGATCCGGGAGAATTCATTAAAGAGTATGACGATATTTGGACACAAGTATTGGCTGCCTCTAAACGATAAATTTAAAATCCCTAAAACACATTGTTTTAGGGATTTTTTTGGAACTTTATCAAATAGTGTTGGTCATTGATTTGTAACCTATTTATTATGAATAACTTAACTGAAATCCTAGTGGTTAAGCCACTAGGATTTTTTCTTTTGGTTTGGTTAAGTTTTGAATCATGAGAATATGGAATTAATAGCCCATCAAAGGATAAAACCTACTTACAGAAAGGGGAGACTATTCCCTAGTAATTGTGGACTGCTTTACGAGTAAAACTTCTAGGGTCCCCACTCCCTTCTAGTGAAGGATTGGTTCATGTGATCTGAGTAGAAAGAGATCCGTTTTTAAACATTTCATATTTTTTAACTTTTTTGGACGTTTCCTTTTTTACCTTAAATAACTTAAATCTCCTAATAAAATCGTCCCATCATAAATCTAACCCTGAAAGAACTTTAGTGTGTGTATACTCAAATATGTTAAGATGTTTATCGCTTATAAAAAAATCTCCTTGTTAAGAATTTGATGGAGGAACTCAGTCTATAACAAACATCCTATTTATGAGTTTTTTATGTTTCCTACTTAATATTACAATCTGTCATCGTGAAAAAAGGTGCTACATAGTCAGCAACACCAAAGATTATAGATTTATTTTATGGTTTGTCCTTAGTTATTTTTAACTTGTCCATATTTTTACTCTCGCTAAATTTCAACTTTTAGTGATTGAAAGAAAAGAGGAATTTATTTAATTAGAAGGAATATTAAATAAGCAATTTTTGGGATTGTTAATATAATATTGTATAGCCTACTAGAATAGTATTATGGCTATATCTGTTTAGAGTATCCCTCTAAAAGTTGAATAACTAAAAAATGAGGTGATTATATGGAGGACATTCTTTCTCAGGAACAATCCTCTTCAAGAGATCAAGAACAAGTTTATTACGCAAGAAATAAAATGCCTAGTTGCCGTATTGATGATTTAATTATGATTTCAAATAGTCAAGGAAGCTATTTATTTGTAAATTATAATAGAGATGAAGATGAATCGCCTGTTTTCAAAATTAGAAATAGTCGCGTAGATTACGGGCAACTTCAATTACAATTAGTTGTAATGGAAGTCATTTATCCTATCCCTCTTTACCATCATGAGAGTGAACGTGCTAACATCTTACATGCCATTCGTGATGGATTAGCGGTTGTAAAAGAAACTAATCATATTATTACATTTTCAGTCGGTCGAATGCATCATATTGAGGAAGTCGATTTGAATATAATTGATTGTGTTCAACCTATTAAAGTTAAAAGTCCAATTTATGTTAAAGGCGATTGTGAGAGTGGCATTTGCGGTGAAGTCAAAGTAGAGCGTCGTCCACGTATAACATATAAATATTTCTTATCTTTGAAGCCTAAATCAGGTTGCGTAGAGTTAAATAATCGAACAGGCTCTTGGCGTTATGAAGGAAGATGTGATGAAGTTGAAAATGACTTCTTTGAAATAACTGTATGGGATGGTCTTGGTGGTTATGCAACTCAAAGAATTTATATAAAATGCGAACAAGAAGAAAAGCCAATAGGGGTTAATGTTTTAAATATTCCTCTTCCTATTGTAGCGGCTTCACCATTACCTATTTGGGGTGATGTTAGAGTTATAAATGCTCCTAGTGTTTCTGTGGTGAGCTTACCAGAGGTAACTATTGCAAGTTTACCACCTGTGGAAGTGAGCGGCTTAGTGAGCGTGACCGTTCCAGAAGTCGTCACCGTAACAGTGGGACAACCAATTGATGTGAATGTGTTAACGTTACCAGAGGTAGCGATCGCCAGCTTACCAGCAGTAGAAGTCAGCGGGTTAGTGAGTGTAACGGTTCCAGACGTCTTAACGGTAACAGTGGAACAACCAATTGATGTGAATGTGTTAACGTTACCAGAGGTAGCAATCGCAAGCTTACCAGCAGTTGAAATCAGCGGGTTAGTGAGTGTAACGGTTCCAGACGTCTTAACGGTAACAGCAGAACAACCAATTGATGTGAATGTGTTAACGTTACCAGAGGTAACGATCGCCAGCTTACCAGCAGTTGAAATCAGTGGAACTCCAACTGTGTTAATTAATTCAACAAATGTATTGACTGTTACTATACCAGAAGTTGTTGAAGTTTGTATAGTTAATACAGATTTAAGTGTTGTAGTTGCAACAGTTATTGTAGATCCACTTATCGATGCCAATGTCATTAGCTTACCAGAGGTAACGATCGCCAGCTTACCAGCAGTAGAAGTCAGCGGGTTAGTGAGTGTAACGGTTCCAGACGTCTTAACGGTAACAGCAGAACAACCAATTGATGTGAATGTGTTGACGTTACCAGAGGTAGCGATCGCCAGCTTACCAGCAGTAGAAGTCAGCGGGTTAGTGAGTGTAACGGTTCCAGACGTCTTAACGGTAACAGCAGAACAACCAATTGATGTGAATGTGTTAACGTTACCAGAGGTAACGATCGCCAGCTTACCAGCAGTAGAAGTCAGTGGCCTAGTCAGTGTAACGGTTCCAGACGTCTTAACGGTAACAGCAGAACAACCAATTGATGTGAATGTGTTGACGTTACCAGAGGTAACGATCGCCAGCTTACCAGCAGTAGAAGTAAGTGGCCTAGTGGGTGTAACGGTTCCAGACGTCTTAACGGTAACAGCAGAACAACCAATTGATGTAAATGTGTTAACGTTACCAGAGGTAGCGATCGCAAGTTTACCAGCAGTAGAAGTCAGCGGGTTAGTGAGTGTAACGGTTCCAGATGTCTTAACGGTAACGGCAGAACAACCAATTGATGTGAATGTGTTAACGTTACCAGAGGTAGCGATCGCCAGCTTACCAGCAGTAGAAGTCAGCGGGTTAGTGAGTGTAACGGTTCCAGATGTCTTAACGGTAACGGCAGAACAACCAATTGATGTGAATGTGTTGACGTTACCAGAGGTAACGATCGCCAGCTTACCAGCAGTAGAAGTCAGCGGGTTAGTGAGTGTAACGGTTCCAGATGTCTTAACGGTAACGGCAGAACAACCAATTGATGTGAATGTGTTAACGTTACCAGAGGTAGCGATCGCCAGCTTACCAGCAGTAGAAGTTAGTGGATTAGTAAGCGTGACCGTTCCAGAAGTCATCACCGTGACAGTAGAACAACCAATCGATGTCGTAGTTATTACAACTATTACAACTGTGGCAGATTTAAATGCCTATAATTATTATGAAACGCCACTGACATCTTTATATGTTTCAGTAGCTACGAGTGCGGCTGTTATTTATGATATATCTAGATCGATTGATCAAACTATTTTTACTCATCTTGCTTCAGGAGACTCTGTTATAGCTCAAATCATTATTTCTCCAACCTCAAATCCAGATTATTTTTATCCAGCAGGTATCACACAAGAATTATCTGTTACAAGTCCAAATTATCCATTTGTAAGTAATTACTTTGGACGTTATTTAGGAGTATCATTCTCTAATAATACAGCACCAGCTACGGTTGAAGTTATTGCTCAATCTCAAGGACCAATTATAGAATTGTAAAAAGATCAAAAACAACTAGGCTTTGTATAGGAAATTTGTAAGCAGGTAAAATAAACTTGTCTCTATCGACCTCGAACTTTTAGCTATACTGTAGCTACTAAGTTAAGGAGGTCGATTTTTTTTGTGAGAGAAAATCCTATCATCGTTCCTGTTTAGGTCTATACTGATACTTCTTCATGTTACTACACATGATTTTAGTATAGGCAAAAAATATTCAAGAAAATTGAAAAAATCTAATATAAAAGGAGATTTCATCTATCTTTTAATGATATGGGTGAGGTCTTCTTTTTATACGCGTTATGATGACTTGTTGATGAAAGTTTGGTTCTTTTTCGTTAATAAATGGCATTAAATAAAACTTAACATATGATAAAAAGGGAGTATTTAGTTAGTTGACTGCCTAATTTAATAAGGAGGTAGCAAAATGGAAAGAAAACATTCACTAAGTTTATGTATGATTGTTAAAAATGAAGCAGACTGCTTAGCCAGATGTATAGAAAGTCTACAATCTATACCAGATGAGATGATTATTGTTGACACAGGATCAACAGATAATACGGTTGAGGTCGCCAAAAAGTATGGGGCAATCATTAAAACATATGAATGGAATAATAATTTTGCTCAAGCACGAAACTATGCCTTATCTTTTGCAAGCAAAGAGTGGATTTTAGTTTTAGATGCTGATGAGTATTTACGGCCAGAAGATTATAACTTGTTTGTTTCATTATTAAACGCCGAGGGCATTGATAGCTATTATATTAAGACATTAAATTTTACTGAACCAAATAATCCAGCCAGTTGTATGATTAACTTAAATCATCGGTTATTTAAAAATCATAAAGGATTTCATTATGTTGGGGCTATCCATGAACAATTAATATCCGATGAAAAAGTAATTTCTAAGACGACAGACTTAGGGTTTTATCATACTGGATATTTGAAGGAAGTAGTCAAATCTAAAAATAAGCCTAAACGAAATAGTCAAATTCTACAATCAATTTTAGATGAAGACCCTAATAATTCCTTTCATCAATTTAACTTAGCTAATGAAATGTTTCAACTTGAAAAATATGAAGAAGCTATTGAACTTTATAATCAA
The DNA here is from genome assembly GCF_001543345.1 of Turicibacter sp. H121. NCBI lineage: Bacteria > Bacillati > Bacillota > Erysipelotrichia > Erysipelotrichales > Turicibacteraceae > Turicibacter > Turicibacter sp. H121. The sequence goes on along the minus strand of NZ_CP013476.1, from coordinate 19,205 downwards.
GCTTATGAACATACAACCGTTGGACAAGGATATTTACCTAAATTAATCGTGTTTAGAATTAATGCTTTAGTTGCCAATCATCAAGAAAAGAAAGCTCTTTTAGCAGCTAATGAAGGCATAAGGTTATACCCAACCTTTACCCATTTAATGTTTGTCAAAGGAACAATAGAAGAAAAACTAGGGTTGATTACTAAGGCAATCACTAGTTATGAAACATGTTTAACGATGGGGCGACCTGATGCGCAGTTAGAGTTTTCTAAAGCTTCTGAAACACTATGGCCACATTTAAAGTTAGCCACTTTATATGATTATTATGGAGATAGTGAGAAAGCAATTTTTCATTATAATAAATATCTAGAGCTAAATCCGAGTCATTATCAAATTTTATATGCAGTTGCATCATGTCTAAGAAGAATGGGGTTAAATGAGGAGCAGATGAGTCAGCAATTAAGTAAGTATTTACCTGCTACAACTTTAAATAATAAAATTTTATTAATTGATCTATTAATTAAGCAAGGATTGTTTGCTCAAGCACAAGTTTATTTAAATCAAATTGATTTATCCGAAACCAATTCACAGATTCTTTATTTAAGGGGAAAAAATCAATTTTATCTATCGAACGATGAACAGTGTTGTGAGTGGTTTAATAAATATGTACAATACGATTCTTTTGAAGCTGTAGCGCCTTATTTTTATTTATTATATCTTTTAACAAATAATGAGCAATATAGTCCTAGACAATTACAGTATCCGAAATACTATGGGAATTTAAAAAGTTATTTAGATGAAAAAGGGGAATACACCTTATCCCAGGATGAGATTAGTATAATATTTCGACTGATTGAAGAATGTTTAATTATTCATCAAGAGAATTTAAGTAGTGACCTTGCAAGTCTTCTAGAAGTTCATCTCGATAAAGCACTGACTCTTAAATTAGCTCAGTTATATTGTAAGTACCATCATAACAAATGGGCAAAAACAGTGATTGAAAATTATATTTTAAATGGTGGAGGACTTGATGACGATATGATTAATATTCTTAGTTGTATAAGAGTTAATGAAGTAACCGAGTAAAAAACACGAGAGCATCTTAAATTCAAGAATATATTATACTGTGTAACTTATTTGAGTTACATAGTATAAGTAATTTATCTGAGGTGAGAAAATGCCTAATAGAATAATATACAATAATAACCCTGAAAACGTCAAAACCCAGATTTATGGTTCTGATCCTAATCAACCAATAGAAGTTTTTGACGGGGCGTTAGCGGTTACTGGGGTACTGGGAGTTGATACGACGACACCACTTAGTGTAAGTGTTAACTCCTTACCTACAATTGAAATCAGTGGCGCACAATCTATAGAGATAACAGGTGTTGCTTCTGTATCAATTGTTAATCCAGTCATAGTATCAAGCTTACCAGCAGTAGAAGTGAGCGGTTTAGTCAGTGTAACGCTTCCAGAGGTGTTAACGGTAACAGCAGAACAACCACTAGAAGTGAACGTCTTAACGTTACCAGAAGTTAGCATTGGAAATGAATTAACGATCGCCAGCTTACCAGCATTGGAAATGAATTAACGATCGCCAGCTTACCAGCATCGGAAATGAATTAACGATCGCCAGCTTACCAGCCGTCGAAGTCAGTGGCTTAGTCAGTGTAACGCTTCCAGATGTGTTAACGGTAACAGCGGAACAACCACTAGAAGTGAACGTCTTAACGTTACCAGAAGTTAGCATAGGAAATGAATTAACGATTGCCAGCTTACCAGCAGTGGAAGTGAGCGGTTTAGTCAGTGTAACGCTTCCAGATGTGTTAACGGTAACAGCAGAACGACCACTAGAAGTGAACGTCTTAACGTTACCAGAAGTTAGCATCGGAAATGAATTAACGATCGCGAGCTTACCAGCGGTAGAAGTGAGCGGTCTAGTCAGCGTAACGCTTCCAGATGTGTTAACGGTAACAGCAGAACAACCACTAGAAGTGAACGTCTTAACGTTACCAGAAGTTAGCATAGGAAATGAATTAACGATCGCCAGCTTACCAGCAGTGGAAGTGAGCGGTTTAGTCAGTGTAACGCTTCCAGATGTCTTAACGTTACCAGAAGTTAGCATTGGAAATGAATTAACGATCGCTAGCTTACCAGCCGTCGAAGTTAGTGGCTTAGTCAGTGTAACGCTTCCAGAGGTGTTAACGGTAACAGCAGAACAACCACTTGACGTGAACGTCTTAACGTTACCGGAAGTTAGCATAGGAAATGAATTAACGATTGCTAGTTTACCAGCTATTGAAATTAGTGGAACACCGACCGTATTAATTGATCAACCAATTGAAGTGACAACAGGAACAACTAACTTAGCAGTTCAACTTGCTGCACGAACAGTAACTAATGATATTCAATCTTATACGTTAAATTCAACTAGCACGATTACGACACCTGTATACTATGTCGGTGAGCTTCGTGATTTTGGATATTTAATGTTTAGTACGGCACAAGACGTCACAGCAATAGCTTACGCATCACCACTTCCATCAGGAATACCAGCTATCTCCCTTGCAGGGCCTGTGGCATTATCACCAACACAAGTTGTTCTTCCTGCAGGTTATGCGACAGGTGGATATATTGCAAATGTTGAATATAGTCATTATTCTTATGTAGCCTTAGAGGTGTCAACATCTACTGATGTGACAGTTGATATCTATTTCCAAGGACAAATTTAAAAATTTATTTTTCAAAAAACCTTCCAGTTTATCCTCTGGAAGGTTTTTTGATAGAGATAGTATTAAGTGCGACACATAAAAAAGTTTATAAATAGGATGTTAGTTATAGAATGAAGTTTTCATACCCAATTCTTAACAAGGAGATTTATTTATGAATGATAAATATCTTAATACATTTGAATGTATACGTGCTTAAATTCTTTTAGGGTTAGATTTATGATCGAAGTATTTTATTAAGAACTTTAAGCTGTTTAAAGGAAAAAAAGAAGACCCCAACAAATATGAGGCCAATTTTAATATTTCAACCTCTCTTCATCAACCTCCCTAGAAGTTTCACTTGAGAAACAATCCTCAATTACTAGGGAATGGGTCCCCTAGAAGTTTCACTTGAGAAACAATCCTCAATTACTAGGGAATGGGTCCCCTAGAAGTTTCACTTGAGAAACAATCCTCAATTACTAGGGAATGGGTCCCCTAGAAGTTTCACTTGAGAAACAATCCTCAATTACTAGGGAATGGGTCCCCTAGAAGTTTCACTTGAGAAACAATCCTCAATTACTAGGGAATGGGTCCCCTAGAAGTTTCACGAGTGAAACGGTCCTCAATTACTAGGGAATGGGGATTAGATACGGTTATTTAGTAACCTTTGTTGAATGTCAAGCATGCTTTGATGTCACTATAAAAATAGAAAATCGCTCGGTTTGAGAAATATATCGAGCGACTGATGAGTGGGATGAATTCTTTCCTAAAGATACCTATAAAATCTATATGAGTGATTGAGGAAGAGAGTTTACTTGTTGCTTGAAAGTAGACGATGACTTAAACATTCCAGTTAACTTGACTGATCCTTATTTCTCTTGGTAAAGAGGAAGTAATGAAACTGCCCACGGGCTTCTTTAAAAGTTTGATCGGAATACGATGGGCTTAGCATAAGTTAGTGATTAAACAGATTCATGAGGCATTGTGCCTCATGAATCATTGATCACAAAAATGTTTACATTGGAAAACTGCATTCAAGCTAATTCATTAATAGAGATTAGCAATGAAAAAAATTTAATAACTTCTTCCAGTCAAAAACACTCCAACGGTTTCTTCGGAAGTTAAATTAATTCCTTCTAATGTGATAAAAACATAATTTGAACGTTCTGTGACCAAAAATAATGCTACTCGTTGAATTCCAGCAATGGATAGGGATCGGTCACGATTTAGAACTTTTGATGTCCCATATTTCACTCCAGTCTTTTTATCTGCTATAGGTGCTAAAAATACATTAGCTGTAATGGGGTCATTACTTCCACCATAGAGAAAAACCCATACCCATAGTTCATTAATATTTTGTACAGACAGCAGTTTAGAGCTTAATGTGATAGTTTGACTTGAGGTGGGGAAAATAAAAGTATCAAAATCACCCTCTAACACACTATTCGTGGTGATGTTTGATGTATCCATTACAGAAAGTGTGAGGTTATCCATAATAGAGAGACTAGGACATTCTAGAATATTCGTGGGGAGGGGATCTTGATAATCAAGCGAAAGAATGCCTGTAATAGAAACCCCTTTTTGATTAGTCTCAATCGATTGATTTAAATCTGAGCCATAAATAGATACCTTTGTTACATCTGGTTGAAAACTTGAGATATGGCGATTACCCATTATATCACCTCTTTCCTTATTAATATAGTATATGAGGAACTATTGACCGACAAAGGTAATAATGACTGTGTTTCCTTGAGTGGCTTGAAGCGCGATAAAGGAAAAATTAGCTAGTATGTCTGATGTTAAGACACAGGTTTGTAAGTCGTTATTGAAAGAATTAGCCGTTGATAATAAAGTTGGACCATCGGCTAATACACTATACGCTAATTCGACTGTAGGGGTAATATATAAAGAGGCCGTGATACTGGGTCCAATATCTGCGTAGAGATAATAAGCATACTGATTATATGTGGATATTTCCATAACATCAGTTAGATCATCTATAATGAACCCAGTCGTTATAAACGTTATGGATGAAGTATTAATAGGTGGAGGGACAATATTAACATTAGCAATTCCATCAATTGATACGGGGACAATTCCTGTCACACTAATAGGGGTTATTTCTACAACATTTACTGATAATGGAATTGACGTATCAACTTCTACAGTTCCTGTCACAACTAATGCTCCATTATCTGTTAAAATAGGCTGTTCTGAATCAGAGCCATAAATTTCAACCTTAAGATTGTTTGGCTTATCATTATAGACTAAACGGTTTGGCATTGTATTTCCCTTCCTTATGAAAAAAGTATGATTAAAATAGTGGTTTCTGCGAAATCAATCTGTGCCTATCATGGTTTGATTAAGAGTCTCTATAGAGACAGAACATAGATGAGTAGGTAAAATAAAATTTAGTTTATATGACGAACTAATGATTGATAACTAATTAAATTTTACAATAGCAGTATTTTTTTAATCATCTATTATACTTTATGAGAAAGCTTTTGTTCATGACTGTACTTTATCCTCCTGCAACCAACGATTTATTCTTCTCTCGTATCACCTAGATAGATTGTAAAATTAAGTGCGATGTATATGAATTTATAAATAGCACCTTTATTATATTAGTCTAGATAAGCATTTCACATCGTCAAAACTTTTGAACCTCTCTATGGAGGATTAGATTAACTTCAATAGTCTGCTAGGTCACTCACTGTTTATCATTGAAGGAAAGTGACAATATCCATCATCGATTGAGCCACGTAGCGTAGGAAATTTAGTCTTAACCCCAAAAGGTTTAGGTTAGAAAGCTTCATTCACGCTATTTCATAAAGAACTGTCGCAGTGATATTAACCCTTCTTTCTAAATTTGTGTGATTTATTATTAGGGGATTTTATGATAAAATAAAGCTACAATGAGTTACAGGGGGAGCGGCTTCATGCAGGAACATAAATTATCAGTCATATTTGAGCCATCATACACATTGGATGCGCTTAATTTCCTAGATCACTTATTTATTCCACGTTCATTGCCCAATGAACAGATGGTTTGCTATTTTGAAGAATATCTAGGTGATTATCATGAGAAAATACTACAAAATATCCGTAAAAATCTTATCAAATTTGAAACGATATCTGAGGTATTAACACCTTTACTAACTGCCGATCCTGAGTTTAATGATTTAAAATTATCTGAGTTATTAAGAAGTCCTAAATATTTAATTAATCAGTATAAAAGTACGTCATCTTATGAGAAATCGTCAAAAGCTTATCGGAAATTTTTAAAGACTGACGCAGAATCAATGATCATTCAAGTGGGATTGTTAATTAAAGAGTTAGAGAAAGCTAAATTTAAAACGTATTGGTTACAGTCCTGTCTGCCATTAGTTAATAAACAAATTAAATGCTATTTAAAAGAGATTGGTCCATTAGCGCTCCCAGAGAAGTTTGGACAACCCACTCAGCTAATCTATGTTTTAAGTTGCTTAGATACTGAGAGAGTGGATAGAATTCATCAAAAGTTAATTGTCTCACATAGTTGTTCTTCTAAAAGGTTAATGTATAGCTGGATTGAAACGTATCTGAAACTAGAATGCTTATTAATGAAACCCAGAGGATATGAACGAAGAATAAAGCGCAATAGCGAAGTGATGCACCTTTATAAAAGCGTCAAAGATAAGCATTCGTCAATTTTTGACTATATTGAGACAACTATTAAATTAGCGATGACCGTATATATCGGTCAAGAATGGAGTCTTGTTGAACAACCTTATGAATACTTAAAACGATATGAATCGGGTCATTATAAGTTATCATTGTTATTTTATCAAGAATTAGAGAAGCAAAAGCCTCATCAAATGATAATGCAACAATGGGCCCAGTATTTACTTGAACGAGTAGACATTCAAACCTATCAACCTCATGGGGAACGGATAGTAAACCAACCTAGTTAAGGAGTGATTTGAATTGCCATCACCCATTGTTCACTTAGAAGTTCTATTTGTTTTATTTAATCAATTTAATCGAACAGTGACAGCTGAGTTATTACTAGGTGTCCTTAGCCCAGATGCAATTCATATGCGTCCCAATCAGACATGGTTAGATAAAGCTATGACGCATTTTTATCATGAAGCAGATACTTCTTATGATCATGCGATTAAAACAGCAAAAAAAATAGTGACTGATGAATCAGATGACTTTCAACTAGGGTATCTGATTCATTTATATACGGATTATCTTTGGCGTGAAAAAATTTATACTCCATTTTTTAATGCTTATAAAGATCGAATGGAACGTTCAGAATTACATGCTTTATACTATTTTGAAATGCAGTGTATCGATCATCAACTTTTAAGTAGCGCTTATTGGGTAGAAGAAGCAAGGTTAAAGCTTTTGCAAGTGAAGAGTTTAGCTTGTTTACCCTTATTAAGTAAAAATGAAATTGATGATTGGCGCTTGAAAGTATTAGAAGATGATTTAAAAAGAAAGGCCTATCAGCAGAATGAATGTAAAGTCTTTAATATGAGACAAATTCAATCATTTATAGCGTTTTGCTGTAATCAGCTAACACAACAATTAGAGGGATGGAAAACTAGCGAATCATGCTAGTTTTTCTTTATCTTGACTTAAAACTAATGCTCATAATACAATTATAAAAATGAGTGACAAATCGGAGGATTGAATATTGAATAAATATGATGTTATTATTATCGGTGGTGGTCCAGCAGGACTATTTGCAGCTATCATGTGTGCTGCCAATCAAAATAAAAAAATTGCTCTTTTAGAGAAGAATAAATCCTGTGGTCGCAAGCTACTAATGGCAGGGGCAGGAAAATGTAATATTACTCAAGCGGGTGATATTGAACATTTTTTAACATGTTACGGTACCAATGCCAAATTTTTAAAGCATGCTTTACTATCTTTTCAAAATAAAGATTTGTTAGACTTCTTTAAACAACGTGGATTAGAGTTTATGACAACGGAAAAAGGAAAGGTATTTCCTAAATCATTAAAATCTCAAGATGTTTTAAATATTTTATTAGATGAATGTAAGAAGCGTAAGGTTAATATTTGTTATGAAACACCTGTACAATCATTAGTAAAAGAACAAGAGTTATTTTATGTGCAAACCTCTCAAGGGGTTTATGAAAGTCCTATTGTTGTCGTGGCAACAGGTGGACTAAGTTATCCGCATACAGGATCAACAGGAGAGGGCTTAGTTTGGGCGAAGTCATTCGGGCATAAGATTATTCCAACTAAGCCGGCTTTAACCCCGTTAAAGATTAAAAATTATGAGTTAAGTGATATGTCAGGAACTTCTTTTGAAGAACTACCTTATACATTATGGCGTAATGGCAAAAAGATTGGATCGTATCAAGGAGATTTTCTATTAACTCATACCGGTGTTTCAGGACCGGGAATCATTAATAATTCTCGCTTTATGCAATCTGGCGATGTGATAAAATGTAATTTCGTGGCCGCAGAATCGATAGAGGAGTTTAGAAGTAACTTAACTAAAAAATTGAATCATGGGGGTAAAACACTCGTTAAATCCATTGTTCGAGAATTAAATTTAACGAAACGATTCGCAGATAAAGTGCTAGAGTTATGCGAGATTAATGACGATTTAAAATGTGCAGAGTTAACAAAAGCAACGCGTCAAAAACTTCTCACAACTTTAACGGAATATGAAATGGAAGTGAAAGAATTAGGCGGATATCACGTTGCGATGGTAACAACAGGTGGAGTTTCAATAAAAGAGATTTCTCCTAAGACGATGGAATCAAAAAAAGTAAGCAACCTTTATTTCATTGGAGAAGTTTTAGATATAGATGGAGACACAGGTGGATATAATATACAAGCAGCTATGTCAACGGCCTATATTGCCTCACAAGCTATCAATAAATAACCATTAGACACTGTATTAAACAGTGTCTTTTTTCTTTAGCACTAAATGAGATTCATCTGATAGTAAATTTCGTTTTACTATCAATCAATTTATAAGTTTGTTTATTGACACTGAACAGCTCTCCTTATATACTAAATAATGGACAAAGTTTGACAAAAATGTCGAAGGTATAAACTAGATAACAGTATGAACAAATAACAATTAAGGAGATAGTTAAATGAATAAAAATCGATCAATTCAAACCATTGTAGCGATTGGTATTGGAGCAGCCATTTTTGTTGTTTTATCACGATTTGCTTCTATTCCAACAGGAATTCCAAATACAAGTCTAGAAACTTCTTATGCTGTATTAGCTTTAATTGCACTGTTATATGGTCCTTTAGCGGGATTTGCAACTGGATTAATCGGGCATTTCTTAAAAGATGTTTTAATTTTTGGTTCTCCTTGGATGAGTTGGATCATTGCATCAGCTATGATTGGACTTGTCATTGGACTTATTTCTAAAAGTATTAACATTGAAGATGGAGTATTTGGGGTTAAGGAGTTAATTAAATTTAATGTTGCACAAATTGTTGCTAACATTATTGGATGGTTTATCATCGCTCCTACACTAGATGTTTTTATTTATGCAGAACCTGTAGATAAAGTTTATTTACAAGGAATTGTTGCTGGATGTGTCAATATGGTGACAATTGGGATATTAGGCTCTTTATTAGTGACAACTTATGCAAAGACACGTACACAAAAAGGAAGTTTAACAATGGAAGACTAAAATTGAGGGATGTTTCTCTCAATTTTTTTTAAACAGTTGTAAGATTTTTCAAACATTATTCGACAAAAAAATATGTTATAATATAAAAGTTGGCCATTTTTGAGATGAGTTAAAATGAGTTTTATCAACGAGATAAAGTTGATTTTAGTTCATCTCATGATTAAAGAGAGAGAAAGGATGAAGCGCATGCGAAAGCCAGTTATTGAATTCGAAAATTTTAGCTTTCAATATCGAGTTCAGTCAAGCCCAACTCTTAAAAATATTAATTTAACGATTTATGAGGGCGAGAAGGTTGTCATTGTCGGTCCTTCTGGATCAGGAAAAAGTACCATTGCACATTGTATTAATGGTTTAATTCCGAATATTTATAAAGGGACTACAAGTGGGACATTTAAAATTAAAGGTCAAAATGCTTTAAAACATAACATTTTTGAACGTTCAGCTCATGTTGGAACTGTTTTGCAAAATCCTGATGATCAGTTTATTGGATTAACGGTTGGGGAAGATATTGCTTTTAAGTTGGAGAACTTAGTTGTTCCACAACAAGAGATGATTGAAACTGTTCAAAAAGTAGCACAGTTAGTGAATGTTGACTCACACCTGACGTATTCTCCTCACCAACTGTCAGGAGGACAAAAACAGCGTGTGACCTTAGCAGGTGTCTTAGTAGATGATATTGATATTTTATTATTTGATGAACCATTAGCTAATTTAGACCCAGCAGCGGGGCTGCATACGATGACTTTAATTGATGAGATCCACACTAAAACAAATAAAACCATTGTGATGATTGAACATCGTTTAGAGGATGTTTTATACAAAAAGGTAGATCGAATTATTGTGGTCAATCAAGGTGAAATCGTAGCGGATTTAACCCCTAATGAATTACTAGCTTCTTCTTTACTTCAAGAAGTAGGGATTCGTGAACCTCTTTATGTTACAGCTTTAAAATATGCAGGTTGTGAGATTTCGGAAGATATGAATCCAGAGTCATTAGAAACAATGAATCTGACAACGTGTACAGATTCAGTTAAAAAGTGGTTTTTAAACGCGAGTTCTTATTTACCAGAAGAAAAGCAACAGGTGATTTTAGAATTTAAAAATGTGAGTTTTGGTTATCAAATGAATCAAAAAACACTAAAAGATATTTCCTTTAAAATTCATCAAGGCGAAATGGTAAGTATTGTTGGAAAAAATGGAGCTGGGAAATCAACGATTTCAAAACTCATTAGTGGTTTTTATCAACCGACGGCAGGAGCCATTGAGTTTAAAGGTCAGGACTTAAGCAACCAAACCATTAAAGAACGTGCTGAAAAGATTGGATTAGTCATGCAAAATCCAAATCAAATGATTTCAAAAACAATGATCTTTGATGAAGTGGCATTCGGACTACGAATTCGAGGGATTGATGAAGAAGAAGTTAAACGCCGTGTGTTTGAAACGTTAAAAGTCTGTGGGCTTTACCCTTATCGTAATTGGCCGATTTCGGCTTTAAGTTTCGGACAAAAAAAGCGAGTTACGATTGCCTCAATTTTAGTGTTAAATCCAGAAATTTTAATTTTAGATGAACCGACGGCTGGGCAAGATTTAAAACATTATACTGAAATTATGGAGTTTTTAAAGACGTTAAATGCAAGAGGGATTACGATTCTGATGATTACGCACGATATGCATTTAATGCTTGAGTATACAACTCGTGCTCTTGTCATTACAAATGGAGAGCTTGTTGCCGATGATACAACATGGCACGTATTAACGAATGATGCGTTAATAAAAACAGCTCATTTAAAGAGAACCTCATTATATGAATTAGCAAAAAAAGTTGGAGATTTACCTCCAGTTGAATTTATTTGTAAATTTATTTCAAGTGATAAGGCGGTGAGAACGTAATGAGTGCTAACTTATTAGCTTATATTGACATTGATTCACCGATTCATCGTTTAACAGGTAGTACGAAACTGATTTGTTTTTTATTATGGTCAGTGACAGCGATGTTAAGCTATGATACACGTGTCTTAGTCGTGATGTTACTATTAAGTTTTATTATTTTTAAAATTTCAAAAGTTGATTTTAAAGATATTGCTTTTGTTTTTTACTTTATTTTAATTTTCTTATTATTTAATAACTTAGCGGTGTTTTTCTTCTCACCACTTGAAGGTGTCTCAATTTATGGTACACAACATAATCTAATTAAACTGTTTGGCCCTTATGTGTTAACGACTGAACAGTTATTTTACCAATTTAATATGACGGTAAAATATTTAACCATTATTCCAATCGGATTAATTTTCTTAGCAACTACGAATCCAAGTGAATTTGCAGCGTCCTTAAATAAACTAGGCGTGAGTTATCGTATTGCTTATTCTGTTTCAATTGCCATGCGCTATATTCCAGACATTCAACGTGATTTCATTGAAATTTCTCAAGCGCAGCAAGCAAGAGGAATCGATTTATCCTCAAAAGAAAAGCTTAGTAAACGACTGAAAAATATGGGGGCTATTTTACTTCCCCTCATTCTAACAAGTTTAGAACGTATTGAAACGATTAGTTATGCTATGGAATTACGTGCATTTGGAATACATAAAAAAAGAACATTTTATAATGCTCGTCCTCTAAAAAAATCAGATTTAATCGTTATCATCGGAATGACGTGTTTAATGGGAATCTTTTTATGGATTACATTTAGTAATGGAACACGTTTTTATAATCCATTTAGATAAAAAGGCTGTATTTGTTATCATACAGCCTTTTTTTAATGGTTTTAAATTTTGGGCAAAACGCCGGTTTTTTTCCAGGCATAAAATACACTTGGTTGAAAGACGGGTGTTGGTTTTATTGTTTCAAGAAAAGTAGCTGCTTCTTCATCAGCAGTAAAGATGGCTTTAATAGCGGGACACTTTTCAAGTGCTTGGTCGTAACGATAAGGATTCTCACAAGGTGTTTGTGGTCCGGTATGCCATCGAATCAATAAAATTTCTTCTAGTGTTAGTTTAATATATTGTTGGGCAAGAATCACACTCTTTTCACCATGTCCAAGTGGAACATCATCGAGACATTCATACGTGAAATAGCACTCTTTTTCGTTTTTATGATTATAGCGAATTTTAAGTGTCGGATAAAAGATATTTGTTTTACATAAATCATGTAAGTATCCTGCTAAATAGATGGTTTCCTTTGATAATCCTAAGTGGTATTGGTTATTCTTTTGAAGTAGTAATTCAACCACATTATGACTATGGATCGCTAATCCATGAGGATAATTACAATGGCCTTTAATACTAGCCGGTGCCTTGAAATAATCACTCTCTGATGTTAGAAAATGGATTAAGTCACTCATCCCTTCACGCTCGATACTATGAAGTCGACTTAATATAATTTGCTTTATACTCATTTTAGTGTAACCCCTTTTAATTCTCTTTTCCTTATTGTATCGTAAATTAATGACTTTTTCTTAGTTTATTTTGTCGACCTTCTTTATCTTTTTTGTAAAAAAAAGTAACTGAATGATAAAAATTCAATATAAAAATAAATAGTACAAACGTTGACAAAAACCGACTGAGTCAGTAAACTTGATACTGTAGCTTTGTAGGTTTAGTCTCAAAAAATGAGACTTAGAAGGAGGAGAAAAATGAACTCAAAAAAGAGTAAGGGAAATCCGTGGGCACTATTGCCATTAGGGATTTTTTTGATTTTATTCGTTGGTAGTGGAATAATGACAGGTGATTTTTATGCGATGCCTGTATTAGTTGCCTTTTTGTTAGCTTCGGTTGCAGCGTTTATGTTTAATCGAAAAGAACACTTTAATGATAAAGTAGCTATTTTCTGTAAGGGAGCAGGAAATGAAAATATTATCATGATGGTCATGATTTTTTTATTAGCAGGGGCTTTTTCTGGTGTAGCAAAAGCCATGGGTGGTGTTGATGCAACAGTTAATTTAAGTTTATCCATTTTACCACCTAATTTAGTAGTCGTTGGATTATTTATCATTGCAGGATTTATTTCAGTTTCAATGGGAACATCAGTTGGAACAATTACCGCATTAACCCCAGTTGGTCTTGGAGTTGCAGAAGCAACTGGAATTCCTGTCGCATTAGTTGTTGGAGCGATTGTTGGTGGTGGAATGTTTGGTGATAACTTATCCATCATTTCTGACACAACGATTGCTGCTGTGCGTACGCAAGGGTGTGAACTGAAAGATAAATTCAAAGTGAATTTTTTAATTGTTTTACCGGCTGCCATCCTGGCATTAATTATTTTATTTGTTATGACCTCACAATATCAAGTTGATTTAACGGAGGTTTATCAAGTAGAGTGGATGAAGGTTATTCCATATGTTGCAATTTTAGTTGGAGCCTTATTAGGAATAAATGTTTTTGTTTTACTTGGAGGCGGGATCGTATTAGCGGGGATCATCGGATTAGCGACTCACTCATTTAGTTTATTAAATTTAATTACTGCCACTTCAGATGGAATGGCTGGTATGCAAGAATTAGCAATGATTTGTATTGTAGTCGGTGGAGTATTAGAGTTAATTAAACATAATGGTGGAATTGATTATTTATTATCTTTAATTAAATCTCGTATTAAATCAAAAAAAGGAGCAGAGTTTGGAATTGCGACTTTAGTTAGTGTCATTGATTTATGTACAGCTAATAATACGATTGCAATTGTAATGGCAGGTCCATTAGCTAAAGAAATCGCCGATGAATTTGATATTGATCCTCGTCGTTCAGCTAGTTTACTAGATATTTTCTCTTCATGTTGGCAGGGACTAATTCCATATGGAGCCCAAGTATTAGGAGCTGCAGGATTAGCCGCTATCTCTCCAATGGAAATTGTTAAATTTGTTCATTATCCGATGTTAATGGGGATATTCGGAATTCTTGCAATTATTATTGGATTCCCTAAATTGAAAAAATAATCATCTACTGTTAAGGAAGTAGAAGCATGTTAAACGGTATGGTATCTATTAAAGAGCCATGCCGTTTTATTTTTGAATAGGATGTTGAAAATTTCGCTAAAGTTTATTGCGAAAACTAAGTTAAAGAAATTAATCGTTTTAAATTAAGAAATTTGACTGTATCTGTGTAACGATCAGTTTCTTTTGTAGTCATTAATTAATCCATTGATGCTGTTCTAATCATGTATCGATAAGTAGAGATTATTGACGATTTCACTCATAATTGTAAGGTTTGTTTGCATATAATGTAAAAAAGGATGAGGAGGGGTTGAAATATGAGACGAACTCGATTGATTGAAAATCGAGAGGTCTTTTTAGCATATGTGTTAGCAAATTGTAAATTCTCAACCATTGAAGGGTTACATCGTCGATTTCCACTCGTTTGGAAACAACGGGATCAGTATAAATATTATAAGCATGTGTGTTTGGAGAGGCCCAGTTTAAAAGAAGAATATAAACTAAAATGTGCTTATTGTTTGTTTGAAGCCTCTAAAGAAGATTCAATTATTTTTAATGTTTTATTTGAAGAACTCTATAAGCAGTATGGGGCTCTTTACAAACAATTAAAAAAATATTATGGTCGTAGTAAATTAATTTCGGATACTGGGCTAGAGGTATTAATGAAGGATGAAGAATTGATCAATCAAAGTGATTTAATGGATGTATCTATTTTTGATTTTTTTCTAGAAAAATTAGAGGTTCAGTACGATGAGACAACATTTTTTAACCAATTAAAAGTCACTTATGACGGAATTCAACGAAAAATTTTAGACTTTGAACTCGACATCGATGAGCTGAATTATCAATATTTCAAGTATCAATTAACGAAACCTAATTCAATAACGTTTAAGAGAGTTAAGCACTTTTACCGGAGTTATTCTGACTATTTAGGACAAAATGTAGTCGATGTTTTAAATGATAAGCTAGAGAGGTGTTATCAGGAAGAAAAATTAAGTTCTCACATCCAGTGGATGAGAGATTTAGGATTAATTGATCAACACACGGTCTATCGGTTAACCATAACAGATGTCTACCAGTTAATGACTCTTTTATTATGTACCGATGGAGACAATCTAATTGAAGAAGAGGGAGCTAGTATTGAAATCGGAGATTTAGTTTTACCTATTTCAGAACTTGAAGCATTTGAGGAGTTGTTAAATGAATTATTACCGTATTTTGTAATGAGTCAAGTGATGAAAGAAAATCGAGAGTTCTTTTTCCGCTCTTATACGTTAAAGGATCAAATGATTTCGAAGCAGTTGGAAAAAGAAGTCGAGTTACTTAAACGCGATTTAAAATCAGTAAAAGAAACGAATAAGTTGTTAAAACTCTCCCTGAGTGAGGAAAAGTTGAATCAAGAGAAAATGTATAAACTTCAATTAAAACAGTTACGGTCTAACCTAATGACAACAATGCATGAAAAGGAACGGTTAGAAAAAGAGTTGGAGAATCTAAAAGAAAGATGTGCCCAATTAGAGTCAATAATAAAAGAGCCATCAGAAGCAGAGGAACAAGTGTACGAAATGACTTTGGAACAATCCGTGGATGTGAGTGAAATTAATAAGGCAGAAATTATGATTGTCGGAGGGGCAACACCTACGATTCAAAAATTAAAGCGAATTCTACCGAATTGTAAGTATTTTGAGGTAGATAAAAAATATAATGATCAATATTTTCAAGGCGTTAAATTCGCCATTTTGCTAACTAATATTTTAAATCATAGTATGACTAAAAAATTGGATAAGCATTGTCCCAAGGCTAAGAAAAAGTCAGTGACGGTTACAAATGTTGATTTGATTATTGAGGAAATTGTTAAGTTCATTTAAATAAAAAAAAGCTCACAGTATGGTGAGCTTTTTTCGAAGAAGAGACCTGGAAAGATGATCTCGTTTTGAAAAATTGTTTGGAATTTCGGAATGTGTGAAGTTAATTAGGGGGTAACTTCACGAGTTAGGGTGGTTTGTGTCTTGCTGACTCTTATATTATGACAAAAAAAGTAACTTTTTTCAATAGTTTCTTGTCAAAAAACAAACTTTTGTTCGGCTTGTTTGGTGGGACTAATTATTTATGATTTTTAATAGATGTTTGTTATAATAAAAGAGACGAAAATAAAGTTTTGAGGTGTTAGAGTGTTTAAAACAATCGGATTATTTGCTCATGTTGATTCTGGGAAGACGTCACTGGCTGAACAAATTTTATATGAAACGAATGCAATTCGCACAAAAGGAAGAGTCGATCATCAAAATACATTTTTGGATCATCATTCAATTGAAAAACAAAGAGGGATCACTGTTTTTACTGAACAAGCGAGTTTTAAGTATAATGGATCCATCTATTATTTACTCGATACCCCTGGACATATTGATTTTTCCAGTGAGATGGAACGTGCAATTAAAGTTTTAGATTATGCAATTGTTATCATTAATGGATTTGAAGGCGTTCAAAGTCATACCGAGACGATTGTTGACTGCTTAAAACAGTATCATATCCCAATGGTTTTCTTTATTAATAAAGTGGATCGTGAAGGAGTTGATATTGAACGTGTTTTGACACAGTTACGATTGAATTTAGGGGTTAATCCTATTTATCTTCCAAATGAATTAGACTTAAGTGAGTTACCAATTGAAATTATTGAGCAATTAGCAGAGTTAAATGAAGACTTACTCGATTACTTCTTAGAAAATAAACGGGATTCACAATTTTGGTTAACAACTTTTAAACAGCAAATTCGAATGCAAAATATTTGTCCAGTTTTTAGCGGATCAGCCTTAAAAAATATCGGAATTACCTCTTTTTTAAAACAGTTTGATGAGTTAACAGAAACGACATATGATCGTACAGCTCCTTTTAAAGGAAGAGTTTATAAAATTCGCTATGATGAAAAAGGGGATCGAATTACTTATCTAAAAGTGTTGAGTGGGAATTTAGCCGTAAAAGATTCAATTAAAACATCCGCGACTGAAGAAGGAGAGAAAGTAAATCAAATACGTTATTATCAAGGAAAGAAATTTGAAACGACACCGATTGCACAGGCAGGTGAACTGATTGGGGTAACCGGATTAACACATACTATGGCAGGTCAAATAATTGGTCATGAAGTTAAGAGGGAAGAGGTATTATTACAACCTGTCATGCGTGTGTCTGTACTCTATCCTCAATCATTAAATGCCAAAGATGTATTAGCTATTTTTAAAAAATTAGAAGATGAAGATCCGATGCTGTTGGTTTTATGGAATGAAGTCACACAGTCTATTGATGTTTCCGTGATGGGAAGTATTCAGCTAGAAGTCTTAAAAGAAATCGTCCAAGAACGATTTGATCTTTCAATTGAATTTAGTCCGCGAAAAGTTATTTATCAAGAAACTATTACAAATCAAGTCATTGGAAGCGGGCATTATGAGCCATTGAAGCATTATGCGGAAGTTCACCTACAATTAGAGCCTGGTCAAAGAGGAAGTGGGGTGACCTTTGAATCCGTGTGTTCAACAGAAGAATTAGAATTAAGCCATCAAAAATTAATCGAAACACATATCTTTGAGAAAACACATCTTGGGATTTTAACAGGATCATCTTTAACTGATGTTCATATTAAACTCATCACAGGGCGTGCACATCAGAAACATACGTCAGGTGGAGATTTTAGAGAGGCGACGTATCGTGCCATTCGTCAAGGATTAGAACAAGCTAAGAATCTCTTGTTGGAACCATATTATACCGTTAAATTCGAAGTAGAGATGGATTTAATGGGACGAATCTTAACCGATTTAAAAAAGATGTCTGGAAAATTTGAGAATCCAATCATTCAAGAAAATAAATGTTTGATTACTGGAACGGTTCCAGTAGCGACTTTTATGGATTATCCGAGTGAATTTTTATCCTATACAAAAGGAGCCGGAAGAATCTCATTAAATGTTGCAGGATATGATATTTGTCATAATCCAGAAGAGGTTATTTCAGAAATCGCTTATGATAAAGCTGCTGATCGCTTAAACCCTTCGGGATCGGTTTTTTGTGCCAAAGGAAGTGGATTTATCGTTCCTTGGGATGAAGTTGATGAGTATATGCACTGTAAAGTGAAAAAAATAGCTACGCCCTATGAAAAATAATCATTTACTTATGATAAACAATTAACCCTTTAAAATATAAAGTAGAATTGAAAGCTTTAAAATAAACTAATAGTTAATGAAAAAAGTAGAAGAGGTGTCTTATGAAAAAATATGAAGTCATTAAGGAAATTTGTGAAACAGGTGTCGTAGCTGTTGTTCGTGCTGAAAACGAAGAGCAAGGAGTTGAAATCTCAAAAGCCTGTTTAGCAGGTGGAATTAAAGCGATTGAGTTAACTTTCACCGTACCTTTTGCTGATGAAGTGATTAAATCATTAGTCAAAGAGTTTGGATCAAGCATGTTAATTGGTGCTGGAACTGTATTAGATAGTGAAACAGCTCGTATTGCGATTTTAGCAGGTGCCAAATATATCGTCTCTCCAGGATTTGATTTAGAAACAGCCAAATTATGTAATCGATATCAAGTTCCTTACATGGCAGGATGTATGACGATTACAGAAGTCATCACGGCGATGGAAGCGGGAGTAGATATTGTTAAATTATTCCCTGGAAGTGCATTTGGACCAAGCTTCGTTAAAGCAGTGAAAGGACCTCTTCCACAAGCGAATATTATGCCAACAGGTGGCGTTAGCTTAGAGAATGTCGATCAATGGATTAAAAATGGATGTGTGGCTGTCGGTGTAGGTGGAGATTTAACAGCTCCAGCTAAATCCGGTGATTATGCAGCTGTAACAGAATTAGCTAGACAATTCGTTGAAAAAGTAGCAAATGCTAGAAAGAACTAGGTGATGAAAATGAAGAA